>NZ_JBIWFD010000001.1:1520174-1520671 GCF_044762875.1 Peribacillus sp. NPDC096379
GCCCAGACGAGAGTGGGGATGAAAGTCCAGACGAGCTGGGGGATGAAAGCCCAGACGAGAGCGGGGATGAAAATTTAGGCGAGCTGGGGGATGAAAGCCCAGACGAGAGCGGGGATGAAAGTCCAGACGAGCTGGGGGATGAAAGCCCAGACGAGAGTGGGGATGAAAGCCCAGACGAGAGTGGGGATGAAAGCCCAGACGAGAGTGGGGATGAAAGTCCAGACGAGCTGGGGGATGAAAGCCCAGACGAGAGCGGGGATGAAAGCCCAGACGAGAGTGGGGATGAAAGTCCAGACGAGCTGGGGGATGAAAGCCCAGACGAGAGCGGGGATGAAAATTTAGGCGAGCTGGGGGATGAAAGTCCAGACGAGAGTGGGGATGAAAGTCCAGACGAGAGTGGGGATGAAAGTCCAGACGAGAGCGGGGATGAAAGCCCAGACGAGCTGGGGGATGAAAGCCCAGACGAGCTGGGGGATGAAAGCCCAGACGAGCTGGGG
>NZ_JBIWFD010000001.1:1520770-1523948 GCF_044762875.1 Peribacillus sp. NPDC096379
GGATGAAAGCCCAGACGAGAGTGGGGATGAAAGTCCAGACGAGAGTGGGGATGAAAGTCCAGACGAGAGTGGGGATGAAAGTCCAGACGAGAGTGGGGATGAAAGCCCAGACGAGCTGGGGGATGAAAGCCCAGACGAGCTGGGGGATGAAAGCCCAGACGAGAGTGGGGATGAAAGTCCAGACGAGAGTGGGGATGAAAGTCCAGACGAGAGTGGGGATGAAAGTCCAGACGAGAGTGAGGATGAAAGTCCAGACGAGAGCGGCGACTAAGACGAAGAAAAAATAATTCTAATTTCGGTGGGATCATCTTAAGGTGATCCCATTACTTAATTATTATCCTGGTTAAACAGATTGTAATACCCTAAGTAAGATGAATATTTAATGTTCTTAGTATATTGCTCGACAAAAAATGTTTTTTTGCTTCAAAATGGCCAAGCGTTCATGCTAGTTAGTCATTTCATAACTTGTTAAACAAGTAAGAATTTCCAATCGTTTCAATGATCGATGAATTATTCAAAATTACCTTCTGTTTCTAAGCAACTATCCTATACAAATATTTTATCAGAGCATAACATAGTTAAGAGTATTTAATCCTGTAGATTGGTCCGGAAAATAGGTACATCCTTTTAGACTACTTAAATTAATATCTTGGAAAATCATCATCTATTACCTGTTTCTTTGAGGATCTATGGAGATAATTCTTCGAGTAAATTATAGGGGGAAATGAAGAAATCTGTTTTGGAAAGCGTTGACAAAAACAAGGATGAACTCAAATAAAAGTAATAATTGACAGCGCTTTACTCTTGCGGAAATTACGATTTAACTCATAGGAGGGATATGATGGATCACCCAATAATTGAGCCATGGGAAGCCGATGATTTAACTCATGAATTTTATGTACCTGATTATATTGAACGAATAGCACAGGATGTTCTTGAAAGTTACGATCTTTCTGTTAATAGCATACAGGTCATAACAACTAAGCCAGATAAAGGCGGTGCGATTTGGAAACTTGAAACAACTTCTGGTCCAAAAAGTTTAAAATTGTTACACAGAAGACCAACAAGAAGTATGTTTAGCTTGGGAGCTCAGGAATATTTAGTTAAAGTCCAAGATGCAAGAGTGCCCGCGATTGTAAAAACAAAGGATGAAAAGGATTATGTTGAAGCAGGAGGAAAGTTATGGTTCGTTGCAGAGTGGATAGAACCATTAGAACCTGTTACAAAAGATTTAGAAGGTGCGAAACATTTATGTTATGCGCTCGGTGAATTTCATCGTTTAAGTAAGGGCTATGAGCCACCGCAACAATCTGAAGTAGCTTCAAGACTGCATAAATGGCCATCTAGTTATGAAAAGATGATCATCAAAATGGATTGGTTCCGGAATATTGCTAACGTATATCACGAATTACCAGCAAGTACACATTTATTGAATGTAGTTGATAGGTTTGAAGAGCAAGCTAGAAATAGTTTGACAAGGCTTAATCAATCAAGCTATTCCGAACTGATAAAAAAAGGAAATGCTTTTTGGGGACTTGTTCATCAGGATTATGGCTGGTCAAATGGTCAAATGGGTAGTAATGGAATGTGGATTATTGACCTTGATGGGGTTGCCTTTGATCTTCCGCTTCGTGATTTAAGAAAGCTAATTAGTGGTACAATGGCAGATTTGTATAGATGGGATGTGAATTGGGTTCGGGAGATGATTAAGTCTTATCATGAATCTAATCCCCTTACAGCTGAACTATATGAGATTTTAATGATTGATTTGTCACTCCCAAATGAATTTTATAAAAATATTAAAGAAGTTGTATATGAACCTGAATTATTTTTAAATGATCAAACAACCCAATTAATTCAAACGATTGTTGATACAGATCAGACTAAATGGCCAGTTCTTAAAGAAATTGAAGATGATTGGAGGGGGAGGGAATAACTATGAAAATATTAATGATCTGTACTGAAAAACTACCAGTGCCTCCTGTGTTAGGTGGAGCGATTCAAACGTATATTTCCGGGAACCTCCCTTATTTATCCAAATTTCATGACGTCACGGTTTTAGGGATTAGTGAACCATCACTTCCAAATCAGGAAACAATAGATGGCGTTCATTATGTACGGGTACCTGGTCAAATATTAGAGATCTATCGAGAAGGAGTCATCAAGTATCTAGAATCGACTTCCTTTGACCTTATTCATATTTTCAACCGACCGCGTTTGGTCCTTCCAGTTCGGAAAGTTGCTCCTGAAGCAAAAATTACTTTAAGCATGCATAATGATATGTTCAATCCTGACAAAATAAGTCCAGAAGAAGCAACTGCTGCATTAGAAGAAGTATCTAATATTGTAACGGTAAGTGATTATGTTGGTAATGTAATACGAAATCT
This sequence comes from Peribacillus sp. NPDC096379, assembly GCF_044762875.1. NCBI lineage: Bacteria > Bacillati > Bacillota > Bacilli > Caryophanales > Bacillaceae > Peribacillus > Peribacillus sp. NPDC096379. The sequence continues at coordinate 1,523,158 of NZ_JBIWFD010000001.1, forward strand.
TTATCCACAAGCAACAGCGAAAATAACTACGATTTATTCTGGAGTAGATACTGAGCAGTTCTTACCTGGATACCATCCAAAGATGCAAAAGGTACGTAATGAAATTCGTCAAGAACATGGCTTAGAAAACAAAACAGTTATCATGTTTGCAGGTAGACTTTCTCATAATAAAGGAGTAGATCGGTTAATTAGGGCGTTGCCGGAGCTATCAAAAAAATTTAAAGATTTAGCAGTAGTAGTAGTTGGAAGTAGTTGGTTTAGCGAAGATAATGTAACTGATTATGTTGCCTATGTTAGAGCAATGACAAAGAAATTGACAATACCAGTAGTAACAACAGGTTTTGTTTCACCAAGTGTCATACAAAACTGGTTTGCAGCGGCTGATTTATTTGTATGCACATCTCAATGGAACGAGCCATTGGCACGGGTACATTATGAAGCGATGGCAGCGGGACTCCCTATATTAACGACAGCAAGAGGAGGAAATCCAGAAGTCATTCAACTCAATGAAAATGGTCTTGTTGTAGAAAATCCAGAAAATCCGATTGGTTTTGTAGAAAAAATTACAGAAATCCTATCAGACAAATCTAAAATGAAAAACATGGGGATCAAAGGGAGAGAACTTGCTGTATCTCTTTATAAGTGGGACAGAGTTGCTTCCGAAATACTTGGAGTATGGGGCGATGCAATTCATACGTCATCTTCATCTTCATCAGTACCAGAAACTTTAACAGATATTTATGTTGAACAAGAAATCATAAAAGATTTGGTAAGCGCAGATTCTATTGAAG
>NZ_JBIWFD010000001.1:1524046-1897415 GCF_044762875.1 Peribacillus sp. NPDC096379
AGCGAAGCCTACTGATACTAAATCCAACTATAAGCAAAAGTCTACATTAGAGAAAAAAGGTGAAGCGAAGCCTACTGATACTAAATCCAACTATAAGCAAAAGTCTACATTAGAGAAAAAAGGTGAAGCGAAGCCTACTGATACTAAATCCAACTATAAACAAAAGTCTACATTAGAGAAAAAAGTTGAAGCTGAAGCTGAAGTTAAACAAGAACCTATAATAGAATTAGATAATAAACCAGAAAAAGAAATTGAAAATCAGGGAATAAAAGATAAAACGAAAACTCATTCTGTTAGAGATATGATTAAGGAGTCGCTTAGGGAATCGGTTAGAAAGACGATCATAGAACAGATGATTATCGATTCGAATGAAGTTTCAACTGAAGATTCGATTAGCAACTTAATTAGGGAGTTGAAAAGAAGAAGAAACATTGAATAAGTGAGTAAGGCTGCATCATGATAATGATAAGCCCCGTTTCAAAGTAGAAACGGGGCTTATCATTGTGAAAAGTATATCGTAAAAATTTATTTCGGATGTCTTAAATAGATTTGACTCTATACACCCAATACACCTACAAGCTATATATTAAGGAATAGATCTGAGCATTTGTATATTGGACAACCTCTTGGAACTTAGAAGAGGGAGTGGAGTAAAATGGCCTTTTAATAGATTGAACTTGATCCACTTAATTATAATTAAGGGTACAAGTCAATATACTCAAGAGAAATCATTTTTGTGGCACCAATTATTAATTTTATATCCTCGTCAGGAAAATCGATTTTTTAACCTCTAACTAACAGATTATCGGCCTGAACCACTACTTTATTTAACAATTCGGTATATTGCATTCTTCTACCTATAAATTCTTCTTCAAGTCGCATATTGTTTCACCTCGACTATTCGTTTATACTCAGCATTTGCTTTAGGGGAGGCATCTGATCAACCTCTACCCAAATATCCTTGTCCAGATCACATCCATCAATCAAACGGTACAATGCGAATTCATATTCGTGCAAAAAGCTCATCTTTCTGTCGGAATAGTTCCAGCAATAAGAGATCCTTTTGAAAAAAGAAAGTCTAGAGTAACAGTTGTGAACTCCGCAATATGTATTGATATCCTAATCAGTTTTAAACAAACCGTGCTTTTTGAAGGTTCTATTTTCCAAATAGTTTTAAAATCTCCTCTTTGCATGACTTTCATGTTAAACATTTAAAAGTGAGAATAAAACGTAGTCATCAAATGTTGAATCGGGAGATATGTTTTGAAGTATCCATTTTGCTTCGCGCATTGTGTAGTTTATGGATATTAGACCATAAAATAAAGAGTGAATAGCATGTCTAAAGAATAAGATATTGAGCCTTCGTTCAAAGATGAACAAGGTGATAAGTTTTCATCATCTTTGTTTAATATTTCACTCATATCGGAAATTGGGCGATCGACAGTGAGAGAATCCATTTTATAGATAAAAATTCCGTCACTGTCAATCACAATCATACTTGAGGCAAAATCCTGGTGGCATAATGACTTGTTCATCTTTATTTCTTCTGGTCATGAATCAAAAACCAGATTAATGAGCATGGTGATAGAAGTCTGGTATCTTATTAATAAAGTATCTATATGTGAAAAAATAGCAGTTCAAATTTATTTTGAACAGTTACTAGTGATCTTCGTTATTTCAAGTTGACTATCCACACCTATCTTTTTTCAAATCTGATTTCCATTCTGTTAATTGAAAAGGCGGCAGTGTTTCTGCTGGGAATCCAATTACTTTTGAAGTTTGATGAAAGGATACTCACTCTTTCATGAATTTCAGCAGTTCATTTAGATACTCATTTTCCGGAAATCTTCCATAGATCGCTTTAAAGACTAAAAAGTATTTGCTATCAACATTTACAGAACCTCGCCCAAATCAGTTTTGAGTGCAACCGAGGTATGAATCTTGACGTTTTCCAAATAATGTATTTTGTGAATTATAAAGATAATATGGTCTTATTAAATGAATCCTTTTCATCATGACTCCACCAAAATCCGTTTCAATTGACATACTGCTTTTTTACTTTAAAACGATATTAAATAATTCTTCTTCACTGCTAGTGGATAGTGAGCGATTCTGTTTTTTGCATCTACTACGAATACCGTTTCCATTTAGACTCCTCTCTAAGGTTTCTTTCTTTGCGTGGAAGCTACATAAAGCCCTTCCATCCGTTTTGTTACATGCTCAAATCCAAAATTTGATTCAACGAAAATCCGGCCTGTTCTCGCAATCGAGTTGGCTACTTGCTTATTAGATAATAAAAAGGCAATCGCGTCTGCAAAAGCTTCTGAATTTGTATAATCATCAATGACGATACCGTTTTCTAGATGTTTAATAATTTCCGCATTTCCGCCTCGGTTCGTAGTAATGATCGGTAATCCAGCGCCCATCGCTTCATAATGTACTCGAGCAAGGGGCTCTTGCCATTGGGAGCTGCATACGAATAGATCCCCTATAAGGAAATGAGAAGGAATTTCGCTTGGTGGTACAAAACCGGTAAATACAACTTTGTTCTTACCTAACACTTCAGCGAGCTTTCGCAAGCTTAGTCCAAACTCGTCAATTCTATCGTCACTAAACCATTTACTACCTACAATAACTAATACTGCATCAGGATGATTTTTGATGACTTGCTCCATGGCTTCTAGAAGTATATCGGGTCCTTTTACGGTACTCAATCGTCCTACGAATAAGACGACTTTCTTATCTTCTACGCCATACTTTTTCCGAAGTTCGTTCCTTCGCGATTGTGCATCTTGTTCCCAAATCGGTTTATATCTTTGCAAATCGACTCCTGAATAAATAGCCTTAACTTTACTTTTGGCTAAAGGAAAACGAGATATGATCGTTTGTCCGATATATTCGCTGATGGTCATGATCCTATCCACAGCTCTAATGACCAGATTCCCCATTTCAGTAGAGATTTTGCCGTCCCGAAACATTTCATTATGGAGACTCAACACAAAACGACTCATTGGCATAGCATTTTTATAGATCAGGAGATCACGAGGTCGGTTGAATACATGAATTACATCGTAATATTCCATGCTTGCCGTTTTTTCTGCTAGCTTTTTGCCGACATGAAAGGCGTAATTCTCACGAGGAAAACGAATGTATTTAACCTCGTTCACTACTTCCATGTCAGGAAGATCAGGGTCTGTAATACAATAGATTGTTAAATGATGGTTTTTACTAAGATGAGGTGTTATTCCATCGATTAAAACTTGAATAGCACCCCCTCTAATTGAAGGAACGGTAAGCATCTCTGTACAAATCAATGCGATTTCTATTGGGTACACGCCCTTTCATTGAAAACTGGGTCTTGCTGGTTTTAAACCAATAGTACTAATTTCACTCACTTAAGTGCTTCTGTTAGAATGTTAAAATTGAATATACAATGCTCCAGCCATCAATTATAGGGGGTTACTCCATAAATGGTTGGATGTATTGATTGGCAGCTAAAAATTCTTCAAATCTGCTAATATCAAAGCGCTTACCAAGAAGCGTTGTACCAAAGAAATTTTCCGTCTTCATCATTTCGTTAATGGCATCTGTTAATTGAATTTCGTATCCTACTCCAGGTGTTATTCTTTCTAGATAGGAAAAAATTTCAGGGTTAAAGACATATCTACCGATGACGGCTAAATTTGAAGGTGGATTTTTTGCAGGTTTCTCAACGATGCTAATAACTTTACTTATCTCATTTTTAATTTTCTCACTTTTAACTACGCCATAGTTTGACAATAAGTGTTTTTCCACTTCATATAGACCAAGTACACTTTTTTTATGCTTTTCATAAACTTTTATTAATTGATTTAATCCTGTTGTCTCCTTATCAAAAATAATTTCATCTGGTAACAAAACAGCAAATGGTTCATTACCAACAAAATTTTTCCCTAGGAGGATTGCATCACCAAGCCCTTTAGCATATGGTTGTCGAATATATTGGATATGAATATCGGGAATTTTGTTTTTTTCTAATAAATGAGTGGATTGTTTTTTTTCAAGAAATGCTTCAAGTTCAAGTGATCGATCAAAATAGTCAGCAATCAGATTTTTTGATTGTGAAACTATAAATAAGATCTCCTCAATCCCTGAGGCCAGGGCTTCTTCTACGACATAATGAATAGCAGGTTTTACACCAATCGGAAATAATTCTTTCGGAACAACTTTAGTTATCGGTAAACCTCTCGTTCCATATCCAGCTGCAGGGATAATAGCCTTTTTGATCATTTCTTAATTCACCTCGAATGCTATTGCTTATTCTATGAAAAAATGGGGTTTTATGACAATGTTAAATTTTTATTAACTTTAATATTAAATGATTTTGTGGTCCTTATTGGCAGTGCAATAGTCTAATTTCTAAGTATTTTATTAAAATAATTGAATAATGGTGTTTCGGTTAAAAGAAGTTGAGAATAACATGTGATTATTCTTTATTTAAAGAGAGGATGAGGTCGAAATAAAAGAAACTTTCATTGTATATAGGCAGATGTTAAATCATTGTAGATTGTCCACTAATATGATATAGAACTTTAGATTATTAGAGAGGGGACAATGTCGTATGGAAATCTGTGTGATAGGTGCGGGATATGTTGGCTTAACGACTGCAGCGGTTCTGGCCGATCTCGGACACACTATTTGCTGTGTAGACACAAATATTGAAAAAATAAAACAATTAAAACGCGGGGAAATTCCAATCTATGAACCAGGTTTAACTGAATTAATAAGTAAAAATAAAGACCAATTAACCTTTAGTTCAATGATTGTTGAAAATATTCAAAAAGCAGCGGTTATTTTCATCGCTGTTGGCACTCCATCTTTAGCAGATGGAAGAACGGATTTGACTTATATTCAATCAGTAGTAGATGAAATTGCAAAAGCCATAAGGTCTTATAAAACGATTATTACAAAAAGTACGGTACCGCCGGGAACTAATGAAAATATATATAGAATGATAAAAGAAAAAGGAGTAGACCCACAGCTTTTCAATGTCGTCTCCAATCCTGAATTTCTAAGAGAGGGTTCTGCCATCTCAGATATGATAAAACCAGACAAAATTGTCGTGGGTAAACAACAAGAAGATCAAAAATCCCTTTCTATCATAAAAGAAATATATGTAAAAATTAAAGCACCCTTCATCATTACAAGTCTCAACGGTGCTGAAATGATTAAATATACATCTAATGCTTTTTTAGCTACAAAAATATCGTTTATCAATGAAATAGCTAGAATCTGTGATAAGTATAATGTGAATATTGAGGATGTTTCAAAGGGAATAGGCACCGATCCAAGAATCAGTCCCCATTTTCTTTCAGCGGGTATTGGATATGGTGGTTCCTGCTTTCCAAAGGATGTTCGTTCATTAGAACACAGTGCATTAGACAAAAATATAACGCCACAGTTGTTACAAGCTGTTCAAGCGGTCAATCATTCACAAGTTAATCTGTATATTGATAAGCTAAGTGCCTTCATAGATGATTTTTCAGAGAAAACGATTGCAATATTAGGAGTTGCCTTTAAGCCAAATACGGATGATACAAGGTATTCTCCAGCCGTTTCATTAATTGAAAAATTAAGTTCGCTAGGATGCTTAGTACAAACGTATGATCCGAAAGCTCAACTACCTTTCGCAATGATGGAAACGGTCAGTCAGCATTCCAAGTTAGAACAGGCAATTATGAATGCTGATTGTGTGATTATCGCAACAGATTGGGAAGAATTTAAACAGTTGAATTGGCTGAAAATAAAAGAGTTAATGAAAGGTGAATACATTTTGGACGCACGTAACTGTATTGATCCACAAGCAGTTAGAGATACTGGCTTAACGTATATCGGAGTTGCCCGTCCATGAAGATATTGGTCACAGGGGCAGCGGGATTTATTGGTTCACATCTTTGTGAGAAGCTTTTAACAGACGAGAACAACGAAATAGTTGGGGTTGACAAATTTACTGGTCCAACACCTAAAAACCTGAAGAGTGTGAATCTAGGCAATTTGCTCAAAAACGCGCGATTTAGGTTAATTGAAACGGATTTATTGACAGCTAACTTAGAAAAGTTACTAGAGGATATAGATGTTATTTATCATTTAGCTGGTATACCTGGTGTACGTTCGAGCTGGGGGGTGGACTTTGATCCATATGTGAGTAACAATATATCTGTCACACAGCGTCTTTTAGAAGCCGTTAAGAATAAAAAAATAGTTAAGTTTATATATGCCTCCACATCCTCTGTTTATGGAGAAGTAGATGGGAAAGTGACAGAAGGTGCATATCTATCTCCGCTTTCTCCATATGGAATTACAAAATTAACAGGTGAACATTTATGTAATGTTTATCATAAAAGCTTCAACATCCCGATTGTAACTGTAAGGTTTTTCACTGTTTATGGGCCAAGACAGAGACCGGATATGGCATTTCATCGCTTCATCACACAAGTTTTGAAAGAAGAAACGCTTTCCATATTTGGTGATGGGACACAGACAAGAGATTTTACCTATGTAACGGATTGTGTTGAAGCTATTGCGTCGATTATTTACAAAAAACATGTGATTGGCGAGACCATCAATATTGGAGGAAAAGAACGGGCCTCGATTAATGAAATCCTTGCAATTATAGAAGCGCTTACAGGAAAAAAAGCAACGATCGATTATTTACCAAAACTACTTGGAGAGCCAACTCACACATGGGCAGATATCTCAAAAGCAAAAAAATTGCTGAACTACAATCCTGAAATTTCCTTGAGGGAGGGGATTGCAAAGGAAATAGAGTATATCCGTTCTATATACACATTAAATGGGGAGATCGATTCTTGTTGAGATAAAGGAAAATGAATGGATATTATGTGTAACTGTTGAGAGGATCCAATACTCAAAGTGTCAAACTTACAATCCCTCTTTTCGAAAACCTTTCTTTAGTTCGAACTAGAACAAAAGAAGGGCTTCTTTTGTTATTTTGGGCGAGGTTCGCCAAGCAAACGCTTATGCATCCATATAGCTGCTTGGGAGCCGTCTCCCATTGAAATGGTCACTTGTTCGGAATGTGCAATCAGGTCGCCGCCTGCCCAAATCCCAATTATATTCGTTTCCTTTGTGCGCGGATTAACGACAACGTGCTTACTTTCATTTAATTGGACACCAACTTGTTTAGCTAAATGATTGTTTAATTGATTGCCGCTAAAGCCGGTAAATCCGCGCTCGGCTTTAATCAATTCACCATTTTCAAGCAATAAGCCAATAAGCTGTTTTTTTGCATCCACTACGATCTCGCTAATGGGTTCTTCAATAATCTGAATCCCAAGCGATTTTAATTTCAAGAGGTTCTCTTCACTGATTTCTTTATTATCATGATTGATGACGGTTAGTTCTTTTGACCAATATGTAAGAGTCATTGCCATATTTGCTACAGTATTTCCACTCCCAAATACTATGGTCTTTTTACCAGTTATTTCATAGCCATCACAGTCAGGGCAAATAAAGATTGAAGTCCCAAGGCACTGTTGAAGATTAGGCAAGTCTGGTAAATAATCCGTTAATCCTGTTGCTAAGAACACGGTATTTGTTAAATATATTTGCTTTAGTAAGGTGCGCACGGTAAATATATTGTCAGATTTTTCAAGAGAAGTCACTTTATCATCAATAAAAGAAACACCGTATTTCTCAGCATGTTGCTTGCCGAGGTTTCTTAATTCTGGTCCGCTAATTCCATCCGGCCAGCCGAGAATATTATGATATCCCCTTGTAATTGTGGACCGGCCTTGATTCGAATCGATTACAAGAACAGAATGATTATATCGGCCTAGTTGAATGGCAGCCTGTAACCCAGCAATTCCACCCCCAATAATGATGCAGTCAACTGTCTCCATATCCTTCACCACCCGTAAAAAAGAAATCAAATAATAGTTCCTAGTTTTAAAAAATATACCCATATTAATCTGTAACTATCCCCAGAAAGTGAAACTTCAATCAGTGGGGGTTTCTTCATTCTCTACTAATTTCCCATGATACTCTAAACAAAAATACAGCCTGTGAAACCGGGATAAATAAAAAAGTAACCCAACGTATATGTATTGGATTACTTTTTATTGTCATATATCCTCATTTTTCTTCACTACTATTTTCGATCCATTCTTGTGACCATTTCTGGATTTCTCTGACAGCAGGTGCAAGTGCACTTCCTTTTTCAGTTAGGGAATATTCAATCCGTACCGGTGTTTCGGCGAAGACTTCGCGTTTAATGATGCCTATTTGCTCAAGGTCCTTTAGCCGTTCCGATAAAATACGACCGCTAATTGGAAAGGCAGATTCTATTTGACAAAATCGTTGAGGTCCATTCAATAATTGATTGACGATTAGAACCGTCCAGCGTTTTCCGAGTATCTGTGTGCCCTTTTCAAAGCGAGGGCATAACAAATCTTCAGTTTTATTCATTTAATATCACCCCATAATAGTAGTATAACTCTTTACGCATAATGTAACAACATAACAGTTTAGTATATAGTGTCATAAAGTAATCATGAAAAAATGATTCTTGATGGCATGAATAATATGCAGTCTTTGTTTAGAATTTTTCAGTAAGTGGTATATAGAAGTAATCAAAAAGGAGGTTGGTAGGGATGGGATTAGTAAAATCCGTAGGTTCATATGTCATGCTTGGGGTCGGAATTGCAGGTGTCTCAATGGTATCAACGAAAAGGAATAGAGAAAAAGTTGTTAGTGCATATTCCAAAATGAAAACGAAAGCACTGAAATTTTGGCAAAAACAACAAAGTGAGGTAGACCAATTATTAGAAAAAGCGGGACATCCTAATCCATACGATATCGGAGATTCGCGAATGATTGACGAAGGTAGCATGACGGGTATTCAATATTACAATAAAAAACAGTGAATGAAATGCTAGTAGCTAAGATGGGGTTCAAATGACTTCTACCAGAAATTAATTAATGGGCAATTTGTGGTTACGGTGTTTAATAGCATTGTAAATGAGGATATTCCAAAAGGGTCTTGACCCAGCACTCACCACACGGTTTATAGTGTTACTTACACTTCATTTAAACTGTATGTAGCAGTTGCGGGGTCTGACCATTTACTTATATGACATCCTTACTGATCGAAAAAATCTTGCTTTTTAATCCCCACTTTTTGTTGATATGGATTTTCTTCGTCGGTATTTTGATCCAAATTTGTTGAGCTCACAAGTTTAGGACTGTCTGAAGGTTCTACATAAAGTCTAGCACGATGTTTTGGATTCGTTCCTTCAGTCATATATCAGCCGCCATTTTCAAATATGTTCTTTCGGCACATTAAAGAAGAATGAGAGAAATTAACTGCGTTTTTGTTTCTTGTTTGATGAAGGTACTTGAATGGAACCTGTTTCATGAGTGGTAGTTCCTTGACCTTCTACTTGTGAAGAACGTAGGCTTGCTTTGGAATGATCCTTTTTAATTTTACTCATTATGTTCACCTCCAACATTACTTTTTGCTAACAGGTGAGAAACTATACAAGACGAAAAATGGTTTCTAGAGTGGAGACAAAGTTTCTAAATAGGAATGTAAAAAGGCTATTTGCTTTTCTTTCTCTAGTGTGCAGATATGATCTCTACTTCTAAAGAAATTTCTACATTCCCTTTTAGGGCTCGTGAAATCATACACGATGTCTCGGCTTTTTCGGCAAGCTTTCTTGCTAAACGATGATCACTTTCATTCGCCTCTTGTTTGAGAACGACTTTAGGCCGATGGATGATTTTCTTATAAGTAAATACCCCATCCGTTACATCTACAATGCCTTCTGAATGAAGAGTAATTCTTTCTTTTTCCAGCTTACTTCTTTCCATCATCGCCGCTAACGTAATAATATAGCAAGTTGCTGCTGCTCCAAGTAGCATTTCATCTGGATTTGTCCCAATACCTGGTCCATTCATTTCAGGGGGAATGCTTATTTGTGTTTTCAGATTGCCAGACTCTATTGTCCCAGTATCGTTTCGTCCACCTTCCCAAATTGCCTGTAAATGAAACTGGTGTTCTGCCATATCAATAGCCTCCTTGTTTAGTATGTACTCCTATTGTATAGCAAACTGCAGGTAATTCCTTGTGTTTTGCTTTGGAACAGAGGGGATGAAATCTCTTGCAATCTGCAAAAAGTAGAGGTTGTATTGACAATTGCTAAAAAAAAAGTTATCTTTAATTCAAGATATCTGAATAAAGGTGATTATGAATGATTTCGTCACATATCTCGAAAATAAGATAAAAATAGAATATAAAATCCAATTTTAATTAAAGTAATATTTAAAAAGGAGCTGGATAATATGGAACTTAAAGGAATTCACCATGTATCAGCGATTACTGCAAGAGCAGGAGAGAATTTTGATTTTTATACTAAAACATTAGGTCTGCGTTTAATCAAGAAAACAGTGAATCAAGATGATATTGGTGTGTATCATTTATTTTACGGTGATGAAGTGGGGAATCCTGGAACGGAATTAACGTTTTTTGAAATTCCGAACGCAGGAAAAGTACATGAAGGTAATAACAGTATTTCTGAGTTATCACTGCGTGTTGCAAATGACGATGCGTTAAATTTCTGGAAGAAACGTTTTGAAGAAGAGGGCGTTTGGCACGGGGAAATCACTAAAAGATACACACGTCTTGTTCTTCCATTCAAAGATTTTGAAGGACAGAGATTTGTGTTAGTTTCCGATGAGTATAATCAAGGTATAGCTGGTGGAAACCCTTGGGAAAGAAGTCCGATTCCAGCTGAATTCGCGATTCTTGGATTAGGACCAGTCTCATTGACTGTACCAAATAGTGAGCCAACGGAAAAAGTACTAGTTGAAATTATGGGGTTTAGGAAGGCAGGAAGCTATCCGTCAGAAGTTGAAGGGCAATTAGAGACAATCGTCTATGAAACAGGTGAAGGTGGAACAGGTGCAGAAGTGCATGTTGTAACACGTAATGATCTACCACGTGAACGTCTAGGGCATGGAGGCGTCCATCATGTTGCTTTCCGCGTGGATAATGAAGAAGAAATGAAGCAATGGATTGCAAAAATAAATGAAAATAGAATTCCAAATTCAGGATTTGTAGATCGATATTACTTTAGATCATTATATTTCAGAGAACCCAACGGAGTTTTATTTGAGCTTGCGACAGATGGCCCAGGATTTGCAACAGATGAAGAGCTAGCACATTTAGGAGAAACTTTAGCATTACCGCCCTTCTTGGAATCAAAACGAGAACAAATTGAGGCGAAATTAAAACCATTGAACACGAAAATAAATTAACGAGTAAAGGTAGAATCACTATGCAAAAGCAAACAACTGGAATTCACCATATTACGGCTATTGTCGGCAATCCACAGGAAAACGTCGATTTTTATGCAGGTGTCCTCGGCTTAAGAATGGTCAAGAAAACTGTAAACTTCGATGATCCAGGCACCTATCATTTATATTTTGGGGATGACGCAGGTTCGCCAGGGTCAATTATTACTTTTTTCCCTTGGCCAAATGCTTATCAAGGTCGTTTAGGTTCCGGACAAGTTGGAATCACATCCTATGTAGTACCAGAAAAAACATTGGGATTCTGGGAGGAACGTTTAACGAAATTCAAGATTACCTTTGAAAAACATACACGATTTGGAGAGGAATATCTCGAACTTCATGATCCACATGGCTTAAACGTGGAACTTGTTGCCCGAAAAGCCGGGAAAAACAGTAGGTGGTCATTTGGCGGCGTACCTACTGATAAAGCTATTAAAGGATTTGGCGGCGCTGTTCTTCTATCGGCCTCGCCAGAAAAAACAATGAAAACGTTAGAAGAAGTTATGGGTTTGAAAAAAATGGCTGAAGAAGGAGATTTTGTACGATTTCAATCAACTTCAGATATTGGAAATATGATTGATGTAAAGAAAATCGCTTTACCAAGGGGCCAAATGGGTGTAGGAACGGTTCATCATATTGCTTGGCGTGCGAATGACTCAGATGACCATAAAGAATGGCGTGAGCATGTAAGTCGTTTTGGCTTTGGTGTAACTCCGTTTAAGGATCGACAATATTTCGATGCGATTTACTTTCGGGAAGATGGTGGCATATTATTTGAAATTGCCACAGATCCACCAGGATTTGCTTATGATGAATCATATGAGACGATGGGAAGTAAGTTAATGCTCCCATCATGGTTGGAAGAGAAACGAGAATCTATTGAAACAACTTTATTACCGGCAATCCCAAGAGTATTGGAGGAAGATAAGTAATGATGAAACATATTTTTCAAAAGGGAAGTAATTTAGAGACACCTGTTTTATTGCTTTTACATGGTACAGGAGGGACGGAAACCGATTTACTGGGAATAGCTGAGATGGTATCCCCTGAATCCTCTGTTTTAAGTGTTCGAGGAAATGTGTTAGAGAGTGGGATGCCTCGTTTTTTCCGCCGACTTGCAGAAGGTGTATTTGATGAAGAGGATTTGGTGTTTCGCACACAGGAATTAAATGAATTTCTTGATCACGCAGCAAAAGAATACGGGTTCGACCGCAAAAACATCGTAGCACTTGGCTATTCAAATGGTGCCAATATTGCTGCAAGCTTGCTGTTTCATTATGAGGGAGCGTTGAAAGGAGCCATCCTTCATCATCCGATGGTGCCAAGACGTGGAATCGATTTACCGAATAATAGCGGCATCCCCATCTTTATTGGCGCAGGGGTGAATGATCCATTATGTCCAGCGAAGGAAACGGAAGATTTAAGCCAACTGCTTGAATCGGCTGGTGCATCGGTTGAAGTGAAATGGGAAAACTTTGGTCACCAGTTGACACGATCTGAAGTAGAAGAGGCAGGAGTTTGGTTTCAAAAACATTTTGGCTAAAAGGGTGATCAAATGATTTCTTTGAATCCAGAAACGATAACGGAACGGGATAATTATAAAATTTTGGTTGGGAGTATTATTCCGAGACCGATTGCCTTGGTGACAACACTCTCGAATGAGGGTGTCATCAATGCAGCCCCATTCAGCTATTTTAATATTGTTAGTTCAAATCCGCCGTTGCTTTCTGTGTCGATCCAGCGTAAAGCTGGTATTCAAAAAGATACGGCACGGAATGCTATCGAAAAAGGGGAATTTGTTATTCACATTACCGATGAGAATATTGTAACAGAAGCAAATGAAACAGCAGCTGAACTGCCACCAGAAAAAAGTGAATTGGAAAGAACGAATTTTACCCTTGTTGAAAGTGAACGGATTACTGTCCCTGGAATTAGAGAAGCAAAAATCCGTTTTGAATGTAGGCTTGAACAGGCGATTCCATTAGGTGGCAATGATTTGGAGTTGGGATGCGACTTATTGATTGGAAGAGTGGTGTGCTATCATATCGACGAAACGCTCTATCATGAAGGCCGGATAGATGCACTGGGATTAAACCCAGTGGCAAGACTTGCTGGTACTAATTATTCGAAACTAGGTGAACAATTTTCGATCGAACGTCCGAAATAAGATAAGCAAACACTGCTTTATGACATGATAAAAATATAGGTTGTGAAAAATTGGGTGTTCCTTTCATTACGGAACATCTTCTTTTTCTTATAATGAAAGATTGATATTAGTTGATTCAATAAATGGATCTGGTTATTAAGCAATATCATTCGATTTTTATGCAAGTCATCCTTTCTTTTATGTTATCAAACGTTGCCATCAAGTTTTTTATTGATTTTGCTCACAAATCAATCATACCCTTAACAAATACGACCTTTTTTATCCAACTCTTAACGGGCAGTAAGACCCCCCACTGATGGAACTTTATTTGTTAGAAATGATAAGTAGAAATAGCTTCTATTTGAGGGTTTTAGTTCTATTTTGACTGTCTGTGTATATACAGTAATGAGAGAGAGTTGTGAGGAGATGAGCAAAATGGCGAGTGGTGAACATAGTGTAATCATACCATTATCTATTGAAAAGGTATGGGATTTTGTTAGTGTGATTGATAATTGGGCTCCGCTAGTACCAGGATACATTTCACATACGGTGATGACAAAGAACCAGTCAACATGGGAATTCATAAGTGATTTTGGGCTGTTTAAGAAAAAGGTAAAACTGCTTGTGGATATTACAGAATGGTCGGGACCAGAGATCGTCACATTTCGCCTAACAGGAATGAATGAAAATTTCTTAGGTAGTGGTTATTTCAGAGCTGAAATGATTGATAAGAACCAAACGAAAATGACTGGGCAACTGGATATAACAGCAAAAGGAATGAAAGCACCTATGGCTAATTCGCTGTTAAAATCAAATGTCCCTGAAACTGCAAAAGCACTTTCAGATGCGGTTGCAGGCAAGTTGCTAGAAATTCATCATGTAGCAGGATAAGATACAATTCACTTATACTAAAATAGTAGTGCGTGTTCAAAATGTATGATCAGAAAAGGGAAACCAATTTTTATTGATGGCGAAGCTTTGTACCCTTGTTAAAGTGTACAGAGCTCCGTCTTTATTTCTTACATAATGATGAACACTTTCTAAATGAGAAAACAGTCTTAACAGAATAAAATAATGAAACTTATTATAGATGATCATCGTATATACTACTATCCCCTTACATTTAAGGTACGAGCAGATACACTTTTCTTATCCGTATTTGCGTGGTATTGTTAATCTTACTAAGAAATATTCGAAGGTGTTGATTGAGATAGAGGCGCAAATCACTTCTATATTATTTAATTTTGTGCTGGGACTAAATATTCTTTTTGCTTTATTTGTTGTTTTTTGGGAAAGAAGGGATGCAGGCGCTTCTTGGGCTTGGTTACTTGTGCTATTCTTTTTTCCGGTGGCTGGTTTTATCTTATATTTAATTTTAGGACGGACATTGCGACGTGCTCATCACTTTGAATGGGAAGGTCGCGAGAAAATCGGGATTGATGCTATTCTGAAAAATCAACAGGAGCAATTGAATTTAAATCAATTTGCTTTCAGGAATCAGATAACCGAAGAGAATAAAGACTTGATTTATATGCATTTGCGAACGAATGATGCAGTATTAACAGAAGACAATTCTGTTGAAATCTTCACAGATGGCAATGAAAAGTTTGCACAGCTGTTTGAAGATATTAGAGCGGCGAAAGATCATATACATATTCAGTATTATATTCTTAAAAAAGACGAGCTAGGCAAAAAATTCATTGACCTGTTGACCTTGAAAGCAGAAGAAGGTGTCACAGTACGTGTACTCTATGATGAACTAGGTTCCCGTGGACTAACGAAGCGTTTTTTTAAGGAGTTTCGGAAAGCTGGAGGTTTAATCGAAGTATTTTTCCCGAGCAAATTGCCCTTTATTAACTTGCGGCTTAACTTTCGTAATCATCGCAAGCTGGTCATTATTGATGGGAGGATCGGTTATATCGGCGGCTTTAATGTTGGTGATGAATATTTAGGATTAAATCCAAAATTCGGTTATTGGCGTGATACTCATCTGCGGATTCAAGGTTCAGCTGTTTACACGATTCAGACGGTGTTTATTCTCGATTGGAATGAGGCGTCTAAACACCATGATATTGGCTTTGTTCCGAAACATTTTCCTGAAATACATGCTCCTTGTGATTCCATTGGGATGCAGATTGTAACAAGTGGTCCAGATTCCAAATGGGAGCAAATAAAAAATGGGTATATTAAGTTAATCATGTCGGCTAAAGACTCCATTTTAATTCAAACACCTTATTTTGTGCCTGATGCAAGCTTACTGGATGCCCTCCGTATTGCGGCATTATCTGGTATTAAAGTAAGCCTAATGATACCCAATAAGCCTGACCATATGTTCGTATATTGGGCTACCTATTCTTATATTGGTGAGTTGCTTGAGGCAGGAGCAACGATTTATATTTATGATAATGGCTTTTTACATGCGAAGACGATTATCGTAGACAATGAAACAGCTTCAGTAGGAACGTCGAATATTGATATGCGAAGCTTTAAATTAAATTTCGAAGTAAATGCCTTTATTTACGATGGTAAATTCGCCAATGCACTTACAAATGCTTTTTTTGAAGACATCAAAGTTTCAAAGCAACTTACTCTTGAAGACTATCATAAGCGCTCATTATGGCTTCGTTTTAAAGAATCGATATCAAGGTTATTGGCACCTATATTATAAAATGAAATTTCGATTAGAGTGAGTATTACAACATAAATACGTTCATGCCCCTTGAATTAGGTTGCGTCTTTGTAGCCCTAAGTATGGCATTTATGTACACTTAGTAACAAAAACTAATTTAAAAAAATGATTAACTAAAAAAATTCTATCATTTCGGAGTGGAGGAAATCACTTGTTTAAAACGAAGTCAAAATTACAGTTTTGGACTTTACAGTTATTATTAATGGCTCTTTTGATATTCGTTTCTACAAAAATCTCTTTTTTGTTTGAGCCGATCGTAATCTTTACGACTACATTATTTTTCCCAATATTAATCGCAGGCTTTCTTTACTTTATTTTCAATCCAGTTGTCATTTTTTTGACGAATCAAAGAGTTCCCAAAGGCTTAGCAATCCTATTGATTTTTGTCTTATTTGTGGGGATCATTGCCATCCTTGGCAGTTTAATTGGACCAGCGTTAACTAAACAAATCACAGAATTGGTGAATAATTTACCAGAGTATATTGTTCAAGGTCGAGAATTTTTCGATAATTTCCTAGCTTCTAAGCAATATCAATGGTTGTTGAATCAAAATTATGTATCATTGGATAAGATAGAATCATCGCTCATAAATTTTGTGAAAGAATTACCTAGTTACTTAACCACTAGTTTATCTTCTGTATTCAGCGTAGTAACGAACATTACATTAACAATCGTTACGGTACCTTTCGTTCTATTTTATATGCTGAAGGATGGACATAAATTCCCCCATGCGATTGCCAAATTCATTCCTGCTCATTATCGACGTGAAGGGATTACTTTATTAGGAGAAACAGCAACAACATTGTCCACTTATATTCAAGGACAGTTCTTAGTTTGTCTGTTTGTCGGGGTAGCAACATTTATCGGCTATTTAATCATTGATCTTCCATATGCCATAGTCTTGGCCTTAATCGGGGCACTTACTAATATTATTCCCTATGTTGGCCCATTTTTGGGAGCAGCACCGGCGGTCATTGTTGGATTGATTGATTCACCCATTCAAGCGGGTATTGTTATAATAGTTGTTGTTATTGTTCAACAGCTTGATAGTAATCTTATTTCTCCACTTGTTATAGGGAAGAAATTAAATACACACCCATTGACGATTATCTTCGTGTTGCTCGTAGCTGGTAATCTGGCTGGAATTTTAGGGATGATTCTTGCTATTCCTACATATTCTGTCATCAAGACGATTGTGCTAAATATTGTTAAATTCATTCGCTTAAAAAGACGTTCTGAAATTGAAAATCCAGACTCAGAACCACCTATCATTGAATGACTTTTTAAAACGCCTGGTTTTCGTGCTGATTTCCAGGTGTTTTTTTAGATAGATCATAAACATGTAGAGATGATCCATATTTTCGTACAAATTAAGTAAAAGGCGGGATAATATGAAAACATTTATTATAACAGGAGCTTCTAAGGGACTTGGTGCTGCATTGGCAGAAATATGTCTTAATCAGGGATTCCGATGTATACTAGTCGCAAGAAATAATCATAAAACCTTGCAAAAGAGTGAAAATCTTGCATTTGTTAGCGCAGATTTAACTGAAACAAACCAATTAGAAAAGGTCATGGATGAAATTATTTCTCATTTTCACAATGATGAAGATGAGTTGTATTTCATTAATAACGCTGGTATGGTTGAACCAATAAAACGGATTGGAGAACTAGATGCGGAAGCGTTTATTTTACATGCAAAATTGAATTATCTGGCTCCGGCGATTCTAATGGATTCATTTTTAAGAAGAACAAAAGGGTACAAGAATAAGAAAGTGGTTGTCAATATCTCAAGTGGGGCAGCAAAGAATCCTTATGAAGGCTGGGGCGCGTATTGCAGTTCGAAAGCGGGTCTTGAAATGTATACGAGAGTTGCTGGAGCTGAACAATTGAGAGAGGAAAATCCCGCATACGTGATATCGTTTTCTCCTGGTGTGATGGATACAACTATGCAAAAAGTGATCCGTTCTGCAAATGAGACTGATTTTGCTGATTCTGCGAAATTTCATGATTATAAGGAGAAAGGAATGCTACGGACACCTGATTTTGTTGCAAATATCTTACTTGAGTTACTAGATGAACAGGAATTGGATAATGGGAAATTTTACGATATAAAAGAGTTAATAAAATAACTACCAAGAAATATGGATAATTCATCCCTATCAAAAACAGTGTCCAAACCATTCATTCATTTTTCATATTCCATGATGAGTGAATGGAGAGTTTGGACTTCTCTGTATGTATTTACATCGTACAAATCAATCGAATGCTCGATTGTATTCTCTTTACTTATACATGAAATGCTATGAGGAACAACGCATTTGTCATAGCTATCTCTGTTACCCAAGACAGATTCCATGGACGGTGTAGCCTTTACGGCTTCATTGCTAGTATATAATTCTCCTTTGTTTAATTGCGACTTTGCATGGAAAGAAGCTATAAAGCAAGCCGAAAGCAGAAAAGCTAAGCTTATAATCTTCAAATTACGCATTCTTATCCTCCTAATAAAAAATTACTCCCTTTATAATAGACGTTTTATTCCAAGAATAGGTTTCAAAAAAACATAATTTTTAAAAAAAGACATAACAAGACCAAAGAACCCCATAAACTAGTATTAAGTATAATTTTTATCCCAGTTTAACTAACCAATGGAAGTTTCACATGATCTGTAAGTGTGACCTATACAAAATGTGGTCAAGCTATTGAAGGGACAAAAGATGTGACGAATTTAGTCTGTATGGTTAGAGTAATTAAACGGGGGAAAATAGAAATGAGGTGGAGTAATGGGAATCCATGTGGTGAAAACGGGTGACACAATATGGTCAATTTCCCTCATGTATAAGATTGATATAACCAGTCTTATGAATATAAATGGTTTGGTATTAAGCACGGCAATCGTACCTGGTCTTGCGCTTTATATCCCAGAAACTACATTAAGGAATCGGCTGTATTATATTAAACCGAGAGATACATTATATGAAATAGCGAAAGTTTACGGAACGAGTGTGCAAGCTATTACGCAAGCAAATCCGGGCATCGAACCGTCTAACCTTCAAATTAATCGAAGGATTAGAATTCCTTCTCCTTATAAAAACAGGCTGATTACACTTGGTTTTTCATTTCCAGTTAGCGGAGGATTAGTTTTTACCAATCTTGAACAGCATGCCTACCAACTTACATATTTGGCGATTGTTGCATACTCCTTTACCAATGAAGGCAATGCCTATGTCGATGGAGATGACCATGCACTTGTTGCGAAATGTAAACAAGTCGGAGTTAAACCGCTTTTGATGATCCGGAATTTTCAAGATGGCGATTTTAATGCTGAATTGGTTGGGACTGTGTTAGCAAATCCAATCTATCGTACCAATTTAGTAAGAAGCATGATGAATTTCATAGAGGAAAAGGGGTATAGCGGTGTAAGCATGGACCTTGAATTTATCCCGCCAGCAAGACGTGAAGATTATGTATTATTACTTAGAGAATTGAAAGCTGCACTCGGTGCACGCATCCTTCATGTTAATGTTCATTCAAAAACGGAAGATAATTTTTCAAATCGAATTGTTGGAGGACACGATTATCGCGCAATTGGGGAAGTGGCCGATCTTGTTGCGATTATGACCATTGATTATGGCTATCCAACAGGTCCGCCGAACCCCGTTTCTCCACTATGGTGGATGGCTCAAGTATTGCGGTATGGACTTGCCAATATCCCATCAATGAAGCTCCAAGCTGCCATCCCGTTGTATGCATATGACTGGATTGTTCCAAGTAATGTCACCACGGCCACTTCAGTAAAAAATGCCCAAAATCAAGCCATTGTTAAATGGAGCGAAATTAAGTACAATCAAGCTGCAGCTTCCCCTTGGTACACTTATTTGGAAGGTGGCAATCAGCATACTGTCTGGTTTGAAGATATTCGGAGTATAACAGCTAAATATGAGTTGATTGACGGCTATCGCTTAGCTGGGACAACTTTTTGGCATATCGGATTGTCGTTTCCGCAGAATTGGGTGTACATGAATAATAATATACTTGTTTTGAAATAGAAATAGTCCAAAAGAATTTGGATCTTTAGTTATGGGTCAGCGTTACTTGTGAAAAATTTAAGTCCTTCCATATTTTTATTAGTATTGTCGGCTGCTTAATACCAAATATGAGTTTTGAATCATTCTGAAAAAATTTCAATAATATGTAAAAAACGATAATTTAAACGATAGAACACCTTTTTATTAAAAGATCTCTGTTTTTTTTATCGGTAAAAGTGGGGAAATATAAAATTTAGAAGCAATTTTATTAATAAGTCTAAAAAGAATGTATCACTTTTCTTGAAATTCATATTAATCCCGCCTTTAGTTGTTGTACAATAAATAGGGCATTTTTAATAAGTGAGAGAGGAATAGGATAGTTCCTAAAGGGGCTATAACGTCACACTATATACACCTGGGGGATCTGACCCTTTCGTTATGGGGCAGCGTTATTAAGAATAGGTGTGAATGAACCCATTCTTTTTAAGCTAAATTGAATATCTCTCAATATATCACTAAGTACTATGGCTTTTTTACAACAAGGAGTGAACAACATGCAAAAATTAGTTAAACTTTCGGAACGATTTCTTTATTTAACACCTGTTCAAAAAACAGACCGCCCGGTATTGGCAGCGGTTGTAGGAGATGATCAAACGCTGCTGATTGATGCGGGAAATTCCGTGAATCATACAAAATTGTTTCAAGAACAATTAGCAAACCACGGCGTAAAAGGTGATTATCTTGTTCTTACCCATTCAGATTGGGATCATGTTTTTGGTTTAAATGAAATCAAGAGCCCGGTCATCGCGCAACAAAAAACAGCAGAAAATCTTAAACAGATGCAAACTTTATCTTGGGAAGATTCATTCTTGGACGAGCGAGTTGAAGCTGGAACTGAAATTCCATTTTGTGCAGATGCAATAAAGCTAGAATTAGGCAGTGAACGAGATATCGTCATTCCAATACCTCAACTTATTTTTGACAAAACGTTGCAAATTAATCTTGGTGGTGTTACATGCATGATCGAGCATGTCGGTGGAGATCATGCTGATGATTCGACGATTATCTATCTGCCTGAAGAAAAGATTTTATTTCTAGGCGATTGTTTATATGCTAATCTATATGCGGAAAAATGGAATTATACGGTGGAAAAATCATTACAACTCGTGCAGAAATTAGAAACCTTTGAGGCAGAGACCATTTTTCTCTCCCATCATCAATCTCCATTAACAAAGGAAGAATTCCAAAAACAGTTGTCCTTCATGAAGCTTTCAGCACAGCTTACTAAAAAACATAAAGGAAATAAACAAAACATTGAACAAGAACTTTCGCAAGTACTTGCCAGAGCATTGAGTGACGAGGAATTAGAAACTGTAGAATTTTATGTGAACGGTTTTTAAATAGTAGCAGGCTGAAACTGAAAAAATATCCCTAAGAGGTATAAGCTTCTTAGGGATATTTTTATCGCAGATTAACGGTCAGTAAGACCCATAACGAAAAAGACTTTGAGGAATCGAGAAAGAATAAGTGAGGGACAAAGAAAACCCCACTGATGGAAGATTCACTTTATTAATCTACATCATTATTTCTAACAAACGGTAATGAAACTAGATCATTTTTTCTGACCAAGAACAAACTAAATGCGATAAAAATAAGCAGGGAAGCAAAGGTGAAAGTAGTTTTCACGCCATATGCTTCAGTAATGTAGCCTAAAAGCAAAACGGAAAGAGCAAATGTAAAGTTAATTACAACATTCCAAGAGGAATAGACTTTAGCTAACATTTTTTCAGTAGCATGATCCTGAATGACTTTAGTAAAAGCTATTTCCCGGATTTGCTGAGGGAAGCCATGTATTACTGTAATCAATAAAGAGAGTAGCGGGAGGCTCGTTACTCCAAATAAAAAGGTAAGCAGCGCGTCTACGAAAAGTCCGAATATGATATAGGTCTGTGAATGCTTTTCCAGTTGAGAGGCGAAACGAAATGTAAGAATTCCGCCAACAATCATTCCTAAAAAATGACCTGTATTTAAATAGCCCCACCATTCTTCACCACGATGTAGCTGGTCTTCCACATACACATATAAAACAGCTGCGATCCAAATACCTGAAGCAATGCTCGTTATAAAATCTGAGACTATAACGAGGCGAATCGGAGGTGCATGGTAAATGGCAACCCAGCCTGATTTAAACGAATCCCACCTCGTTGATTGAACAGATTCTTCACTGTCTTTTTCAATAGCTAGATTGATATGCATCATACATACAGCAGAAAGAGCGTACAAAATGACCGTTAATAAAATGATAAAGCTGCTATCAGTGATTGCTAACAGAATAGCACCAAGCGACCAGCCGGTTAAAGATACCCCCTGTGTCAAGACACTCAGAAAACCATTGGCCTTAATCCAGTCTTCTTTAGGTACTAAAAGCGGAGTAAGCGAGCTGCTGACGGGAGCTGCAACACCATCCAAGAGTGAGATTAAGGCTATACATATAGAAATCAAGAGAATCATTGGCTGCTCAAAGATAAATAGATAACAAACGAGTAAGATAAGCAATAGCGTTTTTAACCATTGAGATTGTACAAGTATTTGTTTAAGCGGAAATCGATCAATAACCAGGGGGGCAAAAAGGTTACTAATAAAGCGAAACATCGTTGTCGTAAATGGAAGCAAGCTCATATAAAAAGCAGACCCGGTTAAAGCATAAATAAGAGAAATTAACCCGACCACATAGAAAATATCCCCCAAATTCGCAAACACTTGCCCAACCCAAAGAAATCGAAATGATTTATTTTTCATCGTCTCATTCCTTTAGATGATATTGGTAAGCTGTTTAGTGGTTACGAATGGATTCCTACATGTTTTTCGCTCCTTTTGAGATATCGTTTATGTTCCGGAATAATGTTAGGAGCATTTTACCACAATTTCAGCAAACCTTCTACATGAAATTGTGTGCGTAAAAAGAATATTCAGAAATAAAAATGCTCAAATTTCAAGTACTCCAAGACTTCATTCGGAGTAAGGGGGTATTCCTTATTATAGAGCACTTGTTTATTTCCTTTGCTGGTCCTATAATTCTAGTATTATAGGAAAGGGGATACGATTAATGATTCGACGATTTTATTCTTATTATAAGCCACACCGACGTTTGTTTGTGATTGACTTTAGCTGTGCAGTTATCGTGGCTTTACTTGAATTGGCCTTTCCGCTAGCTGTGCAATGGTTCATTGATAGCTTGCTTCCAGGTGAAGATTGGCCAACAATCGTAACCGTAAGTGTTGGTTTGTTAGTGCTATACATAATCAGTACGTTATTGCAGTATATCGTGAACTATTGGGGACATATGCTCGGAATCAATATAGAAACAGACATGCGTCAGCAGCTGTTTCAACATGTACAAAAGCAATCTTTTAAATTTTTTGATAATACGAAAACAGGTCATATTATGAGTCGGATTACCAATGATTTATTTGATATTGGCGAGCTTGCCCATCACGGACCAGAGGATTTATTCATTGCCGTTATGACATTCTTCGGTGCTTTTTGGATCATGATGACGATCAATATCCAACTTACTCTTGTGACAGTTTGTATTATACCGTTACTTGTTGTGCTTATTGTATTCAGTAATATGAAAATGAACAAAGCCTGGAAGCAGATGTATACGGAAGTGGCGGATGTGAATGCACGTGTGGAAGACAGTGTATCAGGTGTACGTGTAGTCCAATCTTTTACAAATGAAAAGTATGAAATGGACCGATTCGCTGTCAATAACAAGAAATTCAGAAGAGCAAAGCTACTCGGCTATAAAGTGATGTCCTTCAGCTCATCGGGAATATACATGATGACTCGCTTCATGACTCTTGCCGTATTGGTAGTTGGTGCTTGGTTAGTATACGAAAACCGTCTATCGTACGGTCAAATGGTAGGGTTTGTCTTATATGTGAATGTGTTATTTAAACCTGTGGATAAAATCAGCGCCTTGATGGAGCTGTATCCAAAAGGGATGGCTGGCTTTAAGCGATTTACCGAACTTCTTGATGTCAATCCAGATGTACAAGATAAGCCGGGTGCTGAGGTTGTTGCGTCGTTACAAGGTGACATCTCATTTTCAAATGTCAGCTTTGGTTATGATGATAAAAGAACGATATTAAACGAGATTGATTTGACCATTCAAGCTGGTGAAACAGTTGCCTTTGTCGGTCCATCTGGTGCTGGAAAAACTACGATCTGCTCGTTGATTCCAAGATTCTACGATGTTACAAAAGGTAGCATTAAAATCGACGGAATTGATATTCGAGAGATGACAAAGCAATCACTACGATCAAAAATTGGTATTGTGCAGCAAGATGTGTTTTTGTTTACTGGAACTTTGAAAGAAAACATAGCTTATGGAATGCTATGTGCAACAGACGAACAAATTCATGATGCCGCAAAAAAGGCACATCTTGAAAGCTTTGTTGCTGGACTTCCAGATGGTTACGAAACCCAAATTGGTGAGCGTGGTCTAAAATTATCTGGCGGACAGAAACAGCGGATCGCCATTGCGCGGATGTTCTTGAAAAATCCGCCAATCTTAATCCTCGATGAAGCCACATCGGCATTGGATACAGAGACAGAGATGATTATTCAAGAAGCATTATCGGAGCTTGCTGTGAACAGAACGACTTTAGTTATTGCCCACAGGCTAGCAACGATTCGTAACGCTGACCGGATAGTAGTTGTTACTGAAGAAGGAATTGCAGAGCAAGGGAAGCATGATGAGTTGATTGATCAGGGTGGAATATTCGCGAACTTGCATCACGTACAGTTTCAAAGATAAAACATAGAGTGAGGATGCCCCAAAAGGCTCAGACTCAGTACTAAACTTACGTACATTTCATGTGAATTGTATGTAATAGTTGCGGAGTCTGATCCTTTTCTTATGGGCCGTCCTTATTTTTTATGTATAAGAAACTCCAAATCCACAGTCCCTTTTCTTATCTCATGTTACTCACTGTTGTTAAATATCCTGAGATTTTGATAAACTGATAAAAAGAAGATTCAGAGGAGTGTTTTGTTTGGTGAATGCTGTATATAAAATCCCGCCTGTAGGCGAGTTTTTAACTTTCGAAAATAGAGAAGAATACATTGAAAAAGGTTTAGAATGGAGTTTGTTTACCGCCAGATCGGTTAAAGATGAAGTATGGTTTAAAACGCCCCATTATCAAGGGAAAGTAAAGCTTGCAGGTTTCCAGGTTTACTCGAATGACTTTAACACGATTGTTGTAGAATTTGAAGATGGTTCACTAAGCTGTATTCATCCAGCCTATTTGAAGGAAATGCAAAGTAACAGCTTTGGCAAGGAATTATTGAGCGGTCCTGCTGAAGAAACAGCAATTGAGGTTACGAATGACACCATTGAAGCGCTAGTTGAAGAACTTGTACCTAAAAAAGAATCGAAGCCTAAAGAAAAAAAACCAAAAAAAGAAAAGAAGCCTAAATTAGCGCTGCCTGAAGATAAAGTTCACTTCACCGCCAAAATCAAAGAATTTACCGCAAAAATGAATCATTTTACTGGTGAGGAGGATGAAGTGATTCTGTTGGAAAATGTCCAGATTACTGGAGAATCAGAGTTATTTATTGGCGATGCGTGGTGTGCCTATAGCAAGACGTTAAAAAAACTTGAGTTAGAAGAACAAGATCAGCTTGAATTTGACGGTAAAATCGTTGATAAAAAATTTAATAAAGAAATCCTGTATAAGATAAATAACCCGTCAAAATTAAAAAAAGAAGTGAACTAACAATGTAAATTCACTAAATTGATTTTTTTAACAAAATCCGTACTAATTCTTTAAACGAAATAGGTATTATGATAAATAAGATGGAATAATTTCGAAACATAAGAGGTAATTTACTAAAGTGGAATGATCCAAATGAGCAGAAGGACATGTTTAGTGGAGAAGCAGAAATGGGTACATTTCTTAATTATAAGGTAAAGAAGGAAGACTACTGCTATCGCCCAATTTCAGTCTTTAACCATTACATAAGAAAGAGGAACCTGCCTATGAGTGAATTACTTAAATTACTGAAGCAAGGTAATAAATCAGCGATTATCGCTGCTTGTGTTAACGCAATTATTGCTATCTTAAAAGCAGTCGCTTATTTCATGACCGGAAATGTCGCGATGTTTGCCGAAATGTTACATAGTATAGGAGATGCGGCCAATCAATTCTTCGTATTTGTTGGCTCAGCTCTAAGTAAAAAAGCACCTACAGACCGTTTTCCAGAAGGCTTTGGTCGACTTGTTAACCTCGTATTATTGGGAGCTGTACTTATTGTAGGAATCATGTCGTATGAAACAATTAAAGAAGGGATTCACCATATCATTCATCCAGCTCAATCTACTGGGATCGCCATCAATCTTGCTGTTCTTATTGTAGCAGTAATTCTTGAAACGTATGTATTATTTAAAGCGATGAAAGAAGTACTTCACGAAACAGGGATAGAAGCAAAAGGGTTTGCGATCGTTACGAAAAGCTTTGGGGCTTATAAAAAAGCGAAACCAGCAACAAAACTGGTGTTTTTAGAAGACTTCGTTGCTACAACTGGAGGAGTTCTCGCTATTGTGGCTATTTTATTGTCACATTACACTGCGTTTGCTCAAGCAGAAGGGATTGCTTCTGTCATGATTGGGGGGATGATGTTCTTTGTAGTAGGTAAAGTCTTTTTAGATAATGCAGCAGGTGTACTCGGAGAATCTGATATAGAAATCCGAAATAAAATTGGCAATATGGTCATTAAGGATCCAGACGTGAAAGACATTCAAGAAATCACTGTATTAAAAGAAGGGGAGCATCTACATGTCGAACTAGAAGTTGAGCTGGATGCATCGATTACGATAGCTGAAGCGGATGATATAAAAGATCGGTTAGTTGAAGCGATCAGCAAGGAAAGAGGTGTCACGGACGTCACGGTCGAATTCGATGAAGATGATGGGGTTCAGACATGGAAGGAAAGTTCTGCAGAACCAAATGCCCCTGATGAAAAATAATAGAAAATGGATCTAACCAAAAAAAGCCTGCCTATCTTCATTATGTCAGGTCTTTTTGTTGTGAAAATTAGCAATTTCTATTATGGTTTAAAGGTAGCTGGGGAATTTGAGTGTAAGGAGGGAGAAAATGAAATCAATTATACGCCAAGAATTGAAGCGAATTGAACAAGAATTTGATGTAACGATTGTTTATGCATGTGAATCTGGAAGTAGGGCATGGGGTTTCCCTTCTAAAGACAGTGACTATGATGTTCGTTTTATTTACGTCCACAAACCAGAATGGTATTTATCAATTGATAACAATAAGCGAGACGTGATTGAAATTCCAATTAATGATTTACTTGACATAAATGGATGGGAAATCACAAAAGCGTTACGATTGTTCCGCAAATCCAATCCACCTCTTTTAGAATGGATGCATTCAAGCATTGAGTATTACACGGCCTATTCTACGATCCAGCAAATGCGCAACTTGGAGAATAGTATGTTTACCCCTATCTCTTGTATGTATCATTACTTACATATGGCCAAAGGCAATTATCGGGACTACTTACAGCAGAATTCTGTGAAAATCAAGAAATATTTTTACGTTTTACGTCCGTTACTAGCTGCAAAGTGGATTGAAACATACAATGAAGTCCCGCCAATTGAATTTCAAGCTCTATTAGTAGTATTAGTTCCTGAAGGAAAATTGAAGGACGAAATTACAACTTTGCTAGAGAGAAAAATAGCAGGTGATGAATTAGATTATGAGCCAAGAATACAGATAATCAATCAATTTATCGAAAGTGAAATTCCTCGTCTTGAACAATATGCAAAATCTTTACATAAGGAAGTTACCGATCCAACAACAGACTTAAATCTGCTATTTAGAAACACACTGCAAGAGGTGTGGGTAAATTAAAAATTTATTCCGGTTAAACAAGCTGTATTTCCTCGTCAGCTGGAGATTAAGTATAAAAATGAAAAAGCGAATGAAATTCAACAGATACGTTCGAAAGGATGAAATCAAAATGTCAGAATACATATTGAAAAATGAAATAAAATTAATTGCTTTGGATATGGACGGAACACTCTTAGATCCAGACAATAAAGTGACACAAGAGAATCGTCATGCCATTAGAGCGGCTGAGGAACTAGGAGTTCGTGTTGTACTAAGTACCGGTCGTACTTATGCAACCTGCAGTGATTATGCGAAATCATTAGAACTATCTTCGTATCTAGTCACAGTGAATGGCAGTGAAATTTATAACGAGCAGGGAAAACTTGTAGAGAGAAATATCGTCCAAACAGATTTTGTAAAATGGATGCTTGATTTAAGTAAGCAATATGGAACAGATTTCTGGGCTGTCAGCTGTGATCGAGTGTATCGAGAAGATATACCTGGAGACCTTTTCGCATCAGAGTGGTTGAAATTCGGATTTAATACGCATGATGATAAAGCACGTGAAGAAATTATCCAGCTGCTTAAAGAAAATGGTCAGCTTGAAATCAGTAATTCTAGTCCAACGAATATTGAAGTGAACGCTCTCGGCATTAATAAAGCTAAAGCGATTGAAGTCGTCTGTAACCGCCTTGGGATCAGCATGAACGAAGTCATGGCGGTTGGCGATAGTTTGAATGATATTATGATGATTAAGGAAGCGGGTCTTGGCGTTGCGATGGGAAATGCACAGGATATCGTGAAGGAGACAGCGGACTGGATTACAGCAACAAATGAAGAAAATGGTGTCGCCAAAGCAATTGAAAAATGGGTATTAAAGTAATAAAAGAAGAAAGTCTGACAGAATTTTGTTAGACTTTCTTTTTTATGGAGAAAAATTATAAATCAGGACTTAAAACCTGAAGAATAAATGATAATTTACATATAAGTCAAATATTAGTATTTATTAAAGGGAAAATAAAATAGTTGTCGAATTTGTAATATTGGGACAATTACAAAAAAGAAAGGGTGATCCTACTTTTTAAATGGCTGACAATGGCTTTTGTGAGAATGGGGGGAACACGCTTCACATATCAATCTTGGAAATAAAATAAATAATTGACATTCATTTGTAATTTTCGTAATAGCTTTGCATTGAAAGGCAACTCGTCTATTTCAAATATGATGAAAAAAGGAGGAATTTGTTTGAAACGAAATAAATATTCATTGTTTGCTCTTGTTTTGGCATTAATGGTAGTGATTTCAGGATGTAATAGTTTTGGAGCATCGGAAAAAACAACGACTAAAGACTCGGGGAAAAGTGATGGAAAAAAAGAAGTAGTAGAAAAGGTTTTGAATCTAAATAATAGCTCTGAACCAGGATCGTTGCACCCAGGCACAGCTCAAGGTACACATGATTCATGGATTTTGGAACATGCTTTTGAAGGATTGACAAAGAAAACGCCCGAAGGTGAAATCATTGATGGAATGGCGTCTGTTCCGACAAGCGATGATGGAATCAATTGGACCTTTAAAATTAAAAAAGACATGAAATGGTCAAATGGAGACCCCGTAACAGCACATGATTTTGAATTTGCTTGGAAATATGCACTTGCTCCTGAAACAGCTTCTGACTATGCCTATCAACTGTTTTATCTTGAAGGGGCAGAAGCTTACAATGGGGGGGAAGGGACAGCCGATCAAGTTGGTGTAAAAGCGAAGGACGATGTAACACTTGAAGTGAAGCTTGCTCAAGCTACACCATACTTCCTTGATTTAACTTCTTTCTATACGTATTATCCGATTAATAAAAAAGTTCAAGAAGAAAATCCGAAATGGTTCACAGAAGCAACGAGCTATGTTTCAAATGGACCATTTAAGTTAACAGAGTGGAAACATAAAGAAAGTGTTAAGTTAGAGAAAAATGAAAATTATTATGAGAAAGATAAAATTAATTTAGATGTTGTCAACTTTATCATTCTTGAAGATGAAAACACAGCATGGCAAATGTATAAATCCGGTGAATTGGATTTAGCGTATCCCCTACCACAAGATGTTCAAGGACAACTAGCACAATCTGATGATAAAGAATTCCATAATGGACCAGATTTATCTGTTTATTATTACAATTTAAATAACGATGTAAAACCATTCAATAACGTAAAAGTTAGAAGGGCATTAAGTATGGCGATTGACCGAAAAACGATTACGGAAAATGTCGCCCAAGGTGGTCAACAGCCAGCATATTCAGTAGTACCTCCAGGAATTCCTGATGTGAATGGTGACTACCAAGAAAATACCGGAGACCTTTTCTCAGAAGGTATTGAAGAAGCAAAGAAATTACTGGCAGAAGGATTAGCTGAGGAAGGAATGGATAAGCTTCCTGAATTCTCTATTTTATTCAATACTTCTGAAGGTCACCAAAAAATTGCTGAAGCTGTGCAAGAGATGTGGCGCAAGAACCTTGGAGTAACTGTAACGCTTGAAAATACCGAATTCCAAGTGAAACTTGACCGTGAAAAAGCCGGTGAATATCAAGTTTCTCGTGCTGGCTGGATTGGAGACTATGTAGATCCGATGACATTTATGGATTTATGGACTTCTGAAAGTGCCTACAATGATGCGAATTGGAAAAATGCTGAATACGATAAATGGATAACTGAAGCAAAACAGACAATGGATCAACAAGTTCGTATGGATAATATGCATAAAGCTGAAAAACTGCTAATGGATGAAATGCCGATTATCCCAATCTATTTCTATACGAAGCCACATACGGTTAAAGAATATGTGACGGGTGTTTATACACCAATCAACAGATATCCTCAATTTATTTATGCAGATGTTGATATGGATGCTAAAGAATAATTGCTATGGAAAATCGGAGGCGTGTCCTATTGTTGGGCATGCCCCCTTTTTCCATTGCGATATCCACAATCAAAAAAAGTCTTCAATAAAGCGAAAATTTCCATCCGTGGGGGTCTTACTTCCCGTTAAGCGTAGGATAAAGAGGATTGGGGTGATTGATCATGTTGAAATATGTCTTACATCGCTTTATGTGGGCGATTATTACTTTATGGGCAACCATTACGATTACCTTTATTATTATGCATAGTATTCCAGGTGACCCATTTGCAAAAGAAGGTACAATGCCTGAATCAGTATACGAAAATTTACAGCGTCATTATAATTTGGACAAACCAAAAATTGTCCAGTATTTCTTTTATCTCAAACAAGTGGCTCTATTAGATTTTGGTCCATCATTGAAATCTAAGACATTAACAGTCAATGATTACATTGAAAAAGGTTTCCCGGTTTCCTTTCATCTAGGTGCTCAAGCTATGATTATTGCTGTTTTCTTTGGCCTAATATTAGGAGTCATCGCTTCATTGTATCGAAAACGTTGGCCAGATTATACATCGATGATTATTGCAATTATTGGAATATCTGTTCCAAGTTTTGTGTTGGCCACGTTACTCATTAATTTCTTGGCAGTTAAATGGTCCTTTTTTCCAGTAGCGACATGGAAATCTTGGAGCCATACAGTATTACCATCCATTGCACTTGCGATGATGCCGCTTGCTTATATCGCGAGATTGATGAGAACAAGCATGATTGAAGTCTTAAATCAGGATTATATTTTAACGGCTAAAGCAAAAGGGTTACGAAAGAATGCAGTGATCATTAAACATGCAATTCGTAATGCTTTGATGCCGGTCGTTACGATTTTAGGTATATTAACGGCGAATGTTGTAACGGGAAGTTTCGTTATTGAACATATATTTGGAATTCCAGGGATTGGGGAAATGTTTGTAAAAGGGATTATGAACCGTGATTATCCAGTCATTCTTGGATCAACTGTTTTTTACAGCGCGATTCTCATCTTTTTAATTTTTATCGTCGATGTGGTTTACACATGGATTGATCCTAGAATTAAAGTGACGGGGGCGAGCAAATAATGGCAGGGAAAATAGAAGTAACCGAAGAAATGTTTATACCGGCAGAAAATAATTTTCAAGAGGCTGATCGAATATCCAGACCAACGATCTCCTATTGGAGTGATGTATGGAGGCGACTGCGCGCTAATAAGCTAGCTATGACAGGACTGGTGTTGATTATTCTGTTATGCTTGATGGCGATTTTTGGTCCATATATGAACGGCTTTACCTATTATGAACAGGATTTTACGAAGAAGAACTTGGCCCCAAATGCGGAGCACTGGTTTGGAACTGACGCTTCCGGGAGGGATTTGTTTACGAGAGCTTGGTACGGAGCGCGGATTTCATTATTTATTGGTTTAATGGCTGCCCTGATAGACTTCATGTTGGGAGTTATCTATGGAGGGATTTCGGCAATCAGGGGCGGGAGAACGGATAATATCATGATGCGTATTGCCGAGGTAATTTACTCAATTCCATATTTACTCATGGTGATTCTAATCATGGTTGTACTAAAG
Organism: Peribacillus sp. NPDC096379; assembly: GCF_044762875.1. Classification (NCBI taxonomy): domain Bacteria; kingdom Bacillati; phylum Bacillota; class Bacilli; order Caryophanales; family Bacillaceae; genus Peribacillus; species Peribacillus sp. NPDC096379. The sequence goes on from NZ_JBIWFD010000001.1 coordinate 1,556,673, forward strand.
CCTGGTATTTTTCCAATCATTATTGCTATGACGATTACCGGGTGGATTCCGATGGCACGTCTTGTCCGTGGGCAAGTGCTGCAATTAAAGGAAAATGAATATGTTCAGGCGGCTAAAGTTGCTGGTGCAAAGTTAAGCTGGACACTGAGAAAACATTTAATTCCAAATTCGATGGGACCCATTCTTGTAAACGTCACCTTAACGATACCGACTGCCATTTTTGCTGAAGCAACCTTGAGTTTCCTTGGGCTTGGAATTCAACCGCCGCAAGCTAGTTGGGGAAGCTTAACAAATGATGCACTTGGAAGTATATTAATCGGCAATTTCTATCAGCTAGCTATTCCTGCATTATTGATTTCATTAACGATGTTTGCGTTTAATGTTTTGGGGGATGGACTGCAGGATGCATTGGATCCAAAACTTCGTGAGTAGAAAAGGATAGAATGAGGTCCTATGTAGATAAGAAAAAGGCAGAAAAGGAGGACCGAGAATGGGGAAGTTATTAGAAGTGAAGAATTTACGAATTGACTTTAAAACATATGGCGGTGAAGTTCATGCGGTTAGAGGTGTCAATTTTGAAGTTAAGCAAGGGGAAACAATCGGTATAGTGGGTGAGTCTGGATGCGGTAAAAGTGTGACAGCAAAAGCAATTATGAAACTCTTAGCCTCACCACCCGCTCGATATAAAGAAGGGTCTATCACATTTAATGGAAAAAATTTAATTGAAGCATCGGAACGAGAAATGGAGAGAATTCGAGGCAATGAGATTAGTATGATTTTTCAAGATCCAATGACGTCCTTAAATCCAACGAGCAAAGTTGGCGTGCAAATCATGGAGTCTGTTTTAAAGCATAATCAAATTTCTCGGAAGAAAGCGTATAACCATGCGTTGGAAACGTTAAAGCTTGTTGGCATACCTCAGCCTGAAAAGCGAATGGAGCAGTACCCACATGAGTTCTCTGGAGGAATGAGACAAAGAGCGATGATTGCGATGGCATTGGTTTGTCAGCCTAAACTATTAATAGCAGATGAACCGACAACAGCATTGGACGTTACGATTCAAGCCCAAATACTTGAGTTAATGAAAGACATTCAAAAGCAATCAGAAACAGCCATCATTTTAATTACTCATGATTTAGGAGTAGTTGCGGAAATATGTGACCGAGTCGTTGTCATGTATGCGGGGAAAGTAGTCGAATCAGGAACTGTTTTAGAGATTTTTCAAAGTCCAGAGCATCCATATACTAAAGGGTTGTTGAAATCTGTACCTCGCTTCGATATGGATAAGTCTGTTCCGTTATCGCCTATTATTGGTTCGCCACCAGATTTATTTTCACCTCCTAAAGGTTGCTCCTTCTATCCAAGATGTGATTACGCGATGAAAATATGTAAAGACCATGACCCGGAGCTTGAAGATGTAGGAAATGGTCAAATCACTGCTTGTTGGCTACAACATTCAATGGCAAAAGTAATGAATACACATACAGCAACAAATGTGGGAGAGGGGACGAAACGATGACAACGGACGTAAAAAACGTAGAACTAGATGATGATTCAAAGAAGAAAGTTCCCCTTGTTCAGGTGAAAAATTTAAGAAAATACTTCTCAGTAGGAAAACAGAAGCTAAAAGCGGTTGATGGCTTGAATTTTGATATTTATGAAGGGGAAACAGTTGGTCTTGTAGGAGAATCAGGCTGCGGCAAATCCACTGCAGGAAGAACGATGATCCGTTTATATGAACCAACAGATGGGGAAGTTTTGTTTCAGGGAAAGAATATTTATGACCATTCTGAAAAGAAAATGGCAAAAATACGTAGAGATATTCAGCTAATTTTTCAAGATCCTTATGCATCTTTAAACCCCAGAATGACAGTTGAAGAGATTATCGGCGAGCCACTAACCATCCATGGTGTCGTGAAAGGGAAAGAGAAAAAGAAGCGGGTTGAAGAATTATTAAAACTTGTTGGGCTTAGTCCTGAGCATATTAATCGATACCCACATGAATTCAGCGGAGGGCAGCGTCAAAGAATTGGCATTGCACGGGCACTTGCTTTACATCCTAAATTTATCGTCTGTGATGAACCGATTTCTGCTTTGGATGTATCGATTCAGGCTCAAGTAGTGAATCTGCTAAAAGAGTTACAGAAAGAAATGGGTTTAACGTATCTTTTCATCGCACATGATTTGTCGATGGTGAAATATATTTCTGATCGGATCCTTGTCATGTATCTCGGTAAAATGATGGAGTTTTCAGACAGTGAAACACTATGCAATGAACCTCTTCACCCGTACACTAAAGCATTACTTTCGGCTGTTCCCATTCCAGATCCCACAATAAAAAGAGAACGTATCGTGTTGAGTGGGGATGTGCCTAGTCCAATTAATCCGCCCAGTGGCTGTGTATTCCGTACACGCTGTCCAAATGCGATGGAAATTTGTTCGTCAGCTGTTCCAGAATGGAAGGAACAAAAACCGGGTCATTTTGTAGCGTGTCATCTATTTTGGTAAAGTAATTGACGATGTGCCATTTTGAACGTATTCATTAAGCACAATTTTTCAAATTTCGGATAACAATATGTAAAAGCTGATCAATCGTTGATCAGCTTTTACATGGAATATTAATTAATTCCTTGCTTGGTTTGTTTAAATCTCCCTACCAGTACAAAATAAATCACTAACGCTCCCACGTCGGCAATAGCAATGATTATTCCCATAGGTAAAGCGGTATTTTCTCCACCTATCCCAACAAAAGGTGCAACAATTCCCCCAAATAGAAACGTCATCAGTCCAATTAAAGCGGAGGCACTTCCAGCAGAATTTGCCTGATCTTTCATGGCAAGTGAGAAGGTAGATGTATTGATCATACCGACACAGGATACCAGAATGAATAAAGGTATAAGAATGCCGAATAATCCTGCGTTTAATAAAATCATAATAAACAAGCTGATCCCTGCTCCTGCACTAAGTCCAAGACCAATAATTAGAAGTCTTGTTTCCCCAAAGCGTGTAGCCAATTTTCCAGTTAGTTGAGTAACGATAATAATTCCGAACCCATTAACTGCAAAGCATAAACTGAACATTTGCGGTGAAAGCTGATAAATATTTTGTAGAACAAATGGGGAACCAGCGATATATGCGAACAGTCCTGCCCCAATTAATCCTTGGGAAAGTGCGTAGCCCATAAATAAACGATCCCCCATAATCTTTCTAAAAGTTAGGAAGGTTTGCTTCAATCCACCTTTGGAGCGACGTTCTGAAGGGAGCGTTTCACCTAAACCTGAAATAACAAAAAACAATGTAATCATGCCAATTAAACTAAGGACAAAAAATATTCCTCTCCAAGAGGTAAACTCTAGCAACTGACCACCAGCAATCGGAGCTAAAATCGGTGCGGCTCCATTCACGAGCATTAACAGTGCAAAAAACTTAGTGAGCTCAGTCCCAGAGTATAGATCTCTCACAATCGCTCTCGAAATGACTATACCAACAGCTCCTGCTACACCTTGAATGAACCGCAAAATAACAAATATTCCGATAGAGGGGGCGATGATACATAGCAATGATGATAAAATGTAGAGCAATAGTCCGGCAAGTAACGGTTTGCGGCGCCCCCTAACATCACTTAGTGGCCCAGCGAAGATTTGCCCAATGGCAAGGCCGACCATACATGCAGTCAAGCTGAGCTGTGCGTATGATGTAGTTGTATTCAAATCATCCGCGAGTACTGGTAAAGCCGGCAAGTACATATCAAGAGACAAAGGTCCAAACGCGGACAATGTACCCAGTATTAAAGCAAGCCATAAACGTTTTGATTTACTTGGGATTTTTGGTGTATCTAAACTTACATGTACCTGATTCATTCCATTTTCCCCTACCTCAATTACATTAATTTCTACTGAATATTCTTAAATTTATCACAAAAAGGAATGATTTACATTAGTTGAGTGGAAAAATATTATTTTAAAGTCGTATTTTTAAAAATTCCATCGCTACTACTCTACACAAAATGGATTTAGTACCTGTTATTCATATAGCTATTTATGATAAGAGATATTCGAAAATCCAACAAGATGTTTAGAAGTATCAATTGGTTTATCCCGCTTTAACGGGCAGTAAAACCCCCACTGATTGAAGTTTCACTTATAGTTGAATCTAGCTGAATACAGACGTACTTTTACAAGAATTTTTATACAAAATCATAAAAAAGTCATAGAAAGTAGGAGGGGTGTCAAAAATGACTGACTAGTGGAGACAAGCCTGTGCTCTTTTGACTTTACGGTGCGTGTCTCCTAGATACCGTGTGAGGATTTAACCACTAGCTAATGCGATCTAAATAAAAAGAGCAGCAATCAAATGGGGTTGATTACTACTCTACATCTTTTTGATTAAAATCTCTTATTCATTTTCATTCTAGCCAGCATAAAGCCGCCTTTGAATCTAGTAGGTTCATAAGAAATTATGAATGCCTTGGGTTCGAATTTTTCTATTGTCGCATACAGTTCATTTTCTCGATTTCGTTTCGTTAAAATATCCATGCGATAACGATTGCCGTCGCGTCCTTCTCCGGTATAAAGAGTCACACCAAAACCGAGCGTACGAAGTGTTTCAATAAGTTCTGAGTTTTTTTGCTGAGTATTTGCGACAACATTAATATACCCGATTGCTAATTTTCGTTCGATTTTTGTACCTAAAATAATACCTAGTCCAAAACCGACTGCATAAACAACCATCGCGATTAAATTTTGATCGCCACCGAAAACGAGGGAAAGTCCAAACACATAAATTAACATTTCCAAAATCCCAATGGCAGACGCGAGAGATGTGACACCTTTGACTAAGAAGATCGTTCTTAGAGTAAGCAGCGGAACATAAGCTAATTGCAATAATATAATGAGTAGAATTTCTTTCATCATGACCACCTCGGGATGTATCGTTAAAGTGAAACGTCCATTAGTAAGGGGACTTACTTACCCCACTGATGGTTAGTACCGTTCGTCGCTAAATCTTCACGCTTTGTTAAAGCGACACTAAGAGCCCGATTCAATGAACACAGACTAAGTTGCACAGCTTCCTTCAGTTCTTCGTCTGTGTGACCCACATCTTGCGGGATTAAACTATACTATTACTTTCGCATCGGTACGCTTCATTGTATCTCACCAATCAGGTTAATAAGGGCAGATGCCGCCTCTTAGAATTTCAAGATTCATAGGTGCATTCAATAGTAGGCATCGTAAAAGCGAGATAAATACAATCCATAATATAGTACAAAAAAGCGAGAATCACAATGGGATAAATTACCTTGATTCAAATGATCCGTTTAATATAGCAAACGCAAGAATCTAAATAATCCAAGTAGGTGAGTTTGAAACGATTGTGGATAAATAAAAGCAGAGATCATAAAAAAATCTCTGCTTCTTCCAAATTGATTAATTTGTTAAAAATTTCACACATACTGGATATGGAACAGCAACATTGGATTGTTCTAATGTTAGTTTTCCAGTTTCTACATTACGAGAATAGAGAACAAGGTTGCCTGACTGTTCGTTAGAAGCAACCAAGAATTTTTCAGTTGGATCTAATACGAAATCACGTGGCCAATTGCCCTCAGTAAAAGTATGCTCAATGAAGGCTAATTCTCCTGTTTCGTTATTTACGCTGAACAGGGCAATGCTGTTATGTCCACGATTCCCGACGTATACAAACCGGCCATCAGACGATAGATGAATGGCACTTCCTTGACTATTTTCTGTGAAGTCTGCTGGAATAGCAGAAATATATTGAACTTCAGTAAACTTCGCATCTTCACTGTTATAGGACATGACGATAACTTCATTGCTGAGCTCTGTCATTACATAAGCAAATTTGCCATTAGGATGAAAGGCAATATGTCTTGGTCCACTTCCTGGCTTGACAGATAAGCTATTTTTGATTTCAAGTGAGTTATTTTCAATGCTATACGTTACGATTTTATCAATTCCAAGATCGACCACGACAGCATATTTCTCATCAGGAGTAAAACCTGAAAAATGAACATGTGACTTCTCTTGACGCTCTACATTAGGCCCAGACCCTGTATGTTGAACGAAAGCTGAAACTGGAGCCACTTTTCCTCCATTCGTATTATATAATTCGGCCGTACCGCGATGATAATACCCAGTTAGGACCTTTTCATTTGTATGGTTCACACTAACATGACAAGGTGATGAACCAGAAGAAACTTCAGAATTCAATAGAGTAAGTTTACCATTTTCTTCTGATATTTTGTAAGAAGATAATCCGCCAAACTCACCTTCTTTACCGACTGCATACAATGTTTGACTATCTGCTGTGACCGTTATATAGGTTGGATTTTCTAGCTCTGCAGCTAGAGTTGGAGTACTTAATTCTTTTTTCTCAGTATCAAGTGTAAATGTATAGATTCCTTTACTGTCGCCTTTTGTATATGTACCAATATACCCTCTAAAAACTGTCATTTTTTCAGCCTCCATTTATTTCTTCAAATACATCTTACCATAAACTCTCTTTATTCAGACAATTCTATGCTCAATCAAACGATATATCACATTTAAGAGAATGAAGTGATCCAGATCATCAAGGTTAAAACTAAAAGAACAACAAGCATAGATCCAACAATTCTTTCATTACGAATGTCTTCATTTTTAACAAGTCTTTTTAATAGGGTCGTTACATTTAAAAATACAGCCATAGTAATTAGCGGAATAATAAAATAAAAATAATCCATATAATCCCATTCACCTCCGATGCGAATTATCCTTATTATACCAAATTATAAATCTTTAAAAGTATAATGTCATTTCTGTGGAAAAGGGGCGGGGCTTCGCAAAATCAGCACAGCAAAGCCAACTTCATAAGGTGATGCAATTTGCGAACCTGAACATTTTTCATCGTTTTAGTTGAGATCAGATGCTTGTGGATGTTTTTTAAGAGGATAAGTATTTTGATTTTGCTAGAAAAGTGGTACTCTTATCAGTACATAACATTGATGAAGGTGAGTCAAATGGGGTTTTTAGGAGTTTTACTACCGATTTTTGCGATATTTATTTTAGGGTTTATTGGTCAAAAGAAGTTTCACTTTGATACAAAAGTCATTTCGACAATGGCACTTTATTTAATGAGTCCGTTTCTAGTCTTTCGGACATTCTATACAACAGAATTTGATAAAGACTATCTATATATGATTCTCTATACATTTAGCCTTTGCTTAGCTCTAATTCTTCTTGTATACGTTGTGGCATTCTTTCGAAAATATGATATTAGAGAAACATGCGCGATGATTTTAGCATCTTCGTTCATGAATAATGGGAATTATGGAACGCCAGTTGTTTTTCTATTGTTTGGCGCAGCGGGTCTTAAGTACGCGATTGTTCTGATGGTGATTCAGCAAATGGTTATGTGCACAGTGGGGGTGTATTATGCTGCTAAAGGAAGTCCTGAAGGAAATGGGATCAAATCAGCGCTCCGTGCCGTAAGTAGAATGCCAATCGTCTATGGGGCAATCGCCGGCATTTTAGTTAAATATATGGGAATCTCTTTAACTGATCCGATGCTAGCAGCAGTCAGTCTTGTTGCGGATGCAGCGATCCCAACTATAATGATAACGCTTGGGATGCAACTTGCTAATATTTCTATAAAAAATGTAGCTATCAATAAATTGTCATTATCACTAATTCTTAAACTGGCCATATCCCCAATTATCGCGTTTTGTATCTCATTGTTCTTACCAGTAGATGATCTTGTTAAACAAATTATGATTATTATGGCTGCGATGCCGACTGCGGCGAATACAACGATGTACGCATTGCAGTATAATACAGACCCTGAATTTGTATCAAGTGCGACATTTATAAGTACGGTGTTAAGTTTAGTAACGCTGCCAGTCGTATTCTATATTGTGATTTAACCTAAAATGGAACCTCTCATTAGCTGATATCCAGTAGGGTTAGCCCAGATATCAATTGAAAAAAGAGGAATAGTAAAATAAGTAACGCATAAACTTAATTCATTCAACCAATCATTAAGAAATGAAATTATTTCTCGGGAAAGCGCAGGTTTTTACATTTTTTTTGAAAATAGCAATTATTTTCTCGGAATAATCCGATTAATAGCGAAGGATATCGAAAAATCTCCAAATTGAATCGTGAGACAAGCTTTTTTTAACACCACGACTTAATATAGAAAGTACTATATGATCCTAGCTGCTGAAAAAAGATGATAATGGGGGAAATCATATGTTGCAAACGGCTATAGAACTTATAAATCGTGAAGAAATCGAAGGAATATTAAAAGAAATAGTTAAAGCTGAGTATGAAGAAGTACGGGAAGAAGGATTGCTGCTGTGTATGGAATGTGGTGATGTTGATTTATATATTGCAGCTTCACATCATGAAGGTCTTCAAGAGGCCATTAATAAGAACTTTGAAACAGATGAGTGTGGCGATGTTATCGACCGTAAGCTGCATCAGCAACTTATGGATGATTTATTCGAATATTTTCTTGAACTTCATCAAGAAAGCGGGTTTTTCGATTTCTATCCAGCTGGATTATATATTGTGAATGGTGAGGAACGGAGGTCTGAAACAGACATGCTGGCTCCTAAGGGATTGTTTTATGCCCCGTTTGAAGATGCACGGACTGATTAAATAGATGTAAAAAAACCGACAATTGTCGGTTTTTTTATTGGGGAAAAATTCAGGGTTTCATCACATAGGGAAATTGAAGGATAAAGCAAGTACCTTCATCTGATTTACTAGAAACTTTATGTTTCCCATGCATTCTTTTGATTATATCAAAGGAAATCATTAGACCAAGTTCCGTACCTTTTGTTTTGGTTGAATAGTATGGCTGTCCGAGTTGTTTCAGCTGTTCATGTGTCAATCGACACCCTTCATCTTTAATCTTGATTATGATCATATTATCTTTTAAAAAGGAGATCAAATGAAGTTATCCACCTTTTTGATCCATTGATTCAATTCCATTTTTTAAGAAATTTAAGATCAGTTGCTTAAACTCGTTCTGATTTCCAATCATCGTTAAATTTTCATCTATATGTACAATAATTTCTACGTTTGAATATGCAGAATACGGCCTCGTAAAATCGGCGATTTCGATTAAAGAAGTGCTAACAGAGAATATTTCGGTATGTATATTGCCAGGTCTGGAAAGTGAGAGAAAATCATTGATAATATGGTGCGTTCTATCGAGCTCGGTAAGTGAAATAGAAATATACATTTGTTGATCTTTAGTCAAGTTTTCTTCATCCTTCAACATCTGCAAAAAAACGTTGATTGTTGTCATTGGGTTCCGTATTTCATGGGCTACTGATGCAGCTAATTGGCTGATTGCATTTAACTTCTCTGCATTTTTTAATTGATCCAACATCGGCTCTTGTAGTCTACTAGTTTCTAATAGATAGATAATGCAGCAGAGTGCAAGTGAAGAAACAGCAGTGAAAATTAATAAATGGAGATAATATTCTTGGTTATTTGTGTAAGTCATAAAGATAAAGCGGGTAATTGTGATCATGGAATAAAAGCTTATTGCTTGCAACAGCTTTTGATTGTAAGAAAAACGCTTGTAATATTTAGCACTCCAATAAAATAAAAAGGCCATTAGGGAATAATTAATGATTAGCATACCTAATTGAGCAGGGTCCATTATGGCTTTGACCATGATTAAAGCAGCAATTGTCAGAATGCCAAATAAGGGTCCCAGGTAAAAGTAAGCGATATACATGGAAATGAATTTCATATCGAATTCCAAACCATCCGCTATTTGAATCGGAAATAAAAAGGTTAACAAAAGAGAAAAAACAATCGTTACAAACAAGATATTACGCCCTCTAAATGAAGTTTTTTGTCTAAAGAACATATTGTTAATTAAAGGGATAAACATCATGGTAAAAAAATGAAGGAATAAACTTTCAATAAATGATCTCAAAACGGCGCTCCTCCTATAAACCCAACTAAATGAATGGGATTATATCAAAGTAAATGGATCAAATATATAGAATGACTAATATACAAATAAAACGATCTGATTAAAAGAAGATTCCAGAAAATACACTAGAAATATCTTGAATAATGTATGCGGTTACGAAAGTGTTCCGATGTAACTATTGCTGAAATTCTAAGGAAGATCAACTATACCGGGATATTATTTTTTGGTGAGTTTATAATTAGATTTGACTAAACTAGTAGTTTGTGAATATAATTTCTGTATAGTTATAAATTTGTGAATATTTTAAAAAATCAATAAATTTAGTATTACCTGTCTAAATCTTACATAATAGTTACTAGTTACGGGGGGAGACAGAATGATTGTTTTTGACAAAGTAAATAAGTATTATGGGGATTTTCATGTACTGAAGACTATTAATCTAACCATCAATAAAGGAGAGGTAGTCGTTGTTATAGGGCCTTCTGGTTCTGGTAAAAGTACATTGCTGCGATGTATCAACCATCTGGAGTCGATAACTGAAGGTATGTTAACCGTGAATGGGATTTCGGTAAGTGATAAGAAAACAAATATTAATAAGCTCCGCCGTGAAATTGGCATGGTTTTTCAGCATTTTCACCTATATCCTCATAAGACCGTTCTTCAAAATATTATCCTGGCACCTATGAAAGTATTAGGACAAACTGAATCACAAGCAAAAGAAGTTGCTCTTAAATATTTAGAAAAAGTAGGAATTGCTGATAAAGCGCAATCCTACCCATCACAACTTTCTGGTGGACAACAGCAACGTGTTGCCATAGCAAGAGGACTTGCGATGAGCCCAGAAATTATGCTATTTGACGAACCTACTTCAGCACTAGACCCTGAAATGATTGGGGAGGTACTTGATGTTATGAAGGCTTTGGCACATGAGGGAATGACGATGGTCGTTGTCACTCACGAGATGGGGTTTGCCCGAGAAGTGGCTGACCGGATCGTATTCATGGACCAAGGTCAAATTTTAGAAGAAGCAACTCCGGCAGAGTTTTACGAGAATCCAAAAGAAGAAAGGGCTCAACTATTTCTCAGCCGTATATTAAATCATTAAAAAATAAGAGGGGGAACACAAATGGTGAATCCAAAGAAGTTTTTCAAAATGGCAGCTCTGCCACTAATGGCAGCGATGATGCTAGCAGGTTGTGGAAACAGTGATTCAAGCTCAGGATCAGATAATAGTGAGAAAGCTGGAGTATTGGCAAAGGTTGAAAAAAACGACAAAATTGTGTTCGGTGTTAAAAACGATACTCGGCTTTTCGGTCTTAAAAATCCAAGCACAGGAGAGGTGGAAGGCTTTGATATTGATATCGCAAAAGCGCTCGCTGGTGAAATCCTTGGCGATGAATCTAAAGTGGAGTTTAAAGAGGTTACCTCAAAGACTAGAATTCAACTTTTGAAAAATGGGGATATCGATGCGATTATCGCAACGATGACCATTTCAGAAGAACGTAAAAAAGAAGTAGACTTTACTGATGTCTATTTCGATGCAGGACAATCACTACTAGTGAAAAAAGGCAGTGATGTAACAGGTATTGAAAGTCTTGCAGGTAAAACAGTGCTTGCTGTTAAAGGTTCAACCTCAACAATAAATATTCGTGAAAAAGCACCTGATGCAGAAGTGTTAGAATTTGAAAATTACTCAGAAGCATTTGCAGCTCTTAAGCAAGGCAAGGGTGATGCCCTGACTACGGATGATTCTATCCTTTACGGTATGGCTGATGAAGATCCAAGCTTTGAATTAGTCGGAGGAACATTTACAGAAGAGCCATACGGAATTGCCGTGAAAAAAGGTAATGAAGATTTTGTTAAGAAATTAAACGAAGCATTGAAAGCTCTTAAAGATTCCGGTAAATACGATGAAATCCATAATAAATGGATAAAGTGAAACTTCAATAATTGGGGGCCTCATCTCCCACTGTTTGAGTCCCGTTCAAGTGTCGCTAATACCTTCACGCAGCATAGGGAAAGCGACACTACGAACTAAGATTTAATGAATCACAGACTAGTACGCCGCGTCCTCATGTCTTCGTCTGTGTGACCCACATCCTGTGGGCCTCTACTATACCTTTGAAGACCACAAAGGTAAGTTTCGTTATCTCACCAATCGGGCTTTTACGGCAAGTTTATCCCTCCTACCGCTACTTTGATTCCTCTAAGCCTTGTAGTAGGGTCTTGACTTTCCCTTAATGGGGGATAAAGAAAGATTAATGGATTTTGGTTATAATTTTTTGGGATGGGCGTACTTGCTCATCCTGATTAGTTAGAGGAGTTGTTGTTAAAGTGAATTTCTCGATATTAACGGATAATATGGACATGTTTCTTGAAGGATTCAAGGTTACTATAATTGCAAGTATCACTGCACTTATCGCAAGTTTATTGCTTGGAGCATTTATTGCTGTATTAAGAATTGCTCCATACAAGCCATTGAATTGGCTTGGCACTACATATGTTGAATTCTTCCGCAACATTCCACTGTTAATCATTATGCTATTCGTTTATTTAGTATTTAATTTCAAAGGGCTTACGGCTGGGACAATTGCTTTAACCATTTATACAACAGCTTTCATTGCAGAGGCAATTCGCGCTGGTATACTTTCGATTCCCAAGGGTCAAATGGAAGCGGCACGTTCCTCAGGACTTACATATAGTCAGGCAATGAGAATTATTATTTTACCTCAAGCAATTAAAGTGGTAATACCTCCACTCGGCAATCAATTTATTAATCTGGTAAAGAACTCTTCTTTAGTAGCTGTCATAGCCGGCGGTGATTTGATGTATCAAGCTGATCTTATTTCAGCAAGAACCTTTAAAGTGATGGATACGTATATCTTAGTTGCTATGTTTTATTTAATATTAACCATTCCTTTAAGTCTTGGCGTAGGGTATTTAGAGAAACGCCTGGCTAAGAGTAATTGAAGGAGGGATACCGATGGATTTTATTGGTGCATATTCAGCTGATAATCTAACATTTCTAGTGAATGGTTTTTGGCTGACGCTTAAAATGGCTTTTATTGCTATTATTTTAAGCTTCATACTTGGTGGAGTTGTTGGAACGCTTCGTTTTGCCCAGATACCTGTCCTATCACAAGTACTTGCAGTGATTGTCGAGGTTATTAGAAATTTACCCTTATTATTAATTATTTTCTTTACATTCTTTGCGCTACCAGAAATCGGGATTAAATTCAAGGAAGTTCCAGCAGCTATTATTGCCTTAACTATTTTTGAAGCAGCCATGTTATCTGAAATTATTCGAAGTGGATTAAATTCAATCGATAAAGGTCAAATGGAAGCGGCACGTTCATCAGGCTTAAGTTACTTTCAAGCATTATGGCATATAATAGTACCACAAGCTTTACGAAGAATGGTACCGCCGACAGTTAGCCAGTTTATTTCCTTACTAAAGGATACGTCACTTGCGGTCGTAATTTCCGTTCCGGAACTGACACATCAAGCCCAAATTGTCTACGGACAAAAAAGCGGATACCTAGAGCCAACCTTATTGGTAGTTGCTCTCATGTATTTCATCGTGAACTATACATTATCCATACTGTCACGCCGATTAGAAGTAAAACGAACATAAAGTGAAACTTCAATCAGTAGGGGTTTTACTGCTCGTTAAAGCACGGGATAAAAGGGATTGTCCTAAAAGGGTCTGACGACACACTCTATACATCGTTTATTATGACATTTATACATACTATAAACGATATTATATTGGATGTGGTGTTCTGATCCTTACGTTATGGGACAGTCTATTTCAATGTTTATCCAAAGTATTAAATGGTTCGTAACGAATTACATAATAATATTATGTTAACTTTTAAGAAATAGATGTTTAGGAGGTTGTTCAAAAATTCCAGTAAATTAGTTTATTAATCATTCATTGTCACAAGCCAAGCTCTATCTTGAATAAGATAGATTGAGGTGGAAAACCATGGATTCATTAGAAAAACAAAAAGAAGAGACCGTTCTTTTTGAAACAGAATGTCCAAAATCAGTGGATTCTGTGAATGATTATGTAAGGGATGGTTCCTCAGAGTATATTGAACAATTATTTATGTATTTTTGTAAAACAAACCGCCATATTTAATAATGGCGGTTTGTTTTATGTGGAAAATAGCGGATCGTATATTTAATTACATTTATTTCAATAATAATATCGGTAGAATATATTAATAGAAATAACTTGTTGCTTCATAAACAAAAATGATATTTGTTTAATTAAAAAACTCGTTTTGGCACCTTTTTCAATTCCGGCTAGTATTATCTAGATTGTAGTCAGCCATGCACAGATGCTGACTACTAAAGATATTCTGGTAGTACCTTACTCTTGATTCGATTAATCACATTCTTACGTTTTAACTTTTACTTCAATTATAAATCAAGCAGTCGAAATCAGATGTAGTATCATTTTGTACAAATAAAGGTCATGAAAGGAACGTAAGAGCTCCTTATTACTACTGTAAAATAATCGACATTTGTATATTTCAATAAAAACCTCGTCAGAATATAAAAAGTCAAACTCACGATAACAATAGATATATCCATAATAAAAAGGCCTTTAAGGAAAAACGATACAAAAACTGTAATCTGTATTTCTAGCATACATTTAAGAGCTAAATGCCTCCAACTCATTGATTTATGTTTTCTTGAGCGTATTCACATGGACTGGCACGAATCATTTTTATTTTCTCCACAACATCATCGTTGATATGCTATAGTTTATCCAAAGAACAGAATGATACTGAACCTGACAATGGAGGTATACATGATTGTGCAACTTCAAAACCTTTTGTTAAAAAGAGTTCTTTTTGTAGTAGGAAGTCTAATTTTCATCTCCTATCTGTTATTTCTCAGCTACCTATTATTCTTTGCATATTATCGACAATCTGTCATCATCTTGGATTATAACCTTGTCCCGTTCAACACCATTGATTTATATTTTAATTTATTAGCTACAGGCTATTATCATGCTTGGTTCACAAATTTTTGCGGAAATATTCTAGCTTTTATGCCTTTTGGTTTTTTTGTTCCTTTACTAATTAAACGCTTTTACATAGCGAAAACAGTAATTTCGTCATCTATGGCATCACTACTCGTTGAAAGTTTGCAACTAAGTTTTCGGATTGGCAGTTTTGATGTGGATGATATCATTCTGAACACAATGGGCGGATTATGTGGGTACCTTGTAGCGAGAATTTTTATGATCATAATGAGCAAAGTAGATAAGGTAATTTGCTCCTGATTTAAGATGACTATATGTAGAGTTTGACTTAAGTAATATATGACAGCGGCGTGTTTTTTACAATTAAGGCTATTTTCTCATTTGAAAATTTAGTTAAAAAGTTTAACTGGGTAAAATAGAGGGTACAGATTAATATCTTTATGTAAATGTAGAAAAAAGGGAGGCATCCACTGTGGTTACGATCGATATTGATTATTTGTTAGCAACAACCGAAGAGTACGCAGAAGGAGTAGTTTCTTTCCCTATGAATAAAATTGATATTGATGTATTACTTGAGATTACAGAAGATTGGTAATGAACCTATTTCTCTCATAGTTCCTTAATAAAAGGCTCAGTTGTTAGCTGAGTCTTTTTGGTGTTTAACCTATAATCATGCTCTTTCAATAGTACTCTATGACATCATCCAAAAATGGAGTATAATGGGGTTCTATGCAAATGTTGAAAAAGAGAAGGTGGAAAGAGTTTGACAGGAAAAACACATATTATGGGCGGTATTGCGGCTACTGCTGCTTTTGCCCAAACATCGAACTATGATCCTGCAATAATGATTGCAGCCGGAGCACTTGGTGGAATGATTCCAGATATTTGTCATGGGGGAAGTAAAATTGGCAGAAAACTACCGTGGCTATCGAAATTCATTAATGGAGTATTCGGTCATCGTACCCTAACTCACAGTATATTATTTTTAATCATTGTTAATGGCCTACTCCTTTTATTTATCCCTTTTGAATCAATTCGGATTGGTATCTTGATTGGAATGGCAAGTCATTTACTACTGGATGCAGCAACAAAAAATGGAATCAAATTATTGTATCCTTTGGATATAACATTCCGATTACCATTAACGATGAAAACGGGAGGGGCCTTAGAATCTATCGTATTAACAGGATTGACTCTCGTTGTCCTATATTATGGAAAGGACATCTTAATGCATTATTTATAAAAAAATTGCTGAAGTTTTTGGCTAAAAGATGTTTCATCTTTAGCCAGATACATCGTTATATAGTCAGTGCAAATAAAGTGAAACTTCAATCAGTGGGGGTTTTCTCCTACGCTTCTTCGATTCCTCAAGCCTTGGGGGTGGGGGGGACTGCCCGTTAATGCGGGATCAATCGTCACTACCATAGATATTGTTCTGCAATCACTAAGCAATTTTACATCCAGTGTCCTAGATAACATAAGGCATAAAATACTTAAAAAGTAACGATCAAATGCATCGCAATATGATGACGTACACCAATATGCCCTTCTTCAATAAATTGAAGAAGGGCATAAGGACGTGTCGTTCATATGCTAACACGAGATGCACCTTAATGTAATGGAATACGTGAAAGCGTCTACAAGTCGACCGGCTACTAAAAAAGGCAGAGTAGTTGGTAGTCGAGGTGTGTATGTAAAATAAACTTACTCTTCATTACGAATTACGCCTAAAAGAAAGAACATCCCAATCGTTCCTACTATAAATACAATTTTGATGATCCATAATAAAAGTTCATCCATTACACTAACCCCCTTGTTCTTTATTTAAAAGAAACATATGATTGAATTATACCACATTCAACAAAAATAAAACCAAAAATGGAACAATTAGGATTGAATTGAAAACAAGGCTGCCTCAAAAGAAAAAATTCAAACCATCCAACCCCTAATCCATTATAAGTTGCATGTGATTAAACACTAATTAAAGAGGTTGTTCAAAAAGTCTGGTAAAAGTAACTGTCGAATTGCATCAAAGCTCTGTCTCTCCGTTCCTCGAACTTCTCGGCTCTTTTTATCTTCCTTTTTGAACACGAACTTAAAGCATTTGGGGTCAGAGGTCATCCTTTTAATACATACATGTTACTTATTAAATCATACCTAACGCTTTTTTCGTCATCGCACCTACTATTCCATCTGCTTTTAGCTTTCTCGCTTTTTGAAATTCTTTAACGGCCTTTTCCGTCGCTGGGCCAAATACACCATCGCTCCCATTTGTCGAAAAGCCTAATGATGTGAGCTGTTTCTGTAATTTAGAAACCTCTGCACCCTTACTTCCGCGTTTTAAAGTAATTGCCGTTGTTACGGGAGTGGCGGTTGGATTCCCTTTTACCTTAAATCCACTACTGGCCGCAATGGATTCAAAGTTTTTTGAAGAACTTGTTATAACGACAGGAGTATTTATTGATACTGTTTCAAACAGCCACTTTACTTCATTATTATACATGCGAATGCAGCCAGCGCTCACGTAATTACCAATAGAAGCTGGATTATTATTGCCATGAATAGCATAGGTCGTTCCTTGTGTTTGTCTAGCGTTTAAGCCGAGCCAACGATTACCTAAAGGATTTTTTGGAGATCCTCCAGGGATATTCCCCTTATAATAGGGACGATTTACTATCTTATTTACAATTTTGAACGTTCCTTCAGGTGTATCTGATGTCTTGCTACCAGTGGCGACAATAAATGACTTTTTTAGCTGACTATTTTCATAATAGGCAAGCTGATTCGTGTTCTTATTAATAATAATCAGTTGTGATTTCGCAGCTGATGCAGTTTCAACTCCAAAAAACAAACAGCATGTTATGATGAATACGGTTAAACATTTTTTCATCCTTTTTCATCCTTTTCATATTATTTTTAATACAATCAGAACATTATATGGTTGGGTTTGTGATTGGATGATAAAAAGGATAGAAGTGAGAAGACTATTTTGTAGTAATTAGATAATGGAAAATGAATGATTGAATGAAGTATATCTTTTCGAAAGTCTGAATTGGTAAATCAGAGCAACTAAACCAGATTCTATTTGGTTGCTAAAAGTGAGGAAGCTTGCGAAGAATAATATTGCGATCTAGAATCGATCATGAGGTACAATGGGCACCCTTCGTGCCAAGTAGAGTTTTTTATCAATGTAGATTGAAAATAATATTGGTACTTCTTTAATTCATCAAATCTGTATCAGAATTTCAGCACAAATAAAGTGTTACTAAATACACTATTTAAGATGATCAAAACAAGGAGGGAGCCTATTTGTCTGGCAAAAACGTAGATGAAATCATTCAACAAGGAATACACGGACAGAAGGAATTAAAACCCGAAGAAAGAAAAAGGTACCTCGGTACAATTCGAGAACGAATTATTGCTGTATTGACACAGCCGCAAGTGAGGGACAAAGAGGTTTATCAAGAATTTATGAATTTGATGAAAAAGCATCCGCAGGCACTGCTATTTGCGAACGGAAATATGGAATACTCTTCTCTAAAAAAATATATTGAAGCAGCTCAAGTTAACAAAATACCTTATAAAATGGTGATCAATAAAGATTATAATACTGACATTGGACTTGTATTGGCGTTTGAGTATGCGGTTGATAAAGAAGAGATTTTTCTAGAAAAAAAAGATTCAAATTTAAAAATCACCAAAGTAAAAGAAAAAGGGTCTTTAGCTAAATTGACGAGTTGGTTACGAGAAAAACGCCAAGAGGTGAAAGGGAATAAGTAATTCATATGAACACGGATGTCCCAAAAAGGTCTGAACCTTTTGGGACATCCACTTATTTGTATACCAGAAAATCCGGGAGGTTTATTAAAAGATTCGGAAAATTAGGTGATTAAAGCTTGAACTTTGATAGTATAAGGTAGTACAATGAAATATAGAATTTTTATAATAAATTATATCCACAAGGGAGTCTTGGTAATGAAGGAACATGACATGGAGATCACACTAACAACAACGAAGAAAGAAAAACCGAAATCTGATCAACTAGAATTTGGCAAAGTGTTTACTGATCATATGTTTATTATGGATTATACTGAAGGAAGTGGTTGGCATGATCCACGAATCGTTCCTTATCAATCGATTACACTCGAACCCTCTGCAATGATTTTTCATTATGGACAATCCGTATTTGAAGGGATGAAAGCATACTATACAGATGACAAAGATATCGTTTTATTTCGCCCGGAAAAGAACTTCCAACGGTTAAATAAATCGAATGATCGTCTTTGCATACCTGAGGTAGATATCGATTTTGCATTGGCAGCTTTGAAAAAATTAATTGTTATTGATAAAGAATGGATTCCAGACGCAGAGGGAACATCACTCTATATACGGCCATTTATTATTTCAACTGAGCCCTACCTAGGCGTATCACCTTCCTCGCGATATAAATTTATTATCATAATGTCGCCTGTAGGTTCATATTATAAAGAAGGAATACACCCTGTAAAGATTGCTGTTGAAAAAGAGTTTGTCCGTGCAGTTGTAGGTGGAACTGGTACAGCGAAAACAGGTGGCAATTATGCTTCTAGTTTAAAAGCGCAAAAAGTATCTGAAGAAAATGGCTATTCCCAAGTACTTTGGCTTGATGGAGTTGAAAAGAAATATATTGAAGAAGTTGGAAGTATGAATGTGTTTTTCAAAATTGATGGAGAAGTAGTAACTCCTGCACTAAATGGAAGTATTCTTGACGGTGTAACAAGATCATCGATTATCGAGATGCTTGAACATTGGAACATCCCTGTTTCACAACGGAAGATTTCTATGGATGAGGTATATCAAGCTCATCAAGAAGGGAAATTGGAAGAAGCATTTGGTACTGGTACGGCTGCTGTCATTTCACCAATTGGTGAGTTTTTCTGGAATGACGAAAAGCTTGTCCTCAATGAAGGAAAAACGGGTGAATTATCAACGAAATTATACAATACCATTACAAGAATCCAAACTGGTAAAGAAGAAGATCAGTTAGGGTGGATCATGCATGTTGAAGAAAAGGTCACACAAAAATAAAAAAAGAGCAAGCTAATGGAAAATCCAAAAGCTTGCTCTTTTTTAGCTTATTAAAGCATCTTAACGTTTTATTTCTTTTTAGCTGGGTAGTTAAGAAGTAAAAGACAAATAATGATAAGGGGTTGAAATCATGCAAACTACTTCTCCGTGTTTATTAACGAAAGAAGATATGCAAAATCCTAATAAAGTACCTCCATGGTTAATTCAGGAGTACCAAACCTTTCACAAACTTGTTACTGATAAGACGTTTCCTTGCTATTTTGGAATGAAAGCTGAAAACAAGGGCGAGCTTCGCTATGCATACATTTCTCAAGATGATTGGTCCAATCTACCGAAAGCGATTGAAGAATTTCTAGAATTATTTCAAGAGCCACCATATATACGACATGGATTATTTGTTTTTGTCGAACCAGAAAAAGAAGAGGGTGATATTGCGCATTATCGAAATTACTTTTGGAATGTTTTGCAATATTTGCATGAACATGACCCGAAAGAATGGCCCCAAGAGAAACCGAAGAATCCTGACCATCATCTTTGGGATTTTCATTTTGCTGGTGAACCTTTTTTCATATTTGGTAACGCACCTGCCTATAAACAGCGAAAAACTCGTGACTTAGGGAGGGGACTTGTTCTTGGCATTCAGCCGAGAATGATTTTCAACGGACTTGAAGGAACAGAAAAAGGCGGGATTATGTCGCGTGAAAAAGTAAGAGAACGTGTTGAAAAGTGGGATAACCTACCTAAACATCCGGATATTAGCCATTACGGAGACCCAGAACACAATGAATGGAAGCAATTTTTTATCGGTGATGATATTGAACCTATATTAGGAAAATGCCCATTTCACCATAAAAATCTATTGTAAGAAAAATAAATTCTCTTGTGTGTTAATGCTTGTCTAATAATTAAATAGGCTTGAATACTAAGAAAATATAGGACAACAACTATATTCTGTGTTTTCTTTACCATCTTACTTTGCTTATCTCGGAATGAGCATGTTTTTTTACATTTAAACTGTAAATATCAAACATTAGACCGATGCGATTAATGCATTATGGTCTCAATAGGAAAAGATGTATCAATTGAAACAATTGATGTGTTCAAAGCAGATATACCAAAAAATACAGGGAAAGCCTTAACCGAAAGTTCAACTAATACATGAAGGTTTTATATGTAAATTTGTACCCCTATAAGGCTTCATGTCGTTTCCCGTTTCATAATATAAAACCCGCTCCACGCAAATACAATCGAAGCAAGATAAAAGATACTGCCAATCGTCAGAAAATCAACTAAATAACCTGTAGCTATAACAGCAATTGCAGCACCAATCGATGTCCCCATATGATAGCGGCCGATTTCTTTCCCCGCTGTTTCTTTTTTTACTGAACGAGCGAGAACTGTTTTTTCGGAGTTTTTTTGTACGGCACCTAATAATCCCATCACAATCTGTAATAGATAAACCTGCCAAATTTCATAAGCGAGCGGAAAAGTGAGCAAGACCAGTGCCATACCCCAAGAATAAAGGATCAACAATGCCTTATCTCCAACACGATCGGCGAATTTTCCAATTACAGAATAACTCAGTGCTGCCGTTAATGCGAATAAACCATAAGCCCAGCCAAACTGAGAATAGCTGCTACCAGCATTTTTCAAAAGCAAAACATAAAACGGAAAAATCATGCTAGCTGCCATACCGACTGTCCCTTGATAAATAAAAAATCGTCTATAATTCATTTGTGATACTCCTCATAGAAAAGATTCAAGAATCGTCCTTTAGGATCATAGGCTTTTTTCAGAGCAAAGAATTCATCTGTCCGTGGGTACGCTTTTTCTAACTGCTCTCTTGTCGGATAATGATAATATGGAAGATAGTAACTACCCTCGTGATCTAAGGTTATATCTATCATGTTTCGGATTACTTGCTCCGTTTCTTTAATACGATCTTTACTTGTCCCTTGGTTAATAAGCATAACGAGGGCAAACATATCATCTTTTGCATAACTCATAACAGTCTCTTCATTTTTCTCCACATAACGGACGGTGATATTCAATAGGTTAAAATCTTTTTCATTTTTAAGCGTTTCTCTAAGGTCATCAATATAGGCTGTGAATTGTTCAACTGGAACAAAGTATTCCTGTAATACTTCTGTTTTGTTAAAACTATCATACTCCATAAATATGGAATCGGAACGCATGGCATTATTTCTAGAAATATATGAACCATTAATATTCTCATTGTATACATTTTGAGTGGTCCAAAACATATTTTTCCCCCAATTATTCAAGCGAGCAAGTCCGAGAAAGAATTTGGGTATCGCAATGATTGTTTCTCGTTTTAAAGAGCTAAACTTCTCCAATTGAGATCGATCATCTGTTTCGTAATAATCGGTTACATACATTTCTTTCAAGTAGCTGTCAGGTGCAACCGAGATTCGAGCGAGATGCATTTTAACGGCGTCGTTTTGAAGGATTTCACGGTTGAAATACGAGCTATAATCATCATAAGCTAGTGATTTTGTTTGAATTTGATAGAGTTCATCGTCTGTCAAATGTAAAGTAACATCAAGAATCACTCCGAATAATCCATATCCACCAATTACTGCATGGAATAACTCTGAATTTGCATCACGGCTTACAGTCATAATGTCACCCTGTGCGTTTAATAGACGAAATGATTCAACCGTTTCAATCAAGGCGTGATGGCGTATGTCACGACCATGCACATTTACACTTAATGAACCGCCTACTGTAAAAATACTTTGAGACTGGCTTACTTTTAAAGCAAGACCATAAGGATTGATGAACTTTTGAATATCTGCCCAAGTCGTACCACTTTGAACGGTAATTTGTTTTTTATTTTCATCTAATTTTAGAATTTTATTATATTGTTTCATATCAAGTAGGATTCCATTTGGATAAAGCGTCTGGCCTCCTTGACTGTGCTGCATACCGGCAATGGATATCGGATCATGATCAATGTTTGCGTCTAATACGATCTGTTTCAGCTTGTTTTCATCATCACCTGATTTTACCGCTTTCATCTTAACAGGCAAGAGGCGGCCTTTATCTTCTATTATCGGATTTGTAAGCTGAGATTGAAAGTATGATAAAGAATATACAAATATTATCGAATAGATTAAGATAGCGAAATATCGATTCTTGAAAATTAGTCTCGCCTCCTTCTGGAAAAATCCAGCTATACTGTCCTATATTATACCATATTATGAAAGATGCTAAATATTTTCGAAAAAACGGCTAGTTATACAGATTCATACATTTTCGATATAATGGGAAAAATAATATAAAAAGGGGGATCAATTATGACTGCATATTCGACTAGAGCTGATGTTAAAGTAGAAGAAAAGTGGAGATTGGAAGATATTTATGAAAACGAGGAAAAGTGGGAACAGGATTATCAAACGATCTTGAATAGTGTGGAGAAGTTAAAGGCATTTGACGGGAAAATTAGGGATGCAGATTCACTATTTCGTTATTTATCACTTAGTGAAGAATTAGGGTATACATATAAAAAGCTATATGTATATGCAATGCTTCAGGTGGACTTAGACACAAGAGTACCCGCTGCCCAAGGGTTACTTGATCGTGCTAGTCAATTAGGGCAGAAAATTAGCGCAGCTACTTCGTTTTTTATGCCATTTTTATTAAACCTTGAAGAAAGTACGTTAAAAGCGTACATAAAAGAAGTAGAAGGACTACGTTATTTCGAGGATGATTTGCTTGATTCTTATCGCTTTAAAGCGCATGTGCTGAACAAAGATCAAGAAGCAATTCTTTCGCAGCTTGGTGATGCCCTTTCTTCTCCGCAAAAAACGTTTGGTATGATTAACAATGCTGATATTAAGTTTGGAGAAGTGACAAAAAACGACGGCGAAAAAATCACTTTAACACGCGGTATGTACAGTAAATTGATTGAAAATCAGGATCGAGAAAAACGGAAGGAGGCATACAAAGCCTACTATCAACCGTATCTTCAGTTACAAAATACTATCGCGAGTACTCTTTCATCATCCATTCGAAACAATACGACGATGGCGAAAACAAGGAACTACCCTTCAGCTCTTGAAAAATCATTATTTTCAGATCAGGTTCCGCCAGAGGTATATGAAAATCTTATTTCGGCGACGAAAGAGAATATTAAACCGATGTATGACTATATAAAATTGCGCAAAAAACTTCTAGGTGTAGATGAACTACGTGCGTATGATTTAAGTGTTCCGCTTGTACAAGAGGCAAAGGAAGATATTCCATATGATAAAGCGTTTGACCTTATGATAAAAGCACTGAAGCCTCTTGGCGAAGAGTATGTATCGACTCTTTTGAACTTCAAAGAAAATCGTTATTATGATGTAAGGGAAACGCCAGGCAAACGATCCGGCGCTTATAACCTAGGTTTATATGGAGTTCATCCATTCGTTTTATTAAACCATCAGGATGATTTGGACAGTTTATTTACGTTAGCACATGAATCTGGTCATGCAATGCATTCATATTACAGCTCCAAATATCAGCCGCAAATCAGTGCTGGATATTCGATCTTTGTTGCTGAAGTCGCATCAACCGTGAACGAAATCCTATTGATTCGTTACTTATTGAACACGACAACAGACTTGAATAAAAAGAAGCATCTGCTTAACCATTTTATTGACAGCTTTAAAGGAACTTTCTTTACGCAAGTCATGTTTGGGGAATTCGAAAAAATTACACACGAAAAAGCGGAAAATGATGAGCCTTTGAATGCAGAAGTCTTTAATACTGTATATGAAACGATATACCGTGCGTATAATGGGGAAGACATTGTTTTTGACGATGAAGTGAAATTCGGCTGGTCTAGAATCCCACACTTTTATCGACCGTTTTATGTGTATAAATATGCGACGGGGTACGCGTCAGCTATTGATATCGCCGACCGAATTTTATCAGGTGATGAAGGTACACTTGAACAGTATTTAACATTTTTAAAAAGTGGCAGCTCGGAATATCCGCTTGAATTGCTAAAGAAAACTGGAGTCGATCTCACTAAACCAGAGCCGATTGAAAATGCGTTGAAGATATTTAGTGGACTAGTGAAGGAATTTGGCGAATTGTTGGAAAAGTAATATTTTGAAAGAGGCTCATCTCTAAAGGTCTAATCCTTTACTGAGATAGCCTTTTTTTAAATCAATAAATCATGCTACTTTGACAAACTTTATGAAAAGCGTACTATTGTAGAAGAACATTAATTCAAAAATTTAAGGAAGATAAAATGAACTCAACGGTAAGCTATATAAAAGAATGGCAAGTAGCATTAGAAAATGAAATCCGCCATTTAAAAAAATACGGAAGTACAAAATATCACGTTATGAATGGTCATTTGATAGATCAGGTGGATGGATTTACTTATTATTTCGAAACGATTGGATCGCTGAGGATTCCAGTCGGATCATTCGTTCGACTGGAATGGGGAGGAATCAAGCAGGAAGGATTAGTGCTCTCGTCTGAAGGCAAAAGCATCATATTATCTTTTGAAAAAACACTTGGAGATTTGATTTCCGAGGCTTTTCTTTACCATGACCCATGGGAACTTCTGGAACAATTAATTGAGCGCTTAGACGAAGTGAAAAAAAGTAAGAAAAAGCGGCTTAGAGTCAAACGATTGATGGACCCTTCGATGGAGAGCAGGCATCCGATAGATCAGAATCATAGTAATGTTAAGGAGCTTTTTTTGCGCTCTAATTTTAATCCAATTACATACGTTTGGGGACCCCCGGGAACTGGAAAAACATATACATTGGCACGGATTGCAGCGAATCATTATTTTAAAGGAAAAAAACTTTTAGTTCTGTCTCACAGCAAC
Organism: Peribacillus sp. NPDC096379; assembly: GCF_044762875.1. Classification (NCBI taxonomy): domain Bacteria; kingdom Bacillati; phylum Bacillota; class Bacilli; order Caryophanales; family Bacillaceae; genus Peribacillus; species Peribacillus sp. NPDC096379. The sequence continues at coordinate 1,582,550 of NZ_JBIWFD010000001.1, forward strand.
CAAGCCGTGGATGTACTAATGGCAGAAATCGCTACATTTACAAAAAAGAAAAACCGCTTTAAAGAAGGCGATATTTTAAGGTACGGTTCGCAAACAGGAGAAAGCTTAGCGAGTCATCCTGATATCATCTCAAGTCAGTTGTTAGAAAAGCATGAACCTGATTTAGTTGAAGACAAGGAAAACCTAACTGAAGAGAAGCGGCTCTTAAAACAAGATTTATCAGGTTCATTTAGCAAGCGGGATACAGATCGATTAATTGAATTGGAAAAAAAACTTGGCAGAGTCATTGAAAAATTTCGTCGTAAAGAAATGGAGCTTGTCAAAGAAGCTAAAATCGTTGGTAGCACACTGGCAAAAACAGCAAGCGACAGCACACTTTATGAACAGGAATATGATTTAGTCATTCTTGATGAAGCGAGTATGGCTTATGTCCCACAAGTTGCATTTGCTGCATCGTTAGGCAAGAATATCATTGTCTGTGGTGATTTTAAACAATTGCCGCCAATTGCTTCAGCTCGTGATGAATCAGTGAATAAATGGTTAAAAGAAGATATTTTTCATTGTTCAGGCGTTGTGAATGTAGTGAATGAAGGGAAGCTCCATCCACATTTGTTTCTGTTAAAAGAACAACGCAGAATGCATCCAGATATTTCGGCCTTCACGAATAAACATATTTATCATTCCCGAGTTTGCGATCATGAAAGTGTACAAACGAGCCGTGCAAAAATTGCTAAGAGAAGACCATTTCCTAATCGTGCCTTAATGCTGTTAGAAACGAGTGGAACTGGTGAACATTGTATAGCGGAGCGGACATCGAGATCAAGGATGAATCTTTGGCAGCTGTTCTTGTCATTCCAACTACTTCATGAAGCGTATTCAAGCGGTGCACGATCCATCGGTTATGTAACACCGTATCGAGCTCAATCCCGTCTTATGGATCTATTATTACAAGAAGTATATGCGAAAGAGCTTGAACAAGCTGATATTATTGCAGCAACTGTTCATCGATTTCAGGGAAGTGAACGTGATGTAATGATATTTGACACAGTTGATAGTTATCCTGAAACACGTGCTGGTATGCTTTTGACTGGAAAGAATAGTGAGCGACTCATTAATGTCGCAATTACAAGAACGAAAGGGAAATTCATCCAAGTAAGCGATACGGACTATATTCGAAAAACCGTTTATAAAGGCAAAACATTACGTAAGCTTGTGGATCATCAAACAACCTTCGGACATACAGTTGCAACCAGGGACATTGGCAAGTGGATTCAAAATCATCATCCTAAGCTTCAGTGGATGCATGCGCGTAAGTTGGATGTTCTAGGTGAGGATATTAAAAAAGCATGTCACTCAATTATCTTGTCTATACCTGATAAAGGAATAGTTACAGAGGATTGGTTGAATATGCTGAATTGTAAGCAAAAACATGTTAAGATCACGCTTATTTCCATTCGTCCGCTTCCAGGTTTGGCCGTGCAAGAACAGATTGAAACAAATATTGCTTTTCCATTCGTCATCATTGATAAGCAATATCTCTGGCTAGGAATGCCGCTTGAAGCAACACGTAGACTTTCCCCACCTTATGTGGCTGCACGACTTGATTCAGTTGCGGTTGTTGAACATTTTCTTACCCAACTACCTAGCGTAGAATAGAAGAAACTATAAGGAGCATATCTCAAAAGGTCTGACCTCGCACTCTAAATCAGTATGTAGTGTATCTATCACTTATCCTATACTGTATTTAGTTGTTGCAGGGTCAGACCTTTCTTTGGGGACATCCCCCTTCTTAATTATCCTAGTATTACAATGTGTGAATAAATATTATTCACACAATTCCGATGAAAAATATATGATTTAATCTTGACAATCAGTTATTAGAATATTATGATAAAATTAACTTAATACTTCTTATCAAGAGAAGCCGAGGGAATGGCCCGATGAAGCTTCAGCAACCTCTACAACTAGTAGAAAGGTGCTAATTCCTGCAAGCATTGGCTTGTCAGATAAGAGTGACTACGCATAAAGTCCTCTTTCTATCAGGAAAGAGGACTTTATGCGTTTAATATAGATTAAACCCTTTGAATGTAGACCGTACAAAGGATCATAACTAATTTACTAAGAGAGAAGGTCAACAAATGCCCAATGTAGTGATTTTATCTGGAAGCCCTTCAGCAACATCTAGGACTGATGTAGTTTTAAAATTTGTTCAATCGTTGTTAGAAAAGGAGAATATAACGGTAAAGTATATTTCCGTTTTAGATATTTCTGCTGAGGATTTGCTTTATGCACGCTATAATAGCACGGGAATTAAACAAATAGCAAAATCAATCGAGGAAGCGGATGGGGTGATTATTGGTTCACCTGTGTACAAAGCTTCTTATACAGGTATTTTAAAATCTCTAATCGATTTATTACCAGAAAGTGCGTTTAAAGGAATTCCAGTGTTACCGCTAATGGTAGGTGGGAGTAAAGCGCATTTATTAGCAATCGATTTTGCCTTAAAACCGCTTATAACTACTTTAAAAGGAAGAGCCACTCAAGGGACTTATATTATAGATAATCAAATTGATAAAGAAAATAGTATACAGCCTATTACTGATCAAGATATTCAAACTCGACTTAATAACGATTTAGAGGAGTTTCTCCAAACTATTAAACAAACTAAACCAATAATCGCTTAAGACTACATTTAGCACCAATTTACATCATTAAAAAACGAATGGGTGGTAATGATTATGACAAAAAAAAGAATTTATTTAAATGCATTTGATATGAACTGCGCAGGGCATCAATCCCCTGGGCTTTGGACACATCCAGACGATCAATCATCTACGTACAAAGATGCAGAATACTGGACGCATCTTGCAAAAGTACTGGAAAAAGGGAGATTCGATGCCATATTCCTTGCCGATGTCCTTGGAACATATGATGTATACCAAGGTTCTCGCGATGCAGCAGTTCGTCAGGGTGCTCAAGTTCCAGTCAATGATCCCGCATTTGTTGTTCCGATCATGGCGCAAGTTACAAAGCACTTAGGATTTGGCTTAACTGCGTCGACAAGCTATGAACATCCCTATCTATTTGCTCGACGAATTTCGACATTGGATCATTTAACAAAAGGGAGAATCGGTTGGAATATCGTAACATCTTATTTAAATAGTGCTGCACGCAATCTTGGCTTAGATCAACAAATTAATCATGATAATCGTTATGATATAGCTGATGAATACTTAGATGTTGTCTATAAACTATGGGAAGCTAGTTGGGAAGATGATGCAGTCGTAGTGGATAAGGAAAAAGGGATTTATGCAGATCCAGAAAAAGTTCATGATATCGATCATGATGGTGAATTTTATAAAGTTCCAGGAGCTCACCTATGTGAACCTTCACCACAACGTACTCCTGTAATATTCCAAGCTGGGGCATCACCAAAAGGAACGAAATTTGCAGCAAAGCATGCAGAACTTGTTTTCATTGGTTCAACATCGATGGAACGTACAAAAGACACGGTTACCTCTTTTAGAGAAGAGGCAGTGAAGGCAGGTCGGAAAGCAGATGAAATCAAGATTCTTACATTGATTACGCCAATTGTTGGTGAAACTCAAGAAGAGGCTGAAGCTAAATATTTGGATTATAAAAAGCATGCCAGTTATGAGGGCTCACTTGCATTATTCGGTGGCTGGACTGGTGTGGATATGGAAGGGGTGGACCCTAAGGAAAAAATTCAATATGTAAAGAATGATGCCATCCAATCTACATTAAAATCGATGTCCGATTTTACTGTTGAAGAAGTCGCCGAATTTATTGGAGTAGGAGGCATGGGACCTGTTGTTGTTGGTTCGCCTGAACAAGTGGCAGATTCTTTAGAGGAATGGATCGATGTTACAGGAGTGGATGGTTTTAATATTGCTTATGCGGTTACACCTGGTACTTTTGAAGAATTTGTTGAATATGTGATTCCAATTTTACAAGAGCGAGGTTTAGTCAGAAAAGAATACGAAGAAGGAACTTTCCGAAACAACCTATTTGGCAGTGATTATTTGCCAGATCACCATCATGGAAGACAATATCGTAAAAGACTTTTTCCAGCAACTAGTCTGTAACTTGTTAACTAGATATATTGTTGTGGTATTATCGCCGATTCGTGCGAGTCTCTAAATCTAATTTTAGCTCCATAATGATCGAATGATAGGCAATCAAATTATTGATTGTCTATTTTTGTGGAGAACACAATCATACTAAAATATTTGAATTAAATCTCTAAGCATACTATGTGCAATTTTATGGATTCTTTTATATGATGGCTGTAAGTAACCAGATAACAAATGATTCTAGAAAGAAGTTGAATACATGTCACAATCAAAAAAACAGTTGAGTGAAATTCCTCTATCAGTGCTTGATCTTGCAAACATTACTGAAGGAAGTACACCGGCTGAATCGTTTAAACATACACTAGATCTAGCACAGCATGTAGAAAAATGGGGCTTTAATCGTTTTTGGTTAGCGGAACATCATAGTATGCCAGGTATTGCCAGCTCTGCAACATCTGTTGTCATTGGCTATGTTGCAGCTGGAACGTCTACACTCAAGGTAGGATCTGGTGGCATCATGTTACCGAACCATTCTCCACTTGTAATTGCTGAGCAATTCGGTACACTTGAATCTATGTACCCAGGTCGCATTGATTTAGGTCTTGGACGCGCACCTGGTAGTGATCAATTTACAGCTATGGCCCTTCGTCGTGATATCAGAAATACCGGCGATGACTTCCCTGAACAACTAGAGCAGCTTCGGACATATTTTGACGCTGAATCTCGCCATAACAGAGTTCGTGCAATCCCTGGTGAAGGCTTAAACGTCCCGATATGGTTACTTGGTTCAAGCGGTTTCAGTGCAAAGCTTGCTGGAAGCCTAGGCTTACCATTTTCATTCGCGAGTCATTTTGCTCCGGAAAACACGATGGCAGCTCTAGAGATATATCGCAGTAACTTCCAGCCATCAGATGTGTTATCTGAACCGTATGCAATGGTTGGAATTAACGTCTATGCAGCAGACACAGAAGCTGAGGCTGCTTATTTAGCCACTTCTTATCAACAGCAATTCTTGAGTCTGATTCGCAATACACCAAATCAGCTCCAGCCTCCAGTAGACTCAATGGATGGTCTTTGGACACCTTATGAAAAAGCATCGATCCAAAGTAAGCTGGATGCCAGTGTAATTGGTAACCCTGAACAAGTTAAAGAAAAGCTACAAGCATTCCTTGATAAAACAGGAGCCGATGAAATGATTATTAACTCAGGCATGTTTCATCATGAGCCTCGACTTCGCTCCTATGAAATCATTGCTGAAATCGCTGATAAAAAACATTCATGAGCGTCTGCTCTATAACTAAAGCGATGAAAAAAGTTTAGGTTCTCAAATTGTATGACCTGAAGAAGGTGGCGGTGCGAAGCCCCCGCCCCTTTTCCATAGAAAACCTGAATGGCGTAAAAACGACATCAGTTACTATGAAGGATAGATCATTAAGCGCGTTATACTCGCCTAATCACAATGGTGGCGATGCGGAGCTAGACTTACGGATGCTTTCTAAGATTATATAAGTATACCCACTAAGTAGATTAGTTATATGAGTAAGTCGCGAAGCCTCGTCCCCATGTCCTTCATATGAAAAGAGCATAACATACAGCCTCTGAATGAAATTTCAGGGGCTTTTTTTAGATAAGACTTATGAAAATCTTAAAATCTTAAAAAGAACCTGATCAAATATGTATAAAGTACATTTCACAACAAGAATACCTATAAATTGACGAACTCTATCATAGTTGAAAATAATATCTAACAAGCATTTTGAAGCTATTTTTGCTAAAATAAAGTACATCGGAGTATGACTTCTATCCGTTGCTATTTTTATTTCCGACTAATGTATGATTAAATCAAAAAAATGGAGAACAACAATGATTTTACTAATCGATAATTATGATTCTTTTACTTACAATTTATATCAATATATCCTCCAAGAAGGTAAAGAGGTCACAGTCCGTCGTAACAACGAAATTTCGTTGGAAGCGATTAGAGAAATGAATCCTGAATCCATCATTCTCTCACCAGGACCCGGAAATCCTAATGGAGCTGGGATATGTCTAAAGGTTGTAAGGGAATTTCATCAAAGCATACCCATTCTGGGGATTTGTCTCGGACATCAAATAATTGCCCAAGCATTTGGAGGTCAGGTTGAAAAGGCCGAACAGCCAATGCATGGGAAAACATCGATGATCACCCATGATGGAATAGGGGTCTTTAAAGGAATACCTAATTCATTTTTGGTTACCCGCTATCATTCTTTAATTGTCAATGAGTCATCACTTCCTGAGTGTATCGAGGTAAGTGCAAGAACGAAAGACAGTGAAGTAATGGGACTTCGACATATAAAATATCAGGTAGAAGGACTACAGTTCCATCCTGAATCGATATTAACGGAACATGGTCATACTTTAATTGGTAACTTTATTAATAGACGATAAATACGTTATGTAAACGAGGTAGATATCATGAATAATAAAGATGAAAACATCTGTCTTCTATTAGAATTCAATAAAGAAAGCATGTACTTTCAAAATCCAATCAAGATTATTGAAGCACATACAATAGAAGAAGTGTTAACAGCCTTAGAAAATATCCAAAAAGAAGTGAATGCAGGCTTTTACGCAGTCGGGTATTTGTCATACGAAGCAGCTCCTGCGTTTGACTCTGCCTATCAAGTGGCAGAAGGGAATAAAATGCCATTGCTTTGGTTTGGGATTTTTGAAAAATTCGAAAATCAGCATTTAACTGAAACACTAACTGATTTCACTCTTACCGATTGGCAATCCAAGACAACTTATAAAACATATAAGGAATCAATTCAAACGATTAAACAGCAAATTGAAGAGGGCAATACATACCAAGTCAATTATACGCTGAGATTGAATTCCTCATTTATCGGTGATGAATTTTCCTTTTATCGTCAGTTAGCTAAAGCGCAAAGTTCCAATTATAGTGCTTATTTACATACTGGTAGATATAAAATATTATCTGCTTCACCTGAACTTTTTTTTGATTGGAGAAAGGATACCCTGACAACTCGACCGATGAAAGGGACAGTGAAAAGAGGAAATTCCATTGAACAGGATTTGGAACGGCAACAATGGCTACAAGATTCTGAGAAAAATCGTGCAGAAAACTTAATGATTGTTGATCTCTTGCGAAATGATTTGGGGCAAATTGCAGAAGCAGGAAGTGTTTTTGTTGATCGCTTATTTGAAATTGAACAATATCCAACAGTATGGCAGATGACCTCGACCATTTCGGCAAAAACAAAACCGGAAACTACAATAATTGATCTTTTCAAAGCATTGTTTCCGTGCGGTTCAATTACAGGTGCTCCGAAGATAAGTACGATGAAAATAATTTCAGAGTTGGAGGGAACGCCACGTGAAGTATATTGTGGAGCCATTGGTTATATTTCACCTAATCATGAAGCAACTTTTAATGTACCGATTCGAACAGTTGTAATTGATTCGCAGGAAGGGACTGCCCAATACGGGATTGGCGGTGGTATAACCTGGGATTCGAGTTTTACAGAAGAGTATGATGAGGCCTTCTTGAAAGCTGCATTGCTTACGACTGAAACACCTGACTTTGAATTGCTTGAATCGCTAAAGCTTGAGAATGGTCAATATGTTTTGCTTGAAAACCATTTGAAACGACTTTCAAATTCTGCAAAATATTTTGGTATCAGCCTTTCTATTTCAACTATTGAGGCTGCTCTTGAACAATTTGCAAATCGACACGAAACCAGCTCTAAAAAAGTACGTTTACTTGTTTCGAACACAGGAAAATTTACAATTGAAGCTGAAGATTTGCTCCCCTATCCAGATAAAATATGTAATGTTGCATTGGCTAAGAAGTCTGTTTCAAGCAATGATTTGTTTTTATACCACAAAACAACAAATCGTACAATTTATCAAATACATAAAGACCAATGTCCTACTTATTTTGATGTTTTACTTTGGAATGAAAGGGAAGAAATAACTGAATTTACAAACGGTAATGTAGTCTTGAAAATCGCCGAAGAGCTTGTAACACCTGTTCTATATTCTGGACTTCTTGCTGGTACATTCCGTGAAGAATTAATACAAAACGGAACAGTGAATGAAAGAGTTGTCCATATTACAGAACTTAAGTCAGCTGATGAGATTTGGTTCATTAATAGTGTCAGAGGATGGGTAAAAGTAAATTTACATTAACAAAAAAATCTATTTAACTGTTTAAAAACTTTAACTTGAAGGAAGATAGGCAATCGCCATAAATAGGTAGCTAAAGTTATACAAATTTGAAACATTAGCAAAAGGAATTTTTGGAAATACAAATAGAGTGCTGAAGTTAATAACGGTATAACCTGCCCAAAGAGGGACAACTTTATCGTTATTAGGAGATTTAGCTTATCGATAGGAAAAAGAGTATGATTTTTGGAATCATGTTTCATTTTCAGTGCCCTTGGCCTTTTGTGTTCTTAAAGACAGAAAAAATGGGCATTATTCTTATTCAGATTTAATTTTTGATTCATATGATACCTCAGTGTCGCGAGGAGGTGTATATATGAGTTCATATATGTATTGTTCAAATTGTGGGTCAAGTGACTGTAACTGTAAAAATAGAAAATATTCAGCTTATGGACAAAAGAATCGCAACAGGAATATAGAACAAAAAGTCGAGGTTAATGTAAATGTACCCAGTGGTGCGACTGCCTCAATAGGAGCCACAGGTGTAACCGGAAGTACAGGAGGCACAGGATCTACCGGATCAACGGGATCAACCGGAAATACAGGAGCTACAGGATCAACGGGATCAACCGGAAATACAGGAGCTACAGGATCAACGGGATCAACCGGAAATACAGGAGCTACAGGATCAACGGGATCAACCGGAAATACAGGAGCCACAGGTTTAACAGGAGCAACTGGAAACACCGGATCGACAGGATCAACGGGTGCAACCGGAAACACAGGAGCAACCGGATCGACAGGAGTAACTGGAAATACAGGAGCCACCGGATCAACGGGTGCAACCGGAAACACAGGAGCTACCGGATCAACGGGCGTAACCGGAAACACTGGATCTACCGGATCGACAGGAGCAACCGGAAACACAGGATCCACAGGTTTAACCGGAGCAACCGGAAACACAGGATCTACCGGATCAACGGGTGCAACCGGAAACACAGGAGTCACCGGATCGACAGGAACAACTGGAAATACAGGAGCTACCGGATCAACGGGCGTAACCGGAAACACAGGAGCGACAGGTTCAACCGGAGCAACCGGAAACACAGGATCCACAGGTTTAACCGGAGCAACCGGAAACACAGGATCTACCGGATCAACGGGTGCAACCGGAAACACAGGATCCACAGGTTTAACCGGAGCAACCGGAAACACAGGATCTACCGGATCAACGGGTGCAACCGGAAACACAGGAGCCACAGGATCAGCCGGAGCAACCGGAAACACAGGAGCGACAGGTTCAACCGGAGCAACCGGAAATACAGGAGCCACAGGTTTAACAGGAGTAACTGGAAATACAGGAGCAACCGGATCAACGGGTGCAACCGGAAACACAGGAGCAACCGGATCGACAGGAGTAACTGGAAATACAGGAGCCACCGGATCAACGGGTGCAACCGGAAACACAGGATCCACAGGTTTAACCGGAGCAACTGGAAACACCGGATCGACAGGATCAACAGGCGCAACTGGAAATACAGGAGCGACAGGATCAACGGGAGCAACCGGAAATACAGGAGCGACAGGATCAACGGGCGTAACGGGAAACACAGGATCGACAGGTTCAACGGGTGCAACCGGAAACACTGGATCTACCGGAGCTACCGGATCAACGGGTGCAACCGGAAATACAGGATCAACAGGATCAACGGGAGCAACCGGAAACACAGGAGCAACCGGAAACACAGGAGCAACCGGATCGACAGGAGCAACTGGAAATACAGGATCCACCGGATCAACGGGTGCAACCGGAAACATAGGAGTCACCGGATCGACAGGAACAACTGGAAATACAGGATCCACCGGATCAACGGGCGCAACCGGAAATACAGGAGCCACCGGATCAACGGGCGTAACGGGAAATACAGGATCCACCGGATCAACGGGTGCAACCGGAAACACAGGAGCTACCGGATCAACGGGCGTAACCGGAAACACTGGATCTACCGGATCGACAGGAGCAACTGGAAATACAGGAGCCACCGGATCAACGGGCGTAACCGGAAACACAGGATCCACCGGATCAACGGGTGCAACCGGAAACACTGGGGCTACCGGATCAACAGGTGCAACCGGAAACACAGGAGCGACAGGTTCAACCGGAGCAACCGGAAATACAGGAGCCACAGGTTTAACAGGAGCAACTGGAAACACCGGATCGACAGGAGCCACCGGATCAACGGGCGCAACCGGAAACACAGGAGCCACCGGATCAACGGGCGTAACCGGAAACACAGGAACCACCGGATCAACGGGCGTAACCGGAAACACAGGAGCCACCGGATCAACGGGTGCAACCGGAAACACAGGATCCACCGGATCAACGGGAGCAACCGGAAATACAGGAGCCACAGGTTTAACAGGAGCAACTGGAAACACAGGAGCGACAGGTTCAACGGGAGCAACCGGAAATACAGGATCGACAGGTTCAACCGGAGCAACCGGAAACACAGGATCCACAGGTTTAACCGGAGCAACCGGAAACACAGGATCCACAGGTTTAACCGGAGCAACCGGAAATGCAGGAGCGACAGGATCAACGGGCGTAACGGGAAACACAGGATCGACAGGTTCAACGGGTGCAACCGGAAATACAGGATCAACAGGATCAACGGGAGCAACCGGAAACACAGGAGCAACTGGAAACACCGGATCGACAGGATCAACAGGCGCAACTGGAAATACAGGATCGACAGGTTCAACCGGAGCAACTGGAAATACAGGAGCCACAGGTTTAACAGGAGCAACTGGAAACACAGGATCTACCGGATCGACAGGAGCAACTGGAAATACAGGATCCACCGGATCAACGGGCGTAACGGGAAATACAGGATCCACCGGATCAACGGGTGCAACCGGAAACACAGGAGCTACCGGATCAACGGGCGTAACCGGAAACACTGGAGCGACAGGTTCAACCGGAGCAACTGGAAATACAGGAGCCACCGGATCAACGGGCGCAACCGGAAACACAGGATCCACCGGATCGACAGGAGCAACGGGAAATACAGGATCCACCGGATCAACGGGTGCAACCGGAAACACAGGAGCTACCGGATCAACGGGCGTAACCGGAAACACTGGATCTACCGGATCGACAGGAGCAACTGGAAATACAGGAGCCACCGGATCAACGGGCGCAACCGGAAACACAGGAGCAACTGGATCGACAGGAGTAACTGGAAATACAGGATCCACCGGATCAACGGGTGCAACCGGAAACACAGGAGCAACCGGATCGACAGGAGCAACCGGAAACACAGGAGCTACCGGATCAACGGGCGTAACCGGAAACACTGGATCTACCGGATCAACGGGCGCAACCGGAAACACAGGATCCACCGGATCGACAGGAGCAACTGGAAATACAGGATCCACAGGATCAACAGGTGCAACCGGAAACACAGGATCCACCGGATCAACGGGCGTAACGGGAAATACAGGATCCACCGGATCAACGGGTGCAACCGGAAACACAGGATCGACAGGTTCAACCGGATCAACCGGAAACACAGGAGCTACCGGATCGACAGGAGCAACTGGAAATACAGGATCCACCGGATCAACAGGTGCAACCGGAAACACAGGAGCTACAGGAAATACAGGAGCCACCGGATCAACGGGCGCAACCGGAAACACAGGAGCCACCGGATCAACGGGCGTAACGGGAAATACAGGATCCACCGGATCAACGGGTGCAACCGGAAACACAGGAGCCACCGGATCAACGGGTGCAACCGGAAACACAGGAGCGACAGGTTCAACCGGAGCAACTGGAAATACAGGATCAACGGGCGTAACGGGAAACACAGGATCCACCGGATCAACGGGTGCAACCGGAAACACTGGATCTACCGGATCGACAGGAGCAACTGGAAATACAGGAGCTACCGGATCAACGGGCGCAACCGGAAACACTGGATCTACCGGATCGACAGGAGCAACTGGAAATACAGGAGCCACCGGATCAACGGGCGCAACCGGAAACACAGGAGCCACCGGATCGACAGGAGTAACTGGAAATACAGGATCCACCGGATCAACGGGCGCAACCGGAAATACAGGAGCCACCGGATCAACGGGCGTAACCGGAAACACAGGATCTACCGGATCAACGGGTGCAACCGGAAACACAGGAGCCACAGGATCAGCCGGAGCAACCGGAAACACAGGATCGACAGGTTCAACCGGAGCAACCGGAAATACAGGAGCCACAGGTTTAACAGGAGCAACTGGAAATACAGGAGTCACCGGATCAACGGGCGTAACGGGAAATACAGGATCCACCGGATCAACGGGTGCAACCGGAAACACAGGATCTACCGGATCAACGGGCGTAACCGGAAACACAGGATCTACCGGATCGACAGGAGCAACTGGAAATACAGGAGCCACCGGATCAACGGGCGCAACCGGAAATACAGGAGCCACCGGATCAACGGGCGTAACCGGAAACACAGGATCTACCGGATCAACGGGCGCAACTGGAAATACAGGAGCCACCGGATCAACGGGCGTAACCGGAAATACAGGAGCCACCGGATCAACGGGCGTAACCGGAAACACAGGATCTACCGGATCAACAGGTGCAACCGGAAATACAGGAGCCACAGGTTTAACAGGAGCAACTGGAAACACCGGATCGACAGGATCAACGGGCGTAACCGGAAACACAGGATCTACCGGATCTACCGGATCAACAGGTGCAACCGGAAACACAGGAGCGACAGGTTCAACCGGAGCAACTGGAAATACAGGATCCACCGGATCAACGGGCGTAACGGGAAACACAGGATCGACAGGTTCAACGGGTGCAACCGGAAACACAGGAGCGACAGGATCAACCGGAGCAACCGGATCCACCGGCGCCACAGGTTCAACAGGCGCAACCGGAAATACAGGAGCGACAGGATCAACCGGATCGACAGGAGCCACAGGTTCTAGTGCTATAATTCCATATGCATCAGGGATTCCAGTTGCAATGACTGTACTTGTAAGTGGATTAGCTGGAACGACAGGTCTAATCGGATTTGGAAATTCTGCTCCTGCTGTTCTTGTAGGAGGAACAACGATTGATCTAACAGGCGCTGCAGGAACACTTCTTAATATGGCATTTACAGTTCCACGAAGTGGTACGATTACTTCAATATCCGGATTCTTCAGTACTACAGTGGCATTAAGTCTCTTAACATCATCAGTAACCGTTACTGCCGAACTATTTAGATCAGCTGGACCAACGGCTAACAACACATTTACTGCAATTCCTGGAGCATCAGTAACGTTAACACCATCTCTAAATGGAGTAATTGCAATTGGCGCTATTAGTCAAGGTCTTACTACAGGATTGAACATTCCGGTAACTGCACGAGATCGCCTATTGATGGTGTTTTCTGTAACAGGAACAGGAATTACTCTTCTTACTACCGTTGCAGGTTATGCAAGTGCGGGGATCACAATCAATTAAATAACTTTTTAGCAATGAAATCTAGTAAGGGAGTTTAACTTTGTCTATCCAAAAATCATAGATGTGCTATTCACTCCAAAATTTTTAGTAACGAGGTTTGAGGATAACTCAATTTGTTCTTAAATAAACTCTATAGTCACACGAAGACCTAAGATTGAAATCTAATTTCAGTTTCGGTTTTTGTGTGATTCGTAATTTAATAATAATGAAGTGGTCTGTTTTTATGACTTCGAGGTCTTGCTTAAATTCAATTACTTAATCATTGCTGTCGCTTAAAACTTTTTGATATCAGTAGCAAGATCAGCTCATTCATTTTGAAACCAGTTATCTTAGATTAAGAAGTGTCCTCTCTTACTGAGGAAGATTTGCAATAATTAAAATTATTTCGGAAATAATATATTAATTTTGCATATATTTATGAAAGGAATAGGGGGGGAGTGTTTGATTACAATTAGTCTATGTATGATTGTGAAAAATGAAGAAGACGTAATTGGTCGATGTTTAGAGTCTGTGCGTGATATCGTAGATGAAATCAATATTGTTGATACTGGTTCTACGGATCGCACGAAGGAAATTGTTAATTTGTATACGAACCGGATTTTTGATTTTTCCTGGATCGATGATTTTGCAGCAGCTAGAAACTATTCATTTAATCAAGCAACAAAGGACTATATTTTATGGTTGGATGCAGATGATGCATTTTTAGAACTTGATCAAAAAAAATTTCTTCATCTTAAACAGACTTTGAATCGAAATACTGATTCCGTATCGATGGATTATCATCTAGCTTCCGATGAAGAGCAAAATATAACGACAAGTATAAGGAGAAATCGCTTAGTTAAAAGGGAAAACCATTTCCTTTGGATAGGAGAGGTACATGAATATTTAGCCGTTCACGGGATCATCCATGATAGTGATATAGCGGTGACACATTTACCACTTACTCACGATCCCAATCGCAACCTCGTTATTTATGAAAGAATGCTAACGGAAGGAAAGGAATTCTCTCCACGAGACTTGTTTTACTATGCAAATGAATTAGTCGATCATGGAAATTATAAAAAAGCGATTGAATATTATCTTCGCTTTCTAAGAACCAAGCAAGGTTGGGTAGAAGATAATATTCGTGCATGTAGCAAATTAGCAGATTGTTACCATCAATTCAATCTTAAAGAACAAGAAGCACATTGGGCATTAAAAGCACTCTCATATGGAATCCCTCAACCGGAAACATGTTGCAGATTAGGTTTTTATTTTTTAGAAAAGAATGAAATCCAAACAGCTATTTATTGGTATGGAAAAAGTTTAGAAAATAAAGAAGTAGAAAAATTAAGTTTTCAAAACAACGCATGTTCTTCTTGGCTACCACATCTTCAACTAGCTGTTTGTTATGATCGATTAGGTCAGTATCAATTAGCCTCCAAACACAATGAATCAGCACTACTATATAGGCCAAACGATCCGAGAATGTTAGCAAACAAAGAATATTTTGATGGGTTGACTAAAAGTGGAAAATAATTTCCGTTTTTGTGTCGGCTTATTTTATCTGACATTGTAGTATAAAAACCTTTGTGAATGTGTCCTCATCCAGTATATACGCATATGCTTTCAAAATGAGATGTAGCTAGATAAAGAAGAACGGCACTGTGTACCAAGCCGTTCTTTCTCATATCTAAGTAGTTGTGTTATCAGATTTATTCATTCGTTTCTTTTTTTACTACATGTATAAGTGTTTGATAAACCTTACTGTAGTTCGCTAATTGATCCATGTTATACCCGAAATTTTCAGCTAAATGAATGACTTCATTAAGGAAAAGCTCTACATTGGTTTCTACGGCAATTTGCTGATAACGTTGATCGATTATTTCAAATTGGTTAGATGGAAATAATGTGTGAACGGTTTGAGGGGTGAAAAATCTTAAATGGGTTCGATCTAAAATTCCCGCATCGGTATAATGCCAATTACCTTGTAATAAAGGGATAAGTGCCTCAGCATGAGATATATTAGGAATACTACATATGATGGAGCCATTAGGTTTTAGATATTTAGACAGATTTTGAATAACTTTCCAAGGATCTTTTAGGTGTTCTAGGATGTCAGCAAGTATAATCGTATCGAAGTAATTAAGTGGGTAAGAGAGTTCTAGTACTTCAACATCTGTATGATCTACAGTTTCATAATGCGCTTTGGCAATGGAACTTACCAATGCATTTAATTCAATCCCATATAATTGACAAGGCTGCCGATTTAAAAGTTCTAAACCGGTTGCACCGGCACCGCAGCCTACATCTAGTATTTTCCTAGCTTCAATAGGGACTAAATCAACAATTTCTGGACGTGGATGGGTGAAATAAGTTAAATCAATTTGCCACTTATCGATAAATCTCCGCCGATTTTCATGATATAAGGAATGAATGTCGATATCTTGATTTCCGCTAAAAGTTGCATGACCATGATGGTGGATAAAAGAATCTAAAGCGATATGTAGCTGGTATCCCTCTTGTATAGCACGAAGACATAGATCATCATCCTCAAATGAGCCATATGCAAATCTTTCATCAAAACCACCGATTTTTTCCAAAATCTCTTGTTTTGTTAATAAACAAAATCCTACTAAACGTAGTACGCGTCTGGATTTTCCACGTTGCTGTTCACAGTATCTAGAAGCAAAGTCGTCTATCTGCTCGATATCTTGATAATCGACAGAAATCTGCTGTAACCCGCTGACATAATTACTAACAGGCCCGACCATCCCTACATTCTCTTTGTCTAGTAGCTCAATCATTGGATCTAACCAATTCTCCGTCACAATGACATCATTATTTATGAATAAAATATAATCACCAGTTGCAAGCTTTAATCCTTGATTACAACCCTTCGCGAATCCCACATTGCTGGGATTAAAACAAGTTTTGATAAAAGGTAAACCCTTAAGATAATCAACAGTACCATCTGTCGAGCCGTTATCAACGACAATTATTTCAATTTCCTCCATCACAGTGTGCTTTTGAATGCTATTCACACATCTTATGGTTAGAGGTAACTGATTGTAGGTAAGAATAATCACACTTGTTTTTTTCAATTCGATCTCCATCCTTCCAGATTTCCATTCAATAAAATATATATATGTACTTGTGGATTAATATTTTACAAGAAATAAATTTTGTTTGAACTAAAAAAGCAATATAACGTTAATGTCGTGAAAAGTGATAATTTGAAGTAGAAATCATACATAGTAGATGAAATGACACATACCAATTGTAAATGGGGGGAGTAACTAAAATAAATTAGATGAATCGTAATTTCACGTTTCAATCTTGCTAGACAATCGACAAAAGTCTTATGAAGGATGTGACTGAATATGAAAGGTATCGTACTAGCAGGCGGAACTGGTACCAGACTATATCCTTTAACAAAAGCTGTTTCCAAACAGTTAATGCCTGTTTACGACAAACCCTTAATTTATTATCCACTATCGGTTTTAATGCTTGCGGGTATTAGAGAAATTCTAATTATAACAACCGACGAAGATCAACCACGTTATCAAACCTTACTTGGCGATGGATCACAACTAGGCATTACACTTACTTATATGATTCAAGAAAAGCCTGAGGGAATTGCACAGGCATTTATTATTGGAGAACCGTTTATAGGGGAAGATTCCGTAGCGCTCATACTTGGGGATAATCTTTTTCATGGTCATAATTTTACAAAAACGCTGGAACGAGTAGCAGCGATTAAATCAGGTGCGACTATCTTTGGCTATCCGGTTAAAGATCCCGAGAGATTTGGAGTCGTAGAATTTGATCGAAATGGAATCGTCTTATCATTAGAAGAAAAGCCAATTCAACCTAAATCTACGTATGCTGTTACCGGCTTGTATTTTTACGACAATCAAGTCATTAACATTGCTAAAAGTATTAAACGATCACCTCGAGGAGAATTTGAAATTACGACCATCAATGAATACTATCTAAATAAAGGAGAGCTTAATGTGGAGCTTTTGGGTAGAGGGTTTGCGTGGTTAGATACTGGCACTCCTAAATCATTATTGCAGGCCTCATTATTCGTGGAGATGATTGAGGATCGGCAGAGTCTTAGAATAGCTTGTTTAGAAGAAATTGCCTTTCGGAAAGGCTATATTTCTAGGGAACAGTTACTAGCGTTAGCTAAACCACTAGAAAAAAGTGACTATGGGAAATATCTTACTCGTATAGTGGATAGATAAATAGCGATACAAAGTACAAATTTTTGAATTCCTATAAAATTATTACTCTAGGAAAGTATGGTGGCGTAATGAAGATTACTAAAACCAAGTTAAAAGGGGTCCTAATTTTTGAACCAGCTGTATTACATGATCGACGTGGCTGGTTTATTGAATCATATAGCCAAACAACATTAAAGGCATTAGGAGTAGAGGTGGTTTTTGTTCAAGATAATCACTCCTTATCTATAGAAAGGGGGACTTTACGAGGTTTACATTACCAATTACATCCTAAAGCGCAAGTCAAGCTCGTCCGTTGTACAAATGGGGCAATTTTTGATGTGGCGGTGGATATACGCAAAGGAAGTCCAAGCTACGGGAAATGGATGGGCATCGAATTAAATGCGGAAAATAAAAAGCAATTATACATTCCCAAAGGCTTTGCTCATGGTTTTTTGACGCTAACAGATAATGTTGAAGTCCAATATAAAGTTGATACTGAATATGTATCGAACTTTGATCGAGGAATACGCTGGGATGACCCGACGATCAATATAAAATGGCCGATTCATAATGAACCTATAGTATCAGCTAAAGACCAGAAAGCGCCACTTTTAAAAGATGCTGAACATAATTTTGTATTTGGGAAGTGAGGAATTGAAACTATTAGTGACTGGTATCGGTGGACAGCTTGGTTACGATGTTATGAGGCAAGGGGTGCAGCAAGGATTAGATGTACATGGAACCAGGAGAAGGAATTTAGATATAACGAAAGAGCAAGAAGTGTATCATTATATTAGACATTTGAAACCAGATGTAATTATTCATTGTGCTGCCTACACAGCGGTTGATCTAGCTGAAAGTGACAAAAAAACTTGCTGGAATGTCAATGTGGAAGGCACAAAATATTTAGTGAATGTAGCTAAAGAACTTAATATAAAATTTATGTATGTTAGCACGGATTATGTGTTTGGTGGACTAGGTGAAAAAACGCTTGTGGAAACAGATCTACCGTGTCCTAAGAGTTACTATGGATTAACAAAATATGAAGGTGAAAAAGCGGTACAAAGTATGTTACAAGAATATTTTATAGTACGTACTTCATGGGTTTTTGGAATAAATGGCAATAATTTCACAAAAAGAATGCTTCATCTTGCGAAATCCCGTGAGGAGGTAAAGGTAGTAGGTGATCAAATTGGTTCCCCTACGTATACGCATGACTTAGCGAAATTGTTAATAAGTATGGTCCAAACAGATAAATATGGCATCTATCATGCTACGAATGAAGGTTTTTGCAGTTGGGCCGAGTTTGCTGAGGAAATATTCAAACAATCAAATTGCAATGTACAAGTACGTGTAGTTTCATCCGAAGATTATCCTGTGAATGCTGTAAGGCCAAAAAATGCTCGACTGTCAAAGGAAAAGCTTAAAAGTAACGGTTTTAAATCATTACCAGCTTGGCAAGATGCCCTAGAACGTTATTTAAGTATGTTAGTAAAAAAGGAGAAGTAAATGAAAAAGAAAGTTCTTGTGACAGGTGGGGCGGGATTTATTGGTGGTCATTTTGTTCAACAAATGATGAATAGATATCCAGAGTATCATATTTATAATTTAGATTTGTTAACGTATGCAGGGGATTTATCCAAACACAAGAATATTGAGAAAAAAGAAAATTACCGCTTTATTAAAATGGATATTACAGATTGTAAGGCAATTATGGCTTTATTTGCGAAAGAGAAGTTTGATTTTGTCGTTCATTTTGCCGCAGAGAGTCATGTTGATCGATCGATTACAGATCCTGAAATTTTTGTTCGAACTAATGTTTTAGGTACACAAATCTTATTACATGCTGCGCATCAAAATAAGGTAACGAAGTTTGTCCATGTTTCCACAGATGAGGTATATGGAGAACTTGATTTTGATCCTACCACCTTTTTTATGGAAGAGTCGAAACTGTTACCAAATAGTCCTTATAGTGCAAGTAAAGCCTCATCTGATCTCCTTGTTCGTGCCTACCATGAAACCTATGGATTACCCATAAATATTACACGATGTTCTAATAATTATGGGCCATTCCAGTTCCCAGAAAAGCTTATCCCTCTCACAATTTCTCGCGTTGTACAGGAGCAGAAAGTTCCTGTGTATGGGGATGGTAAAAATATTCGAGATTGGTTACATGTGTATGATCACTGTTCAGCCATCGATTTAGTGATGCATGAAGGTGTAAAGGGGGAAATATATAATGTTGGCGGGCATAATGAACGAACAACATTAGAGGTAGTAAAAACAATTATCCATAAACTCGGAAAATCAGAAAGTTTGCTAGAGTTTGTAGAAGATCGAAAAGGACATGATAAGCGATATGCAATCAACCCAACAAAATTAGAGAAATTAGGTTGGATACCGAACTATTCATTTGAAATAGGATTAACACAAACTATTCAATGGTATCTTAATAACAAATGGTGGTGGGATAAACAACTGTAGAAGAAGGATATCAAGATTTCTACAATTATCTATATGAATTGATAATAAGTAAAGAACGTTCATTCATTTTATGAACGTTCTTACTAGTTGTGTAAGGATCACTTTGATTTTTTTCACGAAGTATCCCACCTCGAAAAACATTCCTTCTAATCATTTAACTGGAAAATCCCCAGGCATGCAATAATAGTTGAATCGCATCATCTAATTTTGCTTCAGGAATACCAGCAAAACCAAGAATAAGTTCCGGAAGTGCATCAATTTTCTTCTCAATTGAATACGCAGACATCGGATAGATTTTTATACTTGCTTTTGCAGCTTGATTGATAAGGGCCGTTTCATCCATCCCGTTATTGACGACTAACACAATATGCAAGCCGGATCTCTCGCCAATTATTGAGATTTTGTTTTGATAGGGCTTAAATAGTGTCAAAACAATGTCCAATTTACGTCGATATAGCTTCCGCATTTTGTTTAAATGTTTTTCAAAGTCTCCTTGAATTATAAATTTAGTCAAAATTTGCTGGTCGATTCGAGATACCGTTGAATGATAAAACGAAAGCTCCTCCGTATACCGATTCATGAGCGGTTTAGGAAGCACCATATAGCTGATTCTAAGCGATGGGATGAGTGATTTTGAAAACGAACCTAAGTAGATCACTTTTTCAAATTGATCCATACTTTGCAAAGAAGGAATCGATTTTCCTGTATAACGAAATTCACTATCATAATCATCTTCAATAATATACCGATGTTCAGAGCTCGATGCCCAGTTGAGTAACTTAGTTCTTCGATTAATGGAAAGTACAGAGCCATAAGGGAAATGATGCGATGGTGTCACATAGACAACATTAATCTTGTGCTTTTCAATGCTTTCCACTTTTATGCCATCTTCATCAACTTCAAGTGGGAATGTTGGATTACCATAGCTTTGGATAATTTTTTGAAATAAATGATATCCAGGGTCTTCCACACCATAAACTGAATTCCTCTCAAATAACAACACAAGCTGCTGAAGTAGTATCTCAATGCCTGCACCAACGATAATTTGTTCTGGTTCACAAATCACCCCGCGTGCATGGTATAGATATGTAGCAATTTCTCGGCGAAGCGAATATTCTCCCTGGGCATCACCTAGTAATAGCAACTCTTGATTGGCTAAATCCATCGTGTTTTTTGCATACTTTCTCCATTGTGCAAAAGGAAAATGTTCGGTATCAATTTGACTCGGATGAAAGTGATAGTCATATGTTTTTTTAGATTCATACAATGGCAAAATATCAGTTTTTGCGCCTGCATATTCTAAATCCTCCAAGTCCATGACATAATATCCTTTCCTAGCTTTGACCTCTAAGTACCCTTCAGCCGCTAGCTGTTCATAAGCCGTCTCTACTGTGTTCCCGCTTATATGTAAATGCTGCGCTAATTTTCGTTTTGACGGAAGCTTTGTCTGGAATTCTAGGCGACCTTCAATGATTTCTGTTTTAATATATTCATATAATTGCTCATATAAAGGGATGGCTATTTCCCGATTTAATACACATGAAAGCATATTCATAATTAATAACCTCTCCTCTGACACCGTTATTTAATGGAAAACTGACACTTTTAATGATGCCACTTTCTTTTTATACTAAGGAATATAAATGAAAATTGCAAATATTTTTTTAGGGGGATTAAGAATGGAGAGATTAGTAGCAACAGATGCAGTTAAAAGAGGAATGGCTCAAATGCAAAAGGGTGGCGTCATCATGGACGTTGTCAATGCGGAACAAGCAAGAATTGCGGAAGCAGCAGGAGCTGTTGCGGTCATGGCACTTGAGCGAGTACCTTCTGATATTCGCGCAGCAGGTGGAGTTGCTAGAATGGCAGATCCGCGAATTGTAGAAGAAGTTATGAATGCTGTAACGATTCCGGTCATGGCGAAAGCTAGAATTGGCCATATCGTTGAAGCGAGAGTGCTAGAAGCGATGGGTGTGGACTATATTGATGAAAGTGAAGTATTGACACCTGCTGATGAAGAGTTTCATCTATTAAAAAGCAGCTTTACAATTCCATTTGTTTGTGGATGTCGTGATCTAGGGGAAGCAGCACGCAGAATTGGTGAAGGAGCATCGATGTTACGGACAAAAGGGGAGCCTGGTACAGGGAATATTGTAGAAGCAGTTCGTCATATGCGAAAAGTGCAAGCACAGGTTCGTAAACTTACTTTAATGAACGATGACGAAATCATGACTGAAGCAAAAATTCTTGGCGCTCCTTATGAGATTTTGAAACAAATTAAAGAAGCTGGCAAATTACCGGTCGTGAACTTTGCAGCTGGCGGCGTGGCAACACCTGCTGATGCAGCATTAATGATGGAGCTTGGAGCGGACGGCGTATTTGTCGGTTCTGGGATATTCAAATCAGAAGATCCAGAGAAATTCGCGAATGCTATTGTCCAAGCAACAACTTATTTCACTGATTATGATTTAATTGGGAAGCTATCCAAAGAATTAGGAACCGCTATGAAAGGCATCGATATTTCGAGATTACCGCAAGCAGAAAGAATGCAGGAGCGTGGCTGGTAATGGCAACGATTGGTGTTTTAGGCTTACAAGGTGCCATTAGTGAACATGTGAAACAGATAGAAGCAACTGGACAAAAAGCCGTAATTGTAAAGCAAACTGACCAATTAGCAGAGCTCGATGGCTTAATTCTTCCCGGTGGCGAAAGCACAACGATGCGGAAGCTAATGGATCGTTATGGCTTTATGGAACCGATCCTGCAATTTTCAAAGCAAGGCAAGCCAATCTTTGGAACATGTGCTGGTATGGTTTTACTCGCGAAAAAAGTAAGTGGATCTGACACCGCTCATTTACAATTAATTGATATCGAAGTTTGGCGGAATGCGTTTGGCCGTCAGCGTGAAAGCTTTGAAGTGAACATAGATATAAAAAATTTAGCTCAGCCTTTTAAAGCGATTTTCATTCGTGCACCATATGGAGAGAGAGCTAGCAAAGACGTTGAAGTACTTGCATACTATGAAGGGAAAATCGTTTGTGCAAGACAAAAAAATATTCTTGTCAGCGCTTTTCATCCAGAGTTGACGAATGATATACGTATATTGGAACAATTTATTGACATGGTCGAAGAAAATCTAAAAGCTGGTGTTTAATGAAAAACAGTCTCCTCAAAATGTAATTTAATAATTGGGGGAGGCTGTTTTTTTATGGTATTCGAAATCATATTTGTTTCTTGATATTTTATAAAAGTTTAAATTTCGTTACGGGTTTCAAATAAAGTTGCGATGTTTCACCTCTTTGGATCTGTTTATCAAAAGGGGTATTTTTGTAATGAAAAGAGAAAAGGAAATCTCAACTGAAAGGTAGATTAAGGAACTGCTTAGTGGCAATAAAGTTACTCGACTAAAGATTGTGGAATAATACTTAAGAAACTGGTTAAGTACACTATGCAAAGATGATTTGGATGTAAACATTTATGGATAACCCATGAAGAAATCAGTGTTATTCATCTTTACTTATATCGAATTCCATTGGATGCTTTATCTAAATCATCCCAATTTAATATACGAATAGAATTTTTGTCTCTTTCAATAATGTTCTTTTGAGTAAGAGAATGAATAATTCGATTTAGATGGCGATATGTCGTGCCAAGTAAATTTGCCATTTCTTTGATGTTGGAAGTCGTTAGCTCTATTCCAAAGTTGTTATTAGGTTCAGCTGATATCGTAGACATAAGGTAACTCGCAAATTTGTTTTCAACAGATGCTAATAAGTTTACACGAGAAGCTGTTGTGCAAGTTTGAAGTTTATAGCATACATGTTCTAAAAGTGTATGCAAAAACTTTGGGTTGTCTATTTCGTATTGCTTTATATAATCGAAGGGAAGTCCGATTAATAAGCACTCATTGACTGCTTGAACTTGTGATTGAACGGGAACATCACGGATTAATTCAATATCTCCAATGATGGAAAAAGGGTGAATAAATCGTAGTAAAAGTGATCTTCCGGTTTCGATACTTGATGTTATTCTCACTTTCCCATCTACCAAGAATAACAGTGATTGCATCTCCATTCCTTCAAGTAGAATAATTTCATCTGGTGTATATTGCTGTAGTGTAAATGGGAGTTGCTTTGTTTGATCAAACATTTCTTCAACATGATACTCCTGTAAAATTTTTTCAAGTAGCTCCGAATCTTGAATATATTTCATATAGAACTCCTTTTTGGGACATATGTCCTTTTCATTATAAGATAAACTGATATGCTAAGAACAATAAAAAAATGTAGGAGTGGAGTAGAATGAAATTTGTATTCGATTTAGATGGGACAATCTGCTTTAAAGGTCAGCCTGTTTCTGAAAAACTACTAGTATCGTTAGAAAAGTTAGTAGCACAAGGGCATGAAGTCATTTTTGCTTCAGCTAGGCCAATACGTGATTTACTCCCCGTATTACATGCACGTTTTCATCAATACCCAATGATTGGTGGAAATGGATCAATGGTTGCAATAAACGGAAAAATTATATTATCAGTGGGTTTTGCGGAAGAAACACTCGCCGATATTGTTCAATTACTAGAGACGTATAATGTTTCTTACTTAATAGATAGCGATTGGAATTATGCTTATACGGGGCCAGCTAATCATCCCATTTTAAATAACCTTGACCCACAAAAATGTGCTAAAAATGTTGAACTGGATAAATTACAGTCAATTGTAAAAATCTTGATACTTACTTCAGATAACATGGGAGAAGTATCAGAACAACTTAGCAAAATGGAAGTAGTAGTTCACATTCATGGAAATGAAGGAATCTTAGATATAAGCCCAAAAGGAGTAGATAAATGGAGTGGATTACAGCAATTGGGTGTGGAAGAAGGGGAGTATATTGCATTTGGCAACGATGCAAATGATATGACAATGTTTCAACATGCAAAGTATTCAGTTATGATTGGCGAAAATGCACAGCTAAACCCATTCTCATCTGAACAATTGCCATTAGATCACGATATAGAAAACCATTTAATACAAAGATTTGGTGAGCTGGGAAAGATAAACCCATTAAATAGGCCTGTAAACTTACAAGCAGTAACCAATTAAGTTTTGTACATAACTAAAGCCCTAAACAAACCAACCTATTTGTTTTCCTGGTTTAACAGGGTACAATACTCCTAACTTTATCTTTGTTTAGAGAATTAAGAATAAAATATGTGGGGGATAAACAGCCTAATCTAACTATTGTCCTTTACAAGGTGTTATCCACTAATAATTCACGGTTAATAAAAAAATCCTTACGTTTATTAACGTAAGGATTTTTTTAAGTCTTACCCAGCATTCTGCAAATTCTGTTTAGGTTTTTCATGAGGAATAATCAAATTTAAAACAACAGCAGAAATGGCACCTATACCAGTTCCAGAAGAAAGTAGATAGTTTGCAAAGTCAGGTAAAGAATAGAGTATGTCCTTTGGAAGTACGGTTACACCGATTGCCAATAGAATAGGTATACCAATCACCATCATGTTACGATCATCTACTACGACATGTTGGATAACTTTAAATCCATTCATAACAATAGCTACACAGACGATTCCGAAAATACCGTTGATTACAGGCTCAGGAATAGAAATAATCAAAGCGGAAAGTTTCGGCATAAGTCCTAAAGCAATCAAGATCGCACCAGCTGCGAGAATCGCCATTCGACTAGCAACACCAGTGATAGCAATAATTCCGGCATTTGAGGAATATCCTGTCATTGGAGTTCCGCCGAATAACGAGCTAACGAAACAACCAAGACCTTCACCAAATGATGCTTTATTCAATCTTTGTTCCGTTAATTCACTATCCGTCACTTTAGAGACAACGAACCATGTGCCAGTTGTTTCAATTAAAATAATTAAATAAATAAAGAGGATTGTTAAAATAGCACTCATATCGAATATAGGTGCTCCGAAAGGAAATAGCTTAGGTAGGGAAAACCAAGCTGCATCGGAAACAGCTGAAAAGTCAAGTTTACCAAAAAGACGAGCTGTGATTGTACCAGCTATGATTGCAAGAATAACTGAAACAAGTCTGAAAAAGGTCCCAAAGTGTTTTGCTTGCTTACCAAGAATCATACAGGCAACTAATACACCAGCTGATACAGCTGCAACAATGACATTGTGACCTAAGTTTCCGGGTGCTGCGTAAATGCTATTAAATGCATTTGGCATTAAAGAAATTCCAACAATTACAATTACAGTTCCGCCAACGAGTGGTGGGATTATTTTCACAACCGTTTTCGCAAAAACTTTCAATGGGTATCCAAGCAACGCGATTAAAATTGCTCCGGGAATCAAGCTTCCGTAAATAGCTCCAAGTCCTAGCTTCCCCCCAATTGCCGCAAGAGCACCGATCGGAACATAGGATGGTCCCTGTACGACTGGAAGTTTAATTCCAAATCCAGTTTGAATGATTGTCGCAACACCAGCCGTTAAAAAACACATTTGTACAAAGAACGTTGTATTACTCGTATCAAGCGCCAATAAGCCGGCGATGATGATTGGTGCAATATAGAGATCCATAGCCAGTACATGTTGCAATCCAAGCAAAATCGATCTCCCAACACTGATTTTTTCATCAATTCCTACTAATACTTCTGAATTATTCTTTTGGTGTTCCACCTGATACTTTCCCCCTCGGAAATATGTTTGTGAAAGTTATAAACGTTATTATAGGAGAAAAAGTCCGTTTCGTAAATAAAAAAACGAACATTTTTTTAATTGTTTAAAAAAACATTCGGTTTCTGTTGACAATTTCTTAATATATTTTTAAAATTATAACTGAAGTGAACTGGCTAGAGGGGGAACTATGTTGTTAATACAAGATGATGTTTTACGAAATGATTGGATCGTTGCTAGTAGGTCGATAGATATTAAAGAAGAACCTGTTCAAGTTATTGTAATGGGTGAGCGTCTGGTTCTTTTCCGCAATGAAGAAGGTGTTCATGCTTTTAAAGATTTATGTATACATCGAGGAGCAGCTTTGTCATTAGGATGCGTGAAAGATGGAAAGTTGGTATGTCCATATCATGGATGGGAATACGAATCGAATGGGGAATGTACTCACATCCCTCAACTTCCTGAAGGTCGAGCGATTCCAAAGAAAGCAAAGGCTTTTAAATATGGCTGTATCGAAAAATATGGACTAATTTGGGTAAATCTCGAAAACTCTGGTACAGAGTTATTTAATCTTCCTGAATATAATGATGAGAACTTTCGTAGTGTGATATGGGGACCTGTTGAAGCATTAGCAAATCCGCCTAGAATTGTGGAAAATTTTCTTGACGTTGGTCATTTATCTATTTTACATGGAGGCTTTCTCGGTGTCCCAGAGCATTCGGTTATTGGTGATTATGATATTCATTGGGAGGATGAAAGCATTCGTTCCGGTGAGATTGCGATCTATCAACCGGATCCAGATGGTTCAGGACAACCGAAGCATGTGTACTATACGTATGAAATTCTTCGTCCATTAACCGTCCGTTTTACGAAAAAGGATCATGAAACAGGGCAAGAGATGGTGATTCTTTTAACAGTTTTACCTGTGGAAGAGAAGAAATCCATTGCATTTGGTGTCATGTTATTCAATTATGATTCAGGTCAATCAGATCAGGAAATAATTGAGTTTCAGGATATGATATTTGCTCAAGACAAACCAATCGTAGAAAACCAAAAACCTGAAGACTTACCATTGGATTTGCAAGTGGAACTATCGCTTAAGAGTGATCGGGTAAGTATTGCGTATCGTCAGTATTTAAAGAAATTAGGGGTAGTATTAGGAACAGCATAAGAATTGCTAAACTAATTCAATGAAATAGAATAACTCGGGTCAGCCCTTGCACTCTAAATCAGTAGATAGTGTTATATACACTTATCTTAAACTGTATTTATTTGTTGTGGGGTCTGACCTTTTTCATTTGGGACCAGCCCCTTAAAAATAATAAGTAATCACTCACTTTTTATTGACATAAGAATGAAGAAGAGAAATAATAAGTGAGTAATTACTCACTTATTATTTAGAGGAGGTAATATAAATGAATGTCAGTATTGCTATTAACCAAGTGAGCAAAAGCTTTGGCAAAAAAGTAGTTTTAAATCAAATTGATTTTACAATTGAAGAAGGTAAAATTTACGGGTTTATTGGTCCTTCAGGCGCCGGAAAGACAACATTAGTAAAAATGATTGTTGGTATGGATACCCCAGATACTGGAACGATTCACGTATTAAATGAAAAAATGCCCAATTTAGGATTACTCCAAGAGATTGGTTACATGGCACAATCTGATGCCCTGTATACCGAGTTAACAGGGAAGGAAAACCTTAAATTCTTTGCTTCACTTTACAAATTGAATAAAACAGAGATGAAGGAACGTATCACTTATACAGCAAATTTAGTCAATTTAACAAACGAGCTAAATAAAAGAGTATCGGCATACTCCGGTGGAATGAAACGGAGATTATCTCTTGCGATCGCTTTAATCCAAAATCCAAAAATCTTAATATTAGACGAACCAACTGTAGGAATCGATCCTGAATTGCGATTAAGCATTTGGAAGGAATTGTTACGCTTGAAAAATGAGGAAGGAAAAACAATCATTGTGACTACACATGTTATGGATGAAGCGGAAAAATGTGATTTTGTAGCGATGGTAAGAGATGGCGTCATCTTAACTAGGGGTACACCAAAAGAATTAAAGGCGCAATACCAGGTTGATAATTTAGAGGAGGTATTCTTAAAAGCGGGGAGGAAAGATTCATGAGAACAGTGGCATTAATCAAAAGAATTTGTCAGGAGATGCTACGGG
Source organism: Peribacillus sp. NPDC096379 (assembly GCF_044762875.1). Lineage (NCBI taxonomy): Bacteria > Bacillati > Bacillota > Bacilli > Caryophanales > Bacillaceae > Peribacillus > Peribacillus sp. NPDC096379. The sequence goes on from NZ_JBIWFD010000001.1 coordinate 1,611,871, forward strand.
ACAAAAGAACATTAGCATTGCTGTTTATTGCACCATTAATCATTTTAACCTTAATGTATTTCTTATTTAACGGAAATACTGTTGACCCTAAATTGGGCGTAGTGAATGTTGAAAATAACCTCGAAAAAATATTAGTCGAAGCAAATATTGACTTGAAGCATTATGAACAAGCAGATAAGGAAACAATCGTAGAAGAAGATCTTGATGGTTTATTGGAAGTAAATGATGAAAAATTGGTACTAACATTAGAAAATAGCGACCCATCAATAGCGAAAGTCTTGCAGATGAAAGTAAACCAATCAGTATCCTTGCAAGCCCAATCAAAAATTTTAAATTTAAATGCTGCACCAGTGGTAATACAGAAAAAAGAAATAGATACACAATACGTATACGGAAACAGTGAAACAGCATTTTTTGATGTATTAAGTCCTGTCTTAGTTGGTTTTTTTGTATTCTTTTTTGTATTTCTCATCTCAGGAATTGGATTATTAAAGGAGCGAACGACCGGTACATTGGAACGGTTAATGTCGACACCAATTCGCAGAGGAGAAATCGTAACAGCATATTTGGTTGGTTTTGGTATATTTGCTGTAATTCAAACAGTTATTATCGTAATATATTCAATAAATGTATTAGATATGGTTATGGTAGGTTCCGTTTGGAATGTTATCCTTATTAATTTACTGCTAGCGTTAGTCGCTCTTTCATTAGGAACACTGTTATCCACCTTTGCCGCTTCAGAATTCCAAATGGTACAATTTATTCCAATCGCTGTTATCCCACAAGTATTCTTTGCCGGGATTTTCCCGCTTGAAGGAATGGCGAATTGGTTACAATCCATTGGTAAAATCATGCCAATCTATTATGCAGCTGACGCTTTGAAAGGTGTCATGTATAAAGGACTAGGTTTGAAGGATATAAGTGGGGATCTATTCGCATTGGTTGTATTTGCGACAATCTTTATTATACTGAATATATTGGCATTGAAAAAGTACCGTAAGTTATAAGTAGTCCAGAGTTTAAAGGAAGTGGTCTTCATTGTCTAAAGACAATCTATTGGATGTAATCATAGCCCAAACTAAATTAACAAAGAAACAAACAGATAAACAACAAAAAATAGTTGAAACTGCTATAAAACTGTTTGCAGAAAAAGGATATGCAAACACTTCAACAAGTGAAATAGCAAAAGCAGCGATGGTTGCTGAAGGAACCATTTTTCGCCATTATGGAACGAAGGATAATTTATTACTATCTGTTATTCTCCCGTTTATAAAGGATTCCATCCCTACGATGGCTGAAGAGGTTTTTAATGAAATTATGTCAAAAAACATTGGGTGTTTTGAGGACTTTTTGAGAGCTTTACTAAAAAATCGAATCGACTTTATTAATGAAAATAAAGAAATATTTCAAATTGTTGTCAAAGAACTTTTATATAGTGATGAATTAAGGAAAGAGTTACTGCCTTTTTTTGCTGAAAACATCTTAGATAGAATTATCAAAGTGATTAATATGTATAAAGAACGTGGTGAACTTATCGATATCCCAAGCAATACAATTCAAAGAATGATTTTTACGATGATTGGCGGTTATTTCGTATCACGGTTTGTCTTACAACCAGATAATTTGGATGAAGATGCAGAAATTGAAAACTTAATTCGATTTATGATGGATGGATTAAGAAAACGAGGCTAGAGAATGTAATACCTTTGGCTTTATTTTATAGAAGTAAAAGTTTCACAATATTTATCCTCCAATGGAGGATAAATATTGTGAAAAGGGTAGGAAATTCCTTATGCGAATGTAAAATAGATATATAAGAAATGAGAAGAGGGAGTAGAATGGAAGGCATCTTAGATCATCTTAAGGTAGATTTGGATCTGCTTTTTGTCGGCTTTAACCCTAGCGTCCGCTCTGGTGAAACCGGTCATCATTATGCAAATCCGAACAATCGCTTTTGGCGGATTATCCATGAAGCGGGATTAACACCAAGAAAATATCAGCCGATTGAAGATCGCTCACTATTAGAATTAGGCTATGGATTTACGAACATTGTTTCACGGCCCACTAAAGCGGCTAATGAAATTACGAAAGAGGAATACATACAAGGTAGGCAAGAATTGAAGCAAAAAATTATAACTTTCAAGCCAAAGGTAGTTTGCTTTGTAGGCAAGGGGGTATATCAGCAATACAGCAAAAAAAGAGATATACTTTGGGGTGTACAAGACGAAAGAGTTATTCCAGAAACGATTGAATTTGTTGCTCCTTCTTCAAGTGGACTGGTCAGAATGAAAATAGACGATGTCATAAGAATATACAGCAAGCTACCTTCTATTATAGAAGAAACAAAAAATGATCATCGTTGAATAGTGAACAAATCCATGCAGAACAGGAGCAGAACAAATGAGTGAACTAAGTACAGATTTGAACAAAAATGTAATGGAAGAGGGAGATAGTTTTTGGCAAGGAGTCAAAGATTGCATTCCTACATTATTAGGCTACCTCAGTATTGGATTCGCAGCAGGAGTTGTTGAAAAGACTGCAGGCTTGAACATGATTGAAATTGCACTAATGAGCCTGCTTCTTTATGCTGGCTCAGGTCAGTTTATTGCAGCAGGAATGATTGCAGCAAGTCACCCTGTATCTGCGATTATCGTCACCATTTTCTTCATCAATAGTCGACATCTACTATTAAGTGCAGCAATTGCTCCATACTTTAGGAAAAATACGACATCAAAAAATCTTATCACAGGTGCATTACTAACAGATGAAACATTTGGAGTAGCCATTACCCACGCCCAATCAAAAAAACAATTAGATTATAAATGGATGCTCGGTTTAAATATAGCTGCCTATTTAAATTGGGTACTCGCTACAATTGCTGGAGGTATTTTCGGTCAATGGATACCAGACCCCGAACTATTTGGACTAGATTTCGCTTTGCCAGCCATGTTTATCGGCCTACTAGTTCTACAAATTCTTAGCCAGAAAAAGTACTTCACAGATATCATCGTTGCAGTAAGCTCAGGTATTATTGTCCTAGCGGCAAGCTTTTTCGTATCAGGAAGTGCTGGAGTCATTTTGGCGACAATACTTTCAGCTACAATCGGGTTGGTGATTTCAAAATGGAGATAAATTGGTATATTATGAGCGTCATTATTGGATCTGCCATTGTTACATTTATACCTAGAGTATTACCTCTGATTGTCCTAAGTAAACTTGAAATACCAGAATGGGGAATAAATTGGCTCAAGCATGTACCCGTGGCTGTAATGGCTGCTTTATTGGCATCTGAATTACTTTTACTTGATAATAAAGTTTCTTTTCAAGCAAACACTTTAAACCTACTGTCTGCAATTCCAACGTTACTAGTAGCTATTTACACAAGGAGTTTACTCGGCACAGTTCTTGTAGGAGTTACGACACTTATGATATTAAGATTTTTACTTTAATCGTTTTAAGAGGTTGTTCAAAAAGTCCGATAAAAAGTGCTGCCGAATTTCATTGTTACTCATTAATGACCTTCTATTAAAACTGCGCACGTTCTGTACGTAACACAAAGGTCAGCACACCCTGCCCAAGTCCGGTCCTCACGTACTATTGTATACGCGAAGGATTTGAGGTATGGATTCCTAGAACATCTTGGCTCTTTTTTTATCCTCCTTTTGAACACGTACTATAATCGTTTAGATGAAAACCCAATAATTTTGGGTTTTTTTGAATTTTCCATACTTTAATCAATATATTTAGTAAGAAAGAATGATAAATCGCCTTTTTTATAAGAGCTGGAATAGCCAATATATAACATTATTCATTTAGGCAGATGCTGAATTTTAGATGTTGATAATCAAATCACATATTTCAACATAAAGTATAAGTAACAACAATTGTAAGCGTTATCTTATGGGGGCTTGTCTTAAAATCCTTGCCTTCATATGTTTAGAAATTGTAACTCTGTCAACAATGGAGAGGAAAGCAAATAGCTATGGGGGTGTTATTAAATGAATACGAATGAAGCCATTAAAGTTCTAGATCGGATGCGTTTATCGAATGGAGCTTATACGGCAAGTTTGTCACAAGATTACAGTTTTGTATGGATTCGGGATATCGTTTATACGGTTCTTCCTTTTATGCAAAAACCATCAGAACGTTATGAAAAAGCATATCATGCCTTATTCGATCTATTTAAAACATACGAATGGAAAATTGATATCCATCGACAAAAGCGTCCGGTATATTTGTTTGAGTATATTCACTCACGCTATTCAACAGATCTAAAGGAAATACCTGTCGAATGGGGTCATGCCCAAAATGATGCGATTGGTGCATTCTTATGGGGAGTAGGTGAAGGCTTCCGTTTAGGGCAAAAAGTGATTCGCGATGAAAAAGATTTAGAAATTGTTCAAAAGCTCGTTGATTATCTAGACTGTCTACAATATTGGCAAGCAAAAGACAATGGAATGTGGGAAGAGAATATGGAGCTCCACACTTCAAGTATTGGGGCCTGTATAGCAGGATTGCATGCAGTGAAAATGCTCGTGAATGTGAAAGAAGAAACCATTAAAAAAGGCGAAGAAACATTAAGATTTCTTCTTCCTAGAGAAAGTGAATCAAAGGACACGGATTTAGCATTGCTCTCTCTTGTCTATCCATATCGAATACTGGATCGTAAAACCGCACTGAAAGTTGTTGAAAATGTATCGAACAAATTAGAACGTAAATATGGCGTGATTCGTTACGAAAATGACCAGTATTATAATCAAGGCAGTGAGGCTGAATGGTGCTTTGGACTTCCGTGGCTTGGTCTTTGTTATTTAGAATTAGGTCTCTTTAATAAGGCGATTGGTTATTTAGAAAAAACAGAAGCGATTATTCCAGAAAATTGGGAAGTGCCAGAATTATATATCGGTGGCACAAACATTCCTAATGGCAATACGCCGCTTGCTTGGTCAGTTGCGTTATCTTATCTGTTTATCAATCGGATCGAAAAAGTAAGCGATGAAAAAGCAACATAGACCATTGAAATGAGGCTGCTCAAACAGCCTCTTTTTTGTGTACGGATTATGCTGAAGAAACTGGATATAAGGAAATACCATTATTCAATAATAATATATTGGTATGAAAAATAAGTTGAAAATCAAAATGAGAAAATTATCAATTAAATGTAAAAAAATCATTAGTCAAAAGGAAATGAACACCCTTTTATTGAAAGCGTTTCCCTTGATAGGAAAATCTCTTTTGTTTGTAAAATACTATTCTTTTTTTGAATTTTCCTACAATTCGACATTAAAAAACATTTTTCGCTAAAGGAATAATGCTTTTAATAGCGAATCTAAATTATAGAACTATGTTAGTATCTATTACTTTTAAAAATTGGAGGTGTACGTGTGAACAGCATAGCGAGTCAAAATTTAGATATTTTTCCTAGTGAATTAGAAATGTATTTATTTCATGAAGGAACACTCTTTGAAAGTTATAAGATGTTAGGTGCGCATGTCAGTACATATAAAGGAAATGATGGTGTCCGCTTTTCCGTTTGGGCTCCGCATGCTAAGCAAGTTGCTGTCGTCGGGAATTTTAATAACTGGAATGGTGCTCAGCACGTAATGCAACAAGTGAATCATTCTGGAATTTGGGTTTCCTTTATCCCAGATCTCGAGGAAGGGGAAATTTATAAGTACGAGATAGAAACGGCGAATGGGGAGAAGAAATTAAAAGCAGATCCCTACGCGTTTTTCTCGGAATTACGACCTAACACAGCTTCTGTTGTGAAGCGTTTGGACCAATATGAATGGAAGGATAAAAAGTGGCTACAACAGCGGAATAAAGAAGAATCTTATCATAAACCGCTTCTTGTTTATGAATTACATATGGCATCTTGGAAAAAAAAGGAAAATGGAGATTTGTATTCCTATCGTGAGCTTGCTGATGAGCTTATCGATTATGTGGTCGAGCATGGATTTACACATATTGAATTAATGCCGGTAATGGAACACCCATTAGATTTGTCCTGGGGCTATCAGCTTACCGGATTCTATTCGATAACGAGTAGACATGGAACGCCAGAAGACTTTATGTATTTCGTTGATCAGTGCCATCAAAAAGGGGTAGGGGTCCTCCTTGATTGGGTGCCGGCCCATTTTTGCAGAGATGAACATGGTTTAGGGAGATTCGATGGTACGCCACTTTATGAACCTCATGATGCACGTAAAGCTGACCGGCCTCTCTGGGGTACCTATAGTTTTGATTTTGGCAAACCCGAGATTCATAGTTTTCTAATCTCTAACATAATGTTTTGGATGGAGGTCTACCATATTGACGGGTTCCGTGCAGATGCGGTCTCCTCAATGATTTATCTGAATCACGATAATCCTCAATCAGAGAAGTTAACGAATCAATTCGGTGGCGAGGAGAATATTGAAGCCATTTCATTCTTGAAAAAAATGAATGAAGCAGTATTCGCGAAATACCCTGGAGTTCTGATGATGGCAGAAGAGGCAACAGATCATCCATTGGTAAGTGCACCAACTTCCATTGGGGGTTTAGGCTTTAATTACAAATGGAATATGGGATGGGCTAATGATCTTCTTAAATATATGAAGCTTGATCCATCTGAACGACGCTATCATCATAATCTTTTAACGTTTTCATTTTTCTATGCATTCTCGGAAAACTTTATTCTTCCTTTTTCACATGACGAAGTGGTTCATGGGAAACTGTCGTTATTGAATAAAATGCCAGGTGATTATTGGCAAAAATTCGCCAATTATCGATTACTTTATGGGTACTTCATGACACATCCGGGTAAAAAGCTCGTATTCATGGGAGCAGAATTTGGACAATTTGCCGAATGGAAAGAATTAGAGGAGCTAGACTGGCTTCTTCTCGATTATGAGTCTCATGCTAAACTGAATCGCTACATTACAACGATTCAGCATTTCTATAAAGACACATCCAGTTTATGGAGATTAGATCATGAGCAGGAAGGTTTTGAATGGATTGACGCCGATAATCGGGACCAAAGTGTCATTACCTTCATGAGGCATGGAAAACGGAAAGGAGATTATTGCATTATTGTTTGTAATTTTTCAACAGATGTTTATCATGATTATCGAATTGGAGTGCCTTCTACTGGAAAATACATCGAGGTATTAAACAGCGATGAGGAAGCCTTCGGAGGTTCAGGGCAGCTTAATGAAAAAGCAATTACAGTAGACAAACAGCCTCATCATAACCAGCCATACAGCATGAACATTAAAGTTCCGCCACTTGGCATAACAATCTTTATGAAACAAACAAAAAAGCGGCAGGGGAGAGTAATTCATAATGAAATCTAAAAAATGGATCGCAATGTTATTAGCAGGAGGGCAAGGATCAAGACTTGGCGAATTAACGACTGGACTTGCAAAACCGGCTGTTCCGTTTGGCGGAAAATACCGTATCATCGATTTCCCCCTAAGTAACTGTACTCATTCTGGAATCGATACAGTTGGAGTGTTAACACAATATCAACCGCTTGTCTTAAATCATTATGTTGGAAATGGTAGACCATGGGATTTGGACAGAAACTTTGGAGGTGTTTCTGTTCTTCCCCCTTATCAAGGAAAAGATGGTGGTGAGTGGTATGCGGGTACAGCAAATGCCGTCTATCAAAATATTCAATATATTGATCATTACGACCCAGAATATGTAGTTGTTTTATCAGGTGATCATATTTACAAAATGGACTATAGCAAGATGCTTCAGTATCATGTTGAAAAGGGTGCACAAGCGACTATAGCAGTCATTGAAGTACCTTGGTCAGAAGCAAGTCGATTCGGGCTGATGAATACAGACGAAGAAAATAAAATTTCTGAATTTGAAGAAAAACCAGCAAAACCGAAAAGTAACTTAGCATCAATGGGTGTTTATTTATTTGATTGGAAATTATTGAAAAAGTATTTAATCGAAGATGAGCTTGATCCATTTTCCACGAAAGATTTTGGGAAGGACATTATCCCGAAAATTCTTAGCGATGGAAAGAGTTTGTATGCCTATCGCTTTGAAGGCTATTGGAAGGATGTAGGAACAGTCGAAAGTTTATGGGAAGCTCATATGGATCTTTTGGATGATATTCCTGGATTCGATTTAAATGATCCACATTGGAAGTTTTATGCTGGTAATGCAAATCATCCGCCACAATATATTTCAAAAGAAGCGCATATCTCTCAGTCGCTAGTCAATGAAGGCTGTGTTGTTCACGGTAATATTGAACATTCCGTCCTTTCCTTTAATGTTCAAGTAGGAAAAAACACGACCATTAAAGATTCGGTTATAATGCCGAATGTAAAAATCGGCAACAATGTTACGATTAATAATGCAATCATTGCGAGCGACATTTGCGTTGAAGATGGTGCAGAAATTGGCTCATCTTCACCGGCTGCAGAAATTACATTAATAGGGGATGCCCAGAATATTTCATATGTTGCAACAAACGGGAAAAGTAGTGTTAAATAAGAATATGCATATAGGGGAGCCGGTGTACTTGAAGAACGTAATTGGAGTTATTAATCTTGTGAATGAAAAACAATATTTAAAAGAATTAACATCACATCGCTGTCTTTCTGCTGTTCCTTTTGGCGGAAGATATCGACTAATTGATTTCACCATGTCGAACTTTATTCATGCAGATATTACGAAAGTGGCCGTGTTTACGAAAGAAAAATACCGATCAATCATGGATCATCTTGGCTCAGGGAAGGAATGGGATTTAGATAGACGCAATGGTGGGCTGTTCATACTGCCTCCCACTCATCCAGATGAACTTATTAAAGGTGATTTACAGCAATTTCACGATCACATCGAGTTTTTTCACCGTTCACCTGAAGATACGGTGGTTATCTCACCAGGGCATCATGTTTGTAAAATGGATTTTCAAGAAATCGTTGAACATCACAAAAACAGCAATGCTGATATAACCGTTGTCTATAAAGACTTTGATGGGGAACCTGTAGACAAACCGATTTATCATAAATATGCGATTCGGAACGATGGAAGAGTTAAGAATATTGAACTCTATACATCACCTGAGCAGGGTGAATCAGTAGGGCTTGAGACATTTGTCATCAAAAAGGACTTGCTTATTGAAATTATTAAAACTTGTTGTGAAAATGGAGAATATGATTTCTTAAAAGATGGCATAAAGGCCAACTTACATCATCTAAAAGTTAATGGCTATCATTATAAAAGGTATTTTCCATTCATTCATTCTATTTCTAGTTTCTATAAAAGCAATATGGATTTTCTAAATCCGGAGCTTGCACAAGATTTCTTTTATGATACTTGGGACATCTATACAAAGATCAAGCACGAAGCACCAGTTAAATATTCTATTTCTTCTAAAGTATCTAATTCTTTAGTTGCGAATGGCTGTGACATTGAAGGAACGGTTGAAAACAGTATTATATTCCGCGGCGTGAAAATTCGAAAGGGAGCCGTTGTAAAAAATAGCATTATCATGCAAAAAGGGGAAATCAACGAAGGAACGTATATCGAAAATGTGATAACGGATAAACAAGTAAAAATCACATCAGAACAAGTTGTCATAGGTGATTCTATCCCGCGGATCGTAAAAAAAGCAGATGTCGTGTAACGGAGGATTTGTAATGAATATTTTATATGCTGCATCCGAGTGTGCCCCGTTCATCAAAACCGGAGGGCTCGGGGATGTAATCGGTGCATTACCAAAAGCTCTGCAACAACAAGGTGTCGAGGTAACAGTTATTTTACCTAAATACAGTGACCTTGCAGTAGAATATAAGGACCAATTAGAACTCGTTAAAATTATTGATGTACCTGTTGGCTGGAGAGAACAATATTGTGGAATTGAAAAACTCGAACATGAAGGAATAACTATCTATTTTCTTGATAACGAGTACTACTTCAAACGGTATGGTAGTTATGGATATTATGATGATGGGGAACGGTTCGCCTTCTTTTCACGGGCAGTGCTTGAAGCAATTCCTCATCTTGATAAAAAGCCTGACATTATCCATTGTCATGATTGGCAGACAGGGCCTATCCCTGTTCTATTAAAAGCCCATTATCGTAATCATCCATTTTATCAGGGGATAAAAACTGTATTCACGATCCATAATTTGCGATATCAAGGCGTGTTTTCTAAGAGTGTTTTATCAGAGCTACTTGATTTAAGTGAGCTATATTTCCATATGGATGGTCTGGAATTTCGCGGAAATGTTAGTTATATGAAAGCAGGATTGGCATATGCTGATTATTTGACGACGGTTAGTCCGACCTATGCAAATGAAATTCAAATGTCTTATTATGGAGAAAATTTAGATGGATTCTTGCGAAAGCGGAGTGGAAATCTTCGTGGAATCGTCAATGGAATTGATCTTGACACATATAATCCAGCACTAGACCAAGCTCTTTTTACAGGCTATAAGTCTTATGAAGGCAAAATGGCGAATAAACGAATGCTCCAGGAACAATTAGGACTACCTGTGAATGAAGAAATTCCAGTTATTTCAATGGTAACAAGGCTAGTTGATCAAAAAGGGATCGATTTAGTTCTTCGTGTAATGGAAGATATTATCAAGCAAAATGTTCAGGTTATCGTACTTGGAACAGGCGAAGAACATTATGAATGGGCATTTAAAGATTTAGCACATCGCTACCCTGAACAAGTTTCAGCACAAATTTATTTCGATGAAGGATTATCTCGGAGAATCTATGCAGGTTCTGACCTGTTTTTGATGCCTTCACATTTTGAGCCTTGTGGTATCGGGCAGCTGCTTGCACTGCGCTATGGTACACTTCCACTTGTAAGAGAAACTGGAGGTCTTAAAGATACCGTCGTTCCGTATAATGAGCTGAGCGATCAAGGGAATGGATTTAGCTTCTCGAATTACAATGCTCATGATATGTTATACACAATTGAACGGGCGGTTTGGTTTTATCGCTATCAACCGAAGAAATGGAAAAAGCTCGTTGAACGAGCGATGAGTATTGATTACAGCTGGGATAAGTCTTCTAAGGAATACAAAGAATTATATGAAATGTTAGTATAAAAAAAGTGGCACTTCCATGAAACATTGGGAGTGCTTTTTACCTTTTGATATGCTCCTGATAGTAAATAGTGCAAATCCGTTAGGTAGTAAAATGTAAAAAGGAATCAATCTCATATCTGTCCTGAGATTGATTCCTTTTATGCTTCTTTTCAAATTTTGCTAAAGTTGCTTGCTTCGTTTTTGTCATTCGACTAATTGGCTTCAGCTCACCCCATGTTCCTCTGCTTATTGAAACATCTCTGTTACCTTCCCTTAGATGTTTTTCTCTAATCTTCATTGCTCTTGATTTAGCCAAGTATTGTCACTCCCTTTAAAAAAGATATCATGCTTTCTTTCATTATATGTATAGTCATGATTATTGCAAGGTTTTCTTTATACTCAGAATCGGGTATAAAGAAGAGAGAGAATAATTTAATTAGATGAGGATGAGCCTTATGAAAAGACGAAGAATGGAATTTATATTTTTATTTGTCTTAATGTTATCCGTTTATATCGTTTTTTTTAGCAGTTTTAGCTTAAACCTGAAGCTTTTTTCGATTGGATTATACGTTCTCATTATCCTCATCACGACGTATTCCTTGATGTTGGAATACCGATCTTCCCACCACACGTTGCTCTGGATGTATGTTTTGTTATTTATCCCTGTGTTTGGCTATATGTTTTACCTATATTCAGGACAGCTCTACTTAAAAGGATATTTATTTAGAACGAAGCGTCAGAGTAACCGTGAAGAATGGAGAAAACTAGTAAATCAAGCGACATCACCTGATTTATCCTTTCTAAACGATCATCAACGAGTCTTTTCAACGTTTGCTAGTAATGCTTCACAAACTACATTCAGCACGAACTCTAATACGTATGTTTTAAAAAACGGAAAAGAAACATTTAGTGAAATTATTAAGAAACTAAAAGAAGCAAAGCAATTTATTCATATCGAATATTATATTTTTAGGTCAGACCGGCTTGGAAAAGAGATCATACATATTTTGATGGAGAAGGCCAAAGAAGGGGTGGAAGTCTTATTTATTTTTGATGCGGCAGGTAGCTTTAGTCTAGCCAAATCTGATATTAAGGATATGATTTCTGCTGGAGTGAAGGTCCAACCATTTTCACCATTGAAAAGTGGTTTTTTTAATCAAAAATTCAATTTCAGAAATCATAGGAAGATCATTGTTATTGATGGACAAACAGGTTTCGTTGGGGGGTTGAATGTTGGGGAAGAATACTTAGGTAAAAATAAAAAAATTGGGTTCTGGAGAGATACTCATTTGGAAATAGAGGGTGAGGCAGTCTATACGTTACATACGGTATTTTTAATGGATTGGGAGTATGTGAGCGGGGAGCAGGTTCTTTCTGAAAGACCGAAAATGAATCGGACTGACAAACTGGGTGACGGTGCTGTCCAGATTGTAGCAAGCGGTCCAGATACCCAGCAAGGCATTATGAGTGATTTTTATTATGCGCTTATTTCATGTGCAACGAAATCGATTTGGATTGCGACCCCTTATTTTGTTCCAGATGAGGCAATCCGTGCAGCTATGAAATTCGCTGCTCAAAAAGGCGTTCAAGTACGTTTAATGATTCCAGAAGTAAATGATGGGTTTCTGACTCAAAATGCAAGTCGCTCCTATTTCAATGAGCTGCTTGAGTGCAATGTAGAGATTTATTTGTATAAAAGGGGGTTTTTACATCAGAAAGTTATTATTGTCGATCATGATATGGCGACAATCGGAACAGCCAATATGGACAAACGCAGTTTTCATTTGAATTTCGAAGTAAATGTTTTTTTACTTGGAACACAATCTATTAATGAACTTGTGGAGAATTATGAAGGAGACATTCTAGAGAGTGAAAAAGTAGAGATGGACTCTTATCGTAAGCGAGGCTTTGTTGTGAAATCGAAGGAAGCATTCAGTCGCTTGTTTTCAGATGTTCTTTAATAGGAATATGATTGTGAACATTGTATAGTAGAAAAAAGATAATTAGCAAATGTATTAGGGAGAGTAGAAAAATGAGATTAGTTTCTTGGAATGTAAATGGAATTCGAGCCTGTGTTAAGAAAGGTTTTCTTGATTATTTTCACGAAGTAGACGCAGATATCTTTTGTTTGCAGGAAACAAAGCTACAAGAAGGACAAATCGAATTGGAGCTTGATGGCTACTATCAATACTGGAATTATGCATGGAAAAAAGGCTACTCCGGAACAGCTGTTTTTACAAAACAAAAACCATTATCTGTTTCATACGGTGTCGGGGATCAAGATGAAGAACCAGAAGGACGCATTATTACGTTAGAGTTCGAATCTTTTTATTTGGTTAATGTGTATGTGCCAAATGCTAAACGGGATTTAACAAGACTTGATTATCGACTTCAATGGGAAGATGAAATTTGCGCTTATTTAACCGAACTGGATCAGAAGAAGCCGGTTTTATTTTGTGGAGATTTAAATGTTGCCCATCAGGAAATAGATTTACGAAATGCAAAATCTAATTTCGGTAATTCTGGATTTACCATTGAAGAGCGTGAGAAAATGACCGATTTGCTTCAAGCTGGATTTGTTGATACGTTTCGATATTTACACCCTGAAAAAGAAGGGGCTTACACATGGTGGTCCTATATGAGCAAGGTCAGGGAGCGGAACATTGGTTGGCGGATTGACTATTTTCTTGCATCAAAACGCCTAGATACCAATTTATTGGAGGCTGGCATTCATCCCCATGTTCTTGGAAGTGATCACTGCCCGATTTATCTAGAAGTTGATTTCATATAATCGCCAATAATTGGTTATAGTACTAACGCAGTCACCAAATTAAAGGAGGATATGGATGAAATCATTTAATGTAACGTTTCATAAGGAAGATGATGTAGATACAATGCTTGTCCAAAAACTGATGGAGCAGGAGTTCGAACAAGCAACTGTTGGAGGAACACGTCAATTATTTGAGCTTGATACGAATGTAGGTTTATTCGTATTTTTTGATGGACAAGACAAAGATGGGGATCTTTCTTATTTGATGCTTCAATATGAAGAAGACAATGAAGATCCACAAGCTTGTTACTCATTTGAAATGAAAGATTTTTATGAGTTCATCACACTTTATTTACAAGGAGTCGACGATTTCCCAGAGGATGATGAAGAAGATGATTCGTATGGTCCGATTCATCACTTGGCACATCTCTTATTCCATGTGGTTGAAGAAGGGAATTCGATTAACCTAGAATAATCTATTGGGCGTTGACCTCCTATTTTTACAGGGGGTCTTTGTTCTGTATATGAGGATGTTCAAAAAGAAGGGGGGACGTGGGAGATTTGGTGTTTACGGATCCTGTTACAAGCAATCGATGCTCTTAAATGACAAAATTACGTGAAGCATCGCTCTAAATTATTTAAACAAGTAAATGAAGAAGATAGGGGGATAAAAATTGATCAAAACAATGAATATAAAACAAGAAGAAACAGCACGTGAAGTTTTAGGTATCCAACTTCCAGCCTATCAAATTGAGGCAGAGCTAATTAATTTTCATGAAATTCCTCCTTTAAAAGACACAGTAGAGACGATTATGGCTAGTAGAGAACAATTCTTCGGCTATTATATAGAAAATCAGCTTACTGGGTTTATATCCTTCGAAGAAACAGAGACAGAAATCGATATTTGCCGCATGGTCGTTCATCCTAATTTTTTCAGGAAAGGAGTAGCAAAAAAACTTGTTCAATATATTTTACATACAATAAATGGTCATAAAAAACTAACCGTCATGACTGGCGAGAAAAACTACCCAGCAAAAAATCTATACCTGTCATTGGGCTTTATAAAAGTAAAAACCGTTGAAGTGTCAGAGGGTATCTTTCTGTCAGGGTTTGAGAGGAAGTAAAAAAGCATCAGAGAATTCTTCTCGATGCTTTTTCTAGATATTAAGTTGAACGGATGTTTTTCACTCTTCCAACCTGTCCGTCGGTTAGCCTTACTTTAATGCCATGAGGGTGGGAACTTGATTTTGTTAAGAGATCCTTCACAATTCCACTAGTTAATTTTCCTGTGCGTTGGTCTGCTTTAAGAACGATTTCAACGGCAGCTCCAGGTGTGATATCTTTTCTAGTTTGCCCGTTCATCATACACCCATTTTTCTGCGGGTATTGCTGACTTTTTTCGTTTGCTGGCTCTTCATCTTTTGACCTGTCTGTAGCCCATTCGTATTTGTTTTTCCTTTAGAGCCTTGATTTTTTTTCGCTTCAAGCTGCTGCTTAATTGCATCTTGAAGGCTTATTTTCTTCTTGGGTGTTTCTTCTGAAGTAACTTGATTATTGTCTGTCATGTAAAAAATCCTCCTGATCAGGTATGTCGTATACATCTAGTATAAACCATCTTATTGTATAAAAGCTATGTATTGATGTAGGTCACTCACATTTTCTAAAAAGAAAAGTTTATACGTAACTATAATCAAACGAGATAATATGTTGGTATCATATCCTGATTGGTAGATTAATTTGCAATAATAGCCACAGGTTGCCAAGAAAAATGGTGAAGACAAAGTGATCTTAAGGCATCTTTTGCCCATCATATGAGCCATAAAAAAGAAAAGAATCTATAAATATGAAATAAAAGTCCGCTTTAATACATAGAAGCACTGTCTACGTTCAGTAATAAGTGTTTAAGTATTAACAGAAAATTCAATATACCAGAACTTGCATTTATCTATAAGTATTATGTATGATTGAACTATATTTACCAAATACAAGGAGGTATATGATGAGTACATTTGTAAAATCTAATCAAACTGCACCGTTTTCGGGGAATTATGTAGAAGTTGGGCAAGGCGGAGGGAAAATCAAAAGAGCACAAACGATTGAAGCAAAAGAAGGAACTGAGTTACCTGAATTAAAGTCCTATACGATTAAGTTAGAGCATAAAGGAACAGAAAAATCAGTAGAAAGACAGCATCAATGGAAGCTAATTAAGTAAAAACCAGGATAACTTCTTAATAAAGAGGTTATCCTGGTTTATTTTTTTAAACGATTACTCTTATATC
Organism: Peribacillus sp. NPDC096379; assembly: GCF_044762875.1. NCBI lineage: Bacteria > Bacillati > Bacillota > Bacilli > Caryophanales > Bacillaceae > Peribacillus > Peribacillus sp. NPDC096379. The sequence goes on from NZ_JBIWFD010000001.1 coordinate 1,627,965, forward strand.
CTTTAATTTTAAAAATATTAAATTCACTTATGAACTGTTATTTCACTCTGTTTGCCTGCTTTAACTTTTCGTTTTTTATCGATGGGATTGGGTAATGATAATACATAACGGCCTTTTCAATAAAGTAAAACTTCAATCAGTAGGTATTTTCTTCATCCCCCACTGGATTGTTAGTTGAACCAATCGGGCTTTTACGGGCAGTTAACCTCCACCTTTACGTTCCTTCGTTTGAAGGTGGGGGTCTTGACTTTCCGTTAATGCGGGATAAAATGGAGGGAATTATTCATGAAACTTACACCAGAGCAGCGTATTGAGTTGCATGGGTTTAATAATTTAACGAAATCACTTAGCTTTAATATGTATGATATTTGTTACACAAAAACGAAAGAAGAGCGTGAAGCGTATCTAGAATATATCGATGAGCAATATAATGCTGAAAGATTAACGGCCATTTTAGAAACGGTGTCAGATATGATTGGTGCACATGTATTAAATGTGGCGAGGCAAGATTACTATCCACAAGGGGCAAGTGTTACAATGCTGGTGTCAGAAGGTCCAATTATTGCACCTTCAGAATCGTTAGAGAAGTCGCCAGGTCCCTTGCCAGAAGCACTAGTCGTGCATCTTGATAAAAGTCATATTACGGTGCATACATACCCCGAATATCATCCAGATGAAGGAATTAGTACATTTCGGGCAGACATTGATGTTTCCACTTGTGGAGAGATTTCTCCGCTTAAAGCATTGAATTATTTGATCCATTCGTTTGATACCGACATCATGACGATGGATTTTCGTGTTCGAGGATTTACAAGAGACAAAAATGGTCATAAACTCTTCATAGATCAGGACATTAATTCGATTCAAAATTATATTCCTGAAAATGTAAAAGATCAATATGACATGATTGATGTTAATGTGTACCAAGAAAATATCTTCCACACAAAATGTAAATTAAGAGAATTTGACTTAAATAATTACTTATTCGGATATACAAAAGATAAAATTTCACAGAATGAAGAGAAAGAAATCACAAGAAGATTAAAGCGAGAAATGGATGAAATCTTTTTTGGGAGAAATATGAAGGAAAAATGAAAACATGGAACGGCTACTATTAATTCTGCATTCTTTCTAAATATAAAAGCTCGAATAGGTTTCAAAAAAAGGTGTTGTCCTATACATTTCTCATTAGAGGGAAGTGGTTGTTTCATACCACGTATTCGCGGATTGTGTTCACAGGACTTGTTTTCCATTCTTTCTTTTTCATAGGAAATACCCTTCATAATTCCTTACATACAGAACGCTAATAGGATAAATTTATTAGTCAAGGAGACAAGTGCAACATACCATTAAAAAGCAAGTTCAATTTCTTCCAAAATTATCGCAAATCTTTTAATATGGAAATAGTACCATTCTAAAATGAAAGTAGTGATGATGTTGTCATTGAATACGTGGTTTGAAAAAGGAATGTCGTTTGAAGAATACAGAAAGAGCATGGAAGTAAATCGTGATGAACTTTCTCGTGTTTACGAAAAAGTGGATTTTACTGAAGAAGACTTTCAATTCTTCAGCAATTTAGCTAACAAGAAATGGAGAGGTATCGTACTTACTGCCGATTGGTGTGGAGATGCTTCATTCTGCGTCCCAATTATTCAACGAATCGCAGAAAAAAGTAATATGGATTTGAAGTTTTTGATCCGCGATGAAAATTTAGAATTAATGGATCAATATCTAACGAATGGAACAGCGCGTTCTATTCCAATTTTTATCTTTATTGATGAAGCTGGAAATGAGCAAAGGGTATGGGGACCCCGAGCAGAAAAAGTGCAGGAGTTTCTACAAACATTGTTGGTTAATCTCCCAGACAAAGATGCTGCTGACTTCAAAGACAAGCAGAAAGAAGTTTTTGGTCAGTTCAAAGAAAAGGTTACAACAGATCCTGACATGTGGCGAGTTGTTATTGAAAGTGTAATAACAAGACTGAAATAAAGTGAAGTTTCAATCAGTGGGGGCTTCATCCCCTAGTGCTCGTTAAAGTAGCTATCGAACTTCTTGGCTCTAATTATCCTTTTTGAACACGTACTAATAGCTAATTATGATACCAATTTGAATAAATCAAAAAACATCTCTCGAAAATTCGAGAGATGTTTTTTGATTTTTTGTTTCTTGACAATCAATGTATACCTATCAGGTCAATGAAAAATAAGACTCAAGGCTTATTAAAATGTACTTTTTAAGTCCATGTTTAGAATATCCCCTTTCATGTATCGTTAATGGTGTTATCTGAAAGGGAGTGCTATGTATTTATGTTTGAATTTATTTATTCAGTAGGCCAGTTTATTTCCATCTTACTTGTTGTTATATGGGGACTAGCTATTTATTCAACGAATGGCCTTATATATGCTTCAACAAAGAAGGGACAAAGGATTTGGAAAGGAGTCATCCTCTTTAGTATTCGCTCAGGGTTGGTGCTCAATTTCGCTTGGATCAGTTCAATAATAACAATGGGTGCGATGTTAGGTTGGCTATTTATAGAAGATAAAGTATTTGTGTTTCTTCCATTAATTCTTTTTCCATCAATCATGGTGATGATTTGGACGATGCCGATATTTAGCCAAATAAAAGCGATTGAGGAAGGAGATAAAGAGGTTGTATCCTTATGTAGGAAAATAGCCGCTTCCCCACGTTTTTCATTCCCAATTAAGACCATGCAGCTAGGTGCAGTCTTGATATTAGGTTTATCGATTTTTGGGTCAGGTGTGTTACCAGAGGGAATTGATTTATTACTCTTTTTTGTTGTATTTGGATTATTAGTATGTTTTTTATTTTTACTTCAAAAAAGAATACATGAAAAGGTTACAAAAGAAGATTTTCAAAAGCCTAAGTGGATGATACGGTTAATTAAACGATTGGCTATCATCGCTGTTTTTATCATCGGCGGCATCAGCTGGATCACTATGGGAATGGAAAGAAGTACATTGCCAGCCGAAATTAGTATGGTGAATCATGACAACGTTGAATTAGGCGGTGGTTCAATGATCCATCATAACCATAGTCATCATAGCGGGGGCATGACGTAAGTGTAACGGAACTTGTCGACAGCAGTTCAGCCAAACCAGACCGGACCTATACCCTTGTATCCCAGAAAAAACCCATCGAATTAAGTGATGGGGAGACATTTGATGCTTGGATATTTAATGGACAATATCCTGGTCCTCAATTAAGAATTCAAAAGGACGAATTGGTGGAAGTGACTTTAATTAATAAAGACATTGAGGCAGGAGTGACGATTCATTGGCACGGTTATAACGTACCAAATGCGATGGATGGAGTTGCTGGAATGACCCAGGATGCCGTTCAAGTGGGAGAGCAATTTACGTATCGTTTCAAAGCGAATGACGAAGGGACATACTGGTATCACTCACATCAACAATCCTCTGAACAGGTGAAGAGAGGACTATTCGGATCATTTGTTGTTTTGTCAGGTGATGAAGACGGCAAAACGAACGAAATTACCTCCATCGGGGACAATTGGCTTTTTGGTGGAAATGAGGCGATCGTTTCTGATGGGCATGACCAAGGGTTTGTGAAAAAAAGGATGTCAACAGGTTCGGATGTCCGTTTGCGCTTAATTAATACGACGAATTACACAAAAACATATTTTATTGAAGGTTCAGAGTTTAAAGTAGCGGCGATTGATGGGCAATCCATCCATAAACCACAGGATCTAAAAAATACGAAATTAGAACTTGGTGCAAGCGGAAGGTATGATGTTATATTTACGATGCCAGATAAACCTGTGTTAATAAAGACAAGTGGATACTCACAACAAGGAAAAACAGATGCGCAGCTCTTATTGAGTCAAGATGGTCAATAGCGTTCCACTTATTTCTGCTGAAATGCAAAGCTTTAAACCTGAAGAATATGGGGAAGTCTACAAATACCTTTTGATCTTTCAAGCGATTTTGATCGAAAATTCACAATGGTTCTTGGGCAACGATTCGGTTTTTACGATGGGAAACCAAACTATTTATGGACAATTAATGGGGAAATATTTCCGAACACCCCGACAATGATGGTAAAGGAAGGAGATTGGGTAAAAACAACATTTGTGAATAAGAGTTTCATGGATCATCCGATGCATTTACATGGCCATCGTATGCTTGTCTTAAGTAAGAATGGAAGCTGGTAACGGGTAGTCCATGGTGGACAGATACTCTGAACGTTGTACCTGGGGAAACCTATGAGGTCGCTTTTCTAGCGAACAATCCAGGCGTGTGGATGGAACATTGTCACAATCTCGATCACGCAGCTGTGGGAATGACTATGCATTTATCCTATGAAGGAGTTAGTTCACCATTTTCAATTGGTCGAGATACGTTGAATCAGCCAGAATAAGAGCTTTATAAAAATCGCTTTAATAATAAATCATCATTTTAAATAATGGGTCCTCATAAATGAGAACCCATTATTCCATTATAGTACCATTTTTGACTCGTTTAAAAAACGGAATGAAGTTTTTCTAAAAGGGTCTGACCCCAACGTTCTTGGGACAGTAACGAAAGTTCTTTTATTCAGATTGTTGGACGATTATTGCACTTTGGACTTGACTAACTGCTGTTTGGGCTTGTGCAATTTCATTGGCGGCTTGTTTGATTGCTTCCTCAGCTAACGTTGGATCTGAAGCAGATTTTTCGATTGCTTGGCTTAATAATGTTTGAGTCAGTGTAACATTTGCTTTAGCTTGGTTTAGCTGATTAACATCAATTGGTTGATTATTTGGGCTCATACGAATCCTCTCCTTTTTAAATTGAATACCTATATAGCTTGACCTTGCTGGCTTGTTTTATCGGTGGAAAAAAATACCGTGCAATTGTTTTATCAATTCCACTTCACTTTACAATATTTTTCCTAAAACAATGGCCCATGATTGATAGTAAGAAAGAAGAAGTTTTAAATAGTGCCTCTAGAAATTACACGAAAAAGCAATTAATAGGCATTAGAACTATTGTTCTGTCACCTTTTTTCCTTGTATACCCAGCATATTCAAATTTTTTAATAGTTTAAAAACTAAAAAATTACTTTGACAGATAGAGCAATTAAAGGTAAGATTACTCTATCAGATAGAATAGTTAAGGTACAAGGAAGTGAAAAAATGATAAGAAGTGATATTATTCGTGGGCATTTGGATTCGATTATCTTACGTTTGATCTTAGAAGAAGACAGGTATGGGTATGAAATATCGAAGGAAATTAGCCTACGTACAGACAATCGATTTCACATAAAAGAGGCAACCTTATATGCTGTGTTTCAACGGCTAGAAAAAAAGGAATTAATTGAAGCCTATATAGGTAGTGTTTCTCAAGGTGGAAAAAGGAAATATTACAGAATTACGTTACTTGGAAAAGCCTACTTAAAAGAATTGGTTGAAGAATGGAACGAGGTTAAGGAAATAATTGATTTATTTATGGAGGGCTTAAAATGAAGAAACTGAAAAATCATGTTGAAGAATTATTTAAAGATATTCCAGAAAGTGAGCAAAAAAAGGCAATCAAACAAGAAGTTTTGGAAAACCTTGAAGAAAAAGTGTGGGATTTAATGGAACAAGGGAAAGAAGAAGAAGATGCCATTAATAAAGCAATTGTCGATTTTGGGGATATTGAAGAGATCAAAAAGGAACTGGGAGTAAAGCGACCAACAAAGAAAAACATGACTAAATTAAATTTAGGATATTCCATATGGGGGAGTCTTTTAATCATTGCCCTTTTTATTTTTATCAATGTTTCATATTCCCCTGACACGATTTGGTTCGTCTATCCAACCTTCGCCGTTTTATGGTGGCCTTTAACGATGTATTTTCATTGGCAACGTTCAAAATAGGGGGGATTAGAAAATGAAGAAATACGATGTTGGCTTTGCTGTGGCAGGAAGTGTAATGAGTATGATCTTTTTCATGCTTGTCAATTATTTAACAAGCTCTCAATATCCTTGGTTTATTTATCCGTCTATCTTATTACTGTTATGGCCTATTGGCTTGTACTCTAAAAAAAACGGGAATTACAAACTACTTTCTATTATTTATAGTCTGTTTATTATCGTTCTTATTATTGCTGAAAATATATTTTATTCACCTAACTATGCATGGTCATTATATGCAGTTTATCCGATCCTTTGGTGGCCGATTCTTGTCTTTTTAGGCAAGAAGGCGAAAACGATACGAGTTGCATTAATTGGAAGTTTGAGCATGATCCTATACTATTCGATCTTAAACGCCTTCCATTCTCCCGGATATTTATGGTTTATCTATCCGACTTTCGTAGTGTTATGGTGGCCACTATCTGTATTTCATGCATGGAAAAAGACATACTATAAATTCTCAATCCATGCAAGTATATTACTCATTACATTTTTTATATGTGTAAATATTATTTCCTCACCTCATACGATTTGGGCGGTCTATCCGATTTTTTGTGTGCTCTGGTGGCCGCTAAGTATGTATTATTTTGTGTATAATAGGAGAGTAGAAGAGTAATCCGAAACTATAGAAAATGGTGGTACTTATAAATGAAAGAGAGAAAAGTATATCTCCTATTTACTGATACAGGAACGTATTTTACGAAGCTAATAAAACTATTTACGAAGCAACCATTTAACCATGTTTCGATCTCATTTGATAATGAATTAAGAGAAATTTTCAGTTTTGGCCGTAAAAAACCTGATAATCCTTTTATCGGTGGCTTTGTAAGGGAAAAAATAGCAGTAGGATTATTTAAAAAAGCTAGATGTGAAATATATAGTTTTAAAGTTTCAGAATTGGATTATGAGCGAATGATATGTAAAGTGAAACAAATTGAAGCTGAAAAAGACCTTTACAAATATAATTTACTAGGCCTATTTGCTATTCTACTAAATATAAATTTAAAGAGAAAAAATGCCTTTTTTTGCTCTCAATTTGTGGCAACGATTTTGAATGAAAAAAAACATATAATTGATAAATCACCAAATATGGTAACGCCGCAAAATTTATTGGCTCTAAATAGTCTTCAATTAGTTTATAAAGGGAAACTCCATTTATACTCATATCAGACGAAAGAAATAGTGAGGAGAAACGATTTAGAATTAAGTTTTAGAAACCATTTTATTGGCAATACAGCTGATTTTAGCTAAGTATATAGTAACTAAATAATTTTGATAAATAAGCGGGGGAAGATCTACAGAAAGACTTTCCCCCGCTTATTTATCTTGGTTAACAGTCGACTCGGCTGTTGCTCTAAAAACTGTGAGCTTACGATTTAGAGACACTAGAACGAGACAGACTACCTTTTGTAGTGGGGATGAGAAAAGTCCACTAATGGGAGTTTCACCTTTATTGAGAAGTATCTTCCTTTTGCTCTGAAGGTTCCTCTGTTGGATCTGGCTCATCTTCGTCCACACCATTACAGCCGTATAAGAAGCCCATAGATAAAACGGTTGACATTCATGCAAACATATATTTTTTCCTTTTCATTCCTTCTTTATATTTTTACGTTACCCTGTATTAAGTAAATTCACTCAAAATAATTTCCGAGTTATTTAATTTTTTGTTAGAAAAATCAAGAATTCTCAACTCATCTTATAAAGATACCGAATTCGTCTTTATACCATTAATTTTATCCTTATTAATTAAAGTTGCGAATACTATTTATTTTCAGAAAAAATAAACTTGACCTCCCAATTTTATCAAGTTAGAATTATATTAAACTTAATAATGAATAAGCGATGATTGGAAATAGTAAAAGGTTAAATAATCTTAAAGAGAGCCGATGGATGGTGAAAATCGGTAGTTGTTTGCCTTTGAACTCGTCCATAAGCTACTCCGTGAACTAATAGTAGGGGATGTCGGTTTTCGACCGTTATAAGGGTAGGTGGTAACAGCCACCGAATTAAGTGGATTAATTATGCGAATTAATCAATTAGAGTGGTACCGCGAGCAAAGCCTCGTCTCTATAGTTTCTATAGAGGCGAGGCTTTTTTTATATCCAATTATTGAAAAGGAGTGATTTTATAATGTCAAGAAAAATTTGGGTGTTTGATACAACTTTACGGGATGGGGAGCAAGTTCCTGGTGCTAAACTTAATTTGTATGAAAAACTCGAAGTAGCACAGCAATTAAAGAAACTGCAAGTTGATATTATTGAGGCTGGTTTCCCCGCATCTTCAGTTGGTGATTTTAATGCTGTTAAAGAAATTGCAACGAAAGTGGGAAATACAGATGATATCATAATCACAGCGTTAGCACGGGCAGTAAAAGCAGATATTGATTCTGTTTATAACAGTGTGAAATATGCTGAAAAACCATTAATTCATATGGTTCTTGGAACTTCAGATATTCATGTCGAGAAGAAATTTGGCAAATCCAAAAATCAAATTTTAGACATTGGTGTGGAAGCAGTGAAATATGCGAAAACACTACTCCCCGATGTGCAATATTCAACAGAAGATGCGTCTCGATCAGATTTTGAGTACTTATGGACAACAATTGAAGCTGTTGTGAAAGCGGGAGCTACGATTATTAATGTACCTGACACAGTTGGTTATGCCGTTCCTGAAGAGTTTGGTGAGTTAATTTTCAAATTAAATGACCGCTTGAAAAATCTAAATGATAAGGTACTTTTAAGTGTACATTGTCATAATGATCTTGGAATGGCAACTTCAAACACGTTGGCAGCTATTAAAAATGGTGCTGATAAAGTCGAATGTACGATCAATGGTATTGGTGAACGTGCAGGTAATGCTGCTCTAGAAGAAGTTGTCATGGCTCTTAATACGCGTCAAGCATTCTATAATGTTCACACAAACATTAATACAAAAGAAATAATAAATACCTCAAAACTTGTCAGTAGTTTAATGGGGCTTGATGTACAAGTGAATAAAGCAATTACAGGGGATAATGCCTTTGCACATTCTTCTGGTATCCATCAAGATGGGTTGTTGAAATCAAGAGATGCTTATGAGATTATTAGCCCAACAGAAGTCGGTTTAAGCGATATGGAACTCGTTTTAACTGCTCGTTCTGGTCGTCATGCAGTGAAAAATGCTCTTGAAAAATTAGGGTTTAATCAGTTAACAGATCCACAATTTGAAGATATATTTGCTCATTTTCTTGAGTTAGCAGATGTGAAAAAAGAAGTATATAACCATGATTTATATGTCATCGTCGAAAACTATTACTCAAGACATGATATGAATAATGAGGATATCAAATATTATAGCGACAATTTCTATGAACTAATCGACCTTCAAGTAATTAGTAATCCCATTTTTCCTTCTGCAAGTGTGAAAATTAAGAAGGGAAATCAAATATTTAAGAGTAGTACTGTAGGATCTGGACCAATTGATGCACTATATTCTTCCATTAAAGAAATCATTGATTTAGATATTAAATTATTAGAATATAAAATTAGCAGTGTATCAAGAGGGAAAGAGGCGTTAGGTAAAGTTAAGCTACAAGTAGAGTATAAAGGAGAAAAATACATCGCCAAAGCAACAGATACAGATGTAATCAAAGCAAGTGCTTTAGCTTATATTAATGTCGTAAACAGTATTGTTGTTGAAAACTTACTTCCAGTTTAATTAGTTGTTGGCTGCCTGATAAAGAAAGGGTGACCCTCACACTCTAAACATGACAATGTAAATAGAATAGAGTGTGAGGTCATCTCAAATGAGAAGTTCATATTGATTGTGTGTAAGAATTCCCGTGAAATCATTATTTAGATGAATGTAATGCTGCGAGAAAACAAAATGGCTCCTAGCCTTTAGTTTAGTAATCTTTGCAACTAATTAGGGTTCATTATTAATAATAAAGCGTTGTTATACGAGAAAATATGATAAAACACTAAGACAAATTGAGGTTATCAACATTGCAATCAATGGTTTTAACGCTTTTGTGCGAAGATCACGAAGACTCACATTTAGGCCTAGACCTACCATGGCCGCGGTTAAACACCAAGTAGTTAGATTAGAGATACCACTCAGAACTCCTTCAGTAACTGGGATATAACTTCCAAGCGCATAGCTCCCGAAAAAACTCATAAGGATGAATCCGATTAAGAACCATGGGAATTCAATTCTGTCCTCTTGTGAATTCTGATCAGGATTTTTCCGCTTCATAAAGTACATGAAAATAAAGCATAGCGGAACGAGCAGGAACACACGGCCTAATTTTGCTAGTAAGCCGATTGCAAGCGCATCTTCTCCACCAGGTGCGGTAGCTAAGGCAACATGGGCGATTTCGTGTAAGCTAATACCCGACCAAATCCCGTAATCGATAGCTGATAATGGTAAAATAGGACGGAGAATGGTGTAAACAATTGCAAAAATTGTCCCAACTAGTGCAATAATTCCGACTCCAATGGCCGTATCTTCATCCTTTGTTTTGACAATCGGAGCAATCGCAGCGATGGCGGCAGCACCGCAAACGCCGGTCCCAACTCCTAAAAGCAAAGAAATGTTTTTATCGGCCTTAAATACTTTGGCAAGCCAAATGGTTAAGAGAATTGCAAAAATAATGACGCAAGCGTCACGAATTAGCAGCCCAATCCCGTCTTGTATAACCGTATTGATATTTAATTTCAAACCATACAAAATAATGGCTAAGCGTAGTAGCCTTTTTGACGAGAACGCAATTCCAGGTCGGATCACCTCTGGATAACTAAACACTTGCCGGTATACTACCGCAATAACAATCGCAGATGCTAGTAGACCAACATGATTAAACCCTGGCACTTTAGCTAACAAGAAGCCAAGAAAAGCGATAAAAAAGGTGAATGCAATTCCGCCAATCCAGAGTAAGGCTGTAGATTTCCGTGTTGGTTCCATAGGTTCATGTGCTTTTACTCTTTCTGTTTCCAAATCATCACCTCCCAAAAATGTACCTCATTGATAAGATAAATCATAATTGATGATAAGAAAAATAATTATCTATGATATTAATAATAAGTAATTCTTATAGAAGGAGGGGGAGTATGGATCAACATTTACTCGTATTTGTAACAGTAGTGGAAAATGGAAACTTTTCACGTGCTGCAGAGAAGTTACATATGACGCAACCAGCGGTAAGTCAGTACATCCAATTATTAGAGCGTTCTTATGGTGTAAAGCTACTCGATCGGAGTAATAAATATGTTCGGCTAAATAAAGCGGGAGAAATTGTTTATTACCATGCTAAGGAAATATTAGGACTATATTCGAAAATGCAAGATTTAATTGATGATTTATCCAATCGAGCAAGCGGTCAGCTATCAATTGGTGCAAGCTATACTTTTGGGGAATATGTTCTTCCACATTTTGTTGCCAGATTACACGATCAATATCCTCTCATAAAGCCTAGTATTACGATTGGAAATACAAAGGAGATAGCAGAATTGGTACTTAGAAACCAACTGGATGTTGGAATTATCGAAGGAGATTTTAAGAATACACAACTTACCATTGATGCATTTACGGAAGATAGGATGTTTGTAGTTGCTTCTTCTCATCACCGTTTAGTTCAACAAGATAGTGAAGCGGAAATTTCTGAACTAGAAAAAGAAAGGTGGATCGTCCGCGAAATAGGATCAGGAACGAGGGAGGCAACAGAAAAAGTCTTTCACTCCATGTCAATTGACCCAAAAGACATCATGGAATTCGGTAGCACCCAGTTGATAAAAGAATCAGTTGAATCAGGACTAGGTATTACCCTCCTGTCCCATTTAGCTATTCGAAAAGAATTATCAATGGGCCTATTAAAAATCGTTCAAGTAAAAGGTACCCCTTTTAAAAGGGAATTCTCAATTGTATTGCGAACATCATTTAAAACAAAAGCTTTAGAAGTATTTATCAATCTGTTAAAAGAAGAACGAACTTAATCGACGAGTATGTAAAGGTGGAAAGGTATTTGACATAAGGGTGATTAGTAGAAATAATCAAAAATTCCGCATTATGAGCAATTGCAATGATAAGAAAAATGAATATTTTTTTGAGTATGCCTTTAAAGCCGAATGAGCTTGAAGATTCCCTTCATAAGCTGATGCAAGCACGCCAGATATATAGTCTAAAATCACAAAAAGAACGAGCATATGCAAAAGTGGAGTCATCGAGCCGAATAAATAACTTATCAATCCACCTAAAAAAGCGGTTCCCAACTTATAAACTAATGAGATTTGTTCCATCATGTCCTCCTAGATAATCGTGTGAGGTTTCGTTCTTAATATAATATGGTTTAGACATGAATGGGATTGAGCCAGGGTCTATTGGAGAATAATATTATTTATTTGAACGAATGAACATAAAGTAGCTATGAAAGTTAATTATTTATCCATAAAATGTTTTTAAAAAATCTATTTAAGAATTTGGAGATAAAGGTAACATTATTTACATTCTTTACTAAAATTTTTTTGATTAAGTCTTGATTTATCGATGTGAAGCAATTACTATAAAAGTAACAAAAAACGGAAGGGTGACGATGAAACAATGATCAATTAATCCTATTTTTAAGAAAAATTCGTTAGAAATACGATCTTTTTTTCTGGATAGGATTAGTTTGTACATTTTTCATACAAGCCAATAAGATCATTGTGTTCCTTCTGATAGGGATATTATGCCATTTTGACATTGTATTGTACTGCCTCCTGTCCAGATATTTAACAGGAGGTTTTTATTTTGGAAAATAACATTTCATCGGGCGCGTCACCTAAATTATTTAGTAATCGGGTTTTTCAGGCTATTATCGTTTCGGGGTTGTTTTTACAAATAGGAATTTGGGTAAGGAATTTTGCGGTACTGTTATTTGTCATGGAACAGACAAATGGTGATCCATTTGCGGTATCCATGATTTCTGTAGCGGAATTCGCTCCTATTTTTATTTTTTCATTTATTGGCGGGACGTTTGCTGACCGTTGGAATCCGAAAAAAACAATGGTTTGGTGTGATATTTTAAGTGCTATTTCTATATTTGCCGTACTCTTAACGCTTTTATTCGGAACTTGGCAAGTGGTATTTTTTGTAACGTTAATCTCGGCGATTCTATCCCAATTTTCGCAGCCTTCCGGAATGAAATTATTTAAATTGCATTTGCCAGAAGAACAAGTTCAGGCTGGAATGTCGGTCTATCAAACGATTTTTGCTGTATTTATGGTATTAGGCCCTGTTATTGGGACGTTTACCTTTCAATCCTTTGGAATAGAGATATCAATTATGATGACAGGCATAGCCTTTTTACTTTCAGCTGGTGCACTCGCATTTCTACCAAAGGATTATAAATTGGAAGAGAAAGAAAGAGAATCAACATTATGGCAAGAAATGAAAAGTGGCGTTAAATATGTTTTGAATAAGAAGGAATTAAGCTTGTTAGGTTTATGTTTTCTAGCTACAGGTCTTGGGTTAGGATTTATTCAGCCTCTTTCGATTTTCCTTGTAACTGAACAATTAGGCTTACCGAAGGAAAACCTTCAATGGTTGTTTATGGTCAATGGGATTGGAATGATATTAGGCGGAGCAGTTGTCATGATTTTTGCCAAAACAGTCGCTCCTCAGAGACTAATCACCTTCGGAATGCTTGTAAATGCGATTGGTCTAGCGGTCATGGGATTATCAACAAATCTATGGCTAACATTAACAGCCGAATTTGTAAATGGGTTAATGTTACCTTGTATTCAGATTGGTATTAATACGATGATTTTGAAAAGAACAGAAGGGGCTTATATTGGTAGGGTCAACGGAATCTTAATGCCGCTGTTTACTGGTTCGATGGTTTTAACGATGAGTATGGCTGGTATAGTAAAAGAACAATTTTCCTTGGTTGCTGCTTTTGAACTAGCGGCAGTTTTGTTTATCATCGGCATGTTTTTCATTTTGCCATTATACAATCAGAAAACGGAAGTAAAACCGGAGAAACTAATCTCCCAAGACTAGTTTGCTTATTAATAGAAAAACAAGGGCTGTACCTGTAGTTGGGAAATAACCTGACTAGGGGACAGCTCTTTTCCTATTATTTAGCTATAAATATTACTGAATTAATTATTCAATTCTAGATTAAACAAACTGATTGACTTAACAGAAAAAAAGGAGTAAGTTTTAATAGTTCAGAAATGAACTATTCATAAATAGAAGATTGGTGACGTGAAAATGGAAAGTGAAAATCAACAAAACATGCGTTCAGTACTACTCATGCGTTCATTTTGGAACGTGCAGAAAAACATGATGCGATTTGTTCAAAAGACAGCAGTAGAGAATGGGCTATCTGTTCCACAATATGCGGTTTTGATGTGTATTGCACCTTATAAGGAAATGACGCAAAAGAAACTTGGAGAGCAAACATTTCTACCAAAAAGTACACTTAGTCAGGCAGTTGATGGACTCGTTCAAGCAGGCTGGCTAGGTCGAAAACAAGTAGAAGGCAATCGGAGGGAGATGCAATTAACGCTTAGTGATAAAGGAGAAACCTTTTTAAAAACGATCCATCGGCAAGAAGGTGGTATTCACCAAGTTTTCCAAGCTGCTACTGAAACGCTAACTGAAAAGCAGGTTGAAGAATTACTTAAAACGCATCTTCAAATTACAACTTATTTAGAAGCGCAGGCAAAAGAACAAGGAGAGTGCACGAAATGATTAAAATTCTGAAAAATCTAGCTTTTTATAAGTGGATTGTATTAGCGGTTTTCGGTCTAATCTTTGTTCAATCAATGTCTGACCTCTTTTTACCTACGCTAATGGCAGATATTATCGATAAAGGGGTCGTAGTAGGAGACACGCCTTATATTTGGAAAATTGGTGGGTTTATGATGCTCGTAGCAGCTCTAGGGGCTATTGCCTCTGTTTTTGCAAGCTACTATTCAGCAAAAGCTGCAATGGGGCTTGGGCGCGATCTTCGTCGGAACGTCTTTAATAAAGTTGAACAATTTTCACTACAGGAATTTGATGAAATAGGAACGGCGTCATTAATAACACGGACAACTAATGACATTACACAAGTCCAACAAGTGGTTATTATGATGCTTCGTATGGTTGTTAGTGCACCGATTATGTTAGTCGGTGGAATCATTATGGCTGTATCGAAGGATGCTAAATTATCACTTGTTATGGTTGTTACAATGCCTGTATTGATTGGTTCGGTACTACTTATTCTCTATAAAGGGATGCCACTGTTTCAAATGGTGCAAAAACGATTGGATCGGTTGAATCTTGTTGTACGAGAAAATCTAACTGGGATTCGTGTCATTCGTGCCTTTAATCGTGAAACAGAAGAGAAAGTACGTCTAAATAAAGCGAATAAAGACTTGACTGATGTCTCGATTAAAGTAAATAAAATCATGGCGTTTATGATGCCTGTGATGATGCTCGTTATGAACTTGACTGTTGTTGCTATTATTTGGTTTGGTGGGATTCGTATAGATAACGGCGGCATGATGATTGGAGATTTGATGGCATATATTCAATATGTCATGCAAATTATGTTCGCTTTACTTATGGCATCTATGATGTTTATTATGGTTCCACGTGCTGCAGTATCAGCAAAACGAATTAACGAAGTACTTAACATGAAACCAGTCATCTTAGATGAAGGGACAAAAAGGGCGGATCTTGAACAAGGTACTCTTGAATTTGATCAAGTAACATTTAGTTACCCAGGAGCAGAAGAACCTGCGTTATCGAACATCAGCTTTACCGCAGGCCCTGGTGAAATTACTGCAATTATCGGTGGAACAGGTTCAGGAAAAACAACGCTCGTTAATTTGATTCCGCGTTTTTATGACATAACGAGTGGAACAATTCGTGTCAATGGTGTTGATATACGCGAGCTATCACATGAAGAAGTTCGTTCGAAAATTGGTTACGTGCCACAAAAGGCAGTCCTTTTTACAGGTACGATTGCGGATAATATTCGCTTTGGAAAAGAAAATGCAAGACAGGATGAAATGGAACACGCAGCTCAGGTTGCACAAGCGGCAGATTTTATTGGGCAAATGAAAGACGGCTATCAATCAAATATCGAGCAAGGCGGATCGAACGTATCAGGTGGCCAAAAACAACGTCTGGCGATTGCGAGAGCCCTTGTTAGAAAACCTGATCTTTATATTTTTGACGATAGCTTTTCTGCACTAGATTATAAGACTGATGCTAATCTTCGTGCGGCGCTTAAAGATGAAACAAAAGACGCAACGGTGTTACTCGTTGCTCAACGTGTTAGTACGGTCGTTGACGCAGATCAAATTATCGTTTTAGATAATGGGCACATTGCAGGTATAGGCACACATAAAGAGTTGCTTCAAACAAATGATGTATATCGAGAAATCGTCGAGTCACAGCTTTCAGAGGAGGAGATTGCATGAGTAAACATAAAAAACCTCAAGGTGGCGGACCGATGGGACATGGTCCAGGCGGCGGCAATATGATGATGATGGGACAAAAAGCAAAAGATTTTAAAGGAACGCTCAGACGTCTCTTAATGTATTTAAAACCGCGTCGCAATCAATTAATCGCTGTATTCTTCTTTGCAATCTTAAGTACAATCTTTATGATTGTTGGCCCGAAAATCATGGGGACAGCAATTACAGAATTGTTTGAAGGGGCATATAGAAAGTTTCAAGGAGTACCAGGAGCATCCATTAACTTTGATAAAATTGGTCATATTCTTCTACTATTGGCGGGGCTGTATGTCATAAGTAGCCTGTTCAACTATATACAGCAGTACATTATGTCTAGTGTTGCGCAAAAGACAGTGTATGATCTCAGAGAAGATGTCAATAAAAAGCTTGAGAAACTTCCGCTCAAATATTTTGACGGACGTTCGAATGGAGAAACGCTCAGCCGCGTGACAAATGACATTGATACAGTCGGAAGCACGCTTCAACAAAGTTTGACGCAGTTTATCACATCAATTGTTACGATTATTGGGATTATCATTATGATGCTGTCAATTAGTCCTGTTTTAACTTTAATAGCGATTGTTAGTTTACCGATTTCCATTTTTGCAATTCGACCTATATTAAAAAGATCTCAAAAATATTTTGCTACTCAACAGCGAACACTTGGGCAATTAAATGGGCATATTGAAGAAATGTATACTGGTCATCAAGTCGTTAAAGCATTTGGGCACGAGAAAAAGGCTGGTGCCCAATTTAATACAGTTAATGAAGAATTGTATGAAGCGGGACGGAAAGCTCAGTTCATATCTGGTATTATCATGCCAATGATGATGTTCATCGGGAATCTGAGTTATGTCTTAATTAGTGTTGTCGGTGGGATTTTAGTGACGCAACGTGCGATTTCAATAGGTGATATTCAAGCATTTATCACCTATTCTCGTCAGTTCACACAGCCCATCACACAAACAGCTAATATCGCAAACGTTATTCAGTCAACGGTCGCAGCTGCTGAACGAGTATTTGAATTACTCGATGAAAAAGAAGAAATCGAAGAAAGAACGACAGCTCATTTAGCGAGAGCGCAAGGTGCTGTCACTTTTGAACATGTGGACTTCGGATATGCCGAAGACCTATTAATTAAAGATATGAACATTAATGTTTTACCTGGACAAACGGTCGCGATCGTCGGACCGACTGGCGCTGGCAAAACGACCATGATTAATCTTTTGATGCGCTTTTATGAGCTAAATGGCGGAAAGATTACGATTGATGGTCTTGATATAACAAATATGTCTCGGAACGATCTTCGAAAAACCTTTGGCATGGTGCTTCAAGACACTTGGCTTTTTAATGGAACGATTAAAGATAATATTGCTTACGGAAAAAGTGGTGCAACAGACGAAGAAATTTTCGCAGCCGCTCGTTCGTCCCATGCGGATCACTTTATCCGGACACTGCCCGATGGATACGAGACAATCTTAAATGAAGAAGCTTCGAACATCTCACAAGGACAAAAGCAGCTTTTGACAATCGCAAGAGCCATCCTTGCAGATCCACCAATTATGATTCTAGATGAAGCAACATCGAGCGTAGATACGCGAACCGAAGTCTTTATTCAACAAGCAATGAACCATTTGATGGAGGGACGGACTAGTTTTGTGATCGCCCATCGACTATCAACAATTAGGGAGGCTAATTTGATTCTAGTGATGGAGCAAGGGAAAGTGATTGAGCAAGGGACTCATGTAGAACTATTAGAGGGCAATGGTTTTTACGCAGATCTTTACAACAGTCAGTTCTCTGAAAAAGAAGTAGGATAAGTAAGAAAGGGCTCATTTCGAAAGTGGAAATGGGCCTCTTTTGATCAAAGAGGGATATAGACTCTATGCTGCAGAAGCAGATATTAAATTTTTTATGAATAAAATTGCAAAATGAACTAATAAAAATGAGAGGAAAATAATTGACAATCAGTAATGAAGCAAATCATTTAGATGAAGAGGATGTAGGTCTATTATTCAACAGATTTTATACAGCAGATCAACCACGGTCAGGGAATGGGACCGATTTAGGTCTTTCAATCGCTAAAAGCCTTATGAATAATATGAACGGAAAGCTTTCTGCAGAATTGAAAGGGAATCAATTATTTATGACGTGTGAATGGATGCTAAAAGCGTAAAGAAGCCAGAAAAAGTCTGGCTTCTCTTTTTTTACTGACCAATCGGGCCTGATCGCTCCGGTAGCCATTCTTTATAATAAGTGGGAAGTGTATCATCGGAATGCATCTGGGCATGGCCACTATCTAATAGATGTAATGTTTTATCATGACTTGAAACGGCACCCATAATCGGTGATATCATTGTATTAGGCACGAGGCGGTCATTTTGACTTGCAATGACTAATAAATTCGCTTTTATTTTATTTAGTTTTGCTTTTTTTTCTCGAATTTTAAGTGTTCCTTTAATTAATTTGTTGCCAATTATGAGATCATGCGTCATCTGCTTTACTGTTCCTGCCGTTAGTGGAATATGATCTTTTGTCCATGCATTAAAACGCCGCCATCTTTTCACATATTCTTGATCATCCGCCCGATATAATAAGGAAAATAAAGGAGACACATAAACGGGGGAAGTCATCAGTCGCAAACCGGACTTAACAGCTTTAGCTGGTAAAATTTGAAGTACATCCAATATTTCATCAAATGAAACTCTTCCTTCACGCAGTGCTTCAGTCCATTGATCAAACTGAGGTACTGATTCGAAATCGATTGGAGCAACTGTTAAGATTAAATTTTTTATTGGCTCCTCTGCAATTGCAGTATAGATGGCAGCCAATGTACCGCCTATACAAGATCCAAGCAAGGTAATTTCTGTTGCACCGGAATGTCTAAGAACTCGCTGTACCCCTTTTTGAATATAATCCAATATATACTCATCTAAAGAAATATTTCCATCTTCATATCCAGGAATTCCGAAGTCTAGTAAATAGATGTCATATCCTTCTTTACCAAAAGCTTCTATTAAACTATTACCAGGACCCAAATCAAAGATATAAGGACGATTTATTAATGAATAAATGATAAGAATTGGTACATTATATCGTTTTTTCTTAGCTGGATAATGCCATAATGTAGCCTTATTTTTTTTCCAGACGGCTACTCTTGGAGTCATCCCTATTTGTGGCATGTCTTGATTTTTGATGTCTAAGAAACTTTGCAATCTCGATGCTTTTTTCGGATTAGATTTTCGCTTTTCCAATTAAATTCCCCATCTCATTTGCATTATCTCCAGAAAAGAGGGAAGTTAGTAAAATCTTTTTTAGTCGTTTTCTTCTTTCCTCTGCAGATGTTGTGTTATTAGCCATGTTAATTTGAGGGTTATTTTGAAAAAGGGAAGCCAGCGTTTCATCTAATTTATCGAGTTTTTCTTCAAGTTGAACGGTCATTTTAGCAATATTGGCAATATCTCTTTTTGTTGGGAAATTAAGAGCGACGGACAACATTTCTATATTGTCTTGGTTTTTTTTAATTTGAGGGGCAATTTGATTAGAGTATAAACTTGCGAGTTCAATAATTTCTTTTTTATTCAATGAATCTTGAATTTTCTTATTAATCCTTCGTTCTGCATTGGTTCCATGTTTCTTCAATTCATAATAAGCATCCCTTTTTTTAGCCATTATGATCTTCCTTTCCTTTAATTTACACGAGTGCTGAAATTCCACCATCGACAACCAATATATGTCCAATCATATAATCAGATGCTTTTGATGCAAGGAATATGGCAGCACCTTTTAGATCCTCTTGATTACCGAAACGTCCTGCTGGCATATTTCCAAGAATATCAAAATTTGTTTGCTGGATAATTTTTTGTGTGATTTTTGTAGGGAAGAAACCAGGGGCAATCGCATTTACTTGTATCCCATGTCTTGCAAGTTTGACGCCTAAGTCTTTAGTAAAGGTAATCACTGCTCCTTTACTTGTGTTATAAGCAATAGTGTCTAATAATTCAGGGGCAGTACCTCCAAATCCATTCACAGAGGCTATATTGATAATTTTTCCAGATTGCTGTTTGATCATGACTGCTGCGACTGCTTGAGAAAATAAGAAAGTACCGGTTACGTTAACGTCCATTACTTTTTTCCATTGATGTTCTTTAAGATCAAGCACAGGAGATACCCAGGATGTACCGCTATTGTTCACTAAAATATCGATTGAACCAAACTCTGCAACAGTTTCACTTACTACATGATCAATATCAGCTTTTTTTGTAATATCACATTGAAAAGCAAGCACTTTAACACCGATTTTACTAAGTTCTTCTTTGGCTTCCTCACACGCTGTAATGTCGCGAGAAGCAATTACGATATTGGCACCAGCTTCAGCTAAGGCACTCGCAATCTGTAACCCAAGACCGCGTCCTCCCCCTGTAATAATAGCTGATTTTCCAGTTAAATCGAATCGATTCATCTATAAACCTCCAATCCTTTGCATTTCTTAATAGTATAGACAAGCACACCCCTAAGTGTGTGTATAAATAACCATTTAACCCCCGCCAATTTTTTATCTGGAAATATGTGAAAAAAACTTGATGCAAAGGCAGTAGATGACATTACGCTCTTAAAGATAGATACACAACTATTGCAATATGTGTAGTGAAAGGCTAATGTTAAAGAACGTAGAAGCCAAATATACATCAGTGTTGCACAGACAATTTCAGATGAAAAATATTAGAAACTTTTAGATCCAAAACCAAATCATGTCGACGATTGAAGGTGAGAAGATGAAGGGGATCGTTTTATTTGATGGGGAATGTAATTTTTGTGATAAAAGTGTGCAGTTTATCATCAAACGTGATCCAAAAGGGTATTATAATTTCGCATCACTCGAAAGTACATTAGGGCAAGATCTTTTAAAAAAGTACAAACTTGATTCAAACATGGACAGCTTTGTCCTTATAGAACATAATAAAGCCTATGAAAAGTCCACAGCTGCACTTAGAATCACCAAAAATTTAAGATGGTGCTGGAAATTTCTTTACCCTTTAATTCTTGTTCCTGTACCACTTCGAAATTGGTTATATGGGATGATCGCGAAAAATAGATATAAATGGTTCGGCCAAAAAGATCAATGTGTAATTCCTTCTCCAGAAATTAGGGAGCGATTTTTAGATTAATGGGGATGAGAAAAAGCAGACTAGTCGTGAACCGCACCTCCAATTGTTAGACACAATCTAACAATTGGAGGTGCGGTTTTTTATGACAAAGTTTAAGTTAGAACTAAAATGGATGCTTGTAGTATGCTTTAGAAGCTGAATTGAAAGTGTGATAGAAATCCTCGTTAGTTTTTTTTCAAAATCCCATTCTCGCTTACATCTTTAAACTAAACAATTGTACCTCAAGCTATTTGATTAAGCTCTTCTAAAAAACACCAATCCTTCATTTAAGCAAAAATCTTGAATGTCAAAGAAGGTCAAGGTATAATAAGGTCAAAGATAGTCAAAGTCAATAATTGATATCCTAAGGAGGAGTACAAAATGTACTGTGAAATTTGTCAAGATAAACAAGCTAATATTCAAGTTCATATGGTTGTCAACGGTCAGCAGCATGATGTGAAATTGTGCTCCACTTGTTATAAAAAAGAATCAAGTAAATTATCAGCGATGAATGGGGAAATGCCTCCATTCAATCCAGATTTCTTTAAAGCATTCAATCAACACGCAAATCATATAAATAGTCATAATCAAGCTACGAAACAAACGGAATATAAAGGCGGAGGATTACTGGACGAATATGGCCGAAACTTAACGGATGCAGCAAAAGCTGGTCTTATTGATCCAGTCATCGGTAGGAAAGAAGAAGTGAAACGTGTTATTGAAATATTAAACCGCCGGAATAAGAACAACCCTGTATTGATCGGAGAGCCAGGAGTTGGTAAAACGGCGATTGCTGAAGGATTGGCCTTGGAAATTGTAGTTGGGGATGTTCCGGTAAAATTACGAACGAAAGAAGTGTATACACTTGATGTTGCTTCGCTTGTATCCAACACGGGAATACGTGGACAATTTGAAGAACGCATGAAACAGCTAATTTCTGAATTGCAGGATAGAAAAAATGTCATCTTATTTATTGACGAAATTCATCAAATTGTTGGTGCTGGTTCTGCAGAAGGCTCCATGGATGCTGGTAATATACTAAAACCCGCTTTAGCACGTGGCGAGCTTCAGCTTGTCGGTGCGACAACTCTATCAGAGTATCGAAAAATTGAGAAAGATGGAGCTCTTGAACGTCGTTTCCAACCGATAACTGTTAACGAACCAAGTATTGCTGATGCGATAACGATTTTACAAGGACTAAAATCAAACTATGAAAACTATCATGGAGTTGAATACAGTGAGGCAGCGCTTAAAGCAGCGGTTACGCTATCACATCGTTATATTCAAGATCGTTTTCTTCCAGATAAGGCGATCGATTTAATGGATGAAGCAGGTTCAAAATTGAACTTAAAGATAGAGGTAAGGGATCAAGAGAATATTCAATCCCGTTTGGCGCAAATTTTCCAAGAAAAAGAACAAGCACTTAAAGAGGAAAATTATGAAGATGCTGCTAAATTACGAGACGAGGAAGAAAAACTAGGCAAGCTCCTACAAAAAGAAAATCCGGAAAGACCAATTGTCACAGTAGAGGACATTCAAGCCATTATTGAGCAAAAAACCGGCATTCCTGTCGGAAAATTACAGGAAGATGAACAGCAGAAAATGTTACATTTGCAAGAAGAACTAGCGAAGAAAGTCATTGGTCAGGAAGAAGCTGTGAAAAAAGTAGCCAAAGCAATCCGAAGAAGCCGTGCTGGATTGAAATCAAAAACACGTCCGATTGGTTCCTTCCTTTTTGTAGGGCCTACTGGCGTTGGGAAAACCGAACTTTCAAAATCACTAGCAAGCGAGTTATTCGGTTCTAAAGATGCGATGATACGACTAGACATGAGCGAATTCATGGAAAAACATAGTGTATCAAAACTAATTGGTTCTCCACCAGGTTATGTAGGGCATGAAGAGGCTGGACAATTGACCGAGAGTATTCGCCGTAAACCGTATAGCATCATTCTTCTTGATGAAATTGAAAAAGCTCATCCTGATGTGATGCATATGTTTTTACAAATATTAGAAGATGGACGCCTAACGGATAGTCAAGGGCGAACCGTTAACTTTAAAGATACAGTCATAATCATGACAAGTAACGCGGGTGTTAGTGAAACGCGAAATGTCATGGGCTTTGGAACTGGCACTCCTCTTGAGGAAGCAAGTATTCTGCAATCACTCGGCAGCTTCTTTAAACCTGAATTCTTAAACCGTTTCGACAACATCATTGAATTCGCTGCACTGAAAAAAGATGACCTATTGCAAATTGTTGACATATTGTTACAAGAGCTGTATGAAACAATTGAAGCACAAGGTCTTTCAATAGAAGTGACAGAAGAAGCAAAAGACAAAATTGTTGATCTCGGATATCATCCTGCTTATGGAGCACGCCCTCTTCGCAGAATGATTCAAGAACAACTGGAAGATGGCATTGCAGATTTTATATTTGAACAACCTGAAGTAAAAAGCTTTAAGGCAATTGTAGAAAATAACAAAATAAAAATTGTGGAAAAATAAACAATGAACGAGGATGTCCCATAATGAAAGGGCAGACCCCACACCTCCTATATATCGATTATAAGACATGTAAATGCCAAAATAAGCGGAATATAGAGAGTAAGGTCAAGCCACTTTTGCGGTATCCTCGTTTTTTGATGCAAAAAATTAGTCTTTTATCGCACTTCTAACATCATACAGCTCTAAATCAATATCCAATGGCAACTCGAGTGCAAGTTTTGCCAATTGATACCCAATATAAGGTCCCATTGTCAGTCCTGAAGCTCCCAGGCCATTTGCGATGACCAAACCATCCCAGCCTGGAAAAGGGCCGATAATTGGAAGGAATCCAGGTGTAAACGGACGGAAACCAACCCGTGCTTCCAAAAA
Organism: Peribacillus sp. NPDC096379; assembly: GCF_044762875.1. Classification (NCBI taxonomy): domain Bacteria; kingdom Bacillati; phylum Bacillota; class Bacilli; order Caryophanales; family Bacillaceae; genus Peribacillus; species Peribacillus sp. NPDC096379. Next base: position 1,652,365 of record NZ_JBIWFD010000001.1, read on the forward strand.
TGTACTATCCGATAAACCAGGAGCTATATCCAATGCTTTACCGATAACTTCCTGCACCCCTCCTGCTGTCAAGCGTGAATCATACATCTCCATGTTTTCATGTGTAGCACCTACCACAATTTTGTGATGATCAAAAGCAAGCATATATTGGTCATTTGGCGGCATAACGACTGGCCATCTACTTGTATCTGCTTCTAGCAGTTCTAGATGAACAATTTGAGCTTTTTGGAAGCTTACTTGAAAGTGAATCCCTAGAGGCTCTAACAAGTGATTGGCCCATGCACCAGCACAGACAATCACTTTATTTGCTACCATATTCTCACCATTTACTTGAACTCCAATAACTTGCTTTCCTTCAAATTGAAGAACAGCATCTCCAGAAATAAGTTGCGCTCCATTTTTTTTTGCCGCCCGAAGTAATGAATCTCGAAGTGAACGTCCATCTACTCGAGCCGCTCCACTGACATGTAGAGAAGCATATTCCTCAGATAGTGGAGGAAAACGATGATTTGTTTCAGTTTCAGACAGTTTAATGACTTCGCCGATTTCTGGTGCATCCTCTTTTCTTGTTAATGCACGTTTTTCCATGGCATTAATTTTTTCTTCATCCTTATGTATACTAATAGCTCCAACGCGTGCATAACCGGTTTCTGTTTCACCGTCTTTTGTTAGGTCGTCAATTAATTCAGGATAGAAACGCGCTCCTGACTTCGCGAGCTGATACCATGCTTGATTGCGCCGTTGAGATAGCCAAGGACAAACAATTCCTGCAGCCGCATCTGTTGCTTGACCACGATCTTTGCGATCGACAATGATTACTTCTGCACCCATTTTTACCAGTTGATAAGCGGTCGATGCACCTAGAATTCCAGCTCCAACAATAATAAATCTTTGCATATAAACCATCCTTTTCTTACAAATTCAATATTATTATATACCTATTAGTTGGAATCCTGCAGTTTGATTCGAAAATCATTCCGTTTCTCGTGTAAAGTATTGTATAATCAGTTGCAAGGTTACAGCGACACGAGGAGGATTACCATTTTGATAAAAAACAAATTAGAACAATATATAGCGGCAGAATTAAGCAAGGGTGATACAAAGAAGATTGAATTATACAAGGAAGAAAAAGAGTATGCTAAAACACATCAATTGATTGATCCAAATATAATTCAAGTAGAAGAGAAGAATGCTGATTTGCGTTTTATTGACGTTTATATTGAAAGAAGCGATAAAGAAACAGAAGATCTCATTGCAGAAGAAAACCATTCTTTTTTAACTCAAACTATTGATTATCTGAAAATAAATCGGAATGAATTTATGTATGTTGAGTCCACTTCGTTCGATTTCATTGGGGTTGAATCCGTTTCACTTGAACTTGATGATGTTTTTGGTACATACGATGTGATGCTTGGTTTAAAGCAACAGAAAAAAATGGGTCCAGTAATTAAGGATTTATTGGGGAACCATCTTGGTGATTCAACGTCTTTTGATTTACTATTCAACCAAGGTGAAGGTATGTGGGATCTGAATTTTTCATTAAATCATCTATCTGGTTTTAAAGAGTCACTATCTATTGAGAAAGCACTTCAACTTATATACCATTTCTTATTTACATTAGTAGAAGAAGTCGAAATGGCAAAGTAAAAGAAAGATTGGCTATATGGAAAAAGAGGGATTTGTTGATACAATTTTTGTTTTCTATCCCCATTAAATATGAAAAAAACAGCCTCATTTAAGGCTGTTTTTTTCATATTTAAAAAGGTAGGTCAACCTGTTCTTTCTGTTTGCTATCTAAGGAATCAATAAATGTGCGGATAGTTTTCATTGAATATTGAAATACAGGGCTTTGAATAAACGTATAAATAAATGTCATCACAAACACTGGTCCACCTAGAATAAACCCAATAATCAAAACTAAAGTTTCTACAACAATCCTTGCACGACTTACCGATAAGCCAGTTTTATCAGACACCGAAAGCATAAATCCATCCCGCGGACCTGCTCCAAACCTGCAAGCTACATACATCCCGCCACCAATTCCGGTGATTGTAACACCAGACACTAGAATTAGCAGATTCAACCACAAATACTCAGTTGCATGGGGAAGTATATCAAGCCATAAGAAGAAATCCATGATTGGTCCAATAAGTAATGCATTAAAAAATGTACCGACACTAATATATCTTCTATCAACAAGAAAAACAACAAGTACTAGCATAAGACCACAAATTACATTCCACGTTCCAATCGTCAAGCCGAACCGTTGAAACATGGCAACATTAAGTACTTCCCACGGGTGCAAGCCGAGAAATTTGACATTGACTGCAATCGCATTCCCCAATCCAAATAACGTTAAGCCCAGAAAAAAAATGAAATAGCGGAAAAGCCGCAAACCCATTATCTCACCTCTAACTTGTATATATATCTATTTACTTTAAAACATCAGAAGGAAAAGAACAAGAGATTCACGAACTAATATTTGAATTATATAAATAATTGAATTAATTTAAAAATTAACCAAGCTAATTCCACTATTGATAAATCACACTTAGTGCTTAATACTCTTTCTTTAAGATGAAATCTTGTAGCAATATATACCTAGATAAAATGTGAATTGCCGAAAGTCTTTACCTAAAGGTTTACCTTAGAATACCTTGGGGAAATAGGGAAGTAACACATACTTAAGGGGTTGGAATGTTCATGACACTTAAAGTACTTATACTCAATTGTACATTGAAAAAAAGCTCTAAAAAGTCAAATACACTCGCATTGGTTAAAGAAGTGACTACCTATTTCAATGGTAAAGATATTGAAACGGAAATCTTAAGACTTGCTGATTTTAAGATCGGCTATGGAATTACACATGAAGCGGTTGATGCCGATGACCAATGGCCAGAAATTTTCGAAAAAGTGAAGGAAACGGATATCTTAATTATTGCGTCTCCAATATGGCTGGGGGAGCAAAGTAGTATTGCAACTGTAGCAATTGAAAGATTATATGGGGGAAGCAGTTTAACTAACGAAAAGGGACAGTATCTTTATTATAATAAAGTAGGCGGAGTAATTGTAACTGGGAATGAAGATGGTGCTAAGCAAGTTTCCAGATCGATTATTTACGCGCTTTCCCATATAGGTTTTACAATTCCACCAAATGTAGACACTTACTGGGTTGGGGAAGCGGGCCCAGGACCATCATTTATCGAAGCTAAAGGAAATCAAAATGAATTTACCAAACAGCATGCGAAAATCATGGCTTATAATCTTTATCATTTTGCTAACTTGCTAAAAGAACACCCGATACCTGTTGAAGGGAATGTAATAAAGTAAAACTTCAATCAGTGGGGGTTTTACTGCCCGTTAATGCGGGATAAAAGAATAAGAAAGTTTGAATTTTAAACAAATCAGGACAAGCAACCTAAAAAGGAGCCATATGATGATTCAATTTTTAAATGTAACAAAGAAATTTCCAGACGGAACATGTGCGGTCGATAATCTTAATCTTAACATTAAGAAGGGGGAGTTTTTGGTATTAATTGGACCAAGCGGCTGCGGTAAAACTACAACATTGAAAATGATGAATCGACTAATTGATTGTACGAGCGGAACGATTACGATTGGAAACAAGAACATTACGAAGTATGATGTGAATGAACTTCGTTGGAATATTGGATATGTTCTACAACAGATTGCCCTATTTCCACATTTGACTAATGGAGAAAATATTGCCATTGTACCAGAATTAAAAAAGTGGAATAAAGTAAAAATTCAAAATCGTGTGAATGGATTATTAAACATGGTAGGATTAGATCCTAAAGTATATCGAGATCGTAAACCTATGGAATTATCAGGCGGGCAACAGCAGCGGATCGGTGTTGCCCGGGCATTGGCCGCAGATCCAACTATCATACTTATGGATGAGCCATTTAGTGCACTAGATCCGATAAGTAGAGAAAAGCTTCAGGATGATATGATAAATCTTCAAAGAAAGATAAAGAAAACCATCATTTTTGTAACACATGATATGAATGAAGCACTTAAGCTTGGTGACCGGATATGTGTGATGAAAGAAGGGAAAGTGATTCAAATTGGAACACCAAAAGAACTTATCAACAATCCTAACAATAATTTTGTAAGGGAATTCGTTGGAACGAAAAATGAACAAAAAAACGACAGTATCAATCTTGAAAAAATCGCTGTCCCCCTATTTGATGATTTTTTTACAAACTTAGAAGATGCCATACCCGCAATTCATTCTTTACAAGATATACTCGAACGCTTAACTGCCAATGAACAGCTATCTATAGAGAAGGATGGCGAGATAATTGGTATGATAAACAGGAAAATCATCATTGAATATTTGGCAGATAAATTGGGAGAAAGAGGTCAAGGAAATGAATAGATTTATTGATGTTTTTATTGAAAGGAAGGGACAGCTATTACACTCTTTGATTGAACATATGCAAATTTCGTTTATTGCACTCTTTTTCTCCTCCATCATTGCTATACCTCTTGGAATTTACTTGACAAAAAAACAAAAACAAGCTGAAGCGATTATAGGTATATCAGCCGTTCTTCAAACGATACCATCACTCGCTTTACTTGGCCTGTTAATTCCACTGTTCGGAATCGGCAAAGTACCAGCGATTATCGCACTTGTTGTTTATGCATTGCTTCCAATTATCAGAAATACATATACAGGAATTAAAGAGGTTGACTTAACATTACTTGAAGCAGCAAGTGGAATGGGAATGAATAGAAGAAAACGGTTAATTAAAGTGGAGCTTCCACTGGCAATGCCTGTTATTATGGCAGGAATCCGAACAGCAATGGTATTAATAATTGGGACAGCTACACTTGCAGCACTCATTGGAGCAGGTGGTCTTGGTGAAATTATCTTGCTTGGGATTGATCGAAATAATATGTTTCTCATTATATTGGGCGCTGTCCCAGCAGCACTACTGGCGATTTTTTTTGATGTTCTTCTACGTAAGGTTGAAAATCTAACTTTCAAAAAAACAGTTACAGTAGTTGGAGCGATTGTGGCTACGTTTTTCTTATTAACTATTGTACCTTTAGCATTTCAAGAAAAAGAACATACGAAAACAATCGTGATTGCCGGGAAACTAGGTGCTGAGCCAGAGATTTTAATTAATATGTATAAGTTACTAATCGAAAGTGGCACAGATTTACATGTAGAACTACAGCCTGGCCTAGGGAAAACATCTTTTGTCTTCAATGCCTTAAAATCAGGTAGCATTGACATTTATCCGGAGTTTACTGGAACAGCCATTTCTGAGTTTTTAAAAGAAACGACCGTGAGTACGGATAAAACTGAAGTATACAATCAGGCGAAAAAAGGAATGAGTGAATCATTCGATATGGAATTGTTAAAACCGATGAGCTATAACAACACCTATACTCTGGCTGTGCCTAAGAAAACGGCAGATACATATAAGCTTGCCACCATATCTGACTTGAAAGATGTTCAGCAGAAAATCAATGCAGGTTTCACTCTAGAATTTGCAGATCGCGAAGATGGCTATCTTGGTATCCAAAAATTGTATAATATCACATTTGAAAACGTAGTTACAATGGAGCCAAAACTTAGATACAGCGCGATTAAAAAAGGGAATATTAACCTTGTAGATGCCTATTCAACAGATAGCGAATTAAAAGAATATAGCCTTATGGTTTTAGAGGATGACCAACATTTATTTCCACCTTATCAAGGTGCGCCATTATTAAGAAAAGAAACAATGCAAGAGCATCCAGAAGTTGTCAAATTGTTAAATAAGCTCGCAGGGAAAATCACGGATGGCGAAATGAGAGAAATGAATTATAAAGTAAATGTAAATGGCATCACCCCTCAACAAATAGCAAAGGAATATTTGAAAAAACATGGTTTGCTTAAGTGAAATTTTCCAGAAAGGACCTTCATTTTACCATGATGAGAGGTCTCTTTTTATGAAAAAATAGTACGAAACTGAACAGCAATAATAGACTTCCATTTTTAAATTTGAATTAGATTATTAACAATAAGATTTGAAAAATATATTATCTATATTTTCAGAATTATGTTACAATATTGGTAAACATAAATAAAGGAGGAAGTTTAAATGACTGAAAACTATGAAACGTCAATTCTTAATTATGAAAGCGTTCTCAGTGAGATCATTAACAAAATGGAAGAAGTTAGAATAAGATTTAAGAGAGCCGCTGTTCCTTACGTAAAGGAGTGGATGGGACATACAGCGAGAAATGAAATTAAAGAAAATGCAGAATTAGCAGAAAAAATTGGAGAAAAAAGACTAAAAGAATTAAAGTCTGAAGTTAACGCTTTAATTGAAAGTGCTGTTAGTATAGTTGATGTACATCTTGACAATAATTCTATTTGGTGGCATTTAAATGATCAGCAGGATAGATCATATTATGAAAATAACAGAATCCCTGATGATATTGAAAAAGCAATTAAATATATATTTGGGCAATTAGGAGTTGTTCTTTCCAAAGATGGATTTATAAATGTTTCATCTGCTATCGGACAGCATAAATATAAAGCGTGGATTGAAAGTGGAAATAAATATCTGGATGAGAAACCGATATTCCCGTATGCAATAGTTATCCCCCAAGACATGAAAACTATTTTTATTGAATACCAAACGCTGATAAGGTCAGCACAAGAAAAAATAAAAACAATTGAAGCGCTGAAAAAAGAACAAAAACAAACAAAAGTTGCAGCTCTTTGGGATTCACTTTAAAGATATTTAATAAAAAACTACATAGGTAGTGTATAAATGTAGTGTATAAAAAAATATAAAGTGAAAATGCAATCGGGCTTTAACGGGCAGTTTACACTACCTTGATTCCTCTAAGCCTTGAGGTTAGGGAAATACTGCCCGTTAATGCGAGATAAATAACTATATATAATCTATTGAATATGAAAAATTTAGAAACAGCACATTTAAGGTGTTGTTTTTTCTTTTGCAGAAGTCTTTTTGATTGGTTTTCGGTCTTGTTTTATACAAAAATATAAGTATTTTTTAATTTCCGACCCTCTTCGTTTGAATCTTTATTCACTTTTTGTTAAGGTAAACAAGTACTTCCGGGTTACACAATTAGTAAATTATGGACTAACCCAAACCTAGGGAGTAAAAATAACCATTATATATCAGTTGATGTATGCTGTATCTGCTAGTTTCCTCAATTGTGATTGTACCTCTTTTCCCTACTCGAAATGCTCATTTAATCACAAACTTACTTAAAGCAAAAATTGCTTACGGGAATCTTTTTTTCAATTTTGGTGTCTAGCGCAAGCAGCTGACCTCTCGAGTCGCGTCAAGCAAAGCCTTGACGGCAAGCACAGGATCACCTGAGTTCGTCATTCTCAAAGACGCGGTATTCCTTAGTCGAAATATTAATCGAAGCATGTGGGTCAGAACGAAGGAGACATAAGGAGGTGGCACTTAGCGCTTCTTCTATTATCTCGAGTGTGCTGACTTCGACGTCTGAATGGATGTAGCAATTCCTAGTCGAAGTTTCATATAGGCGCTTGCACGTTTTATGATTAATCATCATAAAACGAGAAAAATTCGGCAAAACTGAATACGATATGGGCAACTATTAGAATGAGGTGACTTGATGAATCCGTATGTAGAAGTCAGGAATGTCTCGAAAATATTCGGCAAATCTCCAAAAGCAGCCATTGATTTATTGAAGCAAGGCAAATCAAAAAAGGAAATTTTGAAAGAAACAGGTCAAACTGTCGGGGTTAATAATATTAATTTCGAAATTTACCCCGGTGAAATTTTCGTTATTATGGGGTTATCAGGAAGTGGGAAATCCACTCTAATTCGCATGTTTAATCGATTGATTGATCCAACAATTGGAGAAATCTTGATTGAAAATGAAGATATTGTGAAGATGAATGCAAATCGATTAAGAGAAGTAAGGCAAAAGAAAATAAGCATGGTCTTTCAAAATTTTGCACTATTTCCTCATAAAACGATTTTGGAAAACACCGAATATGGGCTCGAAATTCAAAAAGTAGATCCCAATGTTCGTAAAGAAAAGGCGATGAATGCGCTTGAAGTCGTTGGCTTAAAAGGGTATGAAAATCAGCTTCCATCACAGCTTAGTGGTGGAATGCAACAAAGGGTAGGTCTTGCACGGGCACTAGCTAGTGACACAGATGTTTTATTGATGGATGAAGCTTTTAGTGCACTCGATCCATTAATTCGTAAAGACATGCAAGATGAATTACTCGAAATACAAGAACAATACAAAAAAACGATTATATTTATTACTCATGACCTTGATGAAGCGTTAAGAATAGGTGACAGAATTGCCTTGATGAAAGATGGCAGTGTCATTCAACTCGGTACACCTGAACAAATAATGATGAATCCTGCAAATGAATTTGTTGAAAAATTTGTGGAAGATGTGGACTTATCCAAAGTATTAACGGCATCACATGTTATGAAACGTCCAGAGAAAATCGGTGTAGACCGAGGACCAAGGGTTGCACTGGAAATTATGCGAAAACAAGGATATTCCAGCATATTTGTTGTGGACCGTAAGCAGAAGCTATTAGGGGCGTTGACTGCCGAAGAAGCACGTCAGGCAATTGATCAGAATCAATCCATTTCTGAAGTGATGACAACTGATATCCCAACCGTTACAGAAGATTCATTACTTGTAGATCTTATGGACGTGATGGCAACCTCAAGTCTACCGATATCGGTCATAGATGCAGAGAATAGAATTAAAGGGATTATTATTCGTGGAGCTGTAATAGGTGCTTTAGCGGGTAATAAAGATTCTTTGAACGAGATGGAGAGTGATTGATTAAATGAATATGCCGAAAATTCCCCTAGGAGCTTGGGTAGATTCTCTAGTGGATTGGATAACGATTGCATTTGCTGGATTATTTTCTCTTATAACCAGTGCGATTGAGGGGCTATTAAATTTCCTAGTGGATGTAATGAGTGTAGGACCTTCTATCGTATTAATTATTGTCTTTACCCTTTTGGTTGCATATACAAGTAGATGGCCTTTAGGAATCTTTACGTTAATTAGCTTACTATTGATTGATAACCTTGGTTATTGGGAATCAAGTATTCAAACACTTGCAATCGTAATATTATCAGGATTTCTCACCATACTGATTGGGATACCAATCGGAATATGGTGTGCGCAAAGTAATACAGTGAGAAAAATTATTACACCCATTTTAGATTTTATGCAAACAATGCCTGCATTTGTTTATTTAATTCCATCCATCTTATTTTTTGGAATTGGCGTCGTGCCCGGGATTATCGCTTCGTTCATTTTCGCGATTGCACCGACAATCCGCATGACCAATCTTGGAATTCAAGAAGTACCTAAAGATCTAATAGAAGCATCGGATGCATTTGGTTCGACTAGTAGTCAAAAATTATTTAAGGTCCAATTACCATTGGCAACTCCAACGATTTTAGCAGGGGTTAACCAAAGTATCATGCTTGCTCTATCAATGGTTGTTACTGCTTCATTAGTTGGAGCACCTGGACTTGGAGCAGATGTTTACAGAGCTGTAAGTCAAATAAATGTAGGGCAAGGCTTTGAAGCTGGATTATCCATAGTCTTCATTGCAATTATTCTCGATCGTATTACGCAGAACTTGCGTAAACCAGCGTTTGAGCATATTATTAGCCGAAAAATTGTCATATTAATTTTAGCTGTACTTGTGGTAATCGCAGCATTATTTGGCACCTTTACAAAGGAAAATGCTGTAAAAGGAGATCCAAACAGTATTGGTGGGCAAACGAATTATAAAATTATTGGTATTGAACCTGGGGCTGGAATAATGAATCAGTCTAGGGATGCAATAGAAAAATACGGATTGGATGATTGGCAACTTGTTGAAGGGTCATCGGCGGCAATGGTTGCAGAATTGAAGAAAGCCTATAATAAGAAAGAACCAATCATTGTTACTGGATGGTCACCACATTGGATGTTCTCAACATACGATTTGAAATATCTCGAAGACCCCAATAATTCTTATGGTGGGGCCGAAAACATTAATACAATCGTTAGAAAAGGACTCCAACAAGATGCACCGGGCGCTTATACCATTCTCGATCAATTCGTTTGGAAAACAAGTGATATGGAAGAGGTGATGGTTGATGTTACTGGAGGTATGGACCCATCTAAAGCTGCTGAAAAATGGATCAATGCGAATCAAGATAAAGTAGCTGAATGGACAAAAGGTGCTCAAACAGGAAATAGTGAAAGTATCAAACTTGTCTATGTTGCCTGGGACACAGAAATAGCCAGTACAAATGTGATTGGCAAAGTTCTTGAGCAAAATGGCTACAAGGTTACACTAAGTCAAGTTGAAGTGGGACCAATGTTTGCTGGTATTGCCAATGGCAGTGCCGATGCAACGGTTAGTGCGTGGCTACCAAGTACCCATCTCGAATATTATAATACTTATAAAAATAATTTCGTTGACCTAGGACCCAACCTTAAAGGAACGAAGACGGGCTTAGTTGTACCAAAATATGTCGATATTAATTCTATAGAAGAATTAAAATAAAAAGATCAAAATATCTAATAAGGTAAGAGTCAGACCCGCAATCAAAATATACAGCTCAAATTGGGAGTTAGTACCGCAAGCGCTGTGTATGGAGAACGTGGTCTGACTCTTTTTTTTTGTAAATCATATTAAGAAGGAACAAAGAGGAGAAACCCTTCATTAATACGGATTTTAACTTATTCTAAGAAAGTATATATTTCAATAACTATCTCGACAGAATATACACTATGTCCTTAATCCCTAAATAGAAAAAAATAAATAATTTTATATTTAAGAACATTATTCCAATCCGCTAATATTTAACGCTACGTACATAAATATAAATGTCATTTTTTCACCTTTTCGTAATGAAATTTCCTATGTTAATTACTATATAAATAAGGCATGACATGTGACAGTTTTCAGCAAATAAAAAATAAAGAAAGTGCTAAAGTTGAGCCAATATCTTGTATAAACATTAACTAGAAGCAATTTTATAAGGGGGAATGAAGAAATGAATTCGAAATCAGAAGAAATAATTCAAAAAACTTCTGAATATGGTGCCAATAATTATTATCCGCTGCCAATTGTGATTTCATATGCACAAGGAGTATGGGTAAATGATCCAGAAGGTAAGCGTTACATGGATATGTTGAGTGCTTATTCGGCGGTGAATCAAGGGCACAGACATCCTAAGATTATTCAAGCTCTAAAAAAACAAGCAGATAAATTAACTTTAACATCACGAGCCTTTCATAATGATCAGCTTGCACCGTTTTATGAAAAAGTCGCAAAATTAACTGGAAAAGATATGATTCTACCAATGAACACGGGTGCTGAGGCAGTGGAAACAGCAATTAAAGCAGCAAGACGCTGGGCTTATGATGTGAAGGGAGTTGCAGAAAACCAAGCAGAAATTATTGCTTGTATCGGAAATTTCCACGGAAGGACAATGACAGCTGTTTCGCTTTCTTCAGAGTCAGAATACAAAAGAGGATTCGGCCCTTTACTACAGGGAATTAAACTGATTCCATACGGAGATATCGAGGCACTAAAGGCAGCAATCACCCCGCGAACAGCAGCTTTTATCGTTGAACCAATCCAAGGTGAAGCGGGTATTATCATCCCACCAGATGGTTATTTACAGGAAGTTGGCAAAGTTTGTAATAGAAATGAGGTATTATTTGTCGCAGATGAAATCCAATCTGGTCTTGGCCGGACTGGGAAGATGTTTGCGTGTGATTGGGAAAATGTTACCCCCGATATGTATATTTTAGGAAAAGCACTAGGAGGAGGCGTATGCCCGATTTCATGTGTAGCGGCAAATAAAAATATTCTCGGCGTATTCAATCCGGGATCACACGGTTCAACATTTGGAGGAAATCCACTTGCATGCGCTGTTTCAATAGCTTCACTTGAAGTCTTAGAAGAAGAAAAACTATCTGAGCGTTCATTGGAGTTAGGATTATATTTTAAAGAAAAACTCCAAGAAATTGAAAATCCAATCATTAACGAAGTGCGCGGTAAAGGTTTATTCATTGGACTTGAGTTAACGGAATCTGCACGTCCTTTTTGTGAAAAGTTGATGGAATCGGGACTATTATGCAAAGAAACACATGATACAGTTATACGATTTGCTCCTCCTTTAGTGATTTCACAAGAAGAGCTTGATTGGGCTATTGCCAAAATCCAAAGTGTTCTTTCAAAATAATTGGTTTTCAAGAAGGATTAAACTAGAGTAAAATCGAATAATTTACTAATCAATGAAGTACCATTCCCATTCAATATAACCCTAAAGAAATGGGGGAGAATGCATATATTAATTTCTCCCCCTTTCCTTTCTATTACGAACGATTATGATGGTCTTTATGACTAAGCTTGTTTGATAAGGAGAATTAAAATGAATAAAAAAATTACGATTATTGGGATGCCGATGGATTTGGGACAAATGAGACGGGGAGTAGATATGGGGCCAAGTGCCATTCGCTATGCTGGCGTGGTAGAGAGGCTTAGTGGTTTGAATTACGAAGTCCATGATACTGGAGATATTCATATCGGCCGACCTGAAATGAGCATTGATCAAGATTCAAAACTACGAAACCTAGAATTAATAGCCGAAAAGAATGAACTTTTAGCCAAAGAGGTACATAAAGCAATTGAAAATGGATCTTTTCCATTAGTATTTGGCGGCGATCATAGTATTGCAATTGGAACGCTTGCTGGTGTCTCTAAACATTATGAAAATCTTGGCGTCATCTGGTATGACGCACATGGCGACTTGAATACGGCCGAAACATCACCTTCAGGTAATATTCACGGAATGCCGCTAGCTGCGAGTCTAGGATTTGGACATCCTGCACTAACACATCTTGGAGGGTACGCGCCTAAAATCAAGCCTGAAAACGTTGTGATTATCGGTGCTCGCGCATTGGATGAAGGGGAAAAAGAGTTAATAACAGAAAAGGGGATCAAGGTGTATACGATGCATGAGATAGATCGAATCGGCATGACAAAAGTGATTGAAGAAACAATTGAACACTTTAGAGGTCGAACAAATCATGTTCATCTTTCACTAGATTTAGATGGTCTTGACCCAACCGATGCCCCTGGAGTCGGAACACCAGTTATGGGAGGCATTTCTTATAGGGAAAGCCATTTAGCTATGGAAATTTTGGCGGAAGCAAGCATCATAACGTCAGCAGAATTCGTCGAAGTCAATCCAATTTTAGATGAGAAGAATAAAACTGCGGTTACTGCTGTAGCATTGATGGGTTCGTTATTCGGTGAGAAGCTTCTATAAAGTAAAAATAAGCGAACGACGTTTTTTCATCATACATTCTTAAAAAATAATTACAGAACCTAATTTTCTATGCTGCATAGATTGGAGATAGGCATCAACAGGTATCGCCATGATGAATAATGGCCAATTTTTAAAAGCAAAAGAAACATTGATCGGAAGGCTTTTTACATTGGGAGGTACTGTATTATACCTTATAGGTACTATAATTATGGTAATCGTCGCATATCTAGCTTATGATAAAATCGTATAACAAACATTTTTAATAGTAAATCACCGACCTGTTCCTTAATCGTTATTCTTATGTAAGATACTGTTCTAATCATTTGACAAATCTGCGCACTTACTAATTTGATAACCTAATTTCATTGCAAGCATAAGAGGCTGATTCGTGAGTCAGCCTCTTTATTATTTAAATATAGTCAAACAATCAGTATTTTCTAATGATCATTGGATACATATCTTACAGCTCTCATTTGATTAATAATATGGGTAGTTCGGATCGCCATAGTATTGATACCCACCATCATACGGATAGCCGTACCCACCATCATACGGATAGCCGTACCCACCATAGCCGTACCCACCGTAATAAGGGCCGCTTAATAAGGAACCAGCAACCAATCCTCCGAGAAAAGGAGCTCCGAATCCAAAGCCGAAAGGTCTACCGAATCCAAACCCAAACGGCCTTCTAAATCTTCCAAATCCACCAAACCCGTGTCCAAAACCTCCAAACCCGTGTCCAAAACCTCCAAACCCAAACGGTCTTCTCAAGTCATTTGCATCCATATGATTTATTAATTCAGTATTCATAATGGGCCTCCTTTTTTCTAATTCTCTATAAAATATGTTTTTACCAATAAAGAGTGATAATAATCCTATCCGAGAGAAACTTATTGATTTTATGCAAACTTTATATTATTATGTTTGTTGAGAGGTAAACATATTTTAAATATGTTTACAAATAACCGAAATTCGATTGGGTGTGTTTAAATCATGGATATTTCAGATTATTTTTGGAACGCGTCATTAGAAGAACTTAAACGGGGGTATATTCAAGAGTCTGATTCTTACATATGCCTGTTATGCGGTGAGAATATTGAAAAAGGGATTATTTACCCTCACGAGGGTATTCTTTATGAAGCAAAAAGGTATATGCGTATTCATATCGAAAGTACCCACCAATCAGTATTTAAATACTTAATCGGGCTCGATAAGAAACTGACAGGTCTTACAGACCATCAGAATCATCTCCTTCATCTATTTTATCAGGGAAAAAGTGATAAAGAGGTTCAAGGTGAGATGGGTATTGGAAGTACCTCTACGATTAGGCATCACCGTTTTGCGTTGAAAGAGAAGGAACGTCAAGCAAAGACCTTTTTAGCAATCATGGAATTACTAAAAGAAAAAGATCAATGTGCTCCTGCCTTTATCCCACCACATAAAACAGCCAAAATGGTCGATGATAGATACGCTGTTACGGAAAAGGAACAACAAGAAACCATTAAGAAGTTTTTACCTGAAGGGTTAAGTGGATGTTTAAAGAAATTTCCGCCGAAAGAAAAACAACGACTGATTGTTCTTCGGGAAATCACAAAACGATTCGAAAGTAATGTGATCTATACTGAAAAAGAAATGAATCAGCTTTTAAATGAAATTTATGATGATTATGTCATCATCAGAAGATATTTAATCGAATACGGCTTTTTAGATCGAAAGTCAGATGGAAGCCAATATTGGCTAAAAAAATAACGAAAGAATGCGAGTGAATACAAATGGATCGTAAAAAGGAACTAAAGCAGCTATATAAAGAAACACCAATCGAAGCTGGCATTTATCAAATTAAAAATAGTAAAAATGAAAAGATTTTTATCGGAAGTACTAGAAATTTTAAAACGTTAAATGGGGTAAAATTCACTCTGGAAACAGGTACACATAATAACAAAGTGCTTCAAGAAGAATGGACGCAATTTGGAAACTCCGCTTTCAGTATTGACATATTAGAAACACTCAAAAAGAAAGACGACCCATATTTTAACGAAAAAGAAGCATTGTTAGAATTAGAGAATAAATGGTTAGAACATCTTCAACCGTATGGAGAACGAGGATATAACTCCAAGAAATCTTGTTAATAAAGTACAACTTTCAAATGAAGCTGTTTGTAACAAACAGCTTCATTTACTCATTTAATTATCAAACCTTTACTTTACTACACTTTTTAGGGTATCCCCTTATAAAGCACAAGCAAAATACAAGATTTCAAGTAATTTAATTGCGATTATACAACTTTTTCATTATTTTTGTACTTCTTCCGATATGCATATGTAAGAATTAAACTAAGAACGACAATAAGTATAATAACGTAAATGCTATATTTTGCTAGAAAGAATTCAACCTTTTTCCATTCCTTTCCGAGCTTTGTCCCTAAAGTAATAAAGGTAAAACACCATACAATGGCTCCAGTATAGGCATACACAGCAAATTTTTTGTAGGAAAGGCCGTTTATACCAGCCAGATAAGCGGTAACGTGACGGACTCCGGGAATAAAATAGCCGATAAATAGGAGAAAAGGTCCGTATTTCAAAAATAATAACTTCGTTTTATTAATCCTTTTTTCTGTAAAATGAAATTTAGGTCCGTATCTTCTTAAAAACGGAAAACCCAATTTAATCCCTAATAGATAACTAATCGAAATCCCACCGATTGCACCTGTAACTGCACTTACCAAAGTAGCAATGTAAGACAATTGATCGTTAAAAACTAAATAACCTATATATGTTAAAAGAACCTCATCTGGTATTGGAAGTCCTATTATCCCTCCCATTAAAGCTATTATGATACCCAAGTACCCAAAATGTCCTAGAAGATACATCAAATGCTGCATCATGGATTCACCCACCTAGTATTGATAATAAGGAATTGTTACAAATCAGCTATCGAATACATTCTAAAAATGATAAATTTCATCATCAAACAATAGACAGTCCTGCTTTAGTATTACATTCCGTTTTTGACTTGTAAACAATTAGTTAAATGGTCATACTAAATCCGATTGGGATAATAATGGCTGTTATAAAAAAATTCTTCTTTTTGAGGAATGTTTTCCGGATCTTTGAACAACATCTACAAGTAGAAAAACGAGGCTGTCCAAAATATATTTTTGGCAGCCTCGTTTATTATTCTCTGTAAAAAATAAATAGATATGCTAAAAAGAACGTTCTATTTGACGTAGCAAATAGAAGATATTACGATAAGAAAATAATACAAAGTCTATTTTACTTCCATATAAATAAGGGGAGTAGCGGTTGCAATAAAGAATTTTAATCCCGAATTTATTGATAGCTTACATGAGTTGCTGAGAGATCTTACCGAATTTTTCGGACGTTGTAACTAGGTAATCGGTTATAGCGTCTTTTTGAATATTCTTAGAAACTAGCGATGGAAAGGAGCTGTCTTTTATTCAATATAATGAACTTGCCGCCAGTGTTCAAATAAAATCTGCTAAAAAGATGCAAGTACTCCTCGATTATGATCAAACATTAACGTTAATTGGAAAAGGGAAAAGTGCATACGTATTCAGAATACAACAATCAAATAAAGCAATAAAGATATTTTATCCTAATTACGTACACATCGCTATGGAAGAGGCCAATATATACAGAAAAATTCAACATATTCCTTACTTTCCATCTTTAACTGAAGCTGGTTCCAATTACTTAGTCATTGATTATATAGAAGGGGAAACGTTTTTTGAATGTTTAACAAAGGGTATATCCATTTCTGAAGATCATGTAAAAGAAGTTGACCTTGCTTTGCGATTAGCTAGACAAGAAGGGTTGAATCCATCTGATATACATTTGCGAAACATCTTTCTCACATCGGATAAAGAAATCAAAATAATCGACGTAGCTCGATTTAGACAAAATAAAACATGCAGGCAGTGGGGAGACTTAAAAAGAGCGTTCCACCGCTTTTACAAAAAACGTTATTTTCCAAAGAAAATCCCAGAATTCATTTTGAACACTATCGCTGGTCTTTATAAAAAACTATTATTATAACAATGAATATTTTCAACAGTACTGCTTTTTAGCAAGTGCATGATATCCGCTTATAGGAGGGAAGCATCAAGCAGTTTTACTTAACTTTCATAACTTGAAGAGACCGGCTGTCAATAGATGACACCCTAAATGATCTCTAAAAATGACATATAAACTAAAAAAATGAGCCTTTAGAATCGTTTCTAAGGTTCATTTTTCCTTCTACACATCTTTAGTTTTTCTAAAAAGTCACTTATTCAGCAGTCACCCCTCTAAGTAGGATTTCTTTTTTCCATCATAAGAAGATGTTGAAGCACTCTCTAATTTTCTCAAAACCTTTTTATATTTTTTCAAAGAATAAACCCACCCCGTATAGGAATCCTTGCATTTTAATTCAGTGGAAATAAACACAACAGCTAGATAAGGAAAAAATTTATTGTTGCGAAAACGGAGATCTTTCCAATAAACAAAGGTTCCGTTTTCCTTTTTGTGGATAAAAGGATAGGCGAAATTCGTGCTCGAAAGAAAATCTGATACGAGACTGTCATTCATGCTTTCCAAAATCAATTCAGAGTCTATCTGTTTTTTCTGTAGTGTATGTTCAATAACAAGACTTTTTCTGGAATATTCACCGAATAAAAAATCATCCTCTGTTTCTATTAACAAGTCCCAATAAAGGATCCTTGCTCTTGGCATGAGTTTAATGCGAATTGCATTTTGAAAGTGGTCTTGCAAATATCTTTTGGTGCAGCTGGCATAGACCGTGCGAAGAAATAGATATAAAAACATCAGCAAGTATATGATGATAAAAACTCTTCCTGCTTCATAAAAAGGAAGAAGAAAAAATCCAGTAATATGAAGGTATAAAATATACGGATCTACTAACGGTATCGAATCAAAGGAAATCCATTTTATGGAAAATGGACGGATAACTTGAGTTCCATACACATTAAATAAATCTAAAAAGACATGTAAAATCACAGAGAGAAACGTCCATAAAAACAAATGTGAAAAGGATACTTCTGAAAAAAAGAAATATATAGATCCAGAAACGGTGAGTCCCCAAAGTGGTAGTGCTAGTAGTGAATGCGACCACCCTCTATGATGGCGATAATAGCTGCTATTTCCTTTTAATTTATAAACATAATCAAAATCAGGCGCGTTTGAACCGATCACTGTACCAATAAGAATTGCGTATGATAACGTTGGATTGTCAGCCACCATTGGATCAATATGTGAGAGAGCTCCTAAACCTAAGCCAATGATAATATGTGAAGTTGTATCCATTTTCATACCTCCTCAGCGAAGTATTAAATCTTGCTGTTCGATCTGATTGATAGCAAAATCGGTGATAAGTGTGGAAGATTGTGACTTATGAATTATATGTAGTGCCTTTTTCATCCCTCTCGCCAATTCTTCATTACTTGATAACTCATGTACTTGCTTAACCGTTTCCAATATAGTGTGGGAAACAAGAGCCGCACCATTTTCCTCAAAATGCCGAGCGTTTTCCCCTTCTTGTCCAGGCACAGGATTATAAAGAATTAATGGAATTTGCAATGCTGTGGCTTCAGTAAGGGTTATACCTCCTGGTTTTGTAATAAGGCAATCAGATATTGCCATAAGCTCATGGACCTTTTCTTCATATCCGAATAAACGAAAAGACTTGGGAAACCGAAGAGCAAGCGGCAGAAGCTTTTCGTACAAACTCTTGTTCTTTCCGCAAATTGCCACAATATGATAGGAAGGGTTACACACTAGAAGCTGGCAAAGTTCTTTTACGTTTTTTAAAACGCCTAGGGCTCCTGCAAGCACCGTAATTACTTTTTTATTCTGGTTGAGATGGTATTTTTGATAGAAAACTCTCTTATCAAAAAACATTTCAAATTCTGGACGAATGGGTATCCCGCTTACTGTAATACATTTTTCCTGAATGTTTTGATTTAATAAAGTGCTTTTAACCGATTCGGAAGCTACAAAGTAATGATCAATTAATGGATTTATCCAATAAGGATGAATGCAATAGTCCGTTATGATCGTGTAAGTTGGAATGAGAAATCCAGCTCTTTTGCTAAGAAAAGGTGCCGCATGAAGAGGGAAAGTAGTAATAATAAAATAGGGACGATGTTCGTTAATAAGTTCTTGCAACCTTTTTCGACCTAAATATCGAGAAAATTGAGAGAGTCCTTTAGAATTTACTTTTTTCGTCCCATAATAAAACCATTTGTAAAAAGAGGGTCTATAAGAAACACTTTTGACAAGTAAGGATTGAGTAAATGTAGAGAATGCAGGATAAGACTCACCGAATAAATCAGATACAATAGGATCGAATCCTTTTTGTTTAAGTTTTCTTGCAATGACATTAGCAGCCTGAAGATGGCCATTCCCATAATGGGCTGTAAGGATCAAAGCGGAAGGATGTCGCAAAACTAAAACCCCCTCTTGTTTTTTTTAGAATAACATGGCTTTTTTAAGGAAATATGAAGGGACAAGTAGGTTTTGTAAAGGAAATGAAAATATTTGATTAGATTAATGTGGAAGTTACGGATCAATAGAACTTCGTTGCTAAATCCGTAAAATATGAATGTAGTTCTTCATTCGAATTGATTCTTGATTGTAAAGGATGTCCCATAATGGGTAGAACAAGAAATATAAAGTCATGTAAATATGAGTTTGTATTTCTTGCATAGGGGCTAGATATTTAAATGTTTTTTATGTGAACTCACTTTCAAACCAACAGTGGAATATCCTAGACAACACTTTCGTGGAAGTAAACTTTACTTAAGATTGGGTATAATTAAGATCCCAAATCATACCGAATGAGTCTTTTACTTTTGCAAATTTCGCTCCCCAGAAAGTGTCTTGTAGCTCCATAATGACAGTACCTTTTTGTATTAGTCGTTCATAAATTTTTTGAATTTCTGCTTCATTCTCTAACTCAATTGTCAATGAAATGTGATTTCCGATTTCAACTGAATTACCGGGAAATGTATCCGAAACCATGAAAAATAAATCATCTTTTTTAAATTGAGCATGAATAATGCGATCATCAGCTTCTGGTGGCGTTGGGAAGTCTGCTTCAGCATAGGTTTGAATACCTAAGATTTCACCCTCAAAAATCTCTTTATAATAATCTAATGCTTCTCTAGCATTTCCGCTAAAGTTAAGATATGGCGTTATCTGTTTCATAATGACCGCTCCTTATTTTTGAATTTTTACGTATTCGTTCAATAACGAATCTTTTACACCAGCGTCATCTTAAAAACACTAATGCTTTTTGCTTTTAAAAGTAAATTCAATTCCCAAAGTTAGACTTCCTGGAAAAATAGCACCTTCACCTGTACATTTTTCCCTGCATAATACCATTATAACAACTACAATAACAGAAGCACCAGAATGCACGTTCACGCAGTGCATCTTGCATTAACGTGTAGTAAAACACCAACCGATTGAAGCTTCACTTTATATTGCTCCTTCAGATAGTTAGTAAACCATTATTAATTAATGCTTTAGAATTTACAAAGATCAATGACATTGAGAGGATAGGCATTGGTGTGCAAGAGTAAAATCTCCTTTTGAATATTCCTAGTAACAGAAGATTTGCTTTTGTAATTGAATGAGAAATAAGTAATTTCGAACAATATATTATATTTGATATATTTTTTATACGTAGTATACTAAGTATATAAACATGATGTTTTCAAAAATTAACATTAATGGGGATTTTGATGGTTTAATAATACATCATTTAACCTTTGCTTAAATTGGAAAGCCCATTTTTGGAAATGAGTATTTTTAGTGACTTTCATATAAAAAGGAGATTGGAAAATGGCATACTTATTACAAGTTGATTTTAAACATGAAGGACCTTATGGGGATGAAATGGCAGATGTTTATTCTGATTTAGCTAAAAGTATCAATGAAGAACCAGGTTTTCTTTGGAAAATATGGACAGAGAATCAGCACTCGAATGAAGCAGGCGGAATTTATATTTTTGAGACTAAAGAAGATGCTGAAAAATATGTAGATAAACATACAAAACGATTGAGTGGTTTCGGAATCACAAATGCGAATATGAAAATTTTTGAAATTAATGACAAGCTTTCTCAGATTACTCAATCACCTTTAAAATAACCAACTAAGGCACCAATTAAGGAAGATAGTAACCGAACCCATTTGTGTGAATACAAAGAACTCTAAATAAGATAAGAGGACACTCGCAAAATTATCTAGCTAAGAATTGATAAACAACCTTCATATACTTGATTGCAATGTGAGAGTTGGCCCATTTGCTTTTGATTAGCCATATCACAAAGGTATATAATTATCTAAAAACCTTGGCCTGCACTTCGGACCAAGGTTTTCTGCATAAATGGCAGATTTTCGTTATCTATTTCATATTTAATTAACTCAATAGATTCTTTTTATGTCTTTATCACTAATATAAGGTCGTATTTCATAAATAAAACATAACTGTTACTTCAGGGAGATTTCAAAATGCTTTCTCTCTCTTGAATACCACAAGTTCATATCACTCACTTCTACATAATAATTCCCATAAAAATCACTCATAATTTAATAATTCAAAGGATTTAAGCTGTTATAAAATCTTTATAACGTAATTCGTTTTTGAGGTGAAACGAACAAAAATAGTCCTCCCATGATCCTGCTCTAATTCAACCATACATTCCCTTTCATAACCTCATCATTCCATTATGATACTTACTGTTTATTTTTTAAAAAACTATATGTCGTACAATCAAAGAATCTTGATTATACGATGAGATATATCTTTGTGAATTTTAATAATGGACTTCCAAAATATTAAAAGGTGTACAGTATGTATTGGGTATATATGTAAGATTTATATAATAATAATATTGAAGGGTTTAAAGATTAAATGGCGCGATACCGTGAAAAAAATTTAGAATTATTTATGTTAGCACATTATATTGATGTACAAGCGATATTTTCCGATACAAAGACATATTTACGGAACCAAATACTCAATCTTGGAGGTAATGTAAAATGACATTTGTAATAACTTCACCATGCATAAAAGAGCTTGCAGCGGAATGTGTAGATGTATGTCCAGTAGATTGTATTTCAAAAGGTGATAATCAATATTTTATTGATCCAGATATATGTATTGATTGTGGTGCTTGTGAATCAGTTTGCCCTGTAAAGGCTATATTTTATGAAGATGATGTACCTGAAGAAGAAAGTGAATATATTCAAAAAGCAAAATCATTCTTTGGAACTAAATCATGATAAGTGAATACTCGCGTAACACCAAACATGAAAAATTGACAATAATTTGAAGATCAAATAGTAAATATTAATTAAGAAAGTAGCTGTTTCGAAAAGTAATATTTTTTCGGATCAGTTTTTTTGTATTTTTGGTCTATATCAATAATACCTTATCCTTTTTATGTTTCAATTAAGTTGTTATCCCTTTTTAATAAAACTTATTTGTTATGTAACTTCCTAGAAATAAAACTGAAAAAAATCATTGGTAATATTTTAAGAAGTGGTTTTTTTATGGGATATATTGTGAATATTCGAGGGGGAGAAAGATGGAGTCACACATAAAAAATGCTTTAAGCGAGTGGAAAAAAGAAATTAGTGAATTATTAAATGTGATTGAAAAAGAATATGAAGAAGTTAAACGTGAACTTCAAGTTTATTCTTATAAATTCAATATTACTAAACAAGTAGTACAATCTACTATTAATGATGAAATTATTCGAGACATACGCGATCTCTATCATAAGCCCTTTGAACAAAAAGTAAGCCAATTGAAAGAATCCATAAAAGAACTGGAAGAAAAGAAAAAAGTATTTCAGATGTTTGTTGATAAAATTGAAAAGGTATGTAAAAAAGAAGAAGAAAAGCCTTATGTTTCAGTCATATAAGTAAAGTAGTAGGAATTATTTGTATTACTGAAAAATATTTTTAAATGGGATATCTAATCGTTGAATCTTATCTCCTAAAAAACACGAATTCTTCTTTTGCTCGTATTTGCGAAAACATGTGATAGACAGTTGATTCAACAGTTCTTTTAGTTGAGTGAGGATGTCCCAAAAGGGTCAGTCCCTTTGGGTCATCTTCACTTGGTCTTTTCAAATATTTAGAGGAACATTGATACGGTACAAAAGGGAAGGATTAATCTATTCCTCTTAGTTTGTATTTTGTTTAAATACATAAATATCTTCAGCTCCCAGTGCTTTTGAAATAGCACTCGTCAAACTGTGTGATCCCTCTGCATCATGTCCGGCCTCCCATAGCATCATTCCACCGAAACCATGATCAAGTGCTAACTTTATTTTCTTTTGCACGGTCTTGGCACCATTATAATGGTATGTCGTTCCATTCATATTCACGGTATCGTGTTCAGCATTATCTGGATTATTTTTGATGATTGCCGCATAGGTGATCTGCTTAACGGAAGGATCTTCTGGCTGAGCATAAAAGGGAACGCCCAATACAAGTTTTTCTTTTGAAAGATTATGAGTATCGAACAGGCTAGTCCAATAGTTTACGATATTCTCATTAAACGGGTAAGGAGACAAGTTGGCAGCGTCATACCCACCATCCCACTGACCGTCATAAGCCATAATATTTACATGGTCGACATATTCGAACATTGATGGTTCATACAGGACACTATTGATTTCAGCACCAGTAACACTGTTCACTTTAGCTTGAACTGCAGTGGACAGTTCTTTATTTTTATGATGAAGTTTATCACTTAGTTCTTTGATGAAACTAGCTAGATGTTGAGCATCTTCCAAAGAACGTGGGTGTTCAAAATCGATATCTATGCCATCTAACTTTTCCCGGACCGTTATACTCACAAGCTCATTGACAAGTTTATATCGCGATGTCGGGTTAGCAATCGCCGTCTTAAAATACTCATAGGATTCTCCACCCTGGATGTGAAACCATCCGCCTACGGCTAGCATAATTTTTGTATCATGCTCATGCGCTTTTGTCGCCATTATCCGTAGGTTATTCAAAGCCACTTCTCCATTAAGCAAAAGACCACCGTCCTTTGTCGGATGGGCGAAGGAGAATATAATATGTGTCAAATTGTCGTAATCAACCGCATTTGGATCTCGAAAATCCTGAACATAGCCAATTAACACTTTTGCTTGTTCCATGTCTAATCTGGGCATTTGCTTAGGTTCCGGCTTTATTGCTGATTCGGTTGCTTGTTTCATTTTCAAGTTTTCTTGCTGATTGTTAGTAGAAAATAATATACCTGCAAAAAATCCTCCTGTGAAGGCTATGACCAATACGAGAGCAAGAAGGAATTTAAGATTATTCATAGATGTATACCTCCCCATACTTATTCAACATAAGAATTGTATCAAGAAAGTCGATAAGTAGGGGATGGTAAAATCAAACATAACATATTTTTAGAGTAATAGAAGGAGTGTAAGCGAATAGGAAAAAATGAAATGAATTATACAATATAATAAAATTCGTTTTTAATCTTGCACGTTATTTAAGCAAAGCATCCGCCCACGGAGTATATGCTGCAGATTCAGATACTCATTATCCTAAATATTTAGGTGTTTCTAGTGTTGAACAATGATAAATAGAAATGGACAATAGCATTGTATCTAAGATTGTCTATACCTTCTTAGAACTCATTAATGGGTTGCGCTCAATTTGGTGTATCTGCTATAGAAAAGAGTGTTTCCAATAACTAAACAACACGGTACTACTAATAAGGGGATTTTGCCTAGATTTTAAAATTAGGCTATGTTAAACAATATTGTTGATAAAACGATTTTGGTCTCATTCTTCTGAAACCGCAGTTTCAGAAGAATGAGACCAAAATCAAAAACATTATAAACATAGCCTAAAAATAAATAAGCTCGGTCATATTAAACAGGAGTCCTAGCCTTTTTCTTAAGATTTTAGCTGCCACCATTTTTTCTTCTTTTCTTTAGTTGCTGCGGCATCACGATAGGTTGATATCATCACTTTAAAGACCTCTTCAATTTTTTGTATTTCACCTGTCGATTGTTTTAGTTCATTAAGAGATTCAATTAAATCATCCTGTCTAGTATCGAATGATTGCGTGATATGTCTTATATCATCCTTTGCTTCATTAACTGTTTGAGAAACTTTTTCTAGTACATTCTGATTCTCTATTTCAGCAACTTTTACAGTCAGATCCATTCGCTTTGAAAGCTTTTCGAAAGTAGCTTTCGAATCCTTCACAATGTCACCAGAAAGGGTTGCGAATGTTTCAGAAGTACGTTCCGAAGCTTTCATAACCATTTCCGAAATTGCATGAACTTCCACTTTTCTCTTATCATCAGATCTCTGAATTGATTTAGAAATATCTTCAACAGTTTGAAAGGAGGCGTTTATAAACTCATTTTTGATCTCTTCAATGAGTACATTACGGCTTACCACCATCTCATTTTTGATTTCTGATAATAGATTCTCCTTAAATGTTTCCAAAGCAGTATTAAACTCCAGCATATTGTCTGTCTGACGACTCTGTGATGTCTGAATGGATATCTCTTCTGCTGGCTGAATCGTCATTTCGAACGATTCGGAAGTAGGTTCCGAATCGTTTTTTATATGTTTTTTTAATAATGAACGAATCATCCCTTTACTTACATCTTGTTCACGCATCTCTTTTATTTTATTAAGCAGTGTGATCTCTTTCTCTGTATAATATCTAGCACCTTGCTTCGTACGAGGAATAATAAGAAGACCTTGTAAATCTCTTTCCCACTGTCTAATTGTCCCTGTTGGAATATTTATTTGCTTCGAAACCTCATTAATCGAATAGGCTCTTAAAATCTGACTATTGTTCATATCTCCATTCCTTTCTATTTTGCAACTTAATTTGGGCTAATTTAAGTTATATTCTTTATTGTGGTTCTCTTTTTCCTGCTACATGACAAAAGCTTTCAAAAGAAGGGCAGATTCAACAAAAAGCGTTGATTTAATGCGAAATTCGCCGCTTATTTTCATCAAAAGGGCCCAGATTAGAAAACATTTATAACCAATCAATTCATCAGACATAATAAATTTGACATAATTGACCACCACTTAAACGACCACCTGATTTAAGCAGATGATCGTTTAAGAAGGGGAATATTAAGAAACATTTTTCATAATAATGCAGGAGAATGAGGAATGGAATAAACATTCGTCACACCAAAAATAAAAAAGTGGCCCTCTGTTTTTCGTTTAGCAAATGGGGATCAGCCACGCTTTGACCAACTATAAAAAGAATAGATTAGAGTTAAATAGAGGGTATATCCGATCAATGAATAAATATGCTTCCATGAAACGCTATGAACAAAAAGACCATAGACTTCCGCTTGTTTTTCACCAACAGACATTAACATACTAAAAATGATAATGAGCCCTGCTTTTTTCCATGCGTTCACTTTATTACAGGCATAAAGAAAGACACTAATTAACAAGGGGAGGCCAATCAAAGTAAACACTATATTGATTGAAAAGACCGTTGACATGGGCCTAATAGGAAAGGAATAGAAGCCTTTTCCTATAAAATATAGATCGAGGTACGTTCCTAATAATGAGCCAAGCAGGACTGATGGTAGGAAATTTGAACTATTATTAATCCAAAAGGGAAATCGCCTTTTTTGTGATTGCCGCGAACTCAAGTCTTTCGAGTGTTTTACAATATTCATGTTTAATCTCTCCAACTGTATTTTCTTTAGAATTGATTAAGTAATAGATTATCCGCCAATCTTTGTACCAGTCAGCAATTCCTGCACGTATATGCATTCGATTCTTCCATACAAATATTAGTTTAGGACTATAGAATCTCGTTGAACCTGGTAACAGTTGGCATGATTTTATCCTTGTTTTCAATAGTCTACTTGGAGTTTCTTCATCTACGTGATTAAATATATGGGGCCAATAATCCATTCTAGAACCAGTATGAGGAGTTGAATTCGCCCATTTTTCTGTCATTTTTAAGCGCTGGTCATCACTAAACAAAATGGCATACAATTGTTTCCCTAGTATGATCCGCTTATGTAAATTCTCAAAATGATGTAGCGTTTGGCCAGCTACCTTCACCGTCCCATCCACTACATAAGGAAATAGAATATGATTCAAGGAAAGGAAATCCTGTAATTTAAATTCTAATTTGCTGAAAACTTCTTTTTTAAAAGTAGGATTTTCAAGCACTCTTGATTCTAGATAGCTTTGTTCATTAATGATAAGACTAACAGTTAATATATATGGATCATGTTCACGCCAAAAATGATGCCAAATCGTTTCCATAAAAGTTGACACGTGTAAATGCTTTAACAGATAAAATAAGTTCTGTCCGTTTTTTTTACTTTCTTCATATACCAAAAATTGCGGGAACGCATCTTGAAAAATCAGCCAATTTCCTCGTTCTAAAAATGTGAAAAATGAATCCGCCTCATTTTTTGTCAATAGTCTTGGTAGTAATCCACCTTTTAAATCCGTCATATTCCATCCGCCATTTCGAGAAACCATATGTCCTAAAAAAGCCCAATGGATTTCCGGATGCACATTATAAAAGTCAAGATAGGCTTTCGTTCTTGTGACATTATTTTTATTCAGAATAAATGTTTGAGCTTTGATTTTCTGGACAAGAGCTGTTTCTTTCGGTGAAAGATTTTCATCTTTGAAGGATTTTTTGCTTTTATTCTTCAATTCTTTCTTTAGTTCCATAAGAGGTTCAGGGAGTATTACTTTTTTCTGATTCATGATCTTATTCCAAATGATCATTACCTCCTTGGGCAAATTCACTCGAACATCTATGAATATATAGCTAATGTGGAATGTTTAAAGGTAAGGAATGGATATAGTAGTAACCTGAGGGCTGGCATTCTCCCGATAGATCGTGGAATTAGCCCTTGAAAACCGGAATATCCACTAATTGTTATATGATCATTCTATTAAGGTCATTAGAAATTCATGATGAAAATTTAATGAAATAGCTTACAGAGCGGGATTTAAAGCAAACAAGAACAAATGCTTTTTTATGATGAACTCGCAGGGAACTAACATTAGCTATAGAAATATATTACGCTAGTGATAGCTAAGCATATAGTGATGTTGAACTATTGGTTATCATTGAGTTATAGGGATTCAGACGAATAGATTCGTTTGATTATACGGAAACTCCGGATTTATCTACAGTAAATGAATGAATTTTCTTGGGTACTAGGATAAAAACCGAACGAATTCCCTTTTTTTATAAAAAAAATTCGTTTATAATGATTTAAACTAGACAGAGGGGGAAATTCATTTGTATCAATCAAAAAAAATCCTTTTATTAGGATCAGGTGAATTAGGAAAAGAAGTCATCATTGAAGCGCAAAGGCTTGGCGTTGAGACGATTGCTGTTGACCGATATGAACATGCACCTGCTATGCAAGTGGCTGATCGAAGTTATGTGATTGATATGTTAGACCCACAGCAAGTTCGAAAGATTGTCGAAACTGAAAAACCAGATTTGATTGTACCGGAAATAGAAGCCATTGCTACATCTGAACTTATTAAATTGGAAGATGAAGGCTTTCGTGTAATTCCTACAGCACGAGCGACCATGCTAACGATGGATCGCGAAGGTATTCGTCGCTTAGCTGCTGAAACTCTTAATCTTCCTACTGCTAAATATGAATTTGCCGACACGTATGAAGAATTTGTACAAGGGGCACAAGAAATCGGTTTTCCCTGCGTGATAAAGCCTCTTATGAGTTCTTCAGGGAAAGGGCAAAGTGTTTGCCGCTCTGAAATAGAATTAGAAGGATGCTGGAAGGTCGCGCAGAATGGAGGCAGGGTACAAAACGGAAGGGTGATTATTGAAGAGTTCATTCATTTTGATTCGGAGATTACACTTCTGACTATACGTGCTGCAAATGGGACAATGTTTTGTGCACCGATTGGCCATATTCAGAAAGATGGTGACTATATAGAGTCCTGGCAGCCACATGATATGACGGAACAACAAATCCAAGAAGCTAAAAAGATTGCCAAAACCATTACGGATGAGCTTGGGGGATATGGAATATTTGGGGTAGAACTTTTCCTTTCGGGGGATCATGTTTATTTCAGTGAGGTATCTCCGCGTCCGCATGATACCGGTTTAGTCACTCTTGTTACCCAAAATCTATCGGAATTTTCCCTGCACGTTCGAGCGATTTTAGGATACCCAATCCCTACAATTAATCAGGTTACACCTGGTGCCAGCCGTCCGTTAAAAGCAGCAGAAGAATTAAATACTTACAAAATTGGTGGGTTAGATGAGGCGTTAGCTGTACCTAATACAGAAGTTCGAGTATTTGGAAAACCAGTAACAAAGGTTGGTCGCAGGGTTGCAGTTGCTCTAGCTACTGCAAATAGCACAAAAAAAGCGCGGGAGAACGCGAAACAAGTATTGGATAAGTTGAATGTCCTAAAGTAGTTTGACATTAGAGAAGACACAAAAAACGCGCTAAATAAAAAAGCAAGGTTGTGGCAAGATCCAACTCCTTCAATGAATAACCAATCATTGAAGGAATTAAAATCATATAATATTAATAGAATCCAATAACAAACAAATACTATAGTTTGCTAATACATTAGATATCCCCAAACATGACAGTCAAAGATAATCTGGAGGTCGCCCCCAGAGTGTTGAAAAAAGAGCCATCCAGTATAATCTAACAACGAAGTGCTGAGCTTCTGGAGAAAGTTGGGCTCTTTAATCGGGCAACGGCTTACCCAGCAAATCTTTCGAGCGGCCAAAAACAAAGGATAGCCATTGCCCAAGCTCTTATAATGAACCCCGATATTCTACTGTTTGCTGAGCCACTTCTGCCTTGGATCCGGAATCTATCGGAGAAGTCCTGCAAGTAATGAAGCACTTGGCTGCAGAACCCATGACTATAATTGTAGATATCCATGAGATGGAGTTCGCTAAGGAAGTAGCAAACCGGACCATTTTTATAGATAACGGGGAAATTATCGAATCAGGACATCCAGCCGATTTGTTTACGAATCCTCAGTTCGACCGAACTAAAGCCTTCTTAAACCGTAGTTTGAAATAAGAAGATAATGCTCATCTTGAACTAATTTTTGCTGCTGTATTGGGGATTTAATTATGCCAACTATCCAGCTGTTTTGCCATTTGATTAGATTAATAAAAAATAATGGACTCTTTAGAAAAGTAGAATCTCTTTATTACAGAAATTCTGCGTTTTTCACCTAATAAAGCCTCTAAAATTATTTTTAGTGTAAAAAATAATTGGTGTCTTGTGTTAAAATATATAAATAAAGGAAAAGGGTAGAGATCCTATTTTTTAACTGATATTTGTGTACTACATATAAAGGTGTTTAGATTAATCATATAAAATGTCAGATATTCTTTCAAAAAGATTGAAAGCGCTTTTATTTTTTGATAATCTTTATTAAACATACATAGAGTGAAAATTCAGATAATATTTAAAATTTAATAGCTGGAGGTCATCATACTTGGATGAAATTTTAATTGTTGAAGACGATGCAGATATTCAGAAGATTTTATCAATGAATTTATCACTTGAAGGGTTTGCCTATACGATTGCTTCAACTGGAATGGATGCTATTAAAAAAGTTCGGGAAAAAACACCAGATCTTATTCTTTTAGATATACAATTACCCGATATGAATGGAATTGATTTATGTCAGCAACTGAGAGAAATGACAGCCGTACCCATCCTGTATGTAACCTGTAATAATGAAGATAAGGAAAAAATTCTTGCTTTTGCAATGGGGGGCGATGATTATATTGAAAAACCCTTCAACTCAAGAGTTCTAATCGCCCGCATTAAAGCCCACTTAAGACGAAATTCAATTAATCACAATCAAAATACGTTGAAAAAGCAAATCACTTTTGATGATATCGTCATCGATCTATCAGCTCGGGAAGTAAAGCGAAATGGACAAGTGATTGAATTAACAGCAAAGGAATTTGAATTGCTTACTTTTTTTGCCCAGCATCCAAATCAAGTATTTTCAGCGGAACAGCTTTTAAATCAAATTTGGGGATATGATTCGTTTAGTGAGAAAAGTACGATTATCGTTCATATTTCAAACTTGAGGAAAAAGATTGAGGATTATCCAGTAAACCCAGCCTACATTATTACAATGAGGGGGGTCGGCTACAAGTTTGTTCAAACGTCCATTTAAGTTAAAAAAATCCCACTATTTTAAAATATTAGCATTTACAACAATGATCTCTTTTATTCCCTTTGTTATGATCGCTGCATACAGTATGTATCAAGGAAGCAATCTATCAAATCAAATTATGAAAGATCAAATAGCCAATACCAAAAAAGAAGTTTTATCACAAAAACTCTTGTATTTACAAAAAGAAACTCAAAATTTGAATACAGATTTGCACAATCTCGAAAATACATTAAGATTAATTCAAAAACAAGCTGAAACTATTTATAGTCGGCCTAATCTAGCTCTTTCAAATGAATTACATGTAACGAAGGGAAAAGAGGGTTACTTGTGGGAAACATTTGACGATAAATATGAAAAAACAAATGTTTTTATTAGTTCGAGATCAAGCGATTTGGTTGATACAGTAACAAATGAACTGAAAATAGCAAAGCAACTTGAACCATTGTTCGTTCAAACGATGGAAAATGAAACGATGATCAATGCCGTATACTTAGCGTTACCTAGTTCTTCTTGGTTATATTATCCGTTTTTAGACGTTGAGGCTGCCATTTCTTCAAAAAAATTTGCACCTAATCTGCGTTTTCAAGATTATGAATTTTATACAGTTGCTTTAAATCCACAACGGAAAGTAAAATGGACGAAACCTTATATATGGTCGGCTAAACCTATGGGGGATGTAACGAAAGAGGATTGGCTAATATCAGTCGGGGCACCCGTTTATTTGAATTCCGTCGAATTTAAAGGAATGGTAGGTCTAGATGTACCCATTGAAAACATTACAAACAAATTAATGGACGTCAAATTCAGTGAACCAAACGCCTTTGCCTTTTTAATTGATGATAAAGGTAATTTTATTTCGGGACAAACGAAAGCAGAGGGGATCGAGGAGAACGTACCCCTTATGAATAGCGCTATAAAAAATAAAGAAGGCGTCTTGCCAATAACCTATTCCAATTCAGAAGCGTATCTTTTATCTTCATCATTAAATAACGGATGGCGTCTCAATTTTATCATTTCAGAATCTGATATTGTCGAACCAATTGTCAAAAGTACAGAGGCACAAACGAATAAGCATATGCTGCTTTTTTTATCTCATCTTTTAGTATTTTTACTTTTCGGAATCATTATTCTTTTATATATGACCTACCGTTTTTCACGAACAATCACCCAACCAATTGATCAATTAACTACTGCGCTAAGAGAAAGTGCAGACGGCAATTTTGTGAAAGAACTTCATATTGAGCAAGAAGATGAAATTGGTAACTTGGCGGTAGCGTTTAATTTTATGAACCGAAAAATCCAAGAATTAATTGGGGAATTAAACTTAAAAGCTCATCAACTGGAAGACAAAGTGTTAGAGCGAACGAAAGAGTTGGAAAATGCTAATGAACGGTTAATTAACACAAACCAACAACTTCAAGAATCTGAGAAACGGCGAAAAGAATTTATGTCACAGATTTCTCACGATTTAAAAACGCCATTAACGTCCGTAAGAGAATACACGGAAATCTTAGTTAATCATCAGCTACTTCCTGAAATCCAGAAAAAAGAAATTATGAATTCCATACTACTACGCAGTAATCATATTATCCAATTAATTAATGACTTATTTGATATGAACACGGATGATGATGGAGATTACGTAAAAGAAGTCATTCCGTTTGATTTCTTGATAGAGCAATCGTTAAACATGATTGCGATCCGATCAGAAGGGTCCGATATTGAAATTACTAAAAACTATGAAGTAGGTTCATTGTTCATTTTTGTTGATCCTAAGAAAATGAATCGCGCCTTTATTAACATTTTAGAAAATGCCATTAAGTATTCAAAATCAAAAAGTGGTAAGAAAATTAAAATAGACATTTTTGCCTACCAACAAAATGAAAACTTGATTATTAAGTTCAAAGATTACGGAATTGGTATATCGGAAAATAATAAAGAAAAAATATTTCTTCCATTTTTTAGAGAGAAAAGAACAAGTACCGAAAAAATTCAAGGAAATGGATTAGGTTTGCCTATCGTTCAAAAAATTATTACCCTACACGATGGACATATTTTAGTAGAAAGTAAAGTAAGTGTAGGAACGACGATTACGATTGTGCTGCCATTAGTAGAGCTATCAGACTTTTAAGCAATATAAGTAACTATTTAGCAAATGGAGGGAAATGCCCATTACATTAATACAAAATGTGACTTTAGAACAACATTAAGTTTTTATTCCGACAACAAACGTTGAAACATTTAACAAACTAGATTTCTTGTTTACAATTGACGAATTAAGGGTGCCCAAATAAAAAGGTTAGATTCACATTTCCTATATATCGTTTATTTAACGCGTGATAGCATACTAAACGGTTTATAGAGTGTGAGGACAGGCTTTTTGGGACACCCTATTTTTTTGTTTAAGTGTTCGATATCATTTCATCCGTCGACATGAATCCTGTAAAATAGCGAAAATTCATGAGGAATTTTATATTTTTTGGAATTTATTGAAAATTTATCGTTAGTTTAGATTGACTTTAGGATAACTTTATAAATAAATATTATGATACATGTATAGAAAAAAGTTACAGCCAAGAAGAGATGCACAGTTTGAATGAAACGAACGCTACTATCGTAATTCAGATTATTTGACCGTTCGTTATGTAAACGCTATCACGTATAATCATCATTCATTCTAGAACAATTAGAAATACATTTTGTATGCAGGGAAGAAATGATTGTCGCTAACAAACAAGAGATAAACATAATGCCGGAGCAGTTGATCAATTCGTGTTAAAGACCAACTATAAAGTTATATTTGACGGTGAAAGCACTGGAGTTGCTTATTGTTAGCAAATCGACTGACTTAAACCTTCAATTCTATAAATGAACTGTTAGGAGGCGGATATGTGGAAGTCATTTATGTAAATGAAAGCAACAGGCATTTGTGTCTAGCAGAATCTGAACCAAGTGCAATTGCTTTAGGATTTTTTGATGGGGTTCATCTAGGTCATCAACAAGTTATCAACGAAGCTATAAAAATCGCTGATGAAAAGCAACTACAACTTGCATGTATGAGCTTTTTCCCCCACCCCAAAGAAGTGCTTAAACGAGATAAGAAAAAAATTCAATATTTAATGCCGATGATTGCTAAACAACGGATTTTGAAAAAGTTAGGTGTGCAAAAGTTTTACATCGTGGAATTCGATCAAGATTTTGCTTCATTAACACCAGAGCAATTTGTACAAAAATATCTCCTTGACTTTGGAGTAAAGTATGCAGTTGCTGGATTTGACTTTACTTATGGTCAATTTGGAGAAGGGAATATGGATCGAATAAAAGCGGACTCTAACCACATCATTGAAGGAATAAAAGTAAAGAAAGTGGCAATTAATGGTGAAAAGATAAGTTCTACTTTAATAAGAAAGTTAATTTCTACGGGAAAAATGGACATTGTTCACCGTTACTTAGGGGAGCATTATCAAATCAAAGGGCAGGTTTTTTCAAATAAAAAAAGTGTTGAAATAGTACCGAGTCCTTATTATCTACTTCCTCCCCCTGGAGTATATGAAGTAATTGTTTCAAAAGGGGATGAAACAGACAAACAAGTCGTCTTAGTCACCCAAGATGCTACTAAAATAATTTCTCCTGCTCATAGTAAACGAATATTAGAGAACCAGGAAGAAATTCATATAAGCTGGCTAAAACGTTTGTCTCCTGGATCGTTCACGTTTTTGGAGCAACAGCCTAAACATAATTTGATGAATAAACCGGTTATTACTTCCGGGCTATTATAAAATAAAAATAAAAAATAATGGAGGTACAAAAATGAGCACAGAAACTACATGGTTAGATGAATTGACGTATTTAAACGATAAGCCAGGTGTGAAGGTCATTAAAGCAGGGACATATAAAAAGAAGGAGTTAAATAAAATTCTTGGTGTTCCAAATCTTGAAAGCCAAATTATTGATGTTCCGGTTTGCACAGATAAGCATGGTTTACAAATGGGTTACTTCTCTATGCAAAATTCAGAAGATTTCGAATTCACGTACACATTTTTAGAAATAAAAATCGTCTATAGAGGGAAAATAATTGTTCGTGACGAGCAAGGGAAAAAGTATATCGCTGAAGAAGGAGATGTATTCGTTTTCAGCCCAACTACAACCGTTATATTCGACGGTGAAAGCGATGGAGACGCTTTTTATACCGCACATCGTCAGCCTGAACCCTCGTTTATCTAAGTAATAAAAATAGTGAGTAATAGAATTTGAATATATGATAATAAAAAAACTGATAGGAGTGGATATATATGTCCCAACAAACAACAGAAGCAAAAAACTATGATTATTTGAGCAAAGCACCTGGTTTCCAAATTATTAAAGCAGGCACTTACCAAAAGAAAGAATTAAATGGACTGCTAGGAATCCCAGCACTAAAAAGCCAAATTATTGATGTTCCTGTTACATCAAAAGAAAATGCCATTACAATGGGATACTTCGATATGCAACCAGGTGAAGAATTTGAATTTGTATATGAATTTTTAGAGGTGAAATTCGTCATCAAAGGGCAATTTATCTTACGTGATGAACAAGGGAAAAAATATGTAGCAAAAGCAGGAGATGTCGTCATCTTCACGCCTAATGTACCGGTGATTTTTGATGCTGAGAGCGATGGAGAAGCTTTCTATACAGCCCATCGTATACCTGAACCATCATTTTTGTAAAACATGCTGGAACATAAATAAAAAACAGTATGACCCCAACTGAATAACGTTTAAATATTCTAATTTACCTTAAATGAAAAAAGGGGGGATCCAGCGATGCATACAGTCAATGCCATGAGCTATCAGGACTTTGACTTTGAATTAGAAGGTCAGAAGGTACTGTTAGAAGATATTTTCCCGAATTTCAATGAATATGACCGCGTTGGAGTGGTCGTAAGAGAAACAGGTGGCGGAACTGGTGCGAGTAGTTTACTAATGTCGGCACTTACAAGATTTTATGATTTTTTTCGACCTAATCTTGGTGTTGAGCCTGGGCAACAGTTTATTTATCCCGAGTTTTTTATCTTCCATGTAGGGAAGCTGCATATGACCCATTATTGGATGGATATTTGGCCGCCACATAAAGAAATTGTCGTTGAGGATGATCCTGAACAAATTTTAGAAGCGATTAATGATCGCGGCATTACACGGTTGCTCGTGGAAGACATTACGCCTATCCAACCTATTTTTTTAAAAGAAACATTAAATAGTGCGAAACATCGAATTGTTAGTGCATTGGCCTATTCTCCGACAGGTCGTGTTGAAAATAGCGATATCCAGATCACCAGTTGTGAAGCTGCAGAAAAAAATGTACTTGACACTATCAAAATTTCAGAAGACCTTTCGAATGAAGAAATGGCTCTATTACTAGAACGACGGAACTCACTTAAAACGAATGGGCGTGTAACTGAAACATATCGCCGCATCGAAGTATCCAATGCTTTGAACATGCTTACTCAAAATACTGAACCGGGTCCTACTACACGAAGCTATTTTAAAATGCTTGAAATGGAAGATGAGATTTCGAAAGACAAAGTCATTTAATTGAATCTATACCTGTATTAATCTACATCCATATTAAATCATACGGATATCCTATTAATTTAAATAAAAATTGCTGAGGAGTGAAGAATCATGTCAGTTTCTAACACAGTATTAAATGAAGGTATTATGCAAATTCCAAGCTGGTGGACTTGCCCTCCAGGTTATGAAGAATTACAAGCGAAGGCACACGCACTTGGAAAAAGTGAATTGCTA
Source organism: Peribacillus sp. NPDC096379 (assembly GCF_044762875.1). NCBI lineage: Bacteria > Bacillati > Bacillota > Bacilli > Caryophanales > Bacillaceae > Peribacillus > Peribacillus sp. NPDC096379. The sequence goes on from NZ_JBIWFD010000001.1 coordinate 1,689,736, forward strand.
GAAAGAGCTGCAATTTCTGATCAGGAAAGCCGCTATCCTCGTGAAAGTATAAGTAAAATTGCTGAAGCAGGATTTGGCGCTGTTACCCTTCCGAAAGAGTATGGTGGACTTGGAGCTGGACTTACTGGTTTTGCCGTATTATCTGAAAGTTTCGCACAATATTGTGCATCTTCAACGATGTGTTGGGTTATGCATACAGCTGCTGTTCAAACACTATTTTCAGCTGGTAACGAAGAGCAGCGTCAGCGTTTTATTCCTGATGTTCTTCGAGGAAAAATCGGCGGGTTAGCTTTTAGTGAACCAGCAACTGGAAGTCACTTTTGGAATGTAGTTAGTGAAGCCCCGCGTCTTGGTAATGGCTACTCATTGAATGCCGATAAATCATTTGTTACAAGTGCTGGAGAAGCTGATTGGTATGTCGTGGCGACAACGTATCCAGAAAGTACAAATTCTGATAAATTAATGTTCTTACTTGTAGAAAATGGGCAAGAGGGGATTACGCAATTTCCATTCTCTGCAATGGGACTTCGCGGAAATTCTAGTGGACCAATGAAATTTAGAGATGTATATGTCCCGGCTGAAAACCGTCTCGGCAGTGAAGGCGGGATGAATTATCACAATGATAATACAATCGATCCACTGTTTTTATTAGGAACAGCTGCTTGTTGGACTGGTATTGCACAAGGTGCTCTTAATGCAGCGATTAATGGTGCGAAGAAAAAGGTTCATGCTGATACCGGAAAATCAGTAGCTAGTTATCAAGTCATCCGTCATGAATTGGCGAAAGCTCAAATCATGGTGGACAGTGCAAGAAGTATGCTTTATCGAACAGCCGAAGGTCTGGACAAAGCTATTGCAAATGGGACGCCACTAGGAGAATGCCTATTCCCAATTTGGCAATTAAAAACTCATGCAGCTGATATCGTTATTCAAGTAACGAACCAAGCGCTACAAGTTTCAGGAGGAAGAGGCTATTTGACAGGTCAAGTAGAGAAATATTTACGTGATGGTCGCGCTGGTGCAATAATGGGACCTACAAATGAAATTTTACGTGAGTGGATTGGCAATACATTAATCGATGTTCCATGGTTTGAGTAAATTATAGACGAAATTAAATTTCTATTTATATACCAGGACCGAAACGAAGTGGTTTGGTTCTGGTATATACCTCTTTTGAAAGGGTATGGCCCATTTCATCCTAAAACAATTGACATCATCTCGGTAAAAATGGCACTGGGATTCCGTAAGTTTTTCGTTTATTTGTTATTATGAGTCAAATACTTCCGGAAAAATTTTCTGAATATTTTGTAATTTTAGCTTTTGAATAACCAAAAAATATCAAGAGCATTTGTTATGAAAGTCGAAAGATGGTACAAGTAAATCCTTGTTTCCGCTAACTCGGCATATGCCAACAGGATTATATTAGTATAGGGAGGATATTTAGCATGAAGTTACTAGGGATATCAGGAACAATTACTGGATCGAAACCACGAGTTGTCGTTCAACAAGTATTAGACGAAGTAAAGCGAAACAACCCGGAAATTGAAGTAGAATTGCTTGATTTGAAGGATTATAATATTCAGTTCTGTGATGGCCGTAATCCGTCATCGTATACGGGAGATACGAAGAAAGTGATCGATATTGTTTCCACAGCAGATTTTTATATTATTGGTACTCCAATTTTCCAAGGTTCTATTACTGGCGCTCTTAAAAACTTATTCGACTTAATCCATCCGAAAGATTTTCGCAATAAAGTAATGGGCTTTATTGCTACAGGGGGAACATATCAACATTATTTAGTCATTGAAAATCAATTGAAGCCAATTGCCGGATATTTCCGTGCATTTGTTGCACCAGGATTTGTTTATGCTCATAATGACCATTTTAGTCCTCAAAATGAACTAGTTGATAAAGAAGTATTAGAACGTGTGACCGCTTTAAGTGAAGAAATCGTCCTTATGCAGAAAGCACTAAAAGCTTCAAAGAGTGCTATTCAATATAATTGAATGGCAAGTTGAGGTGATCAAACATTAAACGAATCATTAATGAAAAAAAGAATGAACAACGTGTAGAATAACCTCTTTTTTCTAAGTATTCAACTAGGGAAAAGAGAGTTTTTCTTTTTAGAAACATTAACTATTTAGGAATAGCCGAAACAATGATTTTCTTGATTATTAAAGTGTTAAATGTGCAATTCTTCTCGACTGAACTTAGCCTATGGAAGTTGTTGAATATACGTATAGTTTCTTAGATGATAACGGTAATGAATTTCAGCGAACATTAGGATATGTAAATGAAGCTGGAATCATTTCATTAGGAGGAGCATTTATGAGTTTAGTGGATATTGCTAGAACTAAACACAAAGAGAAGACAGTACGTTTGGGCTTTATGTGGGCTTTATGGGCAGCCATATTGTGGGGAGCATGGTATGTACCTGGATCAGCAATTTGGTATGAGTTTCCTTTCGTTTCCATGCCATTTCAAACAAATTCTGAATACGTGACAGCGGCAGCCGTGATAGCCGGTTTAAATGCAATCGCTGTTTTATTGTTTATGTTTGTGTGGACAGGCGTTTTAGGTAAATGGAAAGATTACGGACGGACGATTGTTCAGTTTAAAAAAGTGACGAAATGGTATTTTGTAGCCGCAATTTTCGGCGGACCGATGGCTATTTTCGGAAGTTTTTTAGCGATCGGCTTTATTGGCGGTGTTTTTGCGGCAGTAGCAGCATTAATGTATCCCATTGTAGGTTCTATACTAGCGTACAAATGGTACGGGGAAAAAATAACTCGAAGGGCTGCTATCGGGATCGCCATGATTATTATCGGCGGGATCGTCGTATTTGCGCCTGGTATTTTAGGTGAGCTGAAAGATAGCTCAGGCGCTTGGTTAGGATACTTGGGCGGATTAATGGCTGCCGTTGGCTGGGGAATTGAAGGCGCCATTGCTGGACGAGCACTGGATGTTACAGATCCTGATATTGGCTTAACACTTAGATTTACGGGTGAAGTTTTCTGGTGGGTAGCAGTAATCTTTCCGCTGTTTATCCTATTTGGTGATGTGCCCATTGTGCCAATGATCGCAAAAACGATGACATTGTTACCGATAACTTGGCTGCTTTTAGCCGGCATTACATTTGGTTTTTGCTACGTATCATGGTACAAGTCCTTCCCATTAATTGGCGTTGGAAGAGGCCAAGCAATCGGAGACTTATATGGAATCTTTGCCATCATTTTTATCAGTATCTTCACACTTACCCCGCCAGAATGGAATTTCGTTTTAGGGGCGCTAGTTGTTATTATAGGCGGGTTTGTCATGTTTACTGAAAAACGGGATGTACTAGAAGTCATCCGTACCGTACCTTCAGACAAGAAAGAAAAAGAGGAGGCGATATAAATGCCGAAAATCCACATTAAAGGAAGGATTCTACAAATCATACGTGAGCATACGATGGAAAGACCAGACAAAGGAATATGGGATTATGATATTGCCAAGCAAATTCTGAAAGAATACGGGTTGGCTGGAGCATATGCCTTAGGGAATGTCCGAGTAACATTAACTGATTTGTTTTCAGGAGCGCTTATAGAAACCATTGATGAAAAGTTAGACAAGGGTGAGCACTTTAGTAAGGGTAAGTTATTATTTAAATATTCTCTTACAAGCTTCGGTGAAGCCAGGATGCGTGATACAGGAATCATTTAACTAACTAAGGAGTGGATTATATGCCTGAAATGAGCGAGTTTTGGGGCTTTGAATTAGCTCCATATATTTCGATATTTGGAATAACTGCCTTGGCGCTATTTTGTCTATTTACAGCAAGGACGTATGTGAAGAAATTATGAATGGTTATTGATGATAGATAGTTAGATGGCTTCGAGTATAAAAACTCGAGGCCATCTTCTTTTTCTGAAAAAATACCTTTTTATTATCTTACTATAAATTGAATAGATATTTTTAAACTGTTTTCTATTTCACTATGGTAACTCCAAATGAATATCCAAAATAATAGTTATGTTTTGTTATTTTAACCACAATTTGATGAAACAGTTCTTACTGGTCAAAAAATACTCATAATAATTTATATTTGTAGCTTTACAAAAAGGTTTGATCATTTAGAATTTAACTATACTAGCTCTACCATGTCGATATTCACAAACGGATTGAAGCGTTAAGGCAGCAACAATCACAAGTACCTACACCAAAAAAAGTTAAGCGAAAAATAAATGGGAGCAACAAGGATGCCCTTATTGAATCATTGAAACGAAAGATTAAGAAATTAGAAGATGATAATAAACAACTTAGAGAGCAATTAAAGTTTGCTTATGCAGAGGTTTATTATGGTGAGAACGGTGCTCTCCATCCCTGCTTGTTCAACAATCGGGTCATTTTTCGGAATAACACTTAATGAATTGGATATTTATGTTAAAATATAGAGAGGCTAGAATATATAAATAAGGGCTGAGCTGAAATTAAAAAAGTTATCTTATGGTTATCGATTGTAAGTAGTTTATTCATAATATTCCTCCAGTTTTTTCAATGGGAACTTATTGAGATATTTACACCATTTATGATGCCAGAAGTAAAAAAGTTGTCCATATTATACATGATGACTAATATGGACAACTTTTTATATTTTAGGTCTTGATAATTTACAAAGGTTATTTTTTAGTCATGCTTTTTATTGAGTTTTTGGTTTCAGCTGATAGTTTTCAAATTTCAATCGTGTATAAGAAATAATGCCGGACAATAAGAAGAAGCTGATAATCGTTCCTTCTCGAATATTGATTGGTAAATTGTATAGTAGTGATATTGTTATTGATAGAAGAATGGAGAATAAATCGACACAATATCTGTATTGAGAGAAAGTGAGTTTTGTTAATTCGGCTATTCGTAAACATAAACTTTCAATAGGAAAAGGAATAATATCTAATGATAAAATAATGCCTATTGTTCCACCGGCTAGTATCGCACCGAATATAAATAGTCCCATTCTTACTAAATAATTCTCTATGTGAATCATACCGAAAATAGTATAGAGGAAAAAATTAATAACCATTCCAAAGAACAAGATGGAAATGAACATCAAAGTAAATTTTCTAAAATCCTTTTTTTCGCATAGGCAGATATAACCGATTAGAAAAATGAGATTTGCAATGAATGTAATTGTGCCAACTTTGATGGAAGTACATTCAGATACGGATAAATTCATCGCATTAAAACTGCTTACTCCAACATCTGCTTTTAATGTAAGACTAATGCCAATAGCACTTACTATATAAAGGAGAATCGATTGAATTACTTTTTTCATGAATATTCCTCTAATAAGTCTATTATTTGCATTAAATTTGGTATCGTATATGTGCTCTTAGGTGAACCTGATTTAGGCATGATTCTCTTAGGATTAAACCATACGCAATCAATTCCGACATTGATAGCTCCCTGAATATCCGATGTTAAACGATCACCTATCATTAAAAATTCTTCTTTACGATTTATATGCAGGGCATCAAAAATATAGTAAAAGAAATGGGGATTCGGTTTTTCATAACCAATTTCTTCGGAGATAAAAAGTTGTTCAAAATATCCTTGTAACTTGGCATCTCCTAATCTTTTTCTTTGAGTCTTTCCTACACCGTTTGTTCCAATATATAATTTATAATCTTGCTTAATTAAAGCATTTAATAATTCATGTGCATGGGTAACGGTCTTATGTCCTTGGTTTAAATGCTCACGGTACATGGCTTCAACTTTTGTTCCGTTTTCATCTATATGAAATTCCTTCAAAAAAAGTGAAAAACGCGTTGTCAGCACGTCTTCACGAGAAATCAAGCCTTCCTCTAATTGATGCCATAATTCATCATTAATGCGCTTATAACATGCTATGGTTTGTTTGTTATCGGGCAACTCGTATTGCGTAATCATTTGTCTTAAAGCCTTTTCTTCTGAATCTTGAAAATCAAGTATCGTATCATCTAAGTCAAAAATAATATGTTTGTATTTGTTCATTCCTATCCACCTCTTGGTAGTAATATATCGAAAGGAAGAATATAATAATAGGAGATATCTCATATTGAGGTGATAAAATGAAAAAAATCAATTTGAAGGATTACGCTGAAAATTTTGTAGATATATATAATGATATTCAAGAAACTTTTCCGAAAGCAGTTTTACATCAGGCTTTTATTTGTAAGTTTTCTTCTAATGAATATATAGTGCGTTTTGATGAAGATATTCAGTACTTATTTTTATTATTGGATGGGCGGGCAAAAATATATATAGTACACGAAAATGGAAAACGTGCGCTGATTCAGTTTCTAAAGAAAGATGATTTTATTGGTGAATTATCCTTGATTGAGGTGGAAAAGAATTTAAAAGATGTTGTGGCTATAAATGACTGCACTTGCTTGGCGGTTCCGTTGGCTTCATCGAAAGAACATCTGTTAAATGACAATCTTTTTCTCCATAATTTATCAAAATATTTAGGTGATAAATTACTAAAAAGAACAGATCATTACACAGAGATGCAAGATTATGAATTCAAAAACCGATTGGCGAAATATATTCTTCAAATAGAAAACGATGGATGCTTTCAAGAGAAGCATACCGAAACAGCAGAATACGTGGGGGTAAGCTATCGACATTTATTATACACACTTAACCAATTCCATGAAGACGGATTATTAGAAAAGAAAGGAAGAAAATATTTTATTATTAATAAAGAAAAGTTAGAACGATTGAGTTCAAAAAAAGATTAATTTAGTTTGATTTGATAACTTGAAATATAAACAAGTTGTTTCACTTCTTTCATTTAAGGTAAGTGAAAATTTAATTTGATGAGAATATCATGGCCTCCTATTTGTAGGATAAGGACGCATTTTTAGATTAAGATTCTAAATTTATCAACCTTTTTTATATAGCCAAAATATTGCCTGAAACTCGAATTGAAAATTCAGAAAATTATTGACATTCATTTTCAGGTGATTTATACTTCAAAACAGATGAACACCCTAATTAAATAATAAATACACTCTTATCGAGAGCGGCGGAGGGAATAGGCCCTGTGAAGCCCGGCAACCATTAAGTGAATGCTTAAAAAGGTGCTAAATCCTGCAGATCATGTGATCTGAAAGATGAGGGAGGTTTTTTTATTAAAACCCTCTTCTTACTAGAAAGAGGGTTTTTTAATGATTATTAAACCAAGTAAACAAATGGGGACTATTTAATTTATGGGTAGAAGAAAAAATAGGGGAAAGTGGAGGTATTAAAATGAAGAATAGGCTTAGAAGTACACTGGTACTAATTGGATTAATATTGCTTTCTGGTTGCTCGAATGATGTAAGTGGTACTGGGACAGATGCTAAACCAAAGAAAATTATCCTCGATTATGCGTATTATTCACCGGTCAGTTTGGTATTAAAGGATCAGGGCATTGCTGAAAAAAAATTCAAAGATGAAGGCATTGAAGTTGAATTTGTACTTAGTCAAGGATCAAATAAAGCGTTAGAATTCCTTAGCTCAGAGAGTGTTGATTTCGGTTCCGCTGCCGGTGCGGCTGCACTATTAGCCAAAGAAAAAGGTACACCAATCCAAACCGTTTATATTTCTTCCAAACCAGAGTGGACAGCACTTATGGCGAAAAAAGGTACAATCAATTCTGTATCTGATTTAAAAGGCAAACGTATTGCAGCTACACTTGGTACTGACCCCTATATTTTTCTGTTGAGAGCCCTGAAGGAAGCTGGTCTTTCCTCAAAAGATGTCGAAATTGTCAACTTACAGCATAGTGACGGTGCCCTAGCCGTACAATCGGGTGATGTTGATGCCTGGGCTGGTCTTGACCCTCATATGGCAAAGGTCGAATTGGAGTCAGACATTCAAATCTTTTATCGTAACCCAGATTTCAATAGCTTTAGCACACTTGATGTTCGCGAGGAATTCGCTGAGAAATACCCCGTTTATGTTGAGAAAGTCCTTGAGGCATATGAAGAAGCACGTCAGTGGACAATTGCCCATCCAGATGAAACGACAGAAATACTTGCTAAAGAAGCTAGCATTTCATTAGAAGTAGCAAAAAAGGAATTGGAACGAAATGACTTTTCAGAACCGATTCCAAGTAATGAACAAAAGGCTATCATTATAGGGTCAGGTGAAGTTCTAAAAGAAAATGGTTTATTAAAAAGTTCGACAGATGTTGAGAAGTTGACTGATAAACTTCTTAATTCTAAATTTGCCGTAAAAGTACTCAAATGATGGATCAGAAGGGATTGAGAAAAGAATGTTGGAGCATAGTGAGCATGCAGTATTAACTAAGGCGAATAAAACAAAACAATCACGATATACAAAACTGAAGACAAATCGTAAAGTATTGCTTGGCAGCATCCTGCCGTTGACACTGTTGATTATCTGGGAAGCTTCCGGCAGGATGGGGATAATCGAATCACACCTTCTTCCTATACCTTCAGTAATAGTAGAAGGGCTGTATCAGATGGCATTGGAAGGAACACTTTGGGGACATATTGGAACAACTTTAATTAGGGTATTTGCCGGTTTTCTTATCGGAACATTCACAGCAGTTATAATCGGATCACTGGTCGGCTATATGAAGATTTTCGAAGAATTAATAGATCCAATTATTCAAGCCTTTCGCTCCATTCCATCTCTTGCTTGGGTTCCATTATTTATCTTATGGATGGGCATCGGGGAATCCTCTAAGGTAATATTGATCGCAGTCGGAGTGTTTTTCCCAGTTTATCTGAATATGGTTGCTGGGATACGGGGTGTAGACAGAAAACTGATTGAAGTCGGTAAAATCTATGGATATACGTCCTTTGAAATTGTCAGCAAAATTATTCTTCCCGCATCGCTTCCTTCATTATTAACAGGAATCCGAAGTGGACTCGGACTTGGTTGGATGTTTGTTGTCGCTGCTGAAATCATGGGAGCCTCAAAAGGACTCGGATACTTGCTAATAGTGGGACAGAATACGTATTCTCCTGATGTTATTATCGGAAGTATTATCTTATTCGCCATTCTTGGGAAATTCACTGATTGGCTTTTAAAATTTATTGAAGAACGCTCACTAAGATGGCAAGATAGTTATGCAAATCAACGTTAGGAGGGACTTAGAATGTTGTCCGTAGAGCAAGTTTCGCGAACATTTAATAATAAACAGGTTGGTTTTACAGATGTTTCGTTCACCGTCAAGGAAGGGGAAGTCATCGGTATCCTAGGCACGAGCGGCTGCGGGAAAAGTACATTGCTTCGAGTTCTAGCAGGGCTTGACAAGGACTATACGGGCAAGTTCACATGGGAAAAGGAGAAGGTCGGGATGATGTTTCAGGAGCCCCGTTTAATGCCGTGGCTAACAGTGGAACAAAATGTCGGTTTTGGAATGAAGGGTGATAGCAACTCTACTATTCAAAAGCTGCTCAAGCTAGTAGGATTAGCGGGATTTGAAAAGCTTTATCCTAAGGATCTTTCAGGGGGGATGGCCCAACGGACAGCACTAGCACGGGCACTTGTAACTGAGCCCAAGGTTATATTACTCGATGAACCATTCAGTGCTGTTGATGCTTTTACAAAAATGCAGCTACAGAAGCTTTTGCTTTCCATCTGGAAACAACAGAATACAACCATGTTGCTTGTTACTCATGATATTGATGAAGCATTATTTCTATGTGACAAGATATTCATCCTTAGAGGCCAACCTGGTGAATTGTATGAGACGATAATAATTTCGGAACCTAAACCGCGAGATCGCGGCGATTATAAATTAACTACTAGGAAGGCTGAAATCCTTTCTTTACTTGATTTAAAACAAACTGTTTAAAATGAATACCTGCATATTAATTTGAGAATAATTAAAAACTTGTGTATTTTGATTTGACGAATAAAGATATCTTTACATGAGAGAATCGGAAGTAAAGTTACATTACCTAAAGTGTCTGAGAACGCTTTAATATCAAGAGATATAGTTTTCTACAGTATGTGTGATTCATATTTTAGTTGCTAACAACCAAGTTGTATTGGAAGGGCATTAGAATTGGATTGAAGTGAATTCTGTTACATGGTTGTTTATCATAAATTGAGTTAAACCATATCAAGTGTAAGAGAAAATTGTACCAAACAATTCATTCAAAAGAACTAAAGTGGATTAATCTTAAAATGATAGTTGAAGATTGCTGAATAATTTGATAAAATATAATAAATGAAAAGACTATATGTAACTGGCGAAACGCGGATAACCGTGAGGGAGCATATAGTGTCGTAGCCGTTCGCCTGGGCAGAGGTAAGGGAAATTCCCCTTGCCTCTTTCTGTATATTAGGAGTAAGTATTGAAGTAGATACTTCTTTTAAATGCTATTATTATAGACAATGCAGCTTTTCATAAAATTTGAATAGTGACAAGTTTCTTTATGGGGAATTTGAAAACTAGCATACATAAAAAGGGGAGTAAATAATATGAGCACATTAATTTTAGACAAAGTGAAAACAATCAAAACTTTAAATAATATTACAGAAAGTGGGCTAAATGTATTTAATAACGATACCTATACTATCGACAATGATACTGAAAACCCTGATGCAATTGTTGTTCGTAGTTTTAATATGCATGCAATCGAATTCGGCAATCAATTAAAAGCAATTGCACGTGCAGGAGCTGGTGTTAATAATATTCCGGTTGACAAATGTACAGAGCAAGGTATTGTTGTTTTTAATACGCCAGGTGCTAATGCTAATGCTGTAAAAGAAATGGTACTAACAACATTAATGGCTTCATCTCGTAACCTTTTTGCCGGTGTGGCTTGGACAAAGACATTAGAAGGTGAAGGCGAAAAAGTTCCAAAGCTTGTAGAAGCAGGAAAGAAACAATTTGTTGGAAAAGAAATTAAAGGGAAAACTCTAGGTGTAATTGGTTTAGGCGCGATTGGTGCACTTGTCGCGAATGATGCGCTTGATTTAGACATGGATGTGATTGGCTTTGATCCATTCATCTCTGTCGATACAGCTTGGAACTTGTCTCGCAATGTACAACGCGCTATGACGATTGAACAATTGTTCGCTAACTCTGATTATATTACTGTACACGTTCCGTTAACAGATGACACTGCAGGAATGTTTAACGAAGAAATATTTAGCATCATGAAGCCAGGAGTTCATATTTTGAACTTCTCACGTGGTGAGCTTGTGAATGAAACAGATATGGAAGCTGCACTTGAAAGTGGGAAAGTCGGAAGATATATTACAGACTTCCCAAATGAAAATGTGTTGAAAATGAAAAATACAATTCCAATCCCACATCTTGGTGCTTCTACCCAAGAATCAGAAGAAAACTGTGCCATTATGGCAGCTCGCCAAGTGAAGGAGTTTCTAGAAACAGGAAATATCAAAAACTCAGTGAATTTTCCAAATACCACCCTTCCTTATACAGGAAAACAACGTGTAGCAGCTTTCCACCAAAACGTTCCAAACATGGTTGGGCAGATTACACAAGCAATATCAAGCCATGATTTAAACATTGCTGACATGGTAAACAGAAGCCGTGGGGGATACGCGTATACGATGATTGATATTGACAATAAAATAAGCGGTGATATCATTCCTGACTTGGAAGAAAAAATCAAGCAAATCGAAGGTATCGTTACAATCCGTGTTATTTAAGCATACTTTAATTGAACAGGGAGTAAGCATGGAAGACCTCTTTGATGATCAATTGAATTAATTTTAGTGAAGCCTCAATTCCTTTTAGGAATTGAGGCCATTTTATTTGAGAAGGAAATGTAACAGTGTGAACAAATCGTAAAACAAGAACAACTTGATTAGTGTTAACAAGTTAGAAGGAGGAGATAGATAAATATGAAAAAGCTTATTTTTACAGTAGGAATAGTGATGTTTTTGCTAGCCGGAGGCATGTATTAAATGATTGATTCTCTTAACTGTGGCTGTCCTGAAGAATTTGAAATGATGGTTTCTTATACAGTAGATAAGGCGATTATATTATTTTAATATAATGTAATCAAAGTAATAACCCGTGATTTTTAACACATTAGTCAAATTTTAATATATTAATATAATTAAAAAGAGGTGTAAATAGAGATATTAGCGACAGTTAGAAAGCTATTCCACATATTGTTAACAAGTCGCTGGTCAGGTAATCTCTACGACTATATAATTGATCGTGAAAGCTTTAACTTTTCTACTACTTTTTCATCTTCAAAATTGCATAGTAAGTCGACAAGATTCGAATTTTAAGTATCCTTACAAATTGGGTAACTACCAACTCTTATTATGTTATTCTGAAGATTGACCACTTATCGAATAAAACAAGCAAAATAATCCATACAAAATAACTGGAAGAACAGTTTATAACGTATGAAGCAGATTGAGGGGGATGGTTTATGGATAATCAACTGCGGTGGCCCGGATTTATATTCGTCATACTCGGCGCAAGTTTTTGGGGAATTGGAGGTACAGTAGCACAGCGCTTATTTCAACAAGAAAGTATAACAGTTGAATGGCTTGTATCCATTCGCTTATTAATAGCAGGCATTCTACTACTTTTTTTATCATTCATCAGAGATCGAAAGCAAGTTTTAAAGATATGGTCAGATAAAACAGCAAGGATACAAATCGTGATATTCGGCTTATTAGGGATGCTTGCCGTTCAATACACATATATGGCTTCCATTCAGTTAGGGAATGCAGCTGTCGCAACATTATTACAATATTTAGCTCCTGTTTTTATTATTCTTTATCTAGTTTTGGCTAAAGTAAGCAAATTGAAGGCTAGAGATCTATTTGCGGTAGTTTTAGCTTTAACAGGTACATTTTTATTGTTAACGAATGGATCATTAGCTAGTCTTTCAGTGCCTGTATCTTCTGTCATATGGGGAATACTATCAGGTATTGCTCTTGCCTTCTATACTTTATATGCAGGGGTGTTATTGAAAAAGTGGGGTTCACTGAACGTTATTGGCTGGGCAATGATTATAGGTGGAATGGGAATGAGTAGCATACAGCCTCCTTGGTCAGTTGACACTAGTAATTGGGCACTTGAGACATATTTATATTTAGGGTTTGTCATTTTCTTTGGAACGATGATTGCTTTTTGGTTTTACATTGAAAGTCTTAAATACTTAAAACCGCAAGAAACGACTTTATTAGGGAGTTTAGAACCTTTAACAGCCATAATCACTTCAGTTTTATGGCTACACATCCCATTCGGAACTTATCAATTTTTAGGAGCTAGCCTTATACTATTTATGGTTCTATATTTATCGTTTTTCAAAGATAAATCCGAAAAAGAAAGATTACGAATTATTCGAACAGAAAAGTTGGGTTCTTAAAAATAGTCCCTTTAAGAATGCGATTTTTATCATTGATGTAAATTCAACAATAACAAAACGGCTACTCCGATGTAGCCGTTTTGTTGTTCCAAATCAATATAATTCAAATGATAAAGCGAGAGGAACAAATCAGTACTCTCATTTGGTTTTAATAGAAATTATGCTAGCCTAAACAAAGCTTGTACACCTGTTAGTAAAATCCCTATTATAAAACCACAAACTGCTCCGTTCACGCGAATCCACTGTAAATCTTTTCCGATATTGTTTTCCATCATATCAATCAGTGTATCATTGTCTAACTTATCTAAATTCTCTTGCACAAGATTGCCAATTTGTTCATGATTATTTTCAACGAGAACTATTATTTGTTTTTGTATCCAATTATCAATGTCCGCGCTATTATCTTTCATATTATCTAGTATGCGATTCATTAATGGAATAAGATGCATATCAATAAAATCATGATCTTCTACGAGATCTATTACATTTTTTTGAATTTGTTGAAGACTCTCGGTTATTGTTTGATCAGGTTCCCATTTATCTAGAAGTTGACCTTTCCATTTTTCAATACTTACTAATACGTCCTTATTATCGTTAATACCTTGTATCTCGTTTCGGATATATAAGATTAAAGCTTCTCGATTCGGCTCTTTCTCATTTTGCAAACTCTTTATTACACTTAATAAAAGATTTTGCACGATATTGCCGAGTTTCTCCTCGGTAAGCAGGCTTTGAATGGATTTAAGTGCAAATTGAAGCATACCATCTGCTTCAATTTTGCTGAGTACATTCATGGAAACTGTTCCTAATCGGTGACTAGTTTGTTCTTGTCTTAACCAATTCTCAGCTTTTTTCAAAATATGATCCAAAGCTTTTTTATCCAGCTGTTCGTTAAGTAGATATGAACTTACAAGTTGAAGTAATTTGCTTATTTCCATCTTAGAAAGAGTCGATATGATTTGTCTTTTAACGAAAGGAGTAATCTTTTCAAGTTCTATATATCCAATCAATTTCGTGATCAGCTTAATAATCCCTTCTCTAAACTTATCTGTGTGTATCTGCTTACCTAAAATGGCGATCAGCTTTTCTGTTAAAGGAATTTGTTTTATTTTTTCCTGAATACTTTCCTTGGAAAGCCAGTCATTTTTCAACATCGAAACAAGCCCATTTGTCATTCTTTTTCGATTATTGGGTAGCAGTGCAGTATGTGGGATTGGTATTCCAAGCGGATGGCGAAATAGTGCAGTCACAGCAAACCAATCGGCTAATCCACCAACAAGTCCCGCTTCAAATCCTCCATGTAATAATTCTACCCAAAATGAACCTTGAAATGGGGCAGTGGCAATAAATCCTACCCCCATAATAATTAGTGAATACCTAGCAATTTTTCTCGATGATTTTGTTTTTGTTTTTGTTGTCATTAAATTCCCTCATTCTTAAATAATGTACGAGTACTTCAACCATATCATAAGCTAATTTTAATAGTACTCATGTTAATAATTAAAATTTAATATCTAAATATGTATTACTACTATTTAGTAGTATAGCAGGTCGATCAACAAAAATTAACCCTCCATAGGTAAAGTGTCATTACTGATCTATTATCCCTTATTAGAACTTCAACATCCATGTCCATAAGATAGTATTATATTTCTCTTAGCCAACATTTTTCATGTTCCTTACGTTACTCTTTTTGAGATGTTTTGCTTGCTTTCTTATCATTTGAGTAGTAAAGTGATAATAAGATTAACGAAGGGGAGGGAAATAAAATGCGGAATAATACGCTAGGTTCATTAATTTGGTTACGTTTAATGCGGTTTACGAATCAAAGTAACCAAATGTCGAATGACTTCTTAAAACGATTTGATCTAACGACTGCTCAATTTGATGTTCTCATGCAAATTCGCATTTATCAGCCACTCACGCAAATGGAGTTAGCCGAGAAGGTGACAGTAACTCAAGGTGGTATTTCGCGTATGCTCGTACGTCTTGAAAAAGAAGATTATATTGTACGTAAGCAAGACTGGAAAACGAAAACGATTAGCCTCACAGATAAAGCGGAAACTATTTTAGAACAAGCAATGCCTGAACAACTTGCCTTTCAATCTTCATTTTTTGACGATATATTAAACGAAGAAGAACAACAAACACTATATACTTTAATGACACGTGTCCATAAATATAGCCAAAAAAGAGAATTACCGCCTGAGTAATTTTTTTTACAGCATCATTTGATTAGTCAAGTTAAAAAAGGAGGAATAAACATGTATACAATTTCTGGACATCATCATGTATCGATGCTTACAAAAAATGCACAAATGAATCATGATTTTTATCAAAATGTATTAGGGCTACGCCGAGTGAAAAAAACGGTGAACCAAGATAACCCTACTATGTATCACTTATTTTATGGAGATTTAACAGGTAGTGCGGGAACAGAGCTGTCGTTTTTTGAAATGCCGATTGCAGGAAGAACAGTTCGCGGCACAAACGCAATTACACAAATTGGTTTACTAGTTCCGTCATTTGACAGTCTTATATTTTGGAAAAAACGGTTCGAGTCATTAGATGTAAATCATGGTGAACTAACGACATATGCCGGTCGAGATGCTTTACATTTTGAAGATTCAGAAGGCTTACGAATGGTTTTGTTAAATAATAACGGTGAGAAGGTTCCTGAACAATGGTCAGGATGGGAAGGCTCCATCATCAAACGAAACAATCGCATTTTAGGAATCGGAACAATTGAAATCACAGTGCGTTACTTAGAACGTTTAGCGAAAACATTAAAGGACATGTTTGGTTATGTAGAAGTGACTCGGTCTGACACAGAAGCCATTTATCAATCTGTTGCTGGACAGTCATTCGGAGAGATTGTCGTCAAACAAAAAGTTGGGCCAAGTGAAAAACCTGGAAGAGGAAGTATTCATCATTTAGCCATTCGTGTGAAAGATGAAGAAGAGTTGCGCTATTGGGATGAGATCGTTAAAGAACGTGGTTTCCAATCAACTGGGGTTGTGGATCGTTTCTATTTCCGAAGTCTCTATTTCCGTGAAGCAAACGGTATTTTATTTGAAATTGCGACAGATGGTCCTGGATTTACCGCCGATTCGACGGTCGAAGAACTTGGTAAAACTTTAGATTTACCACCATTTTTAGAAGAACGACGTGCTGAAATTGAAGCAAAATTAACACCACTTGATTAAAAGGAGAGAGCAAACATGAAGCAATATCGCATTGATACAGAAAAAGGACTTGAATTCGGTTTATATTCAATTGGGGATCATTTATCTAACCCACATACAGGCTCAAAAATTAGTGCACAACAGCGGATTCAGGAATTAATTGAGGCGAGTAAGCTAGCTGATCAAGCAGGACTTGACGTATTTGCTGTTGGTGAAAGCCATCAAACGTTTTTTACAACACAAGCGCATACGGTCATTTTAGGGGCCATCGCTCAAGCTACAACAAATATTAAAATTGCCAGCTCAGCAACGGTGTTAAGTACATCCGATCCTGTACGAGTATATGAAGATTTTGCCACACTTGATTTGATCTCAAAAGGTCGAGCAGAAATTGTTGCAGGCCGTGGTTCACGAGTTGGGGCATATAGTTTACTTGGGTTTGATGTACGTGATTATGAAGAGTTATTTGAAGAAAAAATGGAACTTCTGATGAAGTTAAATAACGAGGAGAAAGTAACATGGGAAGGTCAATACCGCGCATCGTTGAACAATGCATCCATTTTACCGCAACCTCAAAATGGTCATCTGCCAATTTGGCGTGCAGTAGGCGGCCCACCTGCTAGTGCGATCAAGGCTGGATATGCAGGTGTACCGATGATGCTAACAACACTTGGTGGTCCTGCTATTAACTTCAAGGTCTCAGTTGAAGCGTATCGTGAGGCAGCGGAGCGTAGTGGTTTTGATCCAGCAACATTACCAATCGCAACAACGAGTTTATTTTATACAGCAGAAAATTCACAGGATGCACTTCGTGAGTACTATCCACATGCTAATTCTGGTATGCAAGCATTACGTGGAGGCGGCTATCCAAAACAACAATTTGCGCAATCTACAGATTATCGTGATGCATTAATGATTGGTAGTCCGCAACAAATTATTGAAAAGATGCTCTACCAATACGAACTATTTGGTCAACAACGCTTTATGGCACAGATCGATTTTGGTGGCGTGCCATTCGATAAGATTGCAAAAAATATTGAACTGATTGCAACAGAAATTATGCCAGCAATTAAGAAGCATACAGCTAAAAAATAAGGAGTGATTCGGATGAAAATTGTAGGAATCTCAGGTTCTAATGTAGGCTCTAAGACACGAACAGCAATGGATTATACGTTAAAATTAGCAAATGAAAAATATCCCGATGCAGAAATCACATTATTAGATCTTGCAGAATATGAAATGGTGTTTAGCGATGGACGAAATTATTGGGAGTATGAAGGAGATACTAAGTATGTAACAGAAACTATAATGGCAGCAGATGCGATTATTATCGGTACACCCGTATTTCAAGCATCTATTCCAGCGACATTAAAAAATATTTTTGATTTATTACCAATCAATGCTTTCCGAGATAAAGTAGTAAGTATGCTTGTTACAGCTGGAACTGCTAAGCATTATTTAATGGTGGAACAACAGTTAAAACCAATTTTAGCTTATATGAAGGCACATATTGTCCAAACCTACGTATTTATCGAAGAAAAGGATTTCCAACGAAAAGAAATAATCAATGATGATATCCTTTTCCGTATGGAGCGTTTAGTGGAAGACACAGTTTTACTTGTTCAAGCATACTCGAACGTTCGCCAAGCAAAAGATGCGGAATATGATTTTTAAAAAGGTTAAGTCCGTTGAAACTGGGTATTATAGCACCGATGTTGATAACAGTATAGGAACATAGTTATTCAGCTAAAATGATATTTTCCTGTAACATAGATTAGCGTTCATTTTCATTTTAGGTCGCACTTCTTAAAGTCTTCTTCCTTTTTGAATTTGACCATTCATCCCGTGAACTCTGTATGCCATATTCTTTCCTGAAGGAAGATTCTTGTCTCTATTGTCAGTTGTTCATTACCACTACAACAATTAGATGAATCTTGCTTAATTTCATTCGGGTAGGGAAGTGTTACAACAACGAGTCTTTTCTTGAAGTAAAATAGGGTAGGTTAGGGGTAAAAGTAACCACATATTGTTTTTTTACTTATAGCATAAAGGGTTATGTGTGTGTTAAATAATAAGGGAAAAGTAGATTTGACCTTTAACAAAAGCCTACTGCAACGCACATCTTCTTTGTAAGAATACAAAAAAGTACCCTAAAGATAGACTTTTTTAAACGTCTAATCTATAGGGTACTTTTAAAGGTCTTTTTTAACTGTGTAAAAAATAGGTTACAGTTCAATCACTAGACCGCTTTTAAGACTAGATTATTTAGTTAATTAATCTAGTTGGTGATTAAGTCCGAATTTCTCTCGTAATATGCTACTGCCATAACCAATGAATCCTCCAACAATCGCAGGAATAATCCACCCTAGTCCTACGTCATACATAGGAAGAATTGCATTAAAGAAATGATCAATGGACGTAAAGTGTATGCCAACTCCATTTAATCCATCAAATAAACTAATTATAAATGTTAAAAGTAAGCTTCCTTGATAAACTTCTGCTTTCCCTTTAAATAAAGAATGAAAAAATGTTAAGAATATTAATACGATAGCTAAAGGATAAATAGCTGTTAATACAGGTACAGAAATAGCAATTAATTGTGTTAACCCAATATTAGCAACTATTGCACTAAAAATGGATAAACTAATAGCGAGTGTTTTGTAAGATATCTTAGGAAATAGCTTATGGAAATATGTAGAACATGATGAAACTAGCCCTACGCTCGTTGTTAAACAAGCTACTGTTATCATTAATCCTAATAATATCCCACCATAGGAACCAAAATAGTACTCCGAGACTTTTGCTAAGATTATACCTCCATTATCTAAATGTCCAAGTTTTTCTACACTTGAGGCACCCATATAAGATAGAGAAGTATAAAAGGTTGCTAGGATAATGGCAGCAACTCCAGTTGCTTTTCCACAAACAATCATAATTTGTTTTTTTGTTTTTGCACCTTTGTCTTTAATAGCATTAATGATCATGATACCAAAAACAAAAGATGCAAGAGTATCCATTGTTAAATAGCCTTCTCTAAACCCATTAAAAAATGGTTGAACTGAGTAATCCTTAACAGGTGCTTGGAAGTCACCAATTGGATGAATTAAAGCAACTACTACTAAGACTCCAATAAACGTTAACTTGATTGGTGTTAATACCTTCCCAACAATTTCGACAATTTTCGCAGGATTAAGCGAAAAAAGACACGTAATGCTAAAAAATACGATGGTAAAAATAAGTAAAGGTATAGGACCTGAATTTTCGGACAAAAAAGGTTTGACACCTACCTCAAAAGGAACGTTTCCTGTTCTCGGTATAGCGAATAAAGGACCAATTGCTAAATAAAGAATAGTTGTAAATACTATCCCAAACACAGGATGTACACGACTTGCTAACGATTGTAAATCATCTTTCCCCGAAAAACCAAGTGCTAATACACCAAGTAATGGTAATCCAACTCCAGTTATTAAAAACCCTGCATTAGCTGACCAAATATTTATTCCTGCTGATTGACCAAGCATTGGTGGGAAAATTAAATTTCCTGCCCCAAAGAATAAAGCAAATAACATTAAACCAATAACCACTATAAATGAAAATGGTACTTTATCAGACAAATTAAGACCTCCATGAAATATCTAAAATTTACTATTTAGAAAAAATATTAATTTTTCTAATAATTACGTACAAGCAAATATATAAGACCGTATTGTATTATAACCATATAAATTTAATATTTCAATATATTTTTATTATATTCCTTAACCTAAATCCGCTCTATAGCATTCAAGTTCGGAGAGTACGGCGGTAAAAAGAGAAGGGGAAGATGATTTTCGTTCTCCTCCAAAAAAAAGGGTTCAGAAGCTTCAAGATATGTCATTGGAAACTGACCACTTTTTCTTTGTTAATGTGAATAGAAAGGGAATTGGGTTGAATATAATAAGATAGTAAATTTGATCATGCTTACTAAGGGGGGAGTGGAAAATTATGAAGATATTTGAGATATATAAAAGGTATTTAAAAGGGGAGAAATTTAAAAGTATACGTGACATTAATCTTGGATATTTACCTATAAAACGACCAGCTGATTTAGTGGGGCGTTCACCAATTATGCAAGAACTTGCAAAAAAACATTCAAAACATTTAAATAATAAATAAACCCCCCGCTCAATTGTGCAAACGGGGGATAATAATATTAGTTGATTTTTTTGTATTGCGTCATTCTTATTACTAATGGATCCGTTTTACTAACATGAATAGGTCTAACTATACTACCAGTTATTTTTACTTGATTAGTTTGATTAGCATTCCGATTAGTACTTGTTTCACCCAATTTTCTTTTTGCCCGATCTCTAATATCTTGTGTTCTAATTGGAGTTTTAGCGCTTTCCATATAGATCACTCCTTTATTCAATGATATATGAATAACCTTTCATTCGTCAAGACTAGACTCATGTTCCGTTTCCAACGTTACTATCATTACTTGTCAAAGCTACCATATACTCGATATTTTCAATATTCTTACTGATCGTATTATGTAATAGTTCGAAAAGGTATCTATCTAAAATGTCAAAAGGATACGTATAACTGCTAATAACAGTAACATATTCATCTACGCCGTAACAAAAATAGAAAACAAGATAATTCTTTTTAAATAAGTTATCTTGATCATTTTTGTTGAAAATTGCAGATTCCCCTGTTTCTTTAGTTTCTTCGACTAATTCATTTAACTCCTCAGGTACAGATCCATTGTATACACTATATGAAAACGTAGCATGTAGTGGGTGGTTTTTGTATCCCGCTTGAATCTCTGCTAAAAAATAGTCTAATACCTCTTTAAAATCAATCATTGAATCATTCAAAAAGTCTAGCGTTCTTCCAGCTGCATGATCACTAGCTAAATAGGCCATTAGTTTAGCCTTAGTTCCGCTGATTTCAACTGTTTCAATTGCTGCTTGCTCAATATCATCTACCTCAAATTCCATATTGAAAAACTTAAATCGTTTTAGGCGTTTAAAGGCAACAGGAATGATCAAAAATAAAAGCATCCAAATTAAAAGTAAAAAGAGGCCTCGAAAGATAATTTTATTAAAGTTTGATTCTACAATAGGTTTAACTAAAATATTTAACCACGTTTCCTTCTCTTGAGTATTGCTATTTAAAGAATTTTCAACTGCTATAACGTCCGACTTTGTTTCATCGCTTTTTAAAGACGGTGCGTTAGAAGGCGTATGTACAGAGGACACACTCTTTTCTGACTGTAAAAAGAGTTTATCTGGATTCTCATTGATAGTCTTAATGCCAATTAGAAGGGAGGCCACCGTCATCCATATTAAAATCAGAACAATTCCCGTAGTGTATAAATAAGGGATTAAAAAATGAATCCATTGAAAAAATGATCTTCTTTCCGCATTTTTATTATTCATGTAAGGCACAATTCTTCCTTTCCTCTTTTCTATGGAAAAGGGGCGGGGCTTCGCTTCGCAAAACCAGCTCCGCGCCGCCACCTTTATAAGGTGATGCAATTGGAGAACCTAAACCTTTTTCAACGTTTGGTTGCGTGTAGGCGCTCATGGATATTTTTTATTATATCGAAATGCTTTCTATCTAATAATATTGTAAACTATTCAATATTAAAAGTTTATTATTTTGGGTTATTTGTACGGAAGAGTTAGGGTTAAGACCAAATGATGTTTTATCAGTAAATGTTTACAAATCTTCAATCAGGCATATCAATGTCTAAAGGAAAATTCTTCTTCAGTTCGCTGGCCAGCATAACTGAATTAAAACGCGATATCATTAAGCGAAAGAACGAAAGGTAGATTGACGATAGCTAGAGCAACTGGAAGTGGAGGGGACAAACCTAAGCAAATGGTTAAATTATTCTGCCTATATGTTACACTTTATTAGAAGTTATTTAGCATTGGGAAAAAGGGAGAGATAGCAATGTTACAATCATTGATTTTTGATATGGATGGAACTCTATTTCAAACAGATAAAATTTTAGAATTATCACTTGATGATACTTTTAACCATTTACGGTCACTAAATATATGGGATACAGTAACCCCTATTGATAAATACCGTGAAATTATGGGTGTACCTTTACCGAAAGTATGGGAAGCTTTGTTACCTAACCATTCCAATGAAGTAAGGGAACAAACAGATGCTTATTTTCTGGAAAGATTAGTTGAAAACATAAGAAGTGGGAAAGGTGCCTTGTATCCTCATGTAAAAGAAGTTTTCAGTTATTTAAAAGAGAATAATTGTTCCATCTACATAGCTAGTAATGGTTTAACGGAATATTTAAAAGCAATTGTGAGTTATTATAATTTGGATAATTGGGTTACTGAAACATTTAGTATTCAACAAATTCAAACGCTCGATAAAGGAGATTTAGTTAAAACAATTATAAAAAAATATGATATAAAAAAAGCAGCTGTAGTCGGAGACCGTCTATCTGATATTAATGCGGCCAAAGATAATGGTTTAATTGCAATTGGATGTAATTTTGATTTTGCACAGGAAGATGAACTAGCTCAGGCTGATTTAGTAATAGATGACTTAATTGAACTAAAAACAATATTACCTAAAATGAAACAACGGAATTGTATTCTCAAAGAGTAACGGAAGAAGCATTAGAACTTGTACTTATATATGAAAACTTTCAAAAATTAGTGATTACACAGGAGCGGGTTTAAACTGCATGTTTTCTTTTACCATGCAAGAACGATATTTTCTTACGTAATCTGTGGTGAAGCAGGGCTACATGAATGGCTAACAAGGTACTTTAATTCAACATTGGACCACCAAATTGGTGGTCCAGTGTTCGAAAATAATTATAATCATATATCCCTCCCTTCTTTAACGAACTGATTCAACATCCTTTGATCTTCCACAATCAAGCCATATTATTGAATAAGTAGATATTTTTGAAATGACTTTAAAATTGATCTGGTTTTTAATATTTGATAAATAACAACGAAAGGTGAGCAAGCCCATCTACAACTTTTAAAAGAATTAGCTTCTGAACGAGAAATAGCTTGTGCAGTAATGACTAATAAGTTAGATATTCAAGCGAATGCAACGTTAACACACCATTTAAAATTATTAAGCGATTGTGGTCAGTAATATGCTGGAATTCTATTAAAACGTAGTGTAGACCAAGAAAACAGCGAGTTAGTATGCTTTAGATTCGCTCTCAGACGAAATTAAATTTAATTTTGCATACTACTCTTCATTAATTTTGTTCTAGACGTGAATATTGTGAAAAGTATCTTCCTATTTTGTATAATCTTATGCATTATGACCTATGTACCAGACTTATATCCATAGACTTCAAAGTCAATGCAAATTCCCCACATTGTAAGGTTTGCGGGGAATTTATTAATCAGTCACTTAAACACATTCACTTTATTTAAATGAATATACGTATTATCCTGATTCACACGTTCCAAGTATATATTTGTGGTAGAAATATCAGAATGACCGGCCCAATCCTTAACCACAGCAAGCGGAACATCATTTTCAAGTAACATCGTGACAAAGGTATGTCGAAACCAGTGAGGTGAGACTTTAGAATTTTTTCCTGCCAAATGAACGGCTTCCTTGACAATCTTATAAAGGCTTGGATAGGTTAACCGTTTTTTATGTTTACATGGTTCTTTCTTATTATATAAAGCGAAAAATAGCGGGCTGACATCCTCTGGATTTATCTCAACAGATTCTCCAAGACTTTTGCGATAATCGAATAGCAGTTCTATAGTCTCTTCTTTGACGGGAATGGATCGCGGTTTTTTCCCTTTACCAATCACATCCGCATATAAATGACCTTGACGATTGTAACGAAAACTGCCCCAATTCAAACTTACTAGCTCACTGGCACGAAGACCCGTGGTATAGAGAAGATAGCCAATCAATAAATTACGTTTTTCCAACTGTTCACGATTCGTATTTGCTTTTACAATTTTAGGGAAGCAGGAAATCAGATATTCCGCATCTTTCTGATTCAATTCTCTGACTTGGACCCGAGTTTGCTCTGCTGCTGAACGAGTTTCTTCTATTATATAGTGTCCTTTTTTAGATGTTGGCTTGGAGATCCAAGTGGAAAGAAGTGCTTTGTAAAATTGCGTTTCGTATCCAAAGTCTAATAGTCTTCGAAAAAACTCTAGTTTTCTTATAGCAGATTTAGAGGCATACTTTTCTTTAATATATTTATTGTAAGCTTTTACTTCTGGAAAACCTATATTTCGAAAAGTCAGGGAATGCTCCATTAAAAATTGTAGTAACGTTTTAGCATCCGAACGGTAAGCTCTTATCGTGTGGGGGGATAGCGACTTATCTGGAGTAAATATTTTTTCTGAAAAAAATAATTCCAAAAAATCTTGCTCAGAACTATCCGAAAGAGAAAGGTTTCGATGTTCATCAAGTAAGTGTCGATGTTCTAATTTATTTTGCAACTGCGTTAAATAGTGCTCACTCGTCAAATGATCAAGAAGGGTTAAATCATTCATTAGTTAGTCTCCTATATGTATTAGATTTATCATAATTTTATTATGTATAGTAAAGATAAGACCTACTTATCTTTACTTCTATTTTAACATAGAATATTCGTTCTATATAGGGATTCTTTCACAAAAATATCTATTTTTCTAATGTCTGAGATTCGCTCTCAGACGAAATTAGTTTTCTTTTTTAATACCATTGGTCATTCATTTCATTACAGCGGCCCTTAGTGTTTTTGTGAATTATTCCAAAAAAAGTATCCATTTGATAGCGAGGAAGAGTGAATGAACTTCTTTTTTTGAAAGGTTTATGTTAGCCTTGATTAATTAATAGTTAATGGTTATGAAGTATATTCATGTGGACATACGAAGATAGATTTCAAATAGGAGTGAATAACAAAGAAATACAGATGTCTGATCAGGGACTATTGAAGAACTTTCAAATGGCAAATAAAAAAACAAAAACTGTCATTTATGTATGCACAACATTTATTATCATAACGGATTCAACAGAAAATGTAATCCAATTAACCCAAAAGTATATTGATATAATCTATTGTCAGTAATAATCCGTAATTTTTGGCATTTTATCTATATTTAAATATATTGATATAATAATTTAATCATATATATATCTATTTTCTGTAACCTTTTCTAGAACTGTTTTGACCAGATGAAAATAGTTTCAATGCGAATTTACTACGAAAAAATTCTTCTGAAAATCCAGTATACCGTTGAAAATAAACAATTCTATATTCTGATGCTTACCATTTATTTGTACTGTATATGCCCCGAAGGTTGCTGGAATCTTTTTACTAGTCAAGTACTACTAAACACAATTGAGACTAATATAATAACGGAATATTTCTCAATGCTTCATTGTCCAATTACTGTTACTAGCATTTAATTGATGTATGTTTTGGCAGTATGTTTCTAATGCTTTATGAATATTTTAAAAGTGAGTTATTGTATAATCGCTAATTTTTATACCAACTTGTGAAGAAATACTTATTGCACGAACTTAAGTGCAGATCCAGAAAGTTTTATCGATTTTAAGGAGAACTTCTCAGTAGTTAAAGATATGATTGTAGTAAGAGTGATAATAAGCTTTCTAAAAATAACGAAAGGGAAGAATAAAAAAGAAAAGAGGATATGCGATGAAAAAGCTAATAATACTAACTTTTATTATTGTGGTAATGACTGCTTGTGGAAATGAAGACGAAACAAAGTTGCAAACACAAAATCAAGAACAACTAGTAGACGATGTTGAAGCAGATCATGGTCAGACGGAAGAACAAGGGACAAAAAATGAAGAACACGTTGAAACAAATAAAGATGTAACAAGTGAAAGCGATTCAGAACCAATAAGTTTCCAAAGCACTATTCCGAGTGAATGGGACATTACGTTACCTGCAGATTTTTCTGTCACACAAGGAAAATATTTAACTGCTATTGCATCTTTACAACGAAATGTAGTAACTTTTGAATTTTATGAAACAGATAAAGAACTAGCTTTAAACGATCCGAATATAAAAAAAACTGGGCAATTAATTGGACATTTAGTAATTACTAAATATGCAACGGCAGAAGCTGCCAGTGAAGAAATAGATAAAAGCATTTTCACTGATGGTGAAACTGTTAATTTAGGCCATGGCATAACTGGGTATCAAGATGCAGGAGCGGGCTCATTATTTACAAGTTGGAATGAAGGACGCTGGGCCATCATCGCACGTTCAACAACAGAAAAATCAGAAGCAAGCTTAGCGACAGCGAAAGAAACTGTAGAATTTTTGGAAACGCATAGGATGCCAATTCCAAAGCAATATGGGCATTTGCACATTGATGCAGAACATCAAGGTAGCTTTGCAAAATGGCAAAAACAAAACTTAGTTTATACGCTAACAGACTTTGGTGACAAAACACTCAATTGGCTTGTAACTTTTAAATAAAAGAGAGATTTTTCTCATACCTTTTTTGACTTAGAATGACGTGCTATGTGGTTTTTTTGAAAAATCGGGTCCTAATTGCTATATGAAATCGTTAAAAATTAAATTGATCGTATTTATAAAAATGGAAGAATATTTATTTTTCGAACATATGAAACAGAAGCAAAATGAATATGAAAACGGCAATGTGAAAATATCACAACTTTCTCGTTG
The DNA here is from genome assembly GCF_044762875.1 of Peribacillus sp. NPDC096379. Lineage (NCBI taxonomy): Bacteria > Bacillati > Bacillota > Bacilli > Caryophanales > Bacillaceae > Peribacillus > Peribacillus sp. NPDC096379. The sequence continues at coordinate 1,716,927 of NZ_JBIWFD010000001.1, forward strand.
CTGTGCCCACTTTACATTTCTGTAAGGTGGGGCTTTTTATATTTATTCTACAAAGATAAGAGGGATTTTGATAAATTATCGTTTTTTCTTTTTAGTATCTTTTGATATTGGTTGATTTTTCTTAACTTGTTCAAAAATTACATGTACATGAACTATGTTTTCTTCAATTTTCTTAACACTTAAAACTTTTCCTTTGCGACCTTTAATTTTTATATCCTCATCCACAGAAGGAATATGTTTTAGCAGCTGACTTAATACTATAGAATTATTTTCAAAAAAATGAATGGTAACCATCTTTTGTACTCTCCTTATTATTAGAATTTATTCACAATAGAGAGGCCAAGATACTTTTTTGTAAAAGTATTCATCACCCTTTTATAAAATATTGGGTAAACCTTAAATTTAGACCGAAGTTATAAATTTAAGGTTTTATTATTAAATTTCCTTAATATATTGAAAAAGTCAATCTAAAAACGAAGATATAAAGGATCGATCCAATCGCACTCTTAAAGAGATATTTAAGTAGGAGAATATAAGTTTGCGTAAATCGGCTACGATAGGTTTATTATTAGGTAGTTTAGTTGGATTCATAGCGCTGAGCGGCTGTAGTAAAGAGGTGAGGAATGAGCAACAGTTAGAGCAGCAAACCAAAAAATAAAAATGAACCTTTGAGTTTCGTTGGTGGCCTAAAAAAGACACAATACTATTAGATAATCTAGCTCAAACGGGTGAAGTGTCCTTTCAGCAAAGAACAGATGGAACAAGCTTGTCCTAATCATGTTAATTTAATCCAATTTAAAATTTAAGCCGATGATTCCTTAGTGTAGGAAAATCGGCTTTATTCATGTTATAATTTGCTTAGCGTACGTTTTTTGCGTTTTATTGGCCCTTTATTTTCCTCTGGTTTAAGGAATTCCTCCTGCAGGCATTATTTGCAATCGTACGAAGACCGTCCCTCTTTTCAAGGTGATCATGTAAAAAGGAAGAATTTAAGGCCCGGTTAGAGAAAAATTAATGCAACGCTAGTGAATTAATATATATTTTTAATTGCTGTTCAAATTATGTTGCGATTTAGTAAATTATGTTGTGTTTTCTCCACATTATCTGAACACTTAGAAGTTAGCCATTATCGCACTCTTTTTTATACTATATTTGAAACTTTCAAAAAGAAGCATGATTTAAGAATATAGATGCGATATTATATATGTTAATCAGCAGCAATTCCGGTTTTATGAAGGTTATAAAGTGATATTAAAATGAATAAAAGATTTAGCAGTTTCTGTTTAAATCTCTAAAAAAACTATTTAGTACATGAAAATATTCTATAGCCCAAAACATCCTCATACTTTACTATTATATCAAAATGTCCATACATTACCGCGTAAAGTTCAGGTTCAATATACTCTGAATACTGGAATTCTGGATTTGTATTGTATTGGAGCATAGATTGTTTTTGCATACGAATGTTTATATTTTTAAAATCAGTCTGTTCAAGTAAAGTGATCCAATCCTTTTCCATAAGGACGGAATCTAATCCATAAAATTGTTTAATTTCTTCCTCAATAGTTGGGGAAAGCCGTTTATTAGTGGTAAGTTCATTTGCAATAAAACGACCACCGCTTTTTAATAATCGAAATATTTCTTTAAGAGCTGTTGGCTTATTTACAAAAGAGAGAACAGATTCGGAAATAATAAAATCAAACTTCCCATCCTTTACTGGAAATTTCTCTATTGAGCCTTGAATAATTTCCACCGGTAATTGGTATTTCCTCATTCTGTTTTTTGCTTTTTCCACCATTATAGGGTTAATATCCATCCCCGTTACTTTTGCTCCGTATTGTTCAGCTAGATAGGCAGCTGTTTGGCCAGTACCACACCCTACATCTAAAATACGAGAAGTTTTATTAATTTCTTCAGTCTTAAGTATTTCCTTGGTTAGACCAATGCCACCAGGGTGTGCCCCTCCAACACCAAATTTGGACAAAAAATCTAAATATATTGACCTACCAATTAGAATCACCTTCTTCAATTCTTATTTTTATAAAATATGAAAATACAAATAAGATGTTCATCCGAGAATGGCATAAAGATATTTAAACCCCTCAAAGGTATACAATAAGGAGTGAAAGTATGTCTGGTAAGCTTGTGGTTGTGGTGGATTTTAGTGAAAATAGGACCTCGTTTTTGAAATGATTATTTTATTTCATATTTCTTATATGCACATATTAAAGAACGTAAAAAACACGGTCTTAAAGGCGCACGAAGAACTCCTCAGTTATCAAAACGTTTATATTACTTATATATCAACGTTGTCAAACCCTTTCTTAATCTAATTAACAATTTCCCAAAACTGAGATGCTGCTTTTGAAATTCGTTCGTCTTTTATTTTTACGATGACGGGCTCTACACTAAAATCAAATTTTTTCAGTTCAAAAAGCGTAGTACGTTCTAATAAAGGCGATGTATAATCCATTCTTGGAATAACGGATAAGCCTAATTCTCTACTGACAAACGCTACAATCATCGTTATATCTTTACACTCGATAATGATATTTGGCTTCACGTGATGTTCCTCAAACGCTTTGAGGATGTCTTTATTGAAGCCTAGCATAATGAATGGGAACTGGGCGATCTGTTCAAACGTCGCGTGCTGTGATGGAAAAGAGGAAGACCAGCTAGTCGGGATAATGACGACACATGGTTGTTTTTTTAAGATCTTCATATTATATTGTTCACTATTGTTCGTACGTAAAAGCAATGCAACATCAATTTAAGAAAATTTGTGCTTCAATTAATTATCGCATCTTTATTTGGATTCTTTATGAATGCTACACTATTCATTGTGCAACTTCTCCCAACACCTGAAACAATCATTGTTCGGTGTGTATATGTAATTATTAGTTTATTCGTTGTATCAGTTGGTTTACTCGGTTATTTTACAGCAAAACTTCCATTAATGCCTTACGATGCATTAACGTATGTAGTTAGCGAACGATTTAAGCTAAAATTTAGTAAAGCGAAAATTACAAGTGATTTAATTAATGTTTGTGTGTCTGGGGTAGTTTGTTTAATTTTCATTGAATCATTTGGCTCAATCGGAATTGGAACACTAGTTTCCGCATATTTCATCGGAAATATCTTAGGATGGATGATGAAGCATTACCAACGACCTCTTCAACAGTGGGTATACCAAAATGAAAAATTAAAGCTCTTTAAAAGAGCCTTGCTACATAAAGGTGAGAGTACTGAAGAAGTCTAAATGTTACTTTCGAAACACAAAATATAGATAAGCTAACAACGACGATACGCTACATCTAGTAGTATATCGTCGTTGTTGTATTTGATATTGAAATTTTTCAGCGGCTTCTATGTAAACGTTAAATATGAAATAAGATAAAACAACGTTTATAAAAGAACGTAAAAAAATACAGACTTATAGGTGTACGCCGTGCTCCTTAGTTCTTAACACGTTAATATCTACCTTTCAAGGCTCTCAACCATTTTGGCTGGGAGTTTGTTTATTGCCTGAAAAATACTATGACCACATCTGACTACATAGTACAACTCAATGTACCTTTGAGATTTTGTGTAGCTTGCTCATTTATCGTATCTGTTACAAATATAAATTAAAGGACGCAACCTACTAAGTTACTTTCAACGAGAAATAGGCGCATAATTCAGTAACAACAACCTAAAAAAATCATAATTTGTTGAAGAGAGCACACGTAGTATCTGATGGTCTCAAATATAAAAAACACAATTTATCTTTGTTTAGCTTTCTATTCAGGTACTTAGCCTGATTATTAAATATAAAGGAGAGAATAAAATGTATAATTTTCAAAATGATCTACAAATGTTGGATATGGGTAATTATCAAGTTGGTGAGGTAATGCCTGTAGATTATCGCCAAGATCCGTTCCAGTTTAACGATATCCGTCGTTGTGGTTGTGGCGGTTGTGGTCGCTGCGGTGGTTGTGGCGGTTTTCGTTGTGGCGGTTGTGGCGGTTTTCGTTGTGGCGGTTGTTTTGGTTTCAGCTGTTTTGGCTTCTTTATTTAGCAGTTTGGAGATTGGTGGTAGTTCTTCAAAAAAATTCAGGTTATTTTATGAAAGGGAAAGTGCCCCTGCATGCCGCAGGGACACTTCTTTTTTTAGTTAATCATAATGGACAAATTACAGAACATAAAATGGTAGTGCATAAACAGAAGAGATTAGCAATAAGGAGGAGCTGAATGAAGAAACTGAACTCATACTCACGTCCCAAGGTAAAAAGGGATACATTTTATCTACCTGATCCACAAGGTGGTGTGTATTTTCGGAATAACGAAAGCTCATTCCGTATGGAAGGCGGTACAATCTATCAGTGGATTGAAAAGCTGGTACCGATGTTCAACGGGGAGCATACATTGGGAGAATTAACAGAGGGATTAACAGCCCCGTATCAGAGCAGGGTATATGAGATTGTAGAAACATTGTACAAGAATGGCTTTGTTCGTGATACAAGTCAAGATCGTCCACATCGATTAAAAGCAAAAGTTCTCGAAAAGTATGCTTCACAAATTGAATTTATTGAGAATTTTGTAGATTCAGGTGGATATCGTTTTCAAGAATACCGTCAAGCTAAAGTACTTGCTGTCGGATCTGGTCCCTTTCTGGTTTCATTGGTCTCTGCATTAATTGAATCGGGACTTCCCAAATTCCATTTCATGGTGACGGATTCAGAATCAACAAATTTGGTGAGGATTAATGAGTTGGTACATAATGCCAACAAGGCTGACTCTGAGATAGAGGTAGAACAGGTACCATTTGAACAAAGAGAAGGCAGAGGCTTTTTGCAGGAAGCTGTGCAGCCATATGATTGGATTTTATATGTTTCTCAGGATGGAAATGTAAAAGAACTTATGAATCTAAATATGGTTTGCAAAGAACAGAGTAAGGGATTTCTACCCGCTATCTGTTTAGACCAAGTGGGGCTTGCGGGTCCTTTGGTGAATCCGGAATCGGATGGATGCTGGGAGTCCGCATGGCGCCGCATCCATCAATCTGCATTGCAAGAAGATCGAAAGAATCAAGCCTACTCTTCAACATCGGGAGCAATTTTGGCAAATATTATTGTATTCGAATTTTTCAAGAATACTACAGGAATAACAGGGCAGAGTAATCAAATTTACCTGCTTGATCTTGAAACGCAAAAAGGAGATTGGATTTCATTCATCACACATCCAATGTATAAGAATGAACGTATTTCGCCTAGATTGGTTGAAGATCTTGATCTATTGCTCAAGAAAGAACGGGATAAAAAGGAAACATCTGGAAATCTCTTGGGATACTTCAGTCAATTAACTTCAGAAGAAACAGGGATTTTCCATACTTGGGAGGAACGAAACTTGAAACAACTTCCTCTTTCGCAATGCTATGTTCAAGCAGTTAATCCAGTGTCAGACGGACCGGCAGACCTTCTGACAGAGGTTGTCTGTTCGGGTTTTACACATGAGGAGGTAAAAAGGGAAGCCGGACTGACCGGTATTGAAATGTATGTTTCACAAATGATCAAGGGATTGGGCGATCAGGAAGATAAAGATGATGGGAACATAGTAAAAGGATTTATCGGTATCGGTGCAGGAGAAACAATTGCGGAGGCAGTTTGTCGTGGCCTACAAGCCTATTTAGAGGAGAAATTGAAAAACAGAACGGTTGATAAGCAGCATACGATTTTTCATGTACAACTCGAAAAGATAGAAGATCCTCGCTGTAGGTTTTATTTAAATGCCCTGACTACCTTAAATGGTGCACCAACAATCGGTTTGGATAATGAAAGGCTAGGGCTAGGTTTCCCAGTGATATGGGTAAGGTCTAAGAGCCGATGGTACACTAGCGCTGGTTTAAATACAACGTTGGCCTTACGGAGTGCATTGCAACAAGCACTTATGGATACTCAAAACGAGGTGAATTCAACAAATCGGGAAGTGGAGTCGGCTGTTTTTCTGACAGAAAAGGAAGTTAAACTCGAAATCCCTTCTTGTGAAGAAATATCACAATTGGAACTATTACAATCCGCTGTTCAAATTCTGAACAGAAACAACAAAAGGCTCTTTGTCTATGATCTTGCATTTGAACCTTTTTTAAAAGAGAAACTGGCAGGAGTGTTTGGTGTGCAAGTACGAGAGGAGGAATTCTGATGACCGCCCATATTCTAATTGACGGACATGGTTTATTGGCGGATTATGTCTCTGATCAATTGTCCGGCAACTATCTCGTAACACGTCAAAGCATTTTAGAAGAGGTTCCAAAAGAAACAGAATTAGCTTTGGTGCTGCACGATGCCTGGCATCCTTCGGTTCATCAACAAGCGGAAGAAAAATTAAGGAGCACAGGTATCCCGTGGCTTCGAGGTTTTGTTTCATTTGGCGAAGGAATCATTGGCCCATTCGTACATCCCGATAAGATGGGATGCTCTCGCTGTGCTGACATACGGCGCATTTTAGCTAGTCCTGATCGCCAAGAAATGTGGCAGTTTCAGATGAGTTTAGGATCAGGAGAAGGTATAGAGCGAGATGCATGGTCATCACATATGGGAATGTCGCAAATGGCAACTTTGATATGTAAAGAAGTACAGCAGTTTCTTCAAGGAGAACCCAGCACCTTTGAAGAAAGAGTGTTCATTACTAACCTGAAAACGTTTAAGAACTCAAGTCACCTTTTTTTGCCTGATCCATTGTGCCCGGTGTGCAGTTCAATACCTGATGATTCACCGGAACTAGCTCAAATTAGCTTAGCATCTAGCCCTAAATTGAATGGTGATGATTATCGCTGCCGTTCAATGGATGATTTAAAAACAGTGCTTGTCAAAGATTATCTTGATTATCGTACTGGAATCCTAAATGGAAAAATGCAAGATTTCACGCTGCCCTTTGCTGATGTTTTAATGAATATGCCATTGTTTGAAGCGGATGAGGGAGTAGCAGGAAGGTCTAATTCTTATGAAATGAGTGAGTTAACGGCTATTTTGGAAGGTTTGGAACGATATTGCGGAATTGAGCCTCGAGGCAAAAGAAAGGTAGTCCGGGATAGTTATCATAATTTAGAAAATCAAGCACTAAATCCTGCAACAGTCGGATTACATGAAAAGGATCAATATGAAAAGCCTCATTTTCCGTTTAAACCGTTTCATCCTGATGATCCAATGAATTGGGTCTGGGGCTATTCGTTCTTACAAGAACGCCCTATTTTAGTTCCAGAGTTACTTGCCTATTACAGTTTAGGCTATGGAGAGGGCTTTGTTTATGAAACCTCCAATGGCTGTGCATTAGGGGGGAGTTTAGAGGAAGCCATTTTCCATGCCATTATGGAGGTTGTTGAGCGAGATTCATTCTTATTAACCTGGTATGCCAGACTCCCACTTCCACGTCTTGATCTTAGTTCTGCTAACGATAAAGAATTACAGCTAATGGCCGACCGTATCCGTGAAGTGGCGGGATATGACCTTCATTTTTATAATTCTACGATGGAACATGAAATTCCAAGCGTTTGGGCAGTGGCAAAAAATAAAAAATCTAAAGGTGTAAACCTCATTTGTGCAGCTGGTGCTAACCCAGATCCAGTGCGGGCTGTAAAAAGTGCAATTTATGAGTTGGCAGGAATGATGTTTAGGGATGATGAAAAATTGGAGAAAAACCGGCAGAAATATGAAAGAATGCTAAAAAATCCGTTCGCAGTACAGACCATGGAGGACCATGGCATGTTATTTGGTCTTAAAGAGGCAGAAGAACGACTGAATTTTTTATTGGATGATCATCGTCCATTACGTACGTTTGCTGAGGAATTCAAGCAGCCGCCAGTAAATCCTGATTTAAAGGATGATCTTTTAGATATTCTTAATAGGTTCCACCGCTTAAACCTCGAAGTCATTGTGGTTGACCAAACAACACCTATAATCAAACGCAATGGCTTATTCTGTGTAAAGGTCTTGATTCCCGGCATGTTACCAATGACATTTGGACACCACCTTACCCGTGTGAAAGGGCTGAAGAGAGTACTCAATGTACCGATGCAACTAGGATTTAGGAAGATGCCATTATCGTTTGAACAGTTAAATCCATATCCCCATCCGTTCCCATAATTGAAGCGTAGGAGGACAAAAGATTTGGAGCTAGAAACATTTCTACATCATCTACATTTTGACACGGATAAAATCACTCCACCTGATTGGCAGGTGGACTGGGAAGACGCACCACTTCCCTATAAACTGTACCGCGGCTTACCAGAGATTCCTCTTAACGCAGATGTACCGTTAGCACTTCAAAGAAGAGAAGCTGATCTAAAACCCAGTTTGGTGGAGCTTGGTCATTTCTTATGGTATGTTTACGGTCTTACTCAGTACTCTCAATTCGCTTTAAACGAGGGAAGCAAGGAAAAAGCTGTGAGCTTTGCCCAGTCAGTACGGAGATTTGTTCCTTCTGGAGGGGCGTTATATCCCAATGAATTATATGTTTATATAAAGCTTGCGGAATCTCCAACAGGAATTTACCATTACGATGTGGCACATCATCGCCTCGTTTTAGTGCGAGAAGGAAATTACGATGTCTACTTATCCAAAAGTCTTGGAAATAGCTATCCTATTTCTGACTGTTTCTGCACCGTTTTTGTCTCAACAATTTTTTGGAAAAATTTCTATAAATACAATAATTTTTCCTACAGGCTGCAAGGGTTAGATGCAGGTGTGTTAATTGGGCAATCGTTAGAAGTAGCCAATCAGATGGGTTTCTCTTCAAAGGTCTGCTACCAATTTCTTGATCGGTCTATTAATCATTTGCTTGGGCTATCCGAACAGGATGAAAGTGTATATGCGGTTATCCCATTATCTATTAATCCATCCATCCATGGTATTGGCAACAATCATAATAGAGAAGAAATTGTTTCTGCTACAGAATTGTGCCGGGAAGTGCCATTGTTGAAGCATGTTTCTTATAACCGTTCAAAGAAGACTGTCGATTATCCGATGCTGAAAAAACTTAACGAAGCATCCATGTTTGAAACAACGCAGTCATTTGTAAAGATAAAGAAAAATAATAGTGTGAAACCTTCCTTAGATACGGAGATGATTTTACTACCAGTTATGGAATACTTTTCGTACGATCTCGCAACGATTTGCAGGAAGCGATATTCTCCTGATAGCGATTTTATGATGGGAAAAGTAAGTCAAACACAACTAGCCACTTTGTTAAAAGAGACATGTTCCTTCACGTATCAGAATGACCTAGACGACACACAAGGGAATGTCTGTGCTCGTGTTTCTTTGTATGGCAGTTTATATAATGTAGAGGGAGTTCCAAATGGTGCATATTCTTATGACATTAACACTCATGCACTTCGAGAAATAAACCAAGGAGATTACCGAGAGTTTTTACAATTAGGATTAACAATGCCTAATGTAAATCTGTATCAAGTTCCGCTCTGTATGCATGTCGTTGGAGACAAGAATCACCTCAAAGAGAAATTGGGATATAGAGGATATCGCATTCAACAGATGGAAGTGGGTATTCTCGTACAACGACTGCTCTTGATGTCGTGTGCTTTAGGGATGGGAGGCCATCCACTATTAGGATTTGAAGCGAAGCAATGTGATGAACTTTATGAAATCGAACCGAAAGGAAAAACCAGCTTGATTCAAATCCCGGTAGGTCCATACCGTCCCCGTACCTGGTTAAAAGGGATTTTGCTTAGCTAGGAGAGACAAGGGTACGCTCTATTTTGCTCTCAACCAATTTGGTTGGGGGTCTTTTTATTATTTAGAGCACAAAGTCAAATACAATGGGGCAGAACTAGAGCATGTTACTTTGATTCGCTTTTCTTTATTGATTCCATTGATGTAATCCTTTCATGTCCTAGTAGCTCTTGAAGCGTTTGTAAATCAACGTTCTTTTTATTTTCTTGCAACATCAGCGTCGCAAAGGTATGACGCAAATGATGTAACGAAAAGCGGGAGGGAGGAAATAATGCAAAAAATTCATTATTATTTAAAACTGGATTAAAATAGAATGAAATTCACTTGAAACATTCTAATTATTGTATTAGAATTACATTTAGAATCAGAATAATCAAATAAATCAAATTGTTAAATTGCTAGGGGATCCCTTGATAAGGGCTGAGAAGAAAGTAGTTACTTTTTAAACCCTCAAAACCTGAACAGGTTAGAACCTGCGTAGGAAAGTAGCGAATGTTTGTACTTGTTTGCATGTGAACAAATTTCAAACCAAACCACTTTTCTATTTAGAAGAGTGGTTTTTTTATGAACAAAAAATGCTGAATAGGATTGATACCATATGATTTTAGAAGAAGGTGTTCTAACGGCTTTTTAATTGGATTTAAGGAGAGATAAAGGTGAAGCTAATGGTTGTAACAGATGATATGCAATCAGTTCGTGATCTGGCATCTAAGATCATTGGGATAAAGGATAAGATCGATATGGTCCAAATACGGGAAAAAACAAAAACAGCTCAAGAAATCATTACCTTGCTCCAATATATAGAGGATGGTGGTGTTGAAAAAGATAAAATCATCCTAAATGACCGTTTGGATATTGCTTTGTTAATGGGTATCCCAAGTGTTCATTTACCAGAAAAAGGTCTTCCTGTAAAAATGGTTAAACAAAATTTTCCTCATATAAGGGTTGGACGCTCTGTTCATTCTTATGAGGGAGCAAAGAAAGCGGAAAGAGATGGCGCGGACTATGTTTTATATGGTCATTGTTTTGAGACCAATAGTAAAAAAGGAAAGACTCCAAATGGCATTCAGCCTATTCTCGAAATGAAAGAGGAGCTAAGGATCCCTGTTTATGCTATTGGTGGTATTACATTGAATAAAATAGATACTTTACAACAAGTGAAAGTAGATGGCATAGCGGTGATGTCAGGGATTTTTTCCGCAGAAAAAACAGTCTCTTCAACAAAACAGTATTATGAGGCGATAAATCATGAATCAAAAATTTGAAGTAGCCATAATTGGCGGCGGAATAATTGGTTGCTCAATTGCTTATTATTTAGCAAAGGAAAAGATGAATGTTGCATTGTTTGAAGGCAATCAAATAGGTTCGAAATCGACAAGTGCTGCGGGTGGTATGCTTGGAGCTCACTCTGAATGTGACGGGGATTTTGAAGTATTTTTCCCTTTTGCAAGAAGCAGTCAGCATGCCTATTCCCAACTTAAAGAAGAATTAAATCATTTGAGCGGTTTCGATATAGGGTACAGAAAAGGAGGGATTTTAAAGCTTGCTTACAATGAATCTGATAGAAATGGGCTTCGGTCCATCTTATCTCAACCGACTGTAAAATGGCTCGATAAAGAGTCTGTACAGGAGAGGGAACCTGATGTTTCTTCCAATCTATTAGGAGCAGCCTACATGGAAGACGATGTCAATGTTATGCCAATCGCTGTTTGTCAGGCATTTGCCAAAAGTGCCCAAATACTTGGGGCTTCTCTGTTCGAATTTTCCCCTGTACTAGATATCCAAAAGAAAGATAATAGCTTCTTGATTCAAACGGCAACAAGTCATGTGGAAGCTAAGCATGTTGTGGTTGCCAGCGGGGTTTGGAGTACAACATTTTTTAAACAGCTTGGGTTAGACCATCAATTGACTCCTGTAAAAGGGGAATGCCTTTCTGTAATAGATGAAAAAGCGACTTTAAAATATACAATCTTTCATGATCACTATTATATTGTGCCGAGAAATAACGGAAGGCTTGTGATTGGAGCTACTATGATTGAGAATGACTGGAATGAAAGAGTTAGTCTCAGTGGGATTGACACTTTAATTGCGAAGGCAAAAACGATGCTTCCGACTGTTGCAGATATGAAAATGGATTCTTGTTGGGCTGGATTGCGTCCGCAAACATTTGATCAAAAGCCATTCATCGGGCATCATCCTGAAGAAGAAGGGATTTTATTTGCTACAGGGCATTATCGAAATGGAATTCTACTTGCTCCTGCAACGGGACAAATGATTCGTGATTTGATACTTAAAAGACAAATAAAAAACGAATGGGTGGAGGCCTTTAAAATCGATCGCCGCCAGCCATTGCTGTTAAGTAGGTGAAAAAAATGTCAATTACATTAAATGGAAATAGCGTTGACCTGCAAGAGGGAGTCAATACGGTTGAACAATTACTTTCTAACTATCATTTAGAAAACCGCATTGTAGTAGTTGAGGTCAACAAGGAAATTGTCATGAAAGAAAATTATAAAACAATGAGTCTCTCACATGGGGATGTCGTTGAAATTATTCATTTTGTAGGAGGAGGATGAAACATGTTAAAAATTGCCGATCGTACGTTTCAATCAAGCCTATTATTAGGAACTGGTAAATACCCATCATTTGATATTCAAAAAAAGGCGGTAGAAGTATCGGAAGCAGAAATTTTAACCTTCGCTGTTAGAAGAATGAATATTTTTTCAGAGGAGCAACCCAATTTTCTTGAACAACTAGATTTGTCTAAATATACACTTCTTCCTAATACGGCTGGTGCGAAAACAGCTGAAGAGGCGGTGCGGATTGCGAAGCTGGCAAAAGCTTCTGGATTATGCGACATGATTAAAGTAGAAGTAATTGGAGATGATCGAACACTTTTACCAGATCCTGTTGAAACATTAAAAGCCTCTGAAATGTTATTGGCAGAAGGATTTATTGTTTTGCCTTATACATCCGATGATGTTGTGTTAGCAAGACGTCTTGAAGAACTTGGGGTACACGCTGTTATGCCAGGTGCATCACCGATTGGTTCTGGTAAGGGAATTATCAACCCACTTAACTTAAAGTTTATTATTGAACAGTCGCAGGTTCCGGTGATCATAGATGCGGGTATTGGTTCTCCTAAAGATGTAGCATTTGCGATGGAGCTTGGTGCGGATGGAGTGTTACTAAATACAGCTGTTTCAGGTGCGAAAGATCCTGTTAAAATGGCTCAGGCAATGAAGCTGGCAATAGAAGCTGGTAGATTAGGATTCGAAGCTGGAAGAATAGAAGAAAAAGAGTATGCGGTAGCGAGCAGTCCAACAACTGGGATGGTGACATCTTGACGAATCGGTATTCAAGACAGGAGTTATTTTTAGGTAGTAAGGCACAAGCCAAAATAAAAGAGGCGAGTGTAATCATCATTGGTGCTGGAGCTCTTGGATCTGCAAGTGCTGAAATGTTAGTAAGAGCTGGAATCGGGCGTCTGACGATAGTCGATCGAGATTATGTCGAGCTGAGCAATCTACAAAGGCAGCAATTATATACGGAAGAAGACGTAAGAAATCAATTACCAAAAGCCGTTGCTGCCAAAACAAGACTTGAACAAATCAACAGCGAAAATATTATTAATAGTTTCATAGAGGATGTAAACGGACTGAATATTGAAGAATTGATTAAAGATCATTCAGTGATTGTGGACGCTACTGATAATTTTGAAACTAGTTTAATTGTGAATGATGCAGCTGTGAAACATGGAATTCCATTTCTATTTGGAGCATGTGTTGGAAGTTATGGACTTACATATCCAATTATTCCGGGAGAAACTCCTTGTTTACACTGTTTGTTAAATCATTTGCCAATGGATGGGATGACATGTGATACCGTTGGCGTGATAAGTCCGATCGTTCAAATTACTGCGGCATTACAAGTTACACAAGTTTTACAGATTCTTTCAGGTGAAACACTTTCTCCGATGCTTCAATCAATGGATATTTGGAAAAATGAAAAAGCGGAGATCAATGTGACTCAGTTAAAAAATAAACTTTGTCCAACATGTGGAGAACATCCATCCTATCCTTTTTTACTGTTTGAAAACCAAATGAAAACAGAGGTATTATGTGGAAGAGATGCCGTCCAGCTTCGACCAGGACTGAAGCCGAAAACTTATTCCCTTCCTCACTTGTTGGAGAGGTTGGAAAATCACGTTACTAATCCTGTATTAAACCGTTATTTGCTATCATGTAAATTTGAGGATTATCGAATCGTTTTCTTTAAGGATGGCCGTGCGATTATTCATAGTACGAATGAAGCAAAAAAAGCGCGAGCTGTCTATAACCGATTCATTCAATTTTATTAGGGTTTATTATTTGGTTTACCGTTGGCGTAATGGAACAGCTGGAGAAAGCTTTTTGCCCATGTAGTAAATGGTTGTCACCAGATGAGTTGAAATCATTGGATTGGGCAACGGCAGATATTCCTGCGATTGAAAAATTATCTAGAACATCTATGATCAATGAATGTTTTAGAAAAAGAATTTAGCTACTCACCTGATACGTGTGAATAGCTTTTTTTATTTTATACTATTTGCTACTATAGTGAGGGTGCATTTATAACTCTGAAGAATGCCTATGACCCTTTCATAGACACTCGTTTTATAGGTCAGTAAAATTCGCTTACAATAGGTGTGCCGATATTGATACAGAATTATAATGAAGAATTTTAAAAATGCTGGTAGAATGATAATCATCGAATTTATAGAATGTTTAAAAGGTGGGACTAGTAGTTTGAGCAAAGAAGGAATCATTTCTTTAGGTGAGGCATTTGTTGATCTTATTTCCGCTGATCAGACAAATACAAGGTATCAACAGTTTTTAGGTGGGGCAACAGTGAATGTTGCAGTGAGGGCAAGTAGATTTGGCATTCCTTCTTATTATTTATGTAAATTAGGGACAGATGCAAACAGCTTGTTTGTCGCAAAGGCACTGAAAAAGGAAAGCATCAATATTGACTATTGTGTTTCTTCCCTTGAGAAAAAGGTATGTAGTGTGTACATACATCTTAATGAGGATGGTGACAGATATTTTCATAAATATGTGAACGAGACTCCGGATCAATGGTTAAACGTTGATGAATTAGAGCAAGAACTTTTTCATGCTGGGAAAATCTTTTATTTTAGCTCTGGGACACTTTTCAATGATAAAGCACGAAAAACGACAGAACAGGCGTTAGCATATGCAGAGGAATATCACATGCTGGTGGCGTTTGATGCAAACATTCGCTTAAAGCGTTGGGAAAGTGAAGAAGAATGCAGGGAGCGGGTCTCTTCTTTTATGAAACGAGCTGATCTTGTGAAGGTGACGGAAGATGAATTGCTGTTTCTGACAAAAGCAAACACAATGGAGGAAAGTCTAGTTAACATGTCTAGCCTGAACATTCCGTTTCTGTTCATTACAATGGGGGAAGCGGGAGCATGTGTTTTACATGATGGAAACATAATGGATGTTCCAGGAATCAAAGTTAAGGCTGTAGATACAACTGGTGCGGGAGACGCTTTTTTTGCAGCTATTTTATCTCGTTTTCACAAAGAGGGAGTACCAGTGGACGATAGCCAATTAAAGGAATATGTTCATTTTGCCAATAACATAGGTGCAATTGCGACGACAAAAATTGGTTCATTGTAATTATACTGCTCAAGGAAAAGGAGAATAATTGAAGGTAATTCTTCTACACGACCTATGGTAAAGTATTGTTCTCAAATTAAAGGGCAGCTGTCCTTATAGATCTAGCTGCCAAAAGGATGAAGAAGAAGAAGCTATACCAACAAAGCGAAAAGATGTATTCTTATCAATGAAAATAAATCAAAAACCATCACAACCAAGAAGTCCAAATAAACGCCCTTGCGTTGTAAGTAATATCATATTCACTGTCCAAATGAAAATGAGCATTGGCTACGATTACTCTCGAAGTAACCGTATTACATAGAGAAAAATTGGTCCTAAGCAACTTTCCAGAAACATAAATCTAGATATTGGTGTGAAATGTTCAAATTCAATAACTGTATTATAGGTTATTACTTCTACAAAACGAATTACATAAGGGACTTAAACTGGCTAAAAAAGAATCTCTGTAAACTTTCAAAATTGGTACAAAGTTCGAATGGAGCGGCAATAACCGTTCCTTTTTGTCTTTTCCGTGAATTCAAGTAGTTAAATCTTAATTTGAAACGAGGAATGTTAGCGTCATAAGAAATAGCAGTAAATCACTGATTTTTTATGAATAGATTTTAGAATATAGTTAAATTACTGTGTGATTACAACCAGGTTTCCCTAATTAATATTAATATTGTTAAGTTTGCTTGAAATGAATGATTTTATTTGATTGTTTAACATAGCTTCAAAAGACAAATAACGAATTAAATTCACAATATATAATAATAATATTCGTATTTATATATCAAAAATGCGATTCCTCCACCAGCGGAACACAACATAATTCAGGAAAAACACGAACGTTGTAAATGTTATTAGATATAAAGTAACTAAACAAAAAGTATATCTTTTAATTCTGAATATTCCAAAATAAATATCGGTAGAATACAAATTTTACCTTTACCCATAAATAACATGTATCCCATAAATAATTTTACTAAGGCAAGGGCAAAACCTAGCCCCAATACAATTTGATTCCTAATCTCTCATTTTTTAGAGATAGTTTGGTAAATTAAGCTTTTGGCAATTAATTGATTACCGACTACATTTATTAATAAAACAGAAGAGATTGGTTACCATTAACCAATCGTTTTAAAAGCGGAGATTAATTTCTGCCGCTTTTCTTATTCTAATTTTAAAATTAACTTATAAACTATTTATCGCTTTTTTCTTTTGTTCAAAATCGATATGAGTATATATACTAGTTATAGCAAGGCTTTCATTTCTTAATAACTCTTGTAAGGTTCTCATATCCACTTTACCTTTATTTTCTTGTAACAGTAAGGTAGCAAACGTATGCCTCAAATGATGCAGAGAAAATCGGTGAGCGGGTAGACCAGCTCGATTTAATATCTCTTTAAATATTTTGTGCAAACCACGAGGATTTAAAGGCTTATTTTTTTGATTATAAAAGATCGGTTCACTATAATGTTTTTGCTGTTCTAAAAGAGTTTCCTTATAAATATGAAATAACGGTAAAACTATTGGATGGAGGGGAAGGAGACGTTTTTTTCCTTTTCCTCGAACTAAAATTGTTTGGTTATTTAAATTAATTTGCTCCCATGTTAAATCCACTAATTCTTGATGTCTCATACCAGTGTTGTTGCTAATAATTTAATCATTAATTCATTTCTAATTCTCTGCGGTCGCAGGTCATGTTCTAAATAAGTAAATAATTTGTGAAGCTCCTGTAAGATCATATATTTAGGTAATTTCTTATCAGCTTTAGGTGCTTAGATTCCTGCTGTGAAATCAGACTTCATGTAGTTTTCCTTCAAACAATATTTACTAAATGATTTTAAACACGAAATACGGCGTTGTAGCGTCCTTGGCTTAATATTATGATAAATGGACCTGATCTTGCACAAACCGACGCACACTAGACGATGTGAGTTCATCTAAGTCCAATGATCGGTCGTTAGCAGTTAAAAAGTCACCGTAGAGCTTTAAATCGAACGCGTAACTGGTTAAGGTGTTCACAGAATAATTTTTATCAACTTGTAAATACATAAGATAATCATCCGAAGCTTGAACGTAATCCATAATTATCAAACCTCTTGGGAATTATTCGGTCCAACCCAAGAAATTATGCTCGAAACCATTTATTATGAGAACAAACCGAATTATAGGAAGAAACCTAAGTGTTATCAGAATCAGCTTTGAATATTATAGTCAACTTGAGCCTAGTTAGGGGACTATAATGAATCTTATGGGAACTTGAGACTGCGACCACTTAATACTATTATGTTTTATTCTAGTTTACATAATATATATTATAGGAAGTCATTTTATTTTTTTGTATTTCGTCTCATATACTAAGAATACTTAATGAAATGAGACGAAAGAAGAATTTTTACTATAAGTTACAATGAATTTGTTTTAAATTATTCCTCATTAAGATTATTAATTACTTTTTGTATTGCGTCATTTTTATTACTAATGAATCGAAGTCATTTAATACAATTGCAAAATAAATTAACCGTACAATTGAAAAAAAGTTGAACTCTTATTTAATATAATTCTTTCTTAGTGATCATAATACTTTGTGATTAAATTTGAATCAATTTATATATTGTTCATAATTCCCGATCATTAAATCAGAATTTGAATTACATTATCGAAATTTCATGTTCGTTCAATGATACATATCTTTGAGTCTGCTTAAGTAACTACTACATGTATTTTTTACGTAAAACGTAATTAATACGATTTATTATCCATAACCCACTAAAAAAGCATTTATCAAAAAAAGTCTGCATAAAGGAATTATTTCTCTTATACAGACTTTTTAACTTTATTTATCAAACAATGCCTGTTTGGCTAATGTGATTATTGCCATATCTTCCATTGGCGGGTTATGCAGACCGGCCCGAACGTCGCGATAATAGCGTTGCAGCGGATTCGTTCTTTGTAAGCTGCGTGCTCCTACAACACGCATGGCTAGATCGACAATTCGAATTGCTTTGTTAGTTACAGATACTTTTACAGCTGCTAAGTCAGTTGCTAGCGTTTCTCTATTTTCCGGTTGTGTTTGCCATTTATTCGTTACTGAGTAAAGAAAATGACGAGCTTCTGTTAATTCCAATTCAATTTCACCGATCGTGCGCTGTACGTTGGGTAAGTCTCTGATTGGTCCACTTATACTATTAGGAGCATAAGTTTTGGCAAATTGTACTGCATAGTTTCTTGCTGCAGTTGCAATGCCTATGTAACATGCTGGAATATGTAACATCCAACCGGTTCCAGGTTTATTGGCTGTTTGCTTATGTTCAACAAAATAACGGTCAGGAATTTTCACATGTTCAAGGATTAAATCATGGCTACCGGTTCCTTGCATGGAAATCATATCCCATGTCTCTTCAATTCGAACACCTGTAAGATTTCGCTGGATGAGAAACGTTCCCACACATTCCTCTGAAGGAACCCAAGCGGTAACAAGAAAAATATCAAGTACAGGTGATAATGTCGTAAACGTTTTTCTCCCCGTAATAATCCAGCTATCCCCATCTTTTACAGCGGTTGTTTCAGGTCTCCCTCCTCGCGTTGGGCTTCCCGTTTTTGGTTCAGTTGCTGCGGTATTTACCAATGCTCCATTACCAATTTCTTTTAAAAATTCATCCATTACGACTTCATTCCAAGACTTTTTTTCCATTAAGCTAAGAACCGTTCCAACATGCCAGCCAATAGAAAGCGCAGTAGGTCCACATTCCGTCGCGATCCGCTCCTGTGCCAAAATAAAATCGTATAGCGATCCTCCAAGACCTCCATATTCTTTCCCTAATGTTAGCTTGGTGTAACCAAAATCTTTTAATTTCTGGATATTTTCAAAAGGAAATCCTCTCGTTTCATCTAACGTTCCTGCACGCGAAGCAAAGTCCGAAATCGCTGAGCCTAACTGTTCAATATATGTTTTTTGTTCTTCAGTTTGAAAAAATGACAACGGTATTTCCTCTCCTTTATTATACTTTGCCTCACGTTAGCGCATTGCATTGTATTGATGTTTTTTCCATCCACCTAAGTAAAATCCGTGCATTTTGATTAATCTTCCAACCAAAGTGTTCCACCAATATCCAATACTTGTAATTGTTTTTCCGGTAGCCCTTGTTTTCTCCATTCCCGCTGTAAACGATCCAAAGCTTCTGGACCTGTATCATCAGCAAGACGGTAAGTACCATAGTGCATCGGAATAAAGGTAGTTCCTCCCAGTTCCTGAAAAGCTTTCACTGCCTCTTCCGGATTAATATGAGAATCTTTCATAAACCATTCAGGTTCGTATGCCCCGATTGGCATTAATATATGCTTGAGATTAAATTTAAATCGTTTAGCGATTTCATTAAATCCACGGAAATAACCAGTATCTCCTACAAAATAGATAGAATGATCCGCTTCGATTGCTTCAATAATCCACCCGCCCCAATGTGATGAATTTGTATCGAATAGACTGCGACGTGTCCAATGCTGCGCAGGAACGAAACTAAGTTTCAGATTTTGGTACTGGAACGAGTCCCACCAATTCGCCTCAATGATATTCTTATACCCTTTTTTCAAAAAAAGCTGCTTCAGACCATAAGGAACGTAATAAATCGGATTTCCTGGCAATCGACGAATTGTTCCGAAATCAAGATGATCATAATGACTATGTGAAATAATCACGATATCAATGTCCGGTAACTGGTCAAAAGAAAGGCCAGGCTCTGTCATTCGCTTCTGTGTACCTTGCCATTTTGCCCAAACAGGATCTGTTAAGATATTCACCCCACCTAATTGAAGCAGAAACGTTGAATGTCCAATCCAAGTGATACTAGGTTTGCTTCGATTACTTTTAAGCTCTGTTATTTGTTTGTTGTTTGCTTGAGGTATTAATGTGTTCAAATCCTTCTTCTTCGCGCGTCGTTCTTTACTCCATTGAAGCAATTCTTTAACAGATTTCGTATTCATAACGCCATCTAAATTTTCATATTTGATTTTCACTTGATTAGCCTCTCATATTCGTACTTTCTCGTTCTAAAAAAGAGAGAACACTTCCTAAATATTTCTGAACTTCTTGAACTTGATAAGCAGCAGAATCAGCAATTTGTTTGTAGTGATGCTGTCCCTCATCTGTTATTCTCAAATAACGCTTTGTCCGCTTTTCGCTTTCCCATCGACCAACCATTAGTCCGCCTTCCTCCATTTCATGAGAAAGATCGTACAAATAGCCATTACTAGCAATCCAGCCGTAT
Source organism: Peribacillus sp. NPDC096379 (assembly GCF_044762875.1). Taxonomy (NCBI): domain Bacteria; kingdom Bacillati; phylum Bacillota; class Bacilli; order Caryophanales; family Bacillaceae; genus Peribacillus; species Peribacillus sp. NPDC096379. The sequence goes on from NZ_JBIWFD010000001.1 coordinate 1,737,582, forward strand.
TTGATTTTCAATAAATCACCGATCTCGCCCATATAAATCGGTCTTTTTGTAAAAGCCGCTTTTAAAGTAACATAGCGAACCAAATCCTTGACGGAAATGATTTTTGAAAAATAAGAGCGATACTCTTCAGGAAGTTCATGGATCACAGGTGGGTTTTCCCCTGACCCCTTCAAATCAAACATGAAACGATCAATCACATGCTTCACTTCACGAAATCGTTCTGAGAAATTATCTTGATACCATTTATAAAGCTCATTACCCTTTTCCGTATTTTGATAATAATGCCTTCCTTTTACTGTGTGAAACTTTAAATGACCGGAACCTACAAGTTGTTTGCATGTTTTACATAAATAATCATAGCTATGAATTTTACCTGTAAATAGCTTTTGCAGTTCCTGATGAATCGCACGTGGGTAATTTGAATGGTTGGATAGCGTTTGCAGCAAATACATCGTTAAAAACTCACGTTGACTTAAACCAACTGTTTCCAGTGTTACAGTAGTAGTATCACTTTTTTTCATGGCAAAGCCCCCTTAATTTATTGGAATACTCGTTCGGTTCTTGTAATCTATTATCCTACATTTACTGGTAAATAGCACGTAAATAGGGTTTTCTTACCTCGCATATGCCTAATACGTTTCAAAGTCAATATGTATCAAGATATGTGCTTTTCAATACTTTCCTATTAAAAATTTATTAAATACTACAAGCAGTTAATTGCATTTTAACATAAAAATAAAAGTAGGAGCTCGATAGTATTCACTTTCAATCAGGGAGATTTATAATTTGTTGATTTTGAAGTTATTTACTGTTTGTGAACCTATTTTATCACCTATAGAACTAATACAATACAGTATTTTTGGAGGGGATGAAGGTTGGATAAGCAAAGTCTATTTTTACATGGCAAAAAAGTATCGTATATTGAGAGGGGGAACGTTAATGACCCACCTGTTCTTCTATTGCATGGGGTGCCTGAATCAAGCCTAGTATGGGGGGAAATGTTCCCATGTATTGTGTCTTGTGGATATAGAACCATTGCACCGGATCTCCCAGGATTCGGTGACAGTGACCCATTTGATGAACCCTCAACATGGGAGCGGTTTGAACAGTTTGTTTCGGATTTCACAACTAAATTAAATTTGGACAAATTCCATTTAATTGTACATGATTGGGGAGGTCTAATTGGTTTGAAATGGGCATGTGATCATCCAGAGAATATTCTAAGTCTGTTTGTTTCCAATACTACATTATCAGAGGAGTATAAATGGCACTCGCTTGCACAGATTTGGCGAACACCTAGGACCGGAGAAAAAGTAATGGAACTGATGGCTAATCGTTTACATTTTCAAAATGAAATGAAAAAGACCATTCCGAACATACCAGACGAAACTGTGGAAGACTTCTATCGTGTCTTTCGAACACCTGAATCAAGCAGAGTAATCTTAGATTTATACCGTTCGGGAAATTTAGACAAAGTAAAAACGTACAATGAAAAACTCAATCATATCAAAATACCAGTCACCATCATTTGGGGAGAAAATGATCCGTATATCCCTAATGAGTTTGCCTACAAACTTCAGAATGAAGGTCTACCACATGCAAACGTTTATATTATTCAACATGTAGGGCATTTCATCCAAATCGAAGTTCCTGATGAAGTAAACTTTTATATTCAACAGCATTTTCAAAACCTATAAAATGAGGTATTTGGTTTCATCTGCTCCTACCCTTCAACTCTTTACAATACCTTTGACACTTCTTCATTTTTTTAGAATAAATAAAATGAAAAAAGGATGCCTTGTTCAGACTTTGTCTCTATTAGGCATCCTTTTTATTATTTACTTGAGGAAATAGGCATTTTATTTAATTTGATCTCTATTTTCAAACTTAGTCCAAGCTTATATACATAATTGTCATAGCATAATAGGAGTATTTCACAAAAGGAGGAAACACTCAATTGGCTGATTCAAATGTTTCACCTAATATTCCACAAGGACCAAAAGGAAGACTATTTACTGGTCATACAAAGGATTTTCAAGCTGACCCGCTTGCCTATTTTACTCATTTAGCAAACGAATATGGAGACGTTGCAAAATTTCGGTTCGGACCTTTTCAGAATGCATATCTGATATCCAATCCGGATTTAATAAAGGAAGCACTTGTAACAAAACAAAAATTCTTCATAAAATCAAAGGCCATGCATTCTTTAGAAGACATTTTGGGCAAGGGCCTTTTCACGAGTGAAAAAGAATTTCATATGAGTCAAAGAAAACTTATTCAACCCGCTTTTAGAAAGTCACATATTACTAATTATGGCCAAAATATGATTGATATTACGACAGACTATCTTTCAACTTGGAAAAATGGGGAAGAACGAATGATTACGCAGGATATGATGAGCATCACTCTCGGAATCATTTGTAAGACGATGTTCAGTATGAATTTTAAACAAGGATATGAACTTCTTGGTAAATCAGTTGAAACAGTAATCAAAATGGCCGTCAAAAGGATGAGGCCAATTTTTCAACTACCATTATGGTTTCCAACGAAAAATAACCGTCAATATAAAAAAGTGATTCAACAACTCGACGAAGTAATTTATAACATGATAGAAAATCGCAGGGAAGATTCCGAGAGCCATGATGATATGCTCAATATTCTTTTAGATGCCAAAGATGATGAAAATAGATTAGGTATGACAAACAAGCAAGTACGTGATGAATTAATGACCACCTTCCTTGCTGGTCATGAAACGACTGCAAACGCGCTATCCTGGACCTTATATTTACTTTCTCAACATCCTGAAGTGGAAAAGAAACTCTTTGATGAAATAGATACCGTGATCGGCAACCGCCCCCCAACACCTGACGATTTTAAAAAATTAACATATGCACAAAATATTATCTGGGAATCTCTACGTGTTTACCCACCTTCTTTTATTATCGAACGAGAAGTAGACGAGGATGTAGTGATAGGAGGTTATCATTTTAAAAAAGGTGATATGATTATGGTAAGTCAGTATGTGATGCACCGCAAACCAGAGTATTTTGATAATCCAGATTCTTTTATTCCTGAGCGATTTGAAAACAACTTTTTAAAAACAATCCCGTCATACGCCTACTTTCCCTTTGGAGGAGGTCCGCGAGTTTGTATTGGGAATCATTTTGCCTTAATGGAAGCGGTACTTGTCCTAGTATGCATTGCCCAACGATACCGAATAAAGCTTGCGCCAGACCATCATGAAGTAATCCCTTTCCCTACTATTACACTCAGGCCAAGGCGTGGATTGCGAATGATAGTAGAAGAAAGAAAATCAAATTGAAACGCCTCCAAGTTCCTCTATTGATTTTTAAAAGTAGAAACATCTATCCCCTTAAATATAATTGTACTTAGTAACAGTCAGCTAACATTTTTTATCCCTTATCAATTAAACGGCTGCCATAAATGGACAGCCGTTTAATTGATAAGTCTGCTTATTACCTGTCAGATATTCAATACTTGCAGCATGCACTCATTTCATTTTGTGTCATTTCACATCGAGATTCATCAATCATCTTTTAAAAATAAACATGAATAGAGGCTGTCCCAAACACAAATCTGACTTTGCTCTTAATAAATAGTAAATTGTGTTACATACACTTGAATGAAAACTATTTATTAGAGCTTAATAGTCTGACTTATTGATTTTAGGACAACCATTTCTTTCTATATGCGATTGTTCGATACACATTATTTACATGATTAACTTCAGAACCTTTTTCTTTAGTTCTACTGCAGGATTAGTGATAAGTTTTGCTTACATTCAGCTCTTAATTATTGCATCATGTGGAAAATCGCTTTCTGAATAATCATCAAGTTCCTTTAGATATACAAAGAAATTGGAATATACAAGTATTCCCATCCCTAGATATTCCAGCACAGGATCGACGTGACTCTTACTCGTTGTATATAGCATATACATGGATCAGCCCTCCTTTTGCTAATTGGCAGAACCTCATCATATATGCCTTAGACTTATTGGCTAATAAATAACAGGCAGCCATTTAGTAATTTGATCAGATACATCACAGGTGTTTCTTAGAGCTGTATAGCCACTTTTAGAAGTCCAATTATTCTTTTATTCCTACGTGTAGATAGGCTTACTGAGGCATAAACACCACGATAACTTGTCCAACTCTATAATCTGAAGTATTCGGCACTAATAACACCTCTACTAAAATATGTTTCCTTATCATATCGGATTGGACAATCATCATAATCTTCAAAATAAATCGATCAGACATGGACATAAATCAGCTGATTAGAGTAAAAACCTTAGATGAAACCTAAGCTCTGACAAGATGGATTCGTTAAACGTAATTAACATAAATAACCTAATGGACACATCCACCAAAAAATAAAAACGCGAAGTCATAATCCCTTCGCGTTTTTCACATTAATCTTGGTTTGTAAAAATAAATGGACCTTCTTTTGTAATGACAATCGTGTGTTCATATTGAGCGGATAGCTTACCATCAGCTGTTCTTGCTGTCCAGCCGTTGCTATCCATTTTACAATGCCATGTTCCAGCATTCAGCATTGGTTCTATCGTAATTGTCATACCTTCCTTTAAACGAGTTCCTTTACCTGGTTTCCCGTAATGAAGTACAGTCGGCTCTTCATGCATTGTTTTTCCGATACCATGACCGGTAAAATCACGTACGACAGAGAACTTTTCACCTTCAGCATACGATTGAATAGCGTGACCGATATCCCCTAATCTGTTGCCGACTACAGCCGCTTCAATACCCTTATATAAAGCCGTTTTTGTCACATCTAATAATTTCTGTGTTTCTTCAGTTACTTCACCAACTGCATAAGTCCAAGCAGAGTCAGCTAATCCACCGTTCAATCGTACAACCATATCAATCGTAACGATATCCCCGTTCTCTAATGGCTTATCTGTAGGGAAACCGTGGCAGACTTCATCATTTACGGAAGCACATGTTGCATACGGGTACCCTTGGTAGCCTTTTTGTTCAGGTGTAGCCCCATTATCAGTTAGGAATTTTTCAACAAATTTTTCAATATCCATAGGTGTAATGCCGGGTTTAATCATTTTTGCAATTTCTTTATGAGTAGCTGCTAATAACTTACCAGCTTCATGCATTTTTTCTATTTCGCGTTCACTTTTTAATGTAATCATGACAATCCTCTTTCATTTAAAATCTTATTTCAGTTGCCGCTCAGGCAATCCCTCCTTATCATATGCCTTTTCCTCTATAAAAAGCAACAAAAAGCCCGGTGAAAATCACAGAGTTAATCATTGAACGGCCTCATCAAACTCTGTGACAGGTTGATCTCAGCTAAAATTCTCACAAATATAAATACCTTCTATCTCGTACCCTTCAGCAATAGGTGCAAATTCACTCAATTTATCGCTTGAATCCCCTGCCAAATATATGACTTCTGGGTAAAAGTCCTGTTGTAGTTTTTTAGAAAAGCTGCTTCTTTATCTCCTGTTAAAATCACAACTTCCTTCATACTCATTTGTGAAGTCAAACAAGCGTCAAAAATACATACAGCGGCCAAACCACCATGTCCTGCTATCACCTGACAAATCAGCCATATGCACCGCACCAATATCCGGCCGCTCCTCACGATCCACTTTGATTGAAATAAATCTTTCATTTAATAGATCAGAGACTTCCTGATCTTCAAAACTTTCTTGTTTAATGACATGACGCCAATAACAAGTACCCAGAATAACCACCAAACTATACTTAAATAATACATACTACGATTTCTATTATATTTGTTGCTTAAGTGCAATTTACTTATTCTATCAAGGTTAATTGTAAAATATGTAATATTATCTTGCTCAAAAAGAATATTCTTAGATGCTGGCTGACAAGACGAAATAAAAAAAGAACGAATTTTGTCCGCTCCTTTCCTTTTAAAAAAACGATATTCAATTTTTATTACGAATATACGTTAAATGAAACAAGCAAGTTTTCTTTTCCTGTTTGATATGAATCTGTTCAAAGTTAACTACAATTCATTAAACAAACATTCACTCCTGTTTATTAAGTAATATCATCTTCATACCTTCTAAAATACTTGGTTTCCTATCTTTTCTACCTTCACTCTGTTAAACTTGATTAAAGCGAGGTGTTATTATTGGCTATTTATAAAGCAAGAAAAAGCAATCTTACGGCCCTTTTAAACAAAAGTGATATAGATTTTAAAACACTTTCTGAAAATACAGGTATCTCTATTGAGAAGTTATCAGACTTTAACAACAAGACAGTGATGAATATTAATACAGCAATGACGATCTCAAAAGAAATCGGCTGCACGATGGAAGATCTATATAAATGGACCAAAACAGAATGATTAATTTCATTCTTTTTTTTGTATAAAACTCTCCTACTAACACAAACTATTCTTGCAACACCATATTCTAAAATTCTAAGGAGATGTACATCATGACAAGTAACAACAGTAATAATTTAGTTGTTCCAGGAGTACAACAAGCATTAGATCAAATGAAATATGAAATTGCGCAAGAATTCGGAGTTACATTAGGAGCTGAAACAACCTCACGCGCCAATGGATCTGTAGGTGGAGAAATTACAAAACGTTTAGTACAAATGGCTGAACAACAACTTGGTGGATATAACCGCTAATATTTAACTGATATAAAATGTTATTGATGAGGAGAGACTTGCTTCTGACCTTCTCTCCTCTTATGTATATACCTATAGAAACACTGGTCTTATTCAGTAAATTTACTAATAAAAATTACCCAATTCTCTTAAAATACTCTGTTATTTCTTTCTCTTCTGTCAAATTAAACACATAAACAGCCCTCTTGCCCTTTAGCATATCTAAAGAGGTTTTCTTTATGTAAAAGAGGCTCTGATTCATTGCAATATTGTAGGGTCGCAAATTTTTAGAATGTGCTAAAATACTTACTATAGTTGTCTTGCTCTTTTGTTTATTCTTGGTATTCTGGATGGTTATGTCGCTTACATCCAAACAAATAGCAAGCCCCAGTTATTGAAGTTTCAAATTCGATCAAAGGGATATGTCCAGATGAAATGAGTTCAACCATATTTTCGTATTTGTTTTTCTCTTCAAGTAATTGTGTAATGTGTGCTTCTTTATCGTTTTTTGTCCAATTTTCTTCACATTCTTCTTCATGAGCATCTTTAATTTCTTCGTCTTTTTGTTTAATGGCTTCATTTACGACTTCATAAATGCGGGTGATATTTCTTGTGTGGAAGAGGGAATAAATAAATCGACTAATCCAATAAGGGTCTTTCCAGTAATCTTTCCACCCTTTTTCAAACTAATACATCGCTTCTTTGAAACAATCCAACTCAACATACAAGTCGGCAATCTCGGTTTCTCTCTCGCTTCTGTTTTCTTTCCAAGCTCGATTAAACATTTGACATGACTGTACATGGCTGAATCAGAATTACCAGCAATTCGTAGGAAATAGTCTGAAGCTTCCTTCACGTCCCTAAGATGATATCTTGCTATAGCTAAATTATGATAAGTTTCATTAGATGGCTGAATCGATATGGACTTCAGGAATGCGTCTGAAGCAAGTTGCCACTTTTTTTGTTTACTATAAATCTCCCCTAATAAGTTATAAGGAAAATAAGAGCGCGGATTCATATGAATGACTTCTTTGATTAATTCAAGGGCCTTTTCATCATCCTCTTCTTCATAGCTGTACATCCAGGCAAGATTATTTAGAGATTGTATGCAAGATTATTTAGAGATTGTATATTTCTCGATTCTTTTACTGCCTTTTGAAAAAAGCTTAAAGCTTCTTCATATTCATTTTTCTCAAAAAAATCAAGAGCCTTTTTGTTGATATTCAATTATGCTCTCCCCTATTTTTGATAATTTCTATTATAGAACATATTAACCAGCTTCGAAGTTGGTTAATCTTTCCCTAATTTGAAACAAAACAAGTCGCAGATTCCCAAAAAAATGTTTAAGAAAAATCCGAAAGGCGATGAAATAGCTCTTTATTCTGTTGGTAAGCCAATTTATAGTATTGATACATGTCGTTGTACATACGAACATCTTCTGGATGTGGGACAACTGGTTCATCACTAAATTGGATAATCGCTTGGCACGCTTCTTGAATAGATGGATAAGCTTGAACACCAACTCCTGCAATGATTGCTGCACCTACACAGGCTTGTTCTTCTTGACTTACTTTGTAAATTTCTTGATTTAAAATATTAGCTTGTATTTGCATCCAAACATCACTACGTGCCCCACCACCAGATGCAATGAAGGTATCCATTTTTGTATCGAGACTTTTGATAATTTCAACCGAATCTCTTAGAGCAAATACTACTCCTTCCATCACTGCACGGATAAGATGTGCTTGAGAATGATTTAGTACTAGCCCTAAAAATGTTCCACGCGCAGAAGAATCCATATGTGGAGTACGTTCACCTGTCAAATATGGCAAGAATAACAACCCTTCACTTCCCGGATTGACGCTTTTCGCTAACTCATTTATTTCCTGATAAGGCATATTCGATAGTATTTTTTCATTTAACCAGCTTAAAGATAAACCAGCAGCCAAACTTGCCCCCATAATGTTCCAGGTCCCAGGGACGGCATTACAGAAGGTATGGGTTCTCATCTGTTTATCATATTTAGGTTCTGCGATCACTGAAAAAACTTGCCCACCGGTACCAATTGTTAAAGAAACTTGACCTGCTTCTACAATACCGTTTCCGACTGATTGCATCGGTTGATCACCTCCCCCATAAACGACTGGTGTTCCTTTGTATAATCCTGTTTCTTTGGCGGTTTCTTCTGTTACTTCACCAGCAATATCATATGGATTGTTCACATTTGGATAGAAATCAAGATTCAACCCTATTGCTGAAATTAGTTCGTCCGACCAAACCAAATTCTTTGTATTAAACGCCAGCGTTGCAGATGCATCAGTCACATCTGTTCCAATTTCCCCAGTCATCATTAGTCGAATATAGTCTTTTGGCAACAGCACTTTATAAATTTTTTCATACGTCTCAGGTTCGTTTTGCTTAATCCATAGTAAGGAAGGTGTTTGGAATCCAGTAGATAGTGGGTTTAAAGTAATTTCCCCTACATTATTTTTCCCTAACAACTCGTAAATCGAGTCTACTTCTCGCTGCGTTCTTTGATCTGACCATATAATAGCTGGGCGAATTACTTGTAACTGTTTATCGATAAGTACCATACCGTGCATTTGCCCAGAGAAGCCTATTCCCTTTAACTCCTGCGATTGAATATGGGCATTGTTCAAAGCCTCCTTTATCGTCTGTACAGTTGACCTCCACCATCTTTTTGGATCTTGTTCCGCATATCCTTTATTTGGTATAGAAATTTCATAGTATGCTTGAGCAGAGCTTTTCATATTTCCATCGATATCGATTATGACCGTTTTTACACTGGATGTCCCCAAATCTATTCCCATTAGATAACTCATTTTATAACTTCACTCCCTAATCTAATATAATTTGAAAGGAATTCTTACAACTGGTAATACTCAGATGAAACTTATTTCTTTCCTATCCATTAGAGTCTATAATAGGATTTTAGCAAGTTTTCTGAAATTACAACACTATCTTAGTTATTTTTGATCTCTAGTCATTTACTTTTCTATATCCAAGATGTCCACTGGTATCCTAAACAAAAAGGGAGTACTGAGATTCTATCTTCTCAGTACTCCCAAGTTATATTAATATGAAATCAAGAATCAGAGTATCGCACCTTGAGCTGTTAGTTTTCAGGTCACTCAGGAGCTTTGTGGTCAAGTGTAATTTTCGGTATCATTCAGGTTATCGTAACATCGTGGGGTTTTGATAACTATGGTTGGAATTCATGGGAAAACTGGATTTCAGTAATTACTGGTGTCTGGTTTGTAATTTTCCCTTTTGTTTATTCATTAATAATTGAATGAAATAGTTTGGTCAAGCGTAATTCTCGGCTTAATCACGATTATATTTAGCTTATGGAATTTGGGGAGCAATTCAAATTCGAAAGCTGTAGATTAAAAAACAAAACGATTAGTATCCAATAAACATCACCACTTTAATATCTATTCTATATGCAAAAAAACTACTGTATGCACATCAGTAGTTTTTTTCTGCCTAAAATTATATATCAAATACATCCTTCTGAATGATTCAGCTTCCCGCTATACCACAGTTGTGTAAGATTATCATCTGGATATGGTCTTAGTGCATTTTTTCTCTGCTTTGTTATTTGTCCCCTTTTGAACAGAATTATAAGCTAACCCTATAAAAATGATTCCACCAACAACATTCCCAAGAAATACAGAAATGAAATTCATAAGAAAATCCATCCAAGTTAAATAACCAGCGAAAATTGCAGCCGGAATAATAAACATATTAGCAACAACGTGTTGGAATCCAATGGAAACAAAACTCATAATCGGTAACCATATCCCTAAAACTTTCCCCGAAAAGCTTTTTGCAGAAAAACATAACCAAACTGCTACGCAAACAAAAATATTACAGCCTATGCCGGATATAAAAGCTACCCAAAAAGAATCCCCTACTTTCACTTCAGCTATATGGATGGTCTTTGATAAAAAGGGTTCTGTATCGGTTAACCCGACAACATGTCCAAAGAAATATGCCACAAACAAGGCTCCCGCTAAATTGGAAAGTGTAATACAGAACCAATTGTTCATTAGTTGAAGGAAATTCACCCTCTTCTCAAATAAAGCGACTGGAATAACCAGCATATTGCTAGTGATAAGTTCACCGCCAACTAGTAAAATACATATAAGACCTACCGGAAAGACTGCACCACCAATAAAATTGGAGAAGGTTCCCCATTGATCTGACAAACCAGCAATTACTCGAATATCGAGCAAATATCCTAAAGAAATAAACAATCCTCCCATAAAACCTAAAATCAATTTTTCTGATAGTGTTTTCTTTACCTTTTTATAGCCAGTTTTAACTACCATGCGATATGTTTTTTCTGGAGAGTACATAATCATGAATCCTTCCTATCGACACGCTTAATATAATACAATTATTGTCCTCAGATATTAACTATAATAAAAATATAGACATCACTTATTGGAACCTGGTTTGGAATTAGCTTGAAAAAGGATCGGATCAAACATTTTTATCTCTGCTTTTTGGCTACAAAATTGGCAGGTACCCTTACATTCTTTGTACTTTTCCACATGAGGAGTTTGAAGACGCTTTAGCCCTTCTTTACCATGCTTTTGACAAACTATGACCATATTATACCCTCCCTTTCCATTCTAATTAGGGTGTGAGATGTTAAAAGATGCAAAGAAAAGCAGCCAAAAATTTCTGAATAAAAACTTGGCTGCTTTGATTACGTCTGTACTATTTAATTGTTAATTTTAGTTAGTATTTTTTCTTCTTTACCTACAGGCAATGGTTCCTCTGACAAGAACCGCTTTAATACATTTTCCGTAAGGCGAGATATATTGTTATCGTAATCGTTGTGAGATAAACTACCACAATAAGCAATAGAACCGGTAGAAAATACAGCACCGCCGTTAGGGGTAGGGTAATAAACCATATCCGCTCTCACTTTTGGATTTTCTTCACCGCCCAGACCGGTAATATTAAAGTACAATTCTTCAGCTACTGGCACATAAACATTTGTGTGATTTTCTGATGAAGCAAGAATAACCGCATGTGAAGGAGTACCCAGCTCTTCATCGAAAATATCTAATTCCAATCCAGCGGCTCCTCCGCCCACTAGACCAAAGTCTCCCAGTATTTCATCCTTTTCAATGCCTTCAAAAATCCAATCTAACTTTGAGCTATAGCTGTCTTCTGTGCGGCGGTAGTAAGAGGAAACTTCAAAACCTTCAGCCATATAGCCGACTCCACATATTTTTTGAGGGGCTCTCCCTCTGTGCTTCCAAATACTCCCTTGCTCTCCTGTGATACTTAAATGAATTTCACCAGGTTTTGATTTCCAGCCTTGATTTCCGTAATTTTTTCTGACTTCCATCAGGCTTGGATTTTCGGGATCAAAGGTAACAACCCAGTAAAACCCATTCGAACCCATATACATAAAACGACCGCCGTTACTTTGGAAGTCCTCAACCGCGTCTAACATAGGTCCTGAGAAATATTCTGGATGGGATCCTGTGATAGCCACCGTATAGTGATTTAGAAGCTCGGCTCCTTCAAAATGAAGATCCTGGTCTGTAATCACATCAAAATCAAATCCTTTTTCAGTCAACCAATCAATTAAATGTAGATCCGCATTGAATTGCCATAAGGATGGGGATAAATTATGACGATATTTCGGTCTCATATTTAAAATAGGACGTAAACTCGATGAGAAGCAGACCCCGGTTCCGTCATTGTGATGATCATAGGTCGACAATCCGTATTCAGCGTGTTCACCAAGATACATATCTTCTTGCTGTACGACTGGAGCCCGACCAAACATTAACTGAGCAAGCGGAATGTCTTGAAATCTATTATTTGCATAAGCTAAGTAACTGGCGGTAGGCAAGATAAGAACCGTTTTCGAAGTCGGCTGCCCTTTTTTAGGTCTGACAAAGAAAGTAATGTAATCTTCATCATCTCCGGCATAAACATGAGCCGCGTACACGCCACTTTTCAAATCATCAGGTACTTTCCATTCAAAATCTACCTCCCATTTTGCATCTGTCATATCATCATCATGGAAATGAATGGCTGCATATTGTTCCGGAGCATGAGTGAAATTTTGTTCCTCTGATGTCCAGTTATATCCTGTGACAGCACGTGTGGGATGATTAACTGTTTCACCGTGTAGTTGATTTCGGGACGCATCATAAACTTTTTCCAGTTCCTTAAACCCTTTGCCCGTAATTCCTGCAGCGAAATCCCACGCGGACACTACTTCGTCACCGGTAGGGTTGTCAATCCATGAAGCCATTTCTTCTTTAGTTAATGCCACATTGGCCATACGCGGACGATCAATCTTTCCATTATAACGCCAAATAACTTTGTGCTTCCCGGTTGACTTTTGATCAAAAAGACTGGCGATCAAAAACGGAGCGTCTGTGAACGTATAAGGTTTAATGGCAGTTACTTTTTCATTTCGTGCATTCATGGTATCAACCCCATAAGGAAGTGAAAATCGTCCATTTGTTTTGCTTATATTTGCATCTTGGAAGATGGTCACTCTTCCATTCTCTGCATCAAATGACCCACCTACAAAATACCAACATTGCGAAACTAATGGCTGATTCGTACTTACTTTTTCAACATTTCCCTCTTTGTCTCCTATCCATAATGCTAGACAGCCTTTTTCATCTATAAATAATCCATATCCTGAATTTTGATCAGGAGACCATTTGGTTAGGATTCCCTGTACGCCTAATTCAGGCGTTGTCGGAAAGATCATGGCTTGTAATGAAAAGCTACGAATGTTTTCAAAATGTGATTGGTCTTCGAATTTGATGTAGGAACCCATATAAATGTCTTGTTTTTGACCATCGTACTCTTTATCCACGTTCGCCTTTATTTTATTGATTTTTAAGCCAGGTCCCTCTGGATCTGAATCTCCATGGATAATGTGTACCATATCCATCTTATATTTCGTATGATCACTACTTACCATAAATTTAATTTTTTCGCCAGGTTGAACACTTAATTGATTCGTATAACCGTTAATAGCCATTACATATCACTCCTTAATAGTTGTTTATTTAATTAACACACCATGTTTTTCAAGTCTTTTGAGGAATAATGCATGTTCTGCTTTTTCCCGAGTATCAAAGCACTCATCTGAAAATACGGTATAGGGGACTCCGCGCTTTCCGGGATGTGTTCCTAAACACCAGGTTTTATGGGGCTCTGTACAGACAATTAAGTCCTTTCCTTCGATTTCTTCATGATTTCTTCTGAAATAGTTCATCACCTGGCTCAATGCCCCGCTATGTCTGCCAACTGGATTTTTCCTATGTTCCTCAATTAGCTCCTTCGTAATAAGGGGCTTAATGTTGTTTTCAAGTATATATTTATCTTTTTCTAAATAAACTTTCTTTGCTTGTTCATTCAAAGTAAATCCTCCTTTTTCAAAATGAGATTCACAAAATAAATGAATCCTCCCCCCCTTGTAATTTTTTATTTTCCTGCCATACTTGATATAGGTCGGACTTTTCTGAATAAACAGTCTATTTTGTTTGGATTTTGAACGACTCCTTTTTAAAAATCTAAAAATAAGTCATGTCCTTTATCCATCGCCCTTACTTTCTAATATGCAACAATCGTGCCAAGATGGAAAATAAGTCAAGAAATTTTTATTTTTATTATGAATAACATTACATTCTTATTATGAAAATAACTACTTATCCACTACATATTGATGTTAGAGAGACGTGACTATGCTCATATTGTGTTTTGATGGAATATAAGCCTTTCACAGATTCTGTATGTTCGCCGTAAAGATAGTTTGTGAGCAATATGTAATATCATTTTTAAAAACCCATACTAATAGTTGGAATATGCAGGCTGAGGTCATTACGTTATTTATTGATTTAACCCTGATAAGACAACTTTTCTTACTCTTATTAATAAGAATTACATTTCTTTCATTAGAAATTGTATATAAATAAACATTTATATTTGTTTCATCGCATTATTGTTTAGTAATTGTTAAAGTGTTCAGATTTTGTATTGGACAAGTATTGAACACTTTTTTAATTTGTATTGTAATGGCGAAGTTTTAAAAATCTTGCACTGAACAAAATTTTATACTTTTTTACTGCTGTTTGGAAAGGAGCCGAATGCGAATGATAGAACAGGAACTGAAAGTTGGTATCCTATTTTCATTAACAGGTACTACAAGTGTTACCGAGAGAGGACAGTATCAAGCCAGCTTATTAGCCATTCAGCATATTAACGAGAGCGGCGGAATCAATGGGAAAACACTTGTTCCGATTGCCGAAGATGCTGCTTCGGATCCTGATGTCGCCTATCAGAAAGCAAAAAAACTCATCATTTCTGACAAAGTAACGGCAATTATCGGATGCTACACCGCTGCCTGTAGGAAGAAGCTAATTCCGATTTTGGAAAAGTATAATATTCTTTTATTCTATCCGACTATAAATGAAGGTGGAGAGCAACATCCCAATATCTTTTACTCCAATTCGTCGCCAAACCAACAGTTACGCGATTTTATTCCTTGGCTAATCCAAAATGTTGGGAATTCCTTTTATCTTCTCGGATCCGATTATATTTTTCCTCGGGAGATAAATCGATATATTCGCCTTTTGGTTCAATCCCACGGAGGATCTATATACGGAGAACAATATGCTCCATTAGGGAATCGAATTTTTGATAATCAAATCAGTGAAATTCGTAGAACGAATCCAGATATCATCTTCTCAACATTAGTCGGCGACAGTACTATCAGCTATTATCAGCAACATGAGAAGCAAGGACTGCATCAGGTGATTGCTAGCAACGTTACGGCAGAAACAGAAATTGAAGCTATCCAATCCCATGCGACCGCTGTACATTATTCCTGTTTCTCCTATTTCAGTTCTATCGATAATAAATTTAACAAGAAATTCCTTACAGAATTCCGACGAGTTTATGGTACAGACACAGTCAGTTCAGTAATGGAAAGTTCCTACAATAGTGTCTTCTTACTGGCAGAAGCCTTGAAAAAAATCAATAAAATTTCTACTGATTCCATCCGCAATGCTTTATCTGGACTATCTTTTGAAGCTCCGCAAGGGAAAATCATGGTTGATAGTTTAAATCAGCACTTATGGCTAAATTCACGAATCGGCAGAGTCAATGAATACGGTCGATTCACTATTGTGTGGGAGTCGGAAAATCTGATCGCACCCATTCCTTTTTGGGAACATGCATTATCTGACAAAACGAAGAATTACAGTCATGTCACTGATACTGACCATCGTTTAAAAGTTAATATTAAACAGCATTTCCCCCTTCTTTCTCGACTGAAAATCGCTCTAGCGTGGGTACCTTTCACGATTGCAATATTTGATGAAGACGATGTGCTGCTAGATCTATTTAACCATGACCCCCCTACAATTCCCTCTCCTCATCAAGAATGGGATTCTGGATATAGGAGGAAACCTTTGGATAAGGCTGGAATCGGTCTCAAACTCAAGATGTGTTCAGCTACCTATGAAGTGACTAAAGAAAGAGACAGTAATTTTAATGACCCATATTCCGTCGAGGAATTTCCTATTATTGGGGAAAATAATGGTTATAGGTGCGTTTTAAAAGTGTATATTCCTGATGACGCCCCAGAATCCACTGAACTCATACTCACAAGTATAGGAAGCATCGTCTATCTATGCGCCAATATGGCAGATAGTGAAGAAGAAAAGACTGTAATGCTCAATACTCTTAATGAAATAACTGACCAAATTCCAGAGAGTTTGTTTATCATAAAAGAAGGTAAGATTCGGTTTCAAAACCAAATGGCTATTAAATTATTCGAACGTAAACGTGAGTTAGTCAACTCCGTACTGAAGGAACTTACTTCAGCAAGAGAAGAAAAACCTAAAAACGGTGTTCGTATTTTAAGGCGAGATGATGCCGACGAAAGCTATGAGATTAAAATCAGTTATAAAAATTACATGTACTTCATAAGTTTTAATGCCCGTCCCAATCATATTCGCCATTTTTCTTCGAGAAATAGGGGTAGCTTAACAACTACTGATTTAATCGGCACAAGTGAATCGTTTTTAAAAACGATTGAGCTTGCCCGTTTCGCTTCAAAAATGATGGCCAACGTTCTTCTACTGGGAGAAAGCGGAACAGGGAAAGAGTTATTCGCACGCGCCATTCACAATGAAAGCAAACGGAAGGATAAACCATTTGTAGCATTAAACTGCGCTTCCATTTCCAAGGAGCTGATTAATGCTGAATTGTTCGGGTATGTAGATGGGGCCTTTACAGGAGCCAAAAAAGGAGGGAGCCCGGGGAAATTCGAAATTGCAAACGGAGGTACACTTTTTCTTGATGAAATAGGAGATATGCCCATCGAGCTTCAGACAACATTATTGAGGGTATTACAAGAGAAGGAAGTTGTGCGTATCGGTGGTCATAAGCCTATCCCGGTAGATGTGCGCATTATTGCTGCAACAAACAAAAATCTGTTTCAGGAAATAGCCTATAATGGCTCTTTTAGGAGTGACTTGTACTATCGCTTGAATGTTTTTACTATCGAACTGGTCCCGTCCCGCTTCGCGAAAGAAGCGAAGATGTTCTCGAGTTAAGTAATTATTATTTGACAGAACTTAGTTCTGAAGTGGGTAATACAAGAAAAGAATTATCAGAGGACGCGGCTAACCTATTGAAAAGATGCAACTGGCCCGGAAATATTCGAGAACTAAGAAATGTCATTGAAAGAGCATTTTATTTGGCAGAAAGATCTTCTACCATTATGGCAGATCATCTTCCTCAATCTATTAATTCCTATCCTAATACATTGGGATCAGACGATCAGAGTACAGTCGCTGATTCTCTTAATGCTGTGAGTAGCATTAAGGAGATTAAACATGTGAGCGATGAAAACGAAAGGAAGTTTTACATTCGAATGTTAATGAATCATAAAGGCAATATTTCGAAAACTGCCCAACACCTTGGTATCTCCCGTACTACTTTATACAATAAACTTAAAGAGTACCGCATTCAAATTGGAAAATTCAAATGACTTAATGAAAAAAGATTTTGGGATTATCAACAAAATTTTACGTTTTGTTGATAATCCCATAAACAACAAACGAATATACATTCTAAATCCGAAGACGCAAGCTTTTAGTGAAAATATCCACTTACCTAAAGAAAATGGTGTCAGGCCGTATTCTCAAATTAGATCTTTCCTAGGTTTCCCATTCATATTATAACAGTGCCATCTTTCGCTTAAATTCTTGTAAATGTTCTTCGCTATCTTTTGTTGATCGTAGCCTCTCATCGAATAGATAAAACGTAGTCTACTTTGACGTTAAATTTCTTGTCCAACTAAGTGTAGCATATCCAATCTTATTCCTTATTATTAAGCACTATAATTACTGTTTTTATCTTTAGAATAAACAAACAATTCAAATAAGCTTATCCCTAGAATTATAAGAAACATATAAGTAGAAATAACGTCCCCTTCTAAATTTAATTCCTCAGCTTAAAACCCATGGTAATAAGATTAATTCCTGAAACAATTATCGAGATGATTGAAAAAAAGCTAATTATGAATCCATTAACAATGTTGCTTCGTTTTCTTTGAACCAATAATGTAATGGTAATAACTATTAAACTAAAAATAAAAGTAATAAAAACTAATCTAAAAAAACAGTATATTTCTAACCCTTCCATATTCAGCCCTCGTATTATCAACTCCTATTTTTCACCACAAAAAAAGCATTTCCGTTGTTCAACTAATTTGCCACATTCTTTGAAGAAGAACATTTTATTGTTTAATACATACAGTTGCATGACTTGAAATATTTTTGCACACTAAAAAAGCAAGAGAATCCAGGATCCATTCTCTTGCCTAGAGGGTATTATTTAGTTTCTTTTTTTGAAGGAAATACCCAATGAAAACAACCCTGCAATTAAGGCTGCAATAGATAGGTATAATGGCGCTGTACTCGACCTTGATGTATTTGCTTCTTCACTAACCTCTTCTTCAACTCCAAGGCCGTTGGCAGAAGAGTCCTTTGAAACTTCACCATGTCCATGATGATCGGCAGATCCTTCATCTCGATTTACTACTGTCACAGAGGCAGGCTTTTCAGCATCCGGTGCCCCAACCCATTCTACTACACTTCCGTCTTTATAAGTTTGATATGCTTTCCAAACAATTTCTGTCGCATCATCGGCTACTTTTCCTTGCATGTTAAACTGTCCGAAATCAGTTGGTGATAAGCCTTCTCCTTCCGTTATCCACGTAACACTCGTAATTTTGTCAGCTTCATCTTTTTGAACTTCATAGACCCAGCCTGGTTTTGGCTCGAAACGAGTGATATCTACATCTTCTGGAAATTTAACTTCTATTTTTGTTGTTGGAATCACTTCGTTTTCAGATGGCACTCGGACCGTAAACACCTCATATTTTCCTTGTGAAGTTTCCTTCGGCTGTACAGTAACATGGGCACTGGCCACACCAACAAAAAGAGAGAATGCACCAATTGTCAATACCGTTAATGTTAATAATTTTTTCATTATAGAATCTCCAATCGTTTTTTAATCATTTTAATAATCTATAAAATCCGAATATGACTTTGAATCTCTAATGTTCTCTTTTAATTAAAATGGTAATCACAGACTACCAACATGTATTGAAATTTCTTCGTGCTTGAATCTGAAGAACATCAGAGTTGTCTCTATATTTTAGAATTAGCTCAATCCGTTTATTATTTACTCCCTCTTTCAGAAACAAAAAATTATAATAATACGCAAATCTCTTTTTGGGGTATCTTTCAAATTTTTCATAATCGGTTGATTTGAATCTTTAGTATTTGATGTTTTACCCACCTCCGTTTTTGTACCATGGTAGACACACCTACCTAAGCATGTTAAAATTTGTTATTTTATTGTTCACTTAGTAATTTGGATTCCACTCTTCATTATTAATACAGATTACATTCGAATCCTAAAATCAGCTAATTCACTTCTCTTTGTAATGAAATATCCATTCTTACAGCGTTTTGCAAAGTACGTTTGAATTACATTCATAGTATCTGAATCACCCATTACAGGATTGTAAAAAACGGTACATAATGATAACTTATAACAAAATTCATCACAATAAGTAATTTTAAGTAGCGTTCTCGATAACTACTTATACGACGCCAAAAGTCGTCAGCCTACTATAAAAAAATAGTTGGTTCGTTCGTATGTTGAAACAGAAGACTATGATCCAGGTACGTGGTGTTCTTCACAAAAACTGAACACTTATAAAATAGATGGCTTCTAAAGCGTCGATATTTTCGCTCTTTCGGAACTTCTCTACAGTTTGTATTTCATGTTTTCCTGCTGCTATTCTACTGTTCTCAGCGAAGAATGATTTAAACAATTCAGAGCCGTTGGATATTGCTATTGTGAGGATTTGTTCGGTGTAGGTACCAAATCTTACTATATCCAATAGATACGAACACTACCTTGTCTTTTTGTTTCTTTTTTAATAGACTTCACATTTTAAATGTCCTATAATAGCAATTATGTTTCCAAAATACGAACAATAAGGTGTAAAAATGAAAAAATATACAAAGATTTTCCAAGGGACTGCTTTTTCCAGCAAGTCACCAAAAGAAGTACAAATTTTAAAAGATTATCTCTTTTGTATTAATGATAAAGGAATGATTGAAAAAGTTGTTGCTCCAAAAGATGCCGACTATCAAATCTTATTAGATACTTATCAGGGCGAAGAAAACTTCCATTGTTTAGCAGAAGGCCAGTACTTCTTACCTGGTTTTGTCGATCTGCATGTTCACGCGCCTCAATGGGCCCAAGCAGGAACCGCTTTAGACATTCCACTTTATGATTGGTTAAACACTTATACTTTCCCGCTTGAGTCTAAATTTTCGGATGTAAATTTTGCAAAAGATGTCTACCAAGATGTAGTTCGTACCCTACTAGCAAACGGGACAACTACGGCACTTTATTTTGCAACTGTTCATAAAGAAGCAAGTTTATTACTTGCCGAAATATGCGCTGAAAAAGGACAACGCGGTTTAGTTGGGAAAGTTGTTATGGATAATCCCGAACAAAACCCGGAATATTATCGTGACATTGATACGCAAACGGCATTAGCGGATACAGAGGAATTTATTTTAGCTGTCAAAGAATTAGCGAAATCATCGAAACAAGGTGTTTACCCAGTAGTTACGCCACGCTTTATTCCGAGTTGTACTGACAGTGCGTTAAAAGGTTTAGGGGAATTAGCGGCTAAGTATGACACTTACGTCCAATCGCACTGCAGTGAAAGTGATTGGGAGCATGGTTATGTGCAAGATCGCTTCAATAAGAACGATGCGTTTGCTTTACATGATTTCGGTCTATTACGTAATAAGTCTGTTATGGCGCATTGTAATTTCTTAGATGATGACGATGCAGAATTATTTGTTGAAACAGGTACTGCTGTTTGCCATTGTCCAATCTCAAATGCATACTTTGCTAATAGTGTCATTCCAATCGCTCATTTGCATTCAAAAGGTGTGGAAATTGGTTTAGGATCCGATATTTCTGGAGGTTTTTCACCTAGTCTTTTCGATAATGCTAGACAGGCTGTGATATCATCAAGAATGTTAGAAGATGGTGTTAATACCGTTCTTCCTACCAATGAACGAGGTGTACCAAATTCACGTATCACCATTAATGAAGCGTTTTATTTCGCAACTGCTGGTGGTGGTGAAAGTTTAAGCTTGCCAATCGGTCGCTTAACAGAAAACTATGCTTGGGATGTACAAATCATCGACACTACATTAGATTCTGCAAAACTACCTATTTTTCATGCGAATGAAGATTTACATGATATCTTCCAGAAGATCATGTATCTTGTTCGACCTGAGAACATTCGTGAAGTCTGGGTACAAGGCGAAAAAGTTCATTCACGTGTGTGAGTTAATTCCATTTTATTTGGGACTTTGCCGCAATTTGTAGAAAAATACTTGATATTGTGAGTAAGAAGTAAGACTTACTGCAACAACTCTCTTGTGCTAAATAAATTCCGAGTGAAAATTTTAGCACATTCTCATTTTGATTGATAACAATTATGTAGGTAATTCATCGAAGAGCCGCCAAGACTAGACTGTCTTAGCGGCTCTTTAGCTTTTATAATTTCTTGTCGTATTTCTATTTTCCAGAAAACCTGTACACGGCCCATTTAAGCTACTGGATTTCTTATTAGTTATGTAAAATATTCTAATTTTGCATTTAGAAAGAGTTTCTAAATATACGTGTAGATGATTTTTTATATCCTCTTCTTCCTCTGTTTGATAGATGTATTTTCCGATTCCATAATTCCTCCACTTATACCTTCTCTAAAATTTTTACTCTAGATCTCAAAAAATACTTTTTTCATATAAATTATTACTTTCTGTATGTCATGTACATAATATGGTATAAAACATTTGACATACTGATGAAAATAAGGTAAATTACCATTTGGACGAACAATTTTATTTTATATAAACTTCAATATTCGTATTTAGGGGTGTAAACCATGGAAAATGTGTTTGATTATGAAGATATTCAATTAATTCCTGCGAAATGTATAGTGAATAGCCGATCTGAATGTGATACAACTGTAACATTAGGTGGACATACATTTAAGTTGCCGGTTGTACCTGCAAATATGCAAACTATTATAGATGAAAACATTGCAATTTACTTAGCGGAAAATGGTTACTTCTATGTTATGCATCGTTTTGAACCAGAGAAACGACGCTCTTTTATTAAAGATATGAAATCACGTGGATTATTCGCATCTATAAGTGTTGGTATTAAAGATGAAGAATACGATTTCATCCAACAACTATCCGATGAACAGCTTTCACCGGAATATATTACGATTGATATCGCACATGGCCATTCCAATGCGGTGATTGAGATGATTCAACATATTAAGAAACACTTACCACAAAGTTTTGTTATTGCTGGAAATGTTGGAACTCCAGAAGCAGTAAGAGAATTGGAAAATGCTGGTGCAGATGCGACAAAAGTGGGAATTGGACCTGGTAAAGTATGTATCACTAAAATTAAAACTGGCTTTGGAACTGGTGGCTGGCAATTAGCGGCACTACGTTGGTGTGCAAAGGCAGCAAGCAAGCCGATTATTGCTGACGGAGGAATTCGTACACATGGTGATATTGCTAAATCAATTAGATTTGGTGCATCGATGGTCATGATTGGCTCATTATTTGCTGGACATGAAGAATCACCAGGACAAACAATTGAGAAAAATGGCAAGCTTTATAAAGAATACTTTGGCTCAGCTTCAGAGTTTCAAAAAGGTGAAAAGAAAAATGTAGAAGGCAAAAAAATGTTAATGGAGCATAAAGGTGCTTTAGAAGATACGCTAAATGAAATGGAACAAGATCTTCAATCCTCTATTTCTTATGCTGGTGGAAATAAGTTAGAAGCAATCCGCAATGTCGATTATGTCATAGTTAAGAATTCAATATTTAACGGCGATAAAGTCTATTAATAATTCAAAATCAATTTGAAATTAATTGAATTTAGAATATTCTATTCCACGAATTGGTGAGCAAGTTACTTTGGTACTTGCTCACCTTTTAGTTTAAAAGGGATCCCTTTCAGTACAGCAATTTCATTTATTCCTGCCGTAGAAGAATTGTTTTTAGTTTTAATCCCTCTTCTCCCCTACGCCTACAATTTCTATAAGATCCAACAGGTGTCAATCCCGTAATTTATCCCCTCTCTATCGACGCTAGGATTCTATCTAACTACCAATAATTCAATATAAGCATGATGAACTATAATAGCTTCTTAAACAACTCTTTTTAGATACATATATTTAGTTATTACTCTTCAAGTAATAACTAGCTCGGATAGCTCGACTCATCGTCGTTGGTACTACAGATACATGGTTTGCATCTAATGCTATATATAATTCTGGACATGTATTAATAGCCGTTAATTGTTGTTGTAAATCGTTTGCATCATCCACCATAAATGTTTCTAACTCTCCTACTGCGATAAATAATTTCTCCGCTATATTCATTAAGTTATTTGGAATACCATCCTTCAAATACTGGACTATTTCATAATTATTCCACCAAATAGATGGATTTATCGCGAGAAAGAAACTAAATAAGTTAGGATCTTTAATTAAAGTATATAATGTGAAATACCCAGCTAGTGAATATCCATAGAGGACTTGTTTCTCGCGATTAACTCGATATTTTTCATTAATATATGGAAGTAATTCTACTTTTAAAAAGTTTAAGAAATCATCTCCTCCTCTATGCGAACCCATATCCTTGCCTTGTAGTCGAACCGGATAGTTATATTCGTCAGCAGGTGCAGTAAAATCATAAAAACGCCGTTTTATTGTATACTGTTCTTGATGACCTATGCCTACAATAATGGCTTGAGAAACTTTTGTTTTAAGAGTATTTCTACTTTGTAGTCTGATTACATCTCTCGCGATATAAAAATAATGAGCACCATCAAGGATGTGAAATACAGGAAAACCTTCTGGAGGTGAATACTTTTTTAGTTAGATATCGCTTAATTTCTTATTTTTTCAAATTGTGGTATAATATTGTGAACAAAATAATTATTTAATAAGAGAAATTCTTCTTAAAAACCATCCCCATTTTTACTAAATTAAAAAAGGAGTCATATATATGATTAATGTCTTATTCGTTTGTCTAGGTAACATTTGTCGTTCACCGATGGCTGAAGCATTATTCCGTGATTTACTTGAAAAAGAGAAACTGCTCGAAAAAGTTACTGTGGATTCCGCTGCGACAAGTTCATGGCATATTGGTGCCCCACCGCATAAAGGCACACTTACCATTTTAGAAAAATACAAAATCTCATCAAAAGGTCTTGCAGGACGTCAGTTGATAAAAGAAGACTTTGAGAAGTTTGACTACATTGTAGGCATGGATAATAGCAATATAAAAAACATATATGAAATGACAGGACAACCTAATCATCCGAAGATTATCCGTCTTCTCGACTTAACAAATCATATAATGGATGTCCCAGACCCATATTATACAGGTGACTTTCAGGAAACATATGACCTCATCACGGACGGTTGCAAAGAATTACTTGTGAAAATTAAGAAAGAGAATCAATTTAACAAAATAAGCGACCACCGAGTGTAATGATCGGGTGGTCGCTGTCCTCTTCCCTATTTGTTTATTTCTCTCTAAACATATTAGTAGCCCCTTTACCTCTCCATCGTGCTAAAATTAAATATTCGATTCCATTTTTGTCTTCCATTTCATCTACTCAGATCCTTTTTAGACTCACGATATATTTTGTTTGTTTTTTACTTGGCTTTTAATCGAATATTGTTGGTTATTTTTTTAGTAAATGGTTTTGTCTTAGCTGTTACGCATCACTTCTAAATTCAACTTTACTAGCTCAAATCCATATCTATTCCTTCCATCAATTATCACTTAGCCACTATGTTCTGCTGTAGTGCTCCTGTTAACATCTACCTAATAATTTTCTCTTTCTTTTACCACTTAACATTTCCAACACTATAAACTTATGGCCTTAATGCAATAGAAAAGCGTTTAAGCAATACAGCAACCACTTTCATTATTCGTCAACTAACTCGGCAAATTCATTAATAGTCGTTGAATACTTCACATAGATTCGGGGTAAAAGAAAAAGTTCGTCTTTTAAACCAATCTCAGTATATGATGTAGGAGTTGTCGTAAGACCAAACGAATAGTACTTTTTCGTTTCTGATACGACCTTATCATTAAAATTTCCATACGGATACGCAAGAGCAATAACTGGCTTTCCTGTTATTTGTTGAATTTTATCTCTGGACCCTTTCAGCTCAAATTCATAATTTTTTATTTTCGTCAAATCAGGATGAGTAGCAGTATGTGATTGAATTGAGATTATACCTGAATCAGTCAACATTTTTAAATCGGATTTCGTTAATCGATGAGGCCGACCGATGAAGTCGGAAATAACAAAAATGGTGCCAGTAGGTTTAAATTTTTCGTTTTCCAGTTTAAGGAATACTTCAAATGCATTAAGATTATTTTTATATCCGTCATCGAAGGTAATAAAAATGGGTTTATTTACTTGAGAAATATCTTGCCACCGATCAAAGGTTAATAATGTGTAGCCTTGATCTCGTAAATACATCATTTGTTTCTCGAAATTCTCCGGGGTTACATATAAATCTTTCGTACCGTTACCTTTATACTCATCGATTGAATGATAAATTAAGATAGGAACTTTCCGCTCTGCAAATATTTGTGATGGAAAAAATAAGATCAGCAGACACAAGTAAATCACTGTAATTTTTTTCATAAAACTCCCTCGCTTTGCATCCTAATTTATACCTTTCTCAACTATTATTCCAAAACAACTTGGTTCTATAATAATTTTACCTAGATTTTATTCCTTCTACTATTTATATCAGTTTTGATCATCACAAAAAATTCAAACCTAGGTTTGAAAAAGAGTTTTTTATCCTCCTTTGATGTAAGGTGCAGAATCCTGGAGCGTATACGGCAATGGAAAAGCTGAAGAAATATTTAATAATATTGAAAATGCAAAAAGACTTCCCAGAATGTAATATAAACCCAAGTAATCGGTTAGCTCTGAAACAAAGATAAAGTGAAACCTCCATCAGCGGCGGTATTGCAGCCTGTTAAACCGGGATAAAATTAAAAAAGGTGTCCAAAACGAAGAGTCAGACCTCACCTCTACTATCTATCGTTTATATGGCGTGCACCTGACACGATAAACGATAGATAGAGTATGAAATACCCTTTTTTGGACACCCTCTTTAGTTCATCACTCGTTATTTACCAACTTCTCTTTAACATTACCTGTATCAAATCTATATTGTTATCAATAAAATTCAATCTTTCACGGGAAACAATTGTCCATTCTGGATTTTGACCCATAGCCGCTAAAATATGCGTAGCATTAAACGTATATTTTTTATAAAGCTCGCTAATGACATAACTTATTCTATCTGTCTCACCCGTCTTTTGCATGATACTTTCAATATCTTGTTTTAACCAAATTGGGGTAAACTCAATGGCTTTTTCAACTAATATTTCATATTCTTTTTCATTATTTTGCATATTCGTCCTCCTTCTGCTGTACATATTATACCACTTGAATCTATATTATTTTAGACCTTTCATTAATTCTACTGTAGCCTCATCCAGCTCTCTTAAATAACTTGCAATATTAGTTCTATTCCCACTATTTACTGCACGAATGACTTCTTTTGAAAGAGAGTGTACTTTTTTATGTGGTTCATAGATTTTTACGACCATATCATCGGTCGGATTAGATCGCTTTATATTCTCCAAATGTTTTCCAAGTGTACACGAAGTATGATCCCCTATACTATTTTCACCAAGTTTTACAAAACCACATACTGCATTATAAGCTTTCCATTTCCATAAGAGATGTTCTGCAGCAACTGGTTTGAATTGTTGATTTCCTTTAAAATCCTTAAAATAAGGAAGTGCAGTATTTCTCAGATTTTCTGCCATCGTACTTATCGTATAAATACCCTGTCCTGTTCTCATACATATGTCACTTAGCATTTGAGTCTGATGATTAATTTCAATTAATCTAGCTGTGACTTCTTGCGTAGTCGCAGATTGTTCTTCTACATTGGCTGTAATATTTTCAAAGACTGAATTAATTCCCTCTAAAGACACTTCCATTTTATCCATTGATTCTACTGCTTGATTGATATGTTCTTTTCCTTTTGAAAACACATTTACGGCTTCAGATATCGCTTGTTCTGAAACACCAATTTCAGTTCTTAACTTCTTTACCATATCTTTTATATAGTTTGCAGAACTTTTCGTACTCTCCGCTAATTTTTTGATTTCATTTGCAACTACTGCAAAACCCCTACCTGCGTCTCCTGACCTAGCCGCTTCTATACTTGCGTTTAAAGATAATAGATTCGTTCGTTCTGCTACTTCGTTAATTATATTAACTACTGTATCAATCTCTTTTGTGTCTTCTACTACTTGTTGCATTTTATCCTGAACTTCATTAATTTGTTCGAATGATTGATTAATATATGTAAATGATTCATGAATCGTTTCAAGAGAATTTGTTGATATTGAAACCGCTTCTTTAGTTGTGATTAATGATGTTTGAACATGGTTTGCTACTTCTTCAATCGCATGGCTCATCTCTTCACTACTAGCCGCTACTTCTTCCACGGATTCTTTTTGAATAGATATATGGTCTACCATATCTTTCACATAGTCCATTTGAGTAACAAATTCTATCAATTCACTATTGAGCAAAAACTGTTCTCTAACTTGAGAATTCTTTAATTCAAGTATTTTATTAATCATGATTTCTACTTCATTATCCCCTTGCAAATATGCATCACCAGATAATTCATAATTTGCATTCATTTCGTAAATTCTTTCTAATTCAACAATCAATTGATTTTCGGAACAGTTCCCCTGAGTAAGTTCTTTACTTTTGCTAAATTTAAACATAATTTCCTCCAAAACGATGTAATCGCTACCATAAATAATTTTAAAAAAATGTTTATAATCCCACCTTTTTCGGTATATCTTATTGAAATTATCAAGCATTAATAGCAAAATAGTGTAAATGTATGTACAGCCTTCCCATAACGAAAGGATCAAACGCTTTTATTACATCCTCCATTTTAGTACTTGGATCATCTACTTATCTTTATATTGAATCTAGATTCACAATTGCATTATTAAATGTTTATTATACATATTTCGACACCTTTCTTCTAGTGATTTTTTTAAATTATTGATTTATAAGAATGATTACTATTTTTAGAACAGGTGCTTACTGATAGTATCGAGCGGATAATAGAATGATTGAAAGGTGTTGAAATAATTCGTTCATATTTATTCCGTTCACTTTACATTCTCCCAATTAAAAACACCTTAAACAGCTAATATCTGTTCAAGGTGTTTATTTTGAGTAATTACTCAAAATATAGTTTATAATCTTCCGCTTTAATCATTTTTAATTTTCTAGCGAATAAATAAATCAGACCGAGATTCAACACAATCGGCAGAATAAAGAATGTGCTAAGCATAATCGTAACATTTTTAGATGTCCAACCGCCCTCAGCTAAATTGATATAATTTAACGGTCCAACTAAACCAGATAAACCGAAGCCAGCACTATAAGGTGTTCCTTGAATATTTAACATACCAGCTAATGCTCCAAGGATCGCTGCTGTAATTAACATTGGAAATGCGATTTTGGGTTTCATAAAAAAATTTCTCATTTGAATTTTTGGCGATCCTAACACATGCGCGAGTGCCGTCCCAAGAGAATTTGCTTTATAGCTTGCAAAGGCAAAACCGACACCTGCTGCAACAATTCCTAGATTAGCTGCACCAGAACCTATACCTGAAAGCATAATCACAGTTGCGACCCCAACCGTGGAAATGGGTGACAGAATAATAAGACAGAAAATAATAGCAATGATTGCGCCCATTAAAACGGGTTGTAAAGTCGTCACATTTGAAACAGCAACACCAAGTAAACCTGTAGAATTTTTCACAAACGGTAGAATCAAATAACCAATCATTCCTGGAACTAAAATACCAAGAGTTGGCATTAAAAGAATAGAATAAGCTTTTAATCGGTCTCCTATAAATTGAACGAAAATTACTGTCAATGCAGCAGTAATTCCAGTGTTAATCACAATTCCTATACCATTCAGGGCAAAGATCCCGTCAGCCGTTTTTTGAATGACACCACTTCCAACCATTGCAGCTATCCCAACACTTGCTGTTTGAATGGGTGTTAATTTAAACGAAACCCCTACCATTACCCCAATCATCACAGGTAACAAACTCATCACAAATACTGTGATATCGAATAGATGCTGTAATGCAGGAAAATGAGGAATCAATAACTTAAGAATTTCCCCCAACAGAGCGTTTGGAATTAATGAAACCACAATCCCAATACTCATACCATTTAACAATTTACTGAAAAACTCTTTCATGTTGTACTCTCCAATCTAATCTATTAATCGTGTTAATTATAAGTAATTTTCTGATAGTAATCAACAAATTTTTTAACACTTTAACGCGAATGTGTATAAAAGCATGACCTTGCTTGCTAAATGAAAAGTTTCCGCTATTTTTCGGAGTGGATATTTTTGTGATTGCACTGGTAAATGATACAATATAAAGTGAAACTTCAATCAGTGGGGGTACTGCCCGTTAATGCGGGATAAAATGGAATCCTTTATCAATGATTAACAAGTAAACACTTAGGAGTGAAGCAAATGTCTGTTGATGTTTATTTTAATTTTAATGGAAACTGTCGTGAAGCAGTAGAATTCTACGCACAGGTTTTTGAAACAGAAAAGCCACAAATTATGACTTTCGGAGAGGCGCCACCTAATCCAGAATATCCTCTTCCAGAAGAAGCAAAAAATTTAGTCATGCATGCACGCCTTAAAATTAGTGGCAGTAATGTTATGTTTTCTGATGTTTTTCCTGGTATGCCTTTTATTGAAGGTAACAACATTAGTCTTGCTATTGTAAGCGAGAACTTGGATGAAATTAAATCTCAGTTTGATAAACTAAAAGAAGGCGGCACTGTTGGGATGGAACTTCAAGAAACATTCTGGAGCAAATGCTACGGCCAATTAACAGATAAATTTGGAATTGGTTGGCAATTTAACAATGGTATGAATGAAATGTAATTTTATTAAAATAACTAAGATATAAAAAAAGGAAATGGAACCCTTCTTCTAAAAGAATAGGTCCATTTCCTTTTTTTATGAAATTTCGGATATAGGTGCTTTCCTACGAGGGGAAATCTTAGGTGGCTGCTTCTTCCCTTCTCCTCTCTCCAGTAAGCTATGAGCATGTTACTGAAGATTAGATGATTTTTCATAATAAGAAATCAATATTATTTCCAAATTTCATTAGCTATTTCGACAACTAGTCCTAACTTGTTCCATTGATCTTGCTCGGTAATTACATTTCCTTCTTCCGTAGAGGAAAATCCGCATTGTGGACTTAAACAAAGTTGATCGATCTTCACATATTTCGCTGCTTCTGCAACACGCTGTTTGATCTCCTCTTTATCTTCGAGTTCACCAGTTTTTGATGTGATTAACCCCAAAACTACATGCTGATCTTTAATAAATCGTAATGGCTTAAAATCACCTGAACGATCATTATCAAACTCTAAAAAGAAGGCATCCACATTTACACGTGAAAACAATTCATCTGCAATTGGCTCATATCCACCTTGATATAACCAAGATGATTTAAAATTCCCTCGACAGATATGAAGAGTAATGGTCATATCTTCTGGTTTATTCGCAACCGCTTCAATGGTAATATCCGCAAATTTTTTCACCAATTCATCGGGTTCAAAACCCTTTTCTTTAATCTTTTCTCTGAAATCATCACTGAATAAAGCGCCCCAACTCGTATCATCTAGTTGTAAATAACGACATCCAGCATCATAGAACGCTTGAATCGCTTCTTTATATACCTTGACAATATCTTGGGCAACCTCATCTAGTGATGAATAAGAAGGTTTATCCAAATAAACTTGACTGTTGATCACACCTGAGTAAAAAATCATATTAGGTCCTGGTATCGTAAATTTGGCAACATGATCTCCTGCAATATTTTTTAAAAATTTAAAGTCCTCCAAAAACGGATGATTTTTAGGGAAGTTTAATTTAGAATCAACAGTATATAACGTCGCTTTCTTCATCGCTCCATGAAATAACCCAGATGCCTCAATTTCATAAACTCTAATACCTTCTAACGCCTCTATAAAATCCAAGTGCCACCATTTCCGTCTAAATTCACCATCCGTCACAGTAGTAAGGCCAACTTCTTTCTGCTTTTCAACAAGCTTTCCAATTTCGATATCCTCAATTGAGCGCAAATCTGTTTTAGAAATTTGACCTTGCTGATATTTTTCTTTTGCATCCTTTAAAACTTGTGGACGAAGATAGCTACCTACCTGATCTGCTCGAAAAAGGGGAATTTTTGTTTTTATTGTATTTACGTTTATCTGATTCATACTACCTCTCCTCGTTTCCCAATGAAGAATTTTCTTATTCCTTTATATAAACAAAATATTTTCAACATCATTTTGCTTATTTACATTTTTATTTTGTATCTACTTTTTTAAAGCTTACATCCTCAGTTAGAACACAACTTACCTTGCATAAGCTTTTAGCCTTGGTAGCACAGGATCCAATACTTCTTTAGCAATATAGTCTGTATCCAAATCGATGCAATGCTGCCCGTCAAATTCTACAGATCGGGCTTTCTCAAGATCATTACAAAAAATAAACGATATAATTCCGTTCTCTTCTATCATTTCAGTATATGTAAATGAAATATCATGATCTAAGAAGTAGCCTTCAAATGCGATGTATAACTCATCAATATTCGTTGCATTTAACGATGTAAGTTTCAAATGAATCATCTCCTATGAATATAGGATAACAAAAGAATAGAATTATGGCAAAATTGAAAAATTTCATAGAACTATTTCTGGATCAACTGAAGTGACCTAACACATTTTTTCTTTAAATAGACGAACAAAAATACATGAGAGTATTACCAAGACTATTCAACTGATTAAAATCAATTCAAATAAATTTACTTTTCTTCTCTTACCAAACATAACATTCGGATTATATTTAGTAGACGAAGATCTTTCTTTAGCTATTGTCAATTCGAAAAGAGAGCAGGGATGATACCTCCTACTCTCTCCTTTCACCAACTATATAATTGGAAAGTTTCCCTTTTATGATTTTCTTTATTTAATTTCAACGATTATTGGATCGAAATGTTCTTCTATGCCCACTACGGTAACAAGCTTCACAAATAGGAAAGCGTGAATCATCCGGCAGCTTTTTCCCGCATCGCTTGCATTTTTTCTGATAATTGATCACTTCATCTTTTAAGTGATCTTGAACACCATCGCTGATTTCTTCACGAACACGTTCCCAATAAACGGCTTCAGTTCCTCTATCCAAACGGTACAAAAATAAAAGATGAAGGCCAATGGCTTTATAAGAAAGTTCATGTTCCTCCAGATTTCTCGTTTTAATGATTGGTTCAGGAAGTTCTCTTTCTTCTGCAATGGCTTTTACTGTGTCTAACCATTGACGAACGAGACCTGATTCTTTTGTTGAAAACGGTAGGTGGAGAAATCCGTATAAATCCATTAAGGAAAAACGTACTTCGATTTCGGTATCGCAAATCAGTTCATAAAGCTCTCGTTCCTCTGAAAGAGACGCTTTTTGCGTTCCTTTTGGCGGGTCAAACTTCTGCCACATTTCAAAAAATGTTCCCATATGCCGGTAATATTTCAAAAAGCGTTCAAATACGGCAGTGGTAGGTGCTATCGCAAAAGTCTGAATTGGATCATCTACTTGTTCAAGTAGCCTTTTCATTATTTTTATGTCAGATGTAAATGCCACTTTTCCTGTATTATAAATTCCTTTTCTTCCCGCTCTACCTGCGATTTGCTTGACTTCCTGGGAAGTCAACCTTCTTCTGCGTGTCCCGTCAAATTTTTCAGTCTCTAGGAAAACAATGCGGCGGATCGGCAAGTTTAGCCCCATACCAATGGCATCTGTTGCAACAACAACGGATGTTTCACCACGATTAAACAGATCCATTTGTTTTTTCCTAGTTTCTGGCGGCATACTTCCATATATCATACTGACTTTATGTCCACTCCGTTGCAGCCTGGACGCTGTTTCAAGTACTTGCCTCCTAGAAAAGCAAACAAGGGCATCCCCTTTTTCCGTATTTTTCAGGCTGAACTCTCTAGTTTCTACTTCCAAAGGGATTTCTCGGCTGTATTCGTGTAATTCAATATCTGCTTCCTCTAGAAGATCGATAAGCATCATTTTGATATTCTGACTCCCGATAACGTGAACCTCTTTTGCATTCGCCTTCGTGATGGCTCTATACCAAGAGAAACCACGGTCTTTATCAGCAATCATTTGCGCTTCATCAATGACGACCACATCATAATAATCCTTCTCATGAAACATTTCGACCGTTGAGGAAATGTGGTTTGCTTCTTCCACAAGCTTTTCTTCCTCACCAGTCTTTAATGAACAACGAACACCGTCTGCATTTAGCTTTTCATAAACTTCAAGTGCAAGAAGTCTGAGCGGAGCAAGATACAGACCACTTTTAGCTTTTTTCATTTTTTGCAGTGCCTGGTGAGTCTTTCCTGTATTTGTCTCACCAATATGTAATACATATTTTTTACTTTGACCTAAGGATGGAGTATAAGCTTTACCAAAAATATCATCAATAATCCGTTCCTCTTCTTCTTTTCTTCGTGCTTGTTCCGCAATTTCTTCGGCTATTTTTCGCTCCCTTGCCGTCTCATCCTTTTCAAAAATTTCTTGATGCAATACTTTGTCAAAAGGAATTTCTGCAAGTTTTAGCAGATCAGCCAAATATTCTTCTTGAAGTTCATCAAAACAAGCTTCCGACAAATCAGCCCATTCATCACGCAGCAACCCTTTAAGAGTTCCAGCGGTCAATTTTTCTCCATAAGTTTTTGAGAAATCCTTAATTAGCTTGTCTGGTAAATGTTCCATTGCTTGTTTAGGTGCAATGTCTGAAATGAATTCCAAAACCACTTTTTCGTAGCGATAGTAATACGTTTCATATTCAAATTCACTTCTCCCCCAAATAAATAGGGAATGAATATCACCTGTCAGTTCTTCAAAAAAATCGGTTGCCATTACATACGCTGCTTTGTCAAATGATCCATGTTCAACCAATCGTTCTTCAAGTAGATAAGGCTCGGTATAATGGTACTTCGGTTTATTTTGAAGATCATCTGCTAAAACTCCAGCAATATGATGACGAACATGCAAATATAAAATCAGTGTATTCTCTTCAAAAAATTGACGAACTGTTTCTTGAAGCTCGACTCTTACTTTCCACCGCTCTTCAGCTTGTTTTTGTTCTTCCTGTCTTTTAAAGTAGGTTTCCCTTGCTTTTCTATATCTTAGCTCCCAGTCTTGCTGATTTTGAGAGAAAGTTTGTTTGATCCAAGGAATTACATCGAATGGTAGAATATTTCGCAACTCGTTACGAAATATATTGTTGATCAACTTATGGGCTACTCCTTCGGTCTCATAGCCCTTATCTTTCAAAAATGCCTTCTTTTCTTTTCTTGGCACATCATTTGAAGCTTTATTCAACCAGACGTTTATCCAGATTTGTTCGATATAGTTCAGTCTGTCAGTTATGTATGTCTCATAAGCAGGAAGCATTTCTTGCACTTCTAAATAGCGTTCAATATCTTGAACAACTTTTTGTTTCGTATGCTCGACTGCAATCGGGTATATCTCTTCTAATTTTCCCATGTTGAACCCCTTTTATAGTTTACAGTATGTTGTTGTCTTCTATTTTACATTGTTTTATATTAATAATCTCCACAATAGACCTTTTATCCAAGTATTGTGGATATTTAGCAGTGAATGAACTTTATCTTATTATAAATCATATTTTTCCTATAATGCTCGATATTAAAGATAATTGGTATTGTTGACCTTAAAGGCTGGTTTTTATGATGGTAAGTGTTAATAAAGTTCTGAAATTCTTCTGGAGATGAATTAATAAAGAAGAAGGTAATGTAATAGTCTTTAGAATTCGAAAATAGGGGCAAATTCGATTTCGATATTATTAATAAACGATTTGTTTTAATAACTAAGTGCCCCTTTGTAGACTAATACTTTGATCTAAACGATATTATGGTTATATTTTTTAGTAAGGTGAAAAGTTTATATCAAAAAATATACAACTGTTAAGTGTAGTATTGTGGATCTACGTCAATATTTTGGACACTAAAAAGTTAAGTTTTAAGCAATTTTTCTAGGTTCTTCTTCAATCGGAGGAAATAAAGAAGCAATAATGTACATATAACTCCAAACTCCTTTTTGTTTTTTTTGAAGTTCGATTTATCCTGTTACTAACACATTAGCACCTAAGAACAACATCATATATACTATAAACTCAAGGTTTTTAGTAATTAGACGATGACCAGATAATGCCAAAACAATTACCGATAAGACTATTCTCAATATTTCCAACATACTTTTCTCCCTTCTTTAAGTTTATAAGAGAAAAGATGCTGTAGCGGACTTTCTTTACTGAACTAACGCACCCCAATAGTACAATAAAAATGTATGCTTATTCTATTTCTTGTTTTAATACATTCTGGATAAAACGAGATTTTGCCTCAGTGTAAGACACTCTATCAAAACGATATTTTTCTGCTAAATCAACTTTTAATTGGTGATATTCTTTTAGTGTATCTGGGTTACTTCTTAAATAATTTCTAAAAAAGATTTGATTATTCCAGTGTTCACTTTGAATCGTATAAAAATGTAAATGATGGGTTCCAGCTCTCCATTTTCCTTTTCTAAAGAACCGTCTTTCAAGAAATTCTTTATGATAAACAAATTCATATCCTATTTGTTTTAGTGGCTCAATAAAATCGTCTACCATCTCTAAATGATTTACCCCAACCGCAATATCTAAAATAGGTTTAGCTCCTAACCCATCAATCGACGTACTTCCTATATGTTCAATTGATATTACTTTGTCAGCCATAACTTTTTTTAATTTACCTTTCTCTACTTCAAATTCTTTGGACCAATTTGGATTATAATTCTCAATGGTAATTTCCTTATCCATTCTCTTCCTCCTAACGCAATTAGAATACTCTGTACCTTCTTCTTTCACTAAACTGCCCCGTTAGCACAATAAGAAAAATGCCTTGCTTCCCTTATTGTGGATTTAAAATAAAGTTCGACCGTTTCGAAAAAAGTTTAACCGTTTTATATAGGATTTTTCTTATTAAGCAATCTTCCTATTGTGGAGTAAACACCTTATTAGTTCTTATGCTAATTTTTTAAGGGTTGTAAGAAATGATACTTGAGTTAACAGACAAGTTAGTTGAGATTAGTTATAGCCATCAAAAGATATTTGAAATATACGTTTTTTGAGAACTAAGAAACAAACCTCTCTAAATTCCTCTTAATTAAGGAATTTCATGAGAGGTTTGTTTTATATGCTACTTTTTGAAAAATATTTTCGAGTATCTTCACGTATTTGTTTGGGCAAGGCACGATCAAGCTCTTCATTTAACCATGAGAGTGTTTGGCTACGTAAATAATCACGCATTTTTTCTTCCGCAGAGAGCATAACTAAATTGATGGTACAAGAGGAGGGAGCTGAACAGCAGTTTTCTCTATACAAATAACCATTATCTTTAATATTTTTACATTGAAAAATAGGTTTAGGACCTTCAACTGCTTCAACTACATCCCAAAAGGAAATATCTTCTGGGGACTTAGATAACCTATATCCTCCCTTTACACCAGGGACAGAACTTACAATGCCAGCCTTAGATAATTTACCGAAAACTTTTGAAAGAAATGTTTCAGAAAGTCCTTGAAATTCTGCTAAATCCTTTATCCCAACACTTTCTTTGGTAGGAACATCTATTAAATAAACCAGACAATGTAAAGCATATTCAACGCCGACACTATATTGCATATAAACTCACCTACTTTTGCTTAAAGATTATACCTTAAAAATATTTAGGGTTCGAGTCAAATAAAAGAAATCCCTTTTGGGAAATTTTATTCATTTGACAGAAATAATTATAACATATATTATGGATTGTGTTAATCGTCGATTAAGTTAGTCCTTAATCGTTACCTTGAATTCATTTTAAAGGAGAAATACAAATGAACAAAACACTTATAATTAACGCACATCCAAAAATAGATGATAATTCTTCAGTTAGCTTGCAAGTTTTTAACCACTTTTTGAATGCTTATAAAGAATTAATTCCTAATAGCGAAGAAATTGAACAGATTAACCTGTACAGTGATGCAGTACCTATGATAGATAAAACGGTTTTAAGTGCATGGGAAAAACAAGGAAAAGGGCAAGATCTAACTAGCCAAGAACAAAAAATAACGGAGCGTATGTCGAAGATTTTAAAACAATTTAAAAGTGCAGATACCTATGTCATCATTTTACCTTTGCATAATTTTAATATTCCATCAAAATTAAAAGATTATATGGATAATATCTTAATCGCACGTGAAACTTTTAAATATACTGAAAATGGTTCAGTGGGATTGCTTAAAGACGGACGAAGAATGCTTATCATACAAGCAAGTGGATCAATCTATACACATGATGACTGGTATACAGAAGTTGATTACTCTCAAAAATATCTGAAGTCAATGTTCAATTTCATTGGTATTGAAGATTACCAAGTCATTCGGGCGCAAGGAACTGCTTTGCTGGAGCCGAATGAAGTATTAGAAAAAGCATATAAAGAAGCTGAAGAAGCTGCTTCAAGATTAGCAGCTAAAGAAAAAATACTAATTTAAAGGAAAGAAAATTATTATTGCAGATATTGATCTGCAATAATAGGCGAGGTTGTTGGGCAACACAGTTAGAAAATGATCAAACTTTTTTTATAAATGAATGATTCAATTGAATATATTAAAGCGTGTTTTGATCGATCTTTTTCAAAACACGCTTTTTCTTTTTGTTCATTTATCAAGGTTATTAGGTATCAATTTGATCAAACATTATTCCAAAGCAACACTTATTGAAGCAAATCACAGGTAGTTAAATAACTTATATCTGTTCTTGATAAATATTTAATCGTAAAGGTTCTAATTTTAATGCTATTTTAAACTCTTCAAGATTTTCGACCAAATGATAAAAATCATCCACATCCCCATTAGTATCAAAATACCATTCCGACGCTTCCAAGCTTCTAAGTTCATTAGTTGGGGTAAAGACAAATTCACAATGGAGTTGTTCCATCCCAGAATATTCGTCATCTTCATAGACAGTAAATTGTCTAACGAAATCAAAATAAAATAATTCTTCTCCTGTAAAATCGTATACTCCACATTGGAAGAGTAAAGCTATTTCCTCTTCCCCTTCAACTGGTTGTCTTCCAAACGATATAAATTCATTCCAAACATTTGCTATATTAGTTGTATGTTCACCAATCTTCTCCTTGAGGAAACCTTCAGCATTTTGGACAGTAATCATACCGTCTCTCCTTTAATCAACTTAGTTTATTGTCCCTTATTATACCAAATTCCCCTTCAACTAACCTGCCCCTATAGTTGAACAAGAAAAGAGCTGCCTTAGCACCCCTCATTCTTTAACTCTTATACCCGTTAGATTAATAAGCAAATGTGATTCCGCAATGACTCCTCTTTTTTAATATTGGCGTCCCGCTCGTTTTGCAGTTACTTTATGTTTTTCTAACTACTTTTTGGCTTTCCTTTTCTATTCAAAAGATAAAAAGAAGTACCAGCTATAAATACCCCCGTACTAAGCCACAATGTTATCCCATTCCACTCATTGTTAAATAATGTGATATTGGCAAGGTTGATAAGGTGTATCAAAACAAAAAGTATGTATAGTCCAGTTATAGCTTTCATTATTTCCCCCCTATTCATCTAATTAAAAATGTAAATTAGCAGCATCTTACCTATTCTAAATTTAGCTTCAAGAATCCTTTATGTTTAACTAAACTGCTTCTTTAGTTGGATATAGAAAATTCCCCCAATTGTATAATATTAGTTATTTCTATACATTGAGAAGACCACCAAAAAGGGTCTTCTTCTTGAACCGATGTCACGCATTAGCTTAATAAGCTAGATTAAAAAACTCCTCTTATTTTATTTCAAGAAGAATTTACATAATAATGAATTTTAGAAAGTATTTTTGTTTGTATTGTAGTAATGATTATAAGAGGTTAGTATGAAAACGTATTAACTGGAAGTATTATGGTACCTATAAAGGTTGATAGGGCTTGATAAAGACTAATGGGATATCGTTCAAACCTTATATATTAAGGGGTTAAAATCACCAAAATTGTTTTGTAAGGTAATAATACCTAATCTTTAATGATCTTAATTGTTGCCTTTAAAAGAAATAAAAAGAACCGATTCTCTTTTCACACTTGAGAATCGGTTGCTGGATCACTTTGATTAAATTGACAAGATAAATTCATTATAACCATCCTTATTTTGTCCTTTTATATTCTTCATAAAATAAGCGTATTCTGGTTGAGATTTCCCGTGTAATTCTGCTGCTTCAACTACTAACTTTATAAATTTTTTCATTTAAGATATCCCCTTCCAATATGTTATGTCCTTATTATCCAATATTGGATACCTTTTTACAAAACTGATGAAAACGAAAACAACGACAATGTAAGCGAACATTATGTATCCTTTTCTCGTAATTTCGTCGTTTTTCTTAACTTTAAGTACAATTTTTCACAATGTGCTTCGTTCGTCGTAATTAGGAACAGGTGATAGTATCTTAAAGTATGGCACCCATTCGTTTAAGAAAATTGAACCTCACTCAATTCTGCCAAATTTCTTCTGTAATCTGTCTTTACACTCATTCCAAGTAGGAATAGCTTCTGCTTCCCAATTAATTAATTCTAATTTATCTGCAATATTTCGTGATATTTTCATTGCTTTTAAATGATTACCATTATTTCGAAAGACCTTCATATGTTCCTTGCTTTCCCATACTTCCAACTCTTTAGCTGGTAAAAAATTCAAATGTTGTTTTAGCTTCAGATGGGCCCTCGATTTTTGTTAACCATAATGGAGCCGAAATGATGATTTTAGGTGGTGTGTTTCTTAATTCTTCAAAAGTTGTATTTTTATTAAAACCATCAACTGAAAGACGCTTGCCTTTTTCAGTGTTAAAAAGCAACTTTAGGGCTTTGATAAGAGTTGTTTTCCTGCATTATTATGGCCAATAATAACATTTGCACCTTCATGAAACTGAATGGCTATTTCCTTTTTAAATGATCGGAAATTCGTTATTTTTAACTCAGATATGTACATGCTATCCCCCTGTTATTTTGTAGAGTACTTCTTAAAGCATATAAATCTCAAATAATCTTAATATCTACTACTATATAAATTTCTTACTTTGTGGAATATTACTTTACCAATGCATCTTGTCCCTCTTTAAAAATTATGATCCAACAAGTACCTTTGTTAGGGCTATAAGCTGAAAAAGAAACATATAAAGAGAATCAATATTGAGTTGTTTAGAACATTTTAGAAATACCTCTTTCTA
This sequence comes from Peribacillus sp. NPDC096379, assembly GCF_044762875.1. NCBI lineage: Bacteria > Bacillati > Bacillota > Bacilli > Caryophanales > Bacillaceae > Peribacillus > Peribacillus sp. NPDC096379. The sequence goes on from NZ_JBIWFD010000001.1 coordinate 1,778,494, forward strand.
ATTAAGAAGTAGCTTCATCAATCGGTCATAATTATCACCTTTGTATGTTAAATGATAACACTTATTCTTTCTCCTTTTTCTTCAACAATCGTCCAATATACAATTTGGGTAACTGGAGCTCCCCTTTCATCTTGGCTTTGGGTCGCATCCTAATACTTCCAATTTTGAATAAGCATATAATGTCTGATTTATATACCGATCTACAATCCATTGCAGTCCATTAAACTTGCCATATAAGTGAAAGGAGTAAAGAGAATGTTTTCAGACTACATTTCTGATCTTAAGATAAAGGAATAACGCTAAATACAAATATCTCCTATATGAATGTTTTAAATATATAAAAGGTGACATTGTATTATTCTGCCCTGTTACTTGAATATGAAAAATGCTTTACTCCTTATTGAAGTAAAGCACCCGTTAGTTTAAGTTCATTTTTTCACATTATTATGGGTTATACATTAAACATTTAAAGAATCAAACTAATAATATAATGTCTTTTTCACTCTTAATTGAGGATTCGTAATTAATTTAGCTTTAGCAATCCCTCTCTTAAATCTTACATTGTTTAACCATTCAACCATTGCATTTGCGTCATAATTAGGGTGAATTTTTTTTCCATTTTCTAAAGCCCAATATTCTGTATTCTTTTCCTCATCAAAAATCCAATTTAGAAAGCCCTCCTGAATACAGGTCATTTTCCTACCTACTTTTGTTGAACAAGAAATGTATTGAATAAAATCGTCACCAAAGTCGACTTTAATAATCACAAGAGTTTCAACTCCTTTAAAAATTGTTACTACTTATTTCAGAAACGTACCCGTTAATTTTATAATAATTTATTAATCTCTTCCCGTATTTGATTCATTAATCAATTTACTTATATATCCCACTATGTATTCTCTCTGAGTTTTTTCTTCAATATCATTGTTGTCAACAAGGTCTTCAATAGCCTTATTAATGATGTTCCATAATGGAGTATTTTCAAATTGCTTATATGGATGAGACATTGTATATTTCCTCCTTCACTCAAGCCCGGTTAGTTTAGTATTAAACTAATCAGTTGGTTCTTCTGCCTCGAAATAGGAATGCCAATTTTCATAATAATCATTTTCAACTTCTTTCCAAAATGCAACGATTGGAAAACCACGAACAGTCTCAATTTGAACTACTTCGTCAATCATTTCTCTAGCAGATGTTTCTCCCAAATCCCTAACAACTACCTTTTCATCCAAAGGAAAGTCTTGCACTCTAAATTTTTCCATTTCCTCATTGGAATACCCTGTAATATCTCTTAACCAGTAAATAGCAACTTCTTTACTATGACTTATCACAACTTGAGTAACCTGGAATTTAAAATCATCAGTTATTGCATAGGCTTTTAATTCTTTAACCTTTTTCATTGCATTAATACTCCCAAATTAAGATTCTCTAACCTTTTATGCCCATTATATTATATTTTGGTTCTTCCACTAAACTGCCCCGTTAGTTGAAGTAATGGGTTTTTCCGAATGTATGATTTTGTATATTTTCGTACATTGAAAAGACCACCAAATTGGTGGTCACGTTGTTGAATTAAAGCGCCCGTTACTTTAAGTGTAATGTTTCACAATTTTTTTACTTGAATATTCTTAAGAGGCAACTCTTTTTTTAAATTATCAAAAATCATATTCGCAACTTCGGTTACTTGTAATGTACCATCAACAACTAAGTCAGCATTTGGCTTAATCATTTTAAGCATATTAAGATAAGCTCTTCTTCTAGAAATATAATTTTCCATATCAAACAAAATATTATTAGTGGAGCTATCCCTAAAATCTCTAAGTACTCTACGTACCAAAGCAATGTCTAATGGAGTATCAATAAATACGGATAAATCAATATATTTACTTAATTGAGAATGCTTATAAGAAAATGGGAAGTCTATGACGATATTATCGAGTGGTTCAGCTAATAACGCTTTTAAATCGTTGACTAAAGGAGTTAAATCCCATTCGTTAGGGTCTCCTCCTTTATCAATCCAATCCACAATGTCATCTGGACCATTGAAATCATAGTCATCAAATAAAAGAATCTTTGAATTATGTAATTTCTGATTTAAAAGTTTTGTAATTGTTGTTTTTCCTCCACCAGATACAGCAGCAATAGCAATAACAAATGGTGACTTTCCTTTATTCATAGTATCCTCCAATGCAATTTGTTATTAACAATATCTTCTTTAATATTCTATGTTATTCCGACTCTTTCCTTCTTCAACTAAACTGCCCCTTTAGTTCAATAAGAAAAGGAGTTGCCGCGGCAACTCCTACTTGAATTCAGGCACCCATTAATTTAACAAGAACTCTTCTTTAAGGATTGAAAATATCTTGGTATCCTTAAACTCTCCTTTAATAAATTCATTTTTTCTTAGAGTACCTTCATAACACATACCAACTTTTAACATTACTTTCTCAGAACCAACATTATCAATATCACATCTGCCTTGAATACGATTTAATTGAATTGTTTCAAATCCAAACCTGATTAATTCATTAATTGCTTCAGTTGCAATACCTAATCCCCAATAGTTCCGATTCAGCACATAACCTATTTCTGCATTACTGTGTTCATTCGACCACTCAATAAAAGAACACGTCCCGATTACTTTACTGCTTTCTTTATGAATTATCGCTAAGTCACCAGTTTGACCTTTCTCATAATTTCCGATAACAACGTTAACAAAATTATTGAGTGTCTCTTCTTTAGATTTATTAACTTCCCAAGTCATATGATGAGCAACTTCAGGGTCTGAAGAAAACTCAAATATATCCTCAAGGTCATTTAACTCAATTTTTCTTAAAATAAGACGGTCTGTTTCAAAATTAGGTATAGTTTTTAAAAACGCCTCTATTTGCATATAAATATCCCCTTAAATATAGTAAATTTATTACCTATTCTATCGTTTGTATTTATTTTCCTTCTTCCACTAAACTGCCCCGTTTGTTCAATAAGAAAAAAGAGCTGCCTAAGCAGCCCCATGATTTTTAACTAAAGCGCCCGTTAGCAAAATAAGAAAAAGAGTAATTATTCTTTTTGTAAAGTATATTTTGCACCCGATTCGTTAAGCATTTTTGTAATTCCTTCTGGATGATATGGCATTAATCCGTCTGCTTCTTCTAAACTCATCCATTCAACTTTTATGATATTTTCTTCATGGGGAATTTCTTCAGGTCGTTTTGTAATTTGACTATGATAAGTAATAAAATAAACATGATTTTTATCTATAAAAGCCTCGTTCAAAGCAACAATATTGCCAACCTTAATATCGTATCCTGTTTCTTCTTTAACTTCTCTTACAGTTGCTTCTCGTAAGGTTTCTCCTGCTTCAACTGCACCGCCTGGTAAAGACCATGTACCATTCTTGTTGAATACCATTAGGATTTTGTTTGTGTTTGTATCAAATAATAATGCATAGACAACATCAACTCGCTGAAAATCCATTTCTTTATCCCTCCTTCACAACAACATACTTTCTCCACCTCTATACAATTAACCTGCTTCGTTACTTCAATAAGAAAAAGGCTTTACTCATTAATCAAGTAAAGTACCCGTTAGCTAAAGTGAGTTCGCAAATTTTTATTTCTTTACTTTTCTAATAGGGAAAAAACAAGTATCAATATGAATCCGACTACCAAAGTTGCAAATGGAAAAATCAAAGGAAAAAATAATGACGGATAAACTTCAAAAGCGTCTGTATAATAGCCGATCGAACGAGGGACAACGACACCAGCATTCAATAATTCCGTCTGTAATGCGTCTCGTTCGGTAAAGCTAAAAAATTTATTGTTTAAATTTCCTTCTTCATCTAATGCATAGAGGGTATACTTTAACTTCTCCTCTGGAACCCAACCAGTTATATCTCCGTTTGGTATCTCTTTTTGCAATTCTCTTGTTTTCTTTAACAGTATAATAAATTGAGTTTTATCAACTTTATTATCTATTAACATTAAATATGCAATTTCTCCATAGTATCTATTTAAACCTTCTTCTTCCACACGTATTGGATAATCTTTTAACGTATCTATTTCCAATCCATCTAATTTTAGCGATAAATCTGCAATGCCCATTTTATTACTCCAAGGGTCTATATGACTTTCCTCACCTTTTATTGTTTCCTTAATCTCTACAATATGGTCTTTAAAATTAAATGTAGATTCAGTAGGGGGAAACCTTCGTTTACATTTGTAATCCTATAATCTTCATTCATTTTTAATTATGAATGAGTTCCATTACCATTTTTGTGCTTATTGGCAGAGAAATTAAAAATAACTTTGTGCCTATTAAAAAGAATACTAACTTTTTTTCATATTTATTTCACCTCTAACCTAAATTTTAGCACCTTTGTATATCGAAGTATAAGTTCTTCCTTAACTAACCTGCAACGTTAGTACAATAAGGACTGTAAATAATTTATTTATTTCTTCAACACCTTAAAAAGTTTGAATAATAGGCATCCCAAGCCAACTGTTATAGCTAATAATAATAACGGAACCAAGATATTCGAAATCATAAACTCTCCTCCTAATATTATTTATTTCCATTTTTACCACAAAACCCAAAGTGGTTATAAATGCTTATTGTGCTAACCTGCCCCGTTAGTCGAATAAGAAAAAAGCTACCGTAGCAGCCTTTATTAATCTCCTTGAACTAACAGATGCTTTAGTTCAAGGAGATTAATAAAGGCTGCTTTCTAAAGGATTGTTGTTTTAAATTAAATTCCTGGTTTGTTTAATCATCTGTTAAAATAAGGATATATTTAAACAAAATAGAGTAGAGAAGGGGGCTGATTATGTTGAAATTTTTACTAACCTCTAATGGTTTTTATACAGGTGCTATTAAAAACCAATTTTTAAAACTCATTGACGGTAAACTTGGCGAATTGAAGGTTGCTATAATTACAACTGCCTCACCACAAAAGGCGAATAATAAGTTCGCACAAAAGGCGAAAGAAGATTTTAGGGCAATGGGGTTCAAAAACATTAATTTCATTGATTTAGAGTTCGATAATCCAGACAGTCTTTTACAGAAAGATGTAATATATATCAATGGTGGAAATCCGTTTAACTTGTTATTCCACACTAAGCAGAGTGGTGCAGATAAAATCCTAAGAAATTTAAATTCAAGAAATGTAGTTGTTGTTGGAGTTAGCGCTGGTGCTGTTCTACTTGGTCCAAACATCAAAGTCGTTCATTTCTTCACTCCTCAGATGAATACAATATATACAACAGATTTTTCAGCATTAAAATTAACGGACAAACTTGTTTTTCCTGACTACGATAGAGAGGATTTGTTTAAGGATAATACAGCCAAAACAATTGAAGATAGATTAAAAGAATTTGAAAACCTTGAAAAATGCGAAGTTACGAGACTTAAAGATGACGAATATATCTCAATAGACAAGTAAATTATTGACCTCAAAACAGAGTTCTTTCATTATGCAGTTCATAACATTTCAACCGTTGTATAATTTGATTTTTGACACGCCTTTTTCAAACACTAAAGTATTTGTTATTTCTTTTCTTTCTACGAAACCCTGGCCTTCCTTTTCATTGGTTTTAATGAAAAGCTTCATTTCCCCGCATTTTTACTAAACATCCGCAAATACCCCTATTTCTTCTATTCCTTTTACTTCAGTTATTTCTTTATCTTGAAAAATCATTTTAGATATAGCCACAGCTAACGGTCTAGGGGTTCCTGCCTGAAAAATCACATCTTTTTTTGAATTATCAAGATAGAAAATGGAATGAATGATTAATGGGTCTTGATACAACGATTCATTCCAATAAAAATAACTTTCATAGCGTCTCAAAAACTTGTACCAAAAATCTTTATAAATGTATGGTTTTGTATATTTCCGCTCATTGAAAAGACCAAAAAATTGGTGGTCTTACTGTTGAATTAAAGCATCCGTTAGCTGAAAAAAGTAGAAAATTTTCAACTAACCTTTTTATAAAAACTAAGGGTTGTATTTTCATTTAATTTCTTATTAACACCTGTTTTTTCGTATCCCATTTTTTCGTATAAATAACAAGTACGTTCTTCCTCTAAAATTGTAGCTAATTCCCAAGTCATTGCTTTTGGAAACATTTTTTCAACAAAATTTATAGCCTTCTGAGCAATCCCTTTCCCTTGATATTCGGGAAGAACAAACATTGGACTTATCCAAAATTGTACTTCTTCTTTCCAAAACACACAGATTGCACCTACAAGGATGTTATCGTCCAAAATTTTATAAAATCCACCGTTAGGGTTATTTATTCTCTTAATTACTCCTTCTATGGTTTCATTTGCTGGATTTGTATTGTAATCCTTATATTTGTCCAACAGTGGCACAAAAGCCTTTACCTGAATATCAAAAATAATTTGTGCATCTGTATTTGTTGCTTTTTCTAATCTAAGGTCCATTAGAATCAACCACCAATCTATTTGATTGTAGTAATATTCTACAAATTCACGAATTAACCTTCTTCCATTAACCTACTCCTTAGTTGAACAAGAGTTTTTTCTGAAGGTATGATTTTAGTTATTTTCGTACATTGAAAAGACCACCTTAAAGGGTCTTCTTCTTGAACCGATGTCACCCATTATCTTAATAAGCTAGATTAAAAAACTCCTCTTATTTTATTTCAAGAGGAGTTTACATAATCACATGTTATCTGTACTGAAAAGGATCTTCCAAACGAAGATCCTTTTAGCTGCTTGTTTAATTAAAGCGCCCGAAGGATTTAGCAAAATGCGATTTACAGCGTTAAGAGTTATATACCATTTAAAAATGGCCTCCCACCTTAAGTGAGAACAACAATCTCTAGAAGTTACGCGTCCCTCTTTCAAGAACAAAAATATTTTGCTCCTCAAAGTTAAGCCTAAATGTTTTTGCGCTCATTTCTTCCGCCTTAGGTAGTGCCCTTAATGCTGGGTGAACAAGCCATAAAATGGCTATACATAGCACTCCAAATCCTGTAAAGCAGAGAGTCATTTTACTATTAACTATAGTGGCTAAGTAACCACCTAATAAAGATCCTATAGGCATGACGATAACACTCAAACTATACATGACTGAGTTAACTCTTCCTAAAACTCTATTAGGAATCACCGATTGCGAAACCCCTGCAAATAATACATTTACCGCACCAATCGGTATCCATGCTAAACCAAAAAGCAAGGTTGTAAGTATAGGTGATGAAACTAATGCTGCAGATGTCCAGCAGCATGCCCCAAGTGTAAAGCAAACAATGGATAAGATACCGACACGATATTTTCCAAGTAAGGAACCCAATAACGCACCAATTAAAGAACCTGCGGATAACGACGTTAATAATACGCCATACATTGCCACTCCGCCTAATGTATCAGAAAAAGAAGGCAGTATAGCCATGGTCATGCCAATACCAAAGTTAGCAATTGAAGATCCCACTAAAAATACCCACAGTAATGAATTAAAAACGGTCGAAAACCCTTCCGTTAAGTCTTTAAAATAAGCCTTTATGGATAAATTTCTATTTTTCTCTTCTTTAGAACTTTTATCTGTATCCTGGGTAACTTTTAGTAAACTAAAAAAGATAGCTGCCATAGCAAAAGTTATAGAGTCAACGACGTACAAACTTATTGCTCCTACAGCTGCTACCAAAATTCCGGCTAAGGCATTAAATACAAGATCCACTCCTTGATAAGCAAAGGAAAAAAGCGAGTTCCCTTTTATTAAATCTGATTTACTAAGGATTAAAGGAAGTGCTTTTGTCTGAGTTGGATAAGCAAATTCCTCTATAAATGCAATAATAGGCATAACGATTAAAATTAGTTGAATGGAGAGAAATCCAAATAAATAGGAGATTGGTATAATTAAAATGAGTACAGATTGTAGAATTTGAGTAATCACTAAGGTCTTTTTGATACTCCACCTATCCACAAACGGTCCTGAAAGAAACTGCATTGCTTTGGGCAGTAATATTAAGAAGCCCGCCAGACCAGTGTAAAAAGAGCTTTTACCCAGTTCATACACAAGCCACATGGATGCAACATAATAAAGACTATCCCCCATATTAGTAACTATTCTACCTAAAAATAAGTGAAGAAAGTTTTTGTTTTGTAGTAATAAATTCATTATTTACCCCCTAGTTAAATTTAGTTGAATCGGTTAATTTTTTTTAACATAGTTATAAAAAGAAAAAGGAGTAGTGTTACTCCTCGACTTTATTACTTTTCATATCATCCATTATTGGCTCATCAATTTGGAAAGCCATTGTAGAAATATAATAGATTTTGCTATCAGGGTGGCTTGTATGGGTCTCTTTTGTTATCTCGCTAAATTCTTGCATTAAGGCGAAGTACTTTTTTATCCAATCTTTAAAGTGATCTTCTTTTGCGGAAAATTGCCACAAGGATCCTACATAATTCCATTCAGAAGGGTCCTCGCTAGCTTTATTCAATTTAAAAGCGTTCTCGGGTGCTGAAAGAATAACACTTTTGGTTCTTTCAGCCATTTGCAGAAGCATTTGTCTGGAAGTTTCACTAATATCTGCAAGGTTTGGTAGTAATTCTGCAGAAGGTGTAAAACCTCTGGCAACAGATTGATAAAACTTCTGAATGATACCGTTCTTCTCCTCTTTCTTTACAATTGAAATGAGTTGATTTTTTTCTAGTTCTTTAAGATGATAGTGAATTTTTGCCCGGGATAAATTAAAGTACTCAGATAACTGTTGACCTGTATATGGTTTTTCTAACAAACGCATCATCATCTCTGCCCGTAACGGATCACTAAGTGCTTTTAATTGACTGTACTCTGTTAAGGTTAACATTGGTTTCATAAAATCAACTCCGTATTATTAATTTACACGGTAAAATTTATTTAACTAAATGATATCATTTAGTTATTCTTCAAACAAGATGAAATGTACTATATTGGATGATAATCTCTTTTTAGAGTTTTTCTCTCTATACAGTCCACGCTTGGGAGTTTTTTGAATATTTTTGAATTAGCGCTTAAAACCTGTTAAAGGAGGGTATCAAAACCTCACTATTCCTAGCGTTAAGGCTTCTAAGGAACATATGAATGCTCTATACATTATTAGTTAACATAAAGTCTCTTATAAGCATAAAAAGAACCTTCACAATTGAATATCCTTTTTAGCCTTTTTATTTTGATTTTCAACTAATGTTGAAAATCAGTTTAAGATAAATGGTTGATGTGTGGTATAATTAGAAATAATAGGAAATTATACTTTGTTTTTAGGGGGATGATTCTTTGAAAATAAAGTCTATGGTACTTATTTTCTTAAGTGTGCTTTTTTGGGTTGTAGGTTGCTCTACAAATGAAACAGTTGAAAGTAAGTTGACTTTGCCTGAAGATATACCCGATTTTGTGCAAATAAGTGATTTTGAAAAGGTAGATTGGGATAGAACCGTTACCGAATTTGACACAGGGACACGAAATGATATGGTTGGTAATAAAAATAAACTTGGAATTATAGGACCGGAATTAAAACCTAATGAAGTAGAAAAGTGGTTGTGGCATTTTTGGGGAATTGATAAAGGTAAATTTACAGTCGTAGGTTATAATCAAAACACTTCAAAAATAACCCCCGTTTTAAGTGATCCTACTTGGTCGAGAAACGGTGTTGGTGGAGGAAAGATTGAAGGAGCAGATGCGAGTATGCCATCAAATGTTGTTTTACCAGAAGCAGGGACATGGGCACTTTTAGTTTATATTGATGGTAACTTATTTGATACGTTGATTATGGATGTTAAGGATAAATAAATGAATTAGCACCGTCCGAATAATAGGAACGGTGTTTTTAGTTTATATAAATACGGCCATAGTCTTTGCAAAAGGAAGTTCGGTCACATTTGGCTATTATCAATGTTCCCAAAGGACTGAAGGAATACTATATACAAATCTAGTTAACATAATAGCAATATTTCGGTACTTCCGAAATATAAACCCCCTTGGTGCTCAAGGGGTTCCGAATTGTCCATTTTACTCGTTTATGCATGTTTTTATACAAATTTTCTTTCACTAAACACCTGTTAGTTTAATGATTTTTGCATTCTAAATCTCGTAATTGTATCCTCCTCTTCTATTCTTAACAACTCAAATCCGTGTTTTTGATAAAAGCTTATTGCCCTGCTGTTTGTTTTAGATACTCTTAGTTGATATTCATCCACATTATATTTGCGAAAGAAATTCTCCACATATTCTATTAGTTTAGCACCGTAACCTTTTCCTCGATATTCTGGGATTAAATAAAATAGATTAACATATCCAACTTCTTTATTCTCAAACGACTTAACCTGCAACTCAATTTGACCTACTGGTTCCCCGTCTATTTCGACTAACACAAGCCCATTTGGATATTTTATAAGCCTTTCCGATATCTTCTTCAAATAACTGTCATTATCCCCAAATAAACTCACATCACTAAAACTAATAATGTAAGAATCTCTTCTAAATGTAATAATAGTTTTACTGTCTTTTGATATGTCGATACTACGAAATGAAAACAAATTTGATTCCTCCACTTTTTATCCCATTTATTCGCAATTATTATACACCATCGATGCCATCCATCTTAAACTCCCAGTGAGTTGAATAAGGTGTTTTTACAAATGTATGATTTTGCATATTTTCGTACATTGACTGTGATTTAGCCACGATAATTGACCTTATAGGCAATAAAAAAGATCTTTCAATAGGATCCTTTTATACTTTCTTATTCCACTTAAGCACCCGTTAGTTGAGTAATTTTATTCACCTTCTAAACAAACATCGAAATCTTTAACATGAACTGCATTACCAGTAATTTCAACATCATACGATTCATTGCTTTTCCAAATCTGCACCATAACTCGACCATCTTTTTGAATTTCATGACCTTGCTCTACTATAAGATTTAAATACTCTTCAATATTGTTGTTTTTTATGTATTTTGCAAAAAATGCTCCCATTACCCCCGAAGCAGTTCCCGTAACCGCATCTTCAATTGTGCCAGAGGATGGTGAAGAAAAGTGTCTCGCGTGCATATCAGCACTAGTATCATAGGTTTCCATACAAAAAGGATGAATAGATGATTTGGGCATTTCCTTCAAAATAGCAGGGAATTCCTTATTATTTGGTTTCATCTTTTTAAAAGCATCAAGTTCTTTTACTGGGATTAATAGTGTCCAAGTACCTGTACTTCCATATAGAATCGGTAGGTCGTCATGAATATCTGATTCTTTTAATCCTATCGAATTAGCTAAATCTTCTTTTGAACCATTGAATTTTTCGAATTGGGGGGAAGCTTGTTTCATTGTTATAAATATTTCGCTTTCAATAGTTGATTTAATTTTTATCGGCAAAATTCCTGCTCTTGTTTCAATTGTAAAATCCGTTTTATTCCCCAATAACCCTTTTGTCTTTAACGCATAAACAGTTGCCATTGTTGCGTGACCACATAAGTTCATTTCGTGCCCCGGTGTAAAAAAACGTATTCTAAGGTCAGCTATTTCTGATTGAACTGGAAAAGCAGTCTCATTAAATCCTACTTTGAAGGCTATTTCTTGCATTTCTTTATCACTTAGCTCATCTCCGTTTAAAACTACTCCAGCTGGATTCCCTTTATTAGGTTCTTTACTAAACGCATCATAATGATGAACCTTTATGGTTTTCACATTACATTCCCCCATAGTTCTATTAAAAAAAGTCTTCATTATTTTACCATTAGTTACTACGTGCTTGTTGAACTATCCTGCACCGTTAGTTTCAGTACATTTTTTCACAATCTTAATTGTTATTTTAACATAAATATCCAAATAATCTTTTAAAAAAACTAAAGGATCATGTGATTTTAATCAAACTTTTTTACAAATTATCAATCTTTAATATAAATTATCAAATTTTATTACATAGCAACAGTATGGTGTATGTAGCATTTTAATAAAGTTTAATTAAAATAAAATCACATACCCTGATTTATCAGCAAACACAAAAAACTCCTTTTTGAACAAAGATTGATCAAAATGGAGTTAATCGCTCTAACCAAGTATAAGATTTTTATAAAAGGTTTGGTCATATTCTACCTGTGTTGCTCAACAATCGCGCCCAATTGTGGAAGAACATAAGTACATTTTTTGTTAGACTAACGCCCCCCCGTTAGTTTAATTTCAAAGTTTCACAATATCTTAATAAATAAAAGTCCTTCAAGTTAATGATCTCATAGGACTCCTTAAGAACTCGATTCCAGAAGAAAATCATTCTTCCCCACGACAACCTCAATAAAATTTAATTGGTTCACATAGAACTCTTAATACTTTTTTATATAACTTAGTAACAGCGTCATCACTTAGGTAAGTTTCTAATAATTCCTTTTCGCCGTTTATAGCTTCCCCTCTTGCTTTTATAACGTTCTGTGTAATCTCAGCTGCTTGGTCGTAAATTGTCTTGTACATAGTAATCACCTCCACAACTCTATGGATGACAAAATGCTCAAATGTGTCGGATGGAGAAGGTCGGTTTACTGGACACGACAATCTCAACACAACATTCAATCTAATTCATAGGTTGTCTTGCGGAATGGTACTTTCAATTAAAAAGCTAACTGAAATTTTTTATAAAATAAAAAAAACGTAGTTTAACCCAAAGGAATATCATAAAATACGTCAATAAAATCAACTCTTATCTACTTGTTTTTAGGGTAGTAGGAAGACCCGGGGTATTTCACAACAGGCCATTTCTCCTTGCGAAGAGAATCGAGAAATTCTGATCCAACATTTAGGTTGCTTTGAACTAATTCTTTAGGCGTCAGTGCCATCCATTGATTCAGCGACACGCTTTCAAAGCGGTTGCTTTTGAACATCTCTAAAAACCATAACGTTTCGGGACCGGTGTTTTGAATATAGTGTCCAGTAGCAAAAGGGACATATCCGACATCACCAGCTCTATAATCAAATGTACGAGCTGCACCGTTTCCAGTAAATACAGTCATTCGCCCTTGTCCGGTAAGGTAATACTGCCACTCGTCATTATTGGGATGCCAATGAAGTTCTCTCATTGCACCCGGTTCAATCTCAACGAGTGCTGCTGCAATTGTTTTTGAAATTGGAAAGTTAGAAGCGTCCACAATTCGTACACTACCACCGGGCGTTTTAATTGGTGTTTGTTTCACCAGCTCGTGCTTGAAGGTTAAAGGAACTTCTTCAAAAGGTGACTGGACTTCTTGACTTTCCAGTGAACCGGGTACCTCCTCTTGATAGATATATACCTGTTCAGAAGGAATGGAGCTAAAAGCACTCTCTGGTACTCCGAAATTGGCCGACAAAACATCTTTTGGGGTATGTGCAAACCAATCAGAGATGGATAAGGTGGAAAGATCAGAAAAGTTTCCGTCATCGAAGACGAGCAGAAATTCACAATGTTCCAACCCTTGAATCGAATGTGGGATACCAGGGGGGAAGTACCAAATATCTCCCGGTCCGATGTCGGCAATAAAATTTCGTCCTTGTTGATCAACCGAAGTTATACGTGCCTTTCCTAAAAGCATATAAGACCATTCGGCTTGTTTATGCCAATGGAGTTCACGTATTCCGCCAGCCGTTAAACTCATATTTACTCCTGCAAGGGTGGTGGCGATAGGAAGTTCCCTCACCGTGATCTCGCGGGACCATCCACCATGATCTAATTTCATAGAAGTATCTGAGAATGAAAATTTCAAGTTAGGGAGCAAGCCTGCATCCGTAATAGGTGGGACGAGCATATTTGGATTTTGAAGATCCCGCATAATATTACGTGGTCCGGAGTCAATCCCTCCAGCTCCATCACTTCGGATAGGTTGAGGCACATTCCCACCCACTTGATTCATGGTTCGTTTTTCCATCACTACTCTCCTCTTTTATGGATTATTAAGGGAAAATTCTTTTTCATAGTATATGACTTGGGCTTAAAATAGTTACTGTGCCTATTGATAAAAAAACAGGGGATCTTATTTTCTTTAAAGGTTTTGTTCACAATCTGGCTCTTTAGTTGAACAAGGTCCCAAAGTATCAGATGAATACTCTATACAAATCTAGTTAACATAAAGTCAATTTTTCGGAACTTCGGAAACATAAAACCCCTTTGGCGCTCAAAGGGGTTCCGAATTGTCTATTTCTATCGTTTATACATGACATTGTTAATGAATCACCATTTTCGGCTTCTGAAAAAGCCTGGTAGCTGCATAAAAAAGGGGTGTTTTATGCAAATTATTCTTTCGCTAAAGCACCCGTTTGTTTAAGTACATTTGTTCACAATCATCTTAGTTCAAGATAGATACTTTTTAGAAGCTGATTCCCACGCTAAGTAGAATTCTTCTACTGTTGAATATCTGTCTTTTTTATCTTTCTCAACTGCCTTCATCGCTACTTCGTAAAGTTCTTGACCTGCACCCCACTTTAAAATTGAACGGTCAAGTTCTCCACCTAACAATCCAAATGCGATTGCACCCATATTAAATACATTAGTTCTTTCATCAATCTCAGCATCCAATTCAAATTCTTCAGGCGACATAAATCTTGATGAACCCCATAGTCTCCCCATCGTATTTATAAATGGTTTCTTCTTATAAAAATCAATATCACAAATCTTTGTGCTATTATTCTCGAAATTATATAAAATACTTCCATCATAAAAATCAATAGCTACATAGTTCTGCTTCTCCACATATACATGGAATTCAAAAATACATTTCAGTGATACTAAACGAAATTCAATAGGTAATTGTTTAAATCGAAAAAATGGTGAATCAGGATGTGTATATTTCTGTGGCGGAGGAAACGACCAATGAGAATGAAGACATTCCCCATCAAACCAATCGAATTCTAATGCATATCCCTCAGCAACTTGAAAATGATTTATTAATTTTATTAAATGTGGATGTTTCAACTTTTCATAAAGAGGAATTGACTGCTTTAATCTTGCTATTGCATCTTCAGGTTGTCCTGAATATTCTAAAGTCTTTGCCCCTGCATACTTCACAAACCTTTTAATACCACTTTTTTCGATGCCGAAACATATATTTCCAGAATCTTGTTCATCAAAGACACAAAACACTTCACCAAGACTTCTAAGCCATTCGAAATCATGTTTATCTTTTAATTGGAATGAAACACTATCTAAACTTATTATTTGTGTATCGTTCATTTAATACCTCCAAAAATATACTTGTTTTCTACATTAATGTTCTATACCATTTAATAAAACCTTCCGTTTTACTAACCTGCCCCATTAGTTGAATAAGTTTTTTTCGAATGTATGATTTGAGTTATATTCATACATTCAAAATACTACTAATTGTGGTCTTTCCCTCTCTCTCCGAACAATATTCTTTCCTCATGATTATTTATCATCTATATCAAATTCATACATATTTTCTTCTTGTTTAATATCTACTTTCCAAGTATCCTTTTCCTTATCATAAGTTATATTTCTAATGGCAGCTATCCAATTTGATGTAGATTCTGACTCAAGTTCTTTTAATGCTTTACGAACTACTTGCGATTCTGATAAATCGGCTTTATCCGGTTTATATTCTGGGAGAATCGTCACCTTTTTTGCTTTTCCTTGACCAGGATAGGATTCCAATATTGGGCCATCGGCTTCAACAAGTACTCTTTGACCGACCTCTAGCTCCTCTGAAGCTTTCGGATAATGATAACTAATTGCATCAAAATATTCTTTTTCTCCACCATTCGAACTAAAGTCGTTAGGGATAGCGTTTACCACCATCATTCCTTGTTCTTCTATGCTTAGAACATAAAGCCCTTTCTTGGAAGCTTTATCACTTGTATCCGCATTTGAGTCCGTCTTTTCTGTATGGCCATTTAATGAGCAACCCATCAAAAACAATAACACTATGAGCGATACTATAAGAAAACCTTTGCCTTTTTTCATTTATCGGACACCTCCCCTTTTTTTCTATATAATTCCACTTTATCATTTCCTTGTCCAACAATCCTACCTTTAGATAAATAAGGAGTTTTTCTGAATTTATTATTTTGTATATTTACGTACATTGAAAAGACCACCAATTTGGTGGTCACGTTGTTGAATTAAAGCACCCCGTTAGTTCAATAAGGTTTAACTTTATTTAGTTCTATTTCGGTACGATATAACATTGTCTTAACCCAATTATGAAACATTTCATAGTCTTCTTGGTCTGTTTGAACATTACCTAAGAATACGCCCTTAAATTCATTGCAATAATGTTCCTTATCACTAAATGGTTCTCTTAACTCTTTGTTATCTTAAAAAAATCATTAAAGAACACATCCATAATTTTATTTAAAAGTTTGTAACACAGTACCTTGACCATTATCTGATTCAACTTCAGCGTATGCTCCATTTATAAAAGTCATTTGTGGTGGAACATGACCGCAATCAATATCGTACAAAATAGGAATTTGAAGCTCTTTTGAAAGTTCTTTATAAACATCTTCAACTGTATAATTTGTAATAGCTGTATTAGCTGAACTTCTCCCAAACATAATGCCACTACAATCCTCAAACCAACCAGCTAATTTCATTTGCACGAGGGACCTACGCAAGTCAGTTGTTGATAACTCACAATTTTCGAGATACCAAATGACAGAATCTCCTTCAATATAATTCTCTTTAAAATTATGTACATTCCCATATGGTGTACCAATCAAATGTCTAATTGTATCAATACAACCACCAAGTAATCGCCCCTGTATCTTAACTTTTTCGTTTACAGCTGATTTCCAGTAAGTTTGTTCTGTTAGATTGAAAATATAAGGAGTAGGGGTATCATGTTGCCATTCTTTTTGATATTTTTCTGATGAATGTTGGAGAATTGATTCATTCATTTTGGTAGACAATACTGTTCGCCACATTGCTGTCGTATCATCAGAATACTCTCCTCTTAAATCCACTAAGTTGGTTCCGTGGGCTGTAGCAGTACCCGTTTTCAATGTAATTGCTAACAGTAGCAGACTAATATCAGAATAACCTAATATCCACTTACTTTGTATATTTTCAAAGTCAATATATTCAAGTGTCTCAATAAGTAGCTCTCCGCCCCAAGGAGGAATAATAAGTTGAATATTATCACTAAGCATCATTTTATTAAACTCTTCTGCACGCTTTTTAGCAGATGCAGACTTTTCCTTATCTTGAGTCCATGCAGTTTCTCCACAAATGAAGTTAAAACCTTTCTTTTCCACACTTTTGAATGCAGATTTTAACAAGGGATGTAATTCACTTGGGACTCCAGATGATGGTGCAGTTACTCCTATTGTTGCACCTTTTTCTAAGGTTGGATATTTTATCATGTTTAGCCACTCTCCCAACGCTTTTAGTAATAATAACATTTTAAATGTTATTAAAAAACACTTCTTTTATTACACTAACCTGCCAGTTATTCGAATAAAAAAAGCTGCCGTAGCAGACTTTCTTTACTGAACTAAAGCACTCTTTAGTTCAACAACAAAATTTATTATTATCCTATTACTTCTCCCAAAGCTCTATACGTCTTCCCTCCGGATCTTCAATCCAAATAAACTTTCCAAATTCATTAATCGTCTTTTCCATAACAAGGGGAACACCCATTTTTTCTAGATGTTTGATACTGTCATCCAAATTTTCAACTTGAAAGTTTAACATCACTTGTTGTTCTGTTGGAAAATAGCGGTCATCTTCAGAAAAGAAGGAAAAGATAGTTTCATTGCCTGATTGTGGTGTAATAATGGTACCATTCCAATTTTCAATTTCAATTTTTAGGACTTTACTGTACCATTTTTTTATATCCTCTAGATTTTTAGTCCTCCAAAAAATTCCTCCAAAACCCTTTATTATCATAAGAATCTCCTTCCTATCCCATTAGTTATTAATTTAAATTCTAGTTTTGAAAGCGAATTCCTTCTTTCACTAACCTGCCCCGTTAACTTAATACGCTAGATTAAAAAACTCTTCTTATTTTATTAAGAGGAGTTTACATAATCACCCTTATAGGTACTGAAAAAGGATCTTCGGTTGGAAGATCCTTTTAGCTGCTAGTTCAATTAAAGCGCCCGATTACTGAAGATCGAAAAATTTAAAAGAACTCTAAAAATTGTTCTTAGTTATGTGTTAAAGTACTCGTTAGCCAATAAAGAAATAGCTTTTACATTAACTTTTTACAAGCTTCTCCTTCAATTCAACCAACTTTTTCTTAATGAAAGGATCTGTATCTTCAGGTAATTGGTCCAACTTGAAAAATTCAGCTTCAATTGCTTGATTCTCATCGGATATTAATTCTCCTTCATAGTCCGTACATAAATAACCTATTGCAACAGTATGATATTCATCTTCACCGTTCTTAGGTTTTGTATTTAATTCCTGACCAGAGTAAACACCAATAATCTTAGAGAATTTAACATCAAACCTAAATCTTCTCTTACATTTCTTTTAATACAATGCTCAACTGACTCATTTAACTGCAATATTCCACCTGAAATTCCCCAAGGTGCACCTAAATATCTATACAATAATATTTCGCCTTTATTATTTATAATAGCTACGCTTGGTCGGACTATTATCAGTGGAGCATTTCCGAGCATTTCTCTTATATCTTCACAATAACCCATAAAATCCTACCTATGTTAATTGATTAATAAACTTTGTAACGTTTCCTAGGCAGCAACTACCTTGAGGGTTATTCACTTCACAACCACATCGGTTTTCCTTTATGTTCTCTCGAATATGTTCTACTGGATTAGCAGTAATACCTTTTTCAACATATTTCTTTATTTTCTCTTTTGTCCAGTTAAAACAATAACAAATCGGTGTAAGAGGCGAATCATCTTTTTGATAGACAGCTACCTTTATATCAGATAAAAGATACATGTTATTATTCGTATCAAAATACACTACATCACAATCTTTGGTTAGACAAAAATAGTGATTTTCTTTAGCATTTAATGTTTCTAAAGCAGATGGTTTAAGCATTGATTTTAATGTTATCAACTTTATATTTTTAACTTTATTTTTACAGGATGGACAAATTACAACATTTTCAATATTTATCTCTTTAGTGTTATTACAACAATTTGACATTATTCTCCCACCTTATTTTTATATTCTTTTTCTGCTCTA
The DNA here is from genome assembly GCF_044762875.1 of Peribacillus sp. NPDC096379. NCBI lineage: Bacteria > Bacillati > Bacillota > Bacilli > Caryophanales > Bacillaceae > Peribacillus > Peribacillus sp. NPDC096379. The sequence continues at coordinate 1,797,629 of NZ_JBIWFD010000001.1, forward strand.
ATTCATCAATGTTTCGATAATAGGACATTCGAAAATATTTTTGTTTTCAGGACATCTTTCTTTAAGGTCTGTCAACATTTGTTCAATTTTTTTAAGATCTTCAATTTTACGCTGGATGTCTTCTAATTTTAGAACAGTGAAATCATATATGTCACAGCACTTTGTTTCGTTACGATCGACAACCCCTAGTAATTTATCAATTTCATTTAAGGTAAATCCCAATTCCTGCATCCGTTTTATGAAATTCAATCGATCGACCGTTTGTAGAGAATACATTCGGTATCCTTTTTCGTTACGATCAGTTTCTTGAATCAAACCTAAACGCTCATAATAACGAATGGTCTCCTTGTTAACGCCACACCTTTCAGCCAATTCCCCAATACGATATTGCATCTATCTCACCTCATATAAAGTATAAACCCTGTACCATAGTACAGGGTCAAGAGATGTATTATTTACTAAGATCTACTTTCTTAAAATAAACTACCATTTTTCAATAAGCCTTAATCAACAATATGGCCCTTTAGTTGAATAAGATCTCAAAGAATCGAATGAATACTGTATACAAAACTAGTTAACATAATAGCAATTTTGCGGAACTTCCGAAATATAAAACCCCTTGGTGCTCAAGGGGTTCCGTATTGTTCATTTTCATCGTTTATACATGGTTGATGAATCAACATTTTCGGCTTCTGAAGAAGCCTGGTAGCTACATAACAAAGGGGGATATGCAAATTCTTCTTTCACTAAAGCTACCCGTTAGCTTAATAAGGAAAAAGTTTACTTGGAGAATAATTGTTTTAATGTTTATTGATTTCCTCTCCTAAAATTTTAAATCTATTATGTCTATTTTTTAGAAATTACAGTAAACATCCCTGTCATGTTGGGTGAGAAATCTTTAAAATCATATTTTTCATAGAACGATTCTTTACCTTGTGATGCAAACAAACCAACAAACGCCTTATCTGGGGCATTCGTATTTAAGTATTTAACCAAAAGATTCATTATTTCCTTTCCAATACCATTTTTCTGATAATCTGGATGAACCACTATATCTTGAATATAGAAATAAATAGCCCCATCGCCAACAATTCTCCCCATACCAACAATTTGTTCATTATCCTTGACTGTGATGCAGTGAATAGAATTACTTAGTGATGTTTCCACCACTTCAAAATTCATATAATTAGTCCATCCCACAGACTCACACAAATATTTGTATTCTTCCAATGTTGGTATATTATTATCAATCTTATATTTTTCCAATGTATTTCCTCCAATACCTCAAATTTCACCATAAATATATTCGACACCGTTTTATTTACTCCTCTACCTCAGCTAACCTGCTTCTTAGTTGAAGATGGGGTCTTTTCAAATGTATAATTTTGTATAGTTTCGTACATTGAAAAGACCACCAAATTGGTGGTCACGTTGTTGAATTAAAGCACCCCGTTAGCTTAAGTGCATTATTTCACAAACTCTAGATATCCTTTCAGATATTACAGGAATGCTGCCTCATTAGTTCAAAAAGTTCAAGAAAACAAGCATCAATTTTTCTTGAATCTTAGGTGTACGCTTTCCGTTCCATGCGCGTACATATAGCGGGGGTTATTTTAAGTCAAGTACATGTTTTGGATATGACCCATCATTTTGTTGGCTTAAGCCTTGGCATTATTTCATCAACTAAAAGTATATTAGAGATTAAATATTCAAGCGAAAAAGATTAATCAACAAATTCGAGGTTTATATCACCATTATTAGTGCTGACGTTTAATGTCTTATCACCTCTACTTTTATTTGCAGGCAAATTACTCTCTCCTTTTTTTGCCTCGCTTAATATAGCGAAATCATCATAAGAACCTACAATTGAGCCACTAATATCACCATTTTTTGTTTCTAAAGTTACTGTAGTACCTGCGTTCAACTTGTCCAGTTGGATATTACCGTTGTTTATCTTAATATTCACTGCACCTGCAAATGAAAGTGGGGGCAATTCAATCTTTTCGTTTGATGTTTTTAAAATCAGATTTTCTATAGACGCATCAGGTATCCATACCTGAATAGTCCTGTATTCTTGAGCAGCTTTCCCACCAATGTAATCGTCCCAATCTTTTTGACTTACATACACCATGGATAATTCTTTTCCGTCAGATAAATCAATTTTATAAAATTCTTTTTCACTTTCATTATAAGAAATATGAATTTTTTCATCTTCAGACTGAAAAATTTCTATTTTTCTATCTTTAACGTCAATTGTAATAGTATCAACTTCTGCAGCTGAAGTGACATAACTTTTTTCCTCATATGTTATAGGTTCAGAGGAACAGCCAGTTAGTATTACTGACAATGTAATTAGTACACTCATAGCAAGTTTTTTTGTAGCATTTCTCATTTTTAAACTCTCCTTTTTTAAATCGATCTTATTTTTAATACAGCTAACCCTACAAGCGCCAATACCATACTGATGGAAAGACAAACACTGATGTGCAACAAAGCGTTTCCATTAAACATAATGAGCTTGAAAAAGCCTACCAAAATTTGTCGCAAAGGCTGGATCGGAACAAACACACAGATGATCGCCACTAGAACAGCGTCCGTCAGCCAACCGTACCAATACGATTGCATAGAAAGCAGCACATGTAAGATCAACGCCAGCATCAATAAAAAAGAAAACTGCTGAAAAAATGCAACGAATACACCATTTTCCCACCAACCGCATAGCTTCAACAAATTAATCACGATTTGTGTTTGATTCATTGGGTCTATTACTAGATGGACAAAAGTATTAACCATTGATATTGACGCTGCGGCGATGATATAGGTAAGGATACTACCCCAAAAGTAATCTTTTTTCGTTGCGTTTAAATGAATTAGCTTACTAAAGTTAAAATACACAATGAAAAATGGAATCATGAGCATATAAAGATAAGTGTAGTTTCCTCGGCTTATGGATATGCTTGCATCCGAAGATGTGGTAGACAAAAGAACGACTAAAATCGTAATAACAAGTGCAATTAAATTACTTGCAAAGTTTCGTTTTATAACAGTTAGAACTGGTTTCATGATAAATTCCCGCCCTTCTTCTCAACCATACGAATGAAGAAATTTTGAAGGGACAATTTTTCAATTTCGAGATGATCTCTTTGACTGATTGGTAAATCAAAAATAAAGCGTGTTAATAAACCTCCAGCTTGTATCTCTCCAATTGTATGCAGATCTTTTGTGACTTTTTCTCTACTTCCTGTTTTAATCCACTTACGCTATATGCCTTTGTCTCAATTTCCTGTAAGGTATCATAAAAACGCAGGGTACCCTTGTCAATGATAATCAGCTTTTGCATGACCTTTGCAATTTCATCAACGATATGGGTGGAAACAATAATAATACGTGGATTCCTTGAAAAACTCTCTACTAGCAAATCGTAAAACTCCGTACGCATAATTGCATCAAACCCCAGCACCGGCTCGTCTAAAAGAACAACTGATTTGTTACTCGCAAGGCAGATGATGGTGGAAACCATTGTTTTCATACCTAATGAAAGCGCATTAAATTTTTTTACCGGCATCTAGCTCAAACCGTTCCATCATTTCCATTGCAAATTCATAATCAAAGCGTGGATTTAAATCTCCAGCAACCCTAATTAGTTTTGTTACTGGAAGATTAAAATGTTTGGCAAAATTTTCAATATGACTAACACCAGTATCCATCGTTGCAGTGCTAATAGAGTGCCCGTTAACACGTATGGTTCCACTTGAAATATTCTGATAACCTGCAATAGATTTTAAAAGCGTTGTTTTTCCCGCTCCGTTTCGTCCTAATAGACAATAGATACCATTATTGTCTATAGTTAATGTGAAATTTTTTAGGACAGTTGCACTTTGATATTGTTTTGATACTTGATTTAATTCAATCATAGCTTGCTACCTCTCTTCTTTTACTTTTTCATGCCATTGCGATTTTCTCACTACATGATATAATTTCACAATAAACCTTTGTGTTACAAATAGGTCAAGGGGGGATTTATGGATATTTTATACACAATTAAACAAGCAGCAGAAAAAGTAAGCATGACTAGTGAAACCTTGAGGCATTATGATCGAATAGGTTTAGTAAAGCCATGTCATAAAGATGAACAAACTGGATATCGGTACTATTCTGAGCAGGAGCTCGTACAACTGCAAACAATTGAACTGCTCAAAACAATGGATTTAACTTTGATGGAGATAAAAGACATTTTGCAGCAGAATGAACTCCCCAGAATTATTGCACTTTTAAAACAGGCAGAAAAAAAGGCAGATGAGAAAATCGCTCGCCTGCAATACGCAAAATCAAGAATTAAACGTGCCTATACACATTATGAAAATAAGTTAAACAGTGTAGATAACCAAAATGGGGAATTCTTTGTCAAATATCTATCAGAAAGGGTAATCATGCTTTCTGATAAATTGGAATACCCTACGATAAAAAATTTATGGAATTATCACAATCATTTTTATAAGCAAATTGAAGAAGCGTTGCAACCACAATTTTTGTTCGAAGAAATGGCAGGAATGTTTACAACACCAGAAAAAACCCGGTTGTTTGCCATTTGCTTAAAATATCCTTCAATAGAGAGGTTAACAATACTACCAGAGGGTAATTATTTATGTGCCAATTGCACCGAAGAGAATAAGGATATGGTATTGCAGAAATTACTTCAAAAGGCAAAGACAGAATTTGGTGTGTGTCCAGATGTCGTTCTTCACTGCATTGTGATAAATGGGGTTTTGCAATGGAATTATCAGATACAACTGCTCATACAGTGAGGCATACTCATACACAAAGTGCAAAATAAGTAAATGTAACAATTATCATAAGGTATTCTTTTATTGATGTTTAGTGTAGCTAATTATCTTAATAGTTATACAAAAAATCGGAAGATCACAACTAGTGATACATCCGATTTTTTGATTTATATGTATAGCGATAATAAAGTTGTTTTCTCCTTATTAGAACTAACACGCCTGTAGTTCAACAAAAATCTCTATAATGCAAGCAACTTTGAAAGAAAATTACAGCTTGTACATCGTCTGGTACAACTTCTCTTGTAGCTTTGGAATAAAGATTGATTAAAAATATCCCTCAATCTTTATCTAAAAGCAACTACAAGAACTCCATTTTAAAAAAGGATTGATCAAAATGGAGTTACTCTTTTTAAATAGGTATGAGATTTTTATAAAAAAGTTTGATAATTTTAATAAGCCTTATTCTGCAAACGCGCCCGATTGTGGAAGATAGTTTTCAAATAAAGCCACTGTAATTGAAGTATAGGAACGATTAAAAAATGCAGGTTTAAAGCGTCAAATTTACAGGTTTTTATTCAAATAATAAACTCTGAATAATTTTGAAAAGTACTATCGTAGCCATGTTTATGTATTTGCATAAAAAGCTGTATAGACAATATTCAAAGGAAAATCCAAGAAATGTTGGTTTAACAGCATTTCTTGGATTTTGGTTTCTTTCCAAACTTTCATTTGGGAACGTTATTAACGTTTACTAATGTATAAAAATTATTAATCTTGAGATAGATGTAACCAATCGAGTTAACGAAAAGGACTATTTAACATATGTCTTCGTTGAAGAAGTATCAGTTAAATGAAATGATTTAATTACTTTTTAACATTTATTACTTTGTATCCAACAAATAAGATTAAAAACCAAACTGGTGCGACATATAGGGCAACACGCATATCTGGAATAAACGCCATTAACACAATAACCATTAATAAGAATGCAATAGCAATGTACGTAGAAAGTGGATAAAGCGGAATTTTGAATTTCAGTTCGGCTACTTCCTCTTTCGTTTTTGACTTTCTAAATTTCAATTGCGCTAATAAAATAATCATCCAGCTTGTAATGACTGCAACAGTCGCAACAGCAGAAATATAGATGAACACTTTTTCAGGTACTACATAGTTTAAGACAACCGCAATTAATAACACCGCTGAAGAAAATAAAATCCCTCTACGCGGACTACCGTTTTTGCTTACTGTTTTAAAATATTTTGTAACATTTTTTTGTACCGATAAGTTGTGTAGCATACGTCCTGAACCGTATAAACCACTATTAAATGCAGACATTGCTGCTGTAATTACAACAAAGTTAATAATGTGAGCCGCAGCAGGGATGCCGACGTGATCGAAAATTTGAACGAACGGGCTACCTTCTGAACCAACTTCGTTCCAAGGATAAATAACCATCATAACGCCTAATGCACCAATGTAGAAAATTAAAATACGCCAAACGATGTTGTTAATAGCTGAAGGAATTGACTTGCTAGGATTTTTTGCTTCTCCTGCAGAAATACCAACTAATTCAACCCCACCGAATGAGAACATAACTAATACTAGTGACATTAAAATACCATGGAAACCGTTTGGCATGAAGCCACCGTGAGCCCATAAATTATCGAAGCCAATTGCTTCACCGTGGTTGCCAACACCGAAGAAAATAATGGCTAATCCTAGAACGATCATACCGATAATCGCAACAACTTTAATCATCGCAAACCAGAATTCGAATTCTCCGTAAGCTTTTACATTTGCTAAGTTTACAAGCGTCATAATAACAAGTACTACAAGGGCAGTTACCCATTGTGGAATATCAGGGAACCAGTAGTTAATGTATACACCGACTACTGTTAATTCTGCCATGCCAACGACAATCCACATGAACCAATACGTCCAACCAGATAAGAACCCAGCAAAGCTTCCTAAATATTTATTCGCGTACGTACTGAACGAGCCTGATACAGGTTCCTCTACTGCCATTTCGCCTAATGCACGCATAATTGTGAAAATAACTAATCCGCCAATTAAATAAGCTAGTAAAATAGATGGCCCAGCCATTTGAATTGTGGAACTAGAGCCATAAAATAAACCGACCCCAATGGATCCGCCAAGTGCAATTAATTGCATGTGACGAGTACTTAATCCGCGCTTTAGCTGTGAATCTTGATGATTGTTTTTCATAATGTCTTACTCCTAATACGTTTAGATTTTCAAATACTTTGCTCAAAAAAGGAATAAAAAAAAACGCCCTTTTGGATTAACCAAAAGGACGATTCAACTCGTGTTACCACCTTTAATTTATAAGCAATTCACATTACTTACCTTAAGAAGTACGGTCATTTGACGATACTCTCGCACATGATTACGGGTGCTTACCGGCGTAGCCTACTTAGAATGATCTTTTCGGTACACAGCTCCAAGATGAATTCTCAATCGTTTTACTTGCACCTCTCATCAACCGGTAACTTTCTGTTCGTAAAAATAATTGATACTATTTCTTTTCATAGCCTTTGTTCTATACAAATATTTTTGAATTGTTTTTCATTTTACAGAAAAAAAATATTTTGTCAATATAATTTTTAAAATTTCTTCATAACCCGCTTAAATTATATATGACATTTTACTATATAAATACAACTCACCACTTAAATATAAAAACTAAAGGAAATATTTCAACAAATGTTAGTAAAGTTCATTTAAGATTGTTATTCAACAATCTGGCCCGATTGCGGAACAAGGTCCCAAAGGATCACATGAATGCTCTATACAAATCTAGTTAACATAAAGTCAATTATAGGAAATTAAAGAGGTTGAGTGCCCTTTAGGTACTCAACCTCTTTTGATTATCTTTTTCAAGTTTTTTAAATTCTATAAATGCTTTAAAATCTTCTTTAGATACTCCAGATTCTATTAACTCTTTGACTAATCGAAGCCATTTTTCATCTAATTGTTTATTTTCCATGATTAACCTCCCTGGAATTAGAAGTGTTTTACTTTACAATTCCATTTATATAAAAAGTAACAGTTATTTCTTATAATCCATAACGGAAATACTTGGGTTATAAGGTAAATTACTCCTAATAATTAAAATTGCATATCCTATTTATTTCTAGTTAACATAAAATTCCTTATAGGTACTGAAAAAGGATCTTCGGTTGGAAGATCCTTTTTACTGCTTGTTCAATTAAAGCGCCCGTTTGTGGATTAGCGTTAAATTAAGGATTTTAAACTGACACATTCGATTATGAATAACACTATCTATCATCAATCAGCAATGTCATTTTTCTACTTATACTTTTCATTCCATTCTTACTATAAAAGGAAATTGCTTTTTGGTTAAATTCCCATACATTCAGTTCTAAGGAAGATGCGCCTTGATTTTTAGACCAATTTACGCAAGCGTCAAATAAGTCTTTTCCAATTCCTCTTTTTTGGTGGGAACCTTTTACTCCAAAGTCACTCATATAGGCATATTTTCTTGGCACCACTGAATCGAATGGGGGAGATTCTTTAAGTTCCATCACTGCAAAACCAACCACTTTTTCATTTTCTCTAGCCACTAAAATTTCGGTATTAGAATCTTCAAGAAGTTCTTTGAAGTAACTCTTTGGCATTACAATCCGCACTTTATTAAAGATGTTAGGCAAAGCATCTGCGTGCTCATCTTGTCCTTCTTTAACAATAACGTTTAATGTGTCATAATCCTCAAATACTGCAGAGTTAATTACCAAATTCATTTATACCACTTCCCTTTTTACTTTTTTTCCTAATTCACCTATTTAATACTTTTCCCATATTCCTCAATCTGGCCCTTTAATTGAATAAGGCCTTAATGTATCACATGAATACTCTATACAAAACTAGTTAACATAAAATTGCTTATCGGTATTGAAAACGGATCTTCAACTGGAAGATCCGTTTATACTGCCTATTCAATTAACTTACATAGGAATATATCCTTTTGTTAAGTAAACATAAATAACTACAGGGATAACACTGAATAACATAGCTAAATTGCTTAATGCTAAAAGTCTATTATTTGCTAAGTAACCAAAATAAAAGCCTATTGGGCCAAAGACAAATGTTAACATTCCATAGGATTCTTGTATATTAAGAACCAAATAAGGAACCCATGAAATAACACCAACAAGAAAAAGAGTTAAGGATAGATAATAGAATATCTTTTTTCTTAAAATAATTGTACTCATTTCTTCTAATCTCCATTTTTACCATTAATCTATCATAAAAAAGGACTGTATAGTCTATACATTTCTAGTCAACATAAAGTCAATTTCCGGAACTTCCGAACTATAAAACCCCTTGAGCACCAAGGGGTTTTATAGTTCGTTTTTATTGGTTATACATGATTTTATACAATGTTGATGAATCAACAATTTCGGCTTCTGAAGAAGCCTGGTAACTGTATAAAAAAGGGGTGTTTTATGCAAATTCTTCTTTCACTGTAGCACTCTTTACTTCAAGAAGGTTGTTGTTGTTTTTTCTTGCCTTTTGCAATGAAAACAGCTCCCAAATTACATCCAGCCCCTATTACATGCATAATAATATTACCTGTCTTACCAAATCCATCAATTGTTAATCCAATTAAAAAACTCCCAAATAAAATAAGTGAAATAACAAAAATTAATTTCAAATTCTTTTCAATCCTCCAAGCCCTACCACAAAATCAATTCGACCTTCTTCTTGAATTAACCTTTTTCGCTAGTTGAACAAAATATACAGTTGGTAACTATCCTTCTATTTGAAAATTATCATCATTTAAATCAATATACCAACTTGATGTCTTATCATCGTAATTAACACTTTTCACTATAATAATAGAGTTCTCAATAGCATCTGTGTCTAACTGATTGATTGCTTCTTGAATAGCTTCAGTCTCAGAAATTTTAGAGTTTTTTTGTGTTTCGGTTGATTGAACTGATATATCTTTTGCAGTTCCTCGACGAGGATAAGGTAAGAATACGGAACCTTCAAACAAAACTTTTATTCGCTGGCCTACTAATATATCTTCTGTAATGCTGGAAGTAGAAATCCAGACAGCATCATAATGTTCACTCTCGCCACCATTAGCACTATAATCTTCTGGTTCAGGACTTACTACAAGAATTTTATTTTCATCTTTTTTTGTAACATATCCCACCAATTGAGTAAAATTTGTTGTTGTTTCTTTCGTCTCACTGATTTGATTTATTTCCTCATCTTCTTTCACGCTAACATTTACATTATTTGAAGTACACCCCATCAAAGATACACCTAATAATAAAACCAAAATATAGAAGTTAAATGTTGCTTTCATGATTACCCTCCCAATTTTCAACTTACGAATAACTTCTTTATTTATAAGTTAAACCCTTTTTAATTCCTCATTTTCTTCAAGTAAACTGCACCGTTAGTTGAATATGGTTTTTCGAATGTATGATTTTAGATAAATTCGTACATTAAAAAGGCCGTCATTTGGCAGCCTTTTTATGGCGCTATTGCTACCCGTTACTTTAAGTGTATTCCTTCACAATCTTTAGTTAGAATAAAAATTATTCCTTCCATCCTACTGCTATATCGTTTGAGGGGAATTCAATGACTAGTTTTATTTGAGGACAATAAATATACCTATCCCAAGTTCTAACTTCTTCAACTCTGTAAATGATATTAGTCAATTTCGTTTTAATAACATATCGATAGTTAAAGTCGATAATATAACATATTTCATTATTTAGCTTATGATTTTTATTTATTAACTCAGCTAATGCACTTTCATAGTCAATAAAGTTACAAAATATAGTTTTGTAAAACATAAGCCTCCACTCAATTCCACTATTATGAAATGGAAAAACTTCAAATAATTCATCTTTGATTTTTTCAGAGTCTTCTTTAGATAAAATTTCTACTTCCTCTTTATAATCCATATGATTCGGAAATAACTCATTAACTTCCTCTAATAAAAATTCATACTCTCTTTTTCCCTCTTCTTTTTCCTCTTCTTCAATTCTTTTTTGTTTTTGCTTGTCTAACAATTCTTTTAAACGTTCTTTTCTATCCTTACTCACTTTATTCACCCCAAGAGATATTTCTATTTTTTTAATTATATTATGCTGGTGTGGTATATCAATTCTATCTATCACTAACCTGCCCCGATAGTTCAATACCTTACGTCTCCAATTCTACAATCAAGGCAATAATTCCTCCAATACGAAAAGGAGGAGATTTTTTTGTTAGTATCAAGAACTTGGGAATTATATGAATCGGATAAAAAGATCGAAGGATTCTCCCCTCAGACATTAAAAGCATATAAGCTCCAATCTAAGCTACTTATCCAATACTTTGACGATGTGAATATTGAATCATTGACTACTGATCGGCTTAAAGAATACTTGGCAAAATCCAGTGAACACCTCAAGCCATCAAGTTTGGCTCATCGAATTCGATTTATTAAATCAATATTTCGTTGGTCACACGAAGAAGGGCATATACCGAAGAATCCTGCTGCAAAAATCAAAGAACCTAAACAAGGAAAACGGATTCCAAAATTTTTAACAGAGAGAGAAATAGAACATTTGAGGGAAGCATGTATTACGCCAATGGAAAAGGCGTTATTTGAATTTATGTTTTCAACAGGTTGTAGAATAGGGGAAATTGTTTCTCTTGATAAAAATTGTATTAATTGGTCAAATCGTTCCGCCATTGTGCTTGGGAAAGGTGATAAGGAAAGGGAGGTCTACTTTAATATACGGTGTGAAATCTGGCTCAAACGATACTTGGATCTTCGTCAGGATAAAGACCCAGCTATTTTTGTTACTGAACGGCACCCACATAGTATGAGTATTGGACAAATGAGATATATCATAAAACGAATATCAAGTCGAGCAGGGATCAACAAAGAAATTCATCCACATCAACTACGCCACAGCTATGCGACACACCTATTGAACAACGGAGCTCCTATTGATGTTATTCAAAGTTTACTGGAACACGAAAAAAGCGAGACCACTAGGATTTATGCTCAGCTAAGTGGAAGTGTTAGAAGAGAATTTTACAGAAAATATTTTTAAAAGTGTATGGCAAAAGGCAACGGATTCTCCGCTGCCTTTTCACTATCGCACCCGTTAGTTTAAGTAGGATTCTTCACAAACTAATATAAAATACCTAAATATCAATATCTGCCTCCTTAAAGGCATTTTTATATAAATCACTTGACCATTGTATTTCAACATCAAACAAGTGCTTTCTAATTATCTTAAAAATTTCGATATTGGTATTTGGAAAAGTCTCCTCAAAACCATCTCTTTTATCTAGTAGCATTAATGAATGAATAATCACTTTATAAATATGAGGGAATTGTTCCTTTATTTTTGAAGAATACTTCAAAAATTCTTCTATATACTTATCAAAATGATGACTGTTATTTATATCAAACCCCACAGTAAAAAAAGGAAATCCACTCTCATCCTCCCACTCTGTTAGCAACCCCCAAAATGCAATAAGTGAACCTGTTCTATATCTTTTATCATTATCTTTAAAATGTTTATAGAAAGGATATAGAAACTCTCCACACCAATTCAAATCTATCATTCCAGAATCTTCAATAATGTACTCTTGTAATAAATCGTATAATTCGTTAAATGACTTTTCCATCATTTTCAACTCCAATGCTTGATCCTTTCGTTCCACTAAACTGCCCCGTTAGTAGAATAAGGAGTTACCTTTTATTCCTCGTTTAATTGCTTTAACCACTCTTTAAACCAATCTTGAGGTAACTTTACTTTTGAGAGGTCTAAGTTCTGCAATTCTTTTAATGAGTAAGAATTTACCAAAAATAAATCCCATTGACATTCAATATCTCGTGCTATCCCAAAAGCTATTTCATCAAGTTCATTAGATGCTTCAGCCTCATCTTCCTCAAAAGCCATTGTGAGGTTATCACACCACTTAATAAACTCAAATTGTGAAAATCTGTTTTCTTTTCTACAAACGCTATTTAACAAGTTCTTTAAGTTTTCGGACGAGAATGGAAAATCTATAGTGGTTTCATTCCAGTTCCAATTCATATAAACATCCCCTATTATCAACTGTAATTACTTACTATCCTCATCACCTTCTACTCTCTAATTTAACATTTTCTTATAGAACTAACCTGCTCCTTTAGTTCAATAGGAAATAGCGATTGCACTCTAGTCGGCAATCGCACATGTTAGTTTAATAAAAGAGTTATTCTACTCTCAATCCAAATTGGTTCTCAAAGAAACTCTTTAGGCTATTCCAAGCTTCATTAGTCACAAAGTAATGTTGGGTAGCTGTAAATACTTGTCCTTCCCCTGTTTTAAAACGTGTCATCCAAGAAAGATGGTCTTGTGAGAATGGAGAATCAGGGTCTTTAAATCCATCCAAATAATAAACAGATTCACCAATCTTAAAATCTCTGGCTTCCTCCCAATTAAATTCAATACCATCTCTACAAGTAGTAAAAGGCTCTATAATGATAATTTTGTCATTTACTTGCGATTCAGAAATAACCGACATTGACGACCACCTTCCTCTAAGCTATTAAAAAAACCTCATTAACGAGAAGGTAATTTAATTTACAAATACCTAAAATAATCTTTACATGACTAAACTCTTGAAAACTAGAACATTTGTCCAAATATAAGTAGAACAATAAAGGTGAGAAGGGTATCAAGAATGGCCATTAATGAAACAGGATTGTGGTGCGAAAAACGGTTCTGGTGCAAAAACTGCAAGATCATTGCAATGAATCTCTAAATCTTGGACATACTGATACTATCAATCTAGAAAAGGGATGGTATTCAGTATGGAAAAGCAAAATTTATTCAAGTGGAAACATTATCAACCCGATATTATTCTTCTTACTGTCAGATGGTACCTACAATACAACTTGAGCTTTCGTAATCTTGTGGAAATGATGGAGGAACGAGGATTATCGATGGCTCACACGACCATTATGCGTTGGTTTCATCAGTATAGTCCTGAATTAGACAAGCGACTTCGCCGTCATCTAAAACGTACAAATGATTCATGGAGAGTGGACGAAACGTATATCAAAGTAAAAGGACAATGGATGTATCTGTATCGTGCAGTGGATTCTGAAGGAAACACCATTGACTTTTACCTAAGCAAAACAAGAGAGCAAAAGGCTGCAAAGTGCTTCTTCAAGAAAGCTTTACGTTCTTTTCATGTTTCGAAGCCTCGTGTCATAACCGTCGATAAAAATCCAGCGTAACCTGTAGTCATTCAACAGGTCATGTAGGGCTAAAATATACCCCCTACTTTCTCGTTATCTATTTAATGTGCAGTAACAATAAAGTCATTTAATTTTGAAGTGTCAAACTCGCATAAAATCGTTCTAAATTTAGATCAAACAAAAAATAAGTTGGTTAATTTCGAACATAACAAGAAGATAAATTTCGAAAATAATGGTAATAAAATTGGTTAAAATGTTAATATTCAAACGACTTTATTGTCATTCAACAACATATTTCTATTTTTTCATAAGAAAGTTTTTGATAAATCGTGATAAGTTGGTCTATTTTCTGGCTGCAACAAATGGTCTCATGGCTATTTAAGCCAGTTGCTTCAGCAATCAGAATCAATTCTTTTTTCAGTTGATTGATCCTGTAATCTAATTCATCAATCTCTATAAATATCATACAAAATCCCCTAATTACCCTTTATCTTTAACTGTTTTTTGTAATTCTTAATCCCAAATAAGGCTTACCAGGCAACTCAATTCTGCTAGTGTCTGTGTAACTTCCTGCTGCCATTCATTGAGTCATCCTCTTTTACTGATTAACCCCAACAATTCGGATTTTTACACCTTTCTCCTCTAATGCCCTACTATAGGCTTCATCGATATTGGAATCTGTAAGTACACAACCAACTTGCCCGATTTCAGTAATATGAGCAAAGGTACGAACACCAAACTTAGTAGAATCAGCCATTAGAATGGTTTGATCAGATATTAACATCATTTGTCTTTTCAGTAGTGCCTGCCATTCATTTGAGTCACTTAATCCACCTTCAATGTGTACTCCTTTACAGGAAATAAACGCTTTGTTCACATGATACATGTTTAGTGATCTTTCTGCTAAAGGACCAACATATGATAATGATTTTGGTAGAAGTATGCCTCCTGTTGATATTACTTTTACCTGCTCTTTTTTACTGAGTTCAACTGCCACTTTTATTGAGTTAGTGATAACAGTTAATGGTACATCAGGCATTGCCTTTGCCATATACCATGCAGTTGTACTTGCATCTAAAACAATTTGCTCACCAGGTTGAATGAGTTTTACCGCTTCTATTGCAATAGATTTCTTTTCCAGCGAGTTTGTTGTTTCTCTTTCTGTATAAGAAACCTCTGATTGCTCATCTTGAATACTAACTGCACCACCATGGCTTCGGCGCAGTAAATTCTCTTTTTCTAATTTCTCGAGATCACGTCTAATCGTTTCTTCGGTTACTTTAAATGTCTTACTTAACTCAGTTACTCTTACACTTAGTTTTTCATTTACAACTTCAACAATTTTACGATGTCTTTCTGCCACAAGCATCTGTATTCATACCCTCCCAGTTACTCACAATGAGGAAATTATATTATGAGATTTGAGCTTACGTGCTAAAAGTTATTTCTTACGCTTGTAGGCTCTAAATAAATATTATGACATAGTACACAATTAACGCATAGCCCCTTGTCAACGTCCTAAGTAAATCATTTTCACATTTTTGGTTATATTCATTTTCATCTCTTAATTATAGATCAAGGTGTAATAGCATTTTAACCTATTACGCCTTGATCTTTTAGTTACTTACTAGGAATTTATTAATTTCTTGAAATCTGATTTTAGTGCCTCGGCATCCAGCTCCAGTGCTAAAGCAGAAGTGATCTTTATACTCCTTATATGTCGCTAAACGGGCGCTTTCGCTTTTGTTATTATCTAGTAAATGCTGCCGGTACTCCACCGTCAACTGTTAGCATACATCCTGTAGTTCTATCTGATTTTGAAGAAGCAAAAAATAAAATCGATTGTGCGATATCTTTTGGATAGATGTTTACTAATAAAGTCGTACGTTTACGATAGTGATCTTCTAATTGGTCTGGCTGAATTCCGTACGCTACTGCACGTTCTTCTCTCCATCTTGATCCCCAAATTGCTGATCCTTGAAGTACTGCGTCTGGAAGTACAGAGTTTACGCGAATTCCGAATTCTCCACCTTCTGCTGCAATACATCTTGCAAGGTGAGTCTCCATAGCTTTAACAGAGCTGTAAGCTGCTGCATTTTTACCAGCATATACAGAGTTTTTAGAGCCAATGAATACCATGTTTCCACCAACGCCTTGCGATTTCATTTGTTTAAAGGCTTCACGAGCAACTAAGAAATATCCTGTTCCAAGTACATTCATGTTAAGGTTCCATTCTTTTAAAGAAGTTTCATCAAATGGACTTGATGTAGCAAGACCTGCGTTGTTTACGATTATGTCTACACCACCGTAAGATAACGCAGTTTGTACAAAGGCTGCTTGAACTGCTTCTTCACTAGTTACATCCATTTTCACAGCAATTGCACGACCTTCGCCGTATTGTTCATTAATTTCTGCTGCAACCTTTTCCGCACCTTCAAAGTTAAGGTCAGCTATGACAACATGTGCACCTTCTGTAACAAATTGACGGCAAGTTTCACTTCCGATTCCACCTGCACCACCAGTTACAAATGCTACTTGTCTTGAAAATTCAGCTTCTGCAGGAGCTAATGATAATTTGTAAAGCTCTAGTGGCCAATATTCAACATTAAAAGATTCATTTTCGTTCAGAGAAACGAAGCTTCCTAAAGTAGTAGACCCTTTCATAACTGCAATTGCACGGTGGTATAATGCGCCACTCACGTTTGCATTCGCAACATTCTTCCCAGTGTTAACCATACCGATTCCTGGGATTAAAATAACACGTGGAGCTGCTTCAGAAATTTGATCACCTTCGTTTTTATTTTTTTCAAAATATGCTTTGTACTCTTCTTTAAAGCCTTTAATACCAGCTTTTACTTTTTCTACTAAGCTAGCAACATCCTCTGTTTGTGGATTCCACTCGATGTATAATGGTGTCATCTTTGTGTGAACTAAATGGTCAGGGCATCCAGCTCCAACTTGTGATAGTTCTGGTGCATTGTTGCTGTTTACAAATTGCAGGACATCTTCAGCATCGTCATATGTTAATAACATTTTCTTTTCGTCACTAACAGCACCGCGGATAACTGGCATTACTTGTGCTAAAACATTTTTGCGGTCTTCTTCTGAAAGTGATTCGTATTTTTGTCCGCCAAATACGTTTTCCTCTACAACTCTAGCTTGAATATATTGTTCTGCTTCATTGATAATTGAAATTGTTTTTTCATAGCTTTCTTCTGCTGTTTCTCCCCAAACAACTAGACCATGTTTTTCCATTAGAACTAGCTCTGCATTCGGATTATTTTTCACACCTTCAGCGATCATTTTTGATAATGTAAATCCTGGGCGTACATATGGTACCCATACGAAGCGGTCCCCGTAAATTTCTTCTGCAATTTGTCGGCCATTATTTGCACAGCAAACGCTAATAATCGCATCAGGATGTGTGTGGTCAACATGTTTAAAAGGTAAGAATGCATGTAAAAGTGTTTCAATTGATGCTCGAGGGTGCTTGCTGTCGATCATGCAGTATGCTAGGTAAGCAACCATTTGTTCGTCAGGCATTTCATCACGCTCGATTAACGGGCGTATGTCTTCCATTTTTAAGCCTGTAAAGTTATGAGCTTTCATTGTTGCTAAATCTGACCCGCTACCTTTCACCCACATAACTTCTACGTCACGGCCACGGAAATCCTTTTCAATTGTTTTCATTGATGTATTTCCGCCACCCCAGTTACATACTGCGCGATCTGTACCGATTAGGTTAGAGCGGTAAACTAATTCCTCTACCCCTTGAGGTAATGTTGCAGCTTGCTCTTTATTCCATAAACTTTGAACCATTTTTGTTTCCTCCTCTAAATTGTTTGTTTATTTGTTTTATGATCTGATTATCTGTTTTTCATTATACAATACCTTTGTTTGTTTTTGAATATGTTTTTTGTTTGTTTTTGAATTAATTTTCATTTGTCATTTACAAGAATATAAGTTGTTCTAATTGGTCAATGAACTCCAACGCTTAAGTTCAGTTCAATGTCTGTAATATTACTTGGACCAGTAATGAAATCATAACAAGATGAAAATTTTTTCCCTTCTTGGACTTGTTTATTGATGATTGATACAGCTTGAGTCATTCTTGATACAAGCGTACTGTTTGGCACAATCGCGATATATGTTTTAGGTAATAAGCTTACAGATCTTCCCTTGTTTTCATTACTAAATAACACGACTGTACCTGATTCAGCAAGGGTGATATCACTGAAGGTTATCCCAATGTGGACATCGATATCCTCATTTATTAATAAATCCTGTTCCAATCCAAACTCTTTATAGCGCTCATCTTTCCAAGTTACAACACTACCAACCTCATACTGTTTAAAGACATGACATATTTGCTGTGAAAGCTCATCTGAACTCGTTTCAATAAACTGAGTATGAATAACCTCACAGTGCTTTTTCAATACTTCTACTAGTTCATCTTGAGTTACATCTTTTAGTACATCGAACTGAGGGGGAGTAGTCCACGCAGGCTTCGTGACATTCGTTTTTCTTGGTCATTTTAATTTTTCTGCAACTGTATTTAGAAATGAATCTCGATTAAAGACTTGTCCTTCTCCCATATCTATTCCCCTCCTATAACTGGCGACCCGTAGTCTTTTGGATTGGGTTGGGCTATGTGATAGGATTTCTTGCCGATAGGCGCAATTGTTTGAGCGAGGTACAAGCGAGCCGGTAGCGACTTGGAATCACATAGTCCTGGGGACCCTCGAGCCAAAAGGAACAGGAAACGCTGGGCTCTGGATCCTTTGTCCGTAAGCGATAGCTGGAGGCAGTTGCGGAAGAGACAAATGATAATTATGTGTCATTACTTTCAAATCTCATCGGGGTAACGTCAGGAAAATGCATATATCCAACTTTAAGAATAAACAGTAATAAAAATCCCAATCTCTCAGTATATACGTGAGAAATTGGGATTAATTTTTTCAACAATTGCTCCCTTTAGTCATAATGAACGAAAGGGCTCCACCACAGAGAATAAAAATGGCTTAGTTTTATGAACACTGACTCATCATAGAAGTCTTCCGAACACACGCCTAAAATGACTTCTTTATTGACATATCCCCTTGCCCACGTAATATCCTCATTCATCATTGGGCAATGAATCTACTAATGCGATTATCGTTATACTCAACCGTTCGATTTGGAATGAAGTTTTTCATGACATAGTTTAGTACGTTTTTGTTAATTGCTTTTAGGTTTTTGTGTATCTTTTCTCTGCCGTTGACCGTGTAATTACAAATGTCTTGAGAAAAGCATAGATTTGTTTTATGCCGTTGGGCATGAATCGGGACAAATGCCATGTTTCTAATCTTATATAGCCTTGATTTACAGCCTTAATAACGTTTTTGTAATGAACTTGTCATTAGCATCAACATAGGTACCTCTTCATATGGATAGATCATAAGAGCCTCCCTCTTATGATTTAATTAAGAAGTTTTTGTTGCTATAATTTTTCCAAATATCCATCCTATAACAATACCATTCTAATTAATATCTAAACAAAAATATACAGCTGTCAACTGGAAACTGACAACTGACAACTGACAACTGTACAATTTTATTTCCTGCTATTCTTTCCGTTCTCCATTTTTTTAACAAGACTAAAGTTTAGTATCCCATCTTCCGCAGAAAGGATCGATTGGATTGATCCCCTTGAATTCTGATCTTCCTAGGAGTTTCTCAACTATTAACTCTAAAACCACCTCAGACGAAGCATAGGCATTAATAAATGTTTTCACACGAGGTACATCTAAAAGATGATACGGGTTCTCCACTGAGATAAAAATGGTTGGAATAGATGTTATATAAATTGGGACGTTGATACCCAAAGGTTGGGCCCATTCGATTCGAACGGTAGTCTGATTGCTTTTCGTTGCCATATTGGCAAGATATATGATCAAGTCATAATTATCTAAAATAACACTATTAGGTGCCATCATTCCTTCAAAACCTGTCTTAGGATCAAATTGATTTACTTCGAATCCTTCTTTTTCTAACATAGCTTTAAAGGTGCCGACAGCATCAAAAGAGGAATGAAAAAACCCCTCACCTGTTTCAATGCTGTAAAGTAATACTCTTTTATGCTTAATCGAAGAAAGAGGCAATACGTTCTCTTCTTCTTTCACTAACGTTACAGAATTATCTGCACATTCAATGGACCATGCTTTATGCTCTTCTACTCCGATTGTCTCTAAAGCTTTTTCAAACGTTGGTAAAAGGCTGCCGTTTTCTTTTTTCTTATGCAGGCCAAGTGCCGCCTTTAATCCAAGAATTTTCGATAGAGCTTCATACAGTCTTCCTTCGGTAATGATTCCCTTTTCGATTCCTTCTCTCATGAAGTTATAATCTTCTTGCAGGTTTTTTGTAAAGAGGAACATGTCACACCCGGCAGCGATTGCTTGGGGAACTGCCTGTTCCCTCGGCATCGGGATAGTCAATCCTGCCATTGTGGAGGCATCTGTAACGACCAATCCATTGAATCCCAGTTCCTCCTTTAACAGCTTAGTTGTCAGTTCATAAGATAAGGATGCCGGTAATAGATCTTTATCACTTAGTTCTGGAGCTAACTTACGACTGTAAGCAGGCTGCATTATATGTCCCACCATAACTGTCATTGCACCTTCATCAATACATGCCTTATAAACAGAACCAAATGTTGCATCCCATTCTTCACAGCTAAGGTCGTTAATTGAAGTGACAAGATGCTGATCCAGCTCGTCTACGCCATCTCCTGGAAAATGCTTGATTGAAGCTGCCACTCCGTGTTCTTGAACCCCTTTTACATAGTTAATGCCCATTTGGCGTACTCTCTCAGGCTCTGATCCGAACGTACGTGTATTGGTTATTGGATTGCGAAAATTATAGTCAATATCAATAATGGGTGCAAACGCCCAGTTGGCACCAACTGAAGATCCTTCCCTTCCGCATACAACTCCTAGTTTATAAGCCATCTTTTCATCATTCGTTGCAGCGATTTGCATGGGAGAACCGATTTTTGTTCCTTCTTTTACGAAGCCATTGCCGCCAGCCTCCAAATTTGCAGAAATCAACATAGGAATTTTAGAGTTTTCTTGAAAAAGACGAACTGTTTCCACCGCTGATTTTGTGGACATTGGACGCAACATGACACCACCTGGTTTAGTAGCAACCATCCCCTTTAAAATGTTAGTGTCATCAGTAAAAGCTACAAGACAAAATAACTGTCCGACCTTCTCTTCAAACGACATATCGGCTATTGATTTTTCTACCCACTGTATATCTTCATCATTTAAATTAAATGGTTTTTTTCGTAGATTATTCAAACTATTAGATATCACTTGTTCCTGTGTGTCTACCATTTCTTTGTTCACTCCCTATTAATCTTCTAACATTTTTAAGATATTCAAATTTACTAAGTCTTCTACTCTAATATGGGCCTTGGAATATAAGGATGCGGAACCAACTCCCACGGTTTTCATACCTGCTGTCAAACCTGCATCAATCCCTGCCTCTGCATCCTCTACAACTACACACGCATGTGGGTCAATTCCTAACTGTCTTGCAGCGAGTAAAAAGACCTCGGGATTCGGCTTACTTTTTTGGATGCTGTTCCCATCAGCAATAGCATCAAAATGATTGGCTAGTTTGATTTTATCGAGGATAAAACGAGCATTTTTACTAGAAGAACCTATTGCAATTCTCACATTTTGCTCTTGTAATTCTTTCAACAAAATGAGTACGCCTGGAAGAATATCCTCAGGGCTCAAATTGTCAAGCAGCCTCCTGTACACTTCATTCTTCCAACTTGTAAGGAGCTCTTTCTCCTCTGTACTATATACCTTATTTGCTTTCTTCAAGATTATTTCTAGGCTTTCCATCCTACTCACTCCACGAAGCCTTTCATTGATACTTTTATCGAAATAGATGTTCTCTTTATCACTGATTTCCTTCCAGGCAAGGTAATGAAATTCATCAGTAGAAACAATTACTCCGTCGAGATCGAATATTACTGCTTGTTTACTCATCGATTATTCATCCAATCATAAAGATTTTTTTTTCTTATAATAAATTCGGCTATTTCTGTCATCGCCTGATCTGCTTCTTCAAAAAGGCCAGTCATGGCAGTAAAACAATGAGGCATATTATCCACTACTCTAATCGTCACCTCTACACCGGCCTGTGTAGCTCTTTCTGCTAGTGAGATGGAATCATTCAAAAGGATTTCATTCGTTCCAGCGTAAATCAACAAAGGTGGAACGTTACTGAAATCAGCGAATATCGGGGAAATGTACGGATTGGTAAGACTTTCTCCCCCTGCGTACATGAACGCCTGTCCATTTAAGTCCTCCGTGGTCAAAGTAAAATCCTTATTTTCGATTTCCCAAGTATGGCTTCCACCACTATTTGTTAAGTCAGCCCACGGTGAGGAGCAGATAACAGCAGCAGGTTGATCTTTTCCAAAGTCTCTTAGCATCAAGATTACCGCTAGAACCAGCCCACCCCCCGCTGATTCTCCGTACAGGACTATCTTCGATGAAGAAATTCCTTTATCTAATAGAGCACGGTATACGGCTAAAACATCGTCTAGAGCCGCAGGAAATGGGTTTTCTGGGGCTAATCTATAATCAATTGATATTACTCTTGATCGTGAAAGGGTTGCCAGGGTGATGGCAGTTCCACGTGCAGCATAGGCCGATCCCATGACATACGCTCCACCATGAATATTAATGACCACACTATCAGATGAGGCATCTTTCAAAGAAATCCACTCACAATTCACTTCACCTATTGTCTCTTCAGTGACCTCAATATTTACTGGAATTTGAATTCTATCACCCAAGAACTGAATGGCCTCACGTCTTTCTTCGAGTGAAGAAGAAATCATTTTTGACTTATTTTTTTTCATAAATTCAATGAAAGAAATTGTTTGCTCATTCATTTTCTCTGTTACCTCCCAGGTTATTAAAAATAAAATAGGTTAAGAACCTTGCTTCGATTGCCTCTATAACTTGAAAACAACTATTTCTTCAACCATTTTGTTCAATAGAAGCTAGCTCTTCGAGAAGTGTATCAAGTTTCTCAGATGGAAGGGAGTATTCAGGAAAGCTTGTTATCGTTAATAATGGCGATGCTTTTAGGTATTCAAAAAATGGGTGAAACTCCAATTCTGGAAGATACTTCTGAATGATCCTCTTCGTTCTTTCATTACTAAATAACTCGTCAATCGTGCTGTACCCCGAGTAGTGTGGTTGGCTAGAGAGAAAACATCTACTCTTGAGCCAAGCTTCACAAAGGGCAGGCCACACTTCTGCTTCTCGATGCCCTTTTGCTAATCCCATTCCATGAGAACCAGACTCAAAAATATGAAATGCATATGGGACCTCAAATTTTCGGAGTCCTTCCGCGAATAAAATACTATTCTCAACCGGAACCGCACGGTCATCTCTTGTATGCCAAATAAAAGTAGCTGGAGTATCCTCTGAAATCTGTGTTTCATCCGATAAAAATGAAATAAGCTCCTCGTCATCTTGCCTTATTCCAAGTAATGCAGCTTTGCTTCCGTTATGAGTGAATCTTCCCAAGGTGATAACCGGATAACCAAGCACCATTATGTTCGGGCGGCAACTCCAACGGTCAATCGGATCATTGGCACTGGGTTCTCCATCATCAAAGTGGGTTCCAACTGTGGAAGCAAGATGTCCTCCGGCAGAAAAGCCCATTACGCCAACGCGCTTTGCATCGAGCTTCCATTCTGACGCTCGATGTCTAATCAAGCGAATGGCTCTCTAAGCCTCTATAAATTGGGCAGGATACTCAGCAGGTGCCACTTGATAGTTCAAAACGTATGCGGAAACGCCAATTCCGTTCAGCCATTGAGCAACAAGTTCTCCTTCATGATAAGAACGTGAATGATACCCTCCACCAGGCATCACAATCATCACTGGGTATGGACCGTTCCCATCGAGCAGGTAGGGAGTCAAACTTGGACTTTCTTTTTTTCCTTCTCCCAATTCATCTTGTATACCTAGCCATAAAGAAATATTTTTATTCATACTATCTTTCCTTCCATTTTGAATGGTCTGAAGTAAATCCGAGTTACAAGGAATGTATAAAAATTCAGCTAAGTATACCGTCCCTCCAATAATTAGAACAGTTCTTTTAGTAACTTTTCTGTACTTCCCTACCTTCGCAAATAGGAGAATTCATAGTTCCCTGCTATAACTTCCAAAACTACCCCATTAATTACTTCTTGGTGACTGGAAATACCCTCCACTTCCAGAACCGGTAATCCACTTTCTAAAATATCATTCAGAAAGGCTCCCTGAAGCTTCACACTAGCGGTTGTATTGGCAGGAACAGATATCCTGAACGTTATCTGATTGTCCTCCACTGACCAATGGCTTTTAATTAGACCATGTACTGATTGAAACTCTCCCTTTGCCCAAGTAATACGATCTGAGCTTGTTCCGGCTTTGGGATCTATGGTTGGTTGTAAAATAAAATGCTTGAATCCTGGTGAACTCGAATCCGTCTGAATCCCAAGCATATAGTTATACAACCATTCTCCTACTGCACCAAATGCATAATGGTTAAAGGAGTTCATACTTACATCACCAAATCCGTTTTCCAAGGTGTAGGAATTCCAGCGTTCCCACATGGTGGTTGCACCTTGTTCAACCGTATAGAGCCAGGATGGATAGGACTTATTTAAAATAAGATCATAGGCAGCTTCATGTTTACCTGATTTGGATAATGCCGGACATAAATCACGTGTCCCTAGGAAACCGGTTGTCATAGCAAGAGAACCATCTGTATGAAAATCGTAGCCTAGTTCAACTAAACGCTGAGATGCATCGGAAATCTTGTCTTCCGGCAGCAAATTAAAATTAAGAGCTAAGGCATAAGCGGTCTGTGTATCAAACTCAGCCCTTTCTTCGTTCAGTAGGATAGTGCCGTCCTCTTGCAAAAAAGTTTCACAAAAGGCTGATTTAATCTTTTTATACAACTGTTCAAAATGCGCTGCATCCTCATACCTGCTAATCCCCTTAGCCATTAAATACATTAGCTGGGCTGTATATGCGTAGTAAGCAGTTGCAACAAGTTGAACGGATGTAGGGACCAAGCTTACATGATCGCCCACCCCCACAAAAGGACGAGGGTCAATAAGATAACCCTGTGGAATAGTCCTGGTTGACACATAGTTCATATATGTTTTAAGGTTTTCGAAATTCTCCTCAATCAAACGTGTATCTCCATAAACCTGCCAAATTTGGAATGGCAATTCGATCCCTACATCTGACCAAGCAGTCCACCATCCTGAGAATGAATTGGCAAATTCAGAATTAAATGGTGCATATAACCCTGTATAAAATCCTAATTTTTGTAAAGTGTCATTTAAATCTACCATCCATTTTTTTAAAAACATCTGTACATCCATAGAGAAAACCGCAGTCCTTGCAAACAGCTGCGCATCTCCTGTCCATCCCATTCTTTCATCACGTTGTGGGCAATCAGTGGGTACACTAAAGAAATTCCCCTTCATTCCCCATTCAATATTTCTTTGTAAACGATTTACTTCTGGATTTGAACATTCAAAAAAGAACGTTTCCTCAGTAGCCGAGCTAATGACAATGCCGAGGATATCTTCAGCTTGAAGCTTACCAGGATAACCGGTTATTTCTACATATCGAAAACCGTGAAAGGTAAATCTTGGCGAAAATACTTCTTCCGCTTTGCCAGAAAGAATAAAGTAATCGGTAGATTTAGCTGTACGGTAGTTTTCAGTATAGAGTGTTCCTTTTGGTCCATCGCCTGTTCGGAACCCAGTGACATCGTTTAACATTTCGGCGAAACGAATGCAAACTACTTGGCCTTTTATTCCTCCACGTAACGTAAGTTTTATATTTCCTACCATATTTTGACCAAAGTCAATGATGGTCCTGGTTGAATCAGCTGGATTTGGAGTAAGACCTATAGGCGTAAGTGTATCAATTTGACGTGGAAGAGATGCGTTATCAGAAATAACCTTGACTCCATAAATATCATTACTTGGTGCAGGTAGCAGGCTAGCATTCTTCTTCCATTTTTCATCTAAAAAGGAGGCAGTAGACCAACCTTCAATAGCTTCTTCACGTCTTGCGTCATGTGTAACCCCATCCATCGTTACGTTTCGTGTAATAGGTCCTAGCCCATAATATTGCCATGATTCATCGGTGACGATGTTTTCTATTGCTCCATCGGTATATTGAACTGCTAGTCTAGCCATTACTTTGGGCTGTGTACCATAGGGTTTATAATGAACATCCTCACTACCTGAATACCATCCATTACCAAGCATGACCCCAATCGTATTATCCTGCATACTGTTTAACAAGGCCGTTACATCGTAAGTCTGATAAGCATAGGTCATACTGTAATCGGTATATCCCGGAGCGAAATAGTCATCTCCCACCATGCTACCATTTATATAGAATTCAGTTACCCCTCCACCGGTGGAATACAATCTTGCCTGTTTCACTTGCTTAGATACCCTAAAATCTTTCCGAAACATTGGAGCACCCGGAGTAGGTCCTTCTATTACAATTTCATCCGTTAAGGTGATTGATTGATTTAAAATCTTTACCTCCGCATGTACATCAGATCCTATCTTGACAAATGTTTCTGACTCCCCATCCAATCTAAAATCAGCAAGAGTAATATATGATAACTGGGTCGGCGGACCAAAGATATTTACTTTTTCTATTTCAGGTTGCTCGATCTTAATGGAGCTATATTCCGCACTAGAATTAGGATTGTAAAAACCAATACTCCCTCCTTTAAGCGAACCCCCATATCGAGCAACACTAGTACTAAGGATCGGTGTTAACCCGCCGTCCATAAAAATTTCAATTCTACCAGGAATATTGCATACGGGTGAACCTTCTCTAACACATATTTTTATAGAATGGAAAATTTCCGGATTAAAATTAGAAAGTTCTACAGGTTGAACTCTTACAAGACCTCTATTGTCTGTATACTGTTCACCCTCCAAATACGTATATGGTTCAATCCCATAAGGTGTGCCATGATACAACCCCATTTGGTAAAGAGATCCCTCAATCGTAGAAGGTTCTATACGAACAAGCATGAATTCATTATCTGAATATGAAAATATAAGTCCCGCCGAGTGATTAATAATTCTTACATTAGTTGATATATCGTAGGTTTTGAGCAATTTACGGTCTGATTTAGCCGGAACTTCCTCTTGACCAGGCTTTGTAATCCATCGGGCTCCTCCCCAATTGGTCATTCCATCTGAACTCATCAAACCTGTTTCGAAGAAAGCAATATTAGAATCAATTGATCGACCTTTGTGGTCCCAAATTGTAACCTTCCAGTAATAGCGAGTGGAGGGCTCCAACTTTACTCCCTGATAAGCAATACCTATAGCGAGATCGGAATCCATCTTCTTTGTATCCCAGGTATATATTCCATCAATAAGATCCTGAGAAGTTTTAGAAACAAGAATCCTATATGCAGTCTGTCTAGCACCTTTGTCTTCAGAAACCATGTTCCAACTAAACCGTGGGGATTTAATATCAATACCGACAGGATTTTTCAAATATTCGGTCTTCAATCTGTTAATCGTTGTCTTTGTTTCTTTTAATCGCTTTGTTAACATAATCTGTTCCCTCTCTTTTTAACTAATACACTTTTATAAAAGCCTTATTTTTCTGCCTACAAATTGTACTTCTATTATTTATTGATAAAGACATTTTCGGGAAACGTTTTCTTCCATTTTAGTATAAAATAGTTTACGACTCCTTCCCTCATTTATCCTAAATAAGGGCGTTTTTTATTCTTATTTATTTCTTTATTGATAGATTAGAAATAAAGAATTAAAACAGCCAAACCATGTCGGCTTGGCTGTTTTACAACTTCTATTCCATTAATTCACCAATTTTAAGATTAAAAATTGCTTCTTCTAACGCTCGAGTAGCTTCAACTTCCTGTTCACCATTAGCAATAATCGTAAATTGATCCCCAAATTGCACATGTAAAGATAAGACACCCAGAATTGAATGTAAGGTTGCTTTTCTATTTCTTACCTCTGCAAAAATTTCGGTATCTAAAAATCTATTAGCTGCCATTACTAAATCATTGGCAGGTCGTGCGTGAAATCCATTTTCATCTACTATTTTATATGTTTTTCTTATCATATAAATCAATTCCTCCCATAATACATTATCTAACATGTGACTTTTCTATTGTTTTTGCTCCCGTAATGCTTCTAACTCAGCGAAAATCATTGGTCTCTTTTTCTCAAGATTAAACATAATTAGAAAAACTAACATAATTAGTGAAATTCCCATTGGTATATGGATGTACATCATTTTGATTGAGGTAATCACACCACTGTGTTGAGCCCCACCGCCAGCTACATACCCAGCAAACCCTAGTATCCAGCCTATCAATCCAGCGCCTAGGCTAGAACCTATTTTACCTCCAACACTTGCTGCGCTAAAAATCAAACCATCTGTTCTTATACCGGTTTTCCATTCCCCATACTCAACAGTTTCTGCAAGCATTGATACGGCTGGAGCTATTGATGCAGCGGTTCCTAGACTCCGTATACACATACCAATCATAAGTATAGGAATACTCGTAGGATTTATCATCATGATTGCCCCTCCGACAATTTGGACAATTGTCCCAATGATGGCGGTATTACGGTTACCAAAATGTTTAATTAATGGAGACATGAAAAACATGCCGATTATTGTTGGTAACATTGCCCCCGTTGCTAAAAGACCTACAAGTCCCATATTGTGTAAGACATTTTGAGCGTAATATGCACTTAATCCTAATAGTAGAGCTAGAAAAGCGGCATTACAAACGTTCACTAATAACATAATAAACCAATATTTATTACGAAATAGTGCAATAATTCCCTGTTTTAATGGGATTTCCTTCGTTACAACAGAGGGTACAACTCTTTCTTTAGTACTTTTATAAGAAACAAAGATAAGTATTGGCGAAACAATACTTAGAATCCCTATCAACTTTATCCAAGCAAATTTGTCTCCACCCATAGAATTTGCAAGTGGCATGATAAAGATAGAAATAACCATAACTGTTGTTAAACCAAAGAAAGTTCTAAAAACAGTTAACATTGATCTTTCAAACGGATCCTGTGAGATAGTAGAATTCATTACATTTAAGGGTATAGAAACCCCTGAATATGCAATGTTAAACAATAGAAAAGTTATTCCCGCATACCAAATAGTTCCTGTTGGTCCTAAATTAGGAAAAGTAAACACTGCTAATCCTAATAGGGCATAAGGAATACATAGTCTTAGTAACCATGTTCGACCCTTACCGTCTTTAGTATTAGTTTTATCTACAACAATACCCATGCCTAAATCAGAAAACGCATCAAGTAATCGAACAATAAACATGATATTTCCTACTACTAATGCAGATATTCCAATTTTATCGGTATAAAAGTAAGTGATAAAGGCACCTACAGTTGCCCATAGGATAGAAATCCCCACATCCCCCATCGCAAACCCAATCTTTTCTTTAAATCCAACCTTCACATGAGCGGTACTGCTAGAAGTATTCTTTTCTTGTTTTAACGCACTGTTCATATTTGTTTCTCCTTTTAATGTAATAAATGCTGTTCTTGTCTAAAACAACGATTCCTTTTAAATAATTCCTTTCCCCCTTTTAGTCATTTTCACTGCTATTCAAGAAAGCGCTTGCTTTCATTTTATTATGTAAGGGCTTTAACAGCCTCCCCGTTTTTATGGTAAATAAGGGCATTTTTTATTATTAGCTTTCTTTTTAGTCACGACTTTAGTCCTGACTAAATTAAAAAATGCCACACCAAAAGGTATGGCTTTAAATCATAATTTCAAAAAGTCGTACTTCATGTGGAGTCATTTCGGCATTTAAAACTAAATCTTCTGCATCTGCTAGTATGATTTCTTGAACAACACGGTCGGGAATACTCTTACTTCTCAAGTATTCAACATCCTCCAAAGAAAGTTTGCTAGGTGCACCCATTTTAACCCACTGATCATATGCACTTCCGTGTTGTCTATTCAATATATGCTGCTTTACTAGGTATTTACCTGGTTCCATTCCTTTAATCTTGACTTGTTTATCTTTAATATATTGATTGCTAAAAACGTTATACCGGTTTACTAAATCGATGTTGGTATTAAATCTCATACTATATAACTTATCAAAGTGACAATAATGATAGAGCATAACTTGGTAGCCGGAAGAACTCTTCGTTATAAAATATCCATCCCCCTTTGCTACAAGCTGGCTTCCTAATTTATTAAGAAGTTCAAATGCACGGAATCCTGATTTAGGTATACCATTATTGGTCATTAAACCCAGTCCGCCATGAAATAGTTTTGGTTCAGCACTGAATTCTTCTATTAAATCAGTACTTGTCCAATAACCAAAACTGTAAAGTTCATCCATATTATCTAATATATTCTTTACTATATATGCAGCTTTGAAGCTGGTATCATTAGTCAAATCACGATGGACTGCTGTTGAGTTCCATTCGGTTAAGTGAATCTCAAGATCTTTAAGGCCGAAATTCCTAACTAACGACTTAATATACTGAATCGAATCCTGTAAGTAGTTCTCGTTATATATTAGATAAGTATCATAATTCAAATCCTGTTCTTCCTCCAATGGGTGTATCTTAGAAGATAACCCTTTGGTTGGCAACCTATTATGAGGGTATGAATGAAAAGAAATAAAATCAGGCAAACAATCCTGATTTTCACAAAATGATAAAAAACGTTGAAACCAATCTGTATTGAGGAGATAGGTTGTTGTAAGGGCAGGCCCTCCAACACGTAACTGGTTTAGTACATCCTTGACCGCTGTATATGAATTCTTATAAAAATAACAATATTCCTCAAATGTTCCTCTCCAAAAAACAGAATAATCAGGCTCGTTCCACACCTCGAAGTACCATTGTTTGACCTCAGTCCAACCGTATCTTGCTCCGCAATGCTCAATAAATCGACGAATTAGTTCTTTCCAATGATTTATGTCTTTAGGGCTGCTCACGTTGCTTTTGGTGTAAAACACAGTATCAGGACCTGAAGCCAGTGCAGCAGGCATGAATCCAAGCTCCACAAAAGGTTTTACCCCAATACTTATCAAAAAATCAATAACCATATCTGTATAGACGAAATTGTATACAGGTTCACCTTGTTCGTTTTCAGTATAAACCATCATTTCATCATCAAATATCCCATGAAAGCGTATATATCTGAAATTGATTTTCTTTTGTATTTCGATTAGCTGCTGTTGAACAGGAGCAAATAAAATTTCCTTTGCTTTTCCGACAGTCATTAATTGCTTCCATCGATGTTCTAGAGGTATTGCCGTACTCGTGACAGAAACTTCGTAAACTTCTTTGACTCTCCGCTTCTTTTCACTGAATTCTTCTGCGTTATGCGGCAAATAGACGAAAAGAAGGTTAAATGCACTCTCCTTATCCACCTCCACGTAATTGGCCAGTTGTGATCGGACTTCCTTGTCTTTAGAAGGGGAGCCCATTCTACCACGAAACTCTCCAGGCGTTAATTTGTATACGTCTTTAAACACCCGATTGAAAGATTTAACGTTTGGGAACCCATTTTCGATTGCTATCTGGATAATAGGTAAATCAGTTCGTTGCAGATCGGTTACTGCGTGCTCTAATCTTACACTGTCAACATACTCCAAAAATGTCATACCTAAATAATCTTTAATAAATTTTGATAAATATGGTACCGATAAAAATTCTCTCTCGGAGAGTTCTTTCAAAGACAATTTTTGACGAAAATTCTCTTTCACATAATTTGTTATACGTAGAAGACGAGTAATATATTTATCGCTTAATGATTGTTTAGTATTACTTGTCTCCATATATTGTGTGGTTAATAAGTGCAAAAGCTGATAAAACAATGCTTGAATTTGCAGCATGAAACCATTTTCTTCTTTGTTGACAGCCCACATCATTTGAGCGATTAAAGAGCGTAATTTATCAAATTCACTTTGTTTGTCTATATCATGTTGAAATGATTTACAGTTAAAAACAATCTTTTCTAATTCTTTTATATGGACCTCTAATAATGACACCGGAATTTGGAGAGCAATCAATAAGTTGTCTTCCATAGACTGAAGTGAGTGTATGTCATTAGCGTTAATTAGCATTATATCTTTTTCCGTCAAATTATACTGGTTATTTTGAACCCATACGGTCACTTGACCTTTTAATACAAAAAGCAACTCGATGCTGTCATGCCAATGTTTGTTTACAAATTCAACATGATGAAGAAATATATGTACCGGAAGATCTTTAGTATTAATCACTTCATAAATGTAATCCATATAAAGTCACACCTCACAATGAATCTAAATTGAAAATAGAAATTGGATTGTCAACACTAAACTAGACAACTTTTTTAAGGTGTTCAAGTTTATATTGAATTGGACTCATGTAGCTAAGAGTCCAATGGATTCTAATATGATTGTACCAATGGATATAATCCATCAATTCCAGTTCCAAAACTTCTAAACTATCAAAATGGCGGCCTTTGACAAACTCCGTCTTAAAGACTTTAAAGGTAGCCTCTGCGACCGTATTATCGTAAGGATAGCCTTTCAAGCTTAGTGATCGTTTGATATTAAATATCTCTAAAGCTTCATCAATTAACTTGTTTTTGAACTCATTTCCTCGGTCTGTATGGAAGAGATTGATTCGTTCCAAATTGCCGTGAATGGAAGATAATGCTCGATAGACTAGTTTTGCATCTTTGTTTGGACCAGCACTGAAACCAATTATTTCTCGATTAAAGCGATCAACAAATTTACCATTTATACCAAAATCCTGAAATCCTTTTCTCGCCCTGGCTTCCATAAGATCCCAATACTCTGAATTTAGACCTTTTAAAACAACAGTTACATTTGGTTTTTCAGCTGATAATGTTTTAGATATATATCCTATTAAGGACAAAGACAATATGAATATAATTAGTAGAAAAAAGATAACTTATTTACCATTAGATACCCCATTATTTCGTATTTTTATACTACTCACTCTATAACATGACGGATCCATTTAGGTATGGCAATTTTTTTTCTCATTACATGGACTTTTTCAGTGCCCTCCAAATGGCAGTCCTATTTTTTATACGAGACATGAAAATTACACAATTACATAAAAGGCTTTTAACGGACCATGAACACCTACGACTAGATTCATTTCAATATCAGCAGAATTACTTGGCCCTGAGATAAAGTTAATACAAGAAGCAACCGTTTCTCCCTTTTCAACACGTCGATTTAAATCATAAACCGCCTGTGTAATGCGAGGTACAATTGTTTCTCGAGGAATGATTGCTAAATAAATGGTCGGTAAAAAATGAAGGGCACGCCCTTGTCCTTGATGTGTTTCTACGACAATTGTCCCTGACTCAGCCAATGCATAATCACTAAACACAACGGCGAAATTTGATTGTTCAGCAAGAGAGTGGTTTTTCTCGCGCCCTCTTTCTACATCCCATACGTTCACTTCCACGTTTTCCATGGGCCATTGCTCATCGAGTAAGTTTTGCAATCCATATTCCGCAAAACGCAAGTCTTGAGACGTCATAATTGGCCCTCCGCCGTTTTCAGAGATGATTTTTTTTAATATAGAAGCCAATTCTTCCTTCGTGGTCTCAAGAACCGTTGAATGAATTCTGTTACAATGCTCTTTAAAGGCAGTTACTAACTCTGATTGTGAATAATTTTTCATCACTTCCCAATTCACATTATGCTTCCATTCCGGACGTGTGACATCATTGATTCGTCTGTCGCGTCCAAACTGTTTCGCCAGATTATTTAAGAATGCTTCTTGATTTCGAACCGTTCCTTCCATTATTTATCCCCACCTTTCTTATGCTCGTCAAACCAATCTCGGAAGCGTTCTTTGCTTGGAGCTGGAAATTCCCGAATGTCCGTCCAATTTTTTAGTGGACCAATGCCTTTCGATACTCGATCTCCTGATACAATAGGCATCATAGCTATTGGAGCTACTTTGGTGCCTAATTTGTACAAAGCAGCAGAGGAAGCACCCATTCCAAACATCTTCATCGCAAGCTTTTCTGCAAGTGGTGCTCGTCCTTCTTGTTCAACAATGACTTGTCGATGTTTTAAAAGCATCTCGTGGAGAGGAATTTTTACTGGGCAAGCATCTGTACATGCCGCACAAAGGCTAGATGCATATGGAAGCTCTTTATAATCATCATAACCGCCTAATAATGGAGACAGTACTGCTCCAATTGGCCCTGGATAGATTGATCCATAAGAATGCCCTCCAATATGACGATACACCGGACAAACATTAATACAAGCTGCGCAACGGATACATTGTAAAACTTGTTGGAACTCGGAACCTAAGATTTCAGAGCGACCGTTATCCACGATAACAAGGTGGAATTCTTCCGGACCATCTGCCTCTCCTTCATGTTTGGGTCCGACCATCGTAATATAGCTCGTTAGTTTTTGACCCACTGCACTTCGGCAAAGCAAACCAACCAGCACATCTAGTTCCTCCATTGTTGGCACAAGACGCTCCATTCCCATCACTACAATTTGAGTTTTGGGAATTGCGGTCACAAGATCTGCATTCCCTTCGTTCGTGACTAAACAGATTGATCCTGTATTCGCAACAGCAAAGTTACAGCCTGTTACACCAATTTCTGCTTCTAGAAATTTTTGACGAAGAATTTTACGAACAAACTTTGTCATTTCATAAGGATTTTCTGACTGTTTATAGTCTAATTTTTCTTGGAATACATCACGGATTTGTTCTTTTGTCATATGAAGAGCCGGTGCTACGATGTGTGAAGGTGGTTCATGATTATCTACTTGCAGAATATATTCACCAAGATCACTCTCTACAACCTCACAACCGATGCCTTCAAGTGTTTTATTCATCTCAATTTCTTCGGTTACCATGGATTTTGACTTGACTACTTTTTTAGCTTGTTTTTTTTCCGCGACTTCCTTTATATATTGAGCTGCTTCTTCTTTCGTTTTCGCAAAGAATACGTGTCCGCCGCGTTTTGTTACATTTTCGCTCAATTGCATTAAATAATAATCTAAATTCTCTAATGTATGTTGACGGATTTGTTCTCCTAAATCTCGCCATTCTTCCCAGTTTCCGAGCTCATCACTAGCTGTCAAACGACGTGTGTATAAGCGTTCTTGAGCTGTAGAGACAGCTCCTCTCATCGTAGGGTCCTGAATCCCTTCACCGACACGGTCATTAAATTTTTTATCGCTGATTTTCATGCTCATCTCTTGTTCCCCCTTGGATTAACGACTATTTAACACTTCTGCAATATGCAGCACTTGCACCGGTTTCCCTAACCGTTCAATTCGCCCACCAATATTCATTAAGCACCCACAATCTGCGCCAATTAAATAGTCTGCATCTGTTTTCTCTATACTATTTACCTTTTCATCTACCATTTGCTCAGATATTGGCATCATTTTAACTGAGAAGGTTCCACCAAATCCGCAGCAATTCTGTGAATTCGAAAGCTCCTCAATCTCTAATCCTTTTACATTTGAAAGCAACGTAAATGGTGCCTCTTTTACACCCAGCAGACGTGTCATATGACAAGATGTATGGTACGTTGCTTTCCCATTTAAACTTGCTCCTACATCGGTTATCTGTAAAACATCGACAATAAACTGTGTCAGTTCATATGTTTTCTCCGCCAAGCGCTTTGCCCGCTCCTCCCATTGAACATCTCCCTTGAACATATGTGGATACTCATGGAACATTGTTCCGCAAGAACCAGAAGGTGTGACAACATATTCTGCGTTTTCAAATGCGCCAATCATGTTCTTCGCTGATTGCTTCGCCTCTGTCACATAACCGCTATTGTAAGCAGGCTGCCCACAACATACTTGTGATGCAGGAAATGAGACCTCACAGCCAAGGCGTTCAAGTAACTCGACTGTTGCTTTCCCGACGGTTGGTTGGAAGATATCTATTAAACATGTAATAAATAAGCTCACTTTCATTTTACAAATCTCCTTTTAAAACATATTTAAAGTTATCTGATTACTGGAAATAAAAAACAACCAAAGGACATATACAAGTCACGAATATTCTTTATATGGCTCTATACTCACTTGATTGTTTTTAAAGAATAGATTGTATGTTTTCGACTTCTATTAAATATTTTTATGTACAAATTTTGTTGATATAAAATAGGGGGAAGTCGATCTTATAGACCCTTCCCCCTTAAAATCCCTATCTGCAAATTTACTGTTCAACCTCTAATTAGACACCGCTACTGTTTCTAGGCTAAGACTGAGTATCTTTTTGCTAAAACTTCCTGTTCATATTGTTTAACTTCCTCTAACCATGTTTCTTGTACCGGCACTCCCATTTTCTCGCAGTAATAATCCCAGATAGCACCAAAAGGATACGTTTTGAACTCCTCCATTAATGCCAGCCTTTCCGTAAAATTCCCGTCTTCTTGCAACTGTTTCAAATACTCATTTGGTACTAGCAACGCATAAAGTAATGCTTTAATCATGTTTCTTGTACCAATTGTCCATGCTGCAACGCGATTAATACTTGCATCAAAGAAATCAAGTCCAATCATCACTTTATCTAATGCGTTATTGCGAACAATTTCAAGGCCAATTTCACGTAATTCATCATCTAAGATAACAACATGATCGCTATCCCAACGAACCGGTCTAGAAACATGTAAAGCAAGTTTATCACTGTAAAGTAACATAGATGAGATTTTATTAGACACTGTTTCAGTTGGATGGAAATGTCCTGTATCTAGTGAACATACTTTATTATTTTTCAATGCATATCCAAGATAAAACTCATGTGAACCAACAACATAAGACTCAGAACCAATACCGAATAACTTACTTTCAACCGCATCCACATTATATGCTTCATCGATTTCTTCTTCAAAAATTTTATCTAATGACTCTTTTAATCTTTGTCTTGGTGTAAGTCTATCGCTCGGAATATCCTTATAGCCATCCGGAATCCAAATGTTTGTCAAAGATGGTGTACCTAATTCTTTACCAAAATACTCACCGATTTTACGGCTACTGATACAATGATTGATCCAAAATTCTCTGATTTCCTCATTAGGATGAGATAACGTCAGACCTTCTGCTGCTTTTTCATGTGAAAAGAGTGTTGGATTAAAATCTAATCCCAGTCCTTGTTCTTTTGCCCATTTCACCCAGTTCTCAAAGTGTTTAGGTTCTAACGCATCTCTTTCGATAACTTCACCATTCGTTTCAGCGTAAATAGCATGTAAATTTACACGATGTTTTCCAGGAATAAAAGATAACGCTTTCTCTAAATCCATTCTTAATTCCTCAGGTGTTGTTGCTTTACCAGGATAATTTCCTGTTACATCAATACCGCCTGATAATTCACCTTTATTCGCTTCAAAACCAGCTATGTCATCACCTTGCCAGCAGTGAATAGAAATTGGTACATTTTTTAATTTTTCCAATACTTTATCAACATTAATTCCCCATTTTTCATAGTCCTTTTTTGCGATTTCATAATTCTCTCTAATTGTCATTTGATATTCTTCCTTTCCCTCTTTTAATGTGTAATTATCGGTGTGGGTAAGAACTTTTTCACTTCAAACGAATGCTTAATGATGGTTCTTGCTTCGTTTATATCTTCAATTTCACCAAGTGCCATTAACTGTGAAACAATATTTCCGATGGCAGTTGCTTCAATGGGTCCTGCATATACTTCTTTCTTCGTTGCATCAGCAATGAACTGGTTTAACATTTTGTTTTGACAGCCTCCACCGATGACATTAATTTTTTCGAAATTTCTTTCAAAAATTTCTTCAATTTCAGTAATTGCTTGCTGATAGCTGCATACTAAACTATCAAATATACATTTTGCCACTTCTCCAGGTGTATATGGTACCGCTTGATTTGTTTCTTGACAGTATGATTGAATTTCTTCAATCATATTTTCCGGCTTTAAAAATCTTGGATCATCCACGTTCACTGTAGAGGTAAATCCTTGAACCTGGCGAACTAAATCTACTAACTCAGCAAAAGAATAGTGATCATGATAATTTCTTTTCACTTCCTGTATCATCCAAAGACCCATAATATTCTTTAAAAATCGATAGCGATAATCAATACCGCCTTCATTTGTGAAATTATAATCTAAAGCCTTTGTAATACAAATTGGAAAATGATTTTCAACACCTATTAAAGACCATGTACCTGAACTGATGTAGATTGTCTCCTCGAGTTCAGGAACCGAAATCACCGCTGAACCTGTATCATGTGTTGCCGGTAGAATCACCTTCATATCAAATCCAAATTCAGCTATTAAATTCTCTGTTAAATTTCCTAATACCGTTTTAGGTGTGTGAATTTCTTGAAATATCTCTTTATTAATTTCTAATTGATCTAATATTTCATGATCCCACTTTTTTGTAAAAGCATTAACCAACTGGGTTGAGGTTGCATTTGTATATTCGTTTGCTTTCTTTCCTGTCAATAAATAATTGAAATAATCAGGAATCATCAGAAAAGATTTTGCTTTTTCTAAAATCTCTGGATTTTTTTGTTTGATTGAATACAGTTGATAGATAGTATTAAACTTTTGAAATTGAATACCCGTCTCAAAATATAGACGTTCTTTCATAATGCTCTTAAAGACTTCTTCCATCATTCCATCCGTCCTAGAATCACGATAAGCAACGGAATTGGTTAGAGGGTTGTCATATTCGTCGAGTAAAACAAAGTCAACTGCCCATGTATCAATACCGATACTCTCTGGCTTTAAATCCATATCCCTGCATTTTTTAATTCCTTTTTTTATTTCTGCAAACAATCGATCAAGTTCCCAGCAAAACTGGTTATCTTTTTGTACAATTCCATTTTTAAAACGGTGTATTTCATTTAATTTTAATAACCCATCTTCAAGGTGACTGGCTATTAATCTTCCACTTGACGCACCAATGTCCACTGCTAAATAACATTTCTTCATTTTCATCACCCTTTAATTGAAAACGTTCGCCTTTTTATCATAAGGTAGATGAGGGTGTAAAAAAATGACGCGAATTATCTTTTTATTGTCCTTATTTGCAAAAATCGAAAATATCTATACGATCATTTCCTACTTGTATCTACCTTTAATTATCTTAAATAACCTCAGTGAAAGAGGGATAAATGGCCTTATAAGCACATAATAGTGACAAAGATTTCTTTATGGCTATTATTTTCATTGGAATAAATACCAAAAAAAGAACATTTAGCTACTTATTTTTCCACTAAATGTTCTCTGAATTGTTTCGGAGTTTTATTGTATTTGTTTTTAAAAATGCGATAAAAATAACTAATATTTTCATAACCGACTTGATCTATAACAGACGTTATTGATAGATCCGTACTTTCCAATAGTTCTTTTGCTTTAATTAGACGTTTTTCCTGCAGCAGCTCTTTAAATGTATAATTGGTTACTTTTTTAATATTTTTACTTAAAAAATAATGTGGTTGATTTAATTTCGTGGCTAACTCATATAACGAGGCATCTTTGAAATGTTCATCAATATATTTTAAAGATTCAACAATTAAAAAATGCTGTGCAAGATATTCTTCGGTATGTTCGACCTTATCAGCATGTTTAATTAAATCAATAATTAAAAGTCCCATGTACAATTTAATTGTTGATTCTGATAAAAAAGAAGGATTCATTATCTCAAAAATAATCTTTTTGATTAATTCTTGAATGCTAGTTATAGCCGCCACTTTAAAATATAGAAATTGCCCATTTTGAGTGCTATTATACAAACTGCTGATTAAAAAATTACTAACTCTATTTTCAGTTGTTAAAAAGGAAAGAACAAAATCAAAAAATTTGGGCTGGATAATGAAATTAATAATAATATCCTTTTTTGCACATGCTTCAATTTCATGATCAATGTGCTGATTTAAAAATAACAACTCTCCTTGTTGTAAGCTTATTTTTTGATTACCTACATTTTGATTCAGTTCTCCGTTATAAACGTAATTGATTTCAATATAATTGTGTTTATGTTTAGGAAAATCAACAAATCGTGTATGTTGGCGAACCATAATCATGTTATCTTTGCCAAGAAATTTTTCACTTTCAATGATAAAATTAGACTGATTTGAGTAAATATCTTTTTTTATCTCTCTTCTGTTTTGTAGTATCTCTTCCTCTTCTTCTGTAATTTTTAATAATTCACTCAGAAAATCATATTGCATAAGTATTCTCCTTTATTTAAAATTTTCATGTTTTATACACTCATTTCAAAGTAAATATTGTTTGAAACAATAAAAAAACTACTTAAAAACATTAAGGTATGGATCTACGTCAATATTTTGGACACTAAAAAGTTAAGTTTTAAGCAATTTTTCTAGATTCTTCTTCCATAGTTTGAGGTGTTTTATACCCTATGCTACCGTGAATTCGTTTTCTATTGTACCAGCCTTCAATATATTGAAAGATGGCTTGATTGGCTTGATCAAACGTCACATATTTCGTTTGATATACATCTTCTTTTTTTAATGTTGCGTGAAACGATTCCATACAAGCATTGTCGTAAGGGCAGCCTTTTTTACTAAAGATTGAATAATATTAAGATTGTCCAGTAAATCTTGAAATTCCTGACTTGTGTATTGCGATCCTAAATCCGTATGTAAAATGAGTTCTTTGGATGGGTTCTGTGTAGAGTAAGCGTTCTCTAATGCTTTTGTTACTAGATCCGTTGTCATTTTTCGTGAAAAAGAATACCCAATAATTTTCTTTGAATGCAGATCCATAACCGAGGCTAAATAACACCAACCATCCCTTAAAACGTGAATATACGTAATATCTGCCACCCATTTTTCATTAATTGTTGTCGTAGTAAAATCCTGTTTCAATACGTTTTCGCGTTCCTCCACTTTGTTTTTAGAAGAGGAATAGGGTTTATATTTCTTTTGGATATTTGACTGGATACCAGCCTTTTTCATTAATCGTTGAACACGATTAAGGCTCGGTTCAAACCCATTGGTTAAAAGGGTTTGGTGTATCTTCGGGGGCCCCATAACGTCCTTTACTATCTGCATGGATTTGGCTAATTTGTTGGGTAAGTACTTTATTTTCACGTGCTACATTTGATTCCACTTTGTGATGGGACTGGTAAAATGAGCTTCTTGCCACTCCAAGCACCTTACAAAGTAATTGAACAGGAAAGACATTTTTTTGTTCATTCATGAACTCAAACAGTTCTGCATCGTTTATTTTCTCGCAAATATGGCCATAGCCTTTTTTAAGATTTCGTTCTCTTCTTGTAGACGAAGCATTTCCTTCTGCATCTGCTTCAAATCATTTGGAGTAACTTCCTTTTCATCTATTGATGCAATAGGAGAATATTTCTTAATCCATTTATAAATAGTTACTTCAGATACGCCATATTCGCTACTTAACTCTTTAACGGGTTGTCCAGAACGATACAACTCGACCACCATCGCTTTAAATTCATCATTAAAATTTTGTTTCATCTTACGGACACTCCTTCTTTAAGCACATTTTACTGACTTAACTTAGTCGTGTCCACAAGACTATACTAGCACCACTATTCTTACTAAAAAGAGAGCTCAACATAACTTGAGTCAAACACTTTGAAACTTTATCTTAATCATTTAAACACGGAACTTTTCAGAGATACTCTAAAAACTACTCTTCACCCCCTCAATCTGTATCATTCTCATAAATAAAAAAGTCTCTTACTGATTTAAAATAAACATCCAAATCAGTAAAGAGACTCTTTTTATCAGTTTAGCAATATTAGTAAACTAATCTTTTAAGCAGTGCTAGAGTATTCTTTCATTAGACTGCCAAACAAGATCTTTGATTATTTACTTTGACAATGGAACATCATCTGTTTTCTTAAATCCCCAAACATATGTGATTACAAAAGCAATGATTAATCCGGCAAATTGAGAAGCAACGCCTCCATAGAAACCACTATCAATTCCAGCTTTATCAATAATTAGTGGGATTGAAAAGAATCCTGATGCTCCAAATGCAAACTGTTTTGTTAGGAAGGCACCAGCCAGTACTGCTCCTAAACTACCACCAATAATAGAAGCGATTAATGGTTTTTTATAAGGAAGTAATACACCATATAATGCAGGTTCACTAACACCTAACAAGCAGGTTACACCTGTTGGTATAGATAAGGCTTTTAACTTTTGTTGTTTTGTTTTGAAACCTACAGCTAGAGCAGCTCCAGCCATTGCAAATTGATTAGCTAATAATAGCCCCATTACAGGATCATATCCTTGTGTAGCAATGTTGTTGATAAAAATCGGAATAAACGCCCAATGCAAACCAAACATTACTAAGATAATCCAAGGTCCACCTATTACCAAAGCTGCTAAAATTGGACTAAAGTTATAAACAGCACTAACTATATCTGCTAAAATATTACTTAAAAATGTAATAGCCGGCCCAATAATCATTAATGCTATTGGTATACTGATAATTAACACAATCATTGGTGTTAAGAAAAATTTTACGCTCTCTGGAACAAATTTGTTAGATACATTATTAACCTTCGATGCAAACCATACTGCAACAATGGCAGGAAATATAGATGAAGTATAATCCATCATGTTAACTGGTAAACTTAAAAATGTTAATGAACCTTCAGTTGCAAACGGAATTAGCGTTGGGTACATAAGCGCCCCACCAATTATCATACCGACATATATATTCAACTTAAAATAATTTGCTGAAGATGCCCCGATTAGTATTGGCATAAAGTAGAAAAACGTATTCGAAATAGCAAATAATACTATATAGGTTCCTGATTTCTCTGTTAATACATCCGTAATAAGTAAGATTGTTAAAAGCCCTTTAAGCATACCTGCTGCAGCTAAAGCACCCAAAACTGGAACAAAAATACCTGAAATCGTAGATGTAAACATTTCAAAAGGTCTTTGTTTCTTTTTCATCCCTTGAGAATTTTCTTGTTCTAAACTATTTATATTAAGCATTCCCGTTACTTCTTTATGCACCTTGGCTACTTGGTTACCAATTACAACTTGAAATTGACCACCTTGCTCAACCACTGAAATAACCCCATCTATGTTTTGCACTTCTTCTTTATTTGGAATACTACTATCCTTTAAAGTAAATCTTAAACGAGTCATACAATGTGCCACTGCACTAATATTACCTTTTCCCCCTACTGCAGCAACAATTTGTTTTGCAACTTGGTTATGGTTCATAAGACTCTCTCCTCATCTTTTTACTTTCAACAAAACTTCTCCATTTATTCCAATCGGTTCAACATACATAAATTGAGATAAATAGTCTTTTTTACTGTTACCTAGAGTATTTGTCACTTCAATCCTTAATGAATTTTGCCCCTCTTTAGTTGCATTAGTTAGTTCAAATGTATAAGGATTTGAGATTTTTGTTCCTATATATATGTCATTTACATATACTGAAACTGTTTCTTGGGCGTCCTCAATAAATAACTCTACCTTTTTATTCTCTGTTTCAAATTGAGTTTCATATCTAACAGTACCTGAAAAGCTTGAGTACTCATCTCCTGCCCCTAACAATGGTAATTCATTGAAAATTTGATATTTTTCAATTTTTGGATATTTTTCCGAATCAGCAAACGATAGATTCCATTTAAACGCGTTCAACGGAATTACACTTTCATTAGTCAAAATATCAACTTCGCCAATTCCTTCATTATCTTCAAAAAGAATTATGCTTTCACCTTGAGCTAATGTTAATTCTAGTGTTTCAGAAGCTACAAGTTTCGTTACTTTATTTTCAATAGGATTGTACAAAGAGAATTTCTCTAAATCAGGAATAGCTATATTAGTTTGTATTTTTCGAATAGTACTTTCATTAAAAAACATATATATATGACCATCTTCATGTTTGTAGTGGTAGTACCTCAAACTTGGCTCAAAATTTGAACTCTCAATCTCGTGTAAATTCTTCGATTTTAAATAATCTGCTAAATTATCAAGACTAATTACTGATGAACTTTGTTTTAATATGGCTAACTCCGTTTGTATAATTTCATTTTCACTTGAGAAACTTGGATAGTTTTCAAGAAAAATTATTTCTGTGCCTGCTTCAGCTAATTGAACTATTTTGTGAATAAGTTCTTTAGGTAATGCCTCAGAAAATGGAATAATAACAGTATTAAATTCTTCATTAGCAATTTTCATTTTATTTTTTTGAATTGTAGAATTAATAATTAATTCGGCTGATACGATATCAAAATCTATTTGGTTCTGCGTCAGGATCTTTGCTGGTTTTTGGAGGAGCATATAATCTCCAGACCACTCTGATTCAGCATGGTATAAAACTGCCACTGGTGCAATGTGCTTTCCATCTGATAACAAATGGCTGACACGATTCATATAATGAATAAGATTGTCCATATATTTAAATTGAGGATTATGTCCATGTGCATAAAAGTGTGGTGGACAATCTGCGTCAGGATAATTTTTCATTGAAAATGCATGAGGAACAAAATAGTTAACACCACGTACTAACATGTGATTTGCAATCCAATTCATTAATTTTAAACCTTCTGCCCAACCATAAGCTCCAAATACCTCACACATTGTTCTTCCTTGTTTCCTTAAATCTAAATGACCTA
Source organism: Peribacillus sp. NPDC096379 (assembly GCF_044762875.1). NCBI lineage: Bacteria > Bacillati > Bacillota > Bacilli > Caryophanales > Bacillaceae > Peribacillus > Peribacillus sp. NPDC096379. The sequence goes on from NZ_JBIWFD010000001.1 coordinate 1,842,415, forward strand.
ATGAAGAACCCATTTTAGCTAAAGCATAATGGAAGAACTCTCCATCCCACCCAGTAGAAGTAAAGGACTTAAAATACCCTTGGTCTTGCTCTGGTACAAGTTGATGTAATACTACATCAATACCAGACATGTCCTGACCTTTCATCGATTTAAAAAAATGACCTGAACCATATCCTAGTCTAGCATGTGCATTATTATCCTCAATTACATGACCGATATATTCAACACCATGTTTTTTACACCAAGCACCTATACGTTCCGAAAAGTTTTTCGAATAAAGATTACTTACTAATTCCATATACTGAAATCTAATTTTGTAAGCTATTCGACTATCTCCTCTAAATAATAGTGGAAGATATTTGCTACAATCCTCTCCAAATGAATCAGAAAGTAACTCTAGCAAATCATTACACCATGGTAATGGCATATCAATTCGTCCAATCGAGGCTTCAGGTCCCTTAATATTTCCGAATCTAGGTTCATCTGAAAAGAAACCCTTAATCGTGTTTCCGAATTCTTCCCTATACTTTCGATAATGGCTTTCATATACAGTGTTAATTAAGACATCTGTTGCTTCTGGAACTAATGGATTCAAATAACCTTCTGTAGCAATCTCTCCTCCATCTTGAGTTTCTATAAAACAGAAAAAGCTCCATGCACCCTCAGGCACGTCCCAATAAAGTACAGAGTCTTTAATATAAGAAGTGACATCAACAAGGGAGGTTTCATCAATTTGTTCATAATCTAACTTTTTTGCTGCAATCACCTTTTTAATTTTAGACCTAAACTTTAGTTCTACATCAGAATCTGTTTCTTCTGATACATCCTTTTCAACACCGACACTCATAATATTTGGCTTTCCGTTATATAACATCCAATCTAATAAAATGCCTGCTCGTTTTTTAGGTCCAACAAAGTCTAACTGCTGCATTTTTAAGTAGACTTTTTGTAAATGAGGATACTCATTTTTAATTTTCCCTGCTGCATAACCTGTTGGAAAATGTTCATCATCCAATATCCAAACTGACATGCCAAGTTTTTTAGATTCATCGAGGATAATATCAACATCTTCCCACCACTTTGCTCCTAAAAAATCCGGATGTGGTCTTGATTCAATACATGTTGCTTTAATCCCAGTAGAAGAAATTTGTTGAAGATAATGTCTCGTCGTTTCTTCATCTTCACCATGCATCCATAAAAAAGGAAGTATATGATTGCCCTCTTTATTTGATAAAACTTCCTTAATTTTTTTCAATTTAACCCGCCTCACTATCATAAATAATTAAGTTGCAACTACTATATTCACATGATATCTTGAAGTGTAACCGCATTCAATGTCATAAAATCTATAGTTGACTATCATATTCTACGAACATATTTTAATGGTATAGGAGATGTTAAAAATGGTTTTAAATAGGATCGATAAATGGCTAAAAGATTTAACACCAAAAGAGAAAAGAAATAAGGAAACCTCTCAACTATCCGACTACTACACTCATCTTGAAACCAAAAATATAGACGGAAAAGAAGTGTACATTTTTGATTCTCTTATCCCAGAAAATCAAGAATTTCATATATCAAGACATAATCGATTTGCTATCGTACCGGCACATATCCATACATTTATAGAAATTAATTATGTTTATTCAGGACAATGTAAACAAGTAATTGATGGAAAAGAAGTTACTTTATCTAGAGGACAAATTTGCTTAGTTGATACAGATGTACCACACTCAATCTTAGAAACAACCGAAGATGACATCATTATTAATATTTTGATTCGAAAAGAATATTTTATTAAAACACTTTCGAATAAATGATTTGATGGGGGTATTGTAGTCAATTTTATTTTAAATGCTTTATCTGAAACAAAAGCTCATAATCAATACATTATTTTTCTATCAAACAATTCAGATCAAATTGATTTACTTATTAAACAGATTCTACAGGAGTACAATTTTTCTTCACTTGGGTATATACAAATTATCGAAAATTACATAAATATATTATTCATCTTACTTGTTCGAAGCTTTCATTATGAAACAAATAAAAAGGTTCAGTCTGAAAAGCACAACGAAATTATTAATATTCTTCAGTATATTGATCAAAATTATTTAACTTGTACATTACAATCAGTAGGAAAACAGTTTAACTATACACCCAATTATTTGAGCTCATTAATAAAAAAAAGTACTGGAAAGAAATTCAGCCATCTAATTTTGGAAAAAAGGTTACAACAAGCAAAATTCTTGCTAACTAATACAAATGAAACAGTATATACTATTGCTTCTGACTGTGGTTTCAGCAATTTAACTTTCTTTTATAAAAAATTTAAAGACCGATACGGTTGCCTTCCTTCAGAAATACTATAATAAAAAAGTTCCCTTGTGCTTTCTGCCAGGGAACTTTTTATTTACGGTTCTGGTGCAAATACTTGAAGAAAATATAAAAAAGCGAAAGTTTTCTAGTGACCCCTGATCCTAAGCAATTAGTCCAAACAGTTGATGGATGAATTCTTTTTGATTTTGGACAGACTTCTCCCTTTGGAGAGTCTGTCCTTTTTTGATCATGTGCATATCCCCGCAATAACTCGTTTGGCAGTCCGTAAGGACTTTAATCCAAGCATCGGGCGAATTCGTTTTTTAATAAAACGGTGATCCTGCTCCACGATATTGTTGAGATATTTAACTTGCCTTAGTTGGATGCCTTCAGGCATCTGCTTTTCTTCTTTTAACTCTTGGATAGCGATTGGATAAGCTGGGTTTTTGTCTACTGTTATCACACGAGGCTTAGAAACGTGCGAAAAAGCCAAGGCTTTCTTAAAAAAGCGTTTGGCTGCTTGTTTATCTCTTGATTCGCTTAGACAAAAATCAATGGTATTCCCTTCTGAATCAACGGCACGATACAGATACATCCATTGACCTTTGACTTTCACATAGGTTTCATCTACTCTCCAGGAGTCATTGGTTGACTTAAGATGACGCCATACTCTTTCATCTAATTCAGGCCCATATTGATGTACCCAACGCATAATCGTTGTGTGAGCCATGGATAAGCCTCGTTCCTCCATTAATTCCACCAAATCACGAAAACTGAGGCTGTACCATAGGTACCATCTAACCGTTAATAAAATAATGTCAGGCTGATAATGTTTCCATTTGAATTCTACTGGTTTTTTCATACCGATACACGTCCTTTTTAGTTTAGTAGTATCAGTATGTCCAAGATTTAGAGTTTAGTTTCAAGTTAGCTGAAATTTTTGCACCAGAACCAATAATACCACAATTAACCAAATGGATATGAATCTTTCTTTAACTATTCTGACCCATTAGTTAAAGAAGTAGTTTTGAATGTATGATCTTAGTTATTTTCGTACATTCAGAAGACCACAAATTGTGGTCTTCTCCTCTCTCTCCGAACAAACTTCTTGCCTCATGATTATTTATCATCTATATCAAATTCGTACATACTTTCATCTTGTTTAATATCTACTATCCAAGTATCCTTTTCCTTATCATAAGTTACATTTCTAATAGCAGCTATCCAATTTGATGTAGATTCTGACTCAAGTTCTTTTAATGCTTTACGAACTACTTGCGATTCTGATAAATCGGCTGTATCTGGTTTATATTCTGGGAGAATTGTCACCTTGTTTGCTTTTCCTTTACCAGGATAGGATTGAAATATTGGGCCATCGGCTTCAACAAGCACTCTTTGACCGACTTTTAGCTCCTCTGAAGCTTTCGGATAATGGTAACTAACTGCACCAAAAAATTCTTTTTCTCCACCATTCGAACTATAATCGCTAGGGATAGCGTTTACCACCATCATTCCTTGTTCTTCTATACTTAGAACATAAAGCCCTTCCTTGGAAGATTTATCACTTGTATCCGCATTTGAATCCGTCTTTTCTGTATGGCCATTTAATGAGCAACCCATCAATAACACTGTGAGCGATACTATAAGAAAACCTTTACCTTTTTTCATTTATCGGACAACTCCCATTTTTTTCTATATAATTTCACTTTATCATTTCCTTGTTCAACAATCCTGCCTTTGTTGAAGAAGAGGGCTTCTTCTTGAACTGATGTCACCCATTTGAATAAGCTAGATTAAAAAACTCTCTTATTTTTTTCAAGAAAAGTTTACATAATCATCTTTATCGGCATTAAAAATGATCTTCAATTTTAAATACATTTTCTAAGTATTATTTTTCTCTTTATTTGGGAACTTATAAATAAAGGAGGTTTTTTGAGTTGAAGAGAATAATTCCCATTGCTTTCATAGGAATATTAACTGCTATTTTTGCTATCAATATTCAATTGGTACAAGCAACACAAAATCAGGAACCTTGGAGCAAGTATCCAGATAACTCCGCCAAAAGTTTCAAAGACGCTGATTCGTTTTATAAATCACTCAATAAAAAGCAATATGTTGAATTTGAAAATGCGAAGCTAAATATTCAAGAAAAAACCTATTTTAAAGACGTTAATAGCGTTCTTTCTCGTGCTGATCAATATGGAAAATCAAGGGTCGGCGGAGTTGGTTACCATCCTAAAAGGCAAGTATATGTATTTGTGACCGTTTCTCAAGAAGGAAAAATGTGGACGGCCGTTTTTGACGCTGAAACAGGAAGAAAAAGCAACGAATCGCGTGACCTAACTGAATAAGCAAAGCAGTTCATCGAAAGCTACTTTTCTGTTTTTATTTAATTAACCTGCTCCGTTTTTGAACAAGGTTTCTAAGGATCATATGCATACTCTATACAAATCTAGTTTACATAAAGTGAATTTTCGGAACTTCCGAAACATAAAACCCCTTGGTACTCAAGGGGTTCCGAATGGTCCATTTTTATCGTTTATACATGGTTGATGAATCAACATTTTCGGCTTCTAAAGAAGCCTGGTAACTGCATAAAAAGGGGTGTTTTATGCAAATTCTTCTTTCACTAAACACCCGTTCGTTGAATAACATTTATCATTTTACTTAAAATGCTTACTCTTTATTTATTGGTGTACTTACATGTTTAATTTCACCACCAAAAGACCATCCCTTACTTTCAAGAAAATTAGTAAATTCATCTATAAATTCATTAATTTGCATAGATTCTTTGAACCCACTTACCAAAACATTTCCTTCAATTTGTATTTCTACAACTTTAGTTTCACTGAGTTTTGCTTCCCTTTCCCAAACTGGTTTCCATAATGGATCTTTTTCATAAAATTCCCTAACTAATTTACCTATAAATCTTTTTTCACTAGCCCCAAATTCAATATAGTTTCTTTGTGCCTGCCTTAAACATACCTCATTAGCACCACCCCAGTAATCTGGGTTATCATTCATTACACCATCATCTTGCCAAGAACACACCGTACAGATTTCGTCACTACCATTTTCTTCTGAATATGTTTTAAAACCACAACAAGGACAAGTATACTTTTTCATCATTCTCTCCTAAATTACTAATTGTTTTATGCCTTTATTTTATCATCACCTTATTCAACTAACTGCCCCGTTCGTTGAATAAGGTGTTTTTATGAATGTATGATATTAGATAAATTCATACATTAAAAAGGCCGTCATTTGGCAGCCTTTTTATGGCGCTATCGCACCCGTTAGTTTAAGTACATTTATTCACATACTTAGTTCGTTTTCCATAATTATTGCTTCATCTATTAAAGGATTCCTGCCCGGTTAGCCCTTCATGTAGCGAAAAATCTATACTACACCACAGAAAATGAAAGATTATTACGTTTTTTCATTGGAGTTCAATAACCTTTAAGTAAATCCACCAATAAATCTATTCACCAAATGGCTAAGAATTCACTCCACTAGTCAAAGTGTACTTGATGCTTGAACAAGTAAGCGAGACAGTAAATCATAATCAGGAGAAGCACCCTCATGAATTTTCAGCCATTTTTGTTCAGCAGGACCTTCAAAGTCTTTAGGAACTTCTAGTTCAGTAGTATTCATAATCATAAACGCCATAGCATCCTTAGAAGGAGAAATCACCGCAGCAAATTTCCCATTTTTTAAGAAATGTGGCTTTTTATATTGAATCCGCTCTTCCACATCAGGTATAGATTTATGGACAAGTTCACGAAGCTGATTGCATATCTCAATCTTCCATTGTTGATTGAGATTTTCGATAAAAGAAGAGACCTCTTGATTCACTTTTATAATTCTCCTTTAAAATCTTCATCTTTGGAAAGTTCGCTATATTTCTTGAAATTTTCTAAAAATGCTTGCCAACCTTCTTTTTGCTGCTCAGCGGAATGGGTAGTTTCTGCGTCAAAAACCTCAATTACCTTCGTGTCTCTGCCTTGACTAGTAAAAGTGATCGTAACTTTTCTTCCATCTCCAAGAGTATAAGAAATCAATTCGTTTATTTTAATTTCATCATATACTCCACCAAAGTCAAAACCAAAACTTCCATCTTTCGCTTCCATTCTTGTAAGAAATGTTCCACCTACTCTTAGATCATTTTCAGCAAATGGTGCATGCCAGTCATCTGAAGCAAAAGACCATTTCGTAATATGCTGTGGTTCTGTCCAATATTCCCACACTTTTTCAACTGGCGCATGAACTGTGGTCTCTACCTTTATTGTTTCTTTATTATCTGTATTCATTTAATATCCCTACCTCACTTTATCTAATTCATATCCCTGTTTTACTATATGATTAACTGGAAGACCGTTATTTATATGGTAGCCTTAAATAAGACTCAGTAGCACCATACCCTAAAGATTTATATTGATGCACAATTGTTTTTATAATCAATGAGTATTGATTAACTAAAGAATTAACCCTGCTATTTAAGTATTCCACCATTCACTAAGTAACCCTTCAAACCAATTAACATATACATAAAACGAAACATATGTTCTCATAAGGATTTTAACCTAATCTAAAAGAAAATACAACAAAAATTATTGAACTAACCTGCCCCTTTGGTTCCTTAAGGAAAAAAGAGCTGCTGATAAGCTCCTAATAAGTAAAGAACCCGTTAGTGGAACATCAATTTAGAAAAACTCATATAGACCTTCAAAATACCGAAGTTCTTCCTTTGTAACTTTATAACGTCTATATCCTTCATAAAAGGCATGTATGTATGCAGGATTATTAATAAATTTCCCAATCGCTAAGGATTCATCATATCGAGGATCTCCGACTGTCATACCAGATACATCAATAAAAAGTTTTACCTTCCCGTTGATGACAAGCACATTATCTGTTGTGCAATCACCATGTATCATAGTCTGTTGAACTGGTATAGGTTTGTCGGACTTCAACTGATTTAACAACTCTAAGTTACCCTCCGTTTGTCCGTTTTCCACATAACTTTGTGCCTTGGCAAGTCGCTCCTCAAACCAATTATTCTCTCGTCTAAAATATTGCAATTGTTTTTTTTCATGAAAATGATGAAGAAATTGTCCAAAACTCCTAATTAATGATTTCTTTTCTGTTGTACTTTTCGCTTGGTTTAAAGCAGAAGTTAACGTTATTCCGTCCTCAAATGACATTATTAAATGGCTTCCAATCTTCTCCTCGAAAAAACCATAGTATTTAGGAACTGGAATCTGATTATTGTTATTTAACTTTTCTAATACTAGAGCCTCAGTCTTCAACCATTCCTTATATTTTTCCTTAAAAGAACTTTTAAGTACATAGGAACCATTGTTTGTTATGATCTGATGTACTTCTGAAGTACAACCCTGTTCATCCATTTTGATAAATCTATTTGTTTCACCTACTATTTTTTCAACCTTCTCTATTAATTCTGTATTCACTTTATATACACCACATTTTTTTTAAGATAATACTTTATAATTCGCTCTTTTATTCAACTATCCTGCTTCGTTAGTCGAATAAGAGAAAGGTTGCCAAAGCAACCTGCTTATCGTACTAAAGCACTCCTTTAGTTTAATTACGCTCGTGTGGAAAGTGGTGCAATGCCTTATCGGATTCCCCGGCCTAATTTGGTACTAATAGACGGTTCTAATCATATTCTTATAAGAAAACAATAAGAAGGAGTGCAAAGTCAGTTGATAAAAGTTAAGGTTGGTTTACAGCCCATTGTAAGTAATATAAATTTACCTACTGTTTTAAAGACAACCATACTTCCGGGTGACTCAATTGAAAGATTATTTATTGCAACTCAGGTAGGAGAGATCTTTTACATAGGAAACGGGGTTATAAGGACTTTTTTAGATATTCGCCCGCGAATCATAAAACTTGGTGATTCTGAACCAGGTGTTTCTCGTGGTGGATATGATGAACGGGGATTGCTAGGGCTAGCGTTTCATCCAGAATTTTATTATAACGGTCTGTTTTATCTTCATTATTCAGTAGCTGGAACACAAGGTCCAGGTGCTCTTTCTGAACCTTTTAAGCCTAACCCGTGTGATCCCAGAGCTTTAAACCTAAGATGGATAAATAGAGAAACTCAATATGATCATATTGATACAGTTGAAGAATGGATTTTACAATCGAATGATCAACCTCAAAAACGACGAACCTTACTAAACTTAAGAAGACCATTTTTTAATCATAATGGTGTCAATAGCTTAAACTTTTCACCTGAATCAGGAAACCTTGTTTTAACAACCGGGGATGGTGGATCAGGCTATGATCCATTCAATTTAAGCCAGAATGATATGGAAATCGCCGGTAAAATAATTGAAATTGATGTAGTTAAGAATACATTTATCCAGAATCCACCCGTAGTCACACGGTTTAATGAACTTCCCGTACCTATTCAGGAAACGCTTACGGTAATTGCCAAAGGGGTTCGCAATATACCAGGCATTTCATTTCAAAGGTTTTATAATCAGTATATTAAATATGCGGGAAATGTCGGTCAAGATTTGGTAGAGTCGATTTTTTCATTCGTTCATTATAAACCAATACCGGTTACTCAGCTTATTCAAGCTTCTTTAATGAAATCTGAACCTGACCAAGAAGGATTCATTAACTTTGGCTGGCGAGGTTGGGAAGGTGCTTTTCCTACTTCGATTATAAGTGGCTGCACTGAAAATCAGACTTTGGATGAGAAAACAATTGCCTATTACAATGAAGCAATAACACTTTCAGCGAGTCGCCTTCAGTCTTTAACCAGTTATTTCCACAAAGATACCAGACCCGATAAGTTTGGAGGAACTGCACTTACAGGAGTGCAAGTCTATATGGGGAATACAATCCCTGGTTTAACAGGAAGCGTTGTGTTTATCGATCTTGCCCGGAAAGAATCTCAACCTCAGGTTAGAGGAGCTTTAGCTTATACCACCGTAAGACCAAATGGTGAACAAAATGATTTTAGTGTGATACAAACCGATTATGATTTTGGGTCTCAATCAGCCTATTATGTTAGTTTGGGAACGAATCTGAATCAAACCAGCTTATATTTAGCAGTTTATAGCTCTATGAAAGTGACTGATTTTAACCAAGGCACTGTTTTTGAAATAGTTCCATGAACCAAAACACTAAATTTCCACTTAATCTTGATAAATCTCTTACATGGATGTAATGAATCGAAATTAAAACCAAGTGATGGAGAATCACTAAATTATAATCATTTTTAATCATTTAAAAATGATTAAAGCAATTTCAACCCATAACCAGCTATAAATGAACGCAAATAAAAAGCCAATTGTAAGAAATGAAAAGGAAACAGAGACGGCTGAACCTAAAACTGGAAAGTGAAAAATAAATATTAGACTCATAATTCCTAACATTAAAAGAATGGCACCAGTAGTCATAATACTTAACCCCTTCCTGAAAAGGTGAAAGGATGCCCCTATTCCAAGTCCTAACAATCCTGTTGTAAAAGAAAATACAATTAGTTCAGTTGGCTGTAGGATGAATAACAGCATAATTGTCAGAAAGTAGGATATTTCTCCAAGTGGAATGGAAAACATGGAACATAACAGAATAAGTACAGTGGCCAGAGGACTTATAAAATATCCTATCCCTGGTAAAAATCCAGCAGCCTGCAGAATAGTTGCCATACAGGCTAAAATAGACACTAAAATGAGCTTCATCGTTTTTTTATGTTTATTGAATATTATTTGAGATAAACGAACCTCATCAGAAATAGGTTTAAAAAACACACCTTTCCACCTCATTCTAAATGGTTTATACGTTACCTTACATTATACTTACCATTTATTAGAGGTGGAACAATTACTAATAATCCAAGCATCAATATCCTCTGTAATGAAAAATAAGCTTAATAAAAAATCTCTCTAAACCTTAATCGATAATACAAAGTAGAGAAGTCCGTTCGGGGAGGAAGTAAGTTATTTCCTTTACCTATAAAAAAACAAGGCCTTATTGGTCCTGCATTTTATTCGACTATTACTTTCCCAACCATTCCTTCCTGGAAATGGTACCGACATATCAGTTCATATGTACCGGGCTGTTTCGGATTCACGGTAATATTTTTTTCTTCACCCGGCTGGACCTCGACGTCAATGCCGAGCTTTTCAACTGTGAAGGTGTGCTCTTTACTGCCTTTGTTTTTCAATATCAACGTTGTGGCTGTTCCATTCGGAATAGTGATGACTTTCGGATTAAAGAAATTATCGTTCAACTCGACCTCAATCGATTTCCCCGTCTCCATAGGCTGATTTACAACACCGGATTCGGCAAATACGCCGAGTGAACCTAGTGTTGTCACGACTACAACCATTGCAAGCGCACCGACCAATCCTGTTACCCACTTTTTCACAGACATTTGCAATCCCTCCTTTCCTCTATTTTTTTCTAATTCATAAAATATTATTACAATAACTTTGGTTGCGTGCTTTCAGATAGTAAGTTTTTTATCTGAAACAGTGAAAAGAAAAAGATCGACTCTAATGACGATCTTCTGGAATCTATTCTTATGCAACTAAACTGCCCCGTTTGTTTAATAAAATTATAAGAGGTTTTATGTTCAATTATGTTTGTTATTGTCCCGAACCCAGGCCGTGAATGCTTCGATGCCATGCACGACTGCTTCAGTACGTATGGAGTGAAACTCTAATTTCGACTTTCTAGAGAATTAGTACATTTTTGAAAAAAATACAGTGATGTATTTTGAAATAAACAAAAGTGTTGCACCTCTAATTATGCATTCAAAACCCTGTGCTTTTTCAATAGACTAAAAGGTATTTATGTACTAGGAATTTTACATACAAAAATTTCAATCTATAAAAACTCTAATGCTGGATAAAACATTAATTTATTTCTATATTTCCCACTAAAACGGATATATTTAGTTTTTTCGTACTATTAGGTACATTTTGAATTAGTTCTTTTCCCGGTCCTTTATTTGAGATAGTATAATTACTGTCTTTGGATATTATTTTCCCATTCTTAGTTGAAATATTTAAACCTATATCATCAGTTTTTATCCCTTTAGGTAGCTCAACTTTTACATTTCCATTAGAAATTTTAATATTATTTTCTCCTTTAACACTTTTGAGAACTAGACTCTTTAAACTTCCTACTTTATTTTTAATATTGATTTGTCCATTTACTTCCCCTAAGTTAATGGAACCATTTCCCGATTTAATATTTAAAAATTCTCCTTGAAAGCCACTCAATCTTATAGTACCCACATCCGAGATAAGGGATAGCCGACTAACTTCAGCAATGTAATCTATATCAATGTCTCCATTTTTTGTTTCTAAGTGAAGCTCATCTAACAAACGTGGTGGTATGTTCAGCAGTATTTTTCCTCTATTCTTTTTACCAGGTAACATCTTTTTCCAGGTTTTATTAAATGTTAGTACATTAATAATTGCTTTATCATTAGTGTAGGTAATATCAATGGTTGGCTTTCCTACACCCTGGGATTCAAGATAAAAATCGGAATCCTTACTTATCAATTTAATGTTAGAAAAATCCGAATTAATCTGTACCTTATTGACATTTTTAATGTTTGATCTGTATTCATAATGTTTTTTATAGCTGTTCAATGAACCCAAAACTAATAATGACATTAAAATGATTCCTCCAATAAATAAGATTTTTTTCCTCAAATTGCTAATCCCCCTACAAAATAATATTTTAACAACTAAAACATTTAATAATTATAATATATAACAGCTCTATTTTTAATTCAATATTTTCAAATAAAAAAACAGATCGTGTTATGATCTGTTTCGAATGGTTTCTTCAATATTTTTAAATAAGTGATTTATCTCCGATAAGGAATGTGTTATAGATTCTAACTGTTTAATTGAGAACTTTAAAAATATTTCATCAACCCTTTCTTCTCCTTTTTCTGTTAGAGTAACTCTTACAACTCTACGGTCCTCTTTTAACCTTATTCGTTCAATATAATTTAGTTGTTCAAGTTTATCGCACATATTCGTTGCTGCTCCAGGTGTTAAAAGAAAAGCATCTGAAATATCTGTAATTTTTAAAAAACCAAACAATTTCAGTCTTAATAATAAGAGTACTAAATTCTCAGAGATTTCTTCATCATTTGTAAGAAATTTCATAAAGTTATTTGATTTAACTTGAATATTAAACATTTCCAACGTTAAAGATCGAACAGATTCATCCTTAATCTTATTCATCGTAAACACCCTTTACAGTTATTTGATAAATTAAAATATATAATAATTATATATTTTAATTTATCATGGAAACAATGTGAAGTGACTAATCTTCTTCGACTGCTCATAAATTTGGGTAATCCTTCACAATCTCAATTATTATTCTACATGAATATGTGAAAGCGTTCCTCAACAATCTGACCCGATTGTGGAATCAGAAAAAACCCTGCATATCAACACAGGATTTTTAATCAAACTTTAAAATAAATTATCAATCTTTATTTTAAATAATCGAACTTTATTTCATTATCAAGACCTAAATTAAAAAAGTATAGATAAATTAAAGGACATAACATATTTTATATGACTAATATGTTATGTCCTTTCTCATACAACTAATTGGCAGTTAATTGAATTAGAAAGAGACACCTATTCCACAATCGCGCCCGATTGTTGAACATCGTTATTCAACTAAAGTCCCTGGAAGTAGTCTTATTGTAGCTATGTTTATATACCTTTGCATAAAAAGCTGTATAAACAATATTAAAAGGGAAAGCCAAGAAATGTTGGTTTCACAGCATTTCTTGGCTTTTTGTGTATTTTCAAACCTTCATTTGGGAACGTTTATTAGGTTTATTTTGTATGCTTTATAAATCCTTTTTTCACATAAGCTCACGTTAAATCCCAAAGGCTTGTATAGCTTCTTTGCTGAGCTATTTTCAGATAAAGCTGTTTGCTCAAACCATCGCATTTTTTTGTCTTTTCTAACAGAATAAAGCCACGTGATTTTTCACAATCCTTGCATAAAAAAGTTACAATGTGTCTTTTTCTTTATTATCTATTAAAAGTAGCTTAATTTCCATTAGTTCATTTTCTATTCGGTGAATATGTTTTTGCATATCGTCAATTTCCTGCTCTGCTTTATAGTTAATAGCAAAGTCAATAATTGACTCGTGCTTATCACGTGCTGCCTGTCTGTTTTGGCTCATCATTATTACAGGAGCCTGAAAGGCCGCAATAAAAGATAGACATAGATTCAATAAAATAAACGGCGGTTCATCAAAATGGAATCGAGTAATTGACAACGTGTTCCATACTATCCAAATGAACAAAAAAATCGCAAAACAAACGATAAATTTCCAGCTACCTCCGAAGGATGAGATTTGATCTGCCACATGATCAGGCCATCTTGTTTTTCTTTGGTATTCTTCATTTAAATTGTTTAGAATGCTTTTTTCATAGCTATCTACTAATCGATCAATTCGGAGAGTATTTTCTTGATTTAACTCAATATCAAAACCCTGAATTTGAGATACTTCCTTATTTTGCATTCTTGACATTCTAACTACCTCCCTAATAGGCAGTCTGATTCAGTTTTAACACATAGGAGCGAATTCATTTTATTATGTTTATTAAAATCCGACTGCCAATAGTTTAAATTCTCATTACTCCTATTTAAATGAACTTTGACTATCTATTAATTCATAAAAAAAAGCCTAAATAGATGAACAGTTAGAATCAATGCCCTACTGTTTGCTGCTCCTGAACGTAAAACATCTTTTTATAGAGCAAGAAGCGTCGGGGTTTCTCCCGACGCATTTTTGTAAGTTTTATTTTTTCTAATGTACTAAACTATCCAAATCCGGCTGCAATTTGTTCCGTAAAACATACAGCATGATAGCACCTACAAGGAATGAAACGGCATCTGCAATGACAAGCGACCAGATTACTCCGTGGAATCCGTATATATGATTGGCGATAAACAACACAGGAATTAGTGTAATTCCTTGAATAATTGACATAATAAACGCTGCAGTTCCTTGTGCTGTTGCTTGAAATATACCCATAAACAACGTGGTCATTCCAGTAATAAACAAGGATAAGAACGTTACATGCAGAATGTAACTTCCCATTTCAATTAAGTACGGGTCATTCGTAAATAAACCAATTAAGTTATCAGATATCAGATAGACGATAACGCCGAATACGAAGGCTAAAGCCACAATCATTTTAATTGTAAATCCGATTGTATGCTTCATGCGCATTTTATTCGCTGTAAAAGAAAAGGCAATGAGCGGTACTACTCCCTCGCATAAGCCCATCAGAATAAACTCAGGAAATTGCAATAAACGTGATGATATTCCGTAAGCAGCTACTGCCTGATCCCCATACTCTACAAGAAAGTGGTTTAAGATGAGAGACATTGCCCCCAAAAAGATACTCATAATAAAGACAGGAACTCCGATTTTAAATACATTACTCAGAATCTCTTTAGAAGCTTTGAACCATTTTACTGAAACGGTTAAGAATTGGCTTTTATATCCTATATGAAAGGCGTAGAATGCACTCGCAACAACGTTAGAAATTACCGTAGCGGACGCAACCCCAGTTACGCCCCAATGGAAGACGAAAATGACTAGTGCATCTAGCATAATATTCACGACAACGCTGAGAATCATACCAATCATAGACGTGATTGCTGCACCTTCTGAGCGCACGATATTCTCCAGTGTGAAGAACAATATGACAAATGGTGAGCCTAAAATCATAATTGTGACATAGTCCTTTGTAAATTCGAAGGAGTCAGATGTTGCCCCAAGACCATAAACGATTTGATTAATCAATGGGAGGCCTACAGCTATCACGATAAGACCGAGAACTAAGCTGCTGTAAAAGGCGAATGAAGACACATGCTTTACATCATCATATTTTTTCTCTCCTAGTAAACGTGAGATGAATGTACCACTCCCCATGCCAACCAAATTTCCTAGCGCCATAATGATTGCAAATAATGGCAAGGTTAATGCGAGTGCGGTTAACATGGCAGTACTGTGGAGCGTACCAAGGAAATAGGCATTCAATATTGAATATATGACACTCATTGACGTGCCTAGCATCATTGGTACAGCGAAATGGGCTACAGCTTTACTGACCGGTGCTTTTTCAAAGTAATAGAGGTTTTCTGCATCCATGTGGATCACTTCTTTCTTTTGAATAATTATCTAACAGTGTTAGTTTGAATCTTACAGTGTTAGATGTTATCATGAACTTATGAATCTGTAAAGCATAAACTTACAGTGTTAGATGAAATGGAGGATACCGATGAAAAAACAGCAGCCTCAGATTTCGGAGGATAAGATTTTAGAAGCCTCATGGGAGCTTCTTGGAGAGAAGGGTATTGAGAAACTCAGTATGAGAAAATTGGCAGACAGGCTTGGGATTCAGGCTCCCTCTTTGTATTGGTACTTCAAGAGCAAACAAAATCTATACCAGCGTCTAGCCAACCAGGTATCGAAAATAATTTTGGAGAAATTTCACTCCGAAGGGGATTGGAAAGAACAGTTGACTGAGCTTGCGGTAACGGTACGGAGCGTACTCAGCCGCTATCCATGCTCTACGCAGATTATGATGATGACACTGCCCCACGAACCAGATATTATCCGGTTCACCAACCGGATGCTGCTATGCGTGGAATCAACACCGCTTGAGCAAGAGCAGAAAATGCAAGTGGTTACTACACTCGTTAACTATGTCTATTACTTTGTTCTAGATGATTATCAACATCAACGTAATGTCTCAGCTATCCTTAAGGCCAATGAAATGCTTCCAGGAGAAGAGATGATTCGTCTTTTAGACTCTATGAATGAGACGGATGCGGGACTGTTCCGGAGGATGTTCAAGAACGAATTATTTGAGCTGATGGGGACTGACAGAGCATTTGAATTTGGTTTGAAGTTAATTTTGCTCGGGATCGAGCAGGTGATAAAGGAACAGGTGGAGTAAATGTAAAAAAACGCCCATCCTGTTATCGGATGGGCTGATAAGCTATGTATTATAACCAGGTAGAAGGGCTTCTACAATCTATAGAAGTCCTAACTAAACTGCTTCGTTCGTTGAAGAAAAAATGCACCCAAAGTGTCGTTTGGTGATATTTTACAAAAGAATGTTATTCAATAATCTGGCCCGATTATGGAATAGCACCGTTCCTTGTTTCAGAAAAGAGCCCGTTTTCGGAAGATCGTTTCAAGGACCTTATTAAAGTAAAGCACCTGATAGTTTAAGTGAATTACATCATAAAATTAATCCTTTTAAACATATTATTATTTTCTTTTAAGTGAATTAGTCATTGAGAAAAAGTTCATATCTTTTGCAGATCCAATGTATATATAAGTTCACCGTTATCATCTTTGGAAAGATAAGTAAATTTAAGCTTTTTAAGTAAGTTGATTGAAGCAAGATTTCCAGGTGAAACACCTGCATTTATACTGATACAGCCTTTTTGCTTGAGCCAAGCGATAATTATTACAAGTACTTCATATGCATAGCCTTGCTTGGCGTGAATAGGACTTATAGTGTATCCAATCCAAAAAGTGTGATTTTCCCTTTTTAAATAAACATCACCAATCAATCGATTAGTTGTATTGTTGATTATGGCAAGCTGTCCCCCCTTTAAAAAAGAAAGTTCGCTAAGTAATTCTTTAGCATACATTTGCTTTGTCAATCCTTTGAAACCCTGATATCGCATCCAGTTTTCATCATTTCTATATTGCATAAAATCGTCAAGGTCTTTTTCTTCAAATCGACGTACAGTACATCGTTCAGTCTTTATCTCCATAAAACTTACCTTCCTTTTTGTTTGTAAATAAATCTCAAACAGAACTAGTGTTATGTTATCGTAATTTTCTTTCTAGAACCAACAAAAAATTTTTTCGCACTCGTAAATTTAACTAAGATGCTATAACTACTTATTAAAAAAATGTTAATTCAACTATACTGATACTGCCTGTTGTGTAAGTAAATTTGTTCACAATCTCAATTGCATTATATAGGTATAGGTGATTACTTTCCTCAACATTCCGGCCCTTTAATTTAATATCAATTATTTTAAAATTCCATGATTTGAGCAATCACTTTATTCCAAAATATGGACCTTTAATAAAAAAAGCGATCTTCTTTATTGAAGAATCGCGCCCGATTACTGATTAAAATGATTAGATATACTCCCATAAGCCATAGTAATTATTAAGTTTTATCATGATTAAAGATAATATAATGGAAAGTGGTAAAATAATCAAAAACTGCATTTTATGTTTCGGTATGATAAGTAACAAAACAACTATCATTATTAGATATATTCCCATAAACCATGGTATTAAATAGTAATGATGGTGAATGGGTAAGTAAGCGTTACGGTATTCAAACCCTTCTAACAGCAATATTGTGATTGGAAGGGACAAAATAATATTAGAAAACAATCCGCTTCCACGCGCATACCACATAATATAAGCACAAATAGGACTAATCACTGCACATATACTCCAAAAAATAATCGCTCTTTCTGGGAAAAAATTTAGAAAAAGGATTGTGTACACATAATAAACAGTCATCATCGATCCAAAAAAGGCGAATACTTTTACAGCCGCTAATTTGGGCGAATAGCTGAAAACCGATAAAATCGTTGCAACAAATACCCATATACCAAGACGACTACCTATATCAGTGAATATTAGGTTGAAATAATAAGGGTTATCCACAATCTTTGCCAATGAACCCAGAATAACCCCGATAATAATTGCATTCACTATTGAAAAGACTTTTTGTTTTGTAGTTGTTTTGTTCGCAACTCTAATCCCTATCAACTTATTATACATTTCCATTATACCTTCCTATTTTCCAAACTTATTTTTATATTCTTAAGAAAAGTGGGAACGGATTCCTTTAATCCAAATCTCCCCCATTAAGATGCCGCATTGCAGCCAGAATTTGTAACAGTGTTATACCAGAAAATGGCCCTATTACTGAAAAAGGCATAATTCCTTTTCAAGAATAGCGCCCTTATATGGAAGACTTGATTTCAAGATAATACAATTACAATTTCCATTGTTCCCCTGTTACTTAAAAATAAGAAAAAGGGGTTGGTGTTGGTTTAAAAAATAAAGTTTGTCGATCACCCGACAAACTGAATTAGACTGACTCGTAAAAAAAGCAGTGACGGACTAGAACTCGAAAGACCTAGACTGCCGCTGCTTTTATTGTGCTAACGTAATCCGGTTAGCGTAATCTATTTTAGGTGACAAGGTCATCTACCCGTCTGGTAAACGAGACCTATGGCTCCAGAATCAAATGTCTTGTTTTCGATAAGTTTAAGATTGATCTTCTCCTTGAGGCCTTGGAATAACGGCAACCCGCTGCCGACCAGGACGGGAGAAACCGTAATTTTATACTCATCAATTAAATCAAGCTGCATAAGGTAGTGTGCGAATCTAGGACTGCCTAGGATGACCATATCCTTGCCTGGCTGCTGTTTGAGGTTCTTGATCTCTTCCTCGACATCTTCTTTCACCAGTCTGGAATTGTTCCATTCGACTTTCTCCAGCGTCGTGGAAAAAACGATTTTGGCTGTCTTTTCGATCCACTCGGCATGATTCCGTTCATACTGCGAAGCTGATGGGTTCGAAGGCACAGATGGCCAGTAACTGTGCATCATCTGATAAGTCCCACGTCCCCAAATGACAGTGTCGGCAGTACTCAGAATTTCTTTCGCGTGTTTCTCCAAATCAGAATCGTAGGAAACCCAGCCAATGTCCATTTCACCGTTTGGCCCTTCTACAAAACCGTCAAGCGATGCGTGCAGAAATAGAACGAGTTTTCTCATTTTCAGTTCTCCTTTGTTCATGAGGGATGTCACATTATACTTTGCAGTTTTCATTAATGTTATGTGCAGAATCAAGTTTAGCACACATAACAATCAATAATTTCTTCTAGATTGCTAAATTTCTTTATTAAACAATTTGGCCCGATAACGAAAAGACACGCATTTTTACATGGGTGTCTTAATATAAGTTTATTTTATTTACTTTCAAAAGTATTTACTATAAAAATCCTGTCTTAGTTTTCCGCTTAGCTGAGCATATATTTTTGTAGTCTCACTCTTTTCATGACCCAGTAAACTTTGGATCACATCAATTGGCGCACCGTTATTAATCATATGTGTAGCATAGCTGTGTCGCAATTGGTGGGGATGTATATTCTTTTTTATCCCAGCCCGATTTGATATGCGTTTGATAATGTATCTAAGATTATCAATACTCATACACCTTTTCGGCCTTCTGTCCGTGATAAACAAACAAAACTCTTCGTCATCTCGTTCGTCTAAATACCTTTTTAACCAAATGGAGCAACGAGTATTAAAGTATACTTCCCTTTCTTTATCACCTTTTCCGTGTACAATAACTGAATTTGTACGAAAATCAATATCATCACGATTCAATTTTGCAACTTCTCCAATACGGCAACCGGTCGAATACATAAACTCAAATAGTGCATTCTCCATCGTTGTTTGACAAGCTTCTCTTAGATGTTCTATCTCTAATTCTGTAAGAAACTTTGGAATTCTTTTACCCAATTTCGGCTCTTTTAATTTAGCTGCAGGATTCTTTGGAATATACCCTTCTTCATGAGTCCATTTGAATAGTGATTTAACGCAACGAATCCTGTGTCCTAAACTGGATGGCTTTAGGTGATCTCCTGACTGTATTAGATATTCTTTTAATTTCTCAGTACTAATTCCACTCATATCAATATCACCAAAAAATCTTAATAAGAGATTATATTGAAAACAGTATGTTTTTAATGTAAGTGCTGAATAACCCTCTATTTTTTTATCTTGTTGATATTTTTTCCACGCTTCGGATAGTAACATAATTCTTACACTCTCCCACTATAAATCTATTAATCTAGATTCTATTATGTTCACTGAGAGCCTTATTTATACGAACCTATTTAAAAATCTAAGACAATAACAAAGTGCCTAACATGAGTAACCCTTGAAATACAAGAAATAGGACACTCTCCTTTTTACAGGAAAGCGCCCGATTATTGAACAAGAAAACATATATATGGATGATCAAGGGTACAGACATTTCGCACCAGAACCAAAAAAATAGAAGGCATAATGGTAAAACTCATAAAGTATAAATATATTAGGTTTTTGTGTTTTTAGATTAGGTTAAAATAATTAAAAGTTTGGTCCCTAGTTATAATCAATAGGGGGCAAATGCTTATCTAGAACATATCTAAACAATCATTTGAATAACATACTCACTAGTGAAGGCAAAATAAAATAAGTCAATTTCAAATGGATAGTGGAACGTTCATAAAAAAGTATTTGAGAGGAGATTTCAATTGAATTCAAATGAGTCAACTAATAACACTTTATTTACGAAGGAATTCACAAAGAATCCATACCCTACATATGCAAAATTGAGAGAAACGGAACCTGTTTACAGAATCCTCCTTCCGGATGGTCAGTACGGCTGGATGATTACACGATATGAAGATGCCATTGAAGCTCTGAAGGACTTAAGGCTTATTAAGAATTTTTCAAAGTTAACTGGCGAAAATGAGGGATACGATAGCATTTTTACCCACAATATGCTTTTTTCTGATCCGCCAGATCATAAAAGATTACGGGGGCTTGTTCAAAAGGCATTTACGCCACGAATGATAGCAGAAATGAGGGATCGAATTCAGGAGATAACAGATGATCTTTTAGACGAAATTGCCAAAAAGGATAGTATGAATTTAATCGATGATCTTGCTTTTCCTTTACCGATTATCGTAATATGTGAGATTTTAGGTGTTCCATCAGAAGACCGTGACAAGTTTCGCATATGGTCAAATTCATTAATTGAAGGAACCAACGGTGAACATGCGAAAGATATGGCAGTTCATATGCAGGAATTCACCAAATATCTGGGAGACCGGTTTTCAAAGGTCCGGGAAAGTCCAGGGGAAGATTTAATTAGCCAACTGATTATGGCCGAAGAGGAGGGTGACAAATTAACAGAGAAAGAGTTATATGGGGTGGTCTCACTTTTGATTATCGCAGGACATGAAACGACGGTAAATCTGATTGGCAATAGTATTCTCTCTTTCTTGGAACACCCTGATCAGTTGCAGCTCTTGCAGGATCATCCTGAAATGATTCATACAGCACTTGAAGAATCACTCCGGTATAATGGCCCAGTCGAATCTAGCACATCCCGATGGGCACGTGAAGATTTTGAATTCAAAGGGAAAGAAATAAGTAAGGGAGATTTAGTGATTATCGCTCTGAATTCCGCTAACCATGATCCTAATCAATTTACAGACCCGGAGGTTTTTGATATTACCCGTGAGAAAAGTCCTCATCTCGCTTTCGGGAAAGGAATTCATCTTTGCCTGGGTGCCCCACTTGCCCGTCTAGAAGGCGAAATTGCTATCAGCAGTCTCTTGCAGCGCTTTCCACAAATCAAATTAAGCGTTGATACGAATGAACTTGAATGGAGACCCGGTATGGTTGTAAGAGGGGTAAAAGAAATACCTCTTTCCTTTTAAATTTTTAATCCTATTAAAGCTGTAAAATTATAATTTAATTGAGGCCATGTTATTCCATTAAAGGGCGCGATTATAGGCAACACAGGTAGAAAATGATCAAACTTTTTAAAAACCACATTTGAAATGATAAAGAAAGAATCCATTTTGAACAAACTTTTTTCAAAATGGATTCTTTTGATTTGCCGTAAAATGCAGGCTCATAAGATATTTTTGATCAAACTTTATTATAAAGTTACAAAATGCTTCTATAGTTGAGGAAGCGTAAATAACCAGTTTTAATATCCACAGTATATTTACCGTAGCAAAATAATAGGAATTTAATTATTCAACAAAATGGCCCTATAACGGAAAAAAGCGATCTTCTTTATTGAAGAATCGCGCCCGATTGTTGAACAACATTTTATTCCTTAAAAGCTACCATTAATGGAATACCCTTTTAGATGAAACAACAAAAGCCCAAGAACACAGCTCAAGGGCTTTTGAATTTCAGCTTTTTTATTTTTATTTATTCAGAGACTTTTATAACAACTTTACCAAATGCCCCTTTATATAGATGTTCATAAGCATCAAGGGCTTGATTAAATGAATAGACAGTATCGATGACTGGTTTAATATTTAATTCATCAAATGCTCTCATCATGTCATCAAACGCTCTACGATGCCCTACATTAACCCCATGAAGCTGAGCTTGCTTGGCTAAAAGTGAGAATAGATTCACTTCTGCCATCATACTTTCCAAGAAACCAATAACATAAATATGACCTTGAAGAGCAAGAGCTTCAATTGAACGGTTAATACTTTGGCCACCGACTACTTCTAGAATATGCTGTACACCTTTTCCTTCAGTAATTTCTAATACTTCTTTTTCCCATTCTGGAGTCTCGACATAATTTATAACATCTTTTGCACCGAGTGCTTTTACTTTTTCTAACTTTTCGTTGCTGCTACTTGTCACAATGACTCTTGCGCCCAGTGCTGAAGCAATCTGAACAGCATATACAGATACTCCTCCAGTTCCTAGTACAAGTACACTGTCTCCTGCTTTAATTTTCCCATATTCAACTAATGAGAACCAAACAGTAAGTGCAGCAACTGGAAGTGTTGAAGCTTCCTCATCTGTCAAGCTAGATGGGGTCATTACAGTTGCCTCCTCATTGAGCAGCATGTACTCTGCTAACCCACCATCTATCGGCCCTCCTAGAGCATTAGCACCATCATCTTTTTTTGGACTACCATCAATCCATTTAGTAAACATATGGGAAGTTACACGATCACCTTTTTTAAACTGTGTAACCTCTGAACCTACTTTTACAACTTCACCCGATGCGTCAGATACAGGTACAAATGGTTCAGTCATTATTTCTGGCAAATAAACACCATCAACTATTGCTTTGTCACGGAAGTTAAGTGAAACAGCCTTTACACGCACTAGAAGTTGTTTTGGTCCAGGTTCGGGTATAGGTAAATCCATCAATCTTAAGTTTTCTAAACCAACACCTTGTCTTTGCCACGCTTTCATGTGATTAACTCCTCCATCTTAAATAATATTTTATTCTTCAACTGTAATCGGAATAAATAAACTACCTAATATCTAATTGCTTGATAATGCGGGAAAATTCGGAAGTACTTCTTCACCTAGTTCTTGAATCACTTCTTCAACCGGACGCTTTCCATATTTCAAATTGAATGCCACATGATTAACCCCAATATCTTTTAGAGTATTAAGATAAGAGATTAAATATTTATGTCCAGTTCTGAATCCTAAGTGGATAGGAGTCGGATCTTCATTTGGGTTATCTGATAAATCTATATATAAGGATTGTGCAAAAGGTTTAAATTCATTAGTTAATGTACGCCATTCGTTAATTAGTTTTGCTTGGAACTCTAAATTCCGTGGATAATAAAACCAGCCATCACTATGCTGTGCTATCCATCCAGGTGTTTGTGAAGAATGTCCCGTTACTAAAACCGGAATATCCTTTAATTCTGGTTTAGGTAGTAAATCACCATATTGCAGACTTACGTTCGCTGAATGAATTGCTGGAAACTCTTCCTGCCAGATTTGTCTCATGACATGCAACGACTCTTGAAATAATTGACTACGTTGCTCTCTTTCAACTGAAAACGCTGAAAACTCAATAGGACGGTCACCAGTGGCAATTCCTAGCACAATCCTGTTTCTGGAAATACGGTCAACAGAAGCGGCTGCTTTTACCGCATGTAATGGATGGCGTAATGTTGTAACAATACTCCCAGTTCCCAAAGCAATCTGTTTCGTATGAGCAGCTAAGAAACCAAGAAAAACCCATGGGTCATAGATTTGTCCTACATCGCCAAAAGTCGGATCATGTAATGGGACATCTCTAACGAATAGAGAAGCAAAGCCGGCTTCCTCTGCCTTTATTGCTAAAGTCATTTGTTGTTCTAAATTCATTACTGGGATACTTCCCTGATAGGACTCAATAGGAAAGAACAACCCTAAGGTCAAGTTATTCTCTTTAAACATGTACGAATAGCCTTGATGTGATTTAAATTTATTCAATTCCCTGTCCTCCAATAAAGTAATTATTTGTTTTAATAAAGTTGAGGAAAGAACTGTTCTAAACACTAAAAGTTCTCTAATACAATTTTTCCAATAGTTGTTCTTGATTCTACTTTTTTGTGCGCCTTTTTTAAGTTTTCTGCATTAATAGGAGAAAGACGCTCTGACAAAGTTGTTCTTATTTTGCCTTGATCAACTAAATCAGCTACTTTATTCAATAAGTGATGTTGTTCAATTATATCGCTTGTTTCAAACATAGAGCGTGTGAAAACCATCTCCCAAACAAATGTCACACTTTTATTTTTCATCAAGGTAATATCAAGCTTCTCGTCTGTTTCAACAATAGAGCAAATTTTACCTTGAGGAACAATTACTTTCTCCATCGTTTCCCAGTACTTTTCAGTTTTGCTTAGACACAGAATATAATCCACGGTATCAAGACCTAGTTCTTTTAATTGTGGAATAAATTCCTCGTAGTGGTTAATAACATGGTCGGCTCCAAGATTTTTGGCCCATTTTGTTGTTTCTGGACGAGATACTGTTCCAATAATTGTTAGTCCTGCTAATTTTGCTAATTGAATAGCGATTGATCCTACTCCACCCGCAGCACCTATGATAAGAATAGTTTTATTTTTATCTTGGTTTACATCACGGCTGATTTGAAGTCTGTCAAACAAGCTTTCATATGCAGTAGTTGTTGTCAATGGAAGAGCAGCAGCTTCCGCGAAGTCAAGTGTTCTAGGTTTTTTACCGACAATTCTTTCATCAACTAGATGATATTCACTGTTCCCACCTTGTCGAGTAATACTTCCTGAATAATAAACTTCTTCACCCGGCTTAAACAGCGTACAATCAGGGCCTACTTCTTCTACAACACCCGCAACATCCCAACCTAAGATTTTTGGACCTTCTTCTACATCTGGTTTTGGAGAACGAACGATAGCATCAACAGGATTAACTGCAATAGCTTTTACTTTTACAAGAAGATCTCGTCCAGTTGCTATTGGTTTTGGAACCTCAACATCTAGTAAACTTTCCGGATGATCAATTGGTAGATATTTATATAAACCCACTGCTTTCATATTTGGCATTATGCATCTTCCTTTTTAAATTTCAATTCTAATTCTAATGTGGATTATTTCAATTGCTAGAAAGGGGTCCTAAAGGAAACCCTTTCTAGCTTTTTAAATTAACCTTCTTTAACTTTTTAACCAGTCAGAGCCATAACGTGTGTATTGCACAGGCGCTTCAATATCGGCACCTAATTCCTCTGCAGCTGCACGTGGCCAAAATGGATTCTTAAGGAATTCTCGTCCAATGAATACTAAGTCTGCACGATTATTTCTTAAAATTTCTTCTGCTTGTCTACCTGTTTTAATTAAACCAACTGCTCCAGTTGCTATTTCAACCTTGTTTCGGATTCTATCTGCAGCAGGGACCTGATAATTTGGATATGAGTTGACTTTTACAGGAGCGATACCACCTGAGCTACAATCAACTAAATCAACACCTTGTTCTTTCATTTTTTTTGCATATTCAACATAAGTTTCAGGTGTGTTTCCGCCTTCTTTATAGTCAGTACTAGAGATACGCACGAATAGTGGTCCAGTCCATTCTATTTTCACAGCGTCAATGACTTCTCCTATCATACGATAGCGATTTTCCAAGCTTCCACCGTATTCGTCAGTACGTTGATTTGAAAGTGGAGAAAGAAATTCATTTAATAAGTAGCCGTGTGCACAGTGGACTTCAAGAATATCAAAACCAGCTTCTCGTGCCCTGCGTGCAGCTTCTTTAAATTTATGAACCATTTTCTGAATATCCTCTTTAGTCATTTCTATTGGTGTTTGAGTATTTTCACTAAATGGAATTGGAGAAGGGCCAATTGGCGTAACTCCCTCCTTATTTGTAACTCTGCCGGCATGACCAATTTGAGCACCCACTTTTGCTCCAAATTCATGGATTCGATCAACAAGGTTTTTCAACCCTTTAATATGATAATCATCCCAAATGCCTAAATCCCCAGGTCCTATTAATCCATCTGAGTCAACAACAAGCGTTTCAGGAATAATTAATCCAGCTTGTCCTAAAGCACGGGCTGTATAATGTGTTAAGTGGAAATCTTTCACTTCCCCAGATTCATCTGAACTATGCATACACATCGGAGACATGACAATCCGATTCTTAAACGTAATATCTTTAATCGTATATGGTGAAAATAGTTTTGTATTCATATTAGCACTCCTCTATTTCGAATATTAAGTGTTCACTTGCAAAATCAATGGTACAGTATATAATTCATAGATAAAAGTACGCACAATTTTGTTGTGTAGGATACAATTTGTTGTATAGTATACATTTTTATACTTAAATTCATGGAGGACATTATGAAAAACATAAAAAATGAAATCTGTCCAAACCCCTATGCTTGTCCAGTTGCAGTTACAGTAGATGTGATAGGTGGAAAATGGAAGGGACTTATCTTATATCACTTAATTTCTGAACCAAGGCGTTTTAACGAGTTACGGAGACTAATGCCTGAAATCACGCAACGTATGTTAACGCTGCAACTTCGGGAATTGGAGCAAGATGGCATTGTCCATCGTGAAATATATCAGCAGATTCCTCCAAAAGTAGAATACTCTCTTACAGATTTTGGAGAAACATTAAAACCCATTGTCTTACTTATGAGGGATTGGGGAGAGGTGTACGAAAACGAAATTTTAATGAAACGAAAGCTTAAAGAAAATGAATAAACAAACTAGATATCAGATATTTTTTATGATTATATAAATTACTTCATTCTAATTAAAAAGGCTGGATAAAGAGAAAAAAGTCGATTTCTTTAAGGAATCGACTTTTTTAGATTAAAATTTACCAATAGTTTAGGTTATTGAAGTTCTCATCCAAAATTTAATTTGAAACTTTCTTAAATTAACTATACATTTGTTGTTGCTTTAGAATAATGTTTGATCAAATTGATACTAATAAACATTGATAAACGAGCAAAAGAAAGAGCGTGTTTTGAAACAAAGATTGATCAAAACACGCTTTTTATGTATTCAAATGGATCATTCTTTTATAAAAAAGATTGATCATTTTCGGGTATTACTCTCATAAATTCTTGAACTACTTCCCCAAGGATGATATCCGACACCTATATAAGCGAAACCATATTTTTCATAGTATCCAATGTGGTCAGTACAAAGGAAAACTTGATTGAATCCTGCTTTTTCGGCATCAGCTTTAGCACGTAAAAGTAGCTCTTTACCTAAAGACCTACCACGATAGCTTTTTTCAATATAAATAGCACATATCCAAGGGTATAAATCCATACGACTAATAAAATCATTACTAATAAGACCTGCACAGCCAATAATTTCACCTGAATCCTCCATTAAATACCAAATAGGTAGGGGACTGTCCGTTGTTATGCTATGTGTAATAGAATCCTCATATACTTTCATGCTGTGTTCGTTTGCCCATTTACTTTGAAAATACTTAATTGCTTTTTCTTTATACTCTGGATGTTCTTTAACGCTAATAATTTGCATAATGACTTTCCCTTCATTGTGTCGTTTTTTCGTAAGTTAACTAACTGATTTTGATCAGTCTTTTTTAGAAATGATCAGACTTTATTTTAAATTATCAATCTTTTTTAGAAATTATCAATCTTTATTTCAAATCCACATTTGTTGTTCAAAGAGCAATAGGTGTTATTCAAGAAAATGGCCCGATTGTTGAATAACAGCTAAAGACGATTCTTCAACTAAACTGCACTTTACTTCAATAAGAAAGAGCTATTCTCCTTCTTGAAGAATAGCCCCCGTTAGTGAAAAATAATTATATTTTCATCGTACAAATTTTATAGATGATATGACCATTAACTTCAGTTGTTCCTGTATAGACACCCATTTGCAAATTGTAATAAATCGTCCAACGAGGAAAATGTTCTTTCGTTCTTTTATTTTGCCTCAAAGTTCTAGGGGCTTACTCACCTACCATACCGTCGTTATCACGATCGTCCATATATGGGTATAACCAATGATCACTCGTTATTGGCATGCTATAACCCGCTGCTTTTGCTTCTTTAATCGTCACTTGTCCATTTCCATCTGTATCAACGCTAGAAATATCTTCAGTGCCATTCGAAGCATTGGACTTATTAGAACTTGTTGACTTATTTGAGTTAGTTGATTTACTTTCAGTTAATCCTAGAGATTTATTTATTTCATCAGGGTTGCCGTTATCAAACTCATCTACAATTTTATTCCCTTTTAAAGTGTAAGTGTACTTGTAATGAGAAGGAATCTGCGTTTCTGTATTAGGATATGTGATAATTGCTTCAAAATTAGTAGCTCCACCAGCTTTACGAATAGCGTCTTCCAAATATGCTTGATCACCATGTCGGTTAAGCGTACTATCTTGTGGCGTAATATTATAAGCATTTGATACCCCACCAAGAGAATCTGCAATAATATGTCCTTCATCTAAATCTGCTCTTTCTACACCAGGAACTTTTGCTTCATCAGCGTAGTATCTGCCAGACGATGTTACAGGTTCGGTACGGTCATCTTGTAGAACGATTTCGTCAGCAATGACACGAACCAATTGCCCTGCCTCATTCGTGAATGCATAGTAATGTCGGTCCCCAAAACCAATGTCAACGACGACGTTAGGTTCGCGATGTCCTGACAAATCACCACCATCAACTTCAATAAGTTTGTATCCCGAGAACAGGTCATTATTTTGTTCGGTTGACGTTTCTTCCACTACTGGTTCATCTACAACCGTAGTGATCGTCTCTTCTTTTTCGCTATTATTTTTATTTGTTTCAACTGTGGTTACTTCTTGTGAATCTGTTTCTACATCTGTATTGGATGTATCTTCTACGTTGGTACAACCAACCATAAAGATGATCGTTAAAAGTAAGATTAAATAGTTCATTTTCTTTTTCATTTTAAGACTCTCCTATAATAGTTTCATACTGTTCATTGTAAAAACGATGACTTTCAACTTATTCCCCCATAACTTATCTTGTCTTATCTTATTCTATAATATTATCATAAAAGACCAATATCCTATTGAATTAACCTGCCCGTTAGTTTAATAAGAATAAAAGACCTGCCGTAGCAATGAATTGTTCAACGAAAGCTCTTTTTGCTTTAATTAAAATTTGTTCAAATCCTCGGAATATACCTGGTGTTTTTTATAAATAATAAGATTGTTAAATAATAAATTAAGGAGGACTTGTATGCAACCGAATCAACAAGCTAATGAGAATTTGGGTTCTATTATGAAACCAGGAAGTGCCGGAACTAATGCCCAAAAAGTAAAACAAGAAATTCAAAAAGATGTAAGCGAAGGACAAGGTGCAATGACTTCTCGTGAGGCAGGAGCAATTCGGGATTAAAAAACCACCATAAGTAAAATATAAGAACAATTAGTTACCTATATAAAGCCTATATCTTAGATTACCGAGTAATCATTGATACAGGCTTTTTTTATACTCTTTCTTGAACTAACGCACCCTTTACTTTATGTGTAATTCTTCACAATCTTATAGTTAAAGGACCAAAAAGCTGAGGAAGAACCTTTTTTGAAACTCCCATTACCTCATAAGACTATGTATCTGTTAAAAACATAAACGAAGCTTTTTTAGCATTAGAAAATTTTATAAGCGAAAAAAGAGAGTGTCTTATAGCGGCCATGGTAAAATAGTGGTGTGGGGACTTGGAGAGAGAATTTTGGACGAATACAAAAAGTGTGACTACAACACTGGTTTACAGGTTTTAGAAAAAATGTAAGTTTTTAGTATGCAATAAAGTGTAAACATCTATGTAGACTATGAATTTTTGTTTCGTGTTGTTTGTAAAGGGAGTGAAAAGAAGATGATAAAAGGTTTATTTTGCGGTTTAACAGGTCTAGACATTACGTATTACCAAAACGAATTTCCATCTGAAAACTTCAAAAGTAAAACGAACGATTATCAAACATTTATCGGTGGTCCTGCTGCCAACGCAGCCATTACTTATTCGATTTTAGGAGGGGATGCCACTCTTATTACCTGTTTGGGAAACAGTACGATCGCTAAGGCAATCAAAACCGAGTTGACAGATGATTATCATATAAAGGTAATAGACCTGGCGGAAGATGAGAATCGATTACCCAGTTTATCCAGTGTATTGGTAAACATGCAAAAAGCCACTCGAACAATCTGGAGCGGTCAACAACAGTTTTCCATTAATAATGAAACTATCTATGAAAATCTAATAATGGAAAGTTCATTTTGTTTTTCTGATTGCAATATTCCTGAAATATCCATTAACTTTCTAAAAAAATCGAGAATGTCTCAAAAACCTATCATTTTGGATCCTGGTTCTTGGAAATCACACTTTCCTGAATGCTTATCGTTGGCTGATGAAATAATCGCCTCTATCAACTGCACTCCCCCAGAAAGAGATTTAGTCACTTTTTTAAAATCTACAAGTGTACAGAACATTGCACTAACAGATGGAGAAAACGATACATTGTGGTTTTCAAACTCCAAGCATGGAAGGATTCACATTCCAAAAGTAGAGGCCATAGACACTTTAGCAGCAGGGGATATATTACACGGTGCTTATTGTTATTATCGGTATCATGAAAACGAACCATTTGTTGAAGCATTAGAAAAAGCCACATTGGTGGCATCTAGAAGTGTTCATTATGCAGGACCTCGTGAGGGTGTTTTCAAGTTTATGAATAATCGTTTTTAATTCGTTCTTTTTAAAAATTAATTTATAGAAAAAGAGGGTATGTCCCTCTACCTTAAGAAGTCTTAAAAAATTGTCCCTGCAGGCGATGCTTACTTTTGCTGCTATGAATTTAAAGAAGTTGGCAACATGGACTTGGACCAGTTCAAAAATGGTATAAAAATTGACCCCAGATGGGGCTGCTTCAAGAAAAATTTAACATTAAAATACTTTAAAATGTAAAAGGGCACCTGAATAGGGACATTCAGAATGCCTTTTGTCTATAATCTGAGATCTTCAATCGAAGATCATTTTTTTATGCTGTTTATTGAAGTAAAGCCCCCGTTAGTTGAACAACATTTTTGAAATAATTTTCAGATAAATTATCATTAACAAATGTCACTTCAAATGAGTCATTAATGCTTCTTTCCGATCACTTTATATTTTTATCAAACGTCTATCATTTTAAAATAGCGATAAATTTTTTCCAACTTCTTTATTTGATTTCCCTTTGGACTTTCCATATTACCAAATTCAAAGAACTTCACTTTTTTGATTCCTACAAAATTAAATAATGCTCTTTTCATCAATGTTTTGTGAGCATTGTTCAACCAGAAAAAAGGATAATGTGTAGGTCCCTTCATAGTGGATACACATACAACTGACTTTCCTTTCAAAAGACCTTCTGGGAAAAGTCCTTTCTTATCCTTATACGCGAAATTAGATGCAAATAATTGATCTATGTACCCCATAAGCATTGCAGGTGGTCTTCCCCACCAAATTGGATAGACAAAAACAATCTTGTCAGCCCACATAATTTGATTCCGATATTTTTCAAGTTCGGAATCCGTATGCATATCACGTCTTCGTTTCTGTTCATTAAACATTAGGAGTGGGTTAAAGTCCTCTTCATATAAATCTAAGACCTGTAACTCCTTTATGTTAGGATTTTCATTACTTCCTTTGATTACTTGTTGTAAAAATGCATAATTTAAACTTTCATGATTAGGATATGTGTAAATAACTAGCGTTTTCATAACACACCTCTTTTACTTATCATTTGATAAGTAAATCATAACACTCTGTATTTTTTGTTGTCAAATGATAATTGTATTATGATAACAATTTTGTTATCTTATCTGTAAGAGGTGAGAGAAATGGAGAAAAAAGCTCTTTTTACTAAACTTGTGTCATTTACAACTTCCGTTCATCGTGTGACACAGGAATTAACACAAAACGCCAAGTCGGATTCAATCACACCCGTTCATTATAATATTCTTGAATATGTCACCGTCAGTCAGCCTGTGACACCAAGTGAGATTAGTGATTGTCAGCATATGTCTATGCCTAATACCAGTCGTGAACTCCGAAAGTTAATTGAAAAAGGATTAATTGAAAAAATAAGTGATACCGAGGATCGACGTAAGCAATATATACGTCTTTCGGATGAAGGGGACGACCTGATGAAAGAGGCCTTTGCAACTATAGAATCTAAGTTCCTAGCTAGAATACAAAATGCTTCTAAAGAAGATTTAGAGGAAATTGACCGTGCCTTAGATATTCTTCAGACAAAACTATTTTTTTAATCCAGATAATGAACAGAATAAAGGCCCCATCAATTGAGTGTTGATTAATTATGACTAAGCCACTTTTAATTGATGGGGCATTACTTATGATAAGGTTCTCCCCCAATATGTCTAAATGAGGTCGATTTTTTTATCCGTTTTATTAAACTATTACTTGCTATAGTTAATCTCAATCCACTTTTTACTTCGAACAATTCTTAGCTGTCATGTGGACTTCATACTCTGAGTTGCTTGTAAAACATGCTTGATTCTTTTACTAATTTTACTGATATGATGTTTACTCGTTTTAATGTTTGCATAAACATCGCCCCTACATATATATATATTAAATTACTATTAAAACAATCTTATGTATGGATCTCCTTTACAATAAAAAGTGATACAATTTATTAATAAATACAACGTGCCACACATCATTTAGACCGTGCCAATGCGGTTGTTCAAGATGTCGAGGTAAGTAATAGGATTCGTTAAATAAAAAATTCCAGTGATTTTGTTATATACTGGGCGTTGAACTACACCCTCTTAATTCATTATTCTTTCGATGAGCCGTCGTTTAAATAAACCTCGTCACTTTATAAATCTTTTGTTCTGGATAACGTAGATTAATAACCGCGTCCTGCAATTCTTGTGCCGGGGCACGCGTTGAGAGTGACACAATTATATTGGTTGCGAAGGCAGCTATCGCTCCGAAAATACCAGCGTCTGGATAATACCTAGTATCGCAAAGCCACCATATTTCGCACTGAAAATATAAAGAAGTGTCACAGATAAACCGACAAGCATACCGGCAATTGTTCCTTTTGCGTTAGCACGCTTCCACCAGACGCCTATTACGAGTGGGGGAAAGATAGTACCAAATGCCTACGTAACGATTTGTGTAATAACACCAGGTGGATTTAGTGCAATAAGTCCAGCTAGTAGTGTTGCGACGATAATCGAAATACGACCTACAAATAAACGTTTACGTTCAGAGGCTTGTAGATTGATGATGCGGTAATAAATATCATGTGCGAACGAAGATGATATAGAAATCATTAAGCCCCCAGATGTGGATAACGCGGCCGCCATTGCACCAACAGCAACGAGACCAATAACAAAACACTCTTCAACTAACCTGCTCCATTAGTTGAAGTAGAATGTTTCACAATCATTAGCTATCCAAATTGAGAAAATTCTTTTTCATCATTGTAAAAACTACTGGATGACCATAAAATTCGCCCTTATTTTCTTTTACTACTTCGAACCCTTCTCTTTCATAATAAGATATATTGGGATTCCCTTTATACACCGTTAACGATAAAGTAGTTGGATCTTTGAAGTTTGCAAGTCCAATTAGCAATAGTTGTTTTCCAATCCCTTTTCCTTGGTGGTTAGGATGAACATATAAGGACTCTAAGAATACGTTTTTATCAGATAAATCCCCCGAGAAAAAAGCATATCCCATAATCTCTTCATTATTTTCAGCAACCAAATTTAAAGAGGATTTAAACCGATTATTCATCTCTTCATTTCTACGTAATTCTCTTGGTACTGGAACATCCTTCATTCCATCGGCCGTAAAAATCTGCTCTCCTGAAGCCACGGCTGAAGGTGCTACTGCTTGACGATGATGTAGCGTGTTATCTGGATGAGAAATCCTTCCTACATGCATTAATTGTATAAAAAGATGGCCGCCTTCATGATGGACCCGATCGGAAACTTTTTTCCATCCTTGAATATGGGAATTGGTATAAATTCCTGGTGTATTTAAGTATCCCTGACCATCTTCAGAGGGTTGCGTACCCTCACTAATAAGTAGACCTAGCGAAGCACGTTGCCCATAATATTCAGGACTTAAATCTAAGGGTGTTCCGTCAGCTAATGCTCTGCTTCTGGTCATCGGTGCCATAGCCAAACGATGAGGTAATTTCATGTTTCCAACATGTGATTTCTTCCCATAATTTTTTCATCAAATATTATCTCCTTATTTATATATAATCTGCGTAAATGCCACTACTTTTAATGAACATGGCCATACTTTGGTCAATTGAAAAGTCGTCTCAAGCCTATCTCGTTGGAAAGTGCCATCTCCACGATTGTTTTATTTATTCAGTAATTACTTTGAATAATTATCAATTTTCTTTATAATTTTTGCTGGTACTCCTGCAACGATAGTATTTTCTGGGACATCCTTGGTGACAACTGCTCCTGCTGCAACAACAGATTTGTCGCCAATTGTTACACCGGGTAATATGGTTGCGCTTGACCCAATCCAGACATTTTCGCCAATGACTACTGGAGAGGGATATGTTGTGTTTCTTGTTTCTACGGATAAACCATGATTAAGTGTAGCAATCGTGACATTCATACCTATCATCGAACCGTCTCCTATACGAATTCCACCTCTATCTTGGAAGGAACAGCCTGTGTTGAAAAACACATTTTTTCCAATCGTAATATTTTTACCAAAGTCTGTATAAAACGGCGGAAAACACATAAAAGATGAATCGACTTTATTGCCTGTTAGTTCACTAAAAATCTCCACTATTTCTTCTTTTGAACGATAGGAGGTATTCAATGCCATTGTGATCTTTTGCGCTTCAAAGCTACATTGAGTTAATAGTCCATGCAATTCTTTATCTTCACCCGAAACGGGGTTGCCTCTTTTACAAAAATCTATAAAATCTTTCATGTCCATTTTTATTAATCACCTCTCTTCAATACCAATTGTTACTTCGATATTTCCTGGATAGTTTTCTAATAATTCGACGCCCTCTGTAATTTCACCGATTTTTACAAGACCACTGATATACTCATGACTATCTTTATAATAGATAACTAATGCTTGCCCTGGTGTCCAATAAGAAATATCTCCTTTATCATGGCTAGACACAGTTTGATCTACATGTAATCCATGAACTTTTGCAAATTTTTCACGTTTATACAGATCTCGCATATCCAACTTCAAAGGTAGGCGTTTTACAAAATCTATAGCAGTGACGTTAATCTCCATGGTTGCCTTAAGTTCCTCATGTCCAAAGGAAAGTATCATTTTTTGTTCTTCCATCACATTTACCTCCTTTGTGGACTGTTGCGTCGATGATTGTATGGAAGCAGTCATTTCACTTTCCGAAGCAGTCTTTACTTTTTCCTCTATGCTACATCCAATGGGTGGCGGATAAAGG
This sequence comes from Peribacillus sp. NPDC096379, assembly GCF_044762875.1. Classification (NCBI taxonomy): domain Bacteria; kingdom Bacillati; phylum Bacillota; class Bacilli; order Caryophanales; family Bacillaceae; genus Peribacillus; species Peribacillus sp. NPDC096379. The sequence continues at coordinate 1,878,370 of NZ_JBIWFD010000001.1, forward strand.
AAAAAGTATGAATAAACGCTAATTCGCTTCGATATGTTCAGATTCCCTGAGCAGTTGGACGAACGATCATATCGCTAATTGACATACGGTCAGGTGTATCAATCGCAAACACTACAGCAGTCGCAATATCTTCTGAGGTTAGTCCCCACTCTTTTTGTGCTTCATGAAGTTCATCTGCAACTTTTTTATTGCTAATCGTTTTATATAACTCAGTCTGTACCGCCCCTGGAGATATAATGGTCGATTTGATATTATTTTCCCGTTGTTCTTGTCTTAGTCCTTCCATAATTGCTCGTACTGCAAACTTTGTTCCACAGTAAACAGCCGAATCAGGGTATACCACATGTCCCGCAACGGAATCTGTTGAGATAATATGTCCTGATTTTTGTTTTTCCATGATCGGTAGCACAGCAGCGATTCCATTTAAAACTCCCATGATGTTGATATCGAGCATTTCCTTCCATTCATCACGGCGCCCCTCTACAAGTGGTGCAGTTGGCATGATACCTGCATTGTTATAAAGCACATCAATTTTTCCATATGTGTCTAATGCAAGCTTTGCAACCTGACTAACATCTTCATGATTTGTCACATCCGCTTGTTGAATGAGAATATTTGCTTTAGGAAACTCTTCCTTGATGGCTTCAAGACGATCTAATCGGCGTGCAGCTAATATCAACTTTGCATCACGTTTTGCAAGTAACTTTGCAGTTGCTTCACCAATTCCACTGGATGCCCCCATAATAATAATTACCTTATCTTTAATAGCCATCTATAAATCCTCCCTTTAAAAGTATTACCTTTGCAATTACATAATAAATTGATATGATTCGAATATCCAATACCTATATCAAATACACTCGTATGCCTTTTGAGTATACGTGTAATAAGGAGATTGTTATGGAAATCCGAGTGTTACGCTATTTCATTACTGTAGCAAATGAAGAGAATATTTCGGCTGCCGCAAAACAGCTACATTTGTCGCAACCTACATTATCAAGACAATTAAAAGACCTTGAAATGGAATTAGGAACAGCTTTATTTGAAAGAGGAAATCGAAAAATTACTTTAACAGACAAAGGGAGATTCTTATTAAAAAAAGCGAAAGAAATCGTTGAGTTAGTTGATAAAACCGAAGCTAATTTTAAAGAATCAAAAGAAATGATTAGCGGTGAAATTTACATTGGTGGTGGTGAAACAGAAGCGATGCATTTTATTGCCAGAACATCAAAAGAATTACTTGAACATTATCCAAATATTCGATTTCATTTATACAGTGGGAATGCTGACGACATTGCAAGTAGATTAGATAGTGGATTATTGGATTTTGGCGTTGTCATAGAACCCACAGATAAACAAAAATACGATTACATAAAATTACCGGCTACTGATGTTTGGGGGGTTTTAATGCGAAAAGATAGTCCTTTAGCGTCCAAGCAGTTCATTCAACCAATAGATTTAATGGATAAACCACTGCTGATTTCACGTCAAACTGCTGTCAGTAACGAATTCACAGGATGGTTTGCAAAGAATATTGAGGATTTCAATATTGTCGCGACCTATAATTTGCTTTTCAATGCTGCACGAATGGTCGAAGAAAATATTGGATATGCGTTATGCTTAGATAAACTTATTAATACATCAGGAGATAGCAAACTTTGCTTTAAACCATTAAATCCTAAATTAGAAGCTAATTTAAATATTGTCTGGAAAAAACATCAAGTATTTTCTATTGCAGCAAATAAATTTTTAGAGCAGCTTCGAAATAATATTAAAATACACAATTTAAAAAATACTTAATTTTGATACGAGGTATATAAACAATAAAGCTGACAACTCCATATCAACATAAATATCTATATTAAACTTTTTCAAAGAGTAACAAAAACTAATGTTTTTGATACAGCTGCTTTTAGGTTAAATGTTATTTTCCGGCCTCGGCTAATTGCTTTGTCACCTCAACATCTTCACGAATCGGTGTGGGGTCGCCTGATGGCTGACTATGATGAATTCAGCATTATTTAGAATATCGCTGTTCATAACATCCCTTGGATAGACAATACTTGCACTCAAACTTCCCATTGATGCTCTCTGAAGCCCTATAACCTGATATTTGGTGTTGAGCATCATCACAAGAAATACTTCTCGATCTTCATCTGCAATAAATGAAACCGCTAATTCTTGCGCATCTCCTGGTGATGCAATCCGATAAGATGAAAACTCTGATGTTTCCCTGATTTCCTGTTTAATTCGTACCACTTCAAAAATTGGAGTTAATTTCATTTAAAACGCTCCTTTTTCGCATGATTTTGTACGTTACTTTTTCCAATGATTTTCTGGCTGATCGTTTGGGCTTGTCCCACCTCCTAATTGTTTTTTCTTTCGTAGATTTTGGGGTTAATTTTTTCCTTTTGTCTTTCAAAGCGGAGTTTGTTCCCCAAAGGGGGATTATTTTTTCCTCTTTTGCAAGTAGAACGAAAAACACGTATAGGCAATGGGTCAAGGGCGGTCTGAGCGCAAAATTTTTTTATGCTGCGTAGCGTTTTTAATAAAAAAGTTTTGTGCCCCTTGACCGATTGACTAGGCTTCTTAGCTTTTAGCCGGTAAGGTTCGGGTGTCCTACCGGCTGAAAGGTTAGAAAGTTTACGCTGTTTTACGATTCGGAAGGCAAAAGGGAAAAATAAAATAAAATAAAATAAAAGGCAGCCGGATGGCTGCATTCCTTTCGTCTTTATCTCTTTGACCTTCAGTTCTTCTGCTCGTTCGGTATGGCGGGAACCGCAAATGGAACAGGAACCTACGGAATGTAGGCTAGCGTTATCAAGACCTAAATCGTAAAAAGTCATAAAAGCGCCCGATTGCTGAAGAACAAGATAATGTTCATGCAACGTTTTTTTGATTAACCTTAAGCTTTTGGATTTCACTTTCCTGAATGTAGAGGTCTGTATAATAGGTATTCTTCTGCAGAATCACAATCGGCATTCCTTGCAGCAGCTGATCCCCCGGCTTTACAGCAATCCTGTTGATCAATCCGTCATCAGGCGCGAATACATCCACTTCTCCTCCTTCAGCTGATGTAACCTGCAATAGCACATCTCCCTGTTTCACCGAATCGCCTACAACCGCATTGACCTTTACAATCGCCCCTGGACTATCCTGATACAATATTGTCGTTTGCTCCGCTTCAAGCACACCCTGCTTTCTACTTTCAGCCTGGCTAACAGCATCCTTTCCTTTAGCAGCAAGAAGCGAACCTCCTGCTATCAGCACAACCGCCATGCCGATATAAAAGCCTACTTTTATCTTCATTCTTTTATCTCTCCCATCCCCTAATCTTTATATGTTGTTAAATCTGTTGCTCTTTTTTACTTTTCATCATCATTTTTCTGACTGCATTTTCGGCAGCCTCCATAATTACTTCTCCCAATGTGGGATGGGGATGAATCGTCATAGCCAAGTCCTCTACCGTTGCCCCCATCTCGATAGTAAGTCCAAGTTCAGATATGAGTGTTGATGCCTCCACCCCAACGATTTGTGCACCAATTACGATTCCTGAGGTCGGGTTCGCCACAATCTTGACGAAACCTTCGGTTTCCCTCAATGCCAATGCTCTTCCGTTGATCGCGAAAGTGGATTTGCCCACAACAATCGGGATGGATTTTGCCTTTGCTTCCGTTTCACTTAAACCGACGCTTGCCAACTCTGGATTAGAAAAGACGACGAGCGGAATGGCTTTATAATCCATCTCGGAGGCATGGCCTGCTATGGCTTCTGCCGCAATCTTGGCTTCATAGGAAGCTTTGTGAGCGAGTGCCGGACCAGCCGTAATATCTCCAATTGCGAAAATATGCGGGATAGCCGTTCTGCACTGTTCGTCCGTCTCGATCAGTCCCCTGCTCGTTACCGGCAAGCCTATGCGTGCAAGTCCTAACTTGCCGTCTGTATTTGGTTTTCTGCCGATAGTCACTAACGCATATTCCGCTGTAACATGATGCTGCTCCTGATTTTTTAAATAATGCAGTGTAATTGAATCCGCATTCTGCACCACTTTCTCAGCTGTCGCCCCGCCTATAATGTTAATACCATCGGCAAGCATCTGCCGGACAACAGGGGCCGCAAGCTCTGTCTCGAATCCCGGTAGCACTTGTTCTCCGCCCTCCAGAATCGTTACCTTTGTTCCAAATTTGGCATACATTTGCCCCAGTTCAACACCAATGTAACCGCCTCCTATAACTACCAGGCTAGTCGGAACCTCGGGGAGCGACAGCGCTTCTGTGGAAGACAAAATACGCCCTCCAACCGGAAATGCTTGCAGTTCAATCGGACGAGATCCCGTTGCCAATATCGCGTACTTAAATGAAATGGTTTGCTCCGCTCCAGATTGATTGATAATCGCTGTATGTTCATCAACCAAACTAGCCTCTCCTTCCAGAATGCTCACACCGGCAGACTTTAATAAATAACTCACTCCGCCTGCCTGCTTATTCACAATCCCTTGCTTGAAATCCTGAGCATTCTTAAATGACGCTACCCCATCTACATTGTTGAACTGTCTGAGCACATCATAGCGATGTGATTCTGCAATTAATGCTTTGGATGGAATGCAACCAACATGCGTGCAGACTCCGCCAAGCTGACTGCGTTCGACAATCGCCGTCTTCATACCAAGTTGTGAGGAGCGTAGCGCCGCTACATACCCTCCCGGCCCTGATCCAATGACCAACGTTTCTACGGATTCAAACTTATTCATATCCTGATACCCCCTGTTGAAATTTTTTAAAATATGATGATCGTAATATATTATAACCATCATATTTTAAAAACGTCAACAACCGCGTTTAGCCTTTTTTGAGCTAACGTTTGCCGGATGGCTAAATTGACACCTCATATTATGACGATTATAATATTTTAAAGATAGAATTATGAAGCTGTGGAGTGATTACAATGCCGTATCCCAAAGGCCATAAGATGAAAGTGCGGAATAAAATCGTTGAAAGTGCTGCCAAGGCTTTTCGCACTAATGGTATCCACGATGTAAGTGTTCCCTTCGTTATGAAGGGGGCCGGGTTGACTCACGGAGGGTTTTATTCACATTTTGACAACAAAGAACAGCTCGTCGCCGAAGCCTGCCGGTATGCCATCAGCGATACCATCGCACTTCTGCAAGAAGCCGCTGACCAGGACAAGCAGTACCCCAAAATCAATACTGTCATTGATTATTATTTAAGCCCGTATCACCGCGACCAAACAGAGATGGGTTGCATTCTTCCTGCCCTTTCTGGCGAAATATCCCGCTCTTCGGAAGAAGTTCGGCAGGTATTCACCCATGAACTAGAGCGGATGATTGCTTTTATCTCCAATCTGGCGGACATTGACACGTCCAAAGGTAGCGCACTGCTCAATACCATGGTTGGTTCTCTTGTGCTCGCACGGTCTGTTAATGACCCTGCACTTAGCAACAGCCTTCTTTCGGCAGGCAAGCAGTATGCCAAAGAGCTGGTTATGAACTAGTCTTCCATGATCCCTTATACAATTTGCAGATTTGGGTGCTGGTTGATCCATAATTTCCAGCCACGAAACACACAAAAACACGCCAATGAATGGCGTGTTTTTGTGTAAATCATAATAAGCTGCTCCTCAATCCTATTATTGTTTTTCAGCAGAATTGTTATTGCTCTCACAACCTACACAAAGCTGTTAGTAAGCGTAAGGTCTCAAGAAAAAACCTCCCGATGGGGGGAAAGAGTCATTTATTTTCATAACGTACTAACCCGTAGTTCATAAAAATACTGCACAATTGGATGCTTTAACTTCATCTTCTCGGTCAAGTTTAAAATCCGCTTTTTTCCAACTCGTCGATCAACCAAAGCTAGAATATTCAATAAGATATCATTGCTCTCTAAGCTTTCCTCTATAGAAGTGGATAAATACTTAGTAGCCACAACGTTAAAGTTTGATTTACTTAATGATGACTGTGCTGACAAAAGCTCTTTTGCATATTCTGATATTTTTCTACTTCTAGCAATTACTATTAGACGATCCTCTGGAACGATCCCCTTAGTATCTTGTCTGACCGCTTCAATTTCTTCATTGTTGATCGGAATTTGGATATCTGAATCATTCTTAATTTCTAGATCCGTCTGATACCATCTGATTAAGGTCGTTATATCTCTCATATTGAGTACGTTCTTTTTATCTACGGCAATATAACAAATTCCTGCTTTATCAGGTAAATAACGGTAGCTGGTTGAACGGTATTCGACCCTGCCATATAACGCAGGACAGAGAAAACTCTCCAGCTGTTGCTTCAATTTACTCCAGGACATATATCCTCCTATGTTGTATATTACAAATACCTATTGAGGCAGTCGTTCTATTATCCATAATACAATAACCAACACATCATTCATACTAAATACAAGCAACCTTGCGTTTTTAAAATCACTTTAGAAAGAATAATAACCCTTAACATTACTTTTAAGTTTCAAATTAACATCCTTATAGAAATCCTTGTCCGTATACACTTGAAAATCATTATTTTTATATTTTTCAAATAGCCAACTTGAAATAGTCTGTAAATCATTCCTTGTTAGTATACTACCGCCGGAAAGGTTTTCTTTATATTTTGACGTCGCTAAATAATTGAATTCGGCAATTTGAATACCCTCAATAATTTCACTTCTTTAGAAAAAAACGTTTATTACATTAAATAATTTCCGAAACAAAAAAAGATTGTGAAAGAATGTAGTTAAATGTAGTGTAGTGATTTAAAAATAAACTGCAATTATTAAAATACCAACAGCAGCCGCATATAATTCATGTTTTATCACATAACTGATGGTCTTTGAGATAAATCAAATTAAGGTTGAAATCCCTATTATTTATGCAAAAAATATAGTGCCATTTATAGTGTGGATTAACTATCAAATACATATTTTAGAGACAAACGTCATTTAATTCTAAATTAATGACGTCAAATAAAAAAGAAAGTTACACGTTTGGTTCCTGCCTCTTCTTATATGGAAACTCTTTCATCCATTTGAAGAAATTTTTGCAGGGTAATAATCTCATTCTGTATGCTTAGAAACTCTTCTATTTCAGGGACGCTTTTTATAGATGGTGACTGTTTTCGATTGGTGGCATTAGCCATCGTTTCACAAACATAAAGCAATTGGGCAAGGGTATCATTTGAAAGAATAGGACGTCTAGTGGTTTTTGAAGAATTTTCCAATAAATACCCTAATTGCTCGATGGAAAATATAACAGGCCAGTAATATTCCAATGCCCGTTGATTAACCGGAAGCTCTCCTGCAGCTGTATCATGTAATGTTTTTAAATTAATTAAATTCGTTCGCATTTTCATTCTTTCTTTGCTTTTTGTAGCATTAAAACCGATTCCCTGATCAGAGAAAAGAACTAATAAAAATTGCGCCTGACTTCGGATCGTTTTGGTTATTAAATGTGGAAGACGACTAGAGGCAGAATACCTACCTACAATCCATACTCCTAGAAGACCAATAACAATTCCAACCAAAACATCGATTAATCTAGCTGAGGCAAAATAAGAAAAGCTAAAGCTGCCGTGACTCGTACTTTCAGCCATCAGCAATGCATTCGGTGTAAAGAATAACGCGGCTAAACCATAATTTTTTACAATAAATAGCTCTGTAATAAACGTCAAAAGCAAAATCAAGAAAACGAGAATGTAGCCAGATGGGTGAGTAGCAAGAATCAAGCTAGCAATCAGAATACCTAGAATTGTACCAAATCCTCTTTGAATGGCACGATGATAGGTAGTGACAATAGTCGAGCCTGACAAAACTGCTACACAGGATAACGGCACCCAATAGGACCGTGTCAATTCAAACTGATAGGCGATAATAGCAGCAATAATCGTGACAACACCGAACCTTACAGAAGTAATAAAGATAATAGAATTTTTGTCAAACGCTCCCAAAAGAATAGTCTTGAGTGATGGTTTGGAAATCTGAATCACTTGATTAATTTTGGATGTTGGTTCATTCATAATGGCATCTGCATCATAAATTTTTGTGAATAACTGAACAATTGTTTCATTTATTTCTTTAGGCTGAAGAATTTTTTTAATGACACTCTCTCTTTTATTTTTCTGATCCAGTGAATTTGCCAGATATCGGACGGATTCTCCTACTTCCGATGGTATTTTCGAGCTGGTTTCTGAAAAATTTTCAAGCATGTACAAAAAGATCATGTTTGCATGACCGTTTATTACATATAATTGCTTAAATAGATCCGTTTGTCGCCAAGGGATATATCCTGCTGCAAGTGTTTCTTCTGCCTCTTTCAAGACTGACATGACACGGTGTCTTGCCTCATTAAATTTCTCTGTACCAATTGAATCCAGAAACGCAGCCAGTTCTAAATATACTCTTTTTACTACACTGGTTTCCGGACCATGTGGATCAAAAAACCAACCTATCATGGCAATCACCCATGATAGAGCTCCACCAAGAAAAACAAGGCCGGCGCGCAAAGGAGCAAGCTCTGGATGAACTGGCATACCTGTTGTCATCGCAAAAACTAAAACAAAAAAGATTGCAGAGGGTCCAATAATTTTCAAAGCTCCAAAAATAAAAATAACCGTAGCTCCAATAATCCCCATCAAAATGGCTACTGCAAGTGGATAAGGAGCAGCAAGAGTCCCCAATGCGGAGATTAAAGTCATCCCAAGTACGACAAAAAATAGCTTTTTAGCTCTTTGAGCATAGGGAATATTAAATACGTAAAGATAGGTAAAGCCCCCCATCCCAGCTATCAACCCATATTCTGGATTCCCCAATAATAATCCAATAAGGACTGGAAGAGCTGCGGCTAATCCTGCACAGAATGCCTTTATCCATGGAAATGGCTTTCTATTAACAGTCAAAGCCTGCTTTATGATGGATGGAGATTTAGGAGAGGCAGATTTAGAGGTTTCTCTCATACTGATTGCTCCTTTTCTAAAATCATTTACTTATTAATAAACTTACAAGAACACTGTCTTAATATTTTTTTAAGAACCTTTATTTATACCCATCCTCCGGCAAAAGGCTCTATAATAATGGCTGCTAATAAAAATAGTGTCCCAACTTTATAAGTGCCTGCATGAAATAAACCTACCAAATACAAGGAAGAGCTGTTAATAAAAAACTGGCATCTCCTATTATACTTCTGTAAAGCTATACATAGCTAATTGTCTTTTTTATCAATTCCATGCATTATTGTAATATCATCTATTTTTTTGGAGGAATTATTCATGGATTGGCATCAACTAAAATATTTTCAAACATTGGCGAACATTGGGAACTTTACGAGGGCTTCCGTGGAATTAGTCCTTTCTCAGCCAGCATTGAGTCGTTCAATTTCTCGACTTGAAGAAGAGATCGGTGTTCCTTTATTCGAACGGAAAAGTCGTGGAGTGATATTAAATAAATATGGTGAAATTTTTCTACAGCATGCAAATCGAGCTTTATCAGAAATAGATGCAGCAAAACAAGAAATTAATGATTTAATAAATCCCCTTCATGGAACAATTTCACTAGCTTTTATTCAAACTCTTGGCTCCAGTTTTGTTCCTGAGTTAATTAGTGCCTTTCAAAAAGAAGCATCAGGAATAAACTTTCAATTGTATCAGCATGCTACAAGCAAGATTTTAAGCCAATTAGCATCTACGGAAATTGACATTGGTTTTTGTTCACCACAAGAACCCCTTGAAAATCTTAGCTCTATTCCAATCGTGAAGAATGAATTATTTTTAATTGTGCCCGTTAATCATAGACTTGCTGGTACAGATGAAATAGATTTATGTGAAGTAGCCAATGATCCATTTGTGCTTTTCAAGCCGGAAACGGCTATGCATGATGTTATTGAGAGGCTTTGCCATGAAGCTGGATTTCATCCAAAAATGGCTTTTGAAGGCTTTGAGGAGAGAATCGTCGCAGGACTTGTTGGAGCAAAGTTTGGTGTTGCCCTCATTCCTTTTATACCTGGTCTTGATAAGAAAAAAATTTCACTTATTCGTATTCGAAAACCACAAAGTGTAAGGGTAATCCAAATGGTTTGGAGAACAAATGGATATATGCCACCTGCAGTAGAGAGGTTCAAGACCTTTGTTGAAAAGACAATTCAGTCTTCTGAATATGAAGGCTAATATAAACTGGGTACTCTCCTATAAACTACACCCATACAGGGTACACACCAATACAGCCACCCTCTTTAAGGATGTCTGTATTATTATCAACTAGCTTTTGATCTCTCATAAATTTCGTTTTTTTGAAATTATCTCTCTTACGATATGGTTGGGTTTATTCCTAAAGCCTTTGCTTCCTTGAGCAAAGGCCACTTTTTTTACGAGTTTCTCCTATATATATGATTTATTTCGAAGGTCCCTCATACGGCCCTAACCAACTTATCAAAAATCGTCTTCTTTACGCCTATTTCCTGCATGGCCTTTACAGCTGTTATCTCTCCTGATTTCCATCGATTATATACTTGTTCAAATTCTTCCGTAATGGTGGCTTTCGGTCGACCGAAGGCTTGTGCCATTTTTCAATGTCAAGCCCATTCCCTCACGCTGCCGTTTTCGAATTCGCTTCCTTTTTCTTCTTCCACCATCCAAGAAAGAAGCTGCAAAACGAGATCTACAATGAAGGTTCTTAAACTCTCCTTAAATTGAGTCTTATCGAGCAAGCCATATCCAGCACCATAATGTTCGCCTACGTGTTCTTCATGATAGCCCTCCACTCCTCTAAAATTTTCTCTTTATTCCGACTGAAAAAATCCAAGTAATATATATAAAACACATCCCTTTTCTTTTCATGGCTCCAATTTGTCGTCCTTCATTTTGATTCTTGCTACTCCCTCGTAGGCAACTAAATTAGAGAACGAACGTTCCGAAACTTTTTTCTATTTTTCTTCCAACCCCTCCGTCAAAAACGGTCGTAAAATTATCCTTTCCATTAGAAATATCTGTTGGAAAAGTTAATTTCAAAATTATATATTTATTGAATCATGTGACTGGCATTATTAAGTGACAGCTTCATCATCTGTAACAAATATGAACGGTTTTGTTACAGTGAGTTCTGACAAGAACCTTTCCTAGCAAACTCGTAAAATTAATGTAACAAAAATATGTAACAAAATATTTTTCTATGATTTTTGATACGATATATTGTAAGAGGTAAGAGTACAAATGAATTTTGGTTACATGCGCGTTTCTACCGTTGATCAAAATTTGGATCGCCAAAAGAAACAGCTTGAAAAATTTGGATGTGAACGCATCTTTTTTGAGAAATTAACAGGAACTAAACGGGATCTTATAGAAATCACGGAACTCATTTCCCAAAAGGGAGCACACCTAAAGAGCTTAAAAGAATCCTGGCTTGATACAACTACAGCTCATGGGAAAATGTTATTTACTATTTTTGCTGGGGTTGCACAATTTGAGAGAGATTTGACTTCTGAACGAACTAAGGAGGGCATTCTAGCCGCAAAGAAGCGAGGGAAACTCCCTGGAAGGCCCAAAGCTGATGAAGAGAAAATTAATTATGCCTTATATCTTATTGCACAAGGAATGAATCGGACGGATGCAGCTAAAAAGGCTGGTATCTCTCGTATGACTCTATATCGAAAGATACAAAAAAAGAACTAAAAAATGGGCAAGATAGTGGTGTTTCTCTACTTTTCCCCTGGTTACACGAACGCTGTTACTGGGCCTTAGAAGGCGGTGAAGAATCATTTCTTCATAAGATGGAGACATACAAAACAATATTAGGACTAGGTAAATAAGAGAAGATATAACCTTCATCCTCGTTCGTTACGTAAATATAGTTCCTATAGAAAAAAGACTACAATCCATTAATAGATTGTAGTTTTTTACTTGTCATAAAAAGGCGGTGATACTGTACGTTTAAACAGGTTTCTCAAAAAATCTCTTCTAGGTCCCTCCCGGAATATTACATTAAAAGATGTAGCAAATTATGATTGTTCCCCCTTTTAAACCTCTATTAAGACTCCCTTTTGTCGAATTTCCAATTTACTATTCATTTTAAAAATATTCTTCTTATGCCACTTAAAATACACTTTATTTTCAGAATGAATCTGTATTTTAGCCCTTGGTACTAATCTATACATCAGATAGTCTTCATCACAGATCACTGAAGAAATATGCAAACGTCCTTGTCCATCAAATGCAATCAAACCTTTATCATAAAGTGCATCGTGATTACAACAAAGCAGCACGCCATTATATGGATCTAAACGTTCTACATTTGTACTATCTTTCCAAGGTTTCGAATGGCTCGCTCTTAATAATTCAGGTAAATTTATACCACACAACGCACACTTACTTTCCCATAGTGGCAACAAATCTTTCCTAAATTTTTGCTGACCCAAACGAATTTTCGTTTTCACTTCAGATTCTGTTTCAACGATCACTGGAATTAATGTATTGTGTTCAGTTATTTTTACATCATCAATCGATATTTCTAACTGCTCTTCATTTACTTGATAAATGTTCAATTCACTAATTAGTTCTAGCAATTTAATCGCTAGTTCTTCGTTACATGGATATAAATAGCCTTGATTCCCATTTGCATCTTGCTGGAATGGTGAATATTTAATCGGTAATAATGGCAAGATCTCATTAAACTTCTCTCGCACATTAACCCGTTTGTCTAATTCATGGTATTCTAAATTCACTAAATAACCATCGTCATTCCATCTATTATGACTTTGCAAGATAGATGGTTTGCTACCGGATTTACAGCTTTCACTGGCAATGCTAATAGCAACGATATTTCCTTTCACATAGTGAAATACTCGATCCCCTTCCTTTACTTCCGTCATCCGTTTCCATGAATGTGGTACATTGCCTCCTTTATCTTGTTGTGGAGACCAAATAATACCTAAATCTTTTTCTTCCTGGTAAGTGTGCCCTTGCATAACAATAAAATTATTCAAATTGCTTCCTCCTAAACCACGTGCCTGTTTCTTTATTTTCTATTGTATTTGTATATAGTACTTTTAAATTATTGAAAAGCATCCGCTTATCGACAAATGCTCCTTTTTTGACGTATTTCTTCTATTAGACATAAACCTTTTTAATGTCATTTTCATATTCTTTAACCAATTTATAAAAAGTCGTCTTTTTAATATTTAATTCTTCCATCGCTTTAACAGCAGTCATCTCTCCTGCTTTCCAACGATCATAGACTTCTCTGAATTCTTCAGTAACCTCAACTTTAGGCCGACCAAATACTGTGCCATTTTGCATAGCCAAATCAATGCCCTCACGCTGCCGTTTTCGAATTCGATCCCTTTCTTCTTCCGCCATCCAGGAAAGAATCTGTAAAACAAGATCCGCAATGAAAGTTCCTAAACTATCCTTAAATTGAGTCGTATCGAGCAAAGGCATATCTACCACCACGATATCGGCCTGTATGTTCTTCGTGATGTCATTCCACTCCTGTAAAATCTCTTCTTTGTTCCGTCCAAAGCGATCCAAGGAATGAATATATAGCACATCTCCTTTTCTCAACATTCGTTTAAGCAACTGATATTGAGTTCGATTAAAGTCCTTTCCACTTTGTTTGTCCATGAAAATATCTCGTTCGCCTATTCCCTTTGTTTTCATGGCTTCAAGTTGCCGGCCCTCGTTTTGATCCTTGCTACTAACTCGTATGTATCCAAACTTTCGAACGTCCATTTAAATCTCCTTCATTTAGGTTCTTTTCTATAATTCTATCAAAAAACGTTCATAAAAGTATATATAATTCAATGAACGCTCGAAAAATGAGTTTGAAATTTTACGAACCAAAGGGCATGGTTCATCCTCAAGATTTCCAGATGTGGTAGCAATAAAGAAAGATGTTTATTAATAATTGAACAGGTTACTATATATACGAACACTCATTAATCTATAGAAAGGATGAATGATTTTGTACTCTACGAAAGATCTACATCAAACAGGAGAAAAAGTAACAGAATCCGGTCATTACTTTGATAAAGATGGGGAACATATTGTCCTTCAACAAGGGGATGTATTTCCAGATTGTCCTAAGACAAATCAGCCAACAGCATGGAGACATGAAGATCATGAACATCACACCGGGGATGTAGTAACGGAAACGGGTCATTATGTTGATATAGATAAGGAACATGTAGATCTTACTCAGGGTGAGACTTTTCCAAATTGCCCCAATACAAATCAACCAACTGTATGGAAACATGCCCAATAATTAATTACGCACTGAGATACGAGAGGTGGTAATCAGGACCATCTCCCTCGTAATTATTATTGCCATGTCTTTATTTGATGTCACTGAACTGCAGCAGATAAGTCATGTGTCCAATTTTCAATCATCCTACTTGCAGAGTTCTTCCATTAGGTAACTGTAATAAGGAGAGGCTCTAGGAACCTATCCCCCCTTTCATTGAAGTATTACTCAATGGCTAAATAAAGCCGTTTGCAGGAAAAGAAAAGACAAGAACCCAGCCAGTGCAACTCCGACAATCAACGGGGTGAATCGGTCTACAATCCCCTTATATAATATTTCATATAGAGTTACATAACTAAGCGTACCTACTGCCGTCCCCAAAAAAAGAGTATATATCTTTATAGAACCTGAATTTAAGAAAATTCCCAAATATGTAGTGACCCCCACTACAAAAGAAAGTAAAAGGCAGAACACCCAAAAGATTTTTAGATTGACATTGGATACCATAACAGAAATCATCATGACCATTCCTTCTGGGAAATGATGAATCAAAATAGCCCAGAACAGGGATGGATCTTGGAATTTCTGATCCTGAATGCTCATACCTAAAGCCAATCCCGTAGGAATGCTGTGAATAAAGAGTGCTAGGAACATGAAAATGTACATCTCGGGCTTCTCGAAATGGACATCTTTCACATTATGCAGAACGCGATCCATGAGTAGCATGAAGACGATACCCGATGACAGGCCAGTGAGTATTCCAAATGAATCATAATTACTGATTGTTTCCGGAAGGATTTCTAGCCCCAATAATCCGGCCAATAATCCACCACAAAACATATGTAATAGCCGATAATTCTTCCTCAAACCTCCAGCCACATACCTTGTCGCAAGACCACCTATGCATGTTCCAAGAAATATCATGGTCATTATGAACACACTGATTCTTATACCCTCTATCATACACTCCCCCAAAAATAAAAGTTTGTACATTATATTCAAAATTGGAAGGTTAAAACTCATTTATTTTACTACTGCCTCCAACACCAACACCTTTATGCTAAAATGTGATTATATGCTCATATATGAAAATTGCGGAGGTGGATGACTCTGATTATTTTAGATGCAATCGTGATCGGAGCAGGTCAGGCTGGTCTCTCCATGGGGTATTGGCTCTCAAAGAGCGATAACAGATTTATCATCGTTGATGGAGGGACCCGTATAGGGGATACTTGGAGGAAAAGGTATGATTCCCTAACCCTGTTTACACCAAGATGCCTCAGTTCCCTTCCAGGATTAACCTTAAAGGGAAATCCTCAGGGATTTCCCACTAAAGACGAGGTCGCAGACTACCTTGAACAATATGCCCTAGCTTTTGATTTACCTACCCAAATGGAAACTGAAGTGATTGTTATGGAAAAAAAGAATGATATCTTTTTTTTGACGACAACAAAAGGTACATTTAGAGCAAGACAAGTCATTATCGCCACAGGTCCTTTTCAAACACCTTTCATTCCAGAAATCGCCGGGAACCTTTCACCCCAAGTATTTCAAATACACTCTTCATGGTATCGTAAACCTTCCCAACTAAAAAAAGGGAATACTGTAATCGTGGGTGGAGGTAATTCTGGAGCCCAAATTGCAGTCGAACTTGCTGCAACGAGGAAGGTTTATCTATCGGTAGGCCAAAAACTGAGACACTTCCCGTTGTCCATTTTGGGAAAAAGCACATTTTGGTGGTTCGACCTACTTGGGATTCTAAAGGCGAAAAGAGACTCTAAAATTGGAAAGACAATCAGGAACGCAGGTGATCCGATTTTCGGTTTTGAACTCAAGAAATTTACAAGAGATGGTAGCATAACCATTTTACCTCGGACCATAAAATGTGAAGGACATTCATTGGGATTTTTGGGCAATGAGAAGCTGGAGGTTCAGAACATTATTTGGGCAACAGGGTTCAAGTCTTCTTATAGTTGGATTCAGATTCCTAATGTATGTGACGACATGAGTAACCCTTTCCATCATAGAGGCCTATCCAAAGTCAAAGGTTTGTATTTTTTAGGGAGACCATGGCAGCAGAACCGTGGTTCAGCCCTCTTGACTGGAATCGGTGAAGATGCTAAGCATTTAGCCGCAGTCATGCAAAAAATAAAAAAATCATGGGTATAATACCCATGATTTTGTAAGTCCTTAAAGTCCGATATAATTGTTATAATCAGTATAGGGAGTTGATCACATGGAGAACCAAAATGATAATCATCCGAGCTTGACTGGAGATCTTGATGAGGAAACATTATTTATCGTCTCGCAAACTTTTAAATCCTTATCCGATCCGACCCGATTACGCATTCTACATTTACTGTTTCAAGGAGAATACTCTGTAAATGATATTGCCGATAAATTGTCCTTGCTACAATCAACCGTTTCACACCAACTTCGTTTTCTTAAGAACCTGCGTTTGGTGAAATTCCGAAGGGAAGGAACCTCCCTTTTCTACACGCATGATGATGAACACGTTATGGACCTCCTGAAACAGGCCATCGAACATGCCAACCATCAATAATCACATGTACCATGCGGATTGGCGCATCCCTGATCCGCATTCTCCACCTGGATCGTACTGTGTTCGAACCCAAATTCATCGTGAAGGATTTTTTGTGCTTGATGGAGTATCGCGTCATGGTTTCCGTCCCCTCCGAACTCGATATGGCAACTTAACATTGGCACCTCTGAGGTGATTGACCAGATATGCAGGTCATGTACATTTTCCACTTTAGGGATGCTCTGTAACGTATTCTTCACTTTTTGTATGTCTATCTGTGAAGGGGTCCCCTCCATCAGGACATGGAACGATTCCTTCGTCACCCTCCATCCACTAATGATGATCAGGATGGCCACAATGATACTGGCAATAGGGTCTGCTATGCCCCATCCAAAGAACATGATTAGAAGCGCAGCCACAATGGCCCCCACTGAACCAAGCATGTCCCCTAATACATGAAAAAATGCACTCCTTACGTTCAGGTTTGTGTCTTTATCCGCCCTCATCAAGATGGCCGCTGCAATAATGTTCACAATCAATCCTAGCACCGAGATCAATAACATACCCATGCTTTGAACTTCTGGGGGATACATCAATCGTTGATACGCCTCATAGAAGATATAAAGGGAGATGGCCATTAACGTAATACCATTTATGGAAGCTGCGATGATTTCGGATCGTCTATACCCGAATGTATGTGTGGATGATGCCTTCCTTCCCCCTAACTTGATGGCAGCCAAGCTAAGCCCCATGGCGGCTGAATCACTTAACATATGCCCTGCATCTGACAGTAGTGCCAAGCTATTTGTGACTATTCCACCGATTACTTCCACAACCATAAAACTAGTAATGATAAGAAATGACATAAATAATGCTTTTTTATTACCCGACCCATGACTATGACCATGGGAATGTCCGTGGTTATGACCCATTGCCAACACCCCTCCTATATATGAATATATGCTCATATATATTATGTTGTATAAAAAGGTTTATTTCAACTATTTGTACTATTCCCTTCCTGCTATAATTCAATAGAAAAGATAATGACATTCCTATAATCCTAATTTAAGTAAGGTTATGGTTTAAGGTTCATGCCCCATTATAAAGACCTGAAGCAGCTATTGATATTCCGAAGTTGTAATATTGTATAATAATAGATAACAGGGTTGTTTCTGAACTTTTAGAGGTATTAACAAAAAGGATATGGGTAATTAAATAAAGGAAAGAAAAGTTAATGATCATTGCAGTTAGCGCAGCAATAATTAGAGCTGTAGCTGGATTAATTGGTGCATCCATTCCACAGGTTGCAAATTGGATTTTGACCTCTCAAAATTATAAAAGAGAACTAAAAAAAGAATTTCAAATAAAAACAACATTAGCATATGGACTGTTGTTTACAGCTATTAGTGAGCTACTTTACGATTTAGATACAGCAAAACAAAGAAATTGGGATATTGAATCATTATTGATGAATCACGTTTCAATTATCAGCGATTTATTATTACATGAGGGTATATGATTAGATTTAGATGACGTACATCTAGAACGTTATCTGAGTTCATATATTCGTACTCCTTTTTAACGAAATCGGTGGTGTAACTTTTGGTGTCCTTTCATCAAGTAGCCAAGTAGCTGCAGAATGTGTAGGAGTGATTGGAAACATTGGCGACATCTGTAGGTTTGGAATAAAGTTCAATCAAATTGATACTAATTACTTTAATAAATGAACAAAAGAAAAGAGCGTGTTTTGAAAAAAGATTAATCAAAACACGCTCTTAATAGATCCCGGTGAATCATTCTTTTATAAAAAAGATTGATCATTTCTGTGATCCATCGTCAATTAAAGCGCCCTTTAATGGAATAACTTTATTATCACTTAACAGGTTCTTAATCCACAAGAAAAACCGAAATTCCTTCTTTATAGAGATAGGAAATTCCGGTTCAGCTTTTTTCAAAACGGTGCGACTTTTTTATAAACAGTTCAACTTTATTTCAAAGCCACAGCTAGAACGAAATTAGAAATGATTTTATGGGACTACCTATCTTGTACTTACTACAAGCTGAATGTATGATTTTAGTTATTTTCGTACATTCATTACAGTATGGACTCCCATATGCTTTGCATAATGAACGAAAAGCTGAACCCCCACTCCATTAATGGAGTGGGGGTTTTTATTAGTTTCACCTACTAGATCAAAATCAAAAAACGCAAACTTGATATTCTTTTACTTTTCTAAGGGAATTTTAAGGTTCCTCTTCTTTTTCTT
>NZ_JBIWFD010000002.1:0-1025069 GCF_044762875.1 Peribacillus sp. NPDC096379
AACCCTGTAGCTGAAACTTCGTTCCCTCCTGAGTGGATCCTGAGTACGGCGGGACACGAGAAATCCCGTCGGAAGCAGGGAGGACCATCTCCCAAGGCTAAATACTACCTAGTGACCGATAGTGAACCAGTACCGTGAGGGAAAGGTGAAAAGCACCCCGGAAGGGGAGTGAAATAGATCCTGAAACCGTGTGCCTACAAGTAGTTAGAGCCCGTTAATGGGTGATAGCGTGCCTTTTGTAGAATGAACCGGCGAGTTACGATTTCATGCAAGGTTAAGTTGATAAGACGGAGCCGCAGCGAAAGCGAGTCTGAATAGGGCGCATGAGTATGAGGTCGTAGACCCGAAACCAGGTGATCTACCCATGTCCAGGGTGAAGTTCAGGTAACACTGAATGGAGGCCCGAACCCACGTACGTTGAAAAGTGCGGGGATGAGGTGTGGGTAGCGGAGAAATTCCAATCGAACCTGGAGATAGCTGGTTCTCTCCGAAATAGCTTTAGGGCTAGCCTCGAGATGAGAGTATTGGAGGTAGAGCACTGATTGGACTAGGGGCCCCCAACGGGTTACCGAATTCAGTCAAACTCCGAATGCCAAATACTTATTCTCGGGAGTCAGACTGCGAGTGATAAGATCCGTAGTCAAGAGGGAAACAGCCCAGACCACCAGCTAAGGTCCCCAAGTTTACGTTAAGTGGAAAAGGATGTGGAGTTGCTTAGACAACCAGGATGTTGGCTCAGAAGCAGCCATCATTTAAAGAGTGCGTAATAGCTCACTGGTCGAGTGACTCTGCGCCGAAAATGTACCGGGGCTAAACGTAACACCGAAGCTGTGGATGGATACCGTATGGTATCCGTGGTAGGAGAGCGTTCTAAGGGCGTTGAAGCTAGACCGGAAGGACTGGTGGAGCGCTTAGAAGTGAGAATGCCGGTATGAGTAGCGAAAGAAGGGTGAGAATCCCTTCCACCGAATGCCTAAGGTTTCCTGAGGAAGGCTCGTCCGCTCAGGGTTAGTCGGGACCTAAGCCGAGGCTGAAAAGCGTAGGCGATGGACAACAGGTTGATATTCCTGTACCACCTATACATCGTTTGAGCGATGGGGGGACGCAGAAGGATAGGGTAAGCGCGCTGTTGGATATGCGCGTCCAAGCAGTTAGGCCGGAAACGAGGAAAATCCCGTTTCCATCAAGGCGGAGCTGTGATGGCGAGGGAAATATAGTACCGAAGTTCCTGATTCCACGCTGCCAAGAAAAGCCTCTAGTGAGATGTAGGGTGCCCGTACCGCAAACCGACACAGGTAGGCGAGGAGAGAATCCTAAGGTGTGCGAGAGAACTCTCGTTAAGGAACTCGGCAAAATGACCCCGTAACTTCGGGAGAAGGGGTGCTTTTTAGGGTGAATAGCCCGGAAAAGCCGCAGTGAATAGGCCCAGGCGACTGTTTAGCAAAAACACAGGTCTCTGCGAAGCCGCAAGGCGAAGTATAGGGGCTGACGCCTGCCCGGTGCTGGAAGGTTAAGAGGAGAGGTTAGCCGCAAGGCGAAGCTTTGAATTGAAGCCCCAGTAAACGGCGGCCGTAACTATAACGGTCCTAAGGTAGCGAAATTCCTTGTCGGGTAAGTTCCGACCCGCACGAAAGGCGTAACGATCTGGGCACTGTCTCAACGAGAGACTCGGTGAAATTATAGTACCTGTGAAGATGCAGGTTACCCGCGACAGGACGGAAAGACCCCGTGGAGCTTTACTGCAGCCTGATATTGAATTTTGGTACAGCTTGTACAGGATAGGTAGGAGCCTGTGAAGCCGGAGCGCTAGCTTCGGTCGAGGCGTCGGTGGGATACTACCCTGGCTGTATTGAAATTCTAACCCGCGCCCCTTATCGGGGCGGGAGACAGTGTCAGGCGGGCAGTTTGACTGGGGCGGTCGCCTCCTAAAATGTAACGGAGGCGCCCAAAGGTTCCCTCAGAATGGTTGGAAATCATTCGTAGAGTGTAAAGGCACAAGGGAGCTTGACTGCGAGACCTACAAGTCGAGCAGGGACGAAAGTCGGGCTTAGTGATCCGGTGGTTCCGCATGGAAGGGCCATCGCTCAACGGATAAAAGCTACCCCGGGGATAACAGGCTTATCTCCCCCAAGAGTCCACATCGACGGGGAGGTTTGGCACCTCGATGTCGGCTCATCGCATCCTGGGGCTGTAGTCGGTCCCAAGGGTTGGGCTGTTCGCCCATTAAAGCGGTACGCGAGCTGGGTTCAGAACGTCGTGAGACAGTTCGGTCCCTATCCGTCGTGGGCGCAGGAAATTTGAGAGGAGCTGTCCTTAGTACGAGAGGACCGGGATGGACGCACCGCTGGTGTACCAGTTGTTCTGCCAAGAGCATCGCTGGGTAGCTACGTGCGGACGGGATAAATGCTGAAAGCATCTAAGCATGAAGCCCCCCTCAAGATGAGATTTCCCATAGCGTAAGCTAGTAAGATCCCTGAAAGATGATCAGGTTGATAGGTCAGAGGTGGAAGCGTGGCGACATGTGGAGCTGACTGATACTAATCGATCGAGGACTTAACCTTATTGTTCTTGAAAAAAGCAAAAACCCTTCTTATTATCTAGTTTTGAAGGAATGAAAAAATATTATTGACTTTATTTAAAAGTATGATATAATAATAAATGTCTTTCAGAAAAAATGTCTGGTAATGATGGCAAAGAGGTCACACCCGTTCCCATTCCGAACACGGAAGTTAAGTTCTTTTGCGCCGATGGTAGTTGGGGGTTTCCCCCTGTGAGAGTAGGACGTTGCCAGGCAGTTTTTTAAAACCACATTATATTATTCCGCAGTAGCTCAGTGGTAGAGCATTCGGCTGTTAACCGAACGGTCGTAGGTTCGAGTCCTACCTGCGGAGCCATATGGAGAGCTGTCCGAGTGGCCGAAGGAGCACGATTGGAAATCGTGTAGACGGGTAACCCTGTCTCAAGGGTTCAAATCCCTTGCTCTCCGCCATTCTAAATAATGTGGCCCCTTGGTCAAGCGGTTAAGACACCGCCCTTTCACGGCGGTAACACGGGTTCGAATCCCGTAGGGGTCACCATATAAATAACGGAGGATTAGCTCAGCTGGGAGAGCATCTGCCTTACAAGCAGAGGGTCGGCGGTTCGATCCCGTCATCCTCCACCATTATTTTCATCATTTCTATTATCGCGGGGTGGAGCAGTTCGGTAGCTCGTCGGGCTCATAACCCGAAGGTCGCAGGTTCAAATCCTGTCCCCGCAATCTGGTCCGGTAGTTCAGTTGGTTAGAATGCCTGCCTGTCACGCAGGAGGTCGCGGGTTCGAGTCCCGTCCGGACCGCCATTTTATTTAGTAGTTAAACAAGCTTGTTGTTAATATAAATTAACCGGCTCAGTAGCTCAGTCGGTAGAGCAAAGGACTGAAAATCCTTGTGTCGGCGGTTCGATTCCGTCCTGAGCCATCAGTAACTTAATATGGAGGGGTAGCGAAGTGGCTAAACGCGGCGGACTGTAAATCCGCTCCTTCGGGTTCGGCAGTTCGAATCTGCCCCCCTCCACCATTAATTATAGGGGTATAGTTTAAAGGTAGAACAAAGGTCTCCAAAACCTTCGGTGTGGGTTCAATTCCTACTACCCCTGCCAACTTAAAAATTCATCTACATCATGGCGGTTGTGGCGAAGTGGTTAACGCACCTGATTGTGGTTCAGGCATTCGTGGGTTCGATTCCCATCAGTCGCCCCATTTTTAAACATAATGAATTGATTATTGAATATATATGTAACAATGGGCTATAGCCAAGCGGTAAGGCAACGGATTTTGATTCCGTCATGCGAAGGTTCGAATCCTTCTAGCCCAGCCATATGCGGAAGTAGTTCAGTGGTAGAATACAACCTTGCCAAGGTTGGGGTCGCGGGTTCGAATCCCGTCTTCCGCTCCAAAAGATGGCGGCATAGCCAAGCGGTAAGGCAGAGGTCTGCAAAACCTTTATCACCGGTTCAATTCCGGTTGCCGCCTCCATAAAGTTTTTGCCGGTGTGGCGGAATAGGCAGACGCGCACGACTCAAAATCGTGTTCCGTAAGGAGTGCCGGTTCGACCCCGGCCACCGGTATCAAATGGTCGAGTTAAAGAAAATACACTAGAAAAAGAGTTCTCACATTTTGTGGGAACTCTTTTTCGATTCTTCATAAATAGCAAAAATAGTGTCTTAATACAGGAAACCTTTGATAATGTAGGATTTTTTCTTATTACGCAAACGGACCAGATTGTGGAACAATACCCTCAAAGAAATTTTAATATCTAAATTAAAATTTAGAAGAGTTTGTGTGTGGGGACTTATTCTATTGGAGGTTAGTTTAATAAGAAAGGTAATTTAACACAGGGTTAAATTACCCCGTGTTAAATTACTTCTGTTTATCTAACGCTAACTTTAACCCTTTTTGATAATATTGATTCTTCATTTCTTCAGGAACCATGCTACCACCAGTCCCCCAAATAATATGTGTACCCTTACTCATCTTTTCTGTTAAACTATGCTTCTGTAAATAATCGATGCCCTCTGTACATAATTTACTTGGTCCTATCATGCCTGCTAGTGCAGAAGGTTCTAAATGAAGCCCCTCTGTATCGACTAATTCTTTTAGCAACTTATACAACTGTTCATCACTAACCGTATAATTACCACTTAAAAAAGGCTCAATAGTTTTACCGACAAACCCAGATGGCTTTCCTACAGCAAGTCCATCCGCGTCTGTTACATTATCGATACCAAGATCTTGTACAGAAACTTTATCATGAAGTCCAGTCATTAAACCGAGTAACATGCATGGTGAGTGGGTAGGTTCTGCAAAGAAGCAGTGAACATGGTCTTGATACAATAATTTCAATCCAAAAGCTACGCCACCAGGGCCGCCACCTACTCCACATGGAAGGTAAACAAACAAAGGATGATTTTCATCAATTGTTATCTCTAGCTCTTCTAATTGTTTCTTCAATCGAGATGCAGCTACTGCATATCCTAAAAATAGGTCGTGAGAATTTTCATCATCCACAAAATAACATGTTGGATCACTATCTGCTTGGATTCGACCTTCCTCTACAGCTTTACTATAATCAGCTTCATATTCAATAACTTTGACATTTTTGCTTCTAAGCAAGTCTTTTTTCCACTGTTTTGCATCAGCTGACATATGAACAGAAACATTAAAACCTAACTTTGCACTGATGATGCCAATACTAAGTCCTAAATTTCCAGTCGAGCCTACTGCGATTGAATATTGTGAGAAGAAAGTTCGAAACCTATCACTATCTAAGATCGAATAATCATCATGAATCGTTAATAATTGATGTTGAAAAGCTAATTCTTCTGCATGTTTGAGAATTTCATAAATCCCGCCTCTTGCTTTAATAGATCCTGATATAGGAAGGTGACTATCACATTTTAGTAATAATTCGCCTAATATAGGCTGTTGATACTCCCGTTCTAAGGATTGTTTCATCGAAGGAATTCTTACTAAAGGAGATTCTATGATACCATTCGATTCTTTTGTTTCAGGGAAAACCTTGGCGATATATGGGGCAAAACGTTTCAACCTTTCTTCTGCATCTCTTACATCTTCTTGAGTAAGGGGGGATTTTTTAATTCCCGATTGAAATTTTTCGACGTTTGGATTGAGCCAAAATACTTCATCCATCGAAATGAGCTTATTTAGTAAAGGATATTGGTCTTTCCATGTTTGTAATTCCTGGATTTCAATCTCTTTCATTTGTATGATCCTCCTAATTATCTTGTAGCAAGTTATTTTATGAATTATAATTAAATAAACTTAAATACAGTTTAACACACACTTAACTATATGTTAATTAATATTAACTTTATTTAAATTAAATTTAACATATTATGAAGGAGTATCGATTATGGAAAATATAGATATTGGTAAGAAAGTTGAAAAATATAGAAAAGCTAAAGGATTGAGTAGTAGAGAGTTAGCAAAATTAGCTGATATTACACCTTCAATGCTAAGCCAAATTGAACGTGGATTGGCAAATCCTTCTATTCAAACCTTAAAGGTCTTAGCTAAAACCCTAAATGTTCCAACTTTTAGTTTTTTACTTGAAGAAACAATTACGGAGGATTTAATCGTTAGGTCCAGTAAACGTAAGAAAATGATCATCGATAATTTGTCTTATGAGTTATTATCGCCGAATTTTACGGGGAATTTAACAACAGCGATTATGAATGTACCTTCGAATACTTCTTCATCCGAAAATCTTCTAGAACATAAAGGAGAAGAAGTAGCATTTATTTTGGAAGGAAAAATTAAGGTGTATTTGGGTGAAGAAGAATATCTATTAGAAGCTGGTGATAGCGTGAAAATACCAGCAAATTTGAAACATAAATGGGAAAATAATTTTAGTCAAAAGGCAATTGTATTATTTTCAGTTACCCCACCTGCGTTTTAATGGGAATAGGTTATTCTAGAGAATCATAGTTATCTTGAAAGGCTGAAGTTTTTTTGAGGGATGGGTTTTAATTTGAATCGAAGGGGAAGGGTATGGAACCGGTCATATTAATGAACCAGAAAGTACGGAAAGGGCTTCACTTCCTAATTTTTGGCTGGCGATTGTACCACTCGTACTTGTAACCTTATGCAATTATTTGTTTAGCCGTAGCGGAATTTCCGTTAAGAACTGGTACGATCAAACCGTATTAGCAGACACATTTAATATAGCTAATGTTAGTACAGTTACTTCTTCTTGGTCATTGATTGTTGCTTTAACAATTTGGGGACTGGCAGCGATGCTTTTAAATGTTAAACGGATTAAAGTAAAGCTGGCAAGCGGATTAACAGCTGCTGCAATGGGTTCATTGCTAGCTATTTTTAACACAGCATCTGAAGTTGGGTTTGGGAATGTAGTCCAAACATTACCTGGTTTTAAAGTAATTCAAGACTCAGTTTTCAATGCTAGTAGCTAGTAGCAACCCACTCGTCTCTGAAGCGATTGCTGTAAACGTTCTTGCAAGTATTACCGGTTCTGCTTCTGGCGGATTGTCCATCGCTTTGGAAGTAATGGGAAGTCACTATTTGCAATTGGCACAAAATCTTGGCATTTCGCCTGAGATGCTACACAGGATTGCTTCCATGGCTTCCAGTGGAATGGATACACTTCCACATAATGGCGCAGTTATCACACTACTTGCCATCACAGGGCTAACACATCGTCAATCTTATAAAGATATTTTTGTCATTACGATTTTGAAAACAGCGGCCGCATTTATTCTTGCATTTTTAGTATCATTATTTAGCTAAAGAATACGAAAGAATGGGGATGGGAAAATGGGGAAAGTTCTATCATCATTAGACGAAGTCATTCAACAAATTGAGGATGGCGCGACAATCGTTGTTGGTGGCTTTGGCTTATGTGGAATTCCAGAAAAATTAATTACGAGTTTACGAGATAAGGGAGTAAAAGATTTAACAATAGTCAGCAATAATTGTGGTGTCGACGACTGGGGACTAGGTTTGCTTTTGGAAAATAAACAAATAAAAAAAATGGTCGCTTCTTATGTAGGCGAAAATAAATTGTTTGAACAACAATTTTTAAGCGGCGAACTTGAGGTAGAACTTGTTCCTCAAGGTACACTTGCTGAACGCCTACGAGCAGGAGGAGCAGGAATTCCCGCTTTTTATACAGCTACTGGGGTAGGGACAGAGGTCGCTAAAGGGAAAGAGCATAAAGAGTTTGATGGCAAAACATATATTATGGAAAAAGGAATTGTTGGCGATTTCGCGTTTGTGAAGGCGTGGAAAGCAGATCCATTTGGCAATCTTGTTTATCGGAAAACGGCTAGAAACTTTAATCCCGTAGTCGCCACAGCTGGGAAAGTGACAATCGCAGAGGTTGAAGAAATAGTTGGAATCGGTGAACTGAATCCGGATGAAGTTCATACGTCTGGCGTGTACGTTCAAAAAGTTTTCGTTGGTGATAATTATGAGAAACGAATTGAAAGGCTTACAACAGCTAATGCATAAAGGGGAGGGGTTGTTATGACTGGAAGAAAACGTATTCTAGAACGTGCAGTTAAAGAATTACGAGATGGAATGTGTGTGAATTTAGGAATCGGGATGCCAACCTTAATCGCTAATATGATTCCGGAAGATGTCGATGTCATGTTGCAATCAGAAAATGGCTTACTGGGAATTGGTGCTTATCCGAAAGATATCGAAGTAGACCCAGATTTAATTAATGCCGGAAAAGAAACGGTCACAGCAAAAGCAGGTGCTTCCTATTTCGACAGCGCAGAATCGTTTTCGATGATTCGCGGTGGTCATATTGATCTTGCTATTCTTGGCGGGATGGAAGTTGCCGAGAATGGCGACTTGGCAAACTGGATGATCCCAGGGAAAATGGTAAAAGGAATGGGTGGCGCAATGGACTTAGTGCAGGGTGCTAAACGAATAGTCGTGATTATGGACCATGTGAATAAGCATGGAGAATCTAAAGTTAAGAAGGCTTGTACATTGCCACTAACCGGTCAAGGCGTCGTTCATTGCTTGATCACGGACTTAGCGGTGTTCCATTTCTCGGAATCAGGAATGGAATTGGTGGAGCTACAAAAAGGGGTTACCCTTGATGAAGTAAAAGCGAAAACGGAAGCGGATTTTGTGGTGAGTGAAACTCTTTCGGTAAATAATTAATCTGGAGTTTTAGCTTCATGATAGCAAAAGAGGGAGAAGCGAAGGCTTTTTTCTCTTTTGGATTTTTGTTAGAAAATATTACCGAACTTTCCGATAAGTTTTTGAATACCCAATACAAACTGATAATATTGTTTAAGAAAAACTTGCCTCATACATAAATTTCGTAAAAAAGAATGAAACTAGTCATTCATATTAGGACTCTTTTTTCTCTTTTCATCCTAGCCAAAGGTGTATATGATAGAGTTATACATAATTTGAACTAGGAGCTGTTGAAGTTGATTAAAGCGATCTTTTTTGATTTGGATGATACCCTTTTATGGGACCAAAAAAGTATAAGTGAAGCGTTTAAAGCTACTTGCGAGTTTGCTGTAGAGAAGTATGAAGTAGATGCTTTGCAATTAGAGGAAGCAGTGCGAGAAGAAGCGAGGAAGCTTTACGCATCGTATGAGACCTATTCTTTTACACAAATGATTGGCATTAACCCGTTTGAAGGATTGTGGGGAGATTTCGGTGATGAGGGGATCGAATTTGGTAAGATGAAGGAGTTTGCACCTGCTTACCGCCGAGATTCTTGGACTAGGGGCTTAAAGTCGCTTGGGATCAATGATGAAGAATTTGGTGCTGAATTAGCGGAACGCTTCCCCAAAGAGCGGAAAAAGCGGCCTTTTCTTTATGACGAAACGTTCCAGGTATTGGATGAGCTACATGATAAATATCGTTTATTATTGCTGACAAATGGTTCACCAGAATTACAAAATACGAAACTAGCTATTACACCTGAGCTTGCTCCATATTTTGACCATATTGTTATTTCGGGAGGATTCGGAAAAGGGAAGCCTGACGTATCCATTTTCGAACATGCATTAGAACGGATGGATGTGAGTAAGGATGAAGTCTTAATGGTTGGCGATAATTTAATGACAGACATCCTCGGAGCATCCCGCTTAGGCATTCAGTCCGTTTGGATTAATCGTCATGAGAAAGAACGAAATGAGGTTATTCCAACTTATGAGATTACACATTTAGAAGAGTTGTATCCCATTTTGCAGTCTTTGAAATAAAAGAATCAATTGCATGAAAAAGTTCTCCTATGGGGGACTTTTTCAATTTCACGAAAGCCCCGTAGAATTTTTTGAAAAAAGAGTTGCAAAAATCATGAAAGAAATATATAATTAATTTTATCGATAAGGAAACGCAAATTTCGACAAATTACATGCGGGTGTAGTTTAGTGGTAAAACCTCAGCCTTCCAAGCTGATGATGAGAGTTCGATTCTCTTCACCCGCTCCATACATAGCTACTAACGCAGTGTTTCGTTACATAGAGAACGAGGCATTGCGTTTTTTTATGTTTACCAAGGATTTGATCGCATTATGAGGTTAGGTCCTTTTTGAGTGGAAGTTATTTGACCTTTTCCAAATAGATAATACAACCTTGCTAATTTATATCGTGTGCAAAAGCATGACGTACATCCATTGACAAGAATATAAAAAAAGTGTAAATTTTAAACAACTACTTTGCATAATCAAGTAGTTACTTTTTTAGCAAGCTATCTTGCTTAATCAATTAGTGATTTTCCAAACAATTAAACGTAATTGGCG
Source organism: Peribacillus sp. NPDC096379 (assembly GCF_044762875.1). NCBI lineage: Bacteria > Bacillati > Bacillota > Bacilli > Caryophanales > Bacillaceae > Peribacillus > Peribacillus sp. NPDC096379. The sequence goes on from NZ_JBIWFD010000002.1 coordinate 10,295, forward strand.
TAGTTTTTTTCTGATCACTATCTTGTTTAACCAAATAGATATTGAAGGATGGTGTATATGTCGATAAGAAGTCAATTATTAAAAGGGATTTTAGATGGATGTGTATTGGCAGTGATCGAGAAAGAGACTGCTTATGGGTATGAACTTTCACAAAAACTGCAAAATATTGGGTTAAAGGATGTAAGTGAAGGGACGATTTATCCTGTTTTACTAAGACTTCAAAAGAATGGATTAATTAGAGGAGAGATGAGACCATCTGATTTTGGACCTAATCGAAAATATTATTTTTTAACTTCTGCTGGACAAGAAGCTTTATCCACCATTATTGAGGAGTGGAAACAAATATCTGATCCAGTGAATGAATTATTAAAAGGAAGGTGAGTAAGGAATGGAGGCAAGAAATATGTTATCAGCTAAAAGTGAAACCTTTATTGATAATCTAAGACTTTATCTTATGACTTCAGGAAAAAATGAAAGTGAGATAAAAGAATTGATAGAGGAATTAAGGGGTCATCTCATTGAAACACAAAAAAACGGAAGAAGTATCGATGAAATCATTGATGGTACCCCAGAACAATATATGGTTTCATTAAAAAGAGAAATGAAAACTGATTATAAAAGTCTTATAAAAAATCTGCCGTTCTATTTTACAGGAGTCATTGCTTACTTAATAATGGGGCCTGCCATTAAAGGAGAATTTGAACTAAATATGGTTCAAGTTATTGGGTTTCCCATTTTCGCCGTGATCGGACTTCTTGTTTACGTGTTCTTTTTACAACAGTCAGGGAAAAAGCAATTCTCAAACAAAAAGTTTTTCCTTGTAGGAATTATTGCAAGTTCAAGTGTGACTGCACTTTTTATCATTCTATTGGTGGGAAGTGGACTTATTGTCGAACCTTTCTACAAAGGGAGCACGACAATCAACTGGATCGTCGTGGTCATCTGCACTTGTATTTTTGTTTCTTGCGCTATCTGGAGCAAAGTATGGTTTCCTATTTGGATACCAGCAATATTATTCATCCCAGATCTCCTTTACCGTTTTTCAAATTTAACGGATGAAACGATTCTCATTATTGGTTTTGTATCCATTATTCTTATCTTTGTTTTAATGATTTTAAGTCTTGTCATAACAGAAAGATATAGGGTAAAAGTCTAATGGTTGTCCTCCATAGTCAGTACCAACTATAGACTGGGATTATATTAGTTCTTTTCAATAGGATTTATAGTTTGATGTGTAACTTGTAATGGTTTGTTCAAATCTTAATCCTTCGAAGGAATAGAAACTGGATCGATTGGATGAGAATGAATGGTGTATAGTAACTTAACTTCTTATTTGTAAGCTCTAAAATTTCGTCAGTTCCATCAATTCTAAACGGTACATGCATATGTAGCCGTTCATATTAGCAGAAACGGGGTAGTAAAATGAAAGCATTAATCTTTGAGTCGTTTGGTGGTCCAGAGGTATTACACTATAAAGAGATATCAGACCCATCCATTAAGAAAGGGGAAATATTGGTGCGAATGAAGGCGATAGGATTGAACTTCGCTGATGTTTACAGAAGGAAGGGGAATTATCATTTAGCAGGTCTGCCACCCTATATTTTAGGCTATGAAGGTTCTGGTATTGTCGAAGAGGTAGGTGTGGGGATTACCGATATTAAAGTTGGTGACCGAATTGCATTTGCGGATGTGCCGTTTGCCAATGCAGAATTGGTTGCTGTTCCTGTTGAAAAAGCCATTTTGTTACCAGATGCTATTTCTTTTGAAACGGCATCAAGTGTTTTACTTCAAGGGTTAACGGCTCATTATTTAACAAAGGATAGTTTTGAAGTCAAAGCAGGAAACTCTGTTCTTGTTCACGCGGCAGCAGGAGGTGTCGGACAACTACTTGTTCAGATCGCTAAACTGCTTGGCGGGCAGGTTATTGGATTAACCTCTTCAACAATAAAGGCGGAGGCAGCGTATTTAGCTGGGGCGGATCATGTATTCCTATATGATGAAAAATGGTATGAAAAAGTAAAAGAAGTGACAAATGGTCGAGGAGTGGACGTCGTTTATGAGTCCGTGGGTTCGACTTTAGGAGACAGTTTTGAAGCAACAAAAATCGGTGGTACGATTGTGTTTTATGGCATGGCAGGTGGCGATCCTGCTCCAGTTGATCCACGTATGCTGATGGATACTTCAAAAACCCTAACTGGTGGAGACCTTTGGAATGTTCTAACTTCTTATGAAGAAAGGAATACACGCTCAGGACAATTATTTAACTGGATTATCGATGGAAAACTAGTACTGAAAGAACCGACTACATTCGCTTTAAAGGATGGCGCAAAAGCACATAAATTACTGGAAAGCCGAAAAAGCACAGGGAAAATCTTATTGATTCCATAAAAATCATGAGAGTTTATTGATCCTAAAAACTTTCTTTATGAGTAATCGCGCCTTTTGTATGATTTAGTTATGGGATTGCAGCATCAGCTTTTTTAAATACCTCAGTACAAAAACACCGTCCGATGATTTGGACGGTGTTTAGAGTCTTCAAAATTACTCTAACTGTAAGGAAGAGGGTCTATTTAACGATTGTATAAACCCCTTCACCGCCATGAACTTGTAGAAACATCTTCATTAATGATTGTGTCAGCTTATCTGCCTCATCTAGTGAAGTGGAGGGCTTTAGATAAATGATTTGTAGGGCAGAAGTTGTTGTTTCCGTTACCTTGGTACGCTCTGAATCAACGAAAGGACTGCCGAAAGGTCCATTTTTGTCGGCTGATGTAATCATATCTTTCATGGAATTCCTGCGACCATTTAACCCATCGTATTGATCGGTTTCTGCGCCAATTTTTAGCGTGACATCTCCCTCTATTTGGTCGAGGGTATATATACCAATTGGCACCTCGTATTGTAGAGAAAAGAAATTGTTTAAGTCGATGGCGGAATGGATAGGCTGTATGTAATTTTGTTTGCTTATTCGGCGATACAGGGCTTCAACAGACGGTCGGTAGCGTGATGGGTTTGTTCCAGTTGCTTTGAATGTTTGACGCCATTCTGTAATTCCAGAAAGATCACTTAATTCTTTGTCTTGAAGATCAAAGAAGATCGATTCCTGAAATAGCTGGAGCCTGCCTTTGACCATTTGCGGCGAGTCACCTACTACAATATTGTTATAAAAAATAATACCCGCTTTAAAATTAGGAATTTTATCACGAAGTATGGAGTCAATCTGAACTTCCAAACCTTTCACCTCCAAAAATGGTTGGATATAGTTTATCATAGATGAGAAGGGTTTAAGAAGGAGTATGCTCCTTTTAGTTAGTTGATAGGAGTGAATGATGTGGATATAGATGCATTTAAGCAAGAAGTGATTCAATATAGTAAGGAAATTGGCATAGATAAGATTGGTTTTACAACGGCTTCAACGTTTCAGGAAATGAAGAATTTACTTATTCGCCAGCAGGAATTAAATTACCAATCGGGCTTTGAAGAGCCAGATATCAATAAAAGAGTGGATCCAACGTTGATTTTCAATGAACCGAGATCGATTATTTCGATTGCGCTTGCTTATCCTTCGAAAATGAAGAATGCACCGCAAAGTAAGAAAGGTGAACGTCGTGGGATTTTTTGCCGAGCTTCATGGGGACAGGATTATCATGTTGTTCTACGTAAGAAACTACAACTACTTGAGGATTTTATTAAGGAAAAAATACCAGGAGCCATGGCGAAATCAATGGTTGATACTGGTGAACTAGTTGACAGAGCCGTTGCAGAGCGTGCTGGGATTGGTTGGAGTGGAAAGAACTGTGCAATTATCACTCCTGAATTTGGTTCGTATGTTTATTTAGGGGATATGATTACAAACATCCCTTTTGCACCAGATCAACCGATTGAGGATCAATGTGGCACATGTAATAAATGTGTGGACGTATGTCCGACAGGTGCACTCGTTCAAGGAGGACAGCTGAATGCGAAGCGTTGTATTGCATTTTTGACGCAAACAAAAGGATTTTTACCAGATGAATTCCGGACAAAAATCGGCAATCGGTTGTATGGTTGTGATACATGTCAGACTGTTTGTCCGAAAAATAAAGGCATGGATTTTCACTTTCATGAAGAAATGGAGCCTGATCCAGAGTTGGCTAAGCCGTTATTGAAGCCGCTCCTTACAATTTCAAACCGCGAGTTTAAGGAGAAATACGGCTCCGCATCAGGATCTTGGCGAGGCAAAAAGCCGATTCAACGAAATGCGATTTTAGCGTTAGCTCATTTTAAAGATGAGACTGCACTGCCAGATTTGATAGCCGTTATGAAAGAAGATCCACGACCTGTCATACGCGGGACAGCTGCATGGGCAATTGGTAAAATCGGTGGGGATGAGACGGTACCCTTGCTTAAAGAAGCACGTGAAAAAGAGACGGACGAAGAAGTACTAGCAGAAATTGATAAAGGTCTTCGTTTTAGTACGATAACTGAGTAATGGAGGTTCGACCTTTCGTGAGGAATTGCGGGGGTCAGCCTTTTTTTGTGTTTTTACTGAAGTTTTATACATATATCTTATCATATGGGTTTATTCCTATTTCAAATGTGTAAGAACATCAGGGAAATTATAGAGGTAAAATAGTAGATAAATCCCTGATTCATTCATCTGTATAAACCACGTTTTTCGGGTTAAGATCCCAACTGATGGAAGTTTCACTTTAAGAGGAGGGATTCGTTTGAAACTTCAGCTAAAAGCGATTGTGCAGAAGCGGATTGAACAATATATTGGAAAGTCGCGTGAAGAGGTAGAAGGAAAACTCTTACGTAAACAAAACTTATTTAAACAACGGGAAGCAGAAATTGTCCATGTTAAGGCAACTGGCCAAGTGCTATCGAGGCATGAGAAGCAGAATGAAACCGAATTAGATTATCAGCTCCATCTTCAATATTTTATTAAACAGGGAGACACTTTCTTCATTGAAGAAGAAACAGAAGATAGAAGAGTTACGTTTCAAGATGGAAGAGTGGTCAGTGATTATGAAAATGAAAGAATATATGGTCAGAATCGGGAAGAACGCGAAATCGATGTCGTTGCAGAAAGAATGGATTATACGTACGATCGCTTGAAGGCCGTAAAATATGCAGAAAGATGGTGGAATGATTTCAATCCAGCTTATCCTAAGTTTACGGATGATTGTTCAAGTTTTATCTCACAATGCCTTCATGCTGGAGGAATTCCGATGTGGGGAAGTCCGAATCGAAATAAGGGATGGTGGATGTCAGGAAAGAGTTGGAGCTTTAGCTGGACGGTTGCAAATGCATTGCAGCAGCTACTTGCAGGAGGAAAGGGAATTAGGACAAAGCAAGTTCGTACGGCTGAACAATTGAATGTGGGGGATATTATTTGTATTGATTTTGAAGGAGACGGCCGATTTAATCATTCGTTGATGGTGACGGCTAAGGATGAATACGGAATGCCGCTTGTGAATGCACATACCACAAACAGTCGACATCGTTATTGGACTTATGAAGATTCAAGCGCCTATACGCCTAATATTGTTTACAAGTTTTACAAAATCCTTGATGGAAGCTGATGATGAGGCACAAGGTACATTTAGTGATATAATATGGATTGAAGTTTATACTAGAGGTGAACAGAACGTGGCAATACATGTCGTTTTATATCAACCAGAAATTCCGGCGAATACCGGAAATATCGCAAGAACCTGCGCGGCAACTGATACGAAGTTGCATTTAATTCGTCCGCTTGGATTTTCCACAGACGATAAAGCTTTGAAAAGGGCCGGACTAGATTATTGGCATCATGTTGATATTCAATATTATGATTCTTTGGATGAGTTTTTTGAACAAAATGAGGGCGGCGATTTCTATTATCTGTCCAAATTTGGAGAAAAACCACATACTAGCTTTGATTACAGCAATCAAGAGCGTGAAATTTATTTCTTGTTTGGCCGAGAGACAACCGGGTTACCTAAGGATTTAATCCAACAGCAAAAAGACCGCTGTCTTCGTATTCCGATGACTGGAAATGTTCGCTCATTGAACCTTTCTAACACGGCTGCCATTCTCGTTTATGAAGCGTTAAGACAGCAAAATTACCGGGAGCTCGATTTGAAGCTAGAAGATTGACTTAAAAGTACATGTTCAAAAAGGAGGATAAAAGAGCGGGAAAGTTGTGCGAGCGCATCTCGAGAACCTTTCGCGTATGTAGTAATGCGTGAGGATCAGAGACAGAGCTTTGGTGCAATTCGCAAGCTTTTTTACCGGACTTGTTGAACATCATTTAAAAGGGCCGGTTTAAAAGCTGAGCCCTTTTTTACTAAGCTCTGTTAGATGAAGCTGTTGATTATTGGCTCATTTTTCTCTTGCCGATGAAACGGTGGTTTCACATGCTTCAAATAAAAATTATTTTATCATCGATTTGGGTGAATAAAGCTTTACCAAATGAACTTACATGAGGGTGAATAGGGTATGAATGAAATTATTGCAAAGATAATGGATCATCGTTCCATTCGATCATTTCAAGACAAGCTATTAACGTCCGAACAGATTGAAGCAATTGTCCAATCTGCCAAAGCAGCTTCTACTTCAAGCTTTGTACAAGCGTATTCGATTATCGGGATTACGGATCCTGTGAAAAAAGCGGCGTTGGCAGAACTTTCCGGTCCGCAGTCTTATGTGGAACATAATGGACACCTATTTATATTTTGTGCAGATTTGCATCGCCTTGAGATTGTAGCGGAAATGGAAGAAATGGATTTATCTGTGCCGTTAGAAAGTACGGAAAAATTCATGGTTGCGACCATTGATGCTGCACTTGCCGCCCAAAATGCTGCTTTAGCTGCGGAATCGATGGAACTTGGTATTTGCTATATTGGCGGCATTCGCAATCATTTACCTGAAGTAATAAAGCTTCTCAATATTCCATCCAAAGTCATCCCATTATTCGGTATGGCTGTCGGGTATCCAATGGGGAAAAGTGAAAAAAAGCCACGTCTACCCATTGAAAATGTGTATCATGAAAATGAGTATCAGCCTGATAAAGAGGAATTTATTGCTCAATTGGAGAATTATAATGATACGATTTCCGGGTATTACCGAAAACGGACGAATGCCGTTCGGAAAGATACATGGACAAGACAAATGGTCGGGATGATTACGAAAAAAAGCAGAATGTATATGAAGGATTTTATAGAACGTCAAGGCTTGAACAAACGATAAAGTAAAACTTTCATCAGGGGGTTATTATTTTTTGTAAGCGGGATAAATATGAGCTACCCGTACAAATGTAACGAAACCTTTTTTTAAATAGTGTTTTGAGTAGAGCCATACACATTTATGAATCGTTCTATTTTCTGTGTTCAGAATGAGGCGATGAAGATGAAATAGTTGACATAGAAATCGAAGACAAAGCCGTAGCGATCATTCTAAAAAAGGATGTCCCATATGAGACATCCTTTTTTAGAATGATCGCTACATTTTAAGTAAAACACTTATTAATTCTACCCCATTTAAACTTTGCCACGTGTTTTCTCTTACTTTTTCACAAATGGTTTGTCATTGTATCCAGCTGTGAAAATTGCGACTAAAAATGTCACCATGACCGCAAGAACAATTACCGTTCCCATTATGTACCCCCCTCTAAACCGAATTCTTCCAATATTGCGTATAAAGGTAGTATACCCCAATTTTTCAACGTTGTGAACGTTAATGGAGGGAATTTTTTGAATAGTACATGGGGCGTTTCCGAATTGCTTTTTCATTTCGTCTGAACTTTTGTACATGTTTGTCAGATTCGGTGCATAGATTAAAGTATTCATCTCTGATAGGTAACAAGGGGAGGTTGCTAAAGATGGACATTTTAGGAAAGATTGCGAGATTTAGAGAAGAAGAGCACAAGTTGAAATGGGAAGGCACCTTCGCGGAATATTTGGAGATTGTCAAAGAACAATCATGGGTTGCGCAATCTGCACATTCACGTGTATATAACATGATCAGAGATGCTGGTATAGAAGAAGTTAATGGAACACGGAAGTATAATTTTTTTAGTGGTCAATTATTTGGATTAGAGGAGTCGCTTGAACGCCTTGTAGAAGAGTATTTCCATCCGGCTGCAAAACGATTAGATGTGAGAAAAAGGATTTTACTCCTGATGGGACCGGTATCGGGGGGGAAATCGACGCTCGTTTCAGCACTGAAGCGAGGATTAGAATCGTATTCACTTAAAGATACAGGTGCTATTTATGCAATAAAAGGCTGTCCAATGCATGAAGATCCACTTCATTTAATTCCACAAAATTTACGCCAAGACTTCTTTGATGAATATGGTATTCGCATTGAAGGGAATTTGTCTCCACTGAATTTAATGAGGCTTGAGCAGGAGTATGGAAATAGAATTGAAGATGTGATCGTTGAGCGGGTATTCCTTTCCGAAGATAAACGGGTAGGCATTGGAACATTCAGTCCATCTGACCCGAAATCTCAAGATATTGCTGACTTAACAGGAAGCATTGATTTCTCGACGATTGCTGAGTTTGGATCGGAGTCTGATCCACGTGCATACCGATTTGATGGTGAGTTAAATAAAGCAAACCGAGGGATGATGGAATTTCAAGAAATGCTGAAGTGTGATGAGAAATTTCTCTGGCATTTACTTTCGCTTACACAGGAAGGGAATTTTAAAGCAGGTAGATTTGCACTGATTTCTGCTGATGAACTCATTGTAGCCCATACAAATGAAACCGAGTACAAATCATTCATTTCAAATAAGAAAAATGAAGCCCTGCATTCACGAATCATCGTTATGCCAATTCCATACAATTTAAAAGTAACAGAAGAAGAAAAGATTTATGAAAAGATGATTAACGAAAGCGATGTCCATAATGTTCATATCGCGCCACATACATTAAAAGTAGCAGCGATGTTCAGTATTCTGACCAGGATGAAGGATCCGAAAAAAGGAGATATCGATTTAATTAAGAAAATGCGTCTCTATGATGGTGAAAACGTGGAAGGCTTCAATTCAGCGGATATTAATGAGCTGAAAAAAGAGCATCAGGATGAAGGGATGAGCGGAATTGACCCACGATATGTGATCAACCGCATTTCTTCGACGATTATTCGCAAAGAAAACCCATCGATCAATGCACTTGATGTACTTCGTTCTTTGAAAGAGGGGCTTGACCAACATCCTTCGATTACAGCTGAGCTACGTGAAAGATATTTAAATTTTATTTCACTTGCCCGCAAGGAATATGACGCGATTGCGAAAAATGAAGTTCAAAAAGCATTCGTGTATTCATATGAAGAATCGGCGAAAACATTAATGGATAATTATCTCGATAATGTCGAAGCATACTGCAATAAATCGAGACTGCGCGATCCATTAACTGGTGAAGAGATTTCTCCAGATGAAAAGTTGATGCGTTCGATTGAAGAACAAATTGGAATTTCAGAAAATGCGAAGAAGGCGTTCCGTGAAGAAATTTTAATTCGAATTTCGGCTTACGCTAGAAAAGGAAAACGGTTTGACTATAATTCACATGACCGTCTGCGTGAAGCCATTCAAAAGAAACTATTTGCTGATTTAAAAGATGTTGTCAAAATTACAACATCTTCGAAAACACCAGATGAGAGCCAATTGAAGAAAGTGAATGAAGTAGTGGCAAGGCTAATCGAAGAGCATGGCTACAATTCTACATCTGCAAATGAATTGCTCCAGTATGTTGGCAGTCTATTGAATCGATAATTTATAGAAGGGGTCTGACTTCAGTTTGAGAGGTCAGATCCCTTTTTGCTTCGGACAAGTCATACTATTCAATTATGTTAAATGAACTTTATATTTAGAAGCTTGTACAGTTTAAAGGTATTTACCTATTTTAAAAATTTTTTTGTAAATTATTGCGTGTCCTTGCATAGGATAGAGTAATACAATCTTTTACGAAAATAATTTGCAAAGTCTATGGAGTTTCACTTTATAGTATTAGGGTTATAAAGATTTCCGCACTACCGTATCATATGCAAGGAGATAAAGGATGGTTCGAGAATTTATTAGAAATAAGAAGACTAATTCATAGAATATTGGTGTATAGCACGATACACGATCATGATTGCGATGATTGTACGGACTTCGATATTTGCAAAAAGAGTGTGGCAGAAATAGACAAAGTTTCATAAAGTCGCCTGTGTGTCAACGGCCAGAGATCACAAGTTAATCTGTCAAGAAAATCATAAAGTGATCTTTATACCTGCTCATATTGTTCTTGTCGCCGATAAGCAGGCGCATTATGCTTTGCTATTAAGGGGGGAAAGTGTATGACGAAAGAGAATAATCATCAGTTTGCAATTTCACAGGAGGATTGGTCCCTCCACCGAAAAGGTTTTGATGATCAACAAAGACATCAGGAAAAGGTGCAAGAAGCGATCAAGAATAATCTTCCGGATTTAATTTCTGAGGAAAGTATTATCATGTCTAATGGAAAAGACGTCGTGAAAATCCCCATTCGTTCATTGGATGAATATAAGATCCGTTATAACTATGATAAAAATAAGCATGTAGGTCAAGGTGATGGAGAAAGTCGAGTTGGAGATGTAGTGGCAAGAGATGGATCATCGGAAAAAGGACCAGGTAAAGGTCAGGGAGCAGGGGACTCGGCAGGAGAGGATTATTATGAGGCGGAAGTAACCATGCTTGAAATTGAAGAGGCATTGTTTAGTCAGCTAGAACTTCCAAATTTACAGCGCAAAGAAAGGGATGATAACACAGTAGAGGATATTGAATTTAATGATATTAGAAAAACGGGTTTGATGGGAAATATCGATAAGAAAAAAACGATGATCTCTGCATTTAAACGAAATGCCTTAAGTGGTGATCCAGGTTTTCATCCGATTTATAAAGAAGACTATAAATTTAAAACCTGGAATGAAATCGAAAAGCCGGACTCTAAAGCAGTCGTTTTAGCGATGATGGATACGTCAGGAAGTATGGGACTCTGGGAAAAGTATATGGCTCGTAGCTTCTTCTTCTGGATGAATCGCTTTCTCCGGACGAAATATGAATCTGTTGAAATAGAATTTATTGCTCACCATACAGAAGCCAAGGTCGTTTCAGAAGAAGATTTCTTTTCAAAAGGAGAAAGCGGTGGTACGATTTGCTCATCCGTCTATCGCAAAGCTTTAGAGCTCGTTGACACAAAATACGCCCCTGATAGATTCAATATCTACCCATTTCATTTCTCAGACGGTGACAATCTTACCTCTGATAACGCCCGCTGTGTAAAACTCGTCGAAGAACTCATGAAGGTATCTAATATGTTCGGTTATGGAGAGGTCAACCAATACAATCGCCACTCAACTCTTATGACAGCCTACAAAAATATAAGCAACGAAAAGTTTCGCCATTATATTTTAAAACAAAAATCTGATGTTTTTCACGCGATGAAGAGCTTTTTTAAAAATGAAGAAACGCAAATACATGCTTAATTAGGGCAAACGCAGAACAAGATTTCTTGGTCTGCGTTTATTTGTTATGATGGGGTGGAGTATAAAAATTTAAAGAATACACAGTATGCCATGTATTGGGCAAGAATGAGAAATGGGTGAAAAAGATTGAACGATTCACATACAGATTTTCAAATTTCTTTGCAAAATATCGAATTTCTTGCACCTAGAGTAAACAAAGGAATTAAGATCATCCTTGTTATAAATGGTGAATTAAAAATTGAAACCAATAGTCGTTTTTATCATTTGGAAGAAAAAGACTTGCTTGTTATTAATCGCAATCAGCTTTATCAGGTCCAAGGAAGTGAAAGTAATAGCACGCTTTCCTTAACTATCTCGGATGCCTTTATGGATCATCATTACGCGGAGTATCGGAATCGTCGATTTGAATGTTATTCTCGAGAAATCGATATGGGAAGAGATGACATGATTCAATCCATTCGAAGGTTGCTTGCAAATGTGATGGTCAGCCATTATAGACAAGAAGAAAGCTATAAGATCGAGATTTATGGAAATATCATGCAAATACTTCTGATCCTCATCCGTCGTTTCAAAGAAGAGGGTAGTGTCTTTGAAAGGGCAGATACGGACAACTTACGATTATCCAAGATGATTGACTATATGGAAAAGAATTATGAGCAGATGATTACTTTAGAAAAGGTAGCTGAGAAATTTTATCTTTCTACGAGCTATCTATCCCGCTATTTTAAACAAAAAATGGGGATGGGGTTCAGCCGTTTTTTAATGAATATCAGGCTTAAACATAGCATGAAGGATTTACTATATACGTCTGATTCCATTTCGCAAATTGCCATGAACAATGGATTTCCCAATTCTAAGTCTTTCTCTAGCCTTTTTAAAGAAGTATACGAAATAACCCCTCATGCTTATCGGGAAAAACATGGGATACAAACAGAAGATTCTGTTCAAAGCTATAGCATTGAGGATGCTGCGATGCTGATTCGTTCACCAGAAATAGTTGCGAATTTAAGCAGTCTGCTGATGGAAGATCAAAAGTCGTATTCTCACACTGAGACACGTTTTGATAAGCTGTCAATCAACTTGTCCAAGCCGTTATCGTTGAAATTAAATTGTCCAGATCACATTCTTAATATTGGAGAAATCGTCGAATTATTAAAGGAAGATGTTCAATCTCAAGTACTGGCAGTGAAACAAGATTTACAGCTTCGGTATATTGGAGTTCATCATCTACTCAGCCGCACAGTGATTCCTCCAGAGGTAGAAACAGATGAAGCGATTGCGACGACCTCTCCATATTTTAATATTGATCGTGCACTAGAATTTCTAAAAAAGTATGATTTGGCTCTATTCGTACGGATTGATTATAAGGATATTTCAAGGAATGAAGATCGTTATTTTACTAAGCTCACTCAATTCATGAGGCATTGTTTGCAAATATACGGAGAAGAGTTTGTTAAACACTGGCATGTTATGTTTTATGAGTCGTATTCTACAGGTGTCGAAGCGAAAGAGCTTCAAAGAATCTATCTAAAATTACACGGAGTACTGAAAAAGTATATTGGGTCGATTCGTGTTGGGGTCTATATGCCGTTTTCTTTCCACAAAGAAAAAACAAGTGATCATCATATATGGCAATTAGGATGCAGTGAGTACATAGATTTTATCGGCTACAGTGCGAACCAAAATGAGTTTATTGACTTTGAAGAAATGGTAGATGACTCGTTCCAATTAGCGAAGGATTATATTAAAGAAAAAACAAGTAAGGTGAAGCGGTATTTAAAGAAAAACCATTTAGAAAAACCGCTTCATCTCGTATCATGGAATACGTTGTCTGGGAATACCCGATTTACAAACGGCACTTTTTTTCGGGGAGCTTTAGTCTTAAAAAACGTTTTGGATATCGCGAATGACGTGGAATCGGTCGGATTCTGGATTAACACAGAAGTCCATGAAGAGGAGGGGAGCGATCAGCGTTTTCGAATGGACGGCTTAGAATTATTCCATTATTTTAACGGAAAGCGTCCTGCTTATTTTGCCATGATGTTCTTAAAACGTCTTCATGGCGAAGTTGTGGCACACGGTTCAGATTACGTGATGACGCAAAATGAGCGAGGTTTTCAATTGGTATTGATGAATTGTACAATTGTTAATCCTTATTTCTCACTCGAAGAGACAATCCTTCAAAAACTTAATAAAGATATTCGCATTACTATTTCTGGATTACAAACTGGCGAATATCAAATACGTAAACAAGTGTTTGACAAAGAACATGGAGCTTTATATACGAAATGGTGGAACTTAAACAGTAACCATGGAATGGATGCCGAAATTATTGATTATATCATCAATTCCAGCCGTCCTTCTTTGGAATTATTTGATGAAACGATTGATGGAAATTGGTCATTTTATTCCTACTTGACGAGCAACGCAATTCACTTTTTTGATATTCGAAAAACGTATCAATAAATAAAAGGATCAGACCACCAGCAAAAGAATATGGGGTCTGATCCTTTTTTGCTTTTAAAAAACATCTTTAATTAATAGATGGTAAAAAATCAACCCTCTTTTTTTTACCTGATTCGAGACGAGGTTTAATATTTCACTCAAAATGGTATGAAACAACATAAGGATTGACTCTACTGATTTATCTATATTTTTTATAATGAATGTAGAGAAAATAAACATAAGGTTCCTGTTAAGATTTGTTCTAATAGATTATTTCCACAAATTAAAGCTATTATGGATATTATTTCTATTGTGAAAACTTTACCCTATGCAAATGATAGAGGTAAGTAATCATTTAATCTTTAGACAATCTGATAGAAATCTAATCAAAACATCAGGAGGTTCACCATGGAAACAAATTATAAAGGCACAAATAAATTGATTATTGGTATTGTTTTCGGGGTTATCACGTTTTGGCTGTTTGCTCAATCAATGGTCAATGTCGTTCCGGCCGTTCAATCAGATTTAGGGATTTCACTTGGAACAATAAACATAGCCATTAGTTTATCTGCCTTGTTCTCAGGCATGTTTATCGTTGCTGCTGGTGGCTTTGCAGATAAGATTGGGCGTAAAAAAATCACGTATGTAGGGTTAATTTTAAGCGTTATCGGCTCCTTGCTGATTGTTATAACACAAGGAGCAGCATTGTTGATTATCGGACGTATACTTATAGGGATTTCAGCAGCATGTATTATGCCAGCAACAATTGCGTTAGTAAAAGATTATTATGAGGGGGCTGATCGACAACGAGCCCTCAGTTACTGGTCCATCGGTTCTTGGGGTGGCTCAGGTGTTTGTTCACTTGCTGGTGGAGCAATAGCAACATATATGGGCTGGCGATGGATTTTCATCTTTTCTATTATCTTCGCACTTCTTGCGATGTGGCTTATAAAAGATACTCCAGAAAGTAAAGCAGAATCAACAGGTGCTTTTAAATTTGACTATTCTGGATTAGGTATTTTTATTATTACGATGCTTGCTTTAAACTTGTTTATTACTCGCGGTGCGGATTGGGGCTGGACAAGCGCTTTAACTTTAATTTGTGCAGTGGTCGCAATCATAGGGATCATTGTATTCGTTAAGGTGGAATTAAAGAAATCGATTGCATTGATTGACTTCTCTTTATTTAAAAATAAACCATACGCAGGAGCCACATACTCCAACTTCTTGTTAAATGCAATTGCTGGAACACTTGTTGTAGCGAATACGTATGTTCAAGTCGCTCGCGGATTTACGGCCTTTCAATCAGGCATGCTATCAATCGGTTATTTAGTAGCAGTGCTTGCGATGATTCGTGTCGGTGAGAAAATTTTACAAAAATCAGGCGCAAAGTCTCCAATGATTTGGGGGGCTTTAATAACTACAATTGGTGTAGCTCTGATGGGATTAACATTCTTACCCGGTATTACCTATACAGTTGTCGTATTTATTGGGTTTGCTTTGTTCGGTCTTGGACTTGGAATTTATGCAACGCCATCTACAGATACATCTGTATCTAATTCACCTTCTGATAAAGTTGGGGCAGCGGCTGGGGTTTACAAAATGGCAAGTTCACTCGGTTCGGCGTTCGGCGTTGCGATTTCTGCGTCTGTTTACGGTGCCATTGCGGCTACTAGTAGTGTTGAATTAGCTGCAACAGGAGGGATAATTGTCAACGTAATCTTCGGTATACTTTCCATCATCTCGATTATTTTTATGGTTCCTAGTGATGCTGGAAAAACATCCAATGAGCCATCACCTCGATCAAGAAAAAATACTGGTCAACCACATCCTAGTCATTAAAGAAACACGTTGGGGAGAAGTCTTCTCTCCTAATATTTCACTTGGAACATCGAGTGGGGGAAGATTAATTCATTGAGAGGAAATACAGGAAACTGTCTAATCTTAACTTATAAATGAGGTAGATATAATGCGAAGTGAATTAATGGATTTGTTAGAAGCGCGTAAAGATGAAATGATTCAAATTCGTCGATATCTACATGAAAACCCCGAATTATCTTTTCAGGAAGAAAAGACAGCACAATATATTGTTGATTTTTATAAGGGCAAAGATGTGGATATTCAAACGAATGTCGGCAATGGGTATGGAATTATCGTAACGATTAAAGGTGACAAACCGGGAAAAACAATTGGATTACGGGCAGACTTTGATGCGCTGCCCATTGTTGAGGAAACGGATGTTCCGTTTAAATCGAAAAACGAAGGAGTCATGCATGCATGTGGGCATGATGGACATACGGCATATTTATTAGTGTTAGCCGATTGTTTAATTCAACTAAAAGATTCTCTTACAGGTACGATTAAAATCATACACCAACATGCGGAAGAGGTTCCACCAGGTGGAGCCAAGAGCATTGTTGAATCTGGCTTGCTTGATGACTTGGATGCGGTATATGGAATTCACTTGTTCCCAACAAGTCCAGCGGGTAGTGTAGGCTACCGTAGTGGCTATGCAATGGCAGGAAGAACATATTTCAAATTAGGGGTTCAAGGAGTGGGGGGACATGGTTCCTCGCCTCATTTAGCTAATGATGCCATTGTGGCCGCTGCCCATTTTGTAACAGCTGTTCAAACGGTGATCAGCCGTCGATTAAATCCATTTGAGGTCGGTGTTATTACGATCGGATCTTTTGACGGAAAAGGTACTTTTAATGTGATTAAAGATCGTGTTGAACTTGAAGGCGACGTTCGTTATATGACGAAGGAAACGCAAACTTTGATCGATCAAGAAATCCATCGAATAGTGAAAGGAATTGAAGCTGAATTTGATGTGAAATGTGAGCTCATATATACTGCGGATTATCCGCCATTATACAATGATCCTGAACGGACAGCTGAAGTTGTGAAAAGTCTTGAAAGCTTGAAAAAAGATGATCCGGATATTAAAAACGTTTATGAGTTCGACATGCTGTCTGGATCCGAAGACTTTGCTTACTATTTGGAAAAATTTCCTGGCGCATTTTTCTATATTGGCTGTAAACCTAAAGGGGTAGAGAAAGCCTATTTCAATCATCATCCAAAATTCGATATCGATGAAGATGCCCTTCTTGTAGCGGCAAAAGCAGTCGCTCAAGTAGTTTGCAGTTATTCCGATATAGAATAAGGTATCAAGTTTAATTGGATAATAATGGAATAACCTCGTTTTTGTAATAAAAGTGGTCATGATTAGGGAGGGAACTATTGTGAGAAAACAGTTAATGGAAATGTTAGAAGCACGAGAAGAGGAAATCATTCAAATTCGCCGCTATTTACATGAAAATCCGGAGTTGTCTTTTAAA
This sequence comes from Peribacillus sp. NPDC096379, assembly GCF_044762875.1. NCBI lineage: Bacteria > Bacillati > Bacillota > Bacilli > Caryophanales > Bacillaceae > Peribacillus > Peribacillus sp. NPDC096379. Next base: position 27,553 of record NZ_JBIWFD010000002.1, read on the forward strand.
GAAGAGAAAACAGCTCAATATATTGCTGATTTTTACAAAGGAAAAGATGTTGAAATTCAAACAAATGTAGGTAATGGTTATGGCATTATTGTAACGATTAAAGGTGGAAAACCAGGAAAAACAATTGGTTTACGAGCAGATTTTGATGCATTGCCAATCGTAGAAGAAACAGATGTCCCTTTTAAATCGAAACATGAAGGGGTTATGCATGCATGTGGTCATGATGGACATACAGCATATTTATTAGTGTTAGCTGATTGTTTGATTCAATTAAAAGAATCAATTCCAGGAACGATTAAAATTATTCATCAACATGCGGAAGAGGTTCCGCCAGGTGGAGCAAAGAGTATTGTTGAGTCTGGTTTAATCGACGACTTAGATGCTGTTTACGGCATTCATTTGTTACCAATGGGTCCAGCAGGAGTTGTGGGGTATCATGCAGGATTTTCATTCAATGGAAGAGCGTATTTCAAATTAAAAGTTCAAGGGATAGGCGGACACGGTTCGTCGCCTCATCTGGCTAATGATGCGATTGTTGCTGGTTCATACTTTGTTACTGCCATTCAAACGATTATTAGTCGCCGGTTAAATCCTTTTGAAGTCGGCGTTATTACAATTGGTTCATTTGATGGAAAAGGTACTTTTAACGTCATTAAAGACAGTGTTGAACTTGAAGGTGATATCCGTTATATGGCTTTAGAAACAAAGGAAAAGATTGAAAAAGAAGTTCGTCGTCTTGTTAAAGGCCTAGAAGAAGAGTTCGGCGTGACTTGTGAGCTAACATATGAACCGGATTATCCGCCTTTATACAATAACCCTGAACTTACAGAACAGGTTGCAGCAAGTCTAAGAAGTATGAATGATAAAGATATTAAAGAAGTGAAGGAATTTCCGGCATTACCGCCATCCGAAGACTTTGCCTACTATGCAGAAAAATTCCCTGCTTGCTTCTTTTACATCGCATGTTCTCCAAAAGGTGTAGAAGAACCTTACTTCAATCATCATCCAAAATTTGATATTGACGAAGATGCCCTTCTTGTAGCGGCAAAAGCAGTAGGACAAGTTGTATGCAGCTACTATGAAGTAGACTAACACAAAAAGTATATGACTTCGTTATTCAAATTTTTTCCTAAAATGAGAGCTTAGTGTTTTTACATCCCTTTTATTCGAATGAAACCTTATTGCATTCCTCGTGTTGTACGAGGGTGTGATAAGGTTTTTTTGTTTTATATAGAAATTTATACCGGTGATCCTACGTCTCGAGACTTAGAAAAAGATAATCCTAGGGCTCCATGCATTTAATGTAATTTTTTTCTAAAATGAACATGCAACCTACATATTAGCTAAAAGGAGGAATTATGAATGAAATGTAAAATTGTTAACTTTTAAAATTAACTAAATATTCGATACTTTTCTAGTGGGTCTATGGTAATATTTGTATCGATGTCAAATTTATCTATTGAGAGGTGACGTGGAAGTGTCGTTTATAACGAAGTGGGCGTTTGGTAATAAAGCTGCAGTTTCATTAATGACTATATTAATTTTAATCATTGGTATTGTTAGTTATTTGAGATTGCCAATGGAGTTTCTGCCTGCTGCTGATAATCCACAGGTAACGATTATCGCAATGGGTCAAGGTACCGATTCGAAAACAATGGAAACGGAGGTAACCATTCCTGTAGAAAGAGTAGTAACAGGTGTGAATGGAAAAACATCGGTTTACTCTACAACGGGAGATGGTTTCTCAAAAGTTGACATATTTTTCGAAGCTGGCTCGGATATGAAGCAAGCTAAACAAGAGGTTCAAGATGCGTTAAATCGTGTAACATTACCTCTTAATATATCAAAGCCTACCGTTTCACAACTTAATACATCTATGATTCCTATCGCTAATATAGCCGTAACTTTTGAAGATGGAATGACGGCAGATAATATGGCATTAGCACGGGAAAAACTCCAACCGCTATATCAAGATATCAAAGGTGTCTCGAGTGTTGATGTGTATGGGATTACAGATTCCAGCGTATCCGTCAAAATTAATAATGATAAATTAAATGAAAAACAAATTTCACTCCAAGCAGTTATGGGAGTTCTTCAAGGTCAAAACACAGCCTTATCCATCGGGGAAAAAATCATTGATGGAAAAACAAGCAATATTAAGGTGATCGGTGACGTAACTAGTTTAGAGAAGCTGAAAGGATTAGTGGTAGCTCCAAATGTAACGCTTGGAGATATAGCAACGATTGACGAAACAAAGAATGCCAATTTCATTAGTCGTTTTAATGGGAAAGATAGTCTAGATATTAGCATTACGAAGGACAGCCAATCAAATGCAGTGACAATAAGTAAAGAGGTAGAAAAAGTAACGAAGGAAATAAATGAAATGTATGATCAGCAGGAGTCTGTGGTTTACATATCATCTGCTGACATGGTACAGACCTCCGTACAAACCATGATGAAAGAAGTCCTGCTTGGTGCACTATTCGCAACCATTGTCATTATGGTGTTTTTGAGAAATATCCGGTCTACTTTTATTACCATTGTTTCGATTCCACTATCACTTTGTTTTACACTGTTCTTGCTGTCGTGGTCTGGAATTACATTGAATATTTTAACGCTTGGCGGAGTCGCTGTTGCTGTTGGGCGTCTTGTTGATGACAGTATTGTTGTCATCGAAAATATTTTCCGAAAAATGCAAACAGAGAAATTTTCTGTCCAAATGGTCATTGATGCAACGAAGCAAGTAGGAGTTGCCATTACCTCCTCAACATTAACGACAGTGGCGGTTTTCTTACCGATGAGTCTGTTGAACGGAGGACTTCAAGAATTTCTTTTACCATTTGCTTTAACGGTCACATACTCCTTGCTTGCTTCTCTCATCGTCGCATTGACCGTTGTACCATTAATGAGTGCAAGTTTACTGAAGAATACAAAGCTTCCTGAACATAAACCAGCAGTACGTTTTCCGAAAATGGTTACTTGGTCATTAAATCACAAATGGATTGTATTCTTGATTGCATTCCTTCTTTTTGTCGGTTCGATCGGGACATATTTTGTCATCCCTAAGGGGGCAATTGATAATTCATCTGCTGACTATGTCGTTGCCACATTAAGTTATCCGAATGATACACCGATTGAAGAAGTAAAGAAAAAGACGATTGAACTAGAATCATGGGTAAGTGGAATGGATGAGGTCAACTATGTATTCTCACAAGTAGGGTCTCCGGCTGAGGCTGCTCAGTTCGGTTATGTTGGATCACCTACTGAAGCGACCTTAAGTATTTTGTTACATGATAAAGAAGACACAGAAAAGATACTAGCTGAAGTGGAAAATAAGAAAAATCAATATCCTGATGCACAGTTAGAGGTATTCGCTTCCTCATTTATGATGGGGGGAGGCAGTACGAATGTCACAATCGATGTAGTCGGGGAAAATGTAACCGATCTTGAAAAAACTGCCAACGCTATTAAAGAAAAAGTAGAAGAAATTGATGGTGTCAAAGAAGTGACAACTAATCAAGATGAAAAGAAAACTGTTTATTCCTTAACGGTAGATCCTGCAAAAGGGAACACAGAACAAATTGCCAAACAAGTTGGTATCATGTTAAATCAAACACCAATTGGAACGATCAATTTGAATGACAAACAAACACCAGTCTTTCTGGAGCCTATTCTTGATACGAAAACGCCTGAAGAATTGAAAAATATTCCGATTTCTACAGATGCTGGTCTTGTTCCAGTATCATCTATCGCTTCATTACAAAGTGAAGAGCGTTCAACTAACCAGTTTCATAAAGACGGAGAAACTTACCTTCGTGTAACGGCTTCTGTCGATTCTGCAAAGCTGTCCGAAATATCAAGCAAGGTAAATCTTGAGATATTCGGGGACCAAAAGGATCATGAAGGGATGAATCTTCCAGAGGATGTAGACGTTCTTATCGGAGGAGCTAGTGCTCAGCAGGCAGATGACTTTACGGATTTATTTCTCATCATGCTTGTTTCCGTCGGCATTGTATTTTTAATTATGGTCATCACCTTTAAGTCGATTAAAGCACCAATTGCCATTCTTTGCTCTCTTCCGCTTGCAGCAATCGGCGCTATTTTAGGAATTGTCATAAGCGGAATATCTGTAGATATAACTGCACTTCTAGGAGCATTAATGCTTATAGGAATTGTCGTGACAAATGCCATTGTTCTTTTAGATCGGGTTAAACAAAACGAACAAACGATGATTATTCGGGAGGCGCTGGTAGAAGCAACAGCTACTAGAATGAGACCGATTTTCATGACAGCAATTGCTACAATCTGTGCAATGCTTCCACTATTATTGAAAGAATCGGAAACTGGCAGCTTAGTTTCACAAAGTTTAGCCATTGTGGTCATTGGAGGCTTAGCCATGGCAACCTTACTGACACTAATCGTCATCCCATGTATTTATGAGCTGCTATACTTTAAAAAATCAAAGAAACAACGGGCTGTAGAAAGCGTTGAACAGGAAATTTCATTATAATTAAAGGGGTAAAGAAGGTGTCAAAATAGTGTCTAACCCTTTTATTAAGTTGAAAAAATAGGAAACATCTTATCACCTTTTGGTGGTCAGGTGTTTTGTTTTTTTATAAGCTCATAATCACAAACGGAAAAATAATTAATAATAGGAAATCATGACCTTTTTAGAAAAAAAGTAATGGATCTTCTAATTTTATGTATAATTGAATATGTATGTTGTTAGTGGAGTAAGTAGAGGAGGACACAACTATGGTTGAAAACCCAGCAGGATTTTGGGTGCGGTTTGGCGCAAAGGTAATTGATGCACTTATTTTTATTGTACTTGGATTAATATTAGGAGCAATTTTTTCGGATGGGACTTCTGAATGGGTGAGCAATATTATTTCATTTTTATATGCTTTATTACTTCCTATCTTTTGGTATGGTTATACAGTCGGAAAAAAAGCGCTCAAGGTTCGAATTGTAAAGCTTGATGGAAGTCAGGTTACGCTCTGGACAATGATTAAGCGTAATGTCATTGCATGGATTGTATATGGATTACCTTCAATCTTAGGTGTTATCGGCTTTATAGTAACAGTCGGTATCTCAGGATTTGATGTATTAATAAATGAAGATTTGATGAGTGATGAGGTACTTGGCGGACTACTATTGAAAGGGTTCGTTTGGGTAATGATCGGCCTTTTACTATCAGGTGTTCTCTATATAATTAGTGCCTTTATGATTGGACTAAGAGAAGATAAGCGCGCGCTTCACGACTTGATTGCAGGAACATTTGTAACGAAAAACCTGCCGTAATGAAAAAGGATCAGACATTTGATGTCTGATCCTTTTTGAACCTAGAAAACTACTTGGAGATATACGAATTCCCTGTAATCCAGAAACGCCATGGATAATCCTTTGCTTCACCGCTATTCTCAATACCGATTCTAGGACCGCTGGAGATATGTTCGGGAATCATACCAGGGGTGATATAAATCGGCGGCTTTGTATAGCTCAAGCCATAGTCCTGCATAGTAATCCCAAGTGCCTTTGTTAACTTCCCGGGTCCATTCGTCAGTTTCTTTCCAGCTTGTAAGCCACGCCTTTGCTGCATCAGTTCAATTCCTTCGACAGGTTCTACAGCTCGAATGAGGATGGCTTCGGGGTTATCGACTCCACCACTAACGACATTGACCAATGTATGAGTATGCATTTGGTATGTATAGACCAGTCCGGACTGGCCAAACATGATTTCTGTCCGTTTCGTCCGTCGATTGCCAAAACTATGGGCGGCACGATCGCAAGGTCCCATATAAGCTTCGGTTTCCACGATATACCCTGAACAGATGCCTTCGGGTGTTTCTTTTATCAACAAACAGCCAAGTAAAGATTGCGCGAGATCCAATGTTGGTTTGTCATAAAAATCACAGGCTAATGCATGAAATTTAGTCATATGTTTACCTCCACTGTTTAGCAATATTATCCGGCATGAACGGAAAGTCAAAACCCCCACTGATTGAAGTTTCACTTTATAAGTCCATATATTTTTGTGTGATTGGGATCTATATGAGAAAATATCTTAATTGATAAATAATAGCATAGTTCGTTTAAATCATCTTATAATAAAGTGAAACTTCCATCAGTGAGTTTTTTTCCACTGTACTGTTAAACCGGGATAGAATAAACAAATAGGATGTGTCTTATATGAATAAACAAATTGGATTTATTGGCTGCGGAAAAATGGGGCAGGCCATGGTTGAAGGGATGATCAGGGCGGGCGTTGTACCAGCTGATTCAATAAAAGTAAGTACAAGTTCGGAAGCAACGTTATTCAAGGTAACTGAAAAGCTCCGAGTTCAAGGATCACTTAATAATAAAGATATTGCCCGATTTGCAGATTTTTTATTCTTAGCGGTTGAGCCATCGAGTTATGCGAAAGTGGTCGAAGAAGTTAAGCATGATGTGAAAGAAGATTCTGTGATTATTTTGCTCGCTGCAGGCATCTCTATTCAAACAGTGGAGTCTGCTTTCGGCAAGTCGGTTAAAGTGGTACGGACGATGCCAAATACACCATCTTTAGTTAGAGAAGGAATGACAGCCTTTGCCATTAATGAGTCAATAACTGAAGAAGATTTGGCTAATGTAAAAGATATCTTGAATGCGTTTGGAAAAACAGAACTTCTGAAAGAAGAACTAATGGATGCTGTGCCTGCTATTAGTGGTTCTTCACCTGCCTATGTGTATATGTTTATTGAAGCGTTAGCTGATGGCGGAGTCAGAGATGGCATTCCAAGAAAGCAAGCGTACAAAATGGCTGCCCAAGCTGTGCTCGGAGCCGCGAAAATGGTTCTTGAAACAGAGAAGCATCCGGGTAGCTTGAAGGATGATGTGTGCACACCAGGAGGATCAACTATTCGAGCAGTTGCTGCATTGGAAGAAAGCAATTTCAGAGCCTCAATCCTGAATGCCATGGAAGCATGCACTCGAAAAAGTAAAGGATTAGATGATGAATAAGAATGGAAGAAAAGCCAGTTACGATTGGCTTTTTTTTTGTTTAGCGAGCTATATGAAGTTAATTTCCATAATAGGAGTGTGAATATATTTAATTTTCTGTCAATATCGATTAAGATTAGGTGGGACAACGATTAAAGAAGAGGTGGTTAATATGATAAATTATGTAAAAGAGTTAAAAAGTCTATTAGCAGAGGACCGGGTAACCATTAATCAAACGATATTAGAGCAGCACAGCCGGGATGAGTCCTATCATACTCCACATTTGCCGGATGTCGTTGCTTTTCCAGAAAGTAAAGAAGAAGTGAGTGCTCTATTAAAATTTGCCAACGAACAAGAAGTCCCTGTTGTTCCTTTTGGGCTCGGTACAAGTTTGGAAGGGAATGCGATTCCTTATAATGGCGGCATCTCTCTGGATATGTCGCTGATGAACAAGGTGATTGAAGTACGAGAAAAAGATTTTTTAGTCAAAGTTCAGCCAGGTGTTACACGAACACAACTTAACAAGGCGTTGAAGAAATATGGACTATTCTTTTCAGTTGATCCAGGTGCAGATGCTACCCTTGGTGGGATGGCTGCGACCAATGCTAGCGGAACCACAGCGGTTAGATACGGGATCATGCGCGATCAAGTTCGTGACCTTGAAGTGGTTTTAGCTAATGGGGAAATCATCCATACTGGAAGCTTAGCGACGAAATCTTCGTCAGGATTACATTTGAACGGGTTGTTTGTCGGTTCGGAAGGGACACTAGGTGTATTCACCGAACTGACTCTTAAAGTATATGGCATTCCAGAAGAAATCGTCGCAGGAAGAGCCTTGTTTCCTTCTGTTAAGCAAGCGGTTTCAGCTGTGAATGGCATTATGTCTGCTGGGATTCCAATCGCAAGAATCGAACTGATGGATGCGCGCTCAATCACACAAGTAAATACCTATATGAACAAGTCATATGAAGAAAAACCAACTTTATTCCTTGAATTTCATGGTAACGCTGCAGGCTTAGCGCAAGATGTCGAGTTTGCAAAGGACATTGTTCGTGACTTGGGCTGTGAGAATATTACGTTTGAAATCGATTTAATCGCTAGGAATGAACTATGGGCAGCGCGACATAAGCTTGCATATGCTTTAATTCATAGCTCACCTGGGAAAAAGCTGATGTCTACTGACGTCAGTGTTCCACTTCACGAATTAGCGGATGCGATTCTGAACACTCGAGAAAAAATAGACCTCTCGAAAGTAGAAGGAGCCATTGCAGGTCATGTTGGGGATGGCAACTATCATGTGCTCTTTATGTTGGATTTAACTGATCCGTTTGAAGTAGCCGAGGCGATGCGGTTAAATGCAGAAATTGTTGACTATGCACTTAGTCGTGGGGGGACATGTACAGGTGAACATGGGGTCGGGATTGGCAAAAGAATTTACCAACGCCGTGAACATGGAAATGCGTATGATGTCATGTTATCGATTAAGCAAGTATTAGACCCGAAAGGAATACTAAATCCAGGAAAAATATTTTTGGACGAAACGAAATAAATCAATTTAATTTCCAATTATTGATAGATCTGAAAGTGAGTGAAAACATTTCCTGTTGTAAACAATTTGTGATCCCAAATTCGCCTGTTGTTACTCGTCATGTTCATAAATATCGGTGATATAGGATAAAGTAAATAAAAGTGTTAAATCTTATTCATGATAGGAGAGAGGAAGAATCATGCACGTTGAATTTAAGCAGCTTGATCATCGACCTTTTCCTTTGCCTTCCTCACCTTGGTTATTGAGTCAGGTGTGGGAGGACTTATTATTTATGCATTATCCAATGGACCCGAATGTTTTAAGGAATTACGTACCACTTGAATTCGATCTGGATGTTTATGAAAATAGGGGATGGATCACTATCATTCCATTTAGGGTCACGAAAATGAAGGCAAGGGGAATTCCTCCTCTTCCAATGTTGAATTCCTATCTGGAGTTAAACGTCCGAACTTATGTGACGTATAAGGGCATTCCAGGTATCTATTTATTCAGTCTGGATGCGAACCATCCACTCTTTGTGATTGGGGCAAAGCTCTCAGTAGGGCTTCCCTATAAACATGCCCATATGAAATTTCAGCAGCTGAAAAATGGTTTTCAATTTAAGAGCGAAAGGCACTTAGATAACAGCACCTCTGAAAAAATTGATCTCACCTATAAACCGGGAGATGTATTGTTTGAATCACTGCCGGGGTCTTTAGATCACTGGCTGTTGGAGCGGTATTGTATGTATTCGTTTCAGGGAAAAAAACTATTAAGAGGAGACATCCATCATGATAAATGGAAGGTATCGAAAGCTAAAGTAACCACTTTAATCAACACGATGGCATCCTTTTTACCAGTAGACAATATTGTGAAAATCCCTAGTTTACTACATTATTCAAACCGAAGAAGGGTTTTCGTCTATCCGCCAAAGAAGGTAGGAGAGAGGATGAAGTAGGTTAAGAGCGTAAAAAAAGAGAGGAGTTAGGATTAGCAGCCAAGCGAACATTAATCGATGTCTGACTAACAAGGGGTAACATAAAAAAGAAAGCTTCCGCTTAATAAATCGAGTAGGGAAGCTTCCTTTTATTTATATTTCCTCGTACTTTTCATATGAAATTTTTTATCCGGCATTAACAGGCAGTAAGACCCCCACCTCAAGGCTTAGAGGAATCGAAGAAGCGTAGGCGACACTAGAACGGGGCTAACAATCAGTGGGGATGAAGAAAACCCCACTGATTGAAGTTTCACTTTATCAATGACTATTTTGAAGATGTCCTTCAAACATATCGATAATTTCAATAAACCTTTCTGCTTCCCTAAATACATGATCAGCTAGAAGAGGGTGAATATTACTCTTGATCCGGCATGCTTCGATTAAATCTCGCGCTGTTTTCTTGAAGTCCCTTAGTGAAACGACGGAAACTCTGTTTTGATCTAAAAATTGGTCTAGAAGGGCAGGCGTCTCGGATTCTGGTCTCATATGCTCCAAATCGATTGCTTGGTACAGAAGTTGATCAAAATCATGACTAAATTCTCGTGCTTGGTCGACTAGTTTTCTTTCGCTAGGATCTAAAAGATGCCCGATAAACTTGGCGTGATCCGCCATAATTTTAAGAAAGAAAACATTTTCTTGAATAATCGCCTCAGGCAAAGGCACAAGTTTTCCTTCATTGAGCTCTTTCAATCGATTCGCGAAATAAGCAGCTTCTCGACTCGTATGATCAATCAACAATGGGTAATTATTTGAGAGCACCTCACATCGTAAAGTTAGACCCAATACCTTTCTTTTATAAGCCCAAATAGACGCCACGGATTGATACACTTGATTGTTAAACGCTTGAACCTGCTGTGGATCTGAACTAGGGGAAAACCGATTTACTTGCTCCTCAATTCTTTCAAAAACCGTGATGAATTGCTTAGCTTCATCAATTAATGTAGTATCATCTGAACTGAAACCCAAACTTAAAAATAAGGAATGCTCTTTCATAATCCTTGACCAGAAACGGATTTCATCTAAGGATTTGCTTACAAATTCATTTGCCATTAAAGCCCCTCCTCTTATCACAAGCTATTTAATCTATATGTGATACTGCTAGAAGTCATACATTTTAGCGGAGGGGTTCTCAAATTATGCTGGATGTCTTTTATTATGGAAAAATGAACAGGTACACTTAATGCACAGTGATGTTGCCGCTCGATACTTGAAGGTCTATTGGATATTTACCAGTGCCATACGTTCCTTCTATATTCTTATCTGATGTCGTTGCGTTTTTTAATTGAAAGCTATTATTAATAACTCCGCTGCTTACTTTGCCATGAAGCGTAAAGCTCGCGTCGTCTGGTACATCTAATTTGACGGAACCTGAACTTACTGTAACATCAGCTGGAGCGGTTAATTTATCAAGCTGGATATTTACAAGGCCAGAAGAAACCTCAGCTTGTAGTTGGCCACTATAATGTTTGACAACCATTCTGCCAGAACTCACGTCAAAGTTTCCAGAATCTGTTGTAATAGCGTTCATTTCAAAATTTCCTGATGAAACAACAGAAGTGAAGGTATCTACGTTAAGATTGGCGAAATCTGCGTGACCTGACCCAATATTTACGGAAAGGTCTTTAAGTTCCATTGGATGATTCTTTGAGTCACCAGCAAATTTCAAGCTGCCAGACGAAACGGAAATGTCCATGTTTTCATGATAATTTTCAGGAATATAGACCGTAAGCTTAGGAGAGTTGAAGAAGCCAATTTGCTCAAACCATTTACGCTTGTATTCAATCATTACTTTATTCCCTTTTTGCCTTACGTTGACAGAACCCTTACCACTTAACTCTGCCTTTATATCTGACCTTTTTTCGGGAACGATCTTTGCTTCGACACTTGAAATATGAAAATCAAGTGTATCTATTCCTTTTGACATTTTAGTATGATTCGATTCCCCATGAGAAAAAAGCGAAGGAATCGTATTGGATATTGTAAATAATAAAGCAATTCCAATAATAATAAGAAAAATCATTAGATAATTTTTCACAAAAAAACCTCCATTAGTGATTTGTTTTTGATAATTTAATTTTAAGGAAATACAGTTGTTGAAACAATGAGCTGGGGAATTATTTATTGCTAGGGCTTGAGGCGTAGTGATACGGTGAAACTTTCATCAGTGGCGATGCGAAGCCTAAGTCCCTATGTCCTTCATACAAATACAGTCGTTATATGTAGAACTAAATGGTCAAATGATAAAGTAGCGCTTCTTTGAAATATGATACTGGGCAATGTCAAATCCCATTTACAATCAAGCTTTGTCTGTAAAAGTGTTAAAAGCAGTGGATTTCGTTCACGAAATCCACTGCTTTTATCTTTGTTCTTTTATATGTGAGGTTCTAAAAAGAAAACGGCTTAGAGGATTAAGATGTTTTCTTAATAGCCTCATCCATTAATATTTTCATTTTTTAACGCCGTTTCAACGTGTACGTATTTATAGCCAAGGTCTTTAGCAACGGCCTCAAAGGTAATTTCGCCGTTTGCGACGTTTACTCCTTTTGCCAGTGCTTCGTTTTCAAGAATGGCTGTCACGGCACCTTTATTGGCAATTTGTAGCGCGTACGGTATTGTCACATTTGTTAAGGCTAGAGTTGATGTATTTGGGACAGCTCCAGGCATGTTCGCGACAGCATAATGGACGACTCCATGCTTTACATATGTCGGTTGATCGTGAGTGGTAATCTTGGTAACTGTTTCAAAAATCCCGCCTTGGTCAACAGCAACGTCAATGACAACTGAACCAGGCGACATCGATTTTACCATTTCTTCTGTAACAAGCTTAGGAGCCTTTGCTCCAGGAATCAATACGGCACCAATGACTAAATCAGATTCAGATACAGCTTGTGCCACATTATATGGGTTAGAAATTAATGTGGAAATTTGATTTCCGAAGATATCGTCTAATTGGCGAAGACGGTCTGGGCTGAGATCAATAATCGTGACATTTGCGCCTAAACCGATGGCTACTTTGGCTGCATTCGTACCGACAACACCGCCACCTACAATCGTTACTTTTCCACGTATTACGCCTGGAACACCACTTAATAAGATTCCTTTCCCACCATGAGTTCTTTCAAGAAATTGAGCGCCTATTTGTGCAGCCATTCTACCAGCTACCTCACTCATTGGCGTCAATAGTGGAAGTGTGTTACTCACTGAAACCGTTTCATAGGCAATGGCAAGGACACCACTATCTTTAAGTGCTTTTGTTAACTCAGGATCTGCAGCTAAGTGTAGGTATGTGAAAAGAATTAAATCTTTCCGGAAATATTGATATTCTGACACGATAGGTTCTTTTACTTTAAGGATCATTTCAGCGGTGGTCCAAACCTCTGCGGCTGTTTCGGCAATAATAGCTCCAGCAGCTAAATAAGATTCATCAGAAAAACTGCTTCCTTGACCAGCGTTTTTTTCAACATATACTTCATGACCAGCATTACGTAAAGCGACAACACCAGCGGGAGTAATGGCGACACGATTTTCATTGTTTTTTATTTCCTTAGGAATTCCAATTCGCATAATCAAATCACTCCATTTCAAAAAAGAATCACTCTTTGTACACAAAGTATAACTGTATCAGAAAAAATATGATATGTGAAATCAGAAAATTACAAGACGAATATTTGTGGAATTCTACAAACGTTATTTCAATTAATCGATTTTTGCTTCTAATCGCATCATAATTCGACGCTTCCGATAGAGCATACTGCCAACTTCAGCTACGTCAGCAATCATGCTCCGATTGGTAAAGGCCCCAAAGACCATACCGGCAATCGGAATCATTTGCAGGAGTTTTTTCCAACCAAATTGATCACGATATGTATAGACAACTTCACGCCAACCTTGAAGCTGACTGACCATTTCTTTTCGATCAGCCTGTTCGTTGCGGTGAAACGAGGATAAATCATTTAATATTGCTTCTTTGCCAACAATATCTGCTGTCGCAAATTGCAAGCATTTAACCATAAAAACTCGTTCTTCTTTGTCTTTCGGATCAAAGCCATATGCTAGGGAGATATCTTGTAAGGTTTTCAGAGACAAGCTCAATAATAAAGGGATGTCAATAGATAACGTGAAAATCCCCCCAATTCCAGTGGATGCCCCTTGTACAGTAGCAAGCTTACTATTGGCTTTTTTAATATCTTCACTTACCGAGTTCATGACAAGGAGCGAAACATTGGCACAATCATCGACAGAGGTAATGGATTCTCCTGGGACATATCCTTCAATTCGCTTAAATATTGACTGTTCTTTCGTTAAATATTGCCCGCCACTTTGAACGAAGCTTCCTAATTCATCGAGTAAGAGAGCGATCTTGTCTTGAATAAATGCAGGGGTCGCTTTATCAAGTAATTTAAAGGGTAAACGGCCAATTTTCTCCCAAAACCATAACCCTTTTTGCTCCTTTTCCCATTTACTTATGATTTGTAGCTCCGATTCCAAATATTCCTTTGATTCATTGTTCAAGGGGGATCCCATCCTTTTATTTTTTCTTAAAAAGTCTTGATCATGCCTGATTTTTAAATCTAGAAAGATGGTCATTTTTTGCATGGATCCTTTGGACGAACATGACCAACTGCTGCAATTCGTTTCAAGCGATAATTAAGCTTGTTAACATGAATATGAAGCTGTTTGGCGGCATCATTTTGACTACAGTCTTCTTCACGTTATTTTAATCTATTTGTTGACTTATTTGAAAGAATAAGTTCCTTTGAAGGGGGGGAAGGGAATAAGTGAAAAAAGCGGGCAATAAAAAAACCCTTCCGCTTCAGTAGGTCGGAAAGGAGGATAAAGAGGGATTACATAAAAAAATTCAGTACGAAGTAAATTAAACCTGCAAGCGTTGCTGAAATAGGTAATGTAATAAACCAAGTAATAATCATGCTCTTGGCAGTACCCCATTTGACACCTTTAATCCGGTGAGCTGAACCTACACCAAGGATAGATGAAGAGATAACATGGGTTGTACTGACTGGCAAGTGAATAAGTGTTGCGCCAAAGATAATGGCAGCCCCTGTTAAATCGGCAGCAACGCCGTTTACCGGACGGATTTTCATGATTTTCCCGCCGACGGTTTTAATAATCTTCCAACCGCCGATAGATGTGCCAAGACCCATAGCAAGTGCACAAGAGAATTGTACCCATAACTGAATATCGTCGCTTTTCGTGAAGCCATTCGTCATAAGAGCAAGAGTGATAAGCCCCATGGCTTTTTGAGCATCATTTGTTCCATGTGAATACGATTGAAGCGCAGCTGTAGCAATTTGAATAGTACGGAACTGCTTGTTTGTTTTTGTTAAATTATTATTTTTAAAGATAATTTTAATAATGGAATAAACAAGAAAACCTACAGCAAAAGCGAGAATTGGTGAAATGATTAGGGCTTGAAGTATTTTTAAAAATCCGCCCCATTTAATTTCTGAGAAACCAGCTGCTGCAATCGCTGCGCCTGCAATCGAACCAATAAGTGCATGGGAAGAACTGCTTGGAATCCCATAATACCAGGTAATTAAATTCCAAGCGATAGCAGCAATAAGGGCAGCAAGAATTACGGTGGAACCATTCGGTAATGTAAACGGGTCGACAATGTCCTTCGTTATCGTTTTGGCCACACCTGTGAATGTCATTGCACCGACGAAATTCATCGTCGCAGCTAAGATAATCGCGTGGCGTGGTTTTAATGCTTTTGTTGATACAGAAGTTGCAATGGCATTGGCAGTATCATGGAAACCGTTAATAAAATCAAATGCAAGTGCAAAGATGACGATTAATATCGTTAATAGAAATAAACTATCCATTTGTGGAAGACTCCTTACGCGTTTTTCATGATAATAGTTTCAAGTGTATTGGCGACAGTCTGACAATGGTCAGCAATTTCTTCAAGGCTTTCATAAATTTCTTTATATTGAATAATACGGATTGGGTCTTTTTCAACTGAAAACAGATTTTTGATGGATTGACGTTGAATTCCATCGCATACTGATTCTAAATCTTTAATTTTAATCGCGTGTTCACGAATGTCTAGTAATTTTTTTGTTGTTAAAAGATCAACAGATTTCTCGATTTCATACGTGCATTCTTTAATCGCTTCGACAAATCTCAACATATAGTCATCTACATGGATAATTGAATACATTTCAAATAAAGCGGCACAATGCTCTAGGCCGTCTAACACATCATCCATGCTCATTGTTAATAGCAGGATATCTTCACGCTCAATCGGCGTAATGAAGGCATTGTTAAGGTCTGTAATGACGCCGTGAACCATATCATCGCCTTTGTGCTCATACTCTTTCATCATTTCTGAGAAAACCTTAAGATCGCTTACGTTCTTTAATTTAAAATCAGCAAAATAGTCTGCGCTCTCTTTTAAATTTTGAGAAATATTAATAAGAGCTTGTGCGAACTTGTCTTTCTTTGATTTGAAAACCATTTGAAAACCCCCATTAAAGCAGAATTGGCATAGCTTTGACAATTAAAAGTCAGAAGCCTATGTATAGTATTAGCGAACTTATTGTAACGAATTCTCTTAGTTATAGGGAAGTTATTTCGACGAAACTTTACAAAAACTTTACAAAAGAATTACAGAAAATTTAAAAAACTACATAGTGAATGCTAATTACATCAATAAAGTTTAATTATAATATAAGATTATGTGTTTTTTTTAGAAATGGTTACAGGGTGTACGCGTAAAACGATTCTGTTTGTGGAGATCATTTCTTTAGAAGAAGAAACCAGTTAATGGTATAATTTGTGTTAGTTTAGAAGGGGGTTATTCGATGATTAAAAGTATGAACGAAACGATCACATTACATAATGGAGTAGAAATTCCACAGCTCGGTTTTGGCGTTTTCAAGGTTGAAAATGGAATTCAAACTGTTGAGTCAGTAAGGAAGGCGTTAGAAGTAGGTTACCGTTCCATCGATACTGCTGCTATTTATAAAAATGAAGAAGGCGTGGGGCAGGCCATTAAAGAAAGCGGAATTCCTCGTGAGGAGCTTTTCATCACATCTAAAGTTTGGAACACGGATCAAGGGTATGAGTCAACTCTTCAAGCATATGAAGCAAGCCTTGAAAGACTAGGGCTCGATTATTTGGATTTATACTTAATTCATTGGCCAGGGCAAGATAAATATATCGAAACTTGGAAAGCGCTTGAAACTCTTTATAAGGAAGGCCGAGTTCGTGCCATCGGTGTAAGTAACTTCCATGTTCATCATTTGGAAAACTTATTAGCGAATACAGATATTAAACCAGTTGTGAACCAGATTGAATTACATCCACGTCTTTCACAGCTTGAAATAAGAGCGTTTTGTAAACAGCACGATATTAAAGTGGAAGCATGGGGGCCGCTCGGGCAAGGACATCTTATTGATGAACCAACCATCAACCACTTAGCTAAAAAACATAATAAATCTGCTGCACAAGTCTTAATAAGATGGCACTTACAACATGGAACGATAGTGATACCTAAATCAATTACACCATCAAGAATTGAATCAAATGCTAAAAGTTTTGACTTCGAATTAAGTTTAGATGAAATGAACAAAATCAATGCATTAAATCTTAATGAACGATATGGATCAAATCCTGACGAAGTCAAATTTTAAACCAAAACCTGAAACAAGCAGATTATTGCTTGTTTCAGGTTTTTTTTGATGATCGCTTGTAGCGTGAGAGTTTGATGAATTAAAAGCGGGCGTAAATAAAAAGAAATGTCACAGAGAATAGGTATCTTCGAAATTTCATCAAGTATTCGAACACTTCTTCACGCCGATCTGAGCGTTCCTCCGTACTAGAACAAAGGTCCCTATATTCCCACATTGTTCAAAAATAAACGTTGAAATAATTACATTTATTTATTCGGCTTTTTTGGGTTTTAGAATCTAAACAGGGGGAAAGTAAGTATATAAGACGGTAAGTAAGGCGTCAGTGCAAAATACTCCGAATGGGTGGAGGGTGACAGCGCAAGGGATAAGATAGAAAGCAGGATATTATTCAATATTATAGAAATATGTCACTCGATTTTTGAACTGCACCTAAAAATCACTTCCGTTGATTAGAAGTAAGAGGGTGCGCAACCTCTTAGCATTTGCAATCTAAAACATTGAAGGAGGAATTAAATAGTATGAGTTTTCTTTGGTCATTAATTATTGGTGGGATTATTGGTTGGCTAGCAGGAATGATTATTGGACGTGACGTGCCATTTGGGATAGTCGGAAATATTATCGCGGGTTTCGTCGGTGCTTGGTTAGGGTCATTGGTTTTAGGAAATTGGGGACCTGTTATTTCTAACTTTGCGATCATACCAGCATTGATTGGCGCTATCGTATTCGTGTTTATTTTAAGTCTGATATTACGTGGCACCAGACGTGCTTCTTAACTCAATCCCCAAAAAAAGGATGCCGATTCGGCATTCTTTTTTTGGGGGAAATGGGCGGGGCTTCGCAAAAACAGCTGGGCACCGCCACCTTCATAAGGTGATACAATTTGAGAATCTGAACCTTTTCATCGTTGGGTTGGAAGCAGACGCTAATGGATGTTTTATATGGTGAAAATGAGCGGTTCATCTAAATATGGTGCAGTAATACACAGGTTTTCTTCAGTCATGGGATGAATGAAGGCTATTTTTCGGGCATGTAAAGCTTGACGGGGAAATGTTTTCTTACCTCCATACAAAGTATCGCCTGCTAATGGGTGCTGAATATGACTAAAGTGGACACGGATTTGATGAGTGCGTCCACTGTCTAATGTACAGCTTACCATCGTTAGATTTTTTTCGGGAAAAGATCTTAGTACTTTATAATGAGTGATGGCTGTTTGGCCAGTCGGCGATACTCGTCTTCTCGTAGCATGATGGCGGTCCCGTCCTATTTTAGCATCAATGCGACCTTGGTCATTCGTCATTTGCCCCTCTGCTAATGCCACATAGGTCCTAGTTATTGTACGTTCTTCTAACATCCGATCTAGAATGGCGCCAACGAAGGGGTTTTTCGCGAATAGCACAGCACCTGTTGTATCTTTGTCAAGGCGATGGATATGTTTGATGAACGGCTGTTGATTCGTTTCTGCTAAGTGATAAGCAACTCCATTAAGAAGTGTGTTGTTTTGTTCAGGCTTTGCGGGATGGGTATCCATACAAGCTGGTTTATTAGCAATTAGGAGGTGGTCATCTTCATATAAAATATCGATATGGAGATCCTTCGGCACTGGGGAATCGGTGATGGGAAATTCGAATACGGGAATTCCCAGTACGTCATCTTCTTGTAACGGTTTTGTCCACTGAGCAGTTTCTCCATTAATTGTTACCTTTTTACTCATTCGCCATTCGTGTATCAGCTTTTTGGGGGCTTTCCAATAATCTTTCATAAGTTTTTCTGTTGTTAATTCATTCCACTTTTTTGGCACGGTTATTGCCAAATTATCTTGAATTCGCTTGTTAGTAAGCATTTTTCCACCACTTTCGACATATAAATATTTAATTCGACAAAATACTACATTGTTCTGATAGGATAATGGAATTTTTACCAATCTTTCTACCTATAAAAAAAGTAAGTGGCGATATTTCCCACCCTTTCTACCTAAATCTTATGGTATTCTATTGAAAGAAACTGAAACCATTATCATACTTATTGATTTACAAGGGTGGGTTGTTAGTGAAGGTTGTTTATTCTTCTACATATGAACAAGAACAAAGAATAGAGAATCTTGTATCATATTTTTTTGACTTTATTTTCCCAAATTACTTTCCGGAAAACGAAATCTCACATTTTAAAAAAATTGGTGTGCTTCGGTCTGAGGCATACGCTGGGACGTTAAGAAGAGCGTATCAGATTATGACTAGTTTGCAAGTAATCACCACGATTCTTGAGAAAAATGAAAATAGTGAACAGAATTCGATTGATATGAAAATGGAATTACTATTAAGCAAAAATATTCAATTACTTAATGAAAGCGGTATGTTTTTCCCTTTTCTTAGCAATCACTTTCTTCAATCAAATAATGAAAACACCTCAATGGTCTACGAAGAGCTGGTCAATCAATTTTTAAACTAGTCATGATCCTTCATTTTACCTAAACAAGAGGCTGACGCAAACTCGTCAGCCTCTTGTTTATCCTTTGAAAAGTTGTTTCATTCATTTTGCAGTTTAGTTAAAAGTAGAAGTACTTCTTAAAAGGGGTGTTTGCTCTTAATTAACACCATTATCTTCGAACCATTGTTTAAATGTTGCTTCGTCATTTTCACTTGTGATGCGAGCTTGTTCAACACCGTTTTTATAGAAAACAATTGTCGGCGTTACTTCTACATTATATTCATTCCAGCCTTGTTCGAATTCAAGAAGATTGTATTGAACAAGGTCGATACCCATTTCTTCAGCAAGTGGAGCTACAACTGGTGTTGTTCTTTTGCAGTGCTCACAAAGTGGACTGAAGTAATAAACGGCTACATCTTCTTTCGCTTTCAACTTTTTATCTAATTGGGCTGGCAGGATGATGTTTTGATAGTTTGGATCATCCAATTGGTCGATAGTTGCCGGGTCAAGCTTGTCGGTGCCATATGGATTATCCGCTGTCTTTAGTTTTTCGTCTTTTTGCATAGTTGTTACAATCCCTAGTGTTGCGAATAACGCAATGATGACGACTAGAAAAATAATGATTTTTTTCATGCGTACTCCTCCTTGGATTTTTTCCAGATGATAATGCTACAGATGAAGATTAGGACGAATGCAGTCAAAGCAAGGAACGGAATGGTAATAAAGCCAAACCAGTTAATGTATTGCCCTGTACAAGGAACCCTTCCACAGGAAGCAGCATGATCACCGAATAGAGCAACTTTTTGAATTAAATAATGATAGCTTGAAATTAGTGCTCCAACCCCGGATAGAATCATGGTATATAAACTAATCCGATAATCTTTTCTAACAACCGCAATCCCTACTATCACTGTAAATGGATACATGACAATTCTTTGGAACCAACATAGTTCACATGGTTCGTATTGCTTAATCTCGGAAAAGTACAAACTGCCGAGCGTTGCGATGACAGATACTGCCCACGCAAAGAATAAATAGTTATCACGATTATCTTTTATCGTTTTCATCTTCTCTCCACCTATTGTTTTTTCATAAAAATTATAGTATGTCCAAAGCCCTTATGTAAAATAAATGTACTTACTAAAAGTTATTTGCACAATGCTAGAAAGTGGATTTATCCCGTATTAACGGAAAGTCAAGACCACTAGCTCAAGACTTAGAGGAACGGAAGAAACGTAGGTGGAGGATGAAGAAATCTCCCTCGTTTGAAGTTTCCCTTTATTTGGATACTTTAAATAGAATTGTCGATTGTTCTATAAGTATTCTGGGTAAATGCAAACGGATGAATGGGTTTTTGTGTGAAAGTAGTGATAGATATTATAGTAAGTTAAATAGGTCTAAAGAAGTAGGGGAATAAGATAATTGTAAGTTACATAAATTTTAAAAAAATAAATGTGAAAACATCCTTGTTTTCTACGATTTTTAGTCGTTTCGGGGCTTGTTCATTTCTTTTGGAACAGTCTCTTTTTCTGCTTCTTTTTTTTATACAAATGTGGTACGGTAAAAAGGAAATATATATCCAAGTGTGAATTTTCAAAATGTTATCCACGTTATAGAAAAGGGGACTGTGCTTGTGAATTGGAGAGATACATACGCAAAATGGATAGGGGATCCAAATTTAGACAACGAATTACGAGTGTTGCTTGACCAATTAGAAGGCGATGATGCATTGCTAGAGGATGCATTCTATAAAAACCTTGAATTTGGGACAGGCGGAATGCGTGGGGAAATAGGCGCAGGAACGAATCGGATGAACGTATATACAGTCAGAAAGGCAACATTGGGTCTAGCTCAATATATAGAATCATTTGGCGAGGAAGCGAAATCACGTGGTGTGGTCATTGCCTATGATTCCAGACATAAGTCTCCAGAATTTGCATTAGAAGCAGCAAAGACCCTTGCGACTTCCGGTATTAAAGCCTATCTCTTCGATGAGCTTCGTCCGACACCAGAATTATCATTCGCCGTTCGAGAATTGAATGCTTTTTCGGGAATTGTTATTACTGCAAGTCATAATCCACCTGAATATAACGGATATAAAGTATATGGTCCAGATGGTGCCCAGTTGCCACTAGATGCGGCAGACAAAGTCATTCAATATGTGAATGCAATTGAAAATGAACTTGTTCTTCAAGTTGATGATGCAAAGACATTGAAGGAAAAAGGGCTTATCGTTTCCATTGGTGAAGAGCTGGATACAGCCTATAATGAACAATTATTAAGCATCCCAGAAAATCCAACACTTGCAGCGGAAACGGATATTTCAATTGTCTTTTCACCGCTTCATGGTACAGCTAACAAATCCGTGCGGCGTGCATTGAAGGATCTTGGATATAAGAATGTCCATGTTGTAAAGGAACAGGAGCTGCCTGATCCTAATTTTTCTACGGTTACCTCACCGAATCCAGAGGAGCCAGCGGCATTTGAATTAGCCATTGAGCTTGGTAGCAAAGTAGACGCGGATCTATTAATTGCAACAGATCCTGATGCTGACCGCCTTGGAGTCGCTGTGAAAAATTTGGATGGGGAATATGTGGTGTTAACTGGCAATCAAACCGGTGCCCTGTTCTTGGACTATTTATTAAAGCAAAAACAAGCAAAGGGAACTTTACCTACAAATGGAGTGGTATTGAAAACGATTGTGACATCCGAAATAGGCCGCGCGATTGCTACTAGTTTCGGGTTACAAACGATAGACGTCCTGACTGGGTTTAAATTTATTGCCGAGAAAATTGGTCAGTACCACGAGTCAGGTGAACATCAGTTTCTATTTGGATATGAAGAGAGCTATGGCTATTTAATTAAAGATTTCGCGAGAGATAAAGATGCCATTCAATCTGTCGTATTAGCTTCTGAGGTATGTGCATATTACAAACAACAAGGCATGACATTGTATGAAGGATTATTAGAAGTTTTTGAAAAATACGGTTTTTACCTGGAAGGGTTACAATCACTTACGCTTAAAGGAATTGATGGTGCCAGACAAATTCAGGGGATATTGAATGAGTTCCGGGAAAATCCGCCAAAAGCAATTGCTGGATACCATGTAGTGGTTCAGGAAGATTACCAAAGCAGTCAAAAGCTTTTCTTGCTAAAAAACGAACAAACTGCAATTGACTTACCTAAATCCAATGTACTTAAATACTTTTTAGAAGACGGCACATGGGTATGTTTACGACCATCGGGTACGGAACCAAAAATCAAATTTTACTTTGGTGTACAAGGAAAGACGATGAAGGACACGAAAGAAAAATTAACGGTTGTTATGGAAGATTTCATGACACGTATTCAACAATTGATCTAATAGGTATGTAAAGAAAAAATGCGTCTTATAAGGGTCTGACCCCGCACACTAAATCAGTATGTAGTGTTTCATACACTAATCTTGTACTGTATTTAGTTGTTGCAGGGTCTGACCCTTTTCTTTTTTAGACGCCCCTCTTTTCATGTATATATGTTTCCAATTTGCAGAAGCTATAGCAATGTTAGCTAGGAAGCAGCTCGAAGTAATCTGTCATATTTTCAGCTGCATGATCGAGATAACGAAGTAATGCATATAGATGTGTTTCAATGAGCTTGTGATCATGTTCAAAGTGATATGCATGCAAAAAGCGCTCAATCTTTTTTGAGAGAAAATGATCTCGGGTGCGGACCATTAAGATAAGCAAATTATCCCATTCTGACCTGTGTGTGTAAAACAATGCTCTGTCGTAATCCGTTTTGGTCATGAAATCTCCTCCTTACTAAGGAGCTATTTGTAGTTTGTTCAAACTTGTTCGTTTATTACAATGAAAAATGTGGAGATGTTATTTCTTAGGGATTGTTGCTATTTACCTGGCTAAAATGAAAATTCCATTAGTGGAGATTACCTCCTCCCTATTGATGGTTAGCGTTGTTTTACTGTCGCGTTGGCAAAGTTCACCGTATTTCCCCAATCAAAGATTTTCTTATAAAGTAAAACTTCAATCAGTGGAGGGGCTTGACTTTCCGTTAATGCGGGAGAAAAATTGAAGTACTGTTAGTTTGAACTTGTTAAACCGGGTAAACGAAGGTGGTTTATAAATGAAACGAGTCATCGTTTGCATAGTAGGTTCCATGATTTTGATTGGTTTTCCCATTCAAGCTGACACAAAGACACCAAATCCTGTCTATACAGTTGGGCAGTTTGAAAAAGAGATAAAGGATTTGGAGAAACGCTATCATCTTGACTTGATGTCAATCGGTCAATCTGAAAAGGGAAAGAATATTTGGGCAGTGAAGCTTGGAAAAGGAAAAAAATCAATTTTGATTAACGGTTCACACCACGGCAGAGAATGGCTCTCTACTTTATTAATTATGAAAATGATCAATGCATACGCAAAAGCCTATGAATCAAAGTTGAACATTGATGAGTATTCCACAAATATATTAGATGAAGTCAGCCTCATATTTGTGCCTCTGTTAAATCCGGATGGTGTTCAAATCCAACAAGGGGATTTTTCCGCATTTGATCTACAGGAAAAATGGGCATTGTTTAGGATGAACAACTTTAGCACAAACTGGTCAAGGTGGAAGGCGAATGGAAGAGGGATAGATTTAAATCGTCAATATCCAGCCGGTTGGAATGAACTGGACACAAATACACAGGCACCAAATTATCAATTTTACAAAGGAAAGCAACCGCTGCAAGCCTCTGAATCAAAAGCGCTCGTTCACTTTACTAAACAAATCAAACCAATACTTGCTGTTTCCTATCATACATCAGGGCGTGAAATTTTTTGGTATTACCATAATAAGCCTGAGAATATCTTACGTGATTACTCTTTGGCGGAAAAGACGGCGGTTTTAACAGGTTACAACTTGTCTATTCCTGAGAAACATGCCAATGGAAGCGGCTATACCGATTGGTTCATCACCGAATTTGAACGACCGGCCATGACGATTGAGTTAAGCTACCTTGTCGATGAAACGAGCCCTCCACTCGAGGTAATTTACGAGGAATGGAATCGCAACCGTGCCGTTTTATTAATGCTTGCCTCGTCCGTTTTTTAAAAACTTAGAATAAGAAGAAGAATACGTTCCATACTATAGGTATACCATTGCAACAGGAGGAAAACGATGAAGAAAATCATAGGTATACTTATATTCATCCTAAGCCTTAGCTCGTTTCAACTAGTTTTGGCCCAACAGTCTGATTATGAAAAATACGGAAAAATTGCCATTGCTGTTGTACAAGCAAACCATCCGGCTGAAGAAGTCACCGACTACGAATATAAAGGCCGAAAACAGTTGACAAAAGATGAAGTAGAAGATGATTTTCTTTTCTTGGTAGCGGAAAGTGGAAAAGAATTCAATGTGCTTGTCAAAATCAAACATAACCTAGCCAATAATAAGTTATTAAATTTAACGGTTGAAGAAAGTAAGTAAATAAAGGAATTGAAAGACATGGCAGAAAGCTGTGTCTTTTTTTGTTTCAAAAAATGAAGGATTTTAAATGAGTAGAATGATGGGGGATGTAGTTATAATATTTTGGAGCTAATCTAACTTCCGTCATGTTCCTACGCCCCTTTTTAGATTACTGTTTTCAAATCAAATTAATCATCTTAAATAAGCTTACCAAACAGCGGTACATGAAGATATAGTTAAGGAAGTTCTTTTAGTAATAGCAACATAATGAATACTCATTTCAATAACTGTAACCTTAGTCACTCAAAGTTCCAAAATATTAATTTCAAACATTCTCTTTATGCTGATTTAAACCTTTCTCATAGCAAAGTGAGGTTAGTTACTTTAGGAGGAGTTCGCTTTATAGATACAAATCTTGGAGATGATGAAGAACCAATCTCTTTTGAAAGATGTGACCTTCAGGGGACTAAAATTAGTAACAGCAACCTAAGAAACTTACAAATTAAGGATAGTGACTTAACAGGAATGACAATAGATAATATTTCAGTAGAAAAACTACTTGAAGTGTATTACCAAGAGTTTAAAAAGTAGTTAAATATTACTTTACAGAGCGCAGCTGTTCCTCGATGGAATGGCTATTTTTTAATACTTTACGCAAAAAATTCACTGTAATACTATTTGAGTTTTGACAGCCACTGAGTAACATCTGATTTATCTGTTCTTTGTCTGCCATCTTCTTACTTTGCTGAAGGAAACTGAACCAATGGTGGTGATTTGTCCATTATGCCACCCTATGGTCTTGAAACTCTTACTTTTAGGATTCCTGGTTTTGAGGTAATAAATTTTAAACATAAAGAAATAAAAGTGGAAGATTTACCTAAAGATAAAATCAAGATACAAACGGACATAAGTAAATCATTCTTTTTCAACTCTCATGAAAATAAACAGTATTAGCAGGAGCATCCATTTTCATCCTCAGTGGTGAAGTATTGGTCTTGCGCTACATGGATGGCTAACGGGTACTATCGTGGAATAAGGGGTTGCTAAGGCAACCGTTATTCCTGTTCAACTAAAGGGGGAGTAATGTTGAATAAGAAAATAAGCTAGGGAACGCTAAAATGAGGGGTCGTCTATGAAAAAATACATATGGAAATGGTTAAAAACTTCTGTGGTTTATAATGTATTTTATGGGTCTGTACAGGATATTCATAAAAATGTTCGATCCTTTGGAGATCAATGAGACTCCTAAAAAGAACATAGATCGGCTGTGTGCTACTCTATAAATTCTTTAATATGCTTCATATGGGGATAATATTATGGAGCTATTCCAACTTCCGTCATGTTCCCGCGCTTTTTTCATACATTAATGTAAGGAAGAAAAAAGGGGGAGAGGCGGATGAATACAGAAGATCAGAAAGCATTGGAATATGCGATAAGTGAAATTACTGAGATTGCAGAGGGATTTGGACTGGATTTCTATCCGATGCGGTATGAAATTTGTCCATCAGAAATCATTTATACATTTGGTGCGTACGGAATGCCAACCAGGTTTTCCCATTGGAGCTTCGGGAAACAATTTCATAAAATGAAAATTCAGTATGATTTTGGGTTGAGTAAAATATATGAATTGGTTATTAATTCAAATCCTTGCTATGCGTTTTTATTGGATTCAAACTCGCTCATTCAAAACAAATTGATTGTTGCGCATGTGCTTGCTCACTGTGATTTCTTCAAAAATAATGTTCGATTTCAGAATACAAAGCGTGATATGGTCGAAAGTATGGCAGCAACGGCCGATCGGATTCGCCAATATGAAATTCTACATGGCAAAAAAGAGGTTGAAATATTTCTAGATGCAGTGTTGGCCATTGATGAACATATCGATCCGTCTTTAATCCGGCCGAAGCTAGATTGGTCCATGGAGGACGAAGATTATGATGAGGATGAAATTAAACCAATTGTGTCCGCATATGATGATCTGTGGTCCTTGGATAACAAAGAAAAACCACTACGTAGTATAGGGAAAAAGAAAAAGAAATTTCCACCACAGCCAGAAAAGGACATCTTACTATTCATTGAACAATACAGCCGTGATTTGACCGAATGGCAGCGGGATATTTTAACAATGATGCGCGAAGAAATGCTTTATTTTTGGCCACAGCTTGAAACGAAAATCATGAATGAAGGCTGGGCATCTTATTGGCATCAAAGAATCGTCAGGGAATTGGATTTGACTTCGGGAGAAGCATTGGAGTTCGCCAAGCTGAATGCTGGTGTCGTCCAACCATCACGTACAAGTATAAACCCATATTACCTCGGTTTGAAGATTTTTGAAGATATTGAAGAACGTTATAATAACCCGACTGATGAAATGAAGAAACTTGGTGTCAAGCCAGATTCTGGTCGAGAAAAGATGTTTGAAGTTCGAGAAATCGAAGCGGACATATCTTTTATCCGGAATTATTTAACTAAAGACTTAGTGACACGCGAAGATATGTATCTATTCCAAAAGCAAGGGAAGGATTACAAAGTGGTTGATAAGGCATGGGAGCAGGTTCGCGATCAGCTCGTCAGCATGCGCGTCAATGGCGGGTTTCCATACATTACGGTAAATGATGGCGACTATCTAAGAAACGGCGAGCTATATCTGAAACATTGGTACGAAGATATTGAGTTAGATTTGAAATATCTAGAAAAGGTACTGCCTTATATTCACCAGCTTTGGGGACGCCCTGTTCATTTGGAATCGGTCATGGAGAAAAAAGAAGTGCTCTTTTCATATGATGGCAAAGGCGTGCATCGGAAATATTTATAAAGGATAGCCGGCCGCTTATATGGTCGGCTGTTTAATATGTACCTCAGGGTAGACCATGCAGTAATAATGAAACCTATTAAAAACAGACAAAGTTAATTATTTATGAGTTACGGAATTATTACAGAGTTGTAACGACAGTTTAATTGAACAATAAATTGGATATTAAACCTGATTTAAATAGGAATCATGGTGCTAGTATAGTCGTGTTCACAAGACTGTACTAGCACCATACATATGAAGACTAAATGCTTCAGTAACCCAATTATCCAAATTATAAAAACTCACAATTACTTTTAAATATTCCGTTAAACGATTACTAGCTATGTAATCGGAGTTAATTTGAAACCATTTTTTAAGCAGCTTAAAGTAACAGTTTTTTATTGAAGATGCTTTTTTTGCTTGTGTGTATAAGGATATGCTTATACAATGATGAGGGTTTAAAAAGATTTAAAGGATATTTTCTTTTGTATATAAGTATATAATTATTTATGAATAAGTAAGGGAGGTAAGTAAAACATGCAAATGAATGAAAAATTAGATATTGAAATGACCGCAAACGTTCTTAAACTTCTTGGTGATAAAACACGTTTGACCATGATTAAAATTATGTCTGAGCATGAGTGTTGTGTCTGTGAATTTGTGGACCTATTTGATATGAGCCAACCTGCTATTAGCCAACATTTACGAAAATTAAAAGATAGCGGAATCGTGAAAGAAGCCAGAAGAGGGCAATGGATATTCTATTCGTTAAACCCAACATCTTCGTATTTCTCATATATTCAAACCGTTATCAAGGACTTGCCAAGTCTAAACTTTAAATTAGAAGAATTAACAGCACAAGGAAAACGAATATGTTGTGACTAACTAGGAGGAACTACTTCAGTGGGATCAGTTATTTTGGCAATTATCATTTTTTTATTAACACTCATTCTTGTTATCTGGCAGCCAAAGGGATTGTCGATTGGATGGTCAGCTTGTGGCGGTGCGGTTTTAGCTTTACTTGTTGGTGTAGTAGATTTTACAGATGTCATTGACGTGACATCAATTGTTTGGAACGCAACGCTCGCTTTCGTCGCCATTATTATTATCTCCCTTATTTTAGATGAGATAGGCTTTTTTGAATGGGCAGCTCTACATATGGCTAGAGCGGCTAAGGGAAATGGTGTAAGAATGTTTGTCTATGTAAGTATTCTGGGTGCTCTTGTGTCTGCTATTTTTGCAAACGACGGAGCGGCTCTTATCCTTACACCGATTGTATTAGCAATGGTTCGTGCCTTGAAGTTTAGTGATAAAATGATTTTCCCATTTATCATAGCGAGTGGCTTTATTGCTGATACTACCTCTTTACCTTTGGTGGTAAGCAATCTTGTAAACATTGTGTCGGCAGACTTTTTCAGTATTAGTTTTGCCGAGTTTGCATCAAGAATGATCGTACCAGACCTCTTTGCACTGGTAGCAAGTATTTTGGTTTTATATTTGTTTTTCCGTAAAAGTATTCCGAAAAATTATGATGTATCACAACTTAAAAAACCAGTGGATGCCATTCAAGACAAAAGAATGTTTCGACTGTCTTGGATTGTATTAGGAATATTGCTGATTGGTTATTTTTCAAGTGAATTTATGGGGGTACCTGTATCCATCATTGCAGGCATCGTCGCGATATTCTTCCTAATGATGGCTAGAAGGAGCCCAGCAGTCAACACGAAAACAGTGATTAAAGACGCACCATGGGCAATTGTATTTTTCTCGATTGGCATGTATGTAGTAGTTTACAGCCTACGAAATGTTGGATTAACGAATGTATTAACAGATGTAATCCAAGTTACCGCTGATCAAGGGTTATTCACAGCAACGATGGGAATGGGCTTTATTGCGGCTACACTTTCCTCGCTCATGAATAATATGCCAACTGTTATGATTGATGCACTTGCGATCATGGACACGAGTACAACAGGCGTGATCAGGGAAGCACTGATTTATGCAAATGTCATCGGTTCGGACTTGGGACCGAAAATTACACCAATTGGTTCTTTGGCTACATTATTGTGGCTACATGTACTTTCATTAAAAGGCGTGAAGATCTCATGGGGAACTTACTTTAAAACAGGACTGATTTTAACCATCCCAACATTGTTTATTACATTAGTTGGCTTGTATATATGGTTGCTTATTATTCATTAAAAACGAATTTTACTTAAAAAGGAGAAATCAACATGACGAAAAAAACACTTTACTTCTTATGTACGGGAAACTCTTGCAGAAGCCAAATGGCGGAAGCTTGGGGAAAAAAATATCTAGGAGACGAGTGGCAAGTGCTTAGTGCAGGAATTGAAGCACACGGCTTAAATCCTAATGCCGTAAAAGCAATGAACGAAGTTGGACTTGATATTTCCAATCAATCTTCGGACATCATTGACCCTGATATTTTAAATCATGCTGATTTTGTTGTAACGTTATGCGGCGATGCGGCGGACAAATGTCCCGTGACACCTCCACATGTAAAACGTGAACACTGGGGATTTGATGACCCAGCAAAAGCGGAAGGAACAGATGAAGAAAAATGGGCTATTTTTGGGCGTGTCCGTGATGAAATTGGCAAAAGAATTGAACGTTTCGCTAAAACAGGTGAATAATTAAAGAGGGAAAGCCGTGAGACATCTCTTGGCTTTTCTTTTAATTCATGTATAAGTAAATGGTTATGTGAGAGAGATGACGATAATGAAAGTTGAAACCTTTGATCCTGTCATCATTTAATCTCATAAATTTAAGCTACCTATTTAATAGGACTTGTTATCTTGAATACAGGAGCTTACACTTTAATTAACATTGAAGAGGAAAGGGATAAAAAAATGAAAGTTAAACATTCGTTTATGATTGTGATTTGTGTTTTATTAGGAGTAGTATCAGCATGTTCAAATACTACGGTTGAGGAACAGAAAAGTGAAAAAGAAGAAGTTCATGCAGAACACACAGAACATGCTATTAGTGATGTCCGTGAAGAAACAAGCAGCATTGATGTATTGCCGAACTTTATGAACGGTAAATCAGAAGATATGAAATTAATTTATACCGCAGCCGCTAACCATAAAGGTTTGCTCGAAAAAATTCCTTGTTATTGTGGATGCGGTGAAGCGGTGAATCATAAAAGTAACTATGATTGCTTTATTTTTGAAAACAAAAGGAATGGAGCATTAACTTGGGATGATCATGGAACAAAATGTGGTGTCTGTTTAGAAATAGCCGCACAATCGGTCATTGATTATAGCGAAGGGAAATCTATTAAAGAAATCCGAAAAGCAATTGATAAAAAGTATGAAAATGGATACGCTAAGCCTACACCAACTCCAGAAGCTTAATAAATTAGGAAAGGGTCAGATCTCACACTCTAAACCGTTTACACGTCATAAACGATAGAGAGAAGGTCTGATCCTTTTATTGATCGGAATGTGAATACGTGAAATTTAGCAAACATTCAAATAATTGTTTGACTAATGAAAAAGTACCTCATATACTAATAGTCAAATAAGTATTTGAATAATGGCGGTGAAAAAAATGAAACAAACTGATGTATGTGAAGTAACTTGTATTGATGAGTCAAAAGTAAAAAGAGTGAAAGAATCTGTATCCAAACAAAATACAATGGCTGTCTCGCAAATATTCAAAGCATTGGCTGATGATACAAGAGTTAAAATCGCTTTATCGTTGAGTGAAGAAGATGAATTATGTGTATGTGATGTAGCGAGTATTGTTGGGTGTACAACTGCGACGGCCTCTCACCACCTAAGGTTATTGCGAAACTTAGGTTTAGCTAAATATCGGAAAGAAGGAAAGTTAGTGTTTTATTCCTTGGATGATGATCATGTTAAACAGTTAGTCCAAATTGCATTTACTCACCAAAAGGAGGTGGCAGTGCATGAATAATAAGCTAGAGACTTCAGAGGAAAAAGCAGTCTATCGAGTTCAAGGATTTTCTTGTGCAAACTGTGCAGCTAAGTTCGAAAAGAATGTAAAAAGTCTAGATGGAGTATCAGATGTACAATTAAACTTTGGAGCATCTAAAATTACAGTTTTTGGTGATGCTTCCATTGAAGAATTGGAAAAAGCGGGGGCTTTTGAAAATTTAAAAGTCACTCCCGAAAAACAACGTCTTGTAGAAGTGAAGGAACCTTTCTGGAAAAAGAATTCTTCGGTTATAGGCGCACTTATTTTCCTATTACTTGGTTACTTTTATGGGCAATTAAATGGGGAAGAAAGTGTAGCTACGGTATTGGCTTATGCAGCATCTATGATTATTGGTGGTTATCACCTCTTTCTCACAGGAGTTAAAAACTTGATTCGTTTTCAGTTTGATATGAAGACTTTAATGACGATTGCTGTAATAGGTGCTGCTATTATTGGAGAATGGGGTGAAGGTGCTACTGTTGTGATTCTCTTCGCAATAAGTGAAGCATTAGAATCCTATTCAATGGATAAAGCCCGCCAATCGATTCGCTCTCTTATGGATATCGCACCAAAAGAAGCGTTCATTCGTAGAGGGACCAAAGAGTTCATGATAGAAATTGAAGAGATCAAAATCGGCGATATCATGATTGTAAAACCTGGGCAAAAAATTGCAATGGATGGAATAGTTAGTAAAGGTGCATCCACGATCAATCAAGCGGCTATCACTGGAGAATCGGTACCTGTTGCTAAGGGAATAGATGATGAAGTGTACGCTGGAACCTTAAATGAAGAAGGACTTCTTGAGGTACGGGTTACGAAACATGTGGATGATACGACGATTGCAAAGATTATTCACTTAGTGGAAGAAGCACAAGCAGAACGTGCCCCTTCCCAAGTATTTGTAGATCGGTTCGCTAAATATTATACACCATTAATCATCTTGGTTGCTTTAGGGGTAGCAACCATTCCTCCACTGTTTTTTGATGGTGATTGGAACAAATGGATTTATCAAGGCTTGGCTGCATTAGTGGTGGGGTGTCCATGTGCATTAGTTATTTCTACACCTGTTGCGATTGTAACAGCAATCGGAAACGCTGCTAGAAAAGGTGTCTTAATTAAGGGAGGCATCCATTTGGAGGAGATGGGCGCAATTAAAGCCATCGCATTCGATAAAACGGGAACCTTGACGAAAGGTGTTCCTGTTGTAACGGATTATCTTCCATTAACGGATATGAATTCGGGTGAACTTCTAGCGATTACCACAGCTTTAGAGAACGGATCTCAACATCCATTAGCATCAGCTATCATGAAAAAGGCAGAGGCAGAGAATATACCTTATAAAGAAGTAAACATCAAAGACTTCACCGCCATTACAGGTAAGGGCATTAAAGGGCAGGTAAAAGATGAGACTTATTATGTAGGAAGTCCCCAATTATTTAATGAAATAGTTCAGAATGGAATCCCGACAACCACAAAGGAAATGATCACTGGATTGCAGAATCAGGGGAAAACAGTCATGTTGATTGGTACTGCAAATGGTGTGTTAGCCTTGCTAGCGGTCGCGGATATAGTGAGAGAAAACAGTAAGACAGTTATCGAAAAGCTTCACTCACTGGGTATTCAGAGAACGATCATGTTGACTGGAGATAATGCAGGCACAGCAAATGCGATTGGGAGCCAAGTCGGTGTTTCCGATATAGAGGCTGAATTACTCCCTCAAGATAAATTATCTTTTATTAAGGATCTCAGAAGAAAATATGAAAAGGTGGCCATGGTTGGAGATGGTGTGAATGATGCTCCAGCACTTGCCGCATCGACGGTTGGTATTGCAATGGGCGGTGCCGGAACTGACACGGCCCTAGAGACAGCTGATATCGCTCTTATGGCAGATGATTTAGAGAAATTACCATATACGTTACAACTAAGCAGAAAAGCTTTATCAATCATCAAGCAAAACATCACATTTTCATTAGGGATTAAACTTGTGGCTTTATTATTGGTAGTACCTGGTTGGTTAACGCTCTGGATTGCAATTTTTGCCGATATGGGTGCCACTTTACTTGTCACACTTAACAGCTTACGACTTCTTAAATTAAAAGATAAATAAAAAGTGCCGGGCATAGAATCTTATGCCCGATGATACAAGTAATTGGAACGGATATCGGAATAGACTTTTATCCCGCATTAACGGGCAGTAAAATCCCATCTCAAGGATTAGAGGAACCAATTGGATTCGTAGTGTTGCTTTACCTACGCTGTGCGGAGGTATTAGCGACACTAGAAAGGGACTAACATTGAAGTTTCACTTTATGATGTTTACAAAATTGTCGAAAATATGTGCGAAATTATCGAGGCTAAAAATGTTACGATAAAAAGGTTATATAGAAAAATATTAGTCAAAAGAAAGGATCGATAATGAAAAAGTTACTCTTTATGTTGATATGTATGTTCATATCAATCCCTACCATGGCAAGTGCACATACTCATCTATCTTCATCTAATCCTACAGAAGGCCAAGTTGTGACGGAGGAACTTAAGGAAATCACTCTCGACTACGCTGAGAATATTGAAAAATTAAGCACTATGAAGCTTTTGAAAGATGGAGTAGAAATACCACTTTCTCAAATCCTAGTACAAGACAGGCAACTGGTTGGAACACTATCTGCCCCTCTTGAAAATGGTTCTTATATCATTGATTGGAATATTGTAGGTGAAGATGGGCATCCAATAACTGGCAAGGTTTCATTCACTGTAGAAATAGAACAAATAAACAAAGAAAAAGAAACAACACAACCCAAAGTAGAAGAAAACAAACAAGCGAATGAACAGCAGGATAAAGTAGAGACTCAAACAGAAGATCAAACAGAAAATCAAACAGAAAATCAAACATCAACCAATACAGTAACAACAATTATTACAGTACTTCTTTTAGCCATTTTGGTTATGGGTTTAGTTGTATTGTTCAAGAAGAAGCGTAAATGATGAATGTACTAATTCAAATTGCTGAATTGGGAAATTATCTGATGTTTTCAATTCTAGCGGGGTATATCGCGCTACAATTTGTACCAGAAGAAAGTAAGCCAAAGATAAATGTTCCGAAATCTGTATTATTACTTTCAACTCTTGGGATCATTATTTTTACTTTAGTACCCATTGTGCAAGTCATCTCCTATTTTAAGGACAGTGTTGGGTTACAGCAGGCGACGATGTCTGTCCTTACTGAATTTCAGATTGGGAAGTCCTGGATTTTCATAGGCTTTATGGCAACGTTTTTATGGATGACCATCTATGTAAAAGGATCTAAATATTTACAGGCATTGCTGCTATTCTTAATGATTCTAGGAGTAGGATATGCTAGTCATAGTGCATCATTGTCTTTTTGGAAAGGATTATTCTCTAATACGACCCATTTTCTAATCGTTTCTATATGGGCAGGTATACTCATTCATATATCATGGTTCTCAAAGAATCATTCCAATTGGTTAAAATTTTTGCGCTGGTTTACACCATTTGCTATCGTCTGTTTAGTCGTAATTTTTATAAGTGGATTTATGATGATGGTACCGATTGTGGAACCGAAAGATTATGTGAAGTCTTGGGTCTTACCTTATGGACAGATGTTGCTCCTTAAACATATTAG
Source organism: Peribacillus sp. NPDC096379 (assembly GCF_044762875.1). Taxonomy (NCBI): domain Bacteria; kingdom Bacillati; phylum Bacillota; class Bacilli; order Caryophanales; family Bacillaceae; genus Peribacillus; species Peribacillus sp. NPDC096379. The sequence goes on from NZ_JBIWFD010000002.1 coordinate 62,977, forward strand.
TATCATACCTGTCATTGTTTTTGCTTTTGTTAACGGATTTCTTGTGAAAAAAGCAATGAATCATTCGACGTTCAACCCACGTCCTTGGCTGATTGTTGAAAGTGTTTTACTAATGTTTGTATTCTACTTTACCGCTGTAATGGGGACATTATCGCCCCCTCATACAATTGATCTTACAGTAATTTCTGAAGGGGCCTCTCCTTGGGTAGAAAGGTTATTAGGTATAGATATTATTGTTCCGTTACATGTACAGTTCACTCCATTTTTTCAAACGATATTGTTAATAATCATCTCCTTCGTATTTTTGGCGATGATTATTGTAAGTTTTAAAAATAGAAAACCTTATTTAGGATTACTATTCGGAGTGAGTTTTATGGCTGCTGTGTATATGGGATTGATGTTATCCATGTCCATATAAATCCATATACAAATATGTTGTTATCAAATCTAAATGTGGATCAAAGTCATCTTCTTGTTAAAGGAGGATGGCTTTTTTCTTCTAAATTAATTGAATTCTCGTTATAAAATAGAGTTAATGTTGCCTATTTACATGAAATAGTCTGAATGGCAGGATGTTTAAATCGTTTATATGGCGATATTTACATAGGCTTTGAAGAATTCAGTGAATTTTGAATTGGATCAAGTATAATTAATTTTACCAAACATATGTGAGTAAAGATGATCTATACGATTGCTGTATTTTTATTTGCGGGATTAGCAGAAATTGGTGGAGGTTATCTTATTTAGTTATGGCTTCGTGAGGGAAAGCCCTTTTATTTGGGGATGTTAGGAGGACTCGCCTTAGCTTTATATGGAGTTGTTGCTACGTTTCAAACATTTCCATCTTTCGGTCGTGTTTATGCTGCGTATGGAGGTGTCTTTATTATACTTTCGGTATTATGGGGATGGGGAGTAGATAAAAAAACGCCAGACTTGTACGACTGGGTAGGTGGTGCCATTTGTTTAATTGGTGTATCTGTTGTGTTATGGGCACCAAGGCAATAAACAAATCGATTGTAATGAAATAATACTGTTATTATATTATCCACAATAAAATAAGCGTGCAATCTTTTAACAAGAGAATAAGTCGAATATATTTGAGAAACAATACCTTTGTCTCCTTTGTCGCGACAAAGTTAGCTTTCTTCGTTATTGAATGCTTGAGACTCGTCCTTTACCATTAATGATGAATATAATGAAGGGAAGAGAGAAAATGGCTCAACTAAATATAAAAGTAGCAGTACAAAAGTTTGGTAATTTCCTTAGTTCGATGGTCATGCCGAATATTTCAGCTTTCATAGCGTGGGGGTTAATTACCGCACTATTTATACCTACTGGTTTCTTTCCAAGTGAAAGTTTAGGCCAAATGGTCGATCCAATGGTTAAATACATGCTGCCACTATTAATAGGTTACACAGGCGGTAAGATTATACATGATCAACGCGGTGGTGTTGTTGGTGCTATTGCGACAATGGGTGTCATCGTAGGATCAGACATTCCGATGTTTCTTGGTGCCATGATCATGGGACCGGTCGGCGGATATGCAATAAAGAAATTTGATCAGTTTATTGAGGGGAAAGTGAAAGCTGGCTTTGAAATGCTTGTTAACAATTTCTCAGCAGGAATCATTGGCGGAGGTCTCGCTATTCTATCCTTATTAGGGGTTGGTCCTGCTGTAAACTTGTTTACGGGTTGGCTTGTGAATGGTGTAGATTGGCTGGTGGCAGCTGGACTACTGCCGTTGACAAGTATCTTAATCGAACCTGCAAAAATATTATTTTTAAATAATGCTATCAATCATGGCATCCTTTCACCAATTGGTTTAGAGCAGATTAAACAGACAGGACAATCGGTCTTGTTACTACTTGAAGCAAACCCAGGACCTGGTTTTGGCGTCTTGCTTGCTTATAGTATTTTTGGACAAGGGACAGCCAAGAAATCAGCACCGGGAGCTGCCATTATTCAATTCTTTGGCGGAATCCACGAAATTTACTTCCCATATATATTAATGCGTCCGATGTTATTTTTTGCCGTTATCTTGGGTGGAATGAGTGGCGTATTTACATTAGTACTTTTAGGTGGAGGATTATTCGCCCCAGCATCACCTGGTAGTATCCTGGCAATCGCTGCAGTTACTCCACATCACACAAGTGCGTTTATAGCAAACTTTGCAGGTGTGTTAGTAGCAGGAATTGTTTCATTTGTTATTTCTGCATTCGTCCTGAAAACAGGGAAGCAAACAGATGAAAGCATTGAAGATGCAGCTAAAAAAATGCAAGAAATGAAAGGGAAGAAAAGTTCTGTTGCAGATGTATTTGTTTCACAAGGTACGATGCCGGATAACGTGAATAAAATCATCTTTGCATGTGATGCCGGAATGGGTTCTAGCGCAATGGGTGCTTCTCTTCTTCGCAAGAAAGTGAAGGAAGCAGGAATGGATGTCGCTGTTACGAATACATCTATTAGTAATCTTCCTTCTGATGCCCAAATTGTCATCACACAGGAAGAACTGACACCGAGAGCACAGAAACAAGTGCCGAATGCGTATCATATTTCCGTGGATAATTTCTTATCAAGTCCAGAATATGATCGATTAATCAGTCAGTTAAAGTTTCCAGCCAATGCAGAGCTTCATGAGATCGTAGAAGATGCACAAGAAGCTGTTCCTGGTAACCCTGATAGTGAGAATGACAATGACGGCTTGCTTCGTCCGGAAAATGTGTTTCTAAATCAAGAATTCGCTAATAAAGAAGAGGCGATTCGCTTTGCTGGAAGAGCATTAGTGAATGCTGGATATGTGAACGAAAGCTATATTGAAGCCATGATTGCTCGTGATGAAATGACTTCAACCTATATGGGTAATGATGTTGCGATTCCACACGGTACTGAAGAAGCGAAAAAGGATGTTCTCAATTCTGGATTTACCGTTTTACAAGTTCCAAATGGAGTGGACTTTGACGGTCAAAAAGTACGTTTAATCTTCGGTATTGCTGGGAAAGACGGTACACATCTTGAGATATTATCTGGAATCGCCGTGACATGTTCTGATATGGATAATATTGAAAAGTTAGTCGAAGCGAAAACGGCGCAAGAAATAATAGCTATTTTAGGAAAAGAATAAATACTTGCATTTACGAATAGAAAAGTGAACCAAGCGCTTTTCTAATCTCCCTTTTGTAAGAGTGAATTCTTACAACAAATCTGTTTTCTAGCGCAAGGCGCAATCGGTTCTAGGAACATAAGACGATTAAACTGATAGGAAGAAGGATGTTCCTTATACAGCTTGATAAGTCTTTATCCGGTCACTGAAACTTGCTCCTTGCGCTTTTCTAATGAAATGAGATGGTAGCATGTATATTACCTCAAGGGAAAAAGCAATTATTGAATTAATTATTAAAACATCTGGGAAACATACAGCTTTTTCTATTGCGAATTATCTAAATGTAAGTGTCAGAACCATTCATCGTGATTTAAAAACAATCGAAAAGATTCTCCTGCCATTTGAGCTTGATTTAGCCCGCAATGCGGATAAGGGGCTCAAGATTGAGGGGAAGAATGAAAAAATATTTCGATTGGTTCAGTACTTATTGGGCATTCACCCAATCGATGAAACACCAGAGGAAAAAAAACTGCAGCTACTTTTAGCACTATTGCAAGAAGAATCATACAAAATCCAGTCGTTAGCCACTAGTTTAGGTGTCAGTAGTACGACACTAACCACCTACTTGGATGAATTGACAGACTGGTTAACTCATTCAAATGTGCAAATCACTAGAAAAAGAGGAGTCGGGGTTGAGCTTCTCGGGACCGAAGCGAATAAACGAAAAGCCTTGGCAAACTATTTCTTACTGTATTTTAATGAAGAACTGATTGAGAGCCTATTTTTATTAGAAAATGGAAAATACTCAAAAGAAATGGTCTTGTATTATTTTCTTCCAGAGTATTTTCTTGCTATTGATCGATTAGTTATTATGACTTTAAATCGTTTACAGCCACGTCTTGCGGATGGCGATTATATTGGATTGATTGTACATATGTGTATTTCCATGCAAAGGACAGAATCCGATTTTCTCTTAGAGGAAATTGTAGATTATTCGCTTGAATTAACTGAGGAATATAATCTAATCGTGAAAATATGTAAGGAGATTGAAGAAACTTACTCGGTCGTGTTTACTAAAGCCGATTTGATTTATTTGGCGGTTATTCTTAAAGGATCTAAGCTACAAGCAGCTGATACCGTTCCCTATGATAGCGTTGTATTAAGCCGAAAGGTAAAAAGCTTCATCCGAAATGTGTCCTCAAAGCTACATGTTGATTTAACAATGGACTTTTCCTTGTATCAGGGGCTTCTTGCTCACATGGAACCTGCGTTGTTCCGCCTTAAACAACAAATGGGATTATTTAACCCACTTAAAGAGGAAATCAAACAAAAGTATCCGGTTCTATTTATGGCTGTACAGAACAGTGTAGAAAAGGAATTTGAAGAAGTTGAATATTTTCCCGATGACGAAATAGCCTTTATTACCCTTCATTTTGGCTCAGCACTCGTTATGAGGGAAGAAGGAATATCAATAAAAGCACTAATTGTGTGCCCAACCGGTATAGGTACCTCAAAGATGCTAGCAAGTCGAATAAAAAAAGAAATTTCAGAGATTGATTCTGTAGAAATCAGTTCGATTAAAGATCTTCAGAAGCATGGAAATTTAAAAAACTTTGATGTTATTATTTCTACCGTCCGCCTTCCTTTTATTCACGTTGAAAATATCTTGGTTTCGCCACTTTTAACTGAGGAAAACATTTTGACGATTAGGAGATTTTTACGGAATAACATCGAGAACTTAACAAAAAATAAGCATTATAAAAAAACAGCAAAAACGGAATCCTCCTCTTCTCGCGTAGCAAAGGATGGGATTAGGGAAATCTTACAAGAGCTGAAGGATGTACAAGAAAGCATCCAGGCTGTTCTAGATCATTTTCGGGTGTATCGGAAACCTCATTTAAAAGGCCACGAACAAGTTATTAAAGAAATGGTTTGGATGGCGCAAGAAGATAAGCTTTTAACTCATGCAAATGAAGTGTTTGAACTGTTAATGGATAGGGAAAGAAAAGGCGGGCTTGGCATTCCAAACACAGGAATGGGTCTTTTTCACTGCAGAAGTGAGAACGTTCAAGAGCTTATTTTCCAAATCTCCCATTTAGAAGAGTCTTGTCTGATAAAAGGTATGGATGGTAGAGACATGTATATGAAGAATTTGCTGTTAATGTTGGCGCCTGAGGAACTGAGTGTAAGTAAGCAGGAAATCGTCAGTTTGATAAGTACAAGTTTAATTGAGAATAATGAATCGATTATGACTTTTTCCTCATCGAATGAGGGCATGATTCGTGCAAAATTAGAGGCCGTTTTTCTAGATTATCTTCATACTAATTTAATAAGGGAATGATATGAATGAAACAAGCAGTACATTTTGGAGCAGGAAACATTGGAAGAGGATTTATTGGAGCACTTTTTTCACAGTCTGGTTATCAGGTGACATTTATCGATCTTGCGGATCAAATCATTAATCAGTTAAACGAGAAGAAGAAGTATCAAGTTAAATTGGCTACAGATCAGAAAGAAGCTGTAACGATAGAAAATGTATCAGGACTAAATAATATGAGGCAGGAAAATGAAGTCATTGAAGCGATTAAAGGTGCAACTTACCTGACGACTGCAATTGGACCGAATATCCTACCACGTATTGCTCCATTGATCGCAAAGGGCTTGGCTGCTCGCGTAAAGGAAAATGATGAAAAAATCTACGTGATCGCTTGTGAGAATCAAATCTCGGCAACAGACCTTTTAAAAGGCTATATATTAGAAAATCTAGATGAAGAGACCCAAGCAAATTTAGCTGGTAAAGTCTATTTCTTTAATTCAGCCGTTGACCGCATTGTTCCTATTCAAAACAATCAAGATTCTCTCGATGTACTGGTTGAGCCTTATTATGAATGGGTTGTAGAAACAAGTGAAAGCATTCCGCCAATCGAAGGGATGACAATTGTTTCAGAACTTGCACCATTTATTGAAAGAAAGCTTTTTACAGTGAATACAGGACATGCTGTTATTGCATACCTTGGGTATCTTGAGAATAAGTCGACGATTGACCAAACGTTAGCTGATGAAAAGATTATCAAGCAAGTTCAAGCAACACTTGGTGAAACGGGTGCTTATTTAATTAAGCAATATGGCTTAAATCCAGAGGAGCATCAACAATATATTAATAAGATTATTAATCGCTTTAAAAATGCTTACTTAAATGATGATGTGACTAGAGTGGGCCGCTCGCCTCTTCGTAAGCTTGGAGCAAATGACCGTCTAGTACGCCCAGCTACTGAGGCAAAAAAAGCTGGACTATCTTACACGAATCTTACCAAGGCAATCGCATCAGCCTTACTCTTTGATAACAAGGAAGATGAAGAAGCAGTAAAAATGCAAGCCATGATAAAAGAACATGGTGTAGCGTATGTTCTGAAAGAAGTAAGTGGATTAGATGAAAATAGTGAAATTACGCTAGAAGTAATCAAGCATTACGATGTATTAAAAAAATAAAGTGAAACTGCAATCAGTGGGGGCTTCATCTCCACTGATTTTTTTACTTTATTACCGCAAGCAATTATGTTGCACTAAGCAAAAATTTTCGGAATACATTATGTAGTAAAAAGGAGAGAACAAGATATGTCTTATTCACAGCGGACTCAAAAGAAAATCGTAGGATATTCAGCGATCTTTAAACAACTCGGAATCATTACTGAACAAGAATATCAAGAAATTAAGCAAGCGTATGTTATTAAGAAAGCTGATTAAAGATTATCAAACATAATCCGCTAAACAAGCCAGTTTTCAGCTGTAATTAGTGGATTTTGTATGAAGGACATGGGGGCGGGTCTCCGCGACTTATTAATATAGCCAATCTACTTAGTAGGTATACGGATTTTACCTTAGAAAGCATCCAAAATTCGGGCTCCGCACCGCCACCATTGTGATTAGGTGGTGTAGCGTGCTACAGGATTAATCCTTCATGGTAAATGTTGGCGTTTTGACACCATCTAGGTTTTGTATGCAAATAATCGTCTGTACGCGAAAAAAATCCAGCAATAGCTGCTGGATTCAGATAAGGAGGAAAAGGTATGTTGCTTATTCTTTATAGTATAGGATAATGATGAACAAATTATGAATAAAATGAGAAATTCTTATGAAATGAAGAGATAAATGAAACACGCCGATATATTTCTAATTCGGCTGATATATTGTCGGAATCGATTGATATATGTAAAAGAGCCACACTTATGGAGGAAATGCTGGACGCATGGTCGTGATCGAATCTTTTTAATGGATATAACAAGAACCTTTTCTCGTTATTTGGAATTGACGGAAAGGCTTGTATACTATACTCTAAATAGAGAAAAAGTGGTTGTATCGTCGAGGAGTAGATTGGTTAATACTTGTTTTCGGTTGCCGGCTACTTGTCGAAATGAAGCGGATGCCTATTGCCTTAGTTTGGCATCCTTTTTAGTATGCAATCGTTAGAAGATGGAGGGTATTACAAATGGAATCCATTATTATGGATATGATTGAGGCCTTTAAAGGATTGGGCTATTTTGGAATCATGCTTGCTTTGACCTTTGAATTTATACCGGCAGAGCTCGTGTTGCCACTTGCAGGTTTTTGGGTGTACGAAGGGGATATGAATCTTTATTTGGCCATTTTCGCTGGTTCGATTGGCGGTGTGTTAGGACCTCTAACACTGTATGCTTTAGGACGCTATGGCGGAAGGCCGATTGTTTTGAAATTTGGAAAATACTTTCTTGTGAAAGAAGTTCATATTGATAAAGCAGACCATTTTTTTGAAAAATATGGTGGAAGCGTGGCATTTTTCGGACGGTTTATACCTGGTGTACGAACAGCTATTTCAATCCCATGTGGAATGACGAAGATGAATATTTGGAAATTCATCGTGTACACCTATGTAGCTATGCTACCTGTCACAAGTGTTTATGTGTATTTAGGCTATAAACTTGGACCTCAGTGGGAAAAGGCCGGTGCTATCTTTGGACAATACGCAAACCTTCTCCTTATTCCCATTGCGATTATCATTATTTGGATGATTGTGAAGGCCAGAAAATCGAAGACAAGAACAAATTAAAAGTTAGAATATGCTAGCTTGTGGAGAGAAGGAAATGTATCTCTGCAAGCTTTTTTCTTTTTTAGAATAGATTAGAATTGAAGCTGTCCTTCAATTAGCGGTAATTAATACCGTGAAGCAGTAAAAGATTAACGAGAAATAGATACAATAAGGAAAGACGCTCATATAAGCGCCTTCCTTCATTATTTAAGCTTATTAGCAACAACCATAGCCTCCACCGTATCCTCCTTGGAAACCTCCGACAAATCCACTGCACCCGATAATAATCAAAAGAATGAATAACACAATGATTAAAGCAAAACCATTATTGAATCCACCACATTCGCGTTCACCCACACAAGACATAGTAGTTCCTCCTCTATTTTGAAAAGCTTTCTAGCGGCTTAGTAAAAGCAAATGATCTAAGCTAATTCATCATATGTCCATCACCCAGAAATGTTTGCCTGTTTATTAAAATGGGCGCTAGATGATGGTGATAAAGGCTGTGAGGTGCTTATTAGATTTCCGGAACTTTCCCTTTTTAGTAAATAATCTGTTTTTGAATCAAACAACCTAAACGATTTCAACATAATGCTGACACATATGTCCTATATACTGTTTCTTATAATGAAGCGTCCATCAGAGCGAAGTCTTGTGATGGATTTTGCTATTGTTTTGAGGCTTATGCCCTACGACTAGCACTTCGGTGATAAATTCATTATACTTTTATTCAAGGAAGTGAAGAAGGCAATGAAAAAGATTTTAATTGTAGAAGATGAAATCGCCATTTCAATGGTGTTAAAAGCATATATGCAGCGAGCGGGATATGAAATCATTCAAATCTACGATGGCTCGCTTGCATTAACAGCATATAGAGAGCATGAACCTGATCTTGTCCTCCTTGATGTCATGCTTCCTGGAATGGATGGGTGGACAATTTTGGATAAAATCCGTGAAAGTAGCTCTTGTCCGGTTATCATGTTGACAGCACTTGGAGATGTGGATTATCGTTTGTCTGGATTTAAATCTGGTGCAGATGATTATATATCAAAGCCATTTGTAGCAGACGAAGTTGTAGCAAGGGTCCAAGCAGTCCTTAGAAGATCACCAGCTTTTGCTGATGAGGAAAATGAAAACACCAAACAATTGGGAAGCTTGAAGGTTGATTTTAACTCCTATCAGGTTCATTTGAATGAACAAGAGATACCATTCACACCACGTGATCTTTCATTATTCATGTTCTTGGTTAAACATCCTAACCAGATTTTCACAAGGGAGCAATTACTCGATCAGGTTTGGGGAATCGATTACGATGGAAGTGATCGAGCGGTGGACCTTGCTATTAAACGAATAAGGAAATCACTGGGGAAATGGCCTGATACAGAAGGAGAAATAAAAACATTACGTGGAATGGGGTATCAGCTGCTTGTCTATGAAAATTAAGAAAAGAACGACACTTATACGCTATTGGACAACCAGATACTTAATTACACTGACAACGGGTTTGCTCATATTATCAGCTGTTTCGTTTTGGTGGATGGAAAAGACTGCTTTAGAATACAGACTTAATCTGTTGAAATATTTAGCGGAAGAAACAGCTGACCGTGCAATAAAAGGAAATGGACAAATCGTTGTTGGACCTGTTCTAGCGAAAGCGATTGAAGAACGGGAAAAAATGATTAATCTAAATAAAACCCCGATCATTTACATTGTAGAGCCTGATGGGGAAATTATTTCTACCATCCCTCAAATCTATATTGACAGCAGTGCAAGTAAGCTACCAGCTGCTATTATGAACCATAAGCAAACGGTTCAGAAAGTGAAATTTGAACAGGCAAACGAAGTGTATATCGTGAAGTCTCCAATCATAGATCATGATGAAATAAAAGGTTGGGTGATTATTGCCCAGGAAGAAGCATCTTTAAATGAAATCAACACGGATCATGGGATGCTTGCTGTAATGATGTGTGGTCTGTTGATTCTTGGTTGGGGTGTTATCTATGCTCTTTCTCGGAAAATCTCGATACCGATTCAACATGTAGCGAATGCTGCGGCGCAAATTCGTGAAGGGAATTATGATATTCAACTAAAAGAAGAAGAGACACGGGAAGAGGAGATTTATGAATTGGTCGAATCATTCAAAGAAATGACAAATCGGTTAATTCAAATGGAGAGATTACGAGCTGAATTACTTGCTGGCGTTACACACGATTTGAAAACTCCAGTTACATCCATTAGCGGCTTAATTCAAGCAGTAAAAGATGATGTCGTAACTGGGGAAGAAAGCAAGGAGTTTTTGGATATTTCGCTTAAAGAGACCCACCGACTGCAAAGAATGATTGAGGATTTACTCGATTATAATTCGCTGTCAGCTGGCTCATTTACCATGCTCATGGCGAATGCAGATATAAATGAATTTCTTCGAGAAATGGCGTATCGCTGGAAAATGACGCAAGAGGAGCAAGACTTTGATCTACATGTCAAAGTGCCTGATCAATCTGTTATTGGCTATGTCGACTCCTTTAGACTCCAACAAATTATCATCAATCTGTTGAATAATGCAAAACAAGCATTAGTGGAAAATGGGGAAATTGAAGTTTCCTTGTATGAAGAGGAAAATGAAATTCGGATTGATGTAAAAGATAACGGACGAGGCATACCAATACATGAGATAAATTATGTCTTTGAACCTTTTTACAGAGGCGAGAAGAAGAAGCTTAAAGTAAGGGGATTAGGTTTAGGCCTTCCGTTCAGTAAAATGCTCTCCAAAGCACAAAAAGGAGATATTACACTGAAAGAAAGCAGTGAAAACGGTACAACCTTTACGATTCATCTTAGAAAAGCGGAGACTTAAAACCTAAAAGGGGCATCCCTAAAGCCACTTTTACGGATCAGATTTTTTAATAGTATGACGAGTTATTAAAAAGATATCTAAACAGTTGAAAATGTTTTAAACCATCAAAAGAGGCTGTCTATTGAGACAGCCTCTTTTGATAAATGAGTATTAATTGATCAAACTAATCGCTCTCCACAATTGGATATGGCGAACTTGACGTGGCAGGAAGCGTCCCATTTCTTCTTCATTATAGCCGGCATGTAAATTCTTTTCATCAAAGATAATAGGGCGGCGAAGCAAATCAGGATTTTTTTGAATGATCTTGCATAGCTCATTTAATGGTGTTGTATTAATATCAATATTTAAATTTTTGAATTTTTTTGAGCGTGTTGAGATGATTTCATCTGTGCCACCTTCAGTTTTACGAAGGATTTCCTTAATTTCTTCAACGCTTAATGGTTGTGCATATAAATTACGTTCTGTGTAGGCAATATCATGTTTGTTTAACCAGGATTTTGCTTTTCGGCATGCTAAGCTGCTTGGAGTAGTATAAATAGTAACCAATTCAATCGACTCCTTCTAGAAATTTTAATAGTTTAAGTATTCAATGTATAGTTATTGTTTGTTTAATGATGAAGTAACGGGTAAATTACGAAACTCTCATCTGAAATAGTACGTTACCTTTTTCACTAAGTTCTGCGGTGAGAACATTGATTGCTTTTCTTGATACTCTTACTTTACCGTTTGTTTGTGTCAGCTACATGTCAGACTTCTATATTTTTTAGAAAAATTAATTTCGCTACTATTATACTGGTTTTAAAGGCGACAATACTCCCATTAATGGAAGTTCCACTTTCTTGTTGTCGAATGTGATGGTGTTTATCCCGGTTTAACAGGCTGTAATACCCCACCTCAATTTTTGAGGGAGAATCAAGAAATAAATAGGTGGGGGATAAACAGCCTAATCTAGCTGCGGCTCCTAGCCCCTCGAGTTCATAAGATGTAATACTCGGTGGCAAACTACGCCACGCCGTATTACATCTTATGCTTGTCGAGGCTGAGCAGTAGCCTCGCTTATTGAAGTAAATCCCCGATTGGTGAGATACAGTGAGACTACCGCTATGCTCTTCAGCGGTTTAGTTGAGGCCCATAAGGATGTGGGTCACTCAGACGTTGCCGCAGGATTTTAGTCTGAGTTCGTTGAATCGGGTTCGTACGTCGCTTTATCGAAGATTTAGCGACAGTAGAACGGGACTAACCATCAGTGGGGGATGAAAACCCCCCCACTGATGGAAGTTTCACTTTATGTTTGTTTTCTATAGAAAATTATTCTTTCATCCTCATTTATGATATAATCGACGAACACTATTGAATGAATGAAATGAGGAACGATTTTGTTAACTTTTGAAGAGAAATTAAAGATTATTGAAGCATTTCCAGAATTAACGAGAAAAGATGTTTCACTTGGAAGAGTGAATTTTCATTATGAAGAAAGTTTGCATGAGAAAAAAATTGTTGTGCAGCACCTACATCCGAATGGAAATGGATTTGTGTTTGCCAGACATTTGCCTAAGAAAGAAAGAGGACCTAAAGGATTCGTGAATATTAGGGATTATTCTGAGGCTGAGTTGAAGAAAATCATTGCATCAAGCCTTGCTTATTTAGCAGAACCGTTTGAAGAAGTGGAAGAAGCTGAAGATGAATTTTCGGACCTTGAGGGGATCTGGATTGGTCGTGACAAACAGGAGCTGACTTTAGTTCATGAGGACTTGTTATGGAATATTTATTCAGGCATTAATATTGAAGAATGCTTCGAATCCCCAGTTGAGGCAGAGCGTTATTTAATGGAAGAACGCTTCAGAAAAAAGAAGTAAAAGCCTTTTGATTGTAGAAAAATAGGAGGAATTGTCGATTGTTATTTGGGCAATTTCCTTGTTTTTTTTCTAAAATACATGGTATACTATAATCAATTATTTTTGTTCGGAATAAGATTCATAGAAGGAAGTACCTTTATGGTTTCCTCTTGAAGACATTATCCTAGATCAAGAATAGTAATAAAGGGATTTTTTCCAAACAGGAGGCACTATACATGGTACAAGGTAAAGTAAAATGGTTTAACGCAGAAAAAGGTTTCGGTTTCATCGAAGTTGAAGGTCAAGACGACGTATTCGTACACTTCTCAGCTATCCAAGGTGAAGGTTTCAAAACTCTTGAAGAAGGTCAAGAAGTTTCTTTCGAAATCGAACAAGGCGCTCGCGGACCACAAGCTGCTAACGTTCAAAAATAATTTATGATTCTATAAGAAAAAGGCTCCATTTTGGGGGCCTTTTTCGTGTTTTAAAAACCTATTTTAAAAGAGTGGTAGTTCATCCAGGTTATTTTCCTTAATCCCGTCCGGCTCACTTCGTAAAATATCTCGTCCATATTTATGGAAAACATCTACGTGAGCAAGTTTTCCATCTTTTGCTTCGGATATAGCGGTAGGGTAATCTAGCTCTCTGCCAGCATTTGTTTTAACGGCAATGATATTGCCATCATCGTTTTTCCGAACGGCTTCAATATATTCCTTGCCATCATCAATCTCTGGATTTATCCGACTGTCTGTAGCTTCTTGTTCTCTATATTGATTGTATGCATCTTCAAAACGATCCATTTTGTATGCCACCTCCTATATATAGAATAAGCAAATAGAATAAATGTATACATAGGAATATAGCAAATTCGTATTTGTTCATTGAATAGTTAACTAAAGATTTAGCGACAGGAGCAAGGGGCTATCATTAGTTGAAAAAAATCCACCGTCTATTCATAGGACGGCGGATTTTTCAAACTTATTTTGTTGAGCCCTTAATTTCGCTTTGAAAACTTCTGTGAACTTTTGAATTCGCGAAAGGTCTGAATCTTGATACATCTGCTCAATCTTTAATGTAACGGCTAATTGTGTGTTGGCAAATAGCATGTCGCGGAACTGGTTAACAGCTCCGCAAAAATGATTGTAGTTTGTTTCACCTGTACCAAATACGCCGGTAACTAATGGCGTTACTTGAGCAACTTCTAATTCTTCATATAATGGAACGATTTTTGCGGGTAAATCTCCATCGCCCCATGTATAAGTACCTACCAATAAACCTTCATATTGGGAAATCGTGCTGAGATCAAAATCTTTGATTCTAAATAGCTCTGCTTCCGGCAAAAAAGAAAAAATGGCTTCTGCTAAGGCTTTTGTATTACCTCCGGCAGAATGGTACACGATGGCCGTTTTCATAGCTCATCGAATCCATTGCTTGCATTGACCTGACTATACGTTCTAGATTTTTGTTCAAAGAAGTCTGTTTTGGTCAGTCTGATTGATTCATCATCAAAGGTCTTAATCCAAGGCATTGGATTTTCTGGATATTCCTTATAGAGATTATCCAATCCAAATATGCGTAATCGTTTATTAGCAATGTATTCAATGTATTCGTAAAACTCTTCTAAATCAAGATCTGCTTTTCCTTGAATGTCTTCAAGCATATACTCTGACCATTCTTTTTCTAAATCCACAGCTTTTTCTAACGTTTCATAAATGAATTTCGTGTTACTTTCATTGTTCAATTCTGGATATTCATACATTAAAATTTGTACAAGCATTCCGACAAAGTCAAAGTGGACCATCTCGTCACGGTGAATATAGGAAATCATCGTTGCAGAACCAGTCATTAGGTTTTGACGGCCTAAATTGTAATAGAAGGCAAAAGCAAGGTAGAAATAAATACCCTCGAGATTGGTCGAATGTATTAAAGCTTCGAATAAATGTTGTGGACTCGGATCATCAACAAATTTTTGATAAGCATCTACAATGGGTTTATTTCGTTTTACAACTTGTGGATGCTGTTTAATACGATCAAACAATTGCTTCTGCTTATTTAAAGGAATCAAAGAAGCAAGGATGTAAGAGTAGGACTCGTTATGAATTGATTCTTGCTGTGCCATATTTGCAAGGATGGCCTTTGCAGCAGGGTCTTTAACGTATCGAAGAATCTCCACTAGTGTTGGTGTTTGCAAGCTGTCCATGCCAGCGATCATCGTAAGAATGTCTAGAAAAGCGTCTTGGATGTCTTCGTCCAAATCTCCCCACTGCTTTTTATCTTGAATCATGTTTACACTTGAAGGCTTCCAAAAGTTATTGATTAGCTGTGTATAGACATCATAAAATTTTTCATATTGAATATCATTCCAGAGGAGAAAACCGGATCCCTCACCTTTGAATACCCCTGTTGCCTTTGTGGGATATGTTGGTTCTAACAAGCGGATTTTTTTTATGTGAGTTGTCATATAATCGCTCCTTTGTTTATAGGGAATATAAGTTCGTATCAAGATCGTATTAAAAGCTGAATAAAAAGGGAGCCTTTTTATTCAGCAAATGTGTACGATTATATTTTTAATAAATTTACTACTAATAAGGCGCTAAGGCTTTTAACTAGAACAGCTTTCGCATGCATTATCATATTCAGAAGAAGTGGAACGAACGTAGTACGTTGATTTCATTCCACTGTTCCATGCGGTCATGTGTATATCGAGTAAATCTTTCGCTTTAATCGTGTTATGAACGTACAGGTTAAAACTGATAGCCTGATCGATATGACGCTGACGAGCTGCATTATGTCGAATGCTTTCTTTTTGCGATAAGTGGAATCGCGTTTTCTTATAGTATTCATAGGTTGATGGCGTTAATCCTGGAGCCGTTACCTTGAACTTAAAGTTTTTCTTTTCTTCGTAAAATTCAATTTCATATAACGGGTCGATTCCATCTGTTGAATTTCCGATTTTAGCGGTCGATGAATTCGGTGCAATCGCCATCAGGTAACCGTTTCGAACGCCGTGCTTTTGCACTTGTTCTTTTAATGTTGTCCAAGCTTCGTCTTGGTAATTTCTAAGTTCGAAGTAGTTGCCTGTATTCCAATCAGAGCCTTCATAATATGGATAAGCACCTTTTTCTTGTGCCAGCTCACTTGATGCTTTGATTGTTAGAAAAGCAATTTTCTCATAAAGAGTGTCAGCTAGCTCAACTGCTTCGTCTGACTCCCAGTACACATTTTTCGTAGCAAGCAGGTGATGCCAGCCAAATGTACCTAAGCCAATCGCGCGGTATCGTTTATTTGAGATTTCCGCTTGTTTGACAGGAAGATTATTCACGTCAATTACATTATCAAGCATCCGTACTTGAATCGGGATAAGCCGGTCTAATACTTCATCACCAACAGCGCGAGGCAGGTTGATGGAAGAAAGGTTACATACAACGAAATCACCACTCTTACGAATCATGACAACATCGCCATCTTCTGTTTCGTATTCTTCTGTAATTGAAGAAGGACTTAAGTTTTGCGCAATTTCTGTACATAGGTTCGAACAATAAATCATCCCTTTATGTTTGTTCGGGTTTTTGCGGTTCACTTCATCCCGATAAAACATGTAAGGCACGCCTTCTTCTAATTGAGAAATCATAATACTTTTCATAATTTCAATGGCGTTGATTTTTTCAAACGCATAGCTTGGAAGAACACCGTTTTTGGCTGCCTCTACTGCAAGTGCGTAATGTTCACGGAAGCTTCCTTCCCCTTTCTTCTCATCATAGAAATCTTCAAGTGAGAACCCAAGTGTTTGCTTGACTGTATGAGGATCAAATAAATACCATTCTTTGCGATTCTCTACAGCTTCCATAAAAAGATCAGGAATACAAACGCCAGTAAAAATATCATGTGCTTTCAGACGGTCGTCCCCGTTTTGTGTTTTTAAATCAAGGAAGCTCATAATATCTTTATGCCACGCATCAAGATAGATCGCAATTGCACCTTTTCTCTGTCCGAGTTGATCAACACTTACTGCTGTTTGGTTAAATAGGCGAATCCATGGTGTTGTACCTGAGCTGTTGCCTGAGAAGCCACGAATGTCCGAACCGAGTGAACGGATTTTACCGACATAAAGCCCAACGCCGCCGCCAAATTTAGAAACTTTTGCAGCATCGTAGTTTGATAGATAAATGCCATCAATCGAGTCTTCAATAGCGTCAATAAAGCAAGAGCTTAGTTGTCCATGTGTTTTCCCTGCGTTCGAAAGAGTAGGCGTCGCAACGGTCATGTAGAGGTTTGACATGGCCCAATATGCTTCCTTGACGAATTGAAGTCGATATTCTTTCGGTTCAAGACGCATGATTTCCATTGCAATGATCATAAACCGTTCTTGGGGCAACTCATAAACAGCGTTGTTCGTTGGGCGTGCAAGATATCGATCGTTTAACAAATAGAGACCAATATACGAGAAGAGCTTGTCTTTTTCAGGATCAATGGTTGAGCCCAATTCGTCAATCTCTTCTTTAGTATAAGCATCAAGTAATTCAGCTTTATAAACGGGGTAGCGTTGCCCGTCTTGGACGCTGGACATTAAGTGAATCAATTCATAAAGGGAGCCATATTTTATCCCTTCATAGCCTCGATTAGCCTGTGCTTCACGATACATGGAGTTCAATAACTCAGCCGCTGCCACGAACGTCCAGTCTGGAGCGTCAATGTCGACACTTTCAAGAGCCATTTGGATCAGTTTCTTGGAAGTTTGCTCTTCTGTCGGACCATCTTGGCGATCAAGCCACTTCATAAAGCGTTTTTTATATTTGTCCATGTCCAATTTGTCTTCGAATTCTTTGGATAGGTGGTTTAAATGTAGTGAGTTTGCATTTTCTGTTAAATTTTCCACATCAGGAAAGGCGAAAGAATTATTAATTGGTAGGTTCATAGTAAGTTCCTCCTTAAATACAATCAAAAAAACGTAGCATTTTTTGTGAAAAGCCGATTCGTAATAGTCACACATGGTGAGTGAATCAAAACATCTCGCAACATAAAAACTGTTTGTTTGCAGACAATCTTTTCATTCACTCACATAAGTTAGAGATTCACTATATCTAGTTAGGTGAATTTGTAGGATTATGTCGACCCTACTGTTCATATCGGCAAAGCACGGTTTTAGCATCTAAAGCTCAATTTCTATATATAGATATATTTCTGGTTTTCAACATCTATATATTGTGATTCGCTCCTTATTATCCTAATGGATAAATAAAAATAAATCAAATCTTGATTTTTATAAAAAGTATAGTTTCTGCTGAAAAAATTGTGGAATAAGTGCCTGAATTGCTTATTCTATCAAATGGTTGCTAGACTGAGCAAGGATGAAGAAGGTTTAAAAAAATTAATTTTGATGCATGATTGATTAGGTAGCATGGAGTATCATCTATTTTCAGTAATTTGCGTAGGAGCTAATTAATAAACTTGCAAGTTTGAAATGTGTTTTGCAAAGAACTTTATGTTAAAATAGAAGAATTGAAACAATTTTATTTTAAAGGGGTAATAACGTGGAAAAAGTACTTGTTTTCGGACATAAAAATCCAGATACGGATACAATTTGTTCAGCAATTGCGTATGCCGATTTGAAAAGACAATTAGGAATGAATGCAGAGGCAGTTCGTCTAGGCGAAGTGAACGGTGAAACACAATATGCACTTGATACATTTAAATTCGAAGCACCACGCTTGATTACAGCAGCGAAAGGAGAAGCTTCTGATGTGATATTGGTAGATCATAATGAGCGTCAGCAAAGTGTAGATGACATTGATCAGGTTCGAGTCATTGAAGTCATTGATCATCACCGAATTGCGAATTTCGAAACGAGCGATCCGTTATACTATCGCGCTGAGCCAGTTGGTTGTACGGCAACGATCTTAAATAAAATCTATAAAGAAAATAATCTTGAAGTACCAAAAGAAGTTGCAGGGCTGATGCTTTCTGCGATTATTTCTGATTCATTATTGTTTAAATCACCAACATGCACAGAGCAAGATGTTGCGGCTGCCATGGAATTAGCAGAAATTGCTGGGGTTAATGCGGAAACATATGGTCTTGAAATGCTTAAAGCAGGAGCAGACCTTAGTGACAAAACGATTTCTCAACTCATCACGCTAGATGCTAAAGAATTCACAATGGGGGATGCTAAGGTTGAAATCGCCCAAGTAAACGCAGTCGATGTGAATGAAGTGTTAGCACTCCAAGCAGAATTGGAAGCAGCAATTGAGGCCGTAATCGCAGACAAAGGACTAGACTTGTTCCTATTTGTCGTAACTGATATTTTGACAAATGATTCTGTCGGACTTGCACTAGGTAAACAAACTCAAGCTGTGGAACGTGCGTATAATGTCACATTGAATAATAAAATTGCTGTTCTTCACGGTGTTGTATCGCGTAAGAAACAAATCGTGCCTGTGTTAACAGACATTTTCACGAAGTAATAAATGTAAAAGAGGTTGTCCCATGAGGGTCTGACCTCGCACTCTAAAACAGTATGTAGTGTTTCAGACACTAATCTTGTACTGTATTTAGTTGTTGCGGGGTCTGACCCTTTGCTTTTTTGGCAGCCTCTTGTGTATGAACGACATGGGGACTTAGTCTCCGCGACTTATAAATATAGCCAATCTATTTAGCAGATATACTTATTTTATCGAGAAAGCATCTAAAATTCCGGCTCCGCACCGCCACCCTTGTGATGGGGCGGATGTAGCGTGCTACAGGATTAATCCTTTATGGTAAATGGTGGCGTTTTAACGCCATACAGATTTGTATGGATTAATTTACTGTCTCAACTTTATATGCAGCTAGTTTTTTGAGCAGTTGTGAGCTTTCTGTATCAAGACCTTTAAGTTGGACCGTTTTACCGTGTGCTCGGTATTTCAAGATAATCTTATCCACGGCACCTACCGCAGAATCGTCCCATACTTTCGAGCCACTAAAATCAATAACAACACGATCAGTTATTTCCAGCAGGTCAAACTGTTTCACAAAGTCTTGTACGGACGCAAAGAACAGAGGACCTCGTACGTAGTATAAAGTCTCTTTGCTGGTTTCAACTACTGTCTTTTCAACTCGCACTTTAGAAGCTTTAGCCGAAAAGAAAATCATGCTTAAGATTACGCCGGCAAATACACCTTTTGAAAGATCATTTGTGTAAAGAACAACGATTACTGTTACTAGCATGACCAATGTGTCGGTGATCGGAACCAGATGCAGTTTTTTCAGTGATGACCAATCAAATGTACCAATTGAAACCATAATCATCACGCCAACAAGGGCTGCCATCGGAATTTTCACAAGAACATCATTTAATAGAACAATTAATATTAATAGAAAACCACCAGCAACAAAGGTAGAAAGTCGACCGCGACCGCCGGATCTAATATTAATACCTGATTGACCAATCATGGCACAACCAGCCATGCCACCGAAAAAACCCGCAACGATATTCGCGATACCCTGGCCCCGTGCTTCTGTGTTCTTATTACTTTCTGTGTCCGTTAAATCATCTACAATTTGAGCGGTTAATAAACTCTCTAGTAGTCCTACAAATGCTAATGCAAGTGAATAAGGAAGAATAATCATGAATGTTTCCATCGTAAATGGAACGTCAGGAAGGAAGAACGTAGGTAACGCTTGTGTAAGTTCCCCCATATCACCGACTGTCCGCACAGAAGCTCCTGTCGTGACAGCGATAATGGTCATGACAACAATCGCAATAAGCGGGGATGGAATGACTTTAGTAACATAAGGAAATAAATAAATAATCGCAAGTGCACCTGCGGTCATCACGTACATGACCCATGATTCACCGACAAAGTGAGTCAATTGTGCAGAGAAAATTAAGATCGCCAGTGAATTGACGAAGCCAACCATAACAGGTCTTGGGATAAATTTCATTAGTTTGCCAATTTTAAATACGCCAAGGAAAATTTGGATGATTCCAGTTAAAATGGTCGCGGCTAATAAAAACTGCAAGCCATGATCTTTAACCAAATCAACCATGACAAGTGCCATTGCTCCAGTCGCGGCTGAAATCA
This sequence comes from Peribacillus sp. NPDC096379, assembly GCF_044762875.1. Classification (NCBI taxonomy): domain Bacteria; kingdom Bacillati; phylum Bacillota; class Bacilli; order Caryophanales; family Bacillaceae; genus Peribacillus; species Peribacillus sp. NPDC096379. The sequence continues at coordinate 83,888 of NZ_JBIWFD010000002.1, forward strand.
TCCCAGGGCGACCACCTACAAAGGCAATGACAATTGCAATGCAAAATGAGGCGTACAAACCAACCATCGGATCAACGCCTGCAATAATTGAAAATGCAATCGCTTCAGGAATTAAGGCTAATGCAACAACAATGCCCGATAGGATATCGCCACGTGTATTGCCAAACCATTCTTGTTTTAATCTAGCGGTATTCAAGTAAACACTCCTTTATCTAAAAAATATTCATGAGCATCTGATCCTAACTAAATTGATGAAAAAGGTTCAGGTTCTCAAATTGCATCACCTAATGAAGGTGGCGGTGCGAAGCTCCGCACCTTTTTTCCACAGAAAATGACTTGATTAAATAGGAAACGTGTGGAAATGCAACGGAATTGATTATAACATGCGTCTTTGGCAATGAATAGAGTATATAGCTACCTAATTAAAGACAGGCGGTTGCCTCAAAACCAAAGAGAAAGCGTGATCATCTGAAGGGTGTAGCTCTACAATGGATCTAGTTTGCCCATTCCGCAATATTTACTAGAGAAAAAATAGGATTAGAGACAAGTGATGATGAATATCTTGGGAAATACAGCAGGAGTTTTCCTAATCGCTGCTGAACTGTTAAACATAGAAAGCGAGGGGGAGAGTCGATGGGGAAAATTTTATTAACATCAGCTGGTTTTTATACAGATGCAATTAGAAGTCGTTTTTTGCAATGTTTTGAAACTAAACCAGAGGATGCTAGGATATCAATAATAACGACAGCTTCAATTAATGAGAAATCGAATAATGAGTTTGCTTTAAAGATATTGCGTGATTTTCATGAAATGGGAATGAAGAATGTTCGTTTTGTAGATATTGAGTTTGAAGAACCTGAGACACTTCGGCAATCAGATGTCATTTATTTGAATGGCGGTAATCCATTTTATTTATTGCATCATCTCAAAAGGAGTGGGGCAGATAAGGTTATTCGAGAGTTTGTCCAAAATGGTGGACTGCTGATAGGGGTAGGCACAGGTTCTATCGTTCTTGGCCCTGATATTAAGTTGATGCAACATTTCTCTCCAGAAATGGATTCGGTAGGCTTGGATGATTTAACAGGTTTAGCGCTAACGGATGTACGGGTTTTTCCACACTATGGGAACGAAACGTTGTATCCTGATAAACAAGGAAGAAGAGTTGAAGAGCGTTTACTGGAGTTTGAACGGGCGCATCGTTGTTATGTTAATCGTCTTAGAGATGATGGTGCAATTGTCATTTAATAGTTGACTATTGCTGAAACAAATGAGGAATGTAAATGTTATGTAAATTTGTTGAAAATCATGATCCTTCTATTATATGCTCTAATACATAGAAGCTAAGATTAGGAATACAGTTTTGGTTTAATAAAGGGAGGATAAATAATGAGTGTTCGTCAAGGGTTTGAAGAAGAGCTTTTTGCTCTTAAAAATTTGGTGCTTGAAATGGGGACAAGAGCAGCTAATGCATTACATGAATCTGTAGAGGCTTTAGTCGCGCAGGATATTGACCGAGCATTAAAAGTTATTGATAAAGATTATAAAATTAATCGAATTGATCAGGAAATAAACGAAAAGGTTATTTGGCTGATCGCTAAGCAACAACCTGTTGCATCAGATTTAAGGAGAATAATTTCAAGCATAAAGATTTCAACAGATTTAGAAAGAATAGGGGATTTGGCTGTAAATATTGCAAAATCAACCATTCGTATCGGCGAAAAGGAATTGTTTAAACCATTATATGATATTCCTTTGATGGCTGAGAAAGCAGCATCGATGTTAAATCAAGTTATGCTTGCTTACGATGTGCAAGATGAAGATAAGGCAAGAGAAACGGCAGAGCTCGATAATGAGATTGACGAAATGTATGGAAGACTTATCCTGGAATTATTAGAATATATTGCGAAAAATCCTGAAGTAACGTCTCAAGTTACCCAATTATCATTTGTTTGTCGCGATCTAGAAAGAGTCGGTGACCATGTAACAAATATTTCTGAAAATATTGTTTTTATGGTAAAAGGTCAGCTGTATGATTTAAACAGTTAAATCTATATAAAAGTTTAGACAAATTAGTAAAGGGTACCATGTAAGGCGTGTGAATTGGCACACGTCTTTTTATATTGAAAAATTGAGCATTGTGAGTAATCTTATAAAATGCTGTGGAAACGGGAAATAAGGGATTCTGTATTTGGCAGTTAACCAATGTATGTTTTGGCAATATATTTATCGAATCTAAAGTATTAATTCTTTCCCAAAAGTCATTTGGTAGCATAAATTTAACTTTTTAAAACGCTCTTTTCGTATAGATTGTGGTTTTTTGACCATCCTCTTGGAAGATGTTAAATACATCACTCAGTAGGTTTTAATAATGAGTGATAATATCTGTTCGATTCAATAGATAGTGACCGAACAATAGGTGGCTTTTCTTAAAGACTAATTGAGCCAAAAGAATAATCAACAATCTTCAGCAATAGTGCGCTTTAATGAAGTAGCTAAAGTCTAATTTCTCACTTATAACACCGAGAAATTAGGTTTTTTTTATTTGGATTTCCTTAACGTTGTAAATCCACATTATCCTGATTCTACCCCTAAATAGCTTTTTACTTATTTTGATCTTTCCTCGATCCCCATTGTAATATTTATATATAAAAGTACCCTAATAAAGTAGGCTTTTTAAAATGTCTACTCTATAGAGGATAGATTTAATGAGCAGCCTAGCAATTAAGACTGTATATCGATCCTTCCTTTTTTTGATTGTTGAAGAAATTTACAAATGATCAAACTTTTTTATTAAAACGAAACTTCTGCTGGATAAGAATCCACTTTGATCAATCTTTTTCCAAGAGTCACATTTGCTTCATACATAAAACTATAAATGTTGTTGACAAAGTAGTTATATATACAATATTATAATGTTGAAAATGATAATCGTTCTCAATTTAAATAATATCTGGAGGTTGAAATGCGTACATATTCAAAGACTATAATAATGTTAGTATCCATTTTCTGCTTAGTTTGTTTAGCAGCTTGCGGCAACAAAGAAGTTGGGACAACAGATACTAAGACAGAATCAAATCAATCATATACTGTGAAGCATGCTATGGGGGAAACAACGATTCCTGAAAAACCAAAGCGTATTGTCGTTTTAACAAATGAAGGGACAGAAGCACTTTTAGCTATGGGCGTAAAACCTGTAGGTGCTGTGAAATCGTGGCTTGGAGATCCGTGGTATGATCATATTAAAGATGACATGGGTGAAGTGGAAGTTGTAGGGACTGAGCTTGAAGTTAATTTAGAAAAAATCGCTGCTTTAAAGCCAGATTTAATTGTCGGAAATAAGGTTCGTCAGGAATCTATTTACGAGAAGTTAAGTGCAATTGCTCCAACTGTTTTTTCTGAAACTTTAACAGGAAAATGGAAAGAAAACTTTAGTCTATATTCAAAAGCAATCAATAGTGAAGATAAGGGAAATGAAGTATTACAGCAATTCGATAACCACGTTGCAGCTGTGAAAGACAAACTAGGTGATAAAGTAAACCAAGAAGTATCAGTTGTACGTTTCTTAGCGGGCACTTCTTATGTTTATTATACGGATTCATTCTCTGGAGTGCTTTTTGATCAGTTAGGATTTAAACGTGCAGAACAACAAAAAGAATTATTTAAAGCAAATAATAAGCTTGGAAATTTTTCTGTTGAAGCGGGTAAAGAACTGATTCCTAAAATGGATGGAGATATATTATTCTACTTTACTTATGCACCAGACGGTGATCAAAAAGCAATTGACACGGCTAAAGAGTGGACTAGCGAAGCTCTTTGGAAAAATCTGAATGCAGTAAAAAAGGGACATGCGTATGAGGTAAGTGACGCAGTATGGAATACAGCTGGCGGTGTAATTGCAGCTAACAAAATGTTAAATGAAATTGAAGAAATTATGACTAATAAGTAAGATTTCTAAAATTTTTTCGATTTAGAAGAAACCGGAAAGTATATTAATGCTTTCTGGTTTTACTCGTTTCTTTGCATGGTTACATCCAATAAATATAAGAGTAATGATGAGGAGGAAATGCTAATGAAATATACACCATTATCATTACCAATGATTCAAGTATATATACTTTCCATGTGTTTTTTTACAGCTAGCTCAGTGTTAACAGTCATTTTACCTTTACAGGCTTCCGATAGTGGTATGTTAGAAGGAGAAATCGGAATTATCATGGGAGTATATATGCTCGTATGTATGATTTTAAGACCATGGGCTGGACAACTTGTTGCTAGGTACAGTGTATTAACCATTATGAAATGGCTTTTACTAGGTCATGCAGTCACTTTGTTAATTTACATTACTTTTGGTATCGACAGTTTATATGTTGTACGTGTGTTACAAGGTATAGTAACAGCCTTTTTCTCAATGGCTATTCAAATAGGGATATCTGAAACACTACGAGATAAAGATCGTGGGCAAGGTATGTCTATGTATTCTCTCTCATCTGTTATGCCAAGCTTATATGGGCCAGCTTTAGCACTATGGCTTTGGTCACAAACAGATAAGATATATCTACAAGTATGTATTATTACTTTAGCAGTTTTACCACTATTATCTTTTATTCGTTCCCCTCTACCAAAAACAAAACAGCCAAACGTATCATTCACGTTACAGGACATGTTAAAAGAAATAAAGAAGGCAAAACATCATAAAGGATTGGTTATTGCTTCTATCACGATGTTAATAGGTGCATGTATATTCGGAGCAATTTCAACATTTTTACCGTTATATATGGTTAATGAAAATGTAGGAAATGCAGCACTTTATTTATTCTTTCAAGCTGTTATAGTTGTGGCTAGTCGCTTTATTTTACGAAAACACATTCCATCAGACGGAACATGGCATCCTAAATTTATCACTCTTGTTTTATTTTCATCTGTTGTGGGAACCACAATCCTTGCGTGTAGTTCTATAATCGGACCATATATATATGTTGCAGCTGTGTTTAATGGCTTAGCATCAGCTATGTTATATCCAACATTAACAACTTATATTTCATTTGCAGTACCAGAAGAGTCAAAACATATTCTATTAGGTGTTTTTCTTGCTTCATATGATCTGGGTTTTTCTCTAGGTAGTCTTGCTATGGGATTCATTGTTCAATTTGCTTCATTTTCAACCATGTTTGTGGCTTGTTCTATACTAGGTATCATTGTAATGGGATTAGTAGTTTTTCAACGAAACCAAAAAATTAATATCAAAGAGTGGTAAGTCCAATTCAATGGGTCTACTGCGCTTAGCATACGAAATTCGTGTTTTGTTTGAGCGATCCCTTTAATGCAAGTCGAATGAAACACTTCCTAACCGTGAAAGTGTGGATATTAAGGATGAAGCGCAGGTAAGTGTGGATTTACAACGATAAATATTTTGATTTAAGTCTTACGTGACATTACGAATCCTAATTTGGAGGGGATTAATAGTGTCTCAATAGGTGATATACGCTGGATAAAAATGAAGGATGGCAGATTCAGGCCATGAAAGAGATTTATACATAGATAAACGAAGAGGGAAAGATTCAACCGAGTCCAATATCAATGATAAAACGTATAATATAGAAAGAACTTATCAAAAATTAGCCACTGGCAACTCAAATGCTTTGGTATCAGTGCTAAAACAGACTTTTTGAAACATATTTACTTTTATATAATTCACCCTTCCAGAGTATTCAAAATGATATTGACAATCATATGTTTACTCTTTACAATTGAAAATGATTTTCAATATCATACAGGAGGCACCAATTTAATGTCCAAACGACGAACTAGCACTCAAATGTTACTTATATTTGCAATCGTTCTTATTTTATCAACGCTTTTACTTGGATGTACAAATGAATCAAAAGAAGATTCAGCGTCAAATCAAGAGAGTAAAAACATGCTTACTTTAGCTTGGCCTAGAGATATAGGCGAAATGAATCCACATGTTTATAATCCTTCTCAATTAATTGCTCAATCAATGGTTTATGAACCTCTAGTTAGCTACCAAGATGGAGGAGAGCTGAAACCACATTTAGCAGAATCTTGGAAAATTTCCGATGATGGGAAAGAATATACTTTCAATCTACGTCAAGATGTGAAATATTCTGACGGTACAAGTTTTAATGCTGAAAATGTGAAAAAGAACTTTGATGCTATATTGAAAAATGTTGATATACATAGTTGGTTAGGTTTTATACCGAAAGTGGATCAAACAGAAGTAATCGACAAATACACGTTTAAACTAACATTAAAGGAACCATATTACCCTACTATTCAGGAGTTAGCTGTCGTTCGTCCAGTCCGGTTCTTAGGTGATGCTGGATTTCCTGAAGATGGTGACACTTCAAAAGGTGTTACAAAACCAGTAGGTACAGGTCCATGGATTTTGGAAGAATATAAAGCAGATGAATATGCTATTTTCAAACGTAATGAAAATTATTGGGGTGAACTCCCTAAAGTAAAGAAAGTTAAAATCAAAATTATTCCAGATGCTGAAACACGAGTTCTTGCTTTTGAAAAAGGTGACCTAGACCTAATTTATGGTGAAGGTGTTATCAGTATAGATGCTTTCAAACAATTAGACTCAACAGGTTCCTATCAGACTAGTATTTCTGAAGCAGTTGCAACAAGACAATTAGTTATGAATACAAAGAAAGAACAGCTCTCAGATTTACGTGTTCGTCAAGCGCTACAGTATGGATTTAATAAACAAGCAATGGTAGAAGGCGTGACTTCTGGGTTGGAGGAGAAGGCGGATTATATATTACCAACAAACTTCCCTTACACTTCAGCTGTTGATATAACCCCAATTGATTATAATATTGAAAAAGCAAAAGCTTTATTAGATGAAGCAGGATGGAAGTTGCCAAAAGGAAAAAACGTCCGTGAAAAAGACGGAAAACCCCTAGAAATTGAATTAATGTACAACTCTGCTGAATCGATTCAAAAAGCAATGGCTGAAACATTACAATCTGAGTGGGCAGCACTAGGCGTTAAATTAAATATCGTTGGAGTAGAGCTTACGGTTCAAATTCAAAGATTTAAAGGAAATGAATTTGATTTAAATTTCTTTAGTAACTATGGCGCACCATATGATCCACATACTTTTGTAAACATCGTTGGTTCAGAAGGATTTGGATTTAGTGAAGCCATTTCATCTTATCCGAACAGAGATAATTTGTTAAAACAAATTGCTGAGGTTCCTCGAACAACAGATGAAAAAGAACGTCAAGAACTTTACACCTCTATTTTAGAATCACTACAAGACCAAGGGGCAATTGCACCTATTTCTTATATTAAAAAAATAGCTGTCTATCAAAAAGACGTATCTAATTTTACTTTCCCTGCTAACCGGGATGAACACCCATTCACAGGAATTAGCATCGAGTAGTATACGACAGGAGGGTTTTCATGGGTATTTATATCTTGAAACGATTTATGGCCATTATTCCTATTTTCTTTTTGGCCAATCTTATAACGTTTGGAATGATTCAACTTTCACCGGTGGACCCAGCTGAGGCATATTTATCAGCTGCACATATCCAACCAACTGATGAGATGTTAGCTCAGAAAAGACATGATTTTGGCTTAGATCAACCTCTCCTTGTTCAATATGTAAACTCTATTATTAAGATATGCCATTTTGATTTTGGCATATCTTTTGTTTCGAATAAACCTGTTTGGGACGAGGTTACATATCGAATGCCAGCGACCATTCAGTTAACTTTAGGTAGTATTATATTAGCGATCCTGGTCAGTGTCCCACTTGGTTTTTTTGCAGGCATAAAGAAAAACAGTGCGGTCGACCATTTTAGTCGACTACTCTCTTTTTTCGGGGCATCGATACCCTCCTTTTGGCTTGGTTATTTATTGATTTTTTTCTTTTCTGTTAAACTCGATCTTTTCCCGGTAGAAGGAATCGGGACTTGGCAGCATCTAGTACTACCTTCAGTTACTTTGGCATTGCCATTAATAGCTTTGTATACTCGACTATTACGTGCTAGCGTTCTTGAAAATTTACAGGAACCTTATGTCCTTTTTGCACGTACAAGAGGGATACATGAAAAAGTCATTATGGGAAAACATGTATTGAGAATTGCCATTTCTCCCATGATTACGGGTCTTGGGATGAATCTAGGAAAACTATTGACAGGAACAATTATTGTCGAAGCGGTCTTTTCATGGCCAGGGTTTGGTCGTTATTTTATTGAAGCTATTTTTAATCGGGATGTTCCAGTCATTCAATGCTATGTGATTTTAGCAGCAGGTCTATTCATTATTAGCAACTTGATTGTTGACCTTGTTCAAATGTATATTGACCCACGCATCTCCAGAAAAGGAGGGCAAAGTCAATGATAACAAGAATTCGTGTTATGTTGAGAAGCCAAAAAGCGATTACCGTTTGTTCATTCATATTATGTTTGCTTTTTATCATCACCATCTTAGCTCCTTGGATTGCACCAAATGATCCTAATGTTGTAAATTTAGCTAATAAACTTCAGCACTCTTCCTTTGAATATTTATTAGGGACCGATCATTTAGGAAGAGATATGTTATCACGAATCTTGTATGGTGCTCGTATATCGTTAGGTTTTGCCACATTAATCTTCATTTCATCTTTAGGCATTGGTTTGATTGTTGGAACCATTGCTGGTTATAAAGGTGGTTGGGTGGACCAGGTGCTTATGAGAATTTGTGATGGTGTAATGGCATTTCCAAATCTTCTGCTCATTCTAGGTCTTGTTGGAATATTGGGACCTGGCCTTAAACAAGTCATCATTGCATTGGTCCTTGTGCAATGGGTGTACTACGCGAGAATTTTCCGAGGAATGGTGCTAAGTCTAAAAGAACAAAACTACATTGCGGCAGCTAAAATAAGCGGTTCGTCTCAATGGAGGATATTAAGGAAACATATTGTTCCAAATGTCCTCCCACCGCTCGCGGTTATGGGTACATTAGAAATGGGTTGGGCCATTATGGATATATCAGCCATGTCGTTTCTAGGTTTAGGTGTGCAACCCCCTACACCAGAATGGGGGGCGATGATTCATGAAGGAAAATCGTATATTCGGACGAATCCAGAATTAATGCTATATCCAGGTTTGATGATTATGCTCGTTGTCGTCACCTTTAATTTATTAGGCGAGGCGCTTACAGAACGTTTTGGAGTCAAACGTCGTTAATAAAAAGGAATGAGAAGATTGAGAACAGAACAATCGAATATATTAAAAGTTAGCGATCTACATGTACAAGTAAAAACAAAAGATGGTGTCTCCACCCTCGTTCAGGACATTAATTTTGAACTGAAACAAGGGAAAGTACTAGGTATTGTAGGGGAAAGTGGCAGTGGTAAAACCGTTACAAGTATGTCCATCTTACAGCTTCTTGACCGGAAAACAGCGAGAATTGAAGGGAGCATTACTATACAAGGACGCGAATTGAATGGTTTAGACGATAAAGAAATGCGTGAAATTCGGGGAAAGGACATCGCCTTTATTATGCAAAATCCGATGAATGCATTTACGCCTGTTTTTACAATTGGCAATCAATTTGTCGAATCGATTAGGTCTCATACCTCATTGAATAAAAAACAAGCAAAGGAGCTTGCCATCGATGCGATGCAAAATGTAAACCTACCCAATCCCGCGAAATTATTAAAAAGCTATCCATTTCAATTGAGTGGGGGTATGCTTCAACGCGTGATGATTGCTATGGCCGCATGTTTACATCCGTCCGTTATTATTGCTGATGAGCCAACAACTGCACTCGACGTTCATAACCAATTACTAGTACTTCGCCACTTGGATAAAATTCGTTCTGAATTTGGAACATCCATTTTACTCATTTCTCACGATCTTGGAGTCATTTCTGAAATGGCAGATGATGTTGTTGTAATGCAACATGGCAGAATTGTAGAATCTGCAAATGTGTTTGAACTATTTGATAATCCGCAGCATGAGTATACCAAGCAACTGCTGAATGCCCGTCCTATCTTACAGCTTGAAGAACCTATCACCCATATGTTGTGATATATAGATTGCATTCTTTTGAGGGGTGAACAAATGAGTTTATTACAAATAAAAGAAGTATCTCATGGCTATAATTCTAATACGTTTTTTAAATGGAAAGACCGTTCTAAAAAAGTACTCACTAACATTTCCCTCACTATTGACGAAGGAACATGTTTAGGACTACTTGGCACGAGTGGAGCTGGAAAAAGCACCTTAGGAAAAGTGATTCTTGGCTTAGAACGTCCACAGCAAGGACAGGTTTTGTTTCAAGGGCATGATATTTATACTGCTGATAAGCTTATTCGACAAAAAATACGCCGTGATTTACAAGTTGTCTTTCAGGATTCGTATTCATCGGTCAATCCACGAATGACAGCGGAGAGTATTATAGGTGAGCCATTAGAAAACTATGAAAAATTAACTATAGCCGAACAAAGAAGAACCGTTATTGAGTTATTGGAAAGAGTAGGCCTAAGTGAAAAGGATTTAAAAAAATACCCACACCAATTTAGCGGTGGACAACTGCAAAGAATCAATATTGCTAGAGCAATCTCTCTTAAGCCAAAACTAATCGTCTTAGACGAGTCAGTAAGTAGTTTAGATATGGTTAATCAAACACTAATTTTAGAATTATTAAGCGAGTTAAAAAAAGACTTCAGTTTATCTTATCTTTTTATAACACATGATATTAAGGCAGCCTATACAATCGCTGATACTATTGGTGTACTAGAAAAAGGAGAATTAATCGAGTTTTACGATTCTAAAAATCAGTTTTTTTCGTCAGAACATCCTGTTGTTAAACAGATGAGAGGTTCTATCCTTGCTGAGCATCCACGTTTTCGTTCTCTTCCAACAAGGATTAGTAAGACCTAGTATAACTTAAAAATAGAACCGAATAGTGTGGATGAAGAATTTTCTCGTGAGCTAGGTGAAAGTGGGAAAATAAGAGCTACAAGACCTAAATGAAACTTTTAAAAAAGTGAAAGATACAGATTAATTACATTCCTCTTTAGATTTTAATAAAACAGATAGATTATGTTCATAATAAGTGTTGATAAATACGAATAAAAATTCTCTCCTTATAAGTAGGAGAGAATTTTGTTTTTTCTAACTTGTTTTCCTATCCAAAAACCAATAGCCCGATGGAACTTTTCATCTGTTTTGACTTATCTCAGTAATATGAATTCTATTTTATCCAAAGTACTTCTACGGGGCATATTAAAAGAAATGTAAATAAAGCCTTTAGAGTAGTACTGCTAATCTATTAGGTTCACAGGTGTTTATTATTACTGAAGATGACTTTATAAAGATAAACACGGTGGTTTTCTTGATGAAAAAAATATACTGCCATTTCATACATAAATTAAGTGGCAAATACACCTATTCCTAATGTAAGTGGTTTGTTTTCTTTTAGATAATATGGAAACAAAGTAATAGTTGAAAAGTAGACTTAGATTACGTATTTTAGATTCAAAGTAGGGAAAAGAGGTTGCCATTATAAAAAGATTATTAAAAATTGGAGCAGCGCTTTTAGTAGTTATCCTTCTTCCTCGACTTTATCTGAATTTCCCTTATTGACTTTAAATCTTTTCAGCTCTATTTTACATGATATGCTGCACCCAATCTTTTTTATTAGATCTCACAATTAATGTTTTCATAATAATGTGAAAATGATAGAATTATAATGCAAAAAGAAATGAATGATTGTTTTACGATATTTCCCAATGATAGAAATGCAGGGATTTTACTCCTGACAAAAAATTAAGTTATACAGCTAGAAAAATGTTGAAAGCTGTTAGATTTCATCTAAATTCAATATGAACGCGGTACTAATAATACTTTGAACAAATTACTAACGCTGAATAAATGGCAAGTTACTTGACAGCAAAGAGTGTACGAATATCCTGGAGAAGAAAAAAATGACTATCAGAATCATGTGAATGAAAAATACATATGGATGAATGGGACAAATAAATGAATCGTAATGGAGGATGTTCAATGAAGATACGCGAGTTTACATTAGGGGACTATGTAGAGGTAGCAAATGTTTGGGAACAGGCAGGAATTACAGTATCAGCTTCAGATTCACTCAAAGGGATTGTACATAAAGTAGGAAGAGATTCAGAGTTGTTTTTAGTTGCAGAAGAAAACGAGAAAATCGTAGGGTCTGTGATGGGCTCGTATGATGGACGCCGGGGCTGGATCAATCATTTAGCTGTTCATCCTGATTATCAAGGAAAACGAGTGGGTAAATTGATTATGGAAGAATTAGAACAGAGGTTAAAAAGAATTGGTTGTAAAAAAATCAATCTCTTGATTGAATACGATAATTCAAAAGTAATTGGCTTCTATGAAAATCTCGGGTATAACACAGATGAATTGGTGTTTATGGAAAAATGGATTAAGTAAGGACTTGTACAATTAGAAAAATATCAATGAAGGTGTCCAATTTCGTTACGGGACATCTTTATTTGTTGTTTTTTCGTTTACGCTTTAATAAAGTCAGTGTAAACTACGATGCTTATTTCAATTTATCCCGCATTAACGGAAAGTCAAAATCCCCACTGATTGAAGTTTCGCTTTAATAAAAAATAGGTTTGGATAATAAAGTGGGGAAGGGCATCTTTAACTTTATCCTAAAATAGAAAAGAAGGTGAAAAGAATTTTGGGATTGAATCCAACTTTAATAGGCCTTATGATAAAATAAGCCTTTTGTTTAGCGCACCTAGAAATGAGGATTAAGAATGACTAAAGTGAAAGAAATCGTACCAGGTTTAGTTTTATGTCTCGTAATCGCTTGTTTCTCCATCTTAATCGCAAATACATTCTCTTTATTTGGAGCAGGGACATTTGCAATTATTGCCGGGATTATTGTCGGCAATATTGGTACTGGTAAGATGAAGCGGTTCAATGCAGGAACGAAATATTCAGAATCTAAATTGCTTTATTATGCAATTATCTTATTAGGCGGTTCTATCAGTTTCCATTCAATTGTAGAAATTGGTTTTTCTGGAGTGACTTTTATCCTGTTACAAATGGCAATAACGCTGATGGCTGCGCTTTGGATTGGAAAAAAGTTAGCACTTCCAGAAAACTTTCGGCTATTAATGGCGAGCGGAAATGCTGTTTGTGGATCTTCAGCGATTGCTGCGACAGCCCCCGCTATTCAAGCTGCGGAAAAGGAAAAATCACTTGCCATAACTGTTGTCAATTTAACCGGCACTGTCCTCATGTTTGTTTTGCCTCTTGTAACAACACTGCTATATAAACAAGAGATGCAACCATCGTCAGCAATGATTGGAGGAGTGCTTCAGTCAGTTGGACAAGTTGTGGCAAGTGGAAGTATGGTAAGTGAAGTCGTAAAGGAAGAAGCTACGGTTTATAAAATGGTCAGGATCTTATTGCTTGGTGTTGTCATTTATGTATTGATGAGATATAGCAAGAAAGCCCCTGTTGAGAAGAGTAAAAAGGAGAAGAGTAAAAAAATAAAATTGCCAATCCCTTGGTATATTTCAGGATTTTTGCTACTATGTGCATTACATAGCCTATTTGCCTTCCCGACCCTACTGCAGGAAGTAATACAAAATACCGGGACTTTTTTTGAAGTAGTTGCTCTTGCGGGAATCGGATTGAGAATTCAAATGAGAGATTTAGTTGAACAAGGTGGGAAGGTCGCCGTCTATATTGGGTTATTGTCAGTTGTCCAAATACTAGCGGCTGCGCTTCTGATTGCATGGCTTATTCTCTAAAAGTGAAGGAAACTTGATTTAAGATTGCCAATCAGATGGAAATCTTCTTTTCTTACTTGTTAGTTCGATTAAATGGAGAGTATAAAGTAAAAATGAGGAAAGGATCTGATCCTTTCCTCATTTTTCATCTTATGAAACGACTTCAGTAGAAGGCTGTGCTTTTCCTTGTTTATGCACATTTACATGCTGTGGAAACTCTTTCACTTCATTGGTCATTTTTACTGTTTTGTAGATTTCTATATAACGGATATGATGGTCTTCCATATCTTTTATTTTGAAGCAATACTCTTCATGTTCGATGATATCGCCTTGCTTAGCCTCGTAATTCTCTGATAAGATCCAGCCGCCGATTGTATCCATATCGTCATCGATGATTTCAAGCCCTATCAAATCATTTACTTCGCTGATTAACACTTTACCATCAAGAATATAATGATCTTCCTTCATTTTCTGAATCTCAGGAATTTCGTCAAGATCAAACTCATCGCGAATATCGCCTACGATTTCTTCTAGGATATCTTCAACTGTCACTAATCCGGAAGTTCCGCCGTATTCATCCATTAAAATAGACATATGAACACGTTCTTTTTGCATCTTTACTAGTAAATCATGAATTGGAATTGTATCGATCACTCGAATAATTGGACGAACGTAACGTTCAATTGTTTGGGTGGATTGTGTTTTATTTGCAATCATTTCGGTGAACAGTTCCTTAATATTAACCATCCCAATGACATGGTCTTTATCGCCGTCAATCACAGGATAGCGAGTATATTTTTCTTTTGACATCACGCTGAAAAATTCTTCTATCGTATCATTAATCGATAGGGTCGCAATCTCAGTACGAGGTACCATAATTTCTTTGGCAATCCGATCGTCAAATTCAAAAATGTTATTCACATATTTAAACTCTGATTGGTTAATTTCACCATTTTTATAGCTTTCAGACACGATTATACGAAGTTCTTCTTCTGTATGGGCCAATTCATTTTCTGAAACAGGCTCAATTCCAAACAATTTCACGAGCAACCTAGCTGAACCATTTAAAATCCAAATAAATGGATACATGATTTTATTAAATAAAATCAATGGTCTAGCTACGAGCAAGGTTATTTGCTCAGCTTTTTGAATGGCTACAGTTTTCGGTGCCAATTCGCCAACTACCACATGAATAAAGGTAATAAAAGCGAAAGCAATGGCAAACGATATGAAATGTGTAACAGAAGTTGGCATGTCATATTGCGTCAATAAAGGTTTAAGCAGCTCTACAATCGTCGGTTCGCCGAGCCACCCAAGTCCGAGAGCTGTGACAGTAATTCCAAGCTGACAGGTTGAAAGGTATTCATCTAGATTGGAAATAACATGCTTAGCTGGGACTGAATTGATTCTACCTTCATCGACCAACTGATCAATTCTTGAACTTCTCACTTTCACAATCGCAAACTCCGAGGCTACAAAAAATGCCGTCAAAGCAATTAAAATGGCTATGAAAACCAAGTTTATTATGTCCAAATAGTCTCCCTTAACTCGTCGTGAAGACGAATAAGGAGTCCACCTCCTAAGATATTAAAGAATAAGTTGTTTGGTAAATTCGTATAGTTTTTGCACCGTTGAAATTAAGCGCAGTGACCAGTGGCATACGGACGGGAAATCACTTCGACCTGTCTTGCGATAAGAATAATATTTCTACCAGCATTTTGGTCAAGGAAAAATTGTGTGTTTATTCGTCCATTCATTAATACCCCATCTAATCACCCCAGCTTCAAAATTAAGTAAATACGTTCATTATAGAAAAGGAAAGCCATATCGTCAAACTATAAAAATGACCTAATATCGCTATAATTTTAACTATATGGCTCATTATGAACATATATTAGCCTTTTTCAAAAGATCTCATAAATGTTTGGATTGGTAAGTTTGAATCTTCTTCTTGGAAAAAATACGTATGATTTCATGTTTACTGGGCAATTATGACTAAAGGTGTGATAAATAATAGAAGGTGAGAAAAGATGAGTAAAAAAATAATAATAGGGGTATTATTAAGCATGATGCTTGTAGCTTGCCAAGCAAAAGCTCAACCTGAAGGAGAAGAAGTCAGTAGTCAACTGATTCCTTTGACCGCTGTGATTAAAATAGAAGGGGCAAAGGAAAGTGGTACAGAAGTGAAACTGGTTGCTTCGGTCATGCAAGGATCGAAGGCGGTAGAAGAAGCTGACGATGTGGTCTTTGAGGTTCGTAAAGCGGGACAAGACGAGAGAAAAATGCTACCTGTCGAACATATGGCTAAAGGGGATTACAGTAGCAGCTATACATTTGAAGAAGCAGGAAAATACTACGTTGTTGTTCATGTAACTGCGAACGGTCTGCATGTTATGCCAGAGAAAGTGATTGAAATTGCAAGTGAATAATTAGAATCATATGGATATAATCGATTTAAGTAGTATTATTGGGTGTTACAAAAAAATGGAAAAATAAATGAGGTGAATTCAGGTTAATGAATCATTGTATCCAGAAATTAAGAAGTAAAGGGATCAATATTGCAAAAACGAAGTCACGTCATGATATTTTCTCGAATTTATACCAAGTAGATCCAAGCTTATTAGTTGTCGGTATCCAGCAAGTTCAACCACCACAGATAAAGCAGTAAAAGACCATTGTATAAATCAATAACTGAGGTTGTCCCGTAACGAACGGGTTAGACTCCACATCTATTGTATATCGTTCATATTATGTATAGAGTGTGAGGTCTGACCCTTATTTTTGGGAAAGCCTCTTTTTTGCATTACTCAGCAAGAATAAAAGTAGAGCCAAGCTTATATACTATGTATAAAACAATGAAGACTAGGAGTTTACGATGTCAAATTTGATTATGAATATATTATTGTTCTTTCAAGAGATGGGTTACCTAGGAATTGCATTAGGCTTGATGATTGAGATTATTCCTAGTGAGCTTGTGCTGGGGTTTGGGGGCTATTTAATCGGCACTGGCGTAATTAACTTTTGGGGTGCACTGCTTGCTGGTGTTATTGGAGGGACGTTTGCTCAGTTGTTTTTGTATTGGGCAGGGTATTTTGGAGGTCGGCCATTTTTACTTAAGTATGGGAAATATATCTTCATTAAAGAAACGCATATTGATGCTGCAGAACAATGGTTTGAGAAATATGGCGTGGGTGTCGTATTTACTGCGCGATTTATTCCAATTGTTCGCCATGCAATTTCGATTCCAGCAGGGATTGCCAAAATGTCATTCGTGAAATTTACTGCCTATACGATAGCTGCTATGATCCCATGGACAATCCTGTTTTTATTGCTAGGTAATATGCTTGGTGAGAATTGGTCACAGATCAAACATATTGCTCAGCCAATCCTTCTGCCGATTATTATCGTAGCAATAATAGGAGTCATTATCTATACGCTTTGGAAAAGAAAACAAGAACCGCCAATCATCATCGTATCCAAAAGAAAATAAAGTACAACCAACCATCAGTGGTTTTTTTCATCCCCAATGATGGTTAGTTGAACCGGGATAAAGCAGAAATCACAAAGGATCTGACCCCATATTACGTGTATGTAACACGAAAAAGGTGAGAAAACGGGGGATCCTTTGTGATATTTTTACAGGGACAAGCATATTGATCTTTCTTATCCGTCTTCGGAAAGAACTTGTTTATCCTCTATCGGGACTCTTTGAATTTCAATATAGCGAATCATATGATCTTCCATTTTATTTACTTTGAAGGTAAAAGATTCTGCTTCTAAACAATCGCCTGTTTGGATTTCGTAGTTCTGTGTTAGAACCCAACCGCCAATAGTATCAATGTCATCGTCTTCCAAGTGAATTCTCAGTGTATCATTGATTTCCGAAAGAAGGGTTTTACCGTCAACGATAAAATGCTCTTCCGCTATTTTGCGGATGGGAGGAATTTCATCCACATCGAATTCATCGCGAATTTCACCGACTATTTCCTCTAATATATCTTCAACGGTTACCAAGCCTGCTGTACCGCCATATTCGTCCATGAGTATCGCCATGTGAATCCGTTCTTTTTGCATTTTTATAAGTAAATCTTGAATCCGGGTATTCTCCATCACTCGGATAATAGGTCGTGTAAATGATTCTAGGGTAATGGCTTTCACTTTTTTACTTTTAGTAATATCAGAAAAAACTTCTTTAATATTCACCAGTCCAACAACATGATCCTTGTCATCTTCAACAATCGGATAGCGGGTAAACCTTAAGTCTTTCGCATGTTGGATAAAATCTTGTAGCGTATCATCTTTTGAAAAATTGACGATATCGGTACGAGGAACCATGACTTCTCTTGCGGTTCGGTTGTCAAAATTAAAGATATTATTCACATATTTATATTCGGATTGATTAATTTCTCCGCTATTGTAGCTATCGGATAATAACATTTTCAATTCTTCCTCTGAATGAGCAATATCACTTTCTGAGGATGGCTTTATGCCGATGATACTAGTAATAAAACCGGCTGAATGGTTTAGAACCCAAATAAATGGAAACATGATTTTATGGAACCAAATGAGAGGTTTCGATACTAGCAGACTTACTTGTTCTGCTTTTTGAATAGCAATTGTTTTCGGTGCCATTTCTCCAACGACAACATTTAAAAAAGTGACGATTGAGAATGCGATAAGAAAATTTAGAATTTGGCTGAATTGCGCTGGTATATGAAATATTTCAAGAATCGGTTTGAGAATATGCCGCATCGTTGGTTCTCCAAGCCAGCCTAAACCTAAGGCGGTAATGGTGATCCCAAGTTGAGTGGCAGATAAATATTCATCTAAATTAGATATGACCTGCTTGACTGCGGGTGCTTTCGGATGTTGCATCTCAATTAATTGATTAATTCTTGAACCACGAACACGGATAATAGAAAATTCTGATGCAACAAAAAAAGCGGTTAAAATAATCAGTATGATTACCAAGAGTATTTTTACTATGTCCAAACGCTAAGGAACGAAAAGAATTCGTATTAAGAAAGAGGGAAATAAAGTTTGCTAAAACGTCACATCTCACTAGATTGTACGAATTATTTCGTACCGGTCACCTCCCAATAAATTATGTAAAAATGAATATGTGATCTCTTTCATACTTACAGCTATAAATAAGTACTGATTAAAGGCCAATGACCCACGATATTTAGCCTATATATAGGTATTACCTAATTCACTTCACTCTATTTTATAAAAAAAATATCCATTCAGTCAAAATTAAACGGTCGATTTCTAACGAATGAAAATAAGATCAAAAAAAAAGCCACAATCATTTATTGATCCAGGCTGTAAAACACAAAAAAATAATGAGGAAAAGAACATCATGAAGTCAATAATCATCAATCATACACAAGGCATTCGAATCGTAAATGTTGTTAGTACATCATTGGAACTGCATGTTAAAGAACCTTGATTCTTTTCAATGATTTCTTTGCATACAAATAATCCAAGCCCTGTACCGCGTTCTTTGGTTGTAATGAATGGTTTGAAAATATCGCGAATCATATCCTCTTGAATTTTTTGACCGTTATTGGAAATGTTTATGGTCAGTTGCTTTGATCGTTCTTCTGTTGTAGAAATATCAATCATAGGATTCGCATTCTCAATGGATAATACATCTAAAGCATTTAAAATAATATTTAATAGAACTTGACGAAATTCTTCTTTTGAACCAGAAATTAAGATATTGTTCGCCAGATTCGTATTAATGTTGGCATTCACTTCAAGAATGCTTGGATAGAGGAATTCAATTACCTCTTGAATTAAGTGGCCAATATCAAATATATTTTTTTCTGATTCTTGTGTTTCCTTTTTTGAGATATCTAAAAACTGAGTGATCCTCGAATTTAGCTGTTGAAGTTCAGTTGAAATAATGTCTAAATATTTTATATCAGGTGTTTCCGCCTGAAGGAGCTGAACAAATCCCATAATAGAAGTAAGTGGATTTCTAAATTCATGAACAAAACTGGACGTCATTTTTCCGAGAAGGGTAAGTCTCTCTTTATGAGTTTGACTTAGAGTATCACAATGGTCCTTCACCGTTTCCGACTGTAATTTCGAATAGTAGGAAATTGAATCAAATAAAAATTGATCTATGCAAGAATTCATTAATTTTAAGATCGACTGACTTTCTACTGTAGACATGTTCTGTAGCAATAAATGATGTATAAGAATGGAACGTCCACTTGAAACATGATTAATAAAATCCACAATAGGTGTTCTGGCTTGTAATCGTTCGTCTGCTATGATATGTGCAAGCTGTTTTACTGAATCATCTGTATGAGCATCTTTGTGCATGAAAGATTGAATCAATAGCTCAATAAACTGTCCAAAATGCAATGGAATTTTATCGTAAAAAGGATCTTCTGGGGAATAAAAGATTTGTTCGTTCCATTCATTGATTATTTTATTTTTATTAGTTATGAGAAAATCAATCGCTGATTCTTTAATGGATATCATTTGAACCTCCAATTGAAAAATCCGACATTGTATATGTATTTTCGCCAATAGATTAAAAAACCCTTTTTTTTGCCAGGCTGGTCATTAAATATTTTCCATGCATAGCTGAAATGACTGAAAATCAACTTCTTGGGATATCATAACCTGTTATTAAATAAATAGAAAGGCGAAAGGAGTCATAAAACAATATGGAACTTCGGTAAAAGATGGGTAAGAAAAGTATGCATCTATAGTAGTGCGTGTTCAAAAAGAGCCGAGAAGTTCGAGAAGCGCATCTTGAGAGGACCGGAGCGTATGCAGTAATACGTGAGGACCAGAGAGATAGAGCTTTGAAGCAATTCGACAGCTATTTTTACCGGACTTTTTGAACATCCTCTAGTAGTATAGGCATATAAACACATTCATTTTTAAGTTCAGGAGGGGCAAATGAAAGATTTTTTTATTAAAATATTCAATAAAAACAAGCTCTCTTATCTTTTTCATATTGGACTTATTTCATTTTCCGCAGTTCTACTGATAGCTGTGGGTTTTTTAACTTTTTACAGGCCAGATATTAGTCTTTTAACAACAGAACTTAAGCAGTCAACAGAAATTTATGATGTGGACGGTGAGCTTGCTAGTAAAATAACCGCCAATAAAACAGAAGGAGCCTCGAAAGAAGATATTCCTAGCCATGTGAAGAATGCTGTAGTCGCTATTGAGGATCATCGTTTTTATAAGCATACTGGTATTGATTATCAAGGGATTTTCCGCGCCGTTTATGTGAATATGAAGGCCGGCAAGGTAGTTGAAGGCGGAAGTACAATTACTCAACAATTAATAAAAATTGCTTTACTAGAACAGAATCGTACATTTAAAAGGAAGCTTGAGGAATTTTTTATAGCGAGAGAAGTAGAGAAGGAATATTCCAAAGATGAGATATTGGAAATGTACTTAAATCAAATTTACTTCGGTCATGGCGCTTGGGGAATAAAAAAAGCCGCACGGATTTATTTTGGCAAAGATGTGAATGACTTATCTTTATCGGAAGGGGCTATGCTTGCAGGAGTAATCAATATCCCGACAAAGCTTGATCCATATAACCACTATGATGCTGCACTGAAACGGAGAAATCTTGTTCTGACGAGGATGGTGACGAATGGATTTATCGATTTAGAGCAAGCTGAGCAAGCGAAACGTGAAGAGATTATTTTAGCCCATAATCAAAAAGGCGATCAATTGAAAGGGAAATATCCTTATTTTGTCGATGCGGTGTTAACAGAGGCTTCGAAAAAATATAATCTGGAAATTGATGAACTGTTGAGAGGTGGTTATAAGATTTATACAACTCTTGATCAACCTATCCAACAAGCCTTAGAAGAAGTGTATGAAAACGATGGAAACTTTCCAAAAGGAGTAACAGATGCGCTTGTTCAAAGTGGTATGGTATTGATTAACCCGAAAACGGGTGGAATAAATGCTCTAATGGGTGGCAGAGGGGAGCATCAATTTCTCGGCTACAATCGAGCGACTCAATTAAAGGCTTCACCGGGATCTACAATCAAGCCGTTAGCTGTGTATACACCAGCACTTGAAGCAGGGTATAAGTTAACCGATTTATTAGTAGATGAAAAAATGAGCTTTGGAGGATATGAGCCATCTAATGCTAATGGTCAATATGTAGGCGAAGTCCCGCTATTCGAAGCACTTATTAAATCATTGAATGTTCCTACCGTTTGGCTTATGAATGAAATTGGAATTGAGAAGTCCATCGGTTCATTGGAGCGTTTTGGCATTCCGTTAACTAAAAACGACCGGAATTTATCGCTAGCACTCGGTGGAATGGAAAGGGGAGTGTCCCCACAGGAGATGGCTGAGGCATACTCTGTTTTTGCAAATAAAGGTGAACGAATTGAATCTCATACTATCGTGAAAATTGAGAATGCACAAGGTCAAGAAGTTGCAGTATGGAAAGAAAAAAGTACGAAGGTTATCGAGAACAAAGTGGCAGACCAAATGAACCGATTGCTCTTAGGCGTGGTTGAATATGGCACGGGAAAGAATGCAGCAGTTCGGGGCTATGAAATTGCTGGTAAGACAGGCTCTGTACAAGTGACAATTCCAGGTATCAAAAGTGGTGTAAAAGACCAATGGTTCGTAGGCTATACACCGTCATTAGTCGGAGCGGTCTGGGCAGGGTATGATCGTTCGGATAAAGACCATTATTTAACCACCCATAGTAGTCAAGGAACAGCACTTATTTTCCAAAAGGTTATGACGAATGTTCTTTTAAATGAGCAAGCGGAATCCTTTTATGTAGCAAGCTTGAAACCTCTAATAGAGGAACGGAAAAAAGAACTAGAAAAGCAAGAACGTGTACAATATTGGCGTGATAAAGGAAGTGAACTGAAGGATTCATGGGAAAAATGGTGGGAGAAGTTGCTTAAGAAATAAAGAAAAGCAATCACTAGGTTGTGAAGAAAAAGCGTCAAACAGTCACTTAAATTTTTACTATTCGATACAAATAGTCACCTAAGCAACTGTGAAAGAGGCTGTCCTATAACAAAAGAGTCAAGATCCCACATCTACTACGTTTAGATTACGTGCAAATGACATAATAAACGATGTGAAGAGTGTGAAATCATGACTCTTTTGGGTAACTCGCCTTATAAATATGAGATGATTTGTTAAAATGCTATTAAAAAATTAGGTTAATAAGAAAACCAATTACCACGATTGCACCAATAATCATAAGAATTGCTCTCATTTATTCACTTCCTATTATCCATGATCGAACACTGAATGTTTATTTTAGTTCTCACAAGATTTTTTATCCTGGTTTAATAGCCTGTAAATCCCCGATTGGTAAGTTTGGGTCACACAGACGAAGACATGAGGACACGGTGTACTTATGTCTCTGTTCGTTTAACCTTAATTCGTAGTATCGCTTTATCTACGGATAGTTTGCGATTTAGCGATACTAGAACGTGACTAAGCATTAGTGGGAGATGAAAAAACGCCCACTGATTGAAGTTTCTGTTTATTATTTATGTAAATGTTGTATGTAGTTTCTCGATGTTGTTGGCTAGGCTGACAACAATTTTTGATTTTGGATATGACATGTTGAATATGGTTACCGGCTATATGTATTTTTAGCTGTTTGCAATCTTTTAAAGTAAGCATGAAAGAAACAAGTTTAGATAAACGTTTTGGCTCCACAGTACGCGCTTCACATTGTAAGGTAATGGACCCGGGATAGTCCTTTATGACTTGGAATAATTCCGTGATTTGCCGGATATTTAGTTGTTCATTAATCGTAATTTGAGATATAGTTTGTTTCATAATTGAAGCCTCCATTTATGGGATTAATTAAGCTAGGTTCTGTTCTTCGATTTTCCATTGTTTTTATTAGATATGATAGATATGTACCCGAGCTTTTAATAAATAAAACCTTTCAAAGGTATAATGATAAAAGGAACCTAGTTAGAGAATCTTGAAATCCTATTTTTTGTAAGAAATATCTCAAGTGGTTAGCGAAATGATAAAAAGTAGTAGTTTTATATAGAAAGGAAGACTTTCATGTTAACTTTAATCAAAAACGGTGAAGTGTATGCTCCTGAATATCTAGGGAAAAAAGATGTTTTGTTGGTAGGGAAGCAAATCGGATTCGTGCAAGATACAATTGAAAGACCAGAACATTTCGTCGAGATTGACGTAATCGACGCCACTGGTATGCTAGTCGTTCCAGGATTTATCGATGCGCATGTTCATCTCATTGGCGGTGGTGGAGAAGGTGGTTATAAGACGAGAACACCTGAAATTCAGTTAACAGATGCAACGCTCGCAGGAATTACAACGTTAGTCGGAGTTATTGGCACGGACGGTACGACAAGGACGATGCCTGCTTTATTGGCAAAAGCAAGAGCACTTGAAGAAGAAGGCATCACCTGTTTTGTGCAGACAGGCTCATATCAAGTACCAGTGAAAACACTGACAGGCAAAATAGAAGACGATCTTATCTTAGTTGATAAAATTATTGGCGTTGGGGAAATTGCAATTGCAGACCATCGTTCCTCACAGCCGACTGTGGAGGAAATCGCTAAACTTGCTTCCCAAGCTAGAAATGGTGGCCTTTTATCCGGGAAATCAGGTATCGTGAATATCCATGTAGGAGATAGCCATGATCATTTACAGATAATCGAGGAAGTAGTAGAAAAAACAGAACTTCCAATTAGTCAGTTCTATCCTACGCATATCAATCGAAATCCTCACCTATTTGAAGCAGGAATTAACTTTGCCAAAAAAGGGGGCTACATAGATTTCACAACAAGCACTGTCCAACAATTCCTGGATGATGGAGAAGTAAAAGCAAGTACAGCCTTAAAACAAGCATTGGATGCAGGTGTCGAGCCTACGAAGATTACGTTTACCTCTGATGGACAAGCGAGCCTTCCGAATTTTGATGGGGGTGGAAATCTGCTTGGGCTGAATGTTGGGAAATGTATGTCCCTTTACGAGGCGGTTGTTGATGCGATTATTTGGGCCGGTGTGTCGATTGAAGATGCAGTTAGAGTGGTCACAGAAAATCCAGCGAGTATTTTAAAATTAGTAGGAAAAGGCCGTATAGAAGCGAAGAAAGATGCGGATTTAATCTTACTAAACAAAGAAACGTACAAAATTGATACGGTCTTTGCAATGGGACAGAAAATGGTCGAGAACGGCGAAGCAATTGTAAAGGGCACATTTGAGAATTGAATAAACTAGAGGAATGAAGCAAATGTTACCTATTCAACTAAGGACGAACCCACTTTTAAAATCTTTATCAAAGTTGTTGTGTCATTTACCTAATAAAAACATACTATACAATTAACCCATGTAAGTACCTCCTCAAAAAAAAGGAGATGTTTGTGTATGTCAGGTTGTGTAGATGGTGGTTTTGGATTTGGCGGAGGTTTCGCCTTTATCGTTGTTTTGTTTATTCTGCTAATCATTGTTGGAGCTAGTTTCTGTGGTGGATTTGGCGGTGGAGTTGCTCCAGGATACGGATATGGTGGATACTGCTAAAATGTTTAAAAAAGCCGATCTAATTATAGGTCGGTTTCTTCACGTTAGATTCCACTTTTTAATGTCAGTATATGTATCAAAGATTTTCAAATCATTCATGCGTATTTATGAAGAATGAAACACTATTTAATACTATGGTAAAGTAAGAGGGGAATTTCGAATTGATATCGAATAGGAATCTCTAATAGGTGGGTTTCAGATAGAAAATAATAATCTTAACAAAATACATATTATTGGTTTTTAGTTGGGTGTGGAACAGTTAAATCGCTTTGACATATAAAAACAGGAGAATTAACCTTTCATTTGAGATAGAATGGACGTATATAGAAATATAAAGAGAAGAAAGGGATTGGGATGAAGATGAAATGTATTTCAATTGATTTAGATGGTACGTTGTTAAATCCTCAAGATGAAATTACTGAGGGAAATATAAGAGCTTTAGAAGAATTAAATGAAAAAGGTTATAAGCTCATTTTGAATACGGGAAGAGCTTATGCGGATGTCATAAAACTCAAAGCCGTACAAAAGATGGATGTTCCGATTTTTTGCGTAAATGGTTCTGTTCTGTACTCAGAAAGCGGAGAGATATTATATGAAGCAACCCTTTCTATTTCGACATATAAAAAGATATTCTCTATTTTACAAAAATTAGGGGTGGGTATTCTTGTCTATACGAATTATGGAGGATTCCCTTCTACTTTGCCACCACTACATCATAAGAGTAAAGAAGAACTGAATACTCTATTTCAGGAATATAATTACGATGACATTTTAAAACATGACAATCTTAAAATCTATAAATTAATTGCTTTGGTCCACCAAGAAGATGTGGAAAGAATTGAGGAAGTAATAAAGGCATTAGTGGATACCGATGACGTTACAATGGCTTCTTCATTCCCTAATAATTTAGAAATTACTTCACATGAAGCACATAAAGGGAAAGCATTGTTTCGATATCAAGAAATTATGAATCTATCGTTTGATGAGATCTATGCTTTTGGTGATGGGGGCAACGATCTTGCCCAATTTGAAGTAGCAACTAAGTCAGTTGCAATGGGAAATGCTCCCCTTCATATTCAACAAAAAGCGGATTTAATAACAAAGACAAATGACGAAGATGGGTTTGCTTATGCAGTGCGCCATCTTTTAAAATTAATAAAAACAGAAGAGGAAATATCAGAGACTACTGTTGTTTAAGAAAATTTAAGATAGCCGTAAGCATAAACGTAAACTAATGAGGGTATCCCAAAAGGGTCTGACCTAGCACTCGCTACACAGTACATAGTGTTTCTTACACTTTAATTAAGCTGTGTGCAGTAGTTGCGAGGTCGGACCTTTTATTTATGGAATATCCTCCTTTCTGCGTTAATTAGCTAACTGAATTCACTGTTTTTAGATGGTAGACGCTTAGACTTCCTTTTTGGTGACCATACTTGTAGCGATGAAAAATATGAATGGATCTTAATTGAACGGTTATCCGAAGAAGAATGGAGTACATACTTTGAGATCTTCCATACTACACTAAAAAAATCAAAAGAACGATTTAACACGGCTAAAAATAAAAGATACAAAATATATAAATGGTACTTTCAAATACATCTGATATTCTTTATGATAGGGGATATGGAAAAAATCGAAGGGATATGTAATCAATGTGGAGTAACATAAAAAGCAGGCTGGAGAAACTGTCACCTGCAAAGATTATTACAGGTTATTATTTAATGGCCGTAACTATATCAATTTTATTATTCAGTATTCCGGCAGTACATAAGCCTGGAGTCGAAGTGTCCTTTATTGATACAGTCTTTACAGCTGTAAGTGTGGTAAGTGATACAGGGTTGACTGTTTTTAATATTTCGGAAACATATAGTGTATTTGGGTATTTTGTCATTATGATCGTCTTGCAATTCGCGGGCCTTGGTATTATGGCCATTAGCACATTTTTCTGGATGATTTTAGGCCGGAAAATTGGATTACGTGGTCGACGGTTAATAATGGTCGATCATAATCAGCTCGCATTATCAGGGCTCGTTCAATTAGTTAGGGAAATAATCAAGCTTATTATTCTTATCGAGCTTTTAGGGGCATTTATTCTAGGCGTGCATTTCTTGAACTATTATCCAACTTGGAAGGAAGCTTTTCTCCAAGGTTTATTTGCATCTGTAACTGCGACAACAAATGCCGGAATGGATATAACTGGTCAGTCTCTTGTTCCATATGCGAACGATTATTTTGTGCAATTAATAACGATTATCCTAATTATTCTTGGGGCGATTGGATTCCCAGTATTAATTGAAGTAAAGGAATTTTTAATTAGGAAAAAGACCGACCTTGAACATCCTTTCCGTTTTTCACTATTTACAAGATTGGCCACATCAACATATGGAATTCTTCTCGTGATTGGAACAATTCTTATTTTGCTATTTGAATATCAACATTATTTTAAGGATTTGACATGGCATAAAAGTTTTTTCTATGCTTTTTTCCAAGCGGCAACGACGAGAAGTGCAGGTCTCTCTACGATGGATGTGACCGAATTTACGCTGCCAACGCTCTTAGTTATGAGTGTTCTCATGTTTATTGGCGGATCCCCGACTTCAGTGGGCGGAGGAATTCGAACGACAACATTTGCTTTAAACATATTATTTATTTATCATTTTGCTAAAGGCAATCGTGATATCAAAGTCTTTAAGCGAGAGCTTCATCAAGATGATATCATGAAGTCACTGGCCATTACGCTATTGGCTATTGTCATGTGCTTTACTTCGGTAGTCGCAATCAGTATTTCTGATCCTTACCATCAGCTAATCGAGATCGTTTTTGAAGTTTGCTCTGCCTTCGGTACGGTAGGATTGTCTATGGGAATCACCCCGGATCTTAGCATTTTTGGGAAATTCGTTCTCATGGTTTTGATGTTCATAGGAAGAATTGGCCTTACTTCATTCTTATTTATTATTGGCGGCAAGAAAAAGGAAACAAATTATCATTATCCGAAAGAGAGAGTTATTATAGGCTAATGGAAAAATTCGGGGATCGTTTTTTAGGACCCGGATTTTTTTATACCCATTTTTTCAGAAACTTGCCTCGGAGACCCTTCTTTTCGGGCACTACGATTCAGAAATCGAATTTGCGCGCCAGCTGACTCTGTTAATAAATTGTCTACTCTTAACTGTATCAATTGTAGCAGTGTTAACCGTTATATCTTAAAAAATAAACAAATCCTATATTTACAAATATAAAAATACATTGTAGTATTTAGTTAAATACTTAAATTAATTTGAAAGGAATTAACCTATGAATAATGCGTTTAAGGCTCTTTCTGATCCGACCCGTAGAAAAATCTTGGACTTATTGAAGGATCGAGATTTAACAGCAGGGGAGATTTCAGATCATTTTAATATGACAAAGCCGAGCATTTCCCAGCACCTCAAATTATTGAAAAATGCTGATCTTGTGCAGGATGAGAAAAAAGGTCAGTATGTTGTCTATTCTTTAAATACGACGGTGTTTCAGGAATTAATCAGCTGGGCATTGGATTTTATCGATAAAGGAGATGGGCAGAAATGAAGAAACATCTTTTACCTGTCTTATTGATAGCGGCCACCGCTATCTTATGGCTTGTATTCTATCAGCAGCTACCAACGCAAATACCGATACATTGGAACCTCAATGGAGTCGCAGATGGGTATGCCACGAAATTTAATGCAATGCTAATGAATATAGGTATGATGATCATTCTATACGTATTGTTGATTTTTTCACCTAAACTTGATCCGAAGAGGAAGAATTATCAGAAGTTTTCTAGATCTTATTCCATGATTACAATCGCCATTTTATTTTTTCTCTTTTTGATAAATGCCCTCGTTATTTTTACTGGAATAGGCTATGACATCCCTATCGGAAAAATAGTTCCATTTATCGTTGGATTCTTGTTTATCGTACTGGGAAATTATATGCATTCCGTCAAACCGAATTATTTTGTCGGAATTAGAACACCATGGACATTGAGTAATGATACGATTTGGAAAAAAACGCATCGCTTTGGGTCACGGATCTTTATTCTAGCAGGATTCTTATTTATAATTTCTCCTTTTTTACCAGATTCTCTTGTTAGGATATTCATGTTTCCAGTTATTTTTCTAATCATTATCTTACCTATTGTCTATTCGTATTGGGTATATCGGAGAATGGATATGGAGTGAATGTGATAAGAGACCTTTGTAACCTTTTGGATAAGTCTATTAATGAGCTCACCAAAACGCTCTCCTTTATGGGATTTTGAGAAATATCGTGATGAAGGAGATGTAATGGAACTGTCTGTAAATGATAATACAGCAAAATAGACACAAGAAACCATGTAGCAATTTACATGGTTTCTCTCATCCTAACAGAAAAGGATTATAACAAGTCTTGTCCAAGATAAAACTATTTTCGGGTAGATCCTCCATACCGATCTTCCCAATTAGAACATTCATATAATACATTATCCAAGAAATTATCCCAATAACAATGGCTGTACTTGTGACAGCAATCTTTATTCGAATGCTTTCCAGAATGGTTCCTATTTCCGTGACTCATGAAAACACCCCCTCTACACAAATTTAGTATATTCTTGTTCGCTAAAATTGATTGGACTAGTCGACATATTAAACTCATTTCAAACATGTATGAATATAGGATGAATGGGGCTTCCTTTATTAATAAAAAAATAACGGATTTTACAATCATTTCATATATTTAAGTATTTGCTTAAATAACTAATTAAAAAGGAGAGAGCCATTATGGAATATCTTCAACTTTTATTTCCAATTATTATTTTTGAACTTATTTTAAAAGGTATTGCACTCAGGGATTTACTCAAACGAGAAAGGAGTATGGTGAAAGGCGAGAATAAGCTGGTTTGGGTACTAGTGATTATACTGATTAGCACAATTGGGCCGATTTTCTACTTAATATTCGGAAGAAAAACTGATTGAGATTCGGGAGGAAAGACGAATGATGATACATTGTGAGAATGTTACGAAAAATTATAATTCATTTCAGGCACTAAATGGAATTAGTTTTTCAATTGAAGGAAATGGCTGTTTCGGCTTTCTCGGCAAAAATGGTGCTGGGAAGACGACAGCAATTCGCATGTTGGTAGGACTTTCTGAGCCCACTTCGGGAATTGTGACAGTGAACGGTTTAGATGTTCAAAAAGAGAAAGAAAAATTAACTGAAACAATGGGCTATTTACCTCAACACCCAGCATTTTATGAATATATGACAGGGAGAGAATGGATGCAATGGGTCGGCCAGCTATTTCGTTTAGAGAAGAAGACGATTGAAGAGCGAGCAAAAAGCTTATTGCAGGAGTGTGGAATATGGGAGGCGCGCAATCGGAAAATTTCAGGCTATAGCGGAGGCATGAAACAAAGACTGGGACTTGCACAAGCATTAATGAATCAGCCTAAACTATTAATTCTTGATGAACCAGTATCTGCTTTAGACCCTGTTGGACGTCATGAAATGTTAATGATGATTATGAAATTGAAGGAGAACATGATGATTTTTATGTCCAGCCACATACTGGATGATGTTGAAAAAGTAGCGGATCACATCATTATGATTGATAAAGGAGAGATGGTTTTGGCATCTGATATACAAGAACTAAAATCAATGTATACAAGTCCAGTCATTCGTTTTTCAATTTCAGAAGCAAAGCGAGCGTTAACAAAGGTTCTCGATGAACAGGTATGGGTTAAAAATATTCAAGTGAACATTAATGACTATATCTTGACTGTAAAGGATATGAATATAGCGGGTGCTCAATTGCCGAAACTTATTTCTCAATCAGGTGCCATGCTTATTTCCTATCAGGTAGATACACCTTCTTTGGAAGATATCTTTTTAAGAAAGGTGCGTTAATATGATGATATTCATGAGAATGTTCCAAAAAGAATGGAAAGAACTGATGGGTACGTACAAAATCATTTTTGTTCCGATCGCCTTTGCTGTCTTAATGATTAGTTTTCCAATTTCAATGAAACTTTTGCCCGATTTATTAGCGCGTGAAATGCCGGAAGGAGCTGTTATTGAAATCCCAGAACTATCTACATCAGAAATGATGTCAGCTGCATTTAGTAATTTTGAACTAATTGGTGTCATTATACTAATTCTTATTTCAATGGGAAGTATTGCTGGTGA
Organism: Peribacillus sp. NPDC096379; assembly: GCF_044762875.1. NCBI lineage: Bacteria > Bacillati > Bacillota > Bacilli > Caryophanales > Bacillaceae > Peribacillus > Peribacillus sp. NPDC096379. Next base: position 115,374 of record NZ_JBIWFD010000002.1, read on the forward strand.
AAGAGAAAAAGGAGTAGCTGCGATGGTGCTTGTCAAACCAGTCAGCAGAGCGGTTTACCTACTCGCAAAATGGTCAGCGTATTCGTTGCTTGCAGTTGGGAGTTTTATCTTTGGAATGCTGTTAACCGCTTATTATACGAACTTATTATTTTCAGAGAATTTAATTTGGGCAGATACAATCGGCGGCCTCTTGCTTTATCTCCCGATTATCGTTTTAATTATCACTCTCTCAATCTGTGCTTCATCTTTTTCCAAAAGTGCAGTCACAGCTGGGTTTATCTCCCTTGTCCTTTACTTGCTGATTATGAATGTTCCTAAATTCCTACAAGCACGATGGGTAGATTATTTGCCGCATGGTTTGGTAAATGGAGCTAATGAGTTTATGAAAGGAAATATAATTGATTTAGCAGGACCTTTACTTGGCGTATTTTTCTTAATCGTTCTTGTTTTGGCAGTAGGCATTGTCCAATTAAAAAGGCAGGAAATATAATATAGAAAGTCGAAGGATAGCGATTGGGCTATCCTTTTTAAAGTTAATCTCGGTTTAACGGGCTGTAATACTCCATATCAATTTTTTTAAGAGCAATCATTTGAGGATGAAAAAAACCACTGATGGAAGTTTCAATTTGTTAAATGGTGGATAAAACGGTCTTTTATAACCGGTATAACAGTTTTCACAATCTGAATTTAATGTGATTGAAAAGGGCAAAGGCTATATAGATGAAGCTCATCGATTATTGTTAGGCTATTTGTAATCGCCTCCAAATAGGTAATTTTTTCTTAATAAGGGAACACTACGAATGATGAGTTAGGAGGAGTGCAATGAGTCAAGCGATGAAAATGATATGGATGTACATGATGATTGCGGCGATCATTATTTCTCAGATTACAATAACGAGTCCTGGTCTAGCAAAGACAAGGGATACTACGGTCCAAGACTTGATTGTTTTTCAAAATATCCCTCAAATAGAAACAACTTCAGGGAAATTATTTGTGTTAAAAGCGATCCAAAGATACGAAGATGGTCATTTTGAACACACAACATCAGAGGTAAAATGGCAATCAACGAATCCTAAGGTAGCAAAGGTTGATCAACTAGGAAATGTAAAATTCACGGGTAAGAATGGAAGCGCGCAGATTAAGGTTTCAAAAGGGAATTTAAAAGATCAGATTGGCGTTCGTTACAAGGGGCAAGGTGAACTTGTGAAGAAAAAAGGGAAAAGATATGATGTAATCAATCAAGCGATAAAAAAAATGGCACTGGAAGAAAAGGTTGGTCAAATGTTGATGCCAGACTTCCGAACGTGGGAAGGCAGTCATGTAACGAAAATGCTTCCAGAGATTTACGCACTTGTTAAGAAGTATCATTTAGGTGGGGTTATATTATTCCAAGAAAATGTCGTATCAACAGAGCAAACAACGAGACTTGTTGCGGATTATCAACAAGCAGCTGAGAAATATGGATTGCTGATGACAATGGATCAGGAAGGTGGAGCAGTTACGCGGCTGCAAACTGGAACGGATATGCCTGGAAATATGGCATTGGGTGCCACTCGTTCTCCTGAATTAACTTCGAGGGTAGGACTGGCGATTGGAGAGGAATTAGCCTCACTCGGCATTAACATGAACTTTGCACCTGACATGGATGTGAATAATAATCCTGATAACCCAGTGATCGGGGTTCGATCATTTGGAGAGGATCCAAAGCTTGTGGCTGAACTTGGGACTGCTTACGCTAAAGGGTTGCAAACAGCTGGAGTTGCAGCGACGGCCAAGCATTTCCCGGGGCATGGAGATACCGCTGTCGACTCTCATCTTGGTCTACCTGAAGTACCCTATGACAAAGAAAGGCTAAAAGAGGTTGAACTTTATCCTTTTCAAAAGGCAATGGAGGCAAATATTGATGCGATTATGACCGCGCATGTTACCTTTCCTAAAATCGATAATACAAAGGTCATCTCGCAAAAAACGGGAGAAGAAATTGCACTACCAGCAACATTATCATACAAAGTCTTAACGGAATTGATGAGAAATGAATTGAAATTTGAGGGAGTTATTACGACAGACGCGATGAATATGAATGCCATTGCCGAGCATTTCGGATCAGTCGATGCGGCAATTCGTGCTGTAAAAGCGGGTGCAGATATCGTATTAATGCCTGTTGGTTTGGAAGATGTTGCTGATGGTTTGGTTGAAGCGGTAAAAACAAAGGAACTATCAGAAAAAAGAATTGAACAATCTGTTGAGAGAATTCTTACATTGAAAATAAAGCGGGGAATTATGAAGGAAGAAACACCTCAGCTAATTTCTGAAAAAGTCGCTTATGCGCTGGATGTTATTGGGTCTCCAGAGCATAAACAAATTGAAAAAGAAGCAGCTGAAAAATCGATTACGCTTGTAAAAAACAATCACGTATTGCCGTTACAACTTAATGAAGGGGATGAAATTGTCGTCCTTGGACGAACATATCTCACTGATTTAGCAAACGCGGTTAAAAAACACCATCAACATATAACGGTTATTGAGGCCAATGCAAACTATACTCTAGCAGCTGAACAATTGGAAAGGATTCGTGATGCTAAAGCCGTCATTATCGGATCAGACACTTCGACAGTAGCAGACCGTTTACTTGAGAACCCGCAAATGAAAATGATTAATCAAGTGATTGCTGAAACAAATGCTCCAGTGATCGGAATCGGCATCCGTAATCCATATGATGTTATGGCATTCCCAGCGATTGATTCGTATCTCGCCATGTACGGATTTAGACCGGTAAGTTTTGAAGCCGCTGGAGCCGCTATCTTTGGGGGAATCACTCCTCAAGGTAAGCTACCAGTCGCTATTCCAACACTAGATGGTAGTGGAATGCTATATGAATATGGTCATGGACTTACCTTGTAAAAGAAGGAGGGCTAATGTTGAAGAAAAAGTATCTCGCGATTTTGACCATGGCTCTCATTTTTTCATCACTATCCATTGCTTGGGCGGAAAGCGAGAAATCAAACAAGGATAAAGGAATGGTAGATAAAAAGTTCAAATTAGGCGTTGAAGTATTGCTTACAGAACAAAAGAAGTTACTTCAAGGAAAAAGAGTTGGGCTCATCACGAACCCAACTGGGGTGGATCAGGAGCTTACTAATATTGTTGATCTCTTAAACGACGAAGATGATATGAAACTAACTGCTTTATACGGACCAGAACATGGTGTCCGCGGCTCTGCAAAGGCTGGCGAATATGTGGAGTTCTATATCGATGATAAAACAGGACTCCCTGTTTATAGTTTGTACGGTCAAACAAGGAAACCAACACCTGAAATGCTAGAAAATATTGATGTACTTTTGTTTGACATTCAAGATGTCGGAACACGATTCTACACGTATATTTATACAATGGCCTATGCAATGGAAGCTGCAAAGGAAAAAGGCATCCCAATCATCGTATTAGACCGCCCAAATCCATTGACGGGTACGGCCGTTGAAGGGACCGTTTTAGACATGAAGTATGCTTCTTTTGTAGGGAATTACGCCATTCCACTAAGACATGGAATGACGATAGGGGAATTGGCCCAGCTGTTTAATAGCAAGTTCAAAATCGATGCTGATTTAACCGTTGTCAAGATGAAAGGCTGGAAGCGGGACGTGTATTATGATGAGACACCTTTGCAATTTGTCCTTCCTTCGCCAAACATGCCCACTCTTGATACGGCTATCGTCTATCCGGGCATAGCTTTGTTTGAAGGTACGAATATTTCAGAAGGGAGAGGAACAACAAAGCCTTTTGAACTAATTGGCGCACCATTTATCGATGGAACGGAGTTGGCCCAGCAGTTGAACACGCTCAAATTATCTGGGGTAATTTTTCGGCCGGTATCCTTTACACCGACCACATCTAAGTTTGCTAATCAGCTATCTCATGGTGTGCAGATTCATATAACCGATCGGAAGAAATTTCAACCGTTTGACACAGGCGTTCATATGGTAAAGGCCGTTCATGATTTATATCCAGATCAATTCCAATTCCAAGCTGCAAATCGTGCAGGAATCTCATTTTTTGACCAACTTGTAGGGAATGGTTGGATCCGACAAGGAATTGAAGAAAGACGAAGCGTGAAAGATATGAAGAAGCAATGGGAAAAAGAATTATATGACTTTAAGAAAACAAGGTCTCAGTATTTACTTTATTAATGGAACATCTATAGATGGTGGCAAGACTCGATAATCGACATATAAACAACTTAAAGGTCATCCGATCATAATGTGGATGGCCTTCTTTGTTTTGTATGAATCTGGAGACTTTTTATCTTCAGTGACTATGCGCAACGTTAAGCGCTTGAAATATTAAGATTTTTTAATAACTTTTCAAAATCTTAATATTATTTGAAAAAAATAATGGTAAACTAATAGTAATCACTGTTGAAGAGGGTGGATTTGATGAGTTTTAATCAAGTTAAGGGTGAATTTGTATCGTGCCTTAAGGCGTGTATCATTGCAATCATGATTGTTTTAATTTGCCGTACCTTTCTATTTACGCCCACTTTGGTGAGTGGTGAATCCATGATGCCTAATTATCAGGATGGTAATTATGTAATCATCAGTAAAATGAGTGAGATTGATCGGTTTGATACAGTCGTCTTTCGGGCCCCTAGCGGAGATGGAAACTATGTGAAACGAGTAATTGGTCTGCCAGGGGATACGGTGGAAATGAAAGATGACCTTTTATATATCAATGGAGAACCGAATCCAGAATCCTATTTATTGAAAGCGAAGCAACAACTCAAAGCGACAACGCTGCTGACCGGAGATTTTACCTTAAAAAGTGTGACAGGATTTTCGATGGTCCCTGAAGGATATGTTTTTGTTTTAGGAGATAACCGATTGGTTAGTAATGATAGCAGGTATTTTGGGTATATTCCTATGAAATCCATCATTGGGGAAGTGAAATTCAAGGTGTGGCCATTTAAGAATCAACAGGTAAAATAGAAAGTGATTCATGAAGAGATTTTTTCAACTTTTTCGTCAAGTTATCTTTTATGATATAGATATTTCTAAAAAATTCAAATAATTTTAAATATAAAAAATAGGGATTGACAAAGAGATTAACTGATAGTAATCTATTTTACATAAATGTACAAAAAGACTAATGTGTGGGAGGCGAACGTGATGATGACATTTGTTATACGAGATCATAAACGTAGCAATTTGAATACAATCACAGCCTACCTATGTACTTTGTCTTGACATTTTGACAGAGTTATTAACGGGTGCTTACATCAAGCGCAGGCTGCGAAAATATCGTGGCTTGCGCTTTTTCTATTGTTTGCGTTCTTTTTTGAACGTAAAGGTATGTAAAAGCTTTCGCTATGTGGCGGGAGCTTTTTGTTTTTATTGAAATAGATGCATTCGCATCCTTTCAATATAAGGAAGAAGAACCTTAAGGAGGAACCGAAAATGAAAGTACTTAAAAATGTGAGACTATTCAATGTCTGTGATCCAGAAAGTGGCTAGGAAGAGCTGATTTGAGAACAAGGGAGGAAAATAGATGTTTTCGATTTTTAGAAAATTGTCGTGGTATTTTAAAGAACAATGGAAACGATACACGATAGCGATTTTATTTTTATGCTTGGTAAATATCATGGAGGTCATACCACCTAAGCTGATTGGGATGGCAATTGATGACATTAATAATGGAGCATTAACTCGTGAGGGGATCATTCGGTATATCGTTTATTTAGCAGTCGTTGGCCTAGTAAGCTATCTTTTCGGTTATCTATGGAGTTACTTATTGTTTGGCGGCGGTCACTTGGTCGAACGTAAGCTAAGGACTGGGTTTATGGGACATCTGTTAAAAATGACCCCTACTTTTTATGAAAAAAATCGAACTGGCGATTTGATGGCGAGAGCAACCAATGATTTAAAAGCGATCTCCATGACGGCTGGATTTGGGATATTAACTCTTGCTGATGCTGTTTTGTTTACGTTAACGATAATGCTTGTGATGGGAATGACGGTCAGTTGGACTTTAACAATCGCGGCCGTTTTACCTCTGCCAATTATGGCAGTTATGATGCAAGTATATGGAAAAAGAATTCATAAACGTTTTACAGAAGCACAAACTGCTTTTGGAAATTTAAATGATAAAGTGCTTGAATCCGTTGCGGGGGTTCGGGTGATTCGAGCTTATGTTCAAGAACGGGAAGATGAGCGCCGTTTTGATGAAATGACGGAAGATGTCTATAAGAAGAACCTGGAAGTAGCGAAAATTGATTCACTGTTTGACCCGACTATCTCTATACTTGTTGGAATCAGTTATTTGATTGGTCTTGGGTATGGTGCCTATATGGTGTTTCAGCAGCTAATCACACTCGGCAATCTTGTATCCTTTAATGTCTATTTAGGCATGTTGATTTGGCCAATGATCGCGATGGGTGAGCTAATTAATATCATGCAGCGTGGGAATGCTTCTCTTGATCGTCTCACTGAAACGATGTCCTATGAAGTAGATGTGAAAAATGAACCTAGTGCAGGACTGATTGGTCATCCTGAAGATCTATCATTTGATTCTGTCCACTTTACGTACCCAAAGTCTGAAGTGGTGAACCTAGACCAAGTATCTGTAAAGATTGGACGCGGGCAAACATTAGGAATTGTCGGGAAAACAGGAAGCGGGAAAACGACATTTGTTAAACAGCTCCTACGGGAATACCCGCTTGGAGAGGGCGTACTTTCGATTGCAGGAATCCCTATTAATCAGTTGATGATTGAAGAAGTCCGCGGGTGGATTGGCTATGTACCGCAAGATCATTTTCTTTTTTCAAGATCCGTAAAAGATAATATTTTGTTTGGAAAAATGGATGCTACAGCTGAGGAGTTAGCGAAGGCCATTCGCTTGGCAGATTTCGAGAAAGATCTCGAAATGCTTCCTGAAAAGCTTGAAACACTTGTTGGTGAAAAAGGGGTTGCTCTATCAGGTGGGCAAAAACAACGAATTTCGATTGCGAGGGCATTGATTAAAGATCCAGAGATCTTGATTCTCGATGATTCATTGTCTGCAGTGGATGCGAAAACAGAAACAACTATCATTGAAAATATCCAAAGAGAGCGTGCCAGTAAAACGACGATTATCACGACCCATCGCCTGTCTGCTGTTGCGCATGCCCAATGGATTCTTGTACTCGATAACGGTAAGGTGATTGAAGAAGGTAGGCATGAAGATCTACTTGCTTTAGGCGGCTGGTATAAGAAGCAATATGAACGTCAACAAGTAGAAGCAGGAACTGTGAGGTGAACGTATGAAAGTCGCAAAAAAACTATACCAATATGCAACTCTATATAAAAAATTAATTATTGGTGCGCTCATCCTGTTAACCATCTCCGTAGCCGCTGATTTAACAGGACCGTTCATTGCTAAGAAAATCATAGATTCCCATATTCTAGGCATTGAATCAAAATGGTACGAAACAGAAGAAAGTAAAGACGCTGTTTTTTACCAAGGGAACTGGTATAAACGTACTGACTATTTTACAAATCATGAAACGAGAGGGCAGGAAGTCAGGGTTCTACAAGTTGGGATCAAATTTGTCTTTGTGGAAGGTGCGGTACCGTTTGAAGGTAGCCGGAAATTGGATGGGTCGACGTTAATAATTACGAAAGATGGGCAATCGGAGAGGTTTCCTGCAACTGTTTTAGGAAAACAAGACTTAATGAGCTTTTATCAACCAGAGATTGCTAGAATCCTCATGCTTGTAGCTTTTTATTTCGGTCTTGTTTTAATCTCCTCGCTGTTTCAATTTTTCCAAAGTTATTATTTACAAAAATCAGCAAATCGAATTATTCAACGGATGCGTAATGACCTCTTCACACATATGTCGAGGCTGCCGATTCGCTATTTTGATAATTTACCAGCTGGCAAAGTTGTTGCGAGGATTACGAATGATACAGAAGCAATCCGTGAGTTGTATGTAACGGTTCTTGCGAATTTTTTCTCAAGTACGATTAATATTATCGGGGTGTTCATTGCCTTATTCATCTTGAACCCACCGATCGCACTGGTAGCTCTCGTTCTTGTTCCAATCCTTGTGATTTGGACGATCATTTACCGGAAGTTTGCTTCAAAGTATAACCATATCATTCGAGCAAGAATCAGTGATATTAATGGAATGATCAATGAATCGATTTCTGGGATGACAATCATTCAAGCATTTAACCAAGGAAAAAGTGCAAAGGAATCTTTTGAAAAGTTGAACCAAGAGCATTTTACGTACCAAAATAAAATGCTGAACTTAAATTCACTCACAAGCCATAATTTAATTGGCGTATTAAAAACCATTGCATTGGTGCTGTTCATCTGGTATTTCGGTGGCATGTCATTGACCGTTTCAAGTGCTATTTCTTTAGGGATGTTGTATGCGGTTGTAGATTTTATCAATCGTTTATTGCATCCAGTTCAAGGAATCGTCAACCAGTTCGCAAACCTAGAGCAAGCGTTAGTGGCTGGAGAACGAGCATTCAGCTTGTTGGACGAACCTGGAATTTCAGTCGAGGATCAAAGCATTCCGCGTTACAAAGGAAATGTGGAATTTAAAGATGTGTCATTTGGTTATAAAGAAAATGAATATGTGTTAAAGGATATTACTTTTCAAGCGAAACAAGGGGAAACTGTTGCATTGGTGGGTCACACTGGATCAGGAAAAAGCTCGATTATGAATTTACTATTTCGATTCTATGATACGAATAAAGGGCAAATTATGATTGATGGGAAAAACATTCAAGAAATTCCGCATCAAACCCTTAGGGAGCATATGGGGATCGTGCTTCAAGATCCTTATTTATTCACAGGTACAATTGCCTCCAATATTAACCTTGAAAATGAAGTGATTTCTCGGAGTGAGATTGAAAAAGCACTACGTGATGTTGGTGGAGATAAAGTATTAAGTCACTTATCAAAAGGATTAGATGAACCGGTTATTGAAAAAGGCAGCACGCTTTCATCTGGACAACGACAACTCATCTCATTTGCCCGGGCACTCGCCTTTAACCCGGCTGTTCTCATTTTAGATGAAGCGACCGCAAGCATTGATACGGAGACAGAAGCCATCATTCAGTCTGGGATGGAAGTCTTGAAAAAAGGCAGAACAACTTTCATCATTGCTCATCGACTCTCAACGATTAGAAACGCGGATCAAATTCTTGTGCTTGATAAAGGACGAATTGTTGAAAAGGGAAATCATGATGAATTGATGATTCAAAAAGGAAAGTATTATCAAATGTATGAATTGCAGCAAGGCCAGAAGAATGAGGTTGCAGGATAACAATAAATAGATAGTAGACGGCTTTATACTAATTGGATACTCTTACTATATTAGTAAACGGAGGATTTCTATCTAGTATGGAGCCGTTTTTTTGTATGAAGGACAAGGGGACGGGTCTTCGCGACTTACTCATATAGCTAATCTACTTAGCGGGTATACTTATATGATCGAGAAAGCATCCGAAAATCCGGCTCCGCACCGCCACCTTCATAAGGTGATACAATTTGAAAATCGGAACCTTTTCCATTGTTGACTTCGTTGGGCTTAGAGCAGACGCTCATGGATATTTTTATAGATTAATTGAATGAAATAACGACAAGTTTGGAGAATATGCGTTAATATCTAAAAATACGTGTCAAAATCCCAAAATATGTTTCAAATCCGAAATGCCTCATTTACACGAATTCATTAATCCCCTTATTTAATAAATCGAACTCAAAAATATGCGTAAAAACAAGAAAGTTCTTTTGTCATATCTTTTATATGACAACATATATAGCATGTAAACACTTCTTTAAAAGAATCCATTGTATTTCCTTTATTTGTGTAGTATTTTCATATAAAATGGAAATAAAAAGGCCTGATAGAAAAATAATCTAATTGAATGCAGTGAATGGAGTAGTTTAATGATTCAATCGATGATATTAATCGTACTTTCTTATGCTTTTGGCTGCATAAATGGTGCTTATTATCTTAGTAAATGGAAGATGGGAAAAGATATCCGCGAACTCGGAAGTGGGAATGCTGGGGCAAGAAATGCAGGACGGCATTTAGGGAAAAAAGGGTTTCTTTTTACGGTTGTCATTGATGCTGCCAAGGTGTTTATGGCGTTGCTCATTGTTAGTACCTTAACAGAAGTAAGTGAAATGGTCATGCTATTATGTGCTTTCGGTTTATTAATCGGACATATTTGGCCAATTCAGCTTCAATTTCGTGGTGGTAAAGGAGTCGTGGTTTTTTTAGCCGTTACCCTTTATCTTGTCCCAGTTGCTATTGTGGTGACAGGAATTGTCATGGGAATCGGTTATTTATTGTTACGTAGATTTACCATTCCCGGTATGATATCAATGCTGACAATTCCGATTACTACTTGGATAACTAGACATTCATGGACTTATTCAATAGGCTTGCTGTGTATGTTGATTATTGTGCTATTCGCTCATATACCGAACAGCAGGAAGAAAGAAAACTTAGAAGATATAGGAGAGTGAACATAGTGGAATTTGTTTATAAAATCGCTTCAGAGCAAAATGAGTTCGAGCAAATTTATAAACTTAATTATCAAACATTTGTGGAAGAAATTCCTCAACATAACCAAAACGAACAGCAGCGATTGATTGATCGTTTTGATAAACAAAATACATACATGATTGCTAAGAAAAATCATGAGGTCGTTGGAATGATCGCCGTTAGATCCAACCGTCCCTTTTCATTGGATCAAAAACTAACGAATTTGGACGACTATTTACCAAGTGATGCGAACCCTTGTGAAATAAGACTTCTTACTGTAAAAGATGAATTCAGAAAAAGTCCCGTTTTTTATAAATTAGTTGAAGTGCTAGTCAACTATTGTTTGGAGAAAAAATACAATATGGCGCTCATATCAGGTGTAGAGCAGCAAATCCCTTTATACAAAAGAATGGGTTTTCAAGCGTTCGGGGAGATGGTTGGAACAGAACAAGCCAAGTTTCAGCCAATGTATTTGACAAAAGAGCAATTTGAAAACTCCACAAAGGTGTTCAAGCGGCTAATAGCTAGAAAATCCAATGAATCTAGCAAAGTTTCGTTCCTTCCAGGACCGGTACAGCTTCATCCTGAAGTAGTAAAGACTTTTGCTCTGCCTGCACTCTCACATCGCTCGGGTGTATTTATAAAGGGAGTGGACAAGATACGGAAAACTCTTTGTAACATGACAGAAGCCAAGTATGCACAAGTTGTTGTTGGGACTGGTACATTAGGCAATGATATCGTTTCTGCTCAGCTATCTCAGATTGAAGGCGATGGTTTGATTTTGGCAAATGGTGAATTTGGCTATCGGCTGATTGACCATGCCTCACGCTTTAATTTGTCATTTTTTACGATTGAAAAAGAATGGAATACGCCCATTTCGGTTTCAGAGATCGAACATTTCTTAAGAGAAAACCCGAACATTAAATGGATCTGGACGGTGCATTGTGAAACTTCAACCGGCTATTTATTTGATTTGGAAAAAATCGAAGAGCTTTGTCTTAAGTTTGGTGTTGAATTATGTGTCGACGCATGCAGCTCGGTTGGTGTTGTCCCGGTATCCTTCAAAAATGTACTAATGGCGACGACAGTCAGTGGAAAGGCATTAGGATCATACCCTGGTCTGGTTATAGTTTTTCACCGGGAAAAGCTACGTCCGAATGCTAACGTGCCAAGGTATTTAGATATTGGCATGTATCAAGAGTATGAAGGTGTTCCTTTTACCCATTCTTCTAATTTATTAAAAGCGTTGCACGTTGCATTGCAAAAAGTAGATAGCAGCATAATCGAAACAAAAGCGGCATTCATTAGAAAATTCTTGGAGGAAAATGGCTATAATTATTTAGGAGACGAAGCCTATTCACCAGGCATTATTACCATTTGTTTGCCATTCTATCATTCTTCCAAAATGCTAGGTGATTATTTGAAAAGTAAAAACATCCTTACAAGCTATGAAAGTAACTATTTATTAAAGCGAAACTGGATCCAAATTTCGTTAATGGGTCATCATAGTGACGAATCAATTCGTACTTTGTTTCTTGCTTTGACGCAAGCAAAAACAGCCTTTGCTAGTAAGGTGTGATGGGATATGACGCAGAAGGGAATACGTGTTACACCGAAGTTGCTGTTTTTCCTTGCATGTGCATGTATGTGGTTGAAGACCGTTATCGTTTCATTTATTGGTTTTGATATTACCATCCACACATGGTTTGATGCGCTGCTTCTTGTTGTCAATCCAATCGGTTCATTGTTTTTATTAATCGGACTCAGCATGTACTTTACAAAAAGGCTTCATATTAAATGGCTTTTGGCGATTATGATACTAGTAACAGGATTGCTTTATGGAGATTTACTGTATTACCGTTTTTATATTGATTATGTGACCGTTTCTATTTTGTTTCAATTTAAAAATGTCGGGGGAATTGGACCAAGTACGTTTGAGTTGATGAAGGCATGGGATTTACTCTTATTTGTAGATATAATAATCATTGCCTGGCTTTCAAAAAAAGCCATTGTTCAATCCAAAGAGATAAGTGTCCGTTTCAAAAAACGGTTTATCGGCTTTAGTACATTATTACTTTTTTTACTAGCAGGTCTTGGGTGGAGCCAGTCTCCTTATCTTTTTTCTGCCTCGTATAATAGAGAGCAGATGGTTAAAAGCATCGGTCCTTATAATTATCATCTTTATGACATTGTAATGGGGCTTCGTCCTACTATTGATCGTGCAGTGGCTACACACGTTGATACTGCGAAAATCGAAGAATATATGGCGAGTAAACAGGAAGATACAACGGATTTCTTTGGACTGGCAAAAGGAAAGAATATTGTGTTAATCAGTATGGAATCCACACAAAACTTTGTAATCAATCAAAAAGTGAATGATCGAGAAATTACACCATTTTTGAATGACTTAATAAAAGAAAGCTTTTATTTCAATCAAATTTATGACCAGACTGCTCAAGGAAAAACATCCGATTCTGAGTTTATGATTGATACAAGTTTATACCCGCTGTCTGGAGGATCTGTTTTCGTCAGACGACCTGGGAATACGTTTACTAGCCTACAACATCTATTGAAAGAGAATGGTCAGTACTATTCCGCCTCCTTTCATGGCAATGACCCGTCCTTTTGGAATCGAGAAAAGATGTATGAAAACCTTGGCTACGATCGTTTCTTCTCCAAACAAGATTACCAGGTAACCGATGAGAATTCGGTGAATTATGGTATTAAAGATATTCCTTTTTTTGAACAATCTGTGGAGCTCATGAAAACAATGCCTGAACCATATCTTGCAAAATTAATTACATTGACGAATCACTTTCCATTTTTGCTGGATGAAAATGACCAACTGATCGCGATGGGGGATACCGACGAAGGTGTCGTAAATCGGTATGTGACAACAGTTCGTTATCAGGATGAAGCAATCAAGCGATTGTTTCAAACGCTTAAAGATAATGGGATGTATGAAGACACAATCTTTGTGTTGTATGGAGATCATTACGGAATTTCAAAAAAATATGAAGCGGCATTAAGTCAAATGCTAGGTGATGCGTATTCGCCAATTAATCATATTCATTACCGCCAAGTACCAGTGATTATCCATATCCCTGGTGAGGGCGGGGAGACTATTTCTGTTCCAGGCGGAGAAATCGACATCCGGCCAACACTTTTACATTTATTGGGCATGAAAGCAGAAGACACCATATCGTTCGGTCACAACTTATTCACAAGGAAAGCAAGCCATCCCGTGATTTTCAGAGATGGTGGTTTCGTGAATGATACGTATATTTTCCAAGATGGGGTTTGCTATAATAAATCATCGGGAGAACAGTTAGATAATACTGCCTGTGAACCATATCAAAAAACTGTTCATGATGAATTAGGATTGTCAGATGAGATAATATTTGGAGACTTATTGCGATTTAAGGGAATAAAAGATTAAAAATGAGGTTGTTTGAAAAAGGTTCTGACTCCACACTCTATACACCGTTTATTGTGTCATTTATACGTGAAATAAACAATCTATAGTAGCTGTGGGAGTCAGAACCCTTGCGTTTTAATCATATTAAACAGTAAGAACTAGTTTACTTTTTTCCAAGGCATTCGTGAAATCTTTAATCAAATCATCTGGGTTTTCAAGGCCTGCTGATAGACGAAGCAGGCTTTTTGTAATGCCACGTTTTTCACGTTCTTCATCAGACATTGCTGCATGTGACATCTTCGCTGGATAAGATAAAATCGTTTCAACAGCACCAAGGCTTACAGCAAAAACTGGTAGAGTAACATTAGAAACAAAGGAGCGTAGAACATCTTCATTTTCTAATTCAAAAGAAAATACTGCGCCAGCTGACTTCGCTTGTTGCTGTTGCAAAGCAAATTGTGGATGGCTGTTAAGTCCTGGATAATGAACTTTTTTTACAAGTGGATGTGATTCCAAGAATGCAGCGATTTTTTGAGCAGATTGTACAGAATGCTCCATTCGGACATGCAATGTTTTCAGGCCGCGCATCACAAGCCATGCATCCTGAACACCGAGAACGGCTCCGAATGAATTTTGCAGAAATCCAAGTTTTTCTGCTAATTCTGGATCACGTACGACGGCAAGACCGGCCACGACATCGCTATGTCCGGATAGGAATTTAGTCGCGCTATGAAGGACAATATCTGCTCCCAATGTTAGTGGCTTTTGTAGTGCTGGTGTTAAAAATGTATTATCAACATATGTTAACGCACCAATTTCTTTCGCAATACAACAGATCCCATGAATATCTGACACCTTCAAAAGAGGGTTAGAAGGTGTTTCTATATAAATGGCTTTCGTATTAGGTTGAATGGCTGACTTCACACTTTCTAAGTCCGTCATATCAACAAAGCTATGTTCAATATTGAAGCGGGAAAGTACTTGTGTGACCATCCGAAATGTTCCACCATATACGTCTTCAGATACAATCACATGATCACCCGCTGACAGGAGCATGAAGGCAGTAGAAATTGCCGCCATTCCTGATGCGAAGGCAAATCCATTTGTACCTTCTTCAAGTCCAGCAATAATCTCTTCCAACGCTTCGCGAGTTGGATTCGCGCTTCTGCTATAATCATATTTCCCAAACTGGTCACAATCAAATTGATGGAAAGTGGAAGCATGTTGAATCGGCACGCTTACTGCCCCGTTTGTTGCATCATATTTATAGTTATTATGTAGAAGTAATGTTTCAAAGCTGAAATGATCTGCTGTCATGCTGATACCTCCTCTTTTATTTTAGCAAATGCTTGTTCTAGGTCTTGGATGATATCTTCCGCTGCTTCAATTCCTACAGAGAATCGGAGCAGCCGATTACAAATACCGTTTGCGATTCTTATTTCTTCCGGGATGTCCCCATGTGTTTGTGTGGCAGGGTAGGTAATAAAGCTTTCGGTCCCGCCAAGACTTTCAGCAAATGAGACAAGGTTTAAGCTTTGTAAAAATGAATTCACATATTGTTCATCGCTTACTCGGAAAGAAAGCATTCCTCCTTTTCCCGGATAGAGAACATCTGTAATGGATTCATGGCTAGAAAGATAATCTGCAAGTTTCCGTGCGTTTTCTTGATGTCTTTCCATTCGTAAAGCAAGTGTCTTCATTCCACGCATTAACAACCATGAATCGAATGGACTTAGTACCGCACCTGCACTATTATGGTGATGTGCTAGAGCTTCAGACAGATCTTTCCCTTTAGATATAATGAGTCCAGCAAGCACATCATTATGTCCGCCTAAATACTTCGTCGCACTATGAATTACAATATCGGCACCGCTTGCAATCGGTTTTTGAAGAAGAGGCGTATAGAACGTATTATCGACGATTAATAGGACTCCGTATTGTTTGGCTATGGCTGACACCGCATCAATATCCGTTTCCTGCATAAGCGGGTTTGTAGGTGTTTCTAGAAAAATCGCTTTTGTTTGAGGGGTAATACTGTTTTCAATCTCATTTACATTACTTGTGTCAACATATGTACATGTTAACCCCCATTTTTTAAAATCTTTCTCGAGCAAACGGTAAGTACCGCCGTATAAATCACGGCTGACAATCCATTCATCTCCAGATTGGAAAAGGGAAAGGACTGTGAAAATGGCAGCCATTCCAGAGCTACAAGCAAAACCTTGATCGCCACCTTCAAGTTTAGCTATCGCTTGTTCAAGTAGCTGACGAGTTGGGTTCCCTGACCGAGAATAATCATATCCAGTTGATTGACCAATTCCATCATGGCGATAAGCAGTTGAGAAATATACAGGAGGACTTACTGCACCAGTTGCAGTTTCACTTCGATTCCCTAATTGAGCTAGTTGTGTATCAATTTTCATTATCGTTCACGGCTCCCTTTTTTAGAATATAAAAACATCAATGAGCGTCTGTTCTAAAGTTCAGGCGATGAAAAAAGTTCAGGTTCTAAAAATTGTATCACCTTATGAAGGTGGCGGTGCGTAGCTGATTTTGCGAAGCTCTGCCCCTTTTCCATAGAAAAAAGTCTTCTATAAGAAGAAGACTTTAGAATCGCATAAGTATGCAGTCTCTTCTTATCTACCAAGCCAAATAGCTTGATGGAATTAGCACCTTGGCAATATTTTACGATTGCTGGTTGCTGAGGCGTCACAGGGCCAGTCCCTCGACCTCTCTTGATAAGAAAAATTGATTATTAAGTTAATTAAGAATTTACTATACTTTCTCTTTATTGTCAATTAAAAGCATATTATTATTTACACCACTAAAAATGGAATTAATTTGTAATTAATGTATTAAATATGTTACTTGATATAAAGAAATTGAAGAATCAATACGTTCAGTAATAAACAATATAAAAAATCAATTAAGTGACGTTTGTTAGTTTATCTGAATATAATGCCTACATAGGGAGTGAGGATATTGAATAAGGCCTGTGAATTTGATACAAATAAAAAAGTAATCCACTCCTTTCAACGTAGTATCGAAATTACTTCAGCAATCCTATTATTAACCGGGCAAATTACAATCATTGGCGTGTTTGTAAGACCAGGCAGATTTAGTCTTTCGTTAGGTGGTCCTCTTTTTGGAGGGCATCGTTTAGAAGGGAAGGACCACTCGCAAGAAGGAAACCTTTTTATCGATATACTGGACATCATTATAGCTATATTATTAATCAACGATGTAATACATGTGACTGGCACATTTGTGTCGTCTGGTGATTTTTCAATTAATGTTTCAGGTCCTATTTTCGGTTATCCTGAAGTTCTTCCGGCACTGCCAATTGAAGATTATAACTTTTTTAATAAAATAGTAACGCAGCATTATATCGTTCCACCAGAATTATTAACTAATATAAAAGGGAATGAGTAAAATGTCATTAACAGATATACCTACAGTAAAAACTTCTAGAAACAATACATTTTTAATAGCGCTCCCCATTATCATTTTCATATTTTTCTTCACTCAGCAAAAGTCCACAGATGTCTAAATTTCTAAAAAGGAAGGATCTTAAACCTAAAACCTAGAAAAGATGGGGTTAGAAACTTTAAGTCATCCTTACTGCTAATTGACAATAAAGTCCTTTAAAAAATAAGAAAGTTGTTTAATTCTTATTAAGCTAAAGGGGGGCGTTAGTCTAACAAAACATGTACTTATGTTATGTTCCTCCACAATTGGGCGTGATTGTTGAGCAACACAGGTAGAACATGACCAAACCTTTTTATAAAAATCTTATACTTGGTTAGAAAGATTAACTCCATTTTGATCAATCTTTATTCAAAATGGAGTTTTTTGTGTTTGTTGATAAATCAGGGTTTGTGATTTTATTTTAATTAAGCTTTATTAAAATGCTACATACACTATACTGTTGCTTTGTAATAAAATTTGATGATTTATATTAAAGATTGATAATTTGTAAAAAAGTTTGATTAAAATCACATTACCCCTTTAGTTTTTCTTAAAGATTTTTTGGATATTTATGTTAAAATAACAATTAAGATTGTGAAAAAATGTACTTAAACTAACGGGGCAGGTTAGTTGAAGAAGAACTGAATGAATAAATAAAAACAGCCAGTTTGGCTGTTTTTTATAAAAAATCCAAATGCTTGCAAAAAAATAATCAGATTTATGGAAGTTATATTAATTCCAGTTTTTCTCTATAAATTGAACTGCAGGTTGTAAATTTGTTTTGTTAGCAATTGAAATGAGAGCGGGGACCACAGAAGGGTCCGTTTTGGAGAAATTAGGGATCCGTGGATTTAACCGAAAAAAACGATTTCCTAGAAGCTGAGAACTGACCATGGATTCATAGTAACCGGATCCACTAGCGACAATCTGAAGAAATGGCAGTAAAGGTTCATTGGGCGATCGGTCCAAAAGAACTCCCCAATTTGGGGGAAGGTTCTTCATATTTTCGGGGCGTATGTTATCTGCACTAACCATCCCCCACCCCTCTGTATCTCTTCTTAATTGAGTCGGCTCTTCACCTGTTCCAATGGATAATACCGCAATTTGATCCAGCGGCTGTTTGGCTTTCCCCACTGCAAACGCGATACTGGCTGTACTGGGGTTAGTTGCTACTGTATACCCATCCACATAGTTCTGATAGGCTCTTTGCGTCGCGGGAGCCCCACTGCTCCGTAGTATTACATCACTCGCTTTCTCATTAAAATAGGGAGAGTCAGGAAAGTTGTGGAATAACACAGGAGTCCAACGATTCAGCTCCGGTGAGAATAAATGAAATGCAGGGACAACAATTCGTCTTTTTAAGTTTTTGAGGAGAAGATCTGGTGGAAAAAATGTTTGAACTGCTTTAATGAAACTAGAGTATGGTAATTGTTGGTTAAAAACAGGTCCGCCTGGTCGGGAAACGCTGAATGCCGGCAGGATTTTATCCTTAAAAAACTGGAATGTCTCCTTCGGCGATCTTCCACTTGCTAACGCAAGGGCAGTGAATGAACCGATTGAATTTCCCGAAAAAACATTGGTTCGACTAATTAATTTTGGATTTTGCTGAGCCAGTCTGTTCAAAAGTTGTAAACTTAAAGCACCTAAGGTACCGCCTCCATCAAAGGACATGATCCGATATTTTGTCAAAGTTGATTTCTCCTTTCTAATCTGATCACAAGTATCATTCAGTATATGTTTATTTCATGTCTTGTATGGGTATGAATACCACTTTTACCTGAAATCCTTCAGGAGCCGCCGGATTATGTAGGTAAACATCCAAGGAAAGACTCCATCAAGTATATAAAAGAATACTACGACGAGGATAGATGAGACTACGTTTGAGTAGCAGTACGGGCAAGCCAAACGGGAATTTATTATGCACGTACTTTGTTTGTAATGGGTTATGAGAAAATCAGAAAGTACAACTAAAAAAAGCTTGAAAGAAAATTAAAAAAACATAGCGGTAGAGTACGGCTTCCTAGCATGCAAGATTTTAGCGGGGGTGACAATCCCGATTTCCAACGAGGACGACAGCTGCCTATTCCGTTCTCAAACAGGTTATTTTGCAACCTTGTGCACAAAAGGTTATTGATTATTATTATTATTAAATATCGTGTGGCCCTTCAAGATGGAGGTGGCTTTTTCTAACAACAAGATTGTGAAGAATTACACTTCAACTAAAGGGTAGCTTTACTTGAATAAAGAGTAAAGCCTTTTTCTTATTGAAGTAACGAGGCAGGTTAGTTGTACAACAATAATATTAAATAAAGGATTTTAAACGAGAAATGGGAATAGTCTGAAAAATGCCTATTCGTTGAAACTTTAAAGCATTTCAAACGTATTACATTTAAAAAGGGAGTGGAGTTATGCCAAAAAATAATAACAAAGTAAAATCCTTTTTTATATGTTTAATGTTGATAATGTCAGGGTTCTTAATAGCTGCTTGCTCTCAAAAAGAAGAGGAAGATCAGCAAAAGACAGCAATTAAAAAAGTTCTTGAGCATCAATTTACTGGTCCAGATGAGGAGTTTATGGAGCTATTATGGAATCCTAAATATAGAACTGTTGTGAATAATAAAGAAGAGAACCAAGAGTTAGATAAGTATGAAGCAGAGGTATACGGACCTTACTTTACAGAATCTGGGCTTGATTCCTTCATAGCTGCATTTGGTGGTACTCAATACCCAACTTATGCTTACTATAATGGCTATAAGTTAAGTCTTAAGAATATCACGATTGAGCAAAGCGAGAATATTTCATATCGTTATACCTTCATAGCAAAGGTCGGTTATCAGAAAAATGAGGATGAAGAAAAAACTACAAATGTAGAAGGTGAAGTCATCTTCTCTTCAAAAGAAGAAGGAAAAATCGAGGGATTTCAATACGTGAATGACAATGGCTTATCGGATATTTTAAGAACGAGAAATTGACCAATTTAACAAGCAAACACAAAAAGGACCTAATTTGGTCCTTTTTTATGATTATAATAACAACAATATTGTTTAACATAGCCATTCAAAAAAGAAGTTTGTGAAAAAACGTACTTAAACTAAAGGGGTGCTTTAGTGAAAGAAGAATTTGCATAAAACACCTCTTTTTTATGCGGCTACCATGCTTCTTCAGAAGCCGAAAATATTGATTCATCAACAATGTATAAAATCATGTATAAACCATACTAAAAATGTATAGAGTATTCATGTGATACTTTAAGGCCTTGTTCAACTAAAGGGCCAGATTGTGGAATAACACTGTGTGGTAAAAAAATTTACAAATGCTTATTAATCCCTCCTCGTAAATTTGTCCCTATTGGACAAAATATGTTACGGGACAGTGCTGCTAAAACAATAGCACTTCCCTATAAAAAACGAGGGAGTGAAATAGATGGCTGATATCAACAAACGCAAACGTGACGATAACGATACTGGCAAGGCAGTAGGAACTGGTGTAGGTGCTTTTACTGGGGATACCATGGCTTCTGCTCTTGATCCATTTGGTTCAGTTGCAGTTGCAGGTGCTGTTTCTGGCGGAGCGCTGGACAACAAGGCGGGGAAAGGTCCCGTTGATGACGACAATCATGGCTCCAAAACAGGAGATTAGAATTAAGTAAAGTCATCCTTTAACCGAAGGGTTATGGTATGCAGTGGACTTCCTAATTGGGAGTCCTTTTAGAGGAACTTCTTATGTTTGCAAATTACAAACTTGCTTTATCTATCGATAAAATCCGGTAGAAATGAGTAAAGTATTTGAAAGTACTTATCTTCAACTAACGGGCGCAATTGTGGAGCAACACAAGCAGAAAATGGTCAAATTTTATTTTAAAGCTAAAATAATGAATCCTATCACAAATAAAAGTGTCCTACCCTAGGACACTTTCTATCATCATTTATGTAACACCGTACCCTGCCATTGATAGGAACAACCAAGCGTTACTTGTAAACGTAAGCTCAAATGAGGCAACCCTGCGGCACATGGGTGAATCTACTTATGGCTGCTTCCTTCCGGCTCTGACCAGGTTCATAGGTTTCCATTGCACAGGACCCCATTCTCATCACCACTTTTACAAGGCAAACCTTACATGTTCAAACCTCAAGCAGGCATTCAACTCCGCTGTGGCGGATTGCGGATTACAGGGCACCGCCAACTCCCCGTCTAGTACGGTATGTATAATTCAAACATACCTTATGTGATTTGATCATTCATGGCTGAATTCGGCTCATGAAATGGCTGTAAGCCAGGTTCTGTTCCTGCGTGCTATAAACGAATGCCAATCTCGCACGACAGGTGTAGTCATCTAACTATCGATCTTTGACCGATCCATCCTTTTGGTTCATTTCCCGCAGGATGGTGCCCCTACCTAATTTCGGGTTGCTCGCTCGTGGGGTTTACCTCGTTCCATTTCGTCCGTTTCCAGACGAACTCCGTCACTGTGGCACTTTCAGAATACTCTCAGCCTATCACGTTGGACTTAGCATGATTTCTCCGCCGTCAGACAAGTAATAAATTCTTGTTGCCCACCTTTGCAGATGGCACGAACACTCCGGGCATCTCAGCACCGGGCGAGCCTGGACTTTCCTCAACTCTTCTAACAAGAGCTGCGACTACTCACCATTTCATATTTTGTTGTTCATCAGCTACATTCATAGTGTACCATACAAGAAAAGAGAAAATCACTAGTTAATGGTTTCTAATGTTGGAATATGTTTCTCTATTAGTTTGACAGGAAATGATCAATATATCCGCTTCTCAGGAATAACCGAACACCGGCGGTTTTTCCATATCTCCTTTATATCTAGGAATGAGATGGACATGTACATGGAAAATGGTCTGCCCTTCGGATTCACCACAATTGATGCCGATATTATAACTATCCGGCTAATGTTGTTCATTTTTGATCTTTTTACCCTCAAATTCTTGAGCACTTAAATCAAAATACTGTTCCACATGTCTTTTCGGAATGATATTTATACATATTTGTGAAGCTGTGCTTATTGTACTAACGGGTGCTTTACTTTAATAAGAAACTTATAGAAGATCTTCCACAATCGGGGCTTTAATTGAACAAGCAGCTAAAAGGATCTTCCAAACCGAAGATCCTTTTACTAATTTATTTTTTTAACCCAGCAGCAAAGAAGGGACCATTAACTGTAATAGTCGATAGAATTCGTGCCATTTCTTGAGGAGATTCTTTCCTGCCACTATCCAACCATTGTTGAATTACTCCTATATGTGCAGATGCAACATAGGAAGCTAAATATTGTCCTGGAACAAGTAAATTCTCCTTCTTAAAAAGTGCATCTGGGTTATCTCCAACCATTATTTTCCAAACGAAATCTTTCAGCCTTGTTTGAAATGATAAATCTCCTTTTGGGCCTAACACTGCTTTCATAAAACCACTATTTTCATTTAGATATTCAAAAATTGAAACTACAAAGGGAAATGGTGTTAAAGTCGGTGAATTGGTTTCAAGTACGGCAATAACTCCTGGGATGTTCTGTTTTGCAATTCTGTACATCTCAAGCATAATTTCGTCTTCACATTTAGTTATTAAATCGAATTTGTCTTGATAGTGTGCATAAAATGTTCCTCGATTAATCCTCGCTCTGGTTGTTATGTCTTTAACTGTAATTGCCTCGAAACCTTTTTCATCGATTAATTCTACTAGTGCATCTCGGATGGATTCTTTTGTCCGAATGACCCGTAAATCCGTATTACTTTCACGCAAGGTACTTCCTCCCTAACTTTTATCCAACACATTTATAAAAAGTGTTCCGTAACCAACACATCTGACATTTTTGATTATTGAACAGAAAATGATTAAATTATAGAATTAGAAATATAATAAACAACAGGTTGTTTATTATTATAACAAATAAACAGGGAGGAATAAATATATGTTCAAAAACAAACTGTTATTAGTTTCACCAATCATTGCATTGGCAGTTATTTTTATTTTCTCACTTACATTATTTCCATCGGTCCAGCCACAACCGAAAAATCTGCCGATTGCAATCGCAAATGAGGATGAAGGAGTGGAAATTCCTAATCAGCCAAAAATGAATATGGGTCAAACGATTGTTGAAATGATGCAAAAAAATTCAAAAGCAACAAAAGATGAAGGCCCTGCTGTGAAATGGGTTAAAGTAAAAACAGCAGAAAATGCACAAAAAGGAATGGATAACCAAAAATATTATGCAACATTGGTCATTCCGAAAGATTTTAGTGCTAAACATGCATCATTAAGGACACCAGCACCTTCTTCTCCTGAAGTTCAAATATATATCAATCAGGGAATGAATACAGCAGCTTCAACAATGGCAGGACAGGTATTGAATGGGATAGTTGACAATATGAACAACAATGTCCGTAAACAGCTCCTTGATGGTTTTGAAAAACAAGGTGCAACCCTAACAGCAAAACAAGCTGCAAGCTTAGCAACTCCTATTACAAAAACAGTTACTAATGTGAATGAAATTGGTACTAATAGTGCAAACGGCAATTCTCCTATTTCCTTATTCCAGCCACTATGGATTGCAAGCTTAGCTAGTGCAGCTATTATCTTTATTGCTGTTAGCAAATTACCAATTGCTAATCGAAAAGAGAACCTTGCTACAAAGGTAGTACAAATTCTAATGGGGGCAATTGTTTCACTTGTTGTCGGATTTGGATTAACGTGGTTAGCAGATGGAATGGTAGGATTAAATATTCCACAATTTACGGATACAGCTTTATTTCTAACGATTACATCCTTTAGCTTTTTCCTAATGATTTTAGCTGTACTTTCGTTGTTAGGAATTAGAAGTATCGCTGTTTTTGCCTTGATGTTATTCTTTGGTGCACCATTGCTTGCGATGGCTCCAGAAATGATCTCCCCATTTTATCGAGATTGGATTTATTCTTGGTTGCCAATGCGTTTTATGATAGAAGGTTTGCGTGAATTGTTCTTCTTCGGAAAGGGACTAACTTGGAGTTCACCTTTATCTACCCTTGTATGGATTGGAGTAGTAAGTATGGTAATCATACTAGCTTCTGCTTTGAAACTTAATTCACTAAAAGAGAAAACACAAACCGAAAAATTAGAGATATAACAATAAACAAGCCGTTTCCTTATGGGAAAACGGCTTGTTTTAGAAAATGTTTGTGAACAAACGCACTTAAACTATCGGGTGCATTACTTTAATAAAAGGAGCTGTGATCAGCCTCTTTTTATTATGCAACTAACGGGGCAGGATAGTGGGGTAAGTGGATGATAGTCCACCTCTTTTTGTAAACCAGTTTAATTCCATTTTCGGAATGTAAACGACAAAAGAACCATATAAAATTATGGAAGGAGGAGAGACATAAAATGCAGATAATGAACAATTATTTTCGTGCACGTACGAGCATGGTGTACATGATGACCAATAATGAAGTAATGAATCAAATCATTGCCTTTTACATGGACATGAATGGTATGCTCACCTTTGCGGGTTCCTCCCCAACTAATGGTAGAGGTACTGGTACAAAGGAAGTTTCCACTGCAACAACAAACGATGGCGTCGACCCTTTAGCTTCACAAAGCGCCCTAACTTTGTCTAGTGATGGACGTTTTCTACTTGCAGTTAACGCAGGCAGCCATAGTGTCAGTAGTTTCATCATAACCGATAGTGGAAGGCCTGTTCTTGTTGATGTAAAGCCATCAGGAGGTGCTCAGCCCAATAGCGTAGATGTGTTTGGTAATCTTCTCTATGTCTCCAATGTAGGTCATGCCGAAAATAATTTTGCGTCAAATATCACTGGTTTTCACATAGATGATAACGGACGCCTTACTGCTATTCCAGGATCCACTCATTCTCTTAGTACTTTAAATGCTCAGCCGGCGCAGGTTCTCTTTACTCCAGATGGCAGTAAAATCGTTGTCTCCGAGCTTACATCAAACCATCTCAGTGTATTCCATGTAAATAAAAATGGTACGGTTATAGGACCGATTGTTAATGATTCTTACGGCCAAGGACCATTGGGCGCTTATTTTCTATCTTCTGGGATCCTCTTAGTTACAGAAGCAGTTTCAAATGCCTTGTCATCTTATTCATTGAGCAACGATGGTAAACTTTTTGTGATCAGCGGCTCTGTACAAAACGGATATCAGACTGCCTGTTGGGTTGTAACAACGAGGGATGAACGTTTTGCATACACTACCAACACTTTAAGCGGAACCATCTCCACCTACCGAATCGATCACAATGGAGCATTATCAGTGGTAGGGCATATTACGAGTACACCGCCGGGTACAGCACCAGGTCTTCCAATGGATGTTGGAGTCAGTAAAGATGGACGACATTTTTACACACTTAACGGAAATCAGGGTACAGTGTCAGTATTTAATATCCAAGATGATGGTAGTCTAGTAAGATTACAGGTTGCTGCCTGGACTAACTTTCCTTACTTTGGGTCGCAAGGTTTAGCTGTTCTTTGATGCTATTAGGTTCACCATACTGGGAGGAAAAGAATCTACAGGAGTTTCTAAAAACAAGGCTGCCGACATATTGGTGGCTTTTGTTATGAGACAACATAATTGCAAGCAAGATTGTGAAGAAATGTACTTAAACTCCCATGAAAATTAAAATATTCTTAAAATCAAAAACGAGCATACAAAAATAGACCCAGAAAATTACTTTTAAAAAAAGGCTGAGTCTTATAAGTGATCTGATTGGGTTTGGTAAATCGTTAAACAAAAACCTCTAATTATAGCAAATTAAGTAGAGGCTAGCGCGACGACCCAAAAAGGATTAATCTCCCATGAGTGCTACCCATAAAGGGTGCAACAGTCGGTGGTACACTGTGGTCGTCGGAGTCAGACTAACGGATGGGCTCAAAGGCAGCATAGTTCAACGACTTTCTTCGCTAGCCATTAAAACATTATCGACCTAGAAACCAATTTTCATTCTCTGTGGTGCAACACTGATTTTGTGCTGAATGGATGGCTAACGGGGCAGTTTAGTTTAAGTACAATCCTTCACAAAGTTAGAAAAAAGCCGAGCTCCACATTTGGAAATCGGCTTTTTTCTATATATTAATTTCTAATTATAATTGATTTAATGGACTTCTTATGGTTAATTCAAACCTGTTAAATACCACGCATCCATAGCTGAATGATCAGAACCTGATAGTGGTTCATGTAAAAGTGTAAATCCAAATTTTTCATATAATTTACATGCAGCTTTTAATTCATGCTGTGTTTCTAAGTAGCACTTTGTATAATGTTTAGAGGCAAATGACAGAGCTGTTTCCATTAGCTTCTTTCCAAATCCTAAACCTTGTGTTTGGGGAGTTAAGTATAGCTTTTGTAATTCACAAATTTTTTCATGTTCGTTAAACGGTGCTATACCAATTCCGCCAACAACTTCGCCCTCCATTTCTACTACCCAATAGTTCGCATGTTTTAAATTAGTATAATAATGGTAAAGGTCGTTAAGTTGCGGGTCAAAATAAGCTGTTCCAGGAATCGCTAAGCCAAGTGATTTTAGTGAATCCTGTATTATTTCTTTTACTTTTGCATTGTCTTCTTTTTTAATTTCTCGAATAATCATATACGTTCTCCTTCAATTAGGTCTTAATAAAGATTGCTAAAGATTTTTGGAAATTGTTGACTAAGTCTACATTTTAAGGATATAGTTATATTAATATTAAATGTGGACAAAGTCAACTAAAGGAGAATGTATGGATAAAGAAATTATTGATGATATCAGACAATTTAATCGATTTTATACAAAGGTACTTGGTTTATTTAATACCCAAATTCTAGATACAGATTATTCATTAACCGAAGCACGAATACTATTTGAAATTAGCGAGAGAACTGAGTGTATTGCGAATAATCTCGTTCAAGAACTTAATATTGATAGAAGCTATATGAGCAGAATTTTACGTAAATTAGAGAGGCAAGAATTAATAGAGAAAAAAAGTTCAACAACAGACAACAGAAAAAACTTTCTCTTTTTGACAAAAAAAGGAGAGGAACTGCTGGATAAAATTAATATTCAGTCAGATGAACAAGTCAATCAATTGTTTAATGGACTAACTGAAAGTGAGATTAATGAAATTCGTATTTCAATGCTGAAAATAAAAGAAAAAATAGATAAAAATAAACTTTAAAAGTTCGGAAAATTGTTGACTAATTTTGGTCGAGAGGTTTAATTAGTTTGCACTGGTGTAAGTGCAAACTGAACAAAACAACTATCTTTTGACGCACCATGCCCATGTGTGAATTAATTCACTTAAGCTAACGAGTGCTTTACTTGAATAAAGAGTAAAGCCTTTTTTCTTATTGAAGTAACGGGCAGGTTAGCTTAACAAGAGGTGGTGATAAAAGGACAAGGAAAATTCCTAGCGGGTTCAGTTAGAAGGTGGAAATATTTATTTGCTTCTTCTTTTGTAAAATAAATAGATGATACCGAACAACAAAACGACTCCAATAAAATACACCAATAAATTATTCAAAATATATTTCTTATGGTCATATTCCCCGCTACCAGTATATTTGCCGTCATATTTAGCTTTAATAAACGATTCTTTGCTTTCTTTAATTGCGATTGCTTCTTTTGTTGTTGCACCTTTGATTTCATAGTAATCAGTTTCTTTTGGAAACTGATTTGAAAAATTTCCACTATAAGTGCCTTCTCGGTCAGAATACTTAGTTACCTTACCTATTTTCTTACCGATTTTATTGGGTTTTATATGGGTTTCTGAAACAACGTAGATGTTACCATCGTAGACAACAAAAGCATATGCCCAACTTGCATAAGTTGTACTAATAAGAAAAGTACAACCAATTAGAAAAACGAAAAATAGACTCATTATCTTTCTCAACTACATCCCCCATAAAAATAGACGAATTAAACAGTAATATCGTTACAAATAAAATTGACTATAATTTTGGCATTCAATGCGACCTTGAAATTGAAAACTAATATCTTCTTTCTATAATTTTATTCCTATTGCTACACTTATCTAATATTTCCTGCCAATTCTAGATGAAACTCAATATACCAATGAAAAAGGCGTTCCAAAACTGTTGTCAGTTTGAACGCCAATTTGTATGTCATTTTAATTTTTCAACCTCTCAACTGAACCCGTTAGAAAATTCCCTTGTCCTTTTAAACATCTCGAATATGTTTAAAATCGGTCACTTTTTGACCATCAGAAGCAATTCTTATTGTAATTTCATCAATCCCATTCCCAATATGTGGTCCATAATAAGGGTGAACTCTAACTATTACTTCATAAGAACCCCCAACACCATGCAATTGTTTTATATTTATAATTTTAGTATCCCATCCTGCCCATTGAGGAATTCCTTTTGGCGCATCTTTATAGATTTCTGCCAAAGCCTTATCAATTGAGGATCCGAGACTTCTAATTAAGGCGTATTTAAACATTTCATTGGCGTTTTCTTTTTCAGTCGCTTGAACAGAGGCAGAAACAAGAAAAAGTATAAACACCGAGATACAAATTGAAACTAGGATTCTCTTCATAAGCATCACCTAAATCTAGTGTCCCTCTTTCAAAGAATCTTAATCAACTAACGGAGCAGTTTAGTTCAAAGAGAAATAGTCAAATATAGGTTGATCGAAGTGGATAAAAATAATAGAATAGACGAAATATCCCAAGTTCAAATTCGATATCTTAGGAAGATAGGCTTTTCTATTTCTAAACTTTTATTAAGGGGGAGAAAAAATGGAAACAACAACTTGGCAACGTCAAGATGTCACACAACATTATCTTGAACAGGTTCGAGGGGGAATTCCTTTTGGAGCTGAACAAGCCAAAATTATGCTTCAAGTAGTCAATCATTTTACTCGTAAACCGAAAAGAATTATGGACTTGGGATGTGGAAACGGGTTTTTGGCTGAAATTTTGCTTAAATCTTATCCCGAGGCTTCTGCCGTGTTATTAGACCATTCCGAACCAATGATTGAAAATGCACGTGTCCACATGAAAGATTATATGAATCGTTGTGAGATTATACTTGATGATTTTAGTCATTCCATTGGTCAATATGCTGAAGCAGGGACAGTGGACTGCATTGTTTCTGGGTATGCCATTCATCATCTTCCTCATACAAAGAAAAAGGAATTGTATCAAGAAATATACAAAGTCTTAGCACCAGGCGGAATTTTCATAAATATTGAGCATACAGCTTCTGCCACCCCTGAAATAGAAAAATTGCATGATGAGCTTTTTATTGACCATCTTTCAATTCATAATAAAAAAGACAGACAAGAAATAGCTAAGGAATATTACAACCGCCCTGATAAAGAAGATAATATTCTAGAAAGGGTAGATATTCAGGTTAATTGGCTTAGAGAACTGGGTTTTAAGCATTCGGATTGTTATTTTAAGTGGATGGAACTTGCTGTTTTTGGCGGAGTAAAATAAACAAAATTCAAGCTTTTTTATTGAGCTAAAGAGTGCTTTAGTAAAAAAAAGAACAGCAAAATACATGAGCTTGGAGATACATTTCCCAGCTCGTTTTTCATATTATTTCCTATGAAATAACATGAAAAATCTTGGCACTTAGAATGCGGAGTTACTCAGTCTTAACTTATCTGTGGCTTTCCAAGTTCTATGAACACTTGCCAAGATAAGCATTTGCTTTTTCTTGCTCAAATCGCTTTCCATTTTCCTATTGACGAGAAATTGAAACCACACTAAATAAAGTTGTAAATACTTCGTAGAAACACCATTAAAACGACTTATCCATTTCTTTAAACGGGAATGGTAATTATTAATATTATTGAGGTGGTAGATGCCTTTCTTTACATATTCGTTCTTCCTGCCGTTTATGATGACGTGTTCCACATCGTTATTAGACGTATAAGATTTGTAAGAATTGTGAGCATTGGAAATAAGCACCGTATCACTCTTAAAATGCGATGTAAGAGTTGGATCAATTTGCTCTACTAGAATTTTACCTGAACCGACTCGCTTGGAAAGGGTTGTTTTGTTTCGGTCTCTAGCTACTAATACACAGACTTGTTCATTGGAGATACCTCTTTTTGTAGCAGAACCGCCACGTTTTCTTGGTTTACGGTTCGCAATAACCCTTCGTCCTTTATGGCTTTCTAAGAAGTATGTTTCATCTACTTCTACTAGACCTTCAAAAATACCGATACTTTCTTTGGCGAGAGCAGACAACACTTTGTGCCTTCAGTAAAAAGCAGTTACGTGAGTGATAGCAATTTTAAAAGCTGTTTTACGAAGTGATAAACCATTCAACATACGCTCAATAAATGGAATCCATTTGTCTGCCTTTTTCGAACGATTCATAGGGGAATTGGTCAAGTCATTGCTTAATTTATGACAGTCTTTGCACTTATAACGTTGGCGACCATCTCACTTGTTATCACGAACCACTGATGTACTTCCACAATGACGACAATGAAATCCATGTGAAAACTTCGTCTCTCTCAATTCACCAATTAAAGCTCTTTGTTGTGAAGCCGACACCGAGAAATGGCAGGTTAGATAATCTTAAATGGATTCTTTGTCCCTAGCTCTAAAAAAAGAAATATCAGCTATTATGTTCGTTAAAGTCATTTGAATTGCCCCTTTTGTAATTTATACAGTCTAGATACCACAAAAGATTATGATTTATTTGAAATCAACCAATGACTTTAACATAGCCTATTTTAATTGTTTTAAGCGCAAAACATTTGTACAATAATATTGTATGTAGAATTTTCAAAAACTAAAGCGCTAACAAGAGAAGTGCAAAGGGGATTCCTACTAAGTAGGACTGCATTAGTGTTATACAAAAGAGGAGGAGAAGAAATGGAATATAGAATCGAGAAAGAT
This sequence comes from Peribacillus sp. NPDC096379, assembly GCF_044762875.1. NCBI lineage: Bacteria > Bacillati > Bacillota > Bacilli > Caryophanales > Bacillaceae > Peribacillus > Peribacillus sp. NPDC096379. The sequence continues at coordinate 146,672 of NZ_JBIWFD010000002.1, forward strand.
ACAATGGGGGAAGTAAAGGTTCCATATGACAAATATTGGGGTGCGCAAACGGAAAGAAGTCGTAACAACTTCAAAATAGGGAATGAAAAAATGCCGATTGAATTGATTCATGCATTTGCTTATGTAAAACAAGCGGCTGCTAAAGTGAATTTTGATCTTGGTGATTTATCTGAAACGAAGAAAAATGCCATTGTAAAAATCTGTGGTGAAATTCTAGAAGGCACATTGGACAAGCATTTCCCGCTAGTTGTCTGGCAAACGGGTAGCGGTACACAAAGTAATATGAACGTAAACGAAGTCATCGCAAACAAAGGAAATGAGTGGTTGAAGGAAGTTGGCAGTGACGAATTACTTCATCCAAATGATGATGTGAACAAAGGGCAAAGCTCGAATGATACATTCCCAACTGCGATGCATATAGCGGCATATGTTGAAGTGGCAAGCAAATTGGTTCCCGCAATCAAAGTACTTCGTGATACATTTGCAGCGAAAGAAAAGGAATTTGCAGACATCGTGAAGATTGGCCGTACGCATTTACAAGATGCTACGCCAATCACACTAGGTCAAGAAATCAGCGGCTGGAGAGCGATGCTTGATAAATCACTAAATATGGTTGAGGAAAGTAGCAAGCATATCCTAAACCTTGCTCTTGGTGGAACAGCAGTTGGAACCGGAATTAATTCTAAGCCAGAATTTGCTGCTTTATCTGCAAAACAAATGGCCGAGGATACTGGATTTGATTTTGTTACATCGGATAATAAATTTCATGCCTTAACAAGTCACGACGAAATTGCTTATGCACATGGTGCAATCAAAGCCCTAGCAGCAGATTTAATGAAAATTGCCAATGATGTAAGATGGTTAGCAAGTGGCCCAAGAAGTGGGATCGCCGAAATTGCTATTCCTGAAAATGAGCCAGGAAGCTCAATCATGCCTGGTAAAGTGAACCCAACCCAAAGTGAAGCATTAACGATGATTGCGGTTCAAGTAATCGGTAATGATACAGCAATCTCAATTGCGGCGAGCCAAGGAAACTTTGAATTGAACGTATTCAAACCTGTTATTATTTATAACTTCCTGCAATCTGTCAAACTATTGTCTGACGGAATTCACTCGTTCAATGACAACTGTGCAGTAGGAATTACAGCAAACTTAGACAAAATTAAAGAAAATGTTGAACGTTCATTAATGCTTGTAACAGCACTTAATCCGCATATCGGCTACGAAAAAGCAGCGGAAATTGCAAAAACGGCATTTAAAAACAACTCAACATTAAAAGAAACCGCCCTTAAACTAGGCTGCCTAAACGAAGAACAATTCGAAGAGTGGGTAAATCCGCAGAATATGGTGAATAACTAAGTAAGTAGATGTGCAGTAGATAAGGTAATAAAAAAAGAAAATACCCAAGTTCAAGTTGTGTTAAGAGGGGGCTGGCCACTTACCCTTTACGCCGTATCAAGTGTACTATCACTTGTTTTTCTGCATATAGGAGTTTCGTGGTTTGACCCCTTGGTTTTGATCCCGTGATGAAAATAGGAGGAAATGAATATGACATTATGTCCGCTTTGTAATGGACTTCGAAAAATTCATGTTGCATGCACAGAATGTGAATCCGAAATGAAGGATATGGGAAAAGCCATGGACTATGATGATGAGTATAGTGCATATATGGATATTGATACCTTAAAGCAAAACGACGGCTTTCCAGATTCATTAAAAAAAGGTCAGTGTCCACATTTAATGAAGTGTCTGAACTGTAATCACGATGAGGTTATCTTAGTTAAGGAATGAGAAACAAAAAAACGAATCGAGCTTTCGGTATGAGAGAGTCGATTCGTCAATAGCTGTTCATTCCGCTGATCCTTTATCTTGCTTGCGTTTTATAGCAAAGGCTGTGTTAATCACAACAACTTATATAAATAATATTCATTAACGGGTTCTCCGTTAATAATCAGCGAATGAACCTTCTCACCTTCCAAGATAAAGCCCATTTTTCGATATAAATTAAATGCTTTACTATTGTCTTTTATAACAGTTAATCCTAATCTTGATAGTTCATTTTCTCTTGCCCACTCGAATACTCGATTGAATAATTTAGAGGCGATACCTTGCCCTTGAAATTCTTCAAGGACACCTAATACGAGATAAGCAGAATGTTGATTTCTTTTTACATTTCCGCCAAATGCTGCGATAAAACCTACGAGTTTATTTTCCCGTTCGACAACAAAGATGATTGATTTCTTTTCAGATAAAATTCTTTCAATGGATTTTATCTGTTGTTCACGAGTCGTTTTTCTTTCACCAGGTTCAAATAACATAAAATGAGAGTCATCAATTCTTTTACTTAATTCGATAAAACCTTCTGCATCACGAACTTCAATGGGTCTAATCACGACTAACGACTCCTTTCAAACTATTATTCTCCAAATGGGTCATCGTACCAGCTAAAGATTCAATGAGAGACTTTACATTTCTTTATGCTTCAACATAAAGAAATCAAGCATACTATCTTTTTTTTGAGGTGCGAAGATTTTAGGTTTTATTATGTAATCAAAAGAAATGGTAAAACAAAAGGACATTACTACTGTTAGAGTAATGCCCTTGTTTTAATCATTTTATTTTAACAGAAACTTTATTATTTTCCTATCTATGCCAACTGTTGCTCGGCGAATTCACGATATAAGTCATGTGATAGAGTTAAATCCTGATGGGTACCAATGCCTGTTACTTGTCCTCTTTCGATGAATATGATTTTATCAGCATCGACGATTGTGGATAATCGATGAGCGATGACGAATGTAGTACGTCCTTCCATTAATCGTGTTAATGCTTGTTGGACAACACTTTCTGATTGGCTATCTAAGCTTGCTGTTGCTTCATCCATCATGAGAATTTTAGGGTCTCGTAAAAAAGCACGGGCGATAGCGATCCGTTGTCTTTGCCCACCAGATAGTTTCACACCACGCTCACCAACTTCCGTGTCCAATCCTTTCGGGAAATCTTCAATAAACTGGTCGGCGTATGCCATTTTAGCGACTTCCCATAGACGTTCATCAGATATTTGTGTTGAATCGTTCAAACCATAACATAAATTTTCGCGAATTGTCCCAGCCATCATAGCACTTTCTTGTGATACATAACCAATTTGACTGCGCCATGAATCAAGTGATAATTGATTTATTGGCGTGTTGCCGATTCGTATTTCTCCTGTAGTCGGTTCGTAAAATCGTTCAAGTAAGCCAAACATCGTTGTTTTACCGCTTCCGCTTGGTCCAGCAAAAGCGATCATTTCGCCAGGTTGAGCTTCAAGTGAAATATTTTCTAGAACAGGTTCACCCTCACTATAAGCAAAGGACACGTTTGAAACTTGAATTGGCTCGTTTGTAATATCCATTTCTATGCCATCTTGGCCAGATTCTAATGGTAATTCCAAAATCTCGATAATTCGCTCTGTCGCACCTTTTGCTTTTTGTAATTGTGTAAAGAACATCGCAAAGGATGTGATCGGCATAATAATTTGGAATAAATAAAGTAAAAAGGCGATAAGTGAACCAGTTGACATCGATCCATTTGCTACCCGCATACCGCCATACCCAATAATCATTACAATGACAACCATAATGACGAGGTACATAATTGGACCGATTAAAGCAAAAATACGTGCTTCCTTTAATCCGTAACCAAGTAATTTCTCAATGCCTGTTAACCCATTTGTTTCTTCATTTTGTTCAGCGGTTGAGGATTTCATTAAACGAATTTCACTAAGTGTTTGTTGAATTTGTCCTGTGAAAGTGGCTGTTTCATCTTGTAAACCACGTGAGATTTTTGCCATTTTTCGACCGAGTGGAATCATGATGACTAATGTTATTGGTACAGAAATTAACATCAGAAGTGTCATTTTCCAATCCATGACAAGTAAGATGACAATGGCACCAATAATCGAAATAATACCTGTAATAAATTGAGGGAAGTGATTCGAAATTAAATCTCGCACAACACTTGTATCATTAACGACTCGACTCACTGTTTCCCCACTTGATTGTTTATCAAAATAAGTTACTGGCAATCGAATCAGTTTTAGCCACATGCGATCACGAAGCCTTGCGACAATTTTATGGCCGACTAGGCTTAATAAATAAATGGAGATTCCGCTTATGATCGCTTGGATAATAAAAGCTGCCCCAATGCCGATTATGAGTGGAACACTTAATGATGCGACCGAAAACCCATCTACTAAATTTTTTGTCAGTAATGGCACGACAAGGCCTGCAATAGTTGTTAGAAGGCTTGCTGTTAAACCAATAATAAGTGCGACTTTCGGGATATTCGTTGATAAAATTAGGGAAATAAATGGCTTTAAGCCACTTTTTTGATTTTTCATTGTCTAGAACTCCTATCATTGCGATCTATCTATTGTCGGTGGAGAGTGGAGGGTTTTCAACTGCAGTTCTTCCATTATGATCAGCATGAGGTCTCATGTCAATAATATGTTAGCCTCGAGTCTTCCTTCAAGCATTGCGCTTAGGTAACCAAAAGAGTATTGCTCAAATCTTGTAGTGGCTTTATGACATTTATTAATCCTTATGTCTCTTATGGATGCAATCTAGCCGTTGATTCATCAAGAAATTAGAGTACAATCGTTAGACCAGAGCCGGAAATGGCTACTAACCTTCGTGGTACAAAATAAATTTGTAGGAGGCATTGGAAACATAGGTGGGAGATGAGGAAAACCTTCACTGATAATAGTTTCACTATGTGTTCCTTTGAACCGTATCATATTGAGATAAGGTTTCAACGCTGCTTGCATTTGTAAAAGACGCTTAGACAGATTGTCTAAGCGTCTTTTGTGTTAAGAGATTGTAAATTAATTTACATAAATCGCTTACAATTTAAAAGGTTTAACTTTTATGTAATGAATTGGTAAACCCCATTATTTTAGTATGAAAATATGTTTAAATGGGTCTGACGAAAGATGGAGGTTGAAAAATGAAGCACGTAGAATTGATGGATATATCAAAGTCGTATGATAAACATACAAATGTATTAGATGAAATTAATCTTTCGATTAACAAGGGGGAGTTCTTTGTTTTAGTCGGTCCCTCTGGATGTGGAAAAAGCACATTATTAAGAATGGTTGCAGGGTTAGAAGAAATAACCGGAGGCGTACTGAAGCTAAATGATGAAGTAGCAAATCATCTACCACCTAAAAATAGAAATTTATCTATGGTTTTTCAAAATTATGCACTTTACCCACATTTAACAGTAGAGCAAAATATACTTTTTGGTTTAGATGTTAAGAAGGTTAATAAAAAAGAACAAAAAAGAAGACTCATGGAAACGGCAGAAATGATCGGTTTAAGTGAATTATTGAAAAGAAAACCTAAGGAACTATCTGGTGGCCAAAGGCAGAGAGTGGCATTAGCTAGGTCAGTTGTAAGTGAAGCACCACTTTGCTTAATGGATGAACCACTATCAAATTTAGATGCCAAATTGCGGGCGCATATGCGCGTTGAAATTCGTAGATTGCAAAGAAAGTTGGGTCTCACAATGATCTATGTCACCCATGATCAAGTCGAAGCAATGACAATGGGTGACAGGATTATGGTTTTGAATGATGGGAAAGTACAACAGGTTGGAAAACCGATTACTTTATATAACGAACCAGCCAATACATTTGTAGCCTCTTTTATTGGCTCCCCAAAGATGAATATGGGAAAAGCTGAGTTATTCGTTGAGAATCGTCAAATTAAAGTGGAGGACAAGCTTACGTTTAATTTAAGTCCGTCAGATTTAATACATATACCAGCAGACAAAAAGACAATGATTGGCATTAGAGCAGAACATATTTATCCAGCAACTGAACAAGATGCAACTAATTATTTAGAAGTTGTTGGTGTGGAGCAGTTAGGAAATGAAACGATTATTGTTTTTGAAGAATTAGGAGGCCATCTATGGAATGCCAAATGGCCGGGCCAATGGGCGATTAATCCGGGTGATAAGGTTCCAGTTAACATTTCAGTTCGAAATTTTTGTTTCTTTGATGCAGAAAATGGTCAATTAATACAACCCGCATATCAAGAACAAAATCAAGAGCAAGAGGTCATCGCACAATGAATACAGAATCTGCTATGCCGTTTGAGTATAATCAAGTTCATTTCGAGGAGTTAAAAAAACAACAGCGTAAAAAAGTTTTCTTGAAAGGCCTTTTATTCTTATTACCCTCATTACTTTTATTTAGTATTTTTATATTTTATCCAATGATCCGCACGGTATATTTAAGTTTCTTTTTAACAAATCAAGCAGGTATAACAACAGTTTTTGTTGGAATGCAAAATTATATCGATATCTTCACATCTCCAATATTTATGAAAAGTTTAACATCAACATTTTTATTTGTTTTATTTACAGTGCCGGGAACGATTATTGTAAGCTTGTTTTTGGCAGTTATTGCAAATGAAAAGATAAAAGGGATCGGCTTTTTCCGAATGATATTTTCATCCACAATGGGGGTATCTGTAGCGGCAGCTTCTGTTTTTTGGCTATTTTTATTTCACCCGAGTATTGGATTTTTTAACAAAATATTAGTGACATTCGGTTTTGATAAAATCGGTTGGTTAACGAATCCAGAATGGGCCCTTGCTTCTGTTTCATTATCAACAGTTTGGATGAATATTGGATTCACATTTTTAATTATTCTTGGTGGTTTGCAATCCATTGACTCTCATCTATATGAAAGTGCAAATATAGATGGTGCGGGATTTTTCTACAAATTGCGACGGATTACAATCCCGATGCTTTCTCCTACCTTATTCTTTGTGGTCACTGTTTCAATCATTAATGCCTTTCAAACCTTTGGCCAAATCGATATGTTAACAAAAGGTGGACCAAGTAATGAAACAAATCTTATCGTTTACTCGATTTATCGTGAAGCGTTTGTGAATTATCAGTATGGTACAGCAAGTGCACAAGCTGTCGTCTTGTTCGTTATTATACTCATCATGACAGTGATCCAGTTCAAGCTTGGCGAAAGGAAGGTCCATTATCAATGAGGATGCCTCTTTCTAAAAAAATCGTCTTATATACATTACTCACAGTATCGGCATTCCTAGTATTTGTCCCGATCATCTTTGCTTTCTTGATGAGCTTTATGAATAGTCAGGATGCGATGTTAGGTAAAATAATCCCTTCTGTTTGGACACTTGATAATTACGTGAAGGCATTCGAACGTTTACCATTGCTGAAATTTCTATTCAACAGTTTAATTACTTCTCTGCTAATTATGATCGGTCAGTTAGTCTTGTCTAGTTTAGCGGCTTACGCATTTGTTTTTCTGAAATTTAAAGGGAGGGATGCTTTATTCTTTTTGTTTATTGCAACCATGATGATCCCATTTGAAGCGTCGATTATCCCGAATTTTCAAACGATTAAAGGGATGAATTTATTAGATACATATCCAGGGTTGGCCTTGCCTTTCTTGGCTACCGCATTTGGTACTTTTTTATTAAGACAAACATTTAAACAAATTCCTAAAGAACTTAAAGAAGCAAGTGAAATTGCTGGGATGGGCCATTTTAAATTTTATTTAACAGTCGTATTACCCGTTGCAAAAACAAGTCTAGTTACATTAGCACTTTATGGCTTCTTAACGGCTTGGAATATGTACTTATGGCCGCTTTTATCCACAACAAATGATCATGTACGAACCGTTCAAATTGGCTTAAAGCAATTGCAATCACAAGAAACAGTCAATCAATGGGGAGTTGTAATGGCTGGTGCCATGGTTGTGGCCATTCCTACGCTGATTTTATTATTCGTAGGGCAAAAGAGACTCCAAAAAGGGTTAGCTGAAGGTGCACTTAAATAACGATGGGTTCAATGATTATCAAATAGAAAAAAACTAAAGGAGACTATTACAATGATAAAAAAGTTTTTCGCTTTAATTATGGCAAGTCTATTAGTGATTCTAGCTGGTTGTGGTTCAAATCAAACATCAAGTACTGAGAAAGGATCTACATCTGAAAAAGATGACAAACAAGTTGTTACATTCTGGCATTCCATGAGTGGCGTGCCTCAAGAAACATTAAATAGTATTGTAGAGGAATATAATAATTCCCAAGATAAGGTTCAAGTAAATGCAGAATTCCAAGGAACGTATGAAGAGTCACTTCCGAAGTTTCATAGTGTTGGTGGAACGAAAGATGCTCCGACCATGATTCAAGTACAAGAAATTGGTTCAATGTCTATGATTAATAGTGGGAATATTGAAGCTATTCAAAAATTTATTGATGCTGAAAATTATGATATGAGTGGTCTCGAAGAAAATATTATTAACTATTACAAAGTAGATGACAAATTCTATTCCATGCCTTTTAACTCCTCAACACCTGTCATGTACTACAATAAAGATGCATTTAAAAAAGCTGGATTAGATCCTGAAAAAGCTCCAGAAACGTTTGAAGAAGTAGAAGAAGCAGGTAAGAAAATTGTTAAAAGTAATGACCAAATGAAAGGATTCGCTTTACAAGCATATGGTTGGTTATTTGAAGAGTTATTAGCTAATCAAGGTGGATTACTGTTAAATAACGACAATGGTCGCACAGATACACCTACAGCAGTCGAATTTGATAATGAAAAAGGGAAATCAATCTTTGAATGGGCAAAAAGAATGACGGATGCTGGAACTTTTGCAAACTATGGAACAAACTCTGATAATATGCTTTCTGGTTTCTTAGCAGGCGATGTAGCGATGTTCTTACAATCATCAGCTTCTTCAAGAGACGTGATTGACAATGCTCCTTTTGAAGTGGGCGTAGCTTTCTTACCTCACCCTGAAGCTGAAGAACGTCAAGGTGTTGCAATTGGCGGTGCAAGTTTATGGATGTCAAGCGGCAAAGAAGAAGCAGAACAAAATGCAGCTTGGGAATTTATGAAATATTTACAAACACCAGCAGTACAGGCTAAATGGCATGTAGGAACAGGCTACTTTGCCATTAATCCAGCTGCTTATGATGAGCAAGTTGTTAAAGATGCATACAAAGAAATGCCACAATTACAAGTTTCTGTACAACAGCTTCAAGCGACAAAACCGTCTTTTGCGACACAAGGTGCATTAATGGATATGATTCCGGCAGAACGTAAAATTATCGAAACCGCACTTGAAACAGTTTATAACGGTGGAGATGTAGATGAAGCATTCAATAGTGCGGTTGAACAGGTGAATGCAGCGATTGAACAATCTAATGCAGCAAGAGGAAAGTAATTTTTAATGATCGTTGATAAAGCAAAAAGAAAGAGAATAAAGCGAAAAAATGCTTTGTTCTCTATTTCATTATCCCTAAGTACAAGGGGCGGCCTCATTTGGTAAGTTTAATCAATTTTATTGGGGAAAATTAGAAAAGGAAGGATTGTGTTAATCATGATTCAAACTAAAATATTTGGCCACCGTGGAAGTATGGGCACTATGCCAGAAAACACTCTATTGGGATTCCTTCAGGCATGTGAGTGGGGGGTAGATGGTATTGAACTCGATGTACAATTGACAAAAGACGGAGAATTAGTAGTGATTCATGATGAAACGATCGATAGAACGACAGATGGTACAGGTTATGTGAAGGACTATACTCTACAAGAATTAAAACAGTTTAGTGCAGGAGTAAAATTCTCTAATTTAGCCTTATTTGATAAACATGTTTGGTCTAAAGAACGTATACCAACCCTAGAAGAAGTCTTAGAAATGATTACACCTTATCAAATTGAATTAAATATAGAATTGAAAACAGATATGTTTCCTTACGATGGGATTGAGGAAAAGGTTTTAGCGATTGTTCATCAATTTGATTACGCTGATAAAGTAATTTATTCTTCATTTCATTTACCAACTATACTAAAATTGAAAAAACTTGAGCCAAATACAAGAATTGCATGGTTATTAGTTTATGAACTCAGCCGTCCTTCTGAATATATTCAAAGTTTAGCATTAGAAGGATTACATCTTCATAAAGATTTACTATTAAACAAAGGGAATTATGGTATCAGTGCAGATGATTTTAAGATCAGAGCGTGGACAGTAAATGATCCAAAAGAAATGGAACAACTAGTAAACATGAATAATATAGATACCATTATGACAGATTTTCCAAAGGAAGCTCTTTTCTTAAGAAATGCTCACTCAGTAAAATTTTGATTTCAGATTTTTGTTTTAAGATACCTGATGACTAGCACCACCCGAAAGAAATACGCTGTTAAATATCTATATAATTATTTGAGGAACGATTCAATTCGAGTAATCACGAATGCATGTGGAGTGCTGCGTTGATAAAACAAGCTAAATAATGAGCAGATGGAGTAAGGGGGATCTTGTAATAGATCTCCGCTTTTCCATCTGCTTTTATTTTTAATGTCACGGAGTTCAAACGTACTACCTATTCTTGGGTTTTGAAATACTTGGAAGTTTCATTTACTTCAACTACCCCATCTCCTTTGAATGAACGAATCATAAAACTAGTGTAATAAACAATATTGAACAAGTGTGTTTATTACGAAGGTATATAGGTGAAAGATAGAAAAGATTGATTAAAATTTTTTGTGCTGGTTACAAAATACCTGTAACTTGCCTTTCTAGCTTTTTATCAGATTCTATTGTATAAATAACTGGAAGTTGAAAACCTCCAATTTTAGGGTGTTGTAAATCATTTTATGAAGGAGATAACCGAGATGAAAAAAATATTGCCTACTATTATCTGTTTATTTTTCATTTTCGGAGTGTATGTCACAATAGATAGTCAATGGATACAGAACCGAGCAGAAGTTGACATGAATTCGTTTATTGTGATCGGACACCGCGGTGCTTCAGGATATGCTCCCGAGCATACAATTCCTTCTTATGAACTTGCTTTAAAACTAGGTGCGGATTATTTGGAAATCGATTTGCAGATGACGAAAGATGGAAAGTTAGTTGCAATGCATGATGACTTGGTTGATCGGACTACCAACGGTAAAGGAAAAGTATCTACTTATACACTCGCAGAACTTCAAGAGCTTGATGCGGGGTCATGGTTTAACATAGAACATAAGAAGTTTGCCGATTCAGTTTACGAGAATTTGAAGGTTCCTTCATTAGACGAAATTATTGATACGTTTGGAGAAACAGCCAATTATTATATCGAAACGAAGAATCCAGACAAATATCCAGGTATGGAAAAAGAATTACTCAAAATATTAAATGAAAATGGATTAATAGGTTCAGATGCTATAAAAGGAAGAGTAATCATTCAATCATTTAGCGAAAAAAGCCTTCGCAGGATTCATGCAAGTAATCCAGATATTCCGCTCATTCAATTGATAAAATACCAAGGGAGAGCCAAAGTCTCAAATAGTCAAATCAAGAGATGGAAAGAGTATGCAAGTGGGGTTGGACCGAACTATCGAAAGATTGATAAAAACTACATTCATACGATAAGAAAGGCTGGCTTGTGGATCCATCCGTACACAATTGATAACCAAGAAGATATGAAAAAGTTAATCGGGTATGGCATTACAGGTGCGTTTACGGATATGGCTGACCGGCTAGTTCAGGTAAGCAAAGAAGTTCCAGCCCCGACAAATTATGAGTAATAGTGGACAACATAGTAAAAGCCATATAAAAAGCCCTTGGGTAAGATTTGTTTTGAAAAGTTGAAGGGAACTGTTGAGTGGACGGAATCTATTTATCACGGGTGCTGATGATCGACTCTAAAAATAGAAGAAACTCGTCAAAAAGAGCCTTTATTAAAGCGGAGAAAAGGACTTTTTAGGGATATGAGAAGGTCGATATGTATGGATTACCAATTCCTTAATGGGGCAGTTGTATATAGTCCTGTTTTCTTGCACAAGAGGAAGGATATTACTTATAGAACCTGAATCTTAATGAAGCGTAGGTGGGGGATGAAGCCCCCCACTGATTGGATTTTTGCACTATTTCTCCGAGTTGCGCTTATGAATAGCCCGTAACAAAGATCCCTGAGAGACATCAGGAGGGAATGTTTTAATTAATTCTTACGGATTCCAATCTTCCGACCAGCCTCATTAGGCATGGGGTGGGACTGATAATCGTTTGCCATATTTTCAACCCGTGTTTTGATAGATGCTGGAAACGGAGCAGGGCGTCCTTCGGTCATGTCCATTCCCATCAACATTTGTTCACTTGTTGCTAAGCGATCACCCTGGTCATTTTCCATGACGAAAAATACATGTAGTCGTTTGGCGTCGTGGTCTAACAGATGGATTGTGACACGAAGGCCTTGACCTTCATGTGCCTCTTTTATAAACAGGAGATGTGTTTCTAATGTATAGATCGAATAATGATATTGATTACGAAAGTCAGCATTGATCCCTAACACGATCATTAGACGATCAACGGCCATGCTAAATACGATTGCATAAGCAGCATCAGTCATATGTCCGTTATAGTCGATCCAATCCTTTCGAACGATGTCTTCTAGCAACGGTTTTACGGTTTGAGACATTTCGCACCCTTCCTCCCTTTATACTTTCCCGCTTAAGTTTGCTCCTGGCCAATATTTTTCTAGAAGTTGAAGGAGTTCGATCAGAAAATCATCACGACGCTGTTCAAGTTGAGATATTGGATGTCCAGCTGTTTGCTGTTCACAGCCAGCCACAACTTTATTCGTTAGCCCCTCCGTTAGTTCAGGTGCAACGAGTTTGGTCCAAGGAAGTTTTAATGCAGGTCCAAATTGTTCGAGCATATGCTTCATCCCTTGTTCACCGCCAGCGAGGTGCAGGGTTAAGAAAGGTCCCATTAATGCCCAGCGTAACCCAGGACCATAAACAATTGCCGCATCTATTTCTTCTGTTGTAGCGATGCCGTCATTTACAAGATGTAATGCTTCGCGCCAAATTGCTTCCATAAGACGATCCGCAATATGCCCTTCGATTTCGTTAGATATAACAAGCGGTTTCATCCCGATTGATTCATAGAAATGTTCTGCCCGTTTTATAACGTCAGAGGAAGTATTTTTCCCACCAACAATTTCTACAAGTGGCACTAAATACACTGGGTTGAACGGATGAGCAACAATGACACGTTCTGGTTTTTCGCATTTTTCCTGTAATGTGGTAGGCATAATGCCAGATGTACTTGATGCAATGATCGCATCGGGTTTTGCATGTTGATCGATCATTGCTAATAGTGTTTGTTTTAATGCTTCGCGTTCTGGTGCGTTTTCTTGAATGAGATCTGCGTTCGCGATGGCTTTTGTAAGATTAGGTTCAAATATAAGTCGATCTTTTGAAGCTCCGGCAGCTAACCCTTTTTTTTCAAGAGCTGGCCATGCTTTATCGATTGCTGTTCGCATGCGTGCCTCAGCAGTTTCTGCTGGATCTGTTGCGATTACATCATAGCCTTGAGCAAGAAAACGAGTAATCCAGCCATTCCCGATAACTCCTGTACCAACAACGGTTACTTGTTTGATCAAATTTGAATCCATACTATTCAGCCTTTCCGTGAGGATTATTTAATTTGAGGTGTATTCTTGCTTCTTGAGGTGTCATCGGCTTGGTACCAAGACCATCCATGATTGTGATAACTTTTTCTACTAACTGGCCATTTGTTGCAAATACCCCTTTATCAAGGTAAAGGTTGTCTTCGAGACCTACGCGGACATTTCCACCAAGCAGCATTGATTGAATCGCTATTGGCATTTGATGGCGTCCGATCCCAAATGCAGACCAGTGAGCATTTTGGGGAAGCTTATCTCGCATGTATAGCATTGTTTCCGCATCCGCATCAGCTCCCCAAGGAATACCTAGGCAAAATTGAAACATAGGATCCCCGTCAATAAGACCTTCATCCACTAATTGTTTAGCAAAGCGAAGATGCCCAGTATCAAAGCATTCCAATTCTGGCTTAACACCACATTGTTGAATGAGACGAGCTTGTTTGCGAAGCCAGTTAGTTGGGCTTATATAAAGTTGATTGCCAAAGTTAAGGCTGCCACAATCAAGTGTACAAATCTCTGGTAATAATGTACCGACAGGTTCATGACGTTCCTCAGGTGTTTGGATGTCAGTTCCTGGCCCACCGACTGCTGGGTCTTCTTGGCTAGGAATCCAGTCACCACCACCACCTGCTGTAAGGTTAAGAATGACATCAGTGTCGGATTCACGGACTCGTTCCACCACTTCACGAAAAAGTTGCGGATCATGACTTAGAGCACCGGTTTTTGGATCGCGGACATGGATATGGGCGATTGTCGCTCCAGCTTTTGCTGATTCAATCGCAGCATTTGCAATTTCCTTAGGTGTGATTGGAACATGATGGCTCTTTTTTGTTGTATCGCCTGCACCAGTTACTGCGGATGTTACGATTACTTTTTTACTCATATCGATCCTCCTGTTCTTCTTTTTAAAAATATTCACTTGTAGAGGTTGTTCAAAAAGTCCGGTAAAGAAGCTTGTGAATGCTCATGAATGACCTTCTGTTAAAATCGCGCACGTCCTGTGCAAGCAAGTCCAGCCCTCACGTATTATTGTATACGCGCAGACTATCGCTAACAGAACTTCTTTGCTCTTTTATCTTCCTTTTTGAACACGCACTTGTACAAAAAAAAGAAAATGGACAGTGTTTCACCATTTTCTTTTTAAATAAAGGACCGGAACCCGCTTACCTTATTACTAAATTCAAAATAGTTCGTAATAAGATTAAGGCGGCATGGGCAACGTGTTTTAGTTTGCTATTATTCCACCCCTAATTAGGTTCAGATCACAGGTATATTTAATTTATCTTCCATTTTAGAAATGAATTATGATTTTGGAACATGCTTGAAAATTTCCCCGCTATCAAAGAAATCGACTAAGCGTGTTAACCAGTGGTAATAATCCAACCATTCCTTTGTTTCTTTGAGTAAGTCATTGACTTTTTGTTCTATTTCTTCTGTTAAAGTTTCATTCTCGAGCATGGCCTTTAATTCGGTTGATAATTTTTTCTCGAACAGTTTATTTTTTTTGATGGTTTTTTGCCAGTTGGAAGTGAATAACGAAACAAAGGTCTGGTAATAGTCTTGCTCAACATTATAAAGGTCTTTACGGACGCCTTTTTCAAAGACTTTTTCAGCAATATTGAGATCTAGCATTTCACGAACCACTTGGCTCATGCGCGTTTTACTCATGCCTGTTGCTTCTGATAATTCATCAAGGGTCATCGCTTTTCTATTCATATAGATAATACCAAGCACTCGGCCAACTGTTGTTGAGACCCCGAATGTGTGCATATTATCCGCAATTTTTTCAACAAAATGATCTTCTACTTGTTTAATTTTACTAAATTGTTTTTCATCCACAATGATCATCCTTCCAATTGCCAGCTGCATATGTCACTGTATCACATTTGAATAAAACTGGAAAATTAGTATTTGGAAGGAAATGAACAGATTGTCGAGCATTTATAAGGAATGTCATGCTTAAACTTTGTGCAATGAAAAGTTTACGTAAATTTCGTACAATTTGTACAATTTGTAAACTTTTTAATTTACAAACTTTACTTTACACTTAAGAGGTCACTAAAAATTTTTCACGGTTAAGTCCTTACATTAAATCGATTGATGTAAGGAAAATAATGGAGGTGTCTTACAATTGCTGAAATTTGACCACGTTTCGAAAATGTATAAGGGAGGAAAAAAGGCAGTTAACGACTTATCCTTAGAGTTTAAAAAAGGAGAATTTATTGTTTTTATCGGACCAAGTGGCTGTGGTAAAACGACAACAATGAAAATGATTAACCGCTTAATCGAACCTTCTGAAGGAAGCATTTATATTAATGGAGAAAACATTTTAGAAAAAGATCCAGTACAACTTAGACGCGAAATTGGGTATGTAATTCAACAAATTGGACTATTCCCTCATATGACGATTCAAGAAAATATTTCACTCGTTCCAAAATTGTTGAAATGGCCGGAAGAAAAACGTCGTACACGTGCAAGAGAGTTGTTAGAACTTGTTGATATGACACCAGAATACTTAGACCGCTTTCCACATGAACTAAGTGGTGGGCAACAACAACGTATTGGTGTGCTACGAGCATTGGCAGCTGATCAGTCCCTTATTTTAATGGATGAGCCATTTGGTGCGTTAGATCCTATTACCAGAGATGCTTTACAAGAAGAGTTCAAAAAATTGCAACAAAAACTAGGGAAAACAATTGTGTTCGTTACGCATGATATGGACGAAGCCCTTAAATTGGCTGATCAGCTTGTGATATTGCGAGATGGTCAATTGGTACAGGTAGGTACTCCTGATGAAATATTACGAAATCCGGTAAATGATTTTGTTGAAGAATTTATTGGGAAGGAACGGTTAGTTCAAGCTAGACCTAATATTCAAACAGTTGGGCAGATCATGAACTCAAAACCTGTTACTGTGACAGAGGACAGAACATTATCTGAAGCCATTCAAATAATGAAGCAACAAAGGGTAGATTCTTTACTGGTTATTGATGAAGAGCAGATGCTTAAAGGGTATATTGATGTTGAAATCATTGATCAATCCCGTAAAAAAGCGACACATGTTGGGGATGTACTGGTAACAGAATTACTAACAGTTGATAAAGATACACTGGTTCGTGATACAATTCGAAAAATCTTGAAAAAAGGGATGAAATATGTTCCTGTTATTGATCAAAAACAACGTCTTGTTGGGATTGTTACAAGGGCAAGTCTTGTTGATATTGTCTATGATTCTATTTGGGGCGAAGAAGAGATTGAACAATAATTGAAAGGAGGGAGAGGTGATGGATCGTATTATTGAGTTTTTTACTAATTATGGCGGCGAAATGTTATTTAAAACTTGGGAACATTTATATATATCATTAATTGCGGCACTATTAGGGATCATTATAGCTGTTCCACTTGGGGTTGCGCTAACTCGATTTCCAAAAGGTGCCGGCTTTGTGATGGGGATTTTAGGCGTTATTCAAACGTTTCCGAGTTTTGCAATTTTAGCCTTTTTTATTCCAATTCTAGGTGTTGGTAAAGTTCCAGCTATTATCGCTTTATTTTTCTATTCAGTCCTACCTATCTTGAGGAACACATATACAGGTGTCAATGGTGTTAAACGTAGTTTGCTTGAAGCAGGACGCGGGATGGGTATGACTGGATGGGAACGTATCCGTTACGTCGAAGTGCCACTAGCAATTCCTATTATTATGGCAGGTATTCGTTTGTCCACTGTATATTTAATTGGTTGGGCAACTTTAGCGGCTTATATTGGAGCTGGTGGACTAGGTGATTACATTTTTAGCGGTCTTAACTTATACCAAGCCGAATTCATTGTTGCTGGAGCGGTTCCGGTTACTATTTTAGCCTTATTGGTTGATCTTCTTTTAGGTCGTATTGAAGAAAAAGTAACACCTAAGGGAATTAGAAAAATGAAAGAAGCCGTTTAGGTAGGGGGAGCATGAAACGTGTTAAAAATAAATAAGAGTTTACTAGTTGCATTCGTCTCTTTGACTGTTTTCATTAGTGGTTGTTCTCTTCCTGGCTTGAGTGGACCGGCTAAGAATACAGTTACTGTCGGGACATTGGGTACGTCAGAATCACAGATTATGGGGAATATCGTTCGCCTTATGATTGAACATTACTCGGATGTCCACGTTGAAATGGTCAATAATTTAGGTTCATCGATCGTCCAACATAAAGCGATGATGAGCGGAGATGTTGATATTACTGCGACACGTTATACAGGAACAGACTTAGCGGGTGCGTTAGGAATGGAGCCGGTAAACGATCCACAGGAAGCACTTGAAATTGTGCAACGTGAATTTGAAGAACGATTTGATCAAACATGGTTTGATTCATATGGGTTTGCTAACTCTTATGCATTTACTGTCACGAGAGAATTAGCTGAAAAAGAAAACTTGAACACAGTATCCGATTTAGAACCATTTGTTTCTGAGTTGAAATTAGGCGTTGATAATGCCTGGTTGAAACGAAAGGGAGATGGGTATGAGGGTTTCGTCTTAGAGTATGGGTTTGAATTTGGCAAAACGTATCCGATGCAGATCGGTTTAGTTTATCAAGCGGCAGCGAACGGAAAGATGGATGTTGTGCTTGCTTATACAACAGATGGCCGTATTAAGGCATTTGATTTAAAAGTATTAGAGGACGATAAGTACTTTTTTCCACCATATGATACGTCAGTTGTTGCGAGTAATGATGTATTAGACAAACACCCAGGTCTCAGAGATATCCTTCAAAAACTAGCAGGTACAATTGATACAGAAAAAATGCAAGAGTTGAACTATGCTGCTGATGGAAAAATGAAGGAACCATTAATCATCGCAAAAGAGTTTTTGGAAGAACACAATTACTTTGAATAATTAGGGGGTGACTATTAATGGAAACGATACAGGAGGTTTTATATTATTATTCTCAAAACACAGGATATGTATGGGAACAATTTTATCGGCATTTTTTAATGGCTGCTTATGGTGTGATTTTAGCAGCGATCGTTGCAATACCGCTTGGAATCTTAATTGCCAGATACCATAAGTTAAGTATCTGGGTCATGTCTTTAGCAAACATTATACAAACGATCCCGGCATTGGCCATGTTAGCTGTGCTTATGTTGGTAATGGGACTTGGAACGAATACAGTTGTGTTTGCTCTGTTTCTCTATTCCCTTTTACCAATTATAAAAAACACGTATACAGGCATTCGAAATGTTGATCATGCTTTACTAGAGTCCGGGAAAGCGATGGGGATGACCAAGTTACAAGTGTTACGAATGGTTGAGCTACCGCTTGCTTTGTCAGTTATTATGGCAGGATTACGAACTGCGTTAGTTATTACAATAGGTATTGCGACCATTGGTACGTTCATTGGTGCTGGC
Source organism: Peribacillus sp. NPDC096379 (assembly GCF_044762875.1). Lineage (NCBI taxonomy): Bacteria > Bacillati > Bacillota > Bacilli > Caryophanales > Bacillaceae > Peribacillus > Peribacillus sp. NPDC096379. The sequence continues at coordinate 165,551 of NZ_JBIWFD010000002.1, forward strand.
GGATTAGGTGATATCATTTTACGAGGTACAAATGCTACAGATGGGACAGCGCTTATTTTAGCAGGGGCAATCCCTACCGCTTTGATGGCCATTATCGCTGATGTTGTGATGGGTTGGATAGAACGAAAGTTATCACCCATGAAAAAGAGAAAGGGTACCGTAAAGCAAGTTGAAGAGCTCGCAGTATAGCCTTTCTTAACAGCAGGTCATTAATGAGCGACGAAGAAATTGTAAACTTTTTACCAGCCTTTTTGAACAAGCTCTTAGAGAGGGAAAAAGGAGGAACTCATGTGACTATTGTACAAATTTTACTAGAGAAAGATGTTCCTTGTACGTTACGGGATGGTACGGTTCTATATGCAGACATTTATCGCCCTAATAAGGAAGGAACTTTTCCGGTTCTGCTGACCCGACTGCCTTATAATAAAGCTTTGCCTATGTATTCACATCGGTATCTCGATACAAATCGAATGGTGCAAAATGGATATGTAGTCATTGTTCAGGATGTCAGAGGACGCTTTGCATCTGAAGGAGATTTTGTCCCATTTTTACATGAAGCGGAAGATGGATATGACACGGTGGAATGGGCGGCAAAACTCTCTTTTTCAAATGGAAAAGTGGGGATGTTTGGTTTGTCCTATTATGGCTTTACTCAGTTGCTGGCTGCTACGGAACGGCCACCACATTTGCATGCGATTGCTCCTGCCATGACGTTATATGACTGGCGTGAGAACACAGTAGAAAAGGGTGGGAAGTTCTTGGTCGGTTCTTCAGAAACATGGGCACTTCAATCAGTTGCACCAGATCAGATTAGTCGAAAGTATAAAGATCCGAAAAAGTATGCTGAGATGATGGGGAAAATGGCGGAATATGACAATCGGATAGAAGAATGGTATCATTACAAGCCAATTCAGGATTGGCCTCCACTCAAAGAGCTAGGAGTAGCTGGCTTCTTTTATGATCTTGTTGGTGATACATGGAGTGAAGATCAATGGGATCGAGTGAATATTACAAACAAATATCACAATATCGAAGTTCCGGCTTATCATATTGCTGGCTGGTATGATAACTTTTTACAAGCAACGCTTCAAAATTATACGAAGTTGAGTGACATGGTGGAATCCGATCAAAAATTAATTATTGGTCCATGGGGACACGGTTTATTTAGTTCTGTACTAGGTGAAAGGTCTTTTGGCATTCATGCATCTGGCGATTGGATTGATCAAAAAGAAGACTTGACTAATTTACATATTCGATGGTTTGATCATTGGTTAAAAGACAAGAATTCGACTGTGTTTGAAGAAGCGCCGATTAAATTGTTTGTTATGGGGATTAATAAGTGGCGTAGTGAAAATGAATGGCCGTTAGCTCGAACAAAGTATACTCCTTTTTATTTACATAGTGAGGGGGGAGCAAATACTCGCTTTGGTGATGGGCGTTTAAGGTTTGAAAAGCCGGAAAATGAACCAGTCGATACATTTGTGTATGATCCTGCGAATCCAGTTCCATCAAATGGGGGAGCAACCTTGTTTTCCGGTGTTAACACGTTGGGACCTCTTGATCAGCGAGAAATTGAAAAAAGAGATGATGTATTAGTTTATACATCAGAGCCTTTAGAGCGAGCACTTGAAGTGACAGGCCCAATCAAAGTGAAGCTTTGGGCAAAAACAGATGCGCAAGACACGGACTTTACCGCGAAATTAATCGACGTTATGCCCGATGGAAGAGCTTATAATTTAACAGATGGTATTGTTCGTACGACGTATCGAAATGGACAGAAGCAGGAAGAAGCCATAAATGATGAAGTCGTTCAATATGAGATCGATTTATGGGCAACCAGTAATGTGTTTCTGCCTGGCCACCAAATAAGAGTGGAGATTTCGTCCAGTAACTTTCCACGCTTCGATGTGAATTTTAACAATGGTACAACGATGCTGGAAGCCACAAAGTATCAGACAGCTAACCAAACCATTTATCACAATGAAGAGTACCCCTCTCATATTTTGTTACCGGTCATCCCATGCATTGAAAACTAAAATGATATCAAAAAAATTGCTATTTATTAGCAATTTTTTTCATTATAAAGATAAAATAGTGAAGTGCAATGTGTTGGAATTATTACCAGAAAAATATACAAGCGAAATTTAATAATTAAAGGCAAATTATTAGATGGTGGTGTAGAAGATGAAGAATAGAGATTTAAAGATTAATACATCGATTGAAAAGCTCTTGAACAATGAGGATTTTTCTGGAGTTGTCATAGTTAAGGATGAAACTGAAGTGATTTTGGAGTCAGCATCTGGTTTTGCCAATCGCGTGGATGAACAGCTGAATACCATTCATACACGCTTTAGCATCGCTTCAGGTTGTAAGTTGTTTACTGCAATTGCGATCTGCCAATTAGTTGAAAATGGCCAATTATCTTTTGATACACGACTTAAAGACTGTTTGGATATAGAATTCCCTCATTTTAATGAAAATGTATTGATCCACCATCTCTTAACACATAGCTCAGGAATTCCAGACTATTTTGATGAAGAGATAATGGCTGACTTTGAAGATCTTTGGAAGGCAACACCTATGTATCTATTAAAAAGTTTAAAAGATTTTCTACCACTTTTCCAAAATGGCAACATGATGTTCAAGCCTGGAGAGAAATTTCATTATAATAATGCTGCATTCATAGTTCTAGGGTTGATTGTTGAGCAACAAACAGGCTGTTCTTTTTCAGACTATGTTGTAAAGAATGTTTTTAAACGATGTGGAATGAATGATTCTGGTTATTTTTCTTTAGATCAGCTTCCTAAAAACACATCTTACGGATACATCGATCATGAGGATGGGACATGGAAAACGAATGTCTACTCAATTCCTATCCAAGGTGGTGCAGATGGAGGAGCCTATATTACTGCTCCGGACATGATTAAGCTTTGGGAAGCATTATTTAATTTTCAGCTATTAAATGAAACAAATACGAATTTGCTTTTGACTTCACACATTCATGTGAAAGAGGGAGTAGATTACGGGTATGGGGTTTGGATTAACAAACGGAATCATTCCATCTACAAATATCATGTAATGGGCTATGATCCTGGTGTGAGCTTCCATTCAGCGGTATATCCTGAATTTGGGATTATCGTTGCAATTCCTTCAAACAAATGTTCAGGTTCTTATCAAGTAATGAAAGCAATAGAAGAATATATGGAGGGATAACCGATATTTTGTGTTCAGAGCTTGGAATAAGTTTTTACCTACTAGCATTTTAAGAGAGAAAGCCGGGTAGAGGAGAGAATATGGATATAAGGAAATTAAATGTAAATGAAATACCACCAATGGATTTATTGTTATTAGCTGATCCTTCGCGAAAAATGGTTGAACAATATATCGCTAGGGGAGAATGTTTTGTAGCTGAAATTGATCAACAAATTATTGGCGTTTATGTGCTACTACGAACACGTCCCGAGATGGTGGAATTGGTGAATGTTGCTGTAGCAGAACAGCATCAACATAGAGGGATAGGGAAGCAGTTAGTATTGGATGCAGTTCAATCCGCCAAGCGAAAAGGATATAAAACAATAGAAGTTGGTACTGGGAATTCAAGCATAGGACAGTTAGTACTTTATCAAAAATGTGGCTTTAGAATGGTTGATATCGATAAGGACTTTTTTATTAAGCATTATCAAGAAGACATTTTTGAGAATGGTATACAGTGCAGGGATATGGTTCGATTATCTCAGGATTTATAAGGCGAACAAAAAAAGATTGTAGTGAAAATCTCTTTTCACTACAATCTGACTGTGATCTATTGAGTGTTTTAATAACTCCTATACACATAAGGATCATTAGAAATCCTATCAACTTCTTCTGGTTACTTACCAGAAGAAGTTTGTTTAAATAGCTTTTTTTCGTTGATAAGTAGAAAGCACGACTCCTCCCACAATGAATAGGGACCCTAATAATTCTACACTGGTAATTGGTTTGGATAGTAAAATGAATCCTGTAACCATGGCGACAAAGGGCTCTAAATTAGATAATATAGATGCCTTTGAAGCATCGACATGTCGAATATTATTATTCCAAATAAGTGTGGCTATGCCATGCACAATAACTGCTGTTCCGATTAATAAAGCCCAATCAGATATATCAAAGCTGATCCGAATTGGAGCGTCTAATGAAAAAGCAAATGGGATCGCTACAATAAATCCAACAAGATTTGAATATAAAGTAATCGTAAGAGGGTCTACTCTTTGCGAGAGTACTCTTGTCATAATTATCATAATGGCGAAAGTAATCATCGTTACAACAATCCATAATAATCCTTTATCAATGTGAATCGTTGATAAATTCCCTTTCGTTACAACAAAATAAATGCCGATGACCGCAAGAAAGGAACCCATTAACATACGAGTCGTTAATTTTTCTTTTAAAAATACAGCGGCTAAAAAGCTAGTTAAAATAGGAGTAGTAGCTAAAATTAATGCAGATGTTGTTGGATCAGCTGTTTGTAATCCCATAAAAAAAGACCATTGATTAATAAATACACCAATAACTCCTAAAACAAAAAGCCACATCAAATCTACATTATTCACACGTCTAAATCCTTTTTTGTACAAAGATAATCCAATTAACACTAGGACAATAAACAGTAGTCTCAGCATAGTTAGCATAGTTGGGGAGAAATCTTGAACTAATATCTTACCAAAGACAAAATTACTTCCCCATACAACAACACATAAAATCAGCCAAGAATAAGCTTTTAACATTTAAATCATCACCGTACCTCTAACAAAATGCCATTGGTCTATTATAAACGTAATAGCTTGTTCCGTATACTATTTTAATAATTCGGATATAAGATGTTCTTATATCCGAATTTCCCCTTTTTTTGTGAGGGATTGTACCTGGAAATCCTGAATCTATTTAAGCTGATCCGAATGGGTACTTATGTTTAGCGCTAACGAAATATTTAGATCCTAAAAAGTGGGAATTGATTAAAATGCCCAACAATATTCTTTGCAGTTCTTCATTAAATAAAGGGAAGGATGAATTTATATATGAGGGATGGATGGAAATGGCGAAAAGGTACCGGGGAAAAACATTAAGTAAGCTCCCTTCAAAAGGACGAGGGGACTGTCCGTTGTGTAATCGAAAAAGAATTAAATTATTATACTCTCATAAAACGGAAACAAAAAACATCATTCAAGTATGTAAAAACTGCCGACATAAATAAGTTTGCCAAGATTGCTTCGACGACTTTTTTTGTTGAACGGGCGGGAAAGGGTAAGCAATGTTAGCGATATCTACTATGGGCTGAAGATTTGGTCGGTTTGAATGAGTTAATCCGTTTACTTAATAAACTAGAGGCTAAAAATAGCTAGAAATGAAGGAGCTAAGAGTAAGTTTAGCGTTCATTGAGAACAAAAAAACAGTGCAATTTCATAGGTGAAATGCACTGCTCCTTTATAAGTTTTCATAGCTTTTTCACTCTAAAAGAGGAAAGCTGAAATTATCTGACTGCCTCTTTTAGCTGGTTTAATTCCGATACAGGTCTGATGCGTTGTTCTGTTTCGACATCGAAGAAATGCGCTTTATTCATATCCAGTGCCATTTCCAAATTATCGCCTGCTTGAACGATTGTACGAGCATCAACACGTGCAACGAAGTCTTGGCCACCTAGTGAAGAGTAAAGCATGAACTCTGCACCCATTAGCTCAGCTACTTCAATGTGGGCACTCATTCTCGTTTCTGGAGAAGATTCAATGAATAAAGGCTCATCGTGGAAGTCTTCAGGGCGAATTCCCAAAATGATCTCTTTTCCTACATAGCCTTGATCACGAAGAAGCTTCATTTTGCCTTCAGGGATTGCGATAGATTGGTCACCAATTTTAACAAAACCATTTTCTAGTTTTCCATTTAAGAAGTTCATGGCTGGAGAGCCAATGAAACCGCCCACAAAAACATTTTCAGGTCTTTCATACACATCTTTAGGAGCACCAACTTGTTGGATGATACCGTCTTTCATAACGACAAGGCGTGTGGCCATCGTCATTGCTTCTGTTTGGTCATGGGTAACATAAATTGTTGTTGTGTTTAAGCGTTTGTGCAGTTTTGCAATTTCAGCACGCATTTGCACACGTAGCTTAGCATCAAGGTTCGACAATGGCTCATCCATCAGGAAGACTTTTGCGTCACGGACGATTGCACGACCAAGGGCAACACGTTGACGTTGACCACCGGAAAGGGCTTTAGGTTTACGATCCAAGTATACTTCGAGACCAAGAATTTTCGCCGCATCTTTCACGCGTTGATCAATTTCTGCTTTCGGCATTTTACGAAGTTTTAGCCCGAATGCCATATTATCATATACAGACATATGTGGGTATAGTGCATAGTTTTGGAAGACCATCGCGATATCGCGATCTTTAGGCGGAACATCATTTACACGTTTTCCATCAATGTAGAAATCACCTTTTGAAATTTCTTCAAGTCCTGCGATCATACGTAATGTTGTCGATTTACCGCAGCCAGAAGGTCCTACGAAAACGATAAATTCCTTATCTTCAATTTGTAGATTGAAATCTTCTACAGCCGTTACTTTATTATCGTAGATTTTAAAAATATGTTCTAATTGTAATTCTGCCATTTATAAAACCTCCCAATCTCTTGTCTATGAATCTATTGTATTGGAAGCGTATTCAAAATAATATAGACAGGGTGCACAAAAATGATAGTATGTTTTTATGCAAGTTGCCATAGATTTAAAATTCTGATAACAAAATTAGCAAATAAGCAGGTAATGCATGATTAAAGGCTCGTACATCAAGGCCTGTTTTATCAATAAATTTATCGATGCGATATTGCAAACTGTTGCGGTGAATATAAAGTCTCTTAGCAGCTAAACTTGCATTTGAATTGCATTCAATATACGTTTTCACTGTACCAATTAATTCTTTATCTAGTAAAGTCTCGCCGAGTAATGCAATAGTAAACCATTTTTTTTCTTCTTCTGTTATGCCCTCTAAAAAAAGGAACGGAAGTAGATCAGCAAGAACTATCATTTTCCGGTTTTGGATAAAATTCTTCGCTTTAAGGTAGAATTTCTTTTCCATTTCATAGTGAGAGGATAACTCTTTATCTACAAAATGAAAGCTGCCTAGGAATATTTCAATCTTTGTATAAAAATCACTTTCCAATGTTGAAAGCATAGCCATTAGTTCTTCTTTGTCTAAACCATCTTCTGTTTTTCCCTCGATTAAAGCTCCTGATCTATCACTCGTCCATACTAATATAGCATTTGATGAAACGAATGACAGTAGCGCATCTTCAAAATCACGACCAGAAAAGTCATTGTGATCAAAGTGAAAGTGGGTGAAACGAACATGTTCCCAGCGTGTTTTGGGCAATTTCCCATTCTTATGTAACAAGAAATCACTCCAAGGCTGTTTGGTCGAAGAATCGTTTCGCCCGTCGAAAAAGTCTGTATGGAATAAGAGACTAAGAAGGTTGATCTCTTCAGGTGTAATGGCTGATTTAGGTATCCCGATTTCATTGCCATTATCATCTCTAAACCAAAAGTATTTTTCAACGTAAGGAGCATCCTGTTTATGAGCAATTGAATTTGGATATTTGTTAAGTAATTTATCTATCATAATGGACTGCCTTTCTTGTTTGTATTCAGGTGAACTTTTCTTTATTATAACGAAGTTTTAATTATTAGAACAATTTGATGTATTTTTTATCAATTTTAGGGATAAGTAGTAAATTGGGTGAGAAAAGACCTTTTTTAAAAAATTAGAATAGCGAAGAGGGGAATAATGGAGTTATTAAGAAAGAGACAGACCCATGATGGGTTCAGTCTCTTTCGCATCCTGTTAGTCACTTATTTGAGGAGGATCTTCGTCATAAAAATCATGCGACTCCTCAATATTTTGCTTGCTTCCTGCTTGATAGACGTTACCGCCGGCCATACCTTCGTTAATAATTCGATCAACATCTAAATAGGCTGTATCTTTTCCTTCGTAATCAGTATCTTTGAGAAATGTGTACTTTTCTTTCATGTAGCTTTCCTCCTATAATGGCACTTTTGCACGTGATTATAGTTTTACCGAAGAAAAAGTTCATTATTCATAAAGTGAAACTTCAATCAGTGGGGGGCATCCCCAGCTGATTGTTAGTCCCGTTCTACTGTCGCTAATACCTCCACTTCGCTTCGGTCAAGCGACATTACGAACCTGATCAATGAACTCAGACTAAGTACGCCGCATCCTGCGGCAACGTCTGAGTGACCCACATCCTGTGGGCCTCAACTAAACCTTTGAAGACCACAAAGGTAAGTTTCACTGTATCTCACCAATCGGGCTTTGATGGGCAGTTATCCCCCACCTACGCTTCCTCGATTCCTCTAAGCTTTGAGGTGGGGGGCTTTTACTGCCCGTTAATGCAGATAAACGTGAAAGACCATTAAGTCGTGAATCCTGCTTGTTAGCTGATTCATATTGGCGCGAGCGGGTTCTGAATTTCGATACTCAATCCTTCCATCAGGATGATAAATGGCTTGATAATATTTTTTATCATAGTAAAAGGAAATCGTCCAACCAGGCAATTGTTTGTCTTTATATAATGGTGCCACCTGAAAATGAGTGATCACATGATTACCCCCATAAATGGGATTATTAGTCGTATAAAGGAAGAGCACTCTGTATTGCTATCTTGGAAGAAGCTTTGGCAGTCCGATTTCTCTGAATATTTGTCGCAAATGCTTATGACGGGCTGCTTCGATTTCCAGCTCGTCGAATTGCATGGGCTTTGCGTTTACTTCATAAATGAAAAGATTCCCATTAAGATCTTCACCAATATCAATTGAAAATTCTCCGAAAAAACCAAATGACTTCGAAAGAATGATGCCGCATTGTTCAGCAATCGTTTTAAATTGCTCGTCAAGTTCTGCCGATTGCAATCGAGTATATGGATAAAGTTTTCCGCCTCTTGGAATATGTGTGGTAACTTCCTGGGTTTGAGACATCCGAACCGCTTTGCCTGTGACAAGATGGACTCCATTCTGGTAATGGACAAGGATTCGATAATCAAAGCGATGGCCTCGTATTTTTTTCGGTTCTATTGCACGTTGAGCGATATACTTTTTTCGTAATAGTCTGTCTGCTTCAGACTTCCAATAATCTTCGAAAGCAGGGTAGGTTTCTGTGCCACTCGTTTTTTTTACAAGTATCGCTGAATGATTTGTTAAGGAAAGTGTTGCAATGCCGTATCCACGATTTCCTTTTCCTGGCTTCACATAAATTTCACAATGATTTTCAAGGAAATCTTTAAGCACTTGGGATGTAGATAGAAGAATGGTTTCTGGTAAAAATGGACTTAGTCCGGGACTTTTAGCTAACGCTTCAAACATATCGTATTTATGAAAAAACCCAGGATTGAAAACCGCAATGTTACGGGCTTTAAAATCATTCAGTAATGATTGGAACGAAGTAGTTTCTTCAAATGAACGGAAGGGAATCCGGTTGTAGATGACACATGGCTTGGGAACGGCGACCTTCATCCATTTCTCATGATCAGCACTATAAACGAGACCAAGTCCGGTATTTGCTAAAGCGTCTTCTGCAGTAAAAATAAATGAGAAGATCCCATGCTTTAAAAGCTCTTGGTGCAAGTCATAAAATAATGGCAAGTTTCCAGCAATACCGAAATCGTTCTTTTTGTTTTGGCAGGTCATGATCCCAACGGTCAATATTCGGTTTCTGTGCTCCAGTTTTGATTGTATGGAAAATGATGGTAATGGAATTTCTTCATTAAAATGGATTTGTGAAGATTCTTGACCAAAGTAGGCCTTTTGACCAAAAGAGCAATGCGACCATAAATGATTAGTTAAATCGTAATACAATTTCATTTCTGTAAGCCGCCAGTGCTGGCGAGTGATTGCTCTGTTAAATAGACGGCATAGTCTAGAGCAAGCTTCCTTGTTAATAATTCAAATTCACGCAATTTAGGATGAGAAAAAATCGACCGTCCAGGCTTTGAATTGGCTTCAAACATCCAGACTTGCCCTTGCTTATCTAACCCTAAGTCAAAACCGATTTCAGCAACGATCCCATCCAAGTGCTCTTCGATCGCCTCACTTAAGATAAGTGCGGCTTTTGATAATTGTTGATGGACTTCAAATACTGTATCATCATCACCAAAAAGTTCATCAAGTGTCATGATCGTCCCGCCATTTTTCACATGGGTTGTGAGGCTACCTTCACCAGCAATTTTTGCGGCAATTGCAGTAACTTGCCAATCCCCATCAAGGTCTTTATTCGTATGGACGCGAAAGTCAATTGGGCGGCGGTTATTACGGATTAAGGATATCCCTTGTTGTACGATTAAATGGTCAATCCGTTTGTTTTTAAACACATGCTTTAGCATCGATTCAAGTGTGGAGAAGCGTTTTAATCGGTTTTCATTCTCATGATCACGATAACGGCAGTAATACATGTCTCCATGCTTATCATAAAGAACTTGGTGAATCCCTAATCCAAGGCTGCCATGAATCGGTTTAATATAAACTTGACGATGTTCAGAAAGTAATGTTTCAACAATTGAAAAAGACTGAAATGGATAGGTGACTGGTAAGTAGGGGGTAGCGCGTTCATCATCTATTAGACGCTCATATACATCCCATTTATTAAAAAAGCCTGGATTATACCAAGGAATGGAATAGTCGGTTTGGAATTTTCGTTTCACTTCCTTTGGACCCGTTTTATTCTCTGTTTTTCGGTTAGGAAGACGGTCATAGATGACATTTGGAAAAGGAAATTCACAGATGTCCCATTGATTGTCCTGATACACATAGCCACGAATTGTTTCTTGCTCCCAGTTGATGTGATTTTCACCAAAAATGAAGGGAATGCAGCCAGTTGTTTTATTTAGAGATAGAAGTTTAGAAAAAAATGATGAGCGTTCACCCAATGGTTTAGTTAAAAAAGGTCCAAAGCCCGCTGAAAAGATGCCGACTAGTGGCCCGATATGAATGCTGTTCTGATATAGGAACACATGCAAGGAAGTTTCTGTTTCTGGAAAGTATAGGGCTTTTGCAAGCGATTGCGAAAGAGCGAAAGTTTGCCGAATAGAAGGGTTGCTTCTTATGTCAGCCTGATGTGCACGATGACCAAAGCACACGGCTTCCTTATCTGTAAAATTGACAACCCCTTCTAGCTCAGACGGGTAATAAAAAACATCTCCCAGCATATCAGTTATTTCGCAGGGATAGATTTTCTTCAACGGTTTCACCTGCTTTCACTAAGTTGTCAGATAGATATTGACAATAAGCAATTGGAGCATGATATAAGTCATCTTTCTTATCTGGTTGCAATGTTTCAATGATTTTCCGACCAGGTTTGGAGTTGATATCAAGAATCCAAACTCGATTTTTTCGATCAATGCCAAGATCAATCCCTAGTTCAAAAAGCGGCTGAAATTTTGCTTCGAGTTCCTCAGGTAGCGTACGAAGGATATGCCCTATGGTAAGTTCAATATATTTTTGATGGGGATGGGCAATTTCTTTGATAAATTTTTCATAGGTGATGGCCGTACCGCCTGTCGCTAAGTTTGATGTGATACAATCCTTGTTCCCTTTACGAATTCCCCTACCTTGTTCTACCCAGTGATTGGTTGCATCTTTTTGCAGGAGAATGCGCAGATCGAATGGTTCGTTATCAAGATTGGATAATGGTAAATAAGGCTGAATAAGGAATTGGAATTTGTTTAAGAGTGATTCAATCCATCTATGAAGCTGTTCTTTTGATTTAAAGTGTCTTTCATATCGTTTTTCATGTTTTGTCATCGTTACGACGGTTCCATCTTCAACCTTAGATAAAAGATAAATTCCGATTCCTCTCGAGCCGAATGATGGTTTTAGAAGAATCTGTTCATATTCATGAAGATGATTCCAAACGGTTTTTGCATCTGTTGCCTGTGCTGTTACGGGGATATAAGCTTGGAGCAGTGGCAAATCCTTAAGTTTAGTATAAATTTCCCATTTACTAGGGAGGCCATGACCGAGAAATTGAGCCTGCCCTTTTAGCCAAGTTATTTTATTTCGAACTTTTTGGTCGTCTCTAGTTAATCCATGAAAGCTACGGTCATAGATAAATGTTGGGATCGTAAACTTTTTTACATCCCAAAGATTAGTTACCGGATTGTACGATTCACCTTGTATTGTTTTAGCTTCCGTGTCAATACCGGAAGACTTGAACCGAAATACCTTCCACCCACTTTTACTTGCTCTTTTTGCAATTTCAGTACTATAACGCTGTTCCTTTGATAAATCGGATAACATGATGCCTAGGGAAACCATAGTTCCCGCTCCTTTCCATTGGCCATGATTAGATTTAAGGCGCCTTACTTACATACAAAGTGTTCATATATTCAACGATGCGTTTCACAGAGGGACGAATTTTATCAGAGTCTGTATGAAATTTCTTCGAAGGTTTTGAGTTCACTTCAAGAATCCAAGGCTGATTGTCTGAGTCAAGTGCCAAATCAATACCGAGCTCCCCGAATAAATCCTCTCGCTTGCTTTCAACTGTTTTGGCAACGTTTAATGCAAGGCTGGATAAGCTTTTATAAATCCGAATCGCTTCTGGTCGTTCGAAAACAGAGGAGAGAAATGCAGCAGCATTTTTCATTTCGCCTCCTTGAGCGAGATTTGAAACAATATGTCCGGCATTACCAAGCCTTGCAACAATGGATGTGATCGTCCATTCTTGCTTTTTACTTTTATTAAGTAGCACTCGAAAATCAGTTTTATGCCCATTAATATCGAGTAATGGGATGCCTCTTTGGACGATATAGGAACGCTTTTTTGTATTTTTCATTAGGATTTGATAAAGGCGTTCCTCGGTTTCGATTAGATGAGTATCCTGTATATTGCTTGAATGCTCTAGGACCCATCCTTCAAAAACCCGTGATAGCTTACAAATATTGCGACCTTGACTTCCAAATACAGGCTTTACAAATACTTCTGTATGATTTTGCAAAAAAGTGACAAAGTCTGCTTCTGACTGGAGCAGGATGGTTTCAGGCAAGTATGGATCAAGTGAATCTTCAGTCAATAGTAGTTCATGAGTTTCCCATTTAGACAGAAAACTTCCATTGAAAAAGGGAATAGAAGCTTCTTTCAATAATGTACGGAAACGAATGAATAATTCTGTGTTTTCCAATTTTCTTGAATGGATTCGGTTATATACAACATCGGGAATGGGCACAGACATCCGTTCCCAACCTTCATCAATTGGAAGGTAACCTGTTAATTCCTTTGATTTTTCAAGAGTTTGCAGGGGAATGATGAAAAAAAGAAATCCATTCATGCAACAAAACCTGTACAATTCTCTAAAAAAAATTTCCATATCTCCAAATCCATTCGTTTCACTTGGTGTATGATGGGTGAGAAGTGCTAGAATAGGTCCAATTGAAAGCTTGGAATTTATCGGACAAAAGCCTATTTGTACAGAGAATGAACGGTTAGGAAGTGCTAGAAACTGAAGTACATTTTCGGGAATCTTAAGTTGTGCTAAATGATCTTGATGGATCCTTACGAACACATCTATTTGTTTGGAACCTACTTGTAATGAGATACGGGTGGAGTCTGTTAGCTGCCACTTTTTTAAAAGAAATGGAGGGACATAAATAGTGGGAGTACGACCCGCAGTACTTTTATCTGCAATTATTGAAACGTTGTCGTATAATACCTTCATTGTCATTCCCCGTTTACGCTCGGTTTAGATAAGTCATACCACCTATTTTAGGCGATTTTGCTATTCTGGGTTATTGTATGATTAATGAATAAAGAATGTGTGCAAACAGCCCGTTAATATTTGTAACTTCCATCAGCGATGTCTTTCCCGCTGACGATTTGTTAAACCCGAATAAAAGGAGAAACTTCATGAATTTACTATTAACCATCATCTTTATGGTCTTGATTGGAGCCATCATAGGAGGATCGACCAATTATTTAGCGATTAAGATGCTTTTTCATCCCTACAAGGCTGTTTATTTATTTGGAAAACGCCTTCCCTTTACACCAGGTCTATTGCCTAAACGCCAAGAGGAATTGGCTACACAGCTTGGAAAAGTCGTAGTTGATCATTTACTTACACCTAAAAGCATTCAGAATAAGATTATGAACGCTTCCTTTAAAAAGGATATGAATGAATGGATACAAGGAGAAGTAAAAAAAGTCATAACAACTGAAAAAAGTTTGGATGCAATGTTCACTCAATTCGGAGTACATCAACCTGGAGAAAAATTAGAAAACTATGCCAAAGAATTTGTTTTGAATAAATATGATAACTGGCTTACCGAATATCGCCATCAAACCTTGGATGAGGTATTGCCTCCCAAAATCAAAGAAAAAGTTTCAGAAACAATTCCGACACTCTCCACGTACATATTGCAGAAAGGAAAAGAATACTTTATTAGTGAGGAAGGAAAAGCACGACTAGAGTTTATGGTTAACGACTTCTTTAAAAACAGAGGCATGTTCGGCAATATGATCCAAATGTTCGTTGGCAATGGAAAACTTGTTGATAAGGTGCAGCCAGAACTAATCAAATTTCTTGAGCAAAAGAAAACGGCAGAATTGATCACCATTCTAATGGTTGGCGAATGGAGCAAAGTGAAGCAATGGGAGTTTAGTAAAGTCGAGGATATGTTCGGTAATGAAAAAATCAAAGCATTGCTATTAGAAAAAACGGCAGAGTTACTCGCCATTGAAGAAATAATGAATAAACCGCTTAAAGAGATCACAAGTAATATGGAAGAGCTAATTATAGAAAAAATGGTTCCAGCTGTGCTTGACCATGGTATTGGCTATTTAAGCAAGCATATTACACCATTAATTGCAAAGCTACAAATCGCAAAAATAGTTGAAGAACAAGTTGCAGGTTTCCCAATGGAGCATCTTGAAAAAATTGTTTTATCGATTGCAAAAAAAGAACTATCGATGATTACGTATTTAGGTGCTTTATTAGGAGGAATTATCGGGATCGTTCAGGGATTAATTGCTGTTTTTGTCCCGCATTAACGGAAAGTCAAAATCCCCACCTTAAGGCATAGAGGAATCGTAGGTGGGGAAGAGCACCCCACTGAATTGAAGTTTCACTTTATGGGGGAATATGTGTGATTTTCAGTTTAGATTTGGTATAGTGGAGAAGAGAAATCCATGAATGGGGGAATATGAATGAGTAATCTATATGATTCAGCATATGATTTAGAAAAAGCAATCCGTGAGAGCAATGAATACAAGGAGCTAAAAAGCCTATTTGATCAAGTAAACAGTGATGAATCTGCTAAAGGGATGTTCGAGAACTTCCGTAATATGCAGATGAACTTACAACAAAAGCAAATGACTGGACAAGAAATCACGCCAGAAGAAGTCGAACAAGCGCAAAAAACGGTGGCATTAGTTCAACAACATGAAGCCATTTCAAGACTGATGGAAGCCGAACAACGAATGAGCATGGCAATTGCTGATTTAAACAAAATTATCATGAAACCGCTAGAAGATCTTTACGGTTCTCCACAACAATAATCGTTCACTTTGTTAATTCGTAACGGACTCATATCAAGGTGCAATTAAACAAATAAAAAAACATGGCCATTTTTAAATGATCATGTTTTTTTATTTCATTTTTAGCGAAAGTAGAACGGGACATTAGTGGGGGATGAGAAAAACTGATGGAAGTTTCACTTTTTTTTCTAATAGGCCATGTGATTTAGTTAGCTTTCTCCTGTCTGGCAACTTGTAAGTGAACCCGAAATCAAAATGGAAAAATTCTTGCTATCCATATGTTCTACCGCCAATTTATCCTTCATAAATTGGAATAGGAGGGGTGGTCAACATGGTGTATCGCTTACTTGCCGTGAATATTGATGGGACATTGCTTCAATCGAATGGCCGTTTACATAAATCCACGAGGGAAGCTATTGAATATGTACATCAAAAAGGTGTGAATGTAGCCCTTGTAACGTCAAGAAATTATCTCTCAGCAAAAAAAGTAGCGAAAGCGTTGAAAATTAATCCGATGCTGATTGCTCATCAAGGAGCCTTTGTCGGTTCAACGATTGAGAAACCAATTTTTATAAAAAGAATGAGTGAAGAATTAACACTTGAAATGGTTCAGATGCTTGAAAAAACTGAATGTCAGATTCAATTAATCCGGGAAAAATCCTTGATTGGCAATCGAATGAATCTTCCTGAAAATTTGCTAGGAAAAACGATCATCTACAATAATGAGCCAAGTGTATATTCGCAGAACTTTGTAGATGTTTTAAGCGAAGAGTTAAACGAACAGCCGTTTTCACCAGTGAAAATCGATGTGATTTTTAAAAGTCGTAAAGATCAAGCTGATTTGTTAATCTTATTTAAAGAGCTATTCCCCGAAGTGGAAGTAATCGAAAAACATTATCAAAAAATTACGATTGTTCCAAAAGGTGTTTCTAAATGGAATGGGATTCTTTATTTAGCGGACTATTTAGGCGTTAAAAGAAATGAAATTGTCGCAATTGGTGATGATGAGGATGACTTCGAAATGATTTCAGAATCAGGCCTTGGAGTTGCTATGGGCAATGCTCCAAATGATGTGAAGCTTGCTGCTGCATGGGTAACTCGTACGAATGATGAACATGGCGTGGCGTATATGCTGAAGGAGTTTTTTAGAAAGCAGTATGATATTGAATTTTTAACAAGGATGAACATGTTGAAATAATTAAAAAAGAATAATTTCTAGTTTCCTTTCAACAAACCTAACAAAAGCTATATAGGTAAAAATGATGGGTAATTTCATTTTTATAGAGCAGATCATTCTTCTTTCTCGAAGTTAATCATTATAATAGAAGATTAACAAGAGGATAGGAGTGATACGATGAAACAACGGTATCTTTTTGAGTATGAAGTGCTTTCCACTCAGAAAAAAGGTGAATTTAGTCAAGTAGCCGAAACAGAAGAACAGGCGAAAGCATTGATCCACGAAAGAATCGTCGACTTGGAATTTACTGAGGATGAAGATGTGGTGATTGGACAGTTATTAAAAGTATTAGACGCAGAAAAACAAATTTTTCAGTGTGAGGGCTGCGAATCTTAATTTTATTATCTTTCTATACTAACAAATCAACAAAAAACACATGGTTTTGCAGTTAGCCATGTGTTTTTTGTTGATTTATTTATGTTTTTCTGACATGATCTAATCATTATAAGTTAAGTATACTTATACTATCCAATGTTTTTGGACAGACTGATAGAGAGAACTACTGTTCAAATTTTAATCAATACACAAGATATACGAAATCAATCGCAACAACAAACAAAAAATACTGTAATTTTCAACTTAACAATAGTTACAGGAATTTAGTTTGCCTTTTCTTAGCCTTACTAGGTGACAGATATAGAGATAATATGTTATGGTTTCATTTCTACATACTATTTAAGAATAAAGGACGAGGTGTAAGACTATGAACAAAACTGAATTAGTCAGTGCTGTAGCAGCACAAGCAGAATTAACAAAAGAAGATGCTAAAAAAGCGGTAGATGCGTTGATTGAAACGATCTCTACTACGCTTTCTAAAGAAGAAAAAATCCAATTAGTTGGATTTGGCACATTTGAAGTGCGCGACAGAGCAGCTCGTACAGGTAGAAATCCACAAACAGGTGAAGAAATTCAAATCGCTGCTTCCAAAGTTCCCGCATTTAAACCAGGTAAGGAATTAAAAGAAGCTGTTAAATAAGTAATTCTATTTACAATTGTGTAAAAAAACTCTGGGGATGAGTTCATCTCCAGAGTTTTTTATTTAATAACGTTTGAAAACGGTTATCCAGAAAAAAAGTAAGATATGTATACCTTTTAACAAAGCTTTCGTTTACCTGCCGTTCAGTTATCGGCCGAAATTCTTTATAAAAGGTCGGAAAAGTATCGCTTCTAAATATTCAGATGAAACGATGGATTAGTCACTAGCAAATTGCTTTGGTTGTTGTTAACATTGACCGAACTAGTCCAATTCTGTAAAATGAGAAGGATATTTACGAAATAAAATTAAACAGGTGATCATTTTGCAAATTGAAATAAAGGGATTACATGATGAGCGTTTTGAACGTCCGCTTCGAAATATTGCGAACTTATTTTATGAAGAAACGGAAATTGTTTTTGGCGAGGCTAGTGATGCTGATTTTGAGGTGACACTTCAGTATGAAGTAACCGATAAAATTATCGTGACCGCAGCACTTCTGATAAAAGCTACGCAAAAAAACTATACAGCTGGTTATGAGCAAGAGCTGATTCCAGCAAAAACAGATAAAGAGCAGTTTAAACAAGTGAAGCGAGTTGTTTCCCATGTGTATTTGGATGTGCTTCAGAAGATCACAGGCATCACACAGAAATGGGGTATCTTAACAGGAATTCGTCCCACAAAACTCCTCCATCAAAAGCTTCAGCAAGGGCTATCGAAAGAACAAGCACATGCTGAACTCCGTGAAGATTATTTAATTTCTGATGAGAAAATTGATCTAATGCAGCGTATCGTCGATCGTCAATTGGCAGCTATACCGGACTTATACGAATTGAAAAAAGAAGTGAGCATCTATATTGGGATTCCATTTTGTCCAACAAAATGTGCATATTGTACGTTCCCTGCCTATGCGATTAATGGTAGACAAGGTTCTGTGACTTCATTTCTTGGCGGTCTTCATTATGAAATTAAAGAAATGGGCCGTTGGATGAAGGAACATGATGTCAAAATCACCACGATTTATTATGGTGGTGGCACACCAACAAGTATTACTGCGGAAGAAATGGATATGCTGTACGAAGAAATGTATGCAAGTTTCCCGGATGTTGAAAAGGTTCGTGAAATAACAGTTGAAGCAGGGCGTCCTGATACGATTACACCAGAAAAGCTCGAAGTATTGAAAAAGTGGAACATTGACCGCATTAGTGTGAATCCGCAATCGTATATTCAAGAGACGCTGAAGGCAATCGGGCGCCATCATACGGTTGAAGAAACGATTACGAAGTTCCATCTTTCAAGAAAAATGGGCATGAATAATATTAATATGGATTTAATTATTGGCTTGCCTGGAGAGGAGCTACCTGAATTCCAGGTAACCTTGGATGAGACGGAAAAGCTACTGCCCGAATCACTGACTGTGCACACGTTATCGTTCAAACGTGCTTCGGAAATGACACGCAATAAGCAAAAGTATCAAGTAGCTTCACGTGAGGAAGCTGAGAAAATGATGCGAACGGCCGAAAGCTGGACAGAAAAGCATGGGTACACGCCATATTACTTATATCGCCAGAAGAATATTCTTGGCAACCTTGAAAATGTCGGTTATTCCTTCCCAGGTCAAGAAAGCTTGTATAACATCATGATCATGGAAGAACAGCAAACCATTATCGGGCTTGGCTGTGGGGCGGCAAGTAAGTTCCTTGACCCAGTCACAGGGAAGATTACTCATTTTGCAAACCCGAAGGATCCTAAGTCATACAATGACAATTTTGAACACTATACAGAGAAGAAAATAGAGATTCTTGAAGAACTGTTCGGGGTTATACAAAAATAATCGAAGAAGAACCCTACACCATGATAGAAATGGTGTAGGGTTCTTTTGGTGATTTATGTTAATAACTATCCGGGATTTTGTGGAAATAGCAAATATGTGTCAAATCCAAGATTTATGCATCAAAACGCAAAAATATCTATTCCCGTACAAGTGGCATTGTGCAGCATCTAAATGAACCACCTGATTTAATAATTTCGGAAATGTCTACTTCAATTAATTCGTACCCTCTCATACGGAGCTGATTATTCACCATCTTATTGCAAGGAAGACTGAAGACTTTTTTTCTACCTATTGAAAGCACGTTTGTACCTAATGTAAATTGTTCTTCGTCATTAATTTCAATCAGATCAAAACGTGAACGAAGCATATCGATTTCCCTTTGTTCAAATGCTTCTGGGAAAATCAGTGCTTCGGTCGGCGAAAGGATATTGAATACACAATCTAGGTGCAGGAATTTTTCCTGAAAAGGCATGGAAATGATTTCAAAATGCGGAAGGAGACTTTGCAGTTGTCGGATAGACTTTTCATGGGTTCGAGAACTGACACCAATGTAAATCGATTTTCTGTCAATCAATACATCTCCACCTTCAATATGCTCCTTTGTTAAGTCGTAAAATGGCAGATGTTCCTCGATAAGCCAAGACTTTAATACCTTGTCCTCACCATGTCGCAAATGAGTCGCCATTTCGGCAACAAATACAGTTTTTCCAATGGTGAACCCGATGTCACGTGTGAAAACTTGTTCAGGAAATGCTTCAAGAGCGGGAAGTTTACATACTTTCACGTCTAATTCTTTTAATCGTTCAATAAATTGCTCATGTTGCTGCATTGCCAGTTTTCGATTAATATTTTCATTTTTGAATCGCTTTTGAGTTTCGTTGATCACTTCGCGGATTTCCATATATTGTGGTTCACAGACAATCACTTTTTTTAAAAGATCGTATTCACTCGTGCAATAGCTTGCGGCATCATGACCTATTAACATGCATATCCCCCTAATTAGACTTTTTCTTTTATTCTTTCCTTTATTCCCTCTTAGAAAACATTATGAATTAAAGGATTTAAGAAAAAGAAAGAGAATAGAACCATGGAGAATTTAGCCTTAATAAAAGCGGTGGTGGATAGATGTCATCTTTTGATTTAGAGAATGCATGAATGATGTTTGAAGCAGCAGTGATTATGGTTCCCCATGAAAAGTGGTCTGAACGCCCAATTGTTTGTATTCAAAAGCCGATGTGGTTCATGCACCAGCTTTTGTTGACGTTTTTCTTTTTAACGGTGAAAGAGAAGAAGTTTACCTGCGGAAGAAGTGCAACGGTGTGTTTTGTGTTCAAAGTTTTTTTCAATTAATAATTGCTGACCTATTTCTTTTGCCAAGTTATCATTTTCAGCTGTAAAAGCCTCATCTAACAATTTTTCCCCAGTAGTTTCAAAGACTGTCAACTTATAGGTTCTGCTCATGTAAAACTCTCCTTTTACTCTAGAATGATACACACTGAACATTTTTAATTTTCAGTTTTATTTAAGGATTATACCATTAATATTAGGATTTGCGTGTTGTACATGGATAGGAATTCCGTTAAGATGAAAGGGGAATGGTGCTTTATCCCATTTTAATTGGCAATAATAGCTTACATTCATTTTATTGTGAGAAAATAGGTGCGGATAAAAAAACTACTGATGGAAGTGTTACTTTATAGGGGGGAATCTGTTGGCTTTACAAATTAAAGGAGTCACAAAAAAGTTTGGGGAATTTACTGCTGTCAATAATCTTAATTTCACAATTCCTGAGAAAGAAATGTTTGGTTTTTTAGGTGGCAACGGTGCTGGTAAAACAACGACGTTTCGGATGATTCTTGGTCTTCTTGACCCAACAGAAGGGGAAATTGTTTGGAATGGAAAGAAGATAGATTATGCGAGCAGCTCTTTAATCGGCTATCTTCCTGAGGAACGTGGTCTCTACCCGAAGCTAAAGGTACGTGATCAGATTGTTTATCTGGCAAGATTAAGAGGAATGAACAAAGGAAAGGCTTTGAAGGAGCTAGAATATTGGCTTGACCGCTTTAAGGTTCCAGAATATATCGATAAGCGTGTTGAAGAACTATCTAAAGGAAATCAGCAAAAAATTCAGTTGATTGCTTCCATGATTCACAAACCGGAATTGCTTATTCTTGATGAACCATTTAGCGGGCTAGATCCGGTGAATGTGGAGATGTTGAAAGAGGCGGTCATCGATTTGCGAGATAGTGGCACGACGATCGTTTTCTCGAGCCATCGTATGGAGCATGTTGAAGAAATGTGTGAGCATCTTTGCATTATGCATAAGGGATCACCTGTAGTTGAAGGTAAACTGAAAGAAATTAAGCGTTCATTTGGGAAAAAGAATGTGTCGATTCGAGCCGATTTTGATCTATCTTTCTTGGATGCTTATCCTGGTGTAACGAAAGTCAAGACAACGATGGAAGGGAAGATTCTACAGGTGACGGGTGAGGATGTTGCTGCTGATATCATTCGTGATCTTGTACCAAGAGGGTTTGTCCGGAAATTTGAATTGGAAGAGCCGTCATTGACAGATATCTTTATCGAAAAAGTGGGTGCAGCCTATGAATAAATTTTGGATTGTGCTTTCGCATACCTATTTATCAAAATTAAAATCGAAATCTTTCATCATTACTACAGTCATTATGATGGCCTTAGTTCTTATTCTTTCTAACATGACGAATATTTTGAAGACATTCGGAAGTGATGACAGAGAGCAGGTTGCCATCATCGATCAAACGGGAGAGCATTTATTTGATGGCTATAAAGCTGAAGTAGCCGTCGTGAACGACGAAATTACGATTATCGCTTCTCAAGATGAAGAAAATGCAGAGAAAAAGGTAATAGACGAAGAAATCAGCGGCTATTTACTTCTTGAAAAAGACGTGGACAATGGCTTAAAAGGAACGTATAAAGCCAATCAAATATCAGATTCAATGATTAGCGATGATTTATTTCTAGCACTTTCTCAATTGAAAAGTAAACGTACAGCAAGCGAATTGAGCTTGACGGATCAGCAAATCGTACAATTGAATACACCTCCAGCCTATGAAACGATTGCTCTTGCAGAAAATGCAAAATCAGAGGAAGACTTAAATCAAGCTCGAGGTCTCGTTTATGTGCTTTTGTTCGTTATTTATTTTGGTGTGTTAATGTACGCAACGATGATTGCGATGGAAGTGGCCACAGAAAAAACATCACGAGTGATGGAAATTTTGATTTCAAGTGTCTCGCCCATTACTCAGATGTTTGCGAAAATATTAGGTGTTGCCTTGCTTAGCCTTACCCAAATGATCTTATTTTTCGGAGTGGGGTATGTCTCGATTAAACGAAATTTGACCGATATGAATGAAGGATTCTTCGCGATTTTTGGTTTTGGTAACACGAATATATCGACTATTATTTATGCGATCATATTCGCGATGCTTGGTTATCTGTTGTATGCGACACTTGCCGCATGTCTTGGCTCCGTCGTCAGTAAAATAGAAGATGTACAGCAAATGATTTCACCGATGACGATGCTTGTTGTCATTGCTTTCCTGATTGCGATGTTTGGCCTTGGCAATCCTTCAGCTAGTTATATTACGATCACATCATTTATTCCATTTTTCAGTCCGATGATCATGTTTTTACGCGTTGGCATGCTTAATGTTCCTTTCTGGGAAATCGCCATAAGTATTGGCTTATTAATTGCGACAATTATCCTGTTAGGTATTGTTGGAGCTAGAATCTATCGTGGTGGCGTCTTGATGTACGGAAGCTCAAAATCTTTAAAAAGCATTAAAAACGCCTTACAATTATCAAAGAAAAATTAAGAGTCTGACCTCATACTCTATACACTGTTTATAGTCTCTTCACTTCATATAAACAGTAAATAGTAGATATGGGGTCTGACCTTTTTGTCGTCCTCATACTCTATGCACTGTCTATTATGTCCGTTCTCGTCACATAAACATTTTTGTTAGGAGAGAGACTTTTCTTTCTCATGAATGATAAAAATGGGAAAGTGTGTTCTGTTTGTGCTACAATTAGGATAAACTAGAGACAAGAATCAAAACGGAATCGAGGTTTGGGTATGAGACCGATTGTTTTTTTACATGCGGCAGATTTGCATTTGGACAGTCCGTTTACGGGACTAAAATCTGTGCCTCAAGCATGGGCAGACGAGTTACGGGAAAGTCCGTTTAAGGCGTTTCGCAGCATCATTGATACGGCCATTCACCAGAAGGTAGACTTTCTGCTTTTATCGGGTGACTTATATGACGGTGAAAATAGAAGCTTACGAACTCAAGTGAGGTTTCGAAGGGAAATGGAGCGATTGAAGGCTGCTGGGGTTCCTGTATATATCATTCACGGTAATCACGATCATTTGAGCGGGTCATGGATACATGTGGATTTTCCTGATAATGTTCATGTATTTTCGGAAAAAGCGGAAATGAAGTCGTTTCACAAAAGTGATGGTACGCTAGTTCATCTTTATGGATTCAGCTATCCGAAGCGACATGTAACTGAGAAAATGATCGATACATATGTAAAAATAGAGGGAGCCGATTATCATATTGGACTTCTACACGGAAATTTAGAAGGCTTTACAACTCATAGCCCTTATGCTCCGTTCTCCTTACGAGATTTAACGGAGAAGAATTTCGATTATTGGGCGCTTGGTCATATTCATAAAAGGCAAATTGTCGCTGAGCAACCACTCGCTATTTACCCAGGAAATATTCAGGGAAGGAATCGCAAGGAAAGTGGAGAAAAGGGCTGCTATATCATCGAGCTGAATGGTGTTGATTGGAAACACAGATTTATTCGAACGGCAGAAATGATTTGGGATACAGCGACTGTAGTGATTCCTGAAACAAGTACATTCGATTCGATCCTTACTGAATGCAAGAATAGGTTAACAAAGTATCATACTTTTACAGAAAAATATTTACTTGAGCTTATAATAGATGGTAGAAATGTTCATCATCCTAATGTATGTAGTGAAGAATTTCTAGCAGACATTCTCTCTATTTTACAAGAGCAGTCAGAGCATGAGGAATGGAATGTGTGGCCATATCGGATGACAGTTCACAAGGACACGATGCCAGCTGTTTTACAGGACACTCCGTTTACATCAGAGCTCCTTTCAAAGGTAGAACGTTTTACAGAATTTGAAGAAGCCCTACAGCCTCTATATCGGCATGGGATTGCTAAGAAATGGCTTGATTCTTTGACGGAAGAGGAGCAAGAACAAATTCTAAAAGACGCCAAACGGATGCTTTTGCAAATGCTGCATTAAGGGGGGAGAGTGGTTTGAGAATAAGAGAGATATACGTATATGGGTATGGAAAAATGGAAAATGAACGGTTTACAAATTTGACTGAATTGCATGTGTTTTTCGGGAAAAATGAAGCAGGCAAATCGACAATCATGTCGTTTATCCATAGTATATTATTTGGCTTTCCAACCAAAGTACAAAACGAGTTACGGTATGAACCGAAAATGCACGCTAAATATGGTGGGCTTCTTATTGTTGCAACAAAGCAATATGGCGAGATAAGAATTGAACGGGTAAAAGGAAAAGCAACGGGGGATGTATCTGTCACTTTTGAAAATGGTGAAGTTGCTGGAGAAGAAATACTTAACAATATCCTACATGGCATGGATAAGGCCTATTATCAATCAATTTTTTCCTTTGACCTACAAGGTCTACAAGGGCTTCATATGCTGGGAGAAGGAGAAATTGGCAAATATTTACTTTCGGCTGGTTTAGTTGGCAATGATAGGATTTTGGATGCAGAAGGGAGTTTGCAAAAAGAGCTGGATCTACGGTTTAAACCTTCTGGACAGAAACCGTTACTAAATAGTCAAATGAAGCAGTTGAAAGTGCTTCAACAAAATATGAAACATTCAGGTGATGATCAGCTGAACTATAACGAACTTCAAAATGGGTTAAAAGAAATTGGTGAAAAACTTGAAGAGCTAAAGCAACAATTTCAAGTTAACGAAGAACAGCTATTTTATACAGGGGAATATCTTCGAATCAAGCCGCTTACAAAAGAACAGACTGTCCTCCAATCGAGACTGGACCGGTTAGGTGATCAAGTTTTTCCGATTGACGGTTTAAAACGGCTGGAACAGCTAAACTCTCTTCTTATTCAGCATGAGGCCAAGCAAGTCTCACTTCAACAACAGTATCAAGAACTGATGACCGGAAAGGAAAAGATGGCCCTTTCACCTTTTTTAGAAGAACATAAGGAAAGTATCGAAACAGCTATCGAGAGTTCTGCACTACTTGAACAATTGGAGCTTGATAAACATAAAGAGGACAAAGCTTTAGAACTAGTAAGTAAGGAAATCGACAATCTTAAGGATGATTTGTCCTTTAAAAACCATGTAGAAGCAATCCTACAGCTAGATTTCAGCACTTTTATGAAGGAGAAAATAAGAACGCTTGCTCAAAAAAAACGAGTGTTACGTAATGAAAAAGAGCAGCTTGATGAGCGGTATAAACTAGTAAAGGGACGGTTAGAACAGTCTGAACTGAGGCTTGAAGAACTAAACTGTAGACGCTTGCCAAAGGAGCAGAGGCTAAAGCTCGAAACAGCAAAAGATCAAAGGCAAAATAAACAGTATCATATAGTGAAAAAAGAAATGCTGGATGAACAAATTGCGGACTTGGAGCGGAACTATAAGGTACAGGAAAAAAAAGAGCGGGATCAACTTAGTAAAAAACGTGGTATTTTTTCTTTCATTAGCTTGATTCTATTAGGCCTATCGTTCTATTCGATTTTGACTAAGCAGACAATACTTACGTTTTTCTTTGTAGTTGCGCTGGTTGCTATTTGGATCGGTTTCTTCTTTTTTAAGGAGAAACACACGTTAGCCGATGATATACGGAGACTTTCTGAGGCTAAAGAAAAGAGGGCGTCCATTGAGAAGGAAGAATCTCAAACTCGTTCAATGGAATATGAGTCAGATCCAGCTTTGCGTTTACTTGAACAAGATCGTGAACTAGAAAGATTAATAGCCAATGAAGCATTTAAGAAGGAAGAACGGGAACAAGCATTTGATGATGTGATTCACGATTTTGAAACTTGGGAATCATCATGGAAAACAGTTCAGGCGGAAGCGATGACTATTGTTAAGATATGGGGTATCCCAGATGAAGCGATCGAGCATGACCTAGAGGAAGTCTTTGGCTTGCTTGAAAAATTAAAAGTGAAAGTAGAAGAAAGAAATGTGATTCGTAAAAACAATGAGTATATTCATAGTGAAATACAAAATAGGAAGAAAACGTTGTTTTATTATACAGGGGAGCTGGGGGAATATCCGGGTACTTGGCAGGAAGCTCTTACTATTTTAAAAAGGGCATTAAATGATTTGTTCGAAAAGAAAATTCAACTGAAACAGCATGTTGAGGAAGAAACGAAGACAATGGTTGAACTTGAGAATCACAAATCTGAAAAGGATTATGTCATCGGGCAAATCCAAGAATTGTACAACAAAGCGAATGTGGCGGATGAAGATGATTTTCGCGAAAAAGCATTACGGGCTGAAGAAAGACTACAGCTTCTTAGCCAACTGAAGCTTGTCGTCATGCAACTGGAGCAGTCACGTTTACAAGGGAAACAGCTAACTGAGTATATGGGAATGGATATTAGTAAGTATACGATTGAAAATCTGGAAGCAATCCGAAATGAAATCACTAGTAGACAATCGACGCTGCTAGAGAAACAATCGGATTGGAAACATAGAATTAAACAGCTTGAAGAGGGTGGATTATATGATGATAGAATGCATCAATTTCATGAAGCGCGCCAAGTGTTTAACGAAGATGCCAAAGACTGGGCCAAATATGCTGTTGCACGAAGTTTGCTGAATCAAACGATTGATACGTTCAAAAAAGAACGTCTCCCTAGTGTTATAAACAAAGCAGAAGAGTATTTTTCCTATTTAACGGATGGACAGTATAGCCGAATTTTCCTGAATCATGATACGGAAGGATTCACTGTCCAGCGCTCTGATCATCTGATGTTTGATGTCAATGAAGTGAGTCGTGGCACTGCCGAACAAATATACGTAGCGATTCGCCTTGCGCTGGCGGACCACACATTCAAGGAGGATCCTTTTCCGCTTATCATTGATGATAGCTTCGTGAATTTTGACAGTAAACGAACAGGAAACACGATTGCTTTATTAGCAAAAATATCTGAACAAAGGCAAATTATTTTCTTTACATGCCATGAACATCTGCTCAACCATTTTTCACAAGGAAGCTTGACCTATTTATCCCGCATTAACGGGCAGTAAAACCCCCACTGATTGAAGTTTCACTTTATCTAATCCTATTGGGTGCCTCTTTATGAACAAATAATAGACATGCTGTTTTTTGTGAAAATCGAATAAGGTGAAACCGTACTATTGCGCGATATGGTATACTATTGATACTTAACTTAGAACGGGGGTATATACACATGCAAAAAGGCATCATTCACTTCGGTGTTGGTGAGTCAATGGATACATATATGTATATAAAAAGCAGTACCAAGGCAGTGGCTAGTAATGGCAAGCCCTTTCTGACACTGATCCTTTCTGATAAAACAGGAGAAATAGAAGCAAAGCTATGGGATGTTTCTGAAGATGATGAGCGTAATTTTTCAGGTGAAAAAACGGTCAAAGTGCTAGGAGAGGTTCAGAATTTCCGAGGACGCAGCCAATTGAAGATTCGGAATATCCGTTTGACGACTGAACAGGATGGTGTGACACCTGCAGATCTTATTCAAATAGCTCCATTGAGCCAAGATGAAATGATGGGGAAAATCACGCAATATATTTTTGAAATGAAAAATCCGAATATCCAAAGAGTCACACGTCATTTGCTGAAAAAATACCAAAGTGATTTCTTAACATTCCCGGCTGCAACAAAAAACCATCATGAATTTTATTCAGGACTTGCTTATCATGTGGTTTCCATGCTTGACCTAGCGAAAGGGATCACTGCTTTATATCCAACACTTGATAAAGACCTTTTATATGCAGGAATTATTCTGCATGATCTTGGTAAAGTGAAAGAGCTATCAGGTCCAGTATCAACTGTTTATACAACTGAAGGCAATCTACTAGGCCATATTACGATTATGGTCAATGAGATAGGCAAAGCCGCTGATGAATTGAATATCCAAAGTGAAGAAATCATGATTCTACAACATCTTGTCTTGAGCCATCATGGCAAAGCAGAGTGGGGGAGTGCCAAACCACCTCTAGTTCGTGAAGCAGAAGTTCTTCACTATATTGATAACTTAGATGCGAAGATTAATATGATGAACCGTGCTCTTGAAAAGGCTAAACCAGGCGAATTTACTGAAAAAGTATTTGCTCTTGAAAATCGTTCATTTTACAAACCGACATTTTCTGAATAATGATACATGCACCGTGCGAAGATTTTGCATTGGTGCTTTTTTGTATTCATCAGAAATGGGTCAGAGCTTACACTTTATAGACCGCTAATGTGTCATCTTCACGTTATATCAATGATGTATAGCAGATAGGAGGTCTGACTTTTTCGTTATGGGACATCTACAATGAAAAATATGACATATATCTTCACTCCATGCATATTCATTAGTAATACGAGTGGGACAAGATCCCCGAGAGGAGTAAGAGCATGCCGATATGGATCTGGTTTATATTTGCAGGGATTTTAGTCAGTGCTTGGATGAGTGTTTATACGGCGAGGCAGGACCGAAAAAAAGAGCAAGAGTGGATTGAACAGGAAGGGCAGAAGTATATAGAGAGAATGAAGGAAGAACAAGAGGGCCGAGAAAAAGAGCAGCAGCCAGGAATGGAACATTAGAAAAGGCAGGTCATCAGACCTGCCTTTTTGTTTGCTTAAGATTTGGGAGTTGATATGAAGGTTGCTTGTATACATCCAGCTCTTACTCTTAAACGTGTTTCTGTTTTATTTCTTAGCCGGTTCTGCTGGTTCTTCTGTTTTAAATGTGTCTTTCAAATCTTTATCGCTGACTTTTACATCTGCATCTTTCACTTCTTTATTAAGGGCTTTTTGAACTGAAGCAGCATCAAGTTTAGAAAGTTTTAATTCTTTTTCTATCTCAGCCTTTGACTCTTCAAAAGATTTTTTTTCTTTTTTATCTAGAAGTTGAATGATATGGTAACCATACTGGCTTTTAACAGGTTCGCTGATTTCATCTTTTTTCAAAGCATAAGCAGCGTTTTCAAATTCAGGAAGCATTGCTCCTTGACCAAACCATCCAAGATCTCCGCCATTTTCGGCACTTCCAGTATCCTTTGAAGATTCTTTCGCTAACTTAGCAAAGTCTTCGCCTTTGTTCAGCTTTTCTTTTATTTCTTTAGCAGTCGCTTCATCTTCAACAAGGATGTGTCTTGCGTGAATTTCAGGTTTTTGTTGATCGTAGTATTCTTTCACTTCTTTTTCAGTTACTTTAACACTAGCAAGTGCTGCTTTTTCTTGAAGCATTTGAACTTTAATAGAATCTTTCAAGGCAGCTTCATCCATACCAGACTGAGCAAGTGCCATCTCATAGTTTTCGCCTAGTTGTGTCTTAAGCTCGTCCAATTTTTTGTCTAGCTCTTTATCGGTTACTTTATATTTATCTGAAAGAATCTTTTCGTATACGAGCTCTTGTAAAACTGCATCGCCGTACCTTTCTTTCATTACATCATAAAGTTCTACTTTCGTGATATCTCCAGCTTTGGAAGTTGCCACCGCTTCAGAATCGCCGCCATTGCTACAAGCAGCTAGTCCAAGAAGACCTGCAATTACCGTTATGGATAAAGCCCATTTTTTCATTTAGAACAACTCCTGTTATCTAGATTCGTGGCTGTTGTGTGAATCCACAAATCTTACTATACCATATTTGGAAGTTTTTCGAAAATTAAAGTGCGAAATTTGCATCTTAATTTGTAGAAAGTAGGCAAACGCCCATCCGTCTACATGACCAATACATATGATGTAAGGATAAGGATCGTTCACTCATATCGGTTCTATGCAGATTAGGCAGCACCTACTTAAACAAAAGGCTGTCGATCAATATAAAGGAGGTAATATATATGGGCAATGCATTTGGCGGAGGGTTTGCTTTGTTGGTGGTTTTGTTTATTTTATTGATCATCGTTGGTGCTTCTTTTTGCAGGTAAACACCACATCTAATTAAAAACACAAAAAGCCCACGCTTCTTAAAGCTAAGCTGAATAGAATATCGTAGCCGTTAGAGTGGTGGTTGTAAAAAAAGAGCAACCAGTTTTCTGAAAACGGGATTGAATGTATGTACCATTGAGAGGAGGATACACAATGTCTGGAGGAGTCGGCGGAGGTTTCGCTTTGATTGTTGTACTTTTTATCCTTTTGATTATCATCGGAGCTTCATGGTTATAAAATTGGATACTAAAAAAGGTGAACCGTTAATGGGTTCACCTTTTTCCGCTTCGTTTTGATGTCTGACCTTACACTTGCTACCTACGGGTCAGAAGGCACTCGAGGGTGGCCTTTTTTGCTGTATCAAGGATCGATAACGGTTATTCTGACCGCCGCCTATACATTACTTATGTAAAGGATATTTCAACATACGAGGACAATAGTAAAATCGTAATTAAGATATTAATAGTCCGAAATACTTTCGTCTGGCGGTCTTCAGGAATTTCTTTTTGGATACATAATGAGTTTGTCATTCTGTTAATATTATATAGAATTAAGGCCGAGAAGATGATAAACACGATTATTATCACTCCTGAATCCCTCCCTCTAGAACAAGTATGTATCATTACGATACCAAATAATTTCATAAAAAGATACTTAAAACTTTGTAACTCCTTGTATTCATCATTTTTAAATTACCTAATTAATCTTTAAAAATAAGAATATCATAACCTTGCTCTGTTTCTTCTACGAAGCTTTGTTCAGGTGATCCGGCCATACATTTGAGCGCAATAAAATCAGAAACGCATAATCCGGTGTGAATGGAAAGCAGTATGGTAAAATAATGCGCGTAATGTGGGAAAGCGTATGCGCCACTGATAAAAACGCTCGTTAATACAAGAAAAGGAAAGAGTAAGGTTAATCTGTACAGTTGTTTTGGAATGGGGTCATCTACCTTGAATGAAATAAGTGGAAGAACACTCCATTTTACATGCAACGCCGGTTTAATTTTTGGATATTCCAAAATACATGGACAGTAGTGCATTAGTTTATGAATCGGATATAAGAGAAGCACTGAAGAAAGTAACACCCAGCCATAGTCATCAGACATGGAGACATTAGGAAAAAACGCGCTCATACTTAAATAAATAACAATAAAAGAAAATAACGTGGTCATCATGGATAGAAATAAGATAAATTGATTCCCAAATTGTCTATCCAAGTTGATCGACTTCCAGCTATTCAAAAAATTCGCCTCCACAAGCGGGATAGTATAGATAATAAGATAAGGCCTATATGCTTTTCTTATAAAATCCTTCCCATACTTTACGATGATTAAGCCAAAAAATCAATAGAATATTACATGAAATAATCCGTATGCGTTTTCAATCGTGGAGAAGTAAACGAAATCATGTATAATGGAGAAAAGCGGTAATTGAACAAGATTGGTGGAGGCAGGAAATGCGAGACCTAGAGAGGGAAATTAATAGACTGAAATTTCATCAAACACTCTTATTAAACGTTATTCGGAACCCGAAAGCGGAATTGGATGTGATCTTTTTTGAAAAAAATCTTTCGGAAACAGAAGCTCATGAGATTTTGAGACTATGTGATAAATTGAGCAAGCAATATGAAATAGAAAAAGCGGAAGGGTATATACATTTTCAACCGCTTTTTAACCGCCTTACAATGGAGTTGACTCTAAAAGTAACAGTAAAAGAACTTATTGAAGCTTGTTTAAAGCAAGGATTATATGTTTCTTTCATGAAGGATATGGAGAAAATTGCAAAGAATTAAACAGCTTCAGTTTCTTTCTCTGACTTTTTTTTTGCAATTTTACCTTCTTCTTCGGTAAATTCTTGATTGATACTATCAAATGAACGTTCAAATATCCCCATGAAATCCTCGCCATAAATATTTCGAATAATCGCCATCATCTCCATCATATCAGGGAATTTCCCATAGAGCTCTCGCATCGGAAGGGTTCCTGAAAGAACAGAATTGCTAGCGGGGTCATACTGTTCCATTAAATCTAATAAAATGCTTTCACCCTCTAAGGTAATTTGAATATACGTATTACGTTTGTCATTTTCTTTCTTTGAAAAACTTAATAAGCCGCGTTCCTCTAACTTTTTGGAGAAGTTAAATGCAGTTGAAACATGCATAACTCCGAATTTAGCTACATCTGAAATGGAGGCACCGTTTAAATGATAAGCAATCCACAAGATGTGATGTTCGTTAATGTTTAAATCAAAGGGCTTAATCCATTGTTGCCAATCCTTTTCTGCAGCCTTCCAAAGTGCTTTACTTAATTGAGCAATTCTTTGGCTGAAGATCATAGCATCTTTCATAGTATAATTTTTTTCCTGCATGAATACACTCACCTACTTATCAGAATTCTCTAGTTTTATTATGACAATAAAGTAAAGATTAATAAAGCTAAATTTGCGAAATTTTTAGAATTTTTCATATAAAAATTTTGTATAAGCTTATGCTGCTACGAAAAGGTGAAAGTGCCGGCAATGCTTAATGTTAAAAAAACCTGTTTTTTACTAAAGAAATATGTACACTCTGTCTAAAAAAAATATTAGGCAAGCCGGCAGTTGTTTTTTAGTTATTCATGATTCAATTTTAGGAGAAGCAATCATTTCGAGTTCTTGAATCGTCGCCTCAATTTCTTTTATGTTTTTTGACAATTCTTCTGCATTTGGTTCAATATCTTTTTTCCAGCCTTCAATCAATATTTTCACATCTTCTATAAAAGCTTTGATGGTCTCTTTGCTTATTTTCGAAGCGTGTATGGCATCTTCTTTTAAATTCATCAACTGGATCTTCAACTCTTTAATGGAGTTAGAAATTTCAGTTGTATTTGCTTTCACACGGCTGCGAAGCTCTGTTCCAGAACTTGGTGCGGTGAGAAGAGCTGCTGCTGCACCAACAATAGTTCCTGTTATCACTCCAAGAATGACTGATTTTGCCTTCATATGATCACCTCATTTTTCTTCTATATTGATTTCGCCTTATAGTTAAAAAAACCTGCTAGGTAAGAAAATAATAGTTGGTAATCTTTTTATTAAAATATCATAATTTTCTTATTAGTGAAAGAGTTAATTTATATATTCTTTATATCACAAAAATGTTTTTTAAAACATCTTTATTTTTTTCAATATATAAAAATAGTTTAGAGATTGGGAATTCATAAAAAGTAGAGGCTTGACATATACATGACAAAAAGATTTCGAAAAGGAGGAGATGCGTCTTGTTTTTCTTTATTTTATCGCTCGTGTTTTTAATGGCGGCATTCTTTTATTTGGTTATTTTACAAAGACCAGGCATGTTTCCGCCCAAAAAAACTATAAAACAAAGAGTACTGATCTTAGCTATAGCAAGTATCGCTTTCCTTCTAATTGGCATTCTAATCCAGCTTGTCATATAATAGATGGTTTTAAAAAAACACCGGAAAAACATCCGGTGTTTTGAAAAGTTTAAGATTATATATTTGCAGGAATGTTTGATCGCTTGACAAGCCCAGTCACAATTGGATAAATGATAGCAACTGCGATTACGTTCAATACGATTGCCGGAAGTACGGCTCCAGCAAACATTAAAAGGAATGCTTCTGGTAGACCCACAATGTAATGAGCTGAAGCAAGGAATACCGTACCGGAAATTAGGGTTCCAATCGCCGTTAGAAATCCAATGCTGATAAATGATTTAGTGAATTTCCGAATAGCCAAAAACATGAAATAAAATAGAAAGGCAGTGATAAATTTATCGATAATGTTCGGGATGAAACCTCCACCTGGGAAGGTTGATGTAAGTCCGGAAATGACTCCGGCTGTTACTGCTACTAAAAAGACATTTTTCTTTTCTGGAAATAAGATAATGGCTAAAAACATCATAGTTAGCATCATATCGGGCTTAACTCCAAAAGCAATTCCAGGGACAACTAGATGCAGGACAGCACCTAACCCCATTAATAAGGATAAGGACACTAGTACTTTCGTATTCATTTCTCATCTCTCCTATTCTCATCTCGTCTAAAGTTTCTCCCCAACAGTGCACTATTGCCTATTGCGAGAGGTTTAAAATAGTATATCATGACTATCCTTTTTTTAGAAGGAGTTTTTTTCTTGATGCTGGTAAGTATCTTTAAATGTATTCATAAAATTAGCAAGCTCCTGGCAATGTTCAAGTGGAACGGCATTATAAATGGATGCACGGCAGCCACCGACAGATCTGTGGCCGTTCAAGCCGATAAACCCAGTTTCTTTCGCTTTTTGCAAAAATTCCTGCTCAATTTCTTTGTTCGGAAGGGTAAAGGTAACATTCATATAAGAACGACTGTTCAGCTCGGCATGTCCTTTATAAAATCCATCGCTTGAATCAATGGCATGATAAAGTAATTCTGCTTTCTTCGCGTTCATTTCTTCAATCTTGGTAATACCACCTAAATCATTTGCCCAATCAAGTACAAGTGAGAGGAGGTAAATAGCTAAAGTTGGTGGCGTATTATATAGTGAATTGCTAGCTTGATGTGTATGGTAATTCAACATAGTTGGAATTTCAGCCAAAGAATCAGAAATAAGGTCTTTACGAATGATGACAACGGTAATACCAGATGGACCAAGGTTTTTTTGCGCGCCGGCATAGATTAAACCGAATTTGCTGACATCTATTTTTTTACTCAAAATATCGCTGGACATATCCGCAACTAAAGGAACATTTTTTGAATCCGGAAATTCATTCCATTGCGTTCCGTAAATGGTATTGTTTGAAGTGATATGTAAATAAGCTGCATCTTGATTATAGACGATATCAGAAAGTTTCGGGATGAATGTATAATTTGACTCTTTTGTAGAAGCTACAACTCTAGTTGTTCCGATTTTCTTCGCTTCTTGTAAAGCCTTTTCCGACCAACTTCCAGTTAGAACGTAGTCCGCTTGACTATCGGCTTTTAATAAGTTCATTGGAATCATCGAGAATTGAAGGCTAGCACCGCCTTGCAGGAAGAGAACATCATAATTTTCTGGAATATCCATTAGTTCTTTAAGTGTTTGAATGGCGTGATTATGGATCGTTTCAAACGTATCACTGCGATGGCTTAATTCCATGACCGACATCCCTGTGTTGTCGATATTTAACCATTCAGATTGCGCTCTTTTTAAAACTTCTTCGGGTAAAGCAGCAGGACCTGCATTAAAATTACGTGCTCTTTTCATATTTATTCCTCCTTGTATGTGTGAAAGGACTTGATTGTTTCTATCCTATCAGAAAATGTTTACAAGTTGAAAGAAAAAAAAGAATGTTTAGTGAAATAATCATGATTTGATTGAAATTTCCTTTAAATCATAAAAAATTCACCATTGAGTTAGGCTCCAAGGTGAATTTTTTATGATTAATTTTCCATGTTTTCTGAAATGGATTGTGCCATAGCTTGCAAGTCTTCAGGTGTGTATTCACTCGTATGCGTTTTCCAAACGGCTCCGAATCCATCACCTTCACCGTAGCGTGGAATTAAATGAAGATGGTAATGGAAAACGGACTGTCCGGCAGCTTCACCGTTATTGTTAATAGTATTCAAGCCAATTGGATTGAACGCCTTTTTTAGAGCACGAGCAATTTCTGGCACTACTTCAAAAATACTTTTTGCCATGTCAGGTGTTAATTCATAAACATTTTCTTTATGTACTTTTGGGATGACCAATGTATGACCTTTCGTTACTTGACTAATGTCAAGAAAGGCAAGTACATGTTCATTTTCAAATACTTTTGTACTCGGGATCTCTCCAGTAATAATTTTACAAAAAATACAATCGCTCATCTTTGACATCCTTTCCTGGTTAATGTTTAGGTAATCTTATCCTATCATAGCTACATGAAAGTCGGAAAGAAAAAGAAACAGGATGCAGCTGATTGCTGCACCCTGCGACTTGAAAAAGGGGCCATACTTCAATACGTTTCATTACATAGACTTTCTTTAACAAACACCTCATTTACTAAAAGTAAGTTTAGCGTTTAAAAAAGTTTTTGCATACAAAGCAACCATCTCCTATATCTCTAAAGCATTATAACAGTAAAGTATAGTGGATCGTGCATGAATGTTTTCTTCGTCTAATGTGTGCAAAGCAACCATCTCCTTGCATAAAAACGTTTGGTTCATTGAAGTTTCTGGTTTATTGCAGTTAGTTGTCTTTAACTGACACCTCATTTGACAAAATGATGAAATCATAAGTTTAATGAAGAACCCCTTCTTCACTACTTATGATAGCCATGATTTACGTTTTATATACATGATCAATTAAAAAAACATGTGTCTATAAAAACAGCGAAATTTTCTAAATTGAAATAAATGTATATAGAAGTGCGTACTCAAAAAGGAGGATAAAAAGAGCCGAGAAGTTCGAGGAGCGCATTTCGAGAACCTTTCACGTATACAGTAATACGTGAGGGCTGAAGGGAAAGAGCTTTGAGGCAATTCCCAAGCTTTTGACTTTTTGAACAACCTCTAGAAGGAAAGTAGTGGTGGAGATATTTGTATTCTTATGTTAAAAAGAAACAGGATGCAGCTGATGGCTGCACCCTGCCTATGAAAAAGGGGTCACACTCCAAATACGTTTATTTACATAGACTGTCTCCGATAAACACCTCATTTACTAAAAGTAAGTTTTAGCGTTTAAAAAAAGTTTTTGCATTCAAAGCAACCATCTCCTATAACTCTAAAGTTTTGCAACAATAAAGCGTATTGGATCGTGCATGAATGTTTCTTTCGTCTAATGTTTGCAAAGCAACCATCTCCTTGCATAAACGTTTGGTTCATTGAAGTTTCTGGTATATTGCAGTTAGTTGTCTTTAACTGACACCTCATTTGACAAGATGATAAAATCAAAAGTCTAATGAAGAACCCCTTCTTCACTACTTATGATAGCCACAATTTAAGTATTATATACACGGGGATTCCAAATGTTTTTTCACCATTAAAAAAAGCGCTGTAGGTTAGAAAGTAAAATTCGTAAAAAAACTAAAGCTTTCTTAGCTCGATAAACAAAACGGAATTTGTTAAAATGGAACTAACGTACATTATGGAAGGGATCGTTGATATGTCCTTATTAGAAATAAACAACTTAGTCGGAGGTTATACAAGAATTCCTGTATTAAAAGGAATCAGCTTTGACATTCGGCCGAATGAGCTTGTTGGACTTATAGGTTTGAATGGTGCGGGGAAGAGTACAACGATTAAGCATATCATTGGATTGATGGAAGAGAAAAGTGGTTCGATTACAATAAAAGGAAAAACGTTTGCTGAGAATCCAGATGAATATCGAAAGCAGTATACCTATATTCCTGAAACACCTATTCTTTATGATGAGCTTACACTAGAGGAGCATTTAAGGCTTACTGCGATGGCATACGGTCTAGAGGAATCCGTATTTAAAGATAGGATGGGGAAATTATTAAAGGAATTCCATATGGAGAAACGTTTATCTTGGTTTCCAGCCCATTTTTCAAAAGGGATGCGGCAAAAGGTGATGATTATGTGTGCGTTTCTTGTTCAACCATCTTTGTATATTGTGGATGAACCGTTTGTGGGACTAGACCCGCTCGGGATCCAGTCGTTGCTTGACCTTATGCAAAATATGAAAGAAAGCGGTGCAGGGATCTTAATGTCTACTCATATCCTTGCGACAGCAGAAAGATATTGTGATTCTTTCGTCATTCTTCACAATGGAGAAATTCGTGCAAAAGGTGATTTGGAACAGCTTCGAAGTCAATTTGATATGCCAGGGGCAACACTTGATGACTTATATATTCAACTGACAAAGGAAGAAACTAAACATGAATAGCCGAGGGTTATGGAAAGAGCGATTCCTCGGCTACAGCCAAGAAATGCAAAAGTATTTACGATATATTTTTAACGGGCATTTAATGTTTGTTATGGTGATTGGTTTAGGCGGACTCGGCTTTTATTACAGCGAATGGGTGAAGACCTTGACCGCTGATTTTCCAGCAGCTTGGATCATGGCTGTCGTTCTTGGTTTTTTCCTAACAAGAAGCCCGATCATGACTTTTTTGAAAGAAGCGGATGTGGTGTTCCTATTGCCGCTAGAAACGAAGCTTAGAATGTATTTTAAAAATTCTATTTGGTTGAGTGCGATGATGCAGGGCTTTATGTTGATAATTGTGTACATTGTCTTCCTGCCGATGTATACAAAGGTAGCAGATCCTAGTAAAGTTTCCAGTCTTTACGTTATCATCCTGTTGTTGGCTGTTAAATTTTTAAACATACATATTCATTGGTATATGCTGAAGTATACGGAGCCGTCTGCGATCAAAATTGACTTCTTTATCCGATTATTAGTGAATATTGTTTTACTCTATTTAGTTTTTGCCGATGCGAGTCATTTAGGTATAATACTACTCGTACTTCTGTGTGGTTTATTCTTTTATTATAGGCATACAACGACAAAGAAGGGCATTAAGTGGGAGCGATTAATCGAACTAGAGGGCAAGCGGATGATGTCGTTTTACCGGATTGCGAATCTATTCACCGATGTACCTAAGCTGAGAGGAAAAGTGGCCAGACGAAAATGGTTAGACTGGTTACTCACTTTCATACCTTATCGTCAAAAATCAACGTACATGTTCTTGTATGCTCGGACGATGCTCCGGGCCAATGACTATGTAGGCTTACTAGTAAGGCTGACTGTTATCGGATCGTTTGTATTGCTTACCTTTCCTTCAATGGTTGCGAGTATACTCGTCACGATTTTGTTTCTTTATATGACAGGAATTCAAATTCTTCCTGTTTGGAAACAGCATGAGTTGAAAATATGGGTATCATTATATCCACTGCCTGCTAAGTTACGAGAAACAGCAGTCATACAACTTGTATCTTGCTTTTTACTTTTTGAAGCAATCGTGTTTACCCTCGTGTTACTTATTGCGGGAAATTGGTGGGGTGCTGGGGTGTCATTCTTAGCAGCAATTTTATTTATTCTACTATTTAGAGGCTATTCTGCAAAAAAATTGAAGAGTTTCTAACATACAAAACGAATATAGCGTTAAACCCACCATTTACCACATGTAGCACGCGACATTGGCCTAATCACAATGGTGGCGGTGCAAAGCCGGAGTTTTGGATGCTTTCTTGATAAAATGAGTATACCTGCTAAGTAGCGGGCTTATTAGTAAGTCGCGAAGCCTAAGTCCCCATATCCTTCACACAAAACTGGAGATGATTGCAATCGACACGTATGAACAAATCACCCATCGTGAGCTTATGGCATGGAAAAAGAAAATTTTGCGGAAATCAGGTACCTTTGAGCGGATTTCCAAAACCGCACAAAATAAAATGAATACCTTCATTCCTAAAAAGGTACATGGCGTCATTACCGAGAGCATCCGGAATCTTGTTGAAGCTGTTTTAAAAGGGTCCAAATTTGTTTCGAAGGAAAGAGATGTTTCTTGCTTAAGTTTGCAGCAAAAGGATCAATGGGTGAAGGAAACGATTGTAACCTATCGAAAAACGGCGGTAATTGAAGGGGCAGGTACGGGTGCAGGGGGTATTTTACTAGGCCTTGCTGATTTTCCGTTGTTATTGACGATTAAAATGAAACTTCTCTTTGAAATTGCTGGATTGTATGGCTTCGACGCGAAGAAATACGAAGAACGACTATTCATCCTTCATATTTTTCAGCTTGCTTTTTCTAGTGAAGACAAGCGACGAGAAACACTGGATATTATTGAGAATTGGGATCATATTGAACATGCTAAGGAATTAGACTGGCAACAGTTTCAGCAAGAGTACAGAGATCAAATTGATTTCGTCAAAATGTTTCAGCTCGTTCCGGGAATTGGTGCAGCGGTAGGGGCCTACGCCAATCATCAATTGTTGGATCAACTAGGAGAAACGGCGATGAATGGGTATCGCCTGCGAATTCTTTCTGAAAAAGCATAAGAAATGAGCCGCTTGTGTCAATCGCAGCAGATGATACAAGCGGCTCTTATATATTTTAAAATATCATTTAATTTATCCCACATTAACGGGGAGTAATCCACCCACTGAGTGAAGTTTCACTCTATTAAGGAATTTATCCTTTATTCATTGATTTAATTCGAATCCAAGGACGTTCATCTTCCCATCCCAATGAAATGGGGAGATCAAAAGTCTTTTCTAATAACGTCTCGGTCAAGACTGATTTTTTTTGTCCATTCGCAATAACATTTCCTTTATTTAATAATAAAGCGTGCGAAATAGATGGAACGAGTTCTTCGATATGATGGGTTACATATAATAGAGTAGGACCTTCAGCTGATTGGGTCAACTTCTCGATCGTTGAAAGAAGCTCTTCTTTTGAATAGAGATCTAGACCATTGCATGGTTCATCCAGGATAAGTAAGCTTGGTGAAGACATGAGCGCTCGAGCGATCATTACTTTCCTTTTTTCTCCTTGAGAGAGGGACAAGAAAGCTTGGTCAGTTAAATCACTAATTCTGAACTGTTGAAGAAGCTCACTAGCTTTTTCAACATCAATTTCCGTTATTTCTTCATACAATCCAACCGAAGCGTTTTTTCCACTTAATATGACTTCTATAGCTGTATCACTTGGACGGGAGTGAAATTTTTCATCTAATGAAGTGCTTACCCATCCAATTTTTTTTCGAAGCTCAGGGATGTTTGTCTTTCCGAATATGTTTCCCAAAACGGAAACATTCCCTTTAGTTGGCCATTGATAGCCCGTTATGATTTTTAGGAGAGAAGTTTTCCCCGATCCATTTAACCCTAAAATTGCCCAGTGTTCTCCCTTGTTAACCTTCCAGGAAACCCCATTCAATATCTTCTTATTATCTCGGTTCCAGATAATTTCGTTCAGTTGAATCACAAGACTATCCATCTCTTGAATCATCTAGACTCCTCCAGTAGTTAAGTTACGAAAGTGTATACTTGCTTATATGAAATTTTAGAGTGATTCGGGAAACTCTTATTAACTTATCTAATAATGGTAGTAGAGTGGCTTTATTTGTTTTCACTACTTTGGTGATAGGAAATCGCCGCACTGCCCAATGTTTTAGCTGCAATGAGCATTGCTTTTTCGTCAATATCAAATTTCGGATGGTGATGACCATAGGGGAAATCAGGATACGGCTTAGCGCCAGTGAAAAAGAATGTTCCCTTCACATTTTGTAAATAATACGAAAAGTCTTCTCCTGTCATATCAGGTAGCGTTTCTTCAATCGTATCTACTTCTGCTACTGTAGCAGCTGCTTCTACGAGTAAATGTGTTTCTATTTCATGGTTGACAACAGCAGGGTACCCATAATCATACATATATTCATACGTACAATTTCCAGAAAGACAGGTTCCTTTCACAATGCGTTCAATTTCTTCTGCAATAAAGGCACGTACATCTTCACTAAATGTCCGTACAGTGCCGCCAATTGTTGCTTTGTCGGCTATCACATTAAAGGCGTTTTCAGCCACAAAGGATCCAATAGTAACGACAGCAGAATCGAGTGGACTAACACGTCTACTGACAATTTGCTGTAGGTTTGATACGAGTTGAGCGCCAATCACAATGGCATCTTTCGTTTTATGTGGCTGTGCACCATGTCCACCTTGGCCAAAAAGAGTTATTTCGAAGCGGTCAGCTGCCGCCATGAAAGGACCGACTCGATGTTGGATCGTTCCAGTTGGTACAGTTGCCCAAAGATGAGTACCGAAAATGACATCTACTCCATCTAAACAGCCATCTTCAATCATTGGCTTAGCACCGCCTGGGGCGTATTCCTCGGCATGTTGATGAATAAGTACATAATCACCTTCTAGTTCATCTTTCATCGTATGGAGCGCTTTTGCTAGAATTAACAGAGTCGCTGTATGTCCATCATGACCACATGCGTGCATGACACCAGGCACGGTAGACTTATAAGGAACATCTTTTTCATCTTGTATCGGTAATGCATCGAAATCAGCTCGTAGTGCGACAGTTTTACCAGGTTTAGCACCTGATATTCTTGCCACAACGCCATTGCCACCGATACCTGATTTTACTTCAATCCCAAGCTGTTGATAAAAATCAGTAATATAGGCAGCCGTTTTCGTTTCCTGAAAAGAAAGCTCAGGGTGTTGGTGTAAATAGCGACGAATGGCGACCATTTCTTCATAAGAATTTTCCAAAAGGGTATGTAACTTAGCAATCATAATTTACCTCCGTAATTAAGTGAATAGTTGTTATATAGGGAATAGTATAGCATACAATGTTTAGAAAGGAGGCCAAGCTGTTTTGGTATGTTCTTAGTCAAATAACTGGAGGGGAAAATGAGAAAAGAGTATAAAAAGAATGTACCGATTATTCTAATTGGTTTTTTTATGTGTTTAGCTGTTTACTTGATCATTACAAAAGCTGTTCAAAGTGGCCAGCCATTGAAGCTGGATCAAGCCTTTTTACCTTTCATTTCAAGTGTAGCAGGTACATGGATGTATG
The DNA here is from genome assembly GCF_044762875.1 of Peribacillus sp. NPDC096379. Lineage (NCBI taxonomy): Bacteria > Bacillati > Bacillota > Bacilli > Caryophanales > Bacillaceae > Peribacillus > Peribacillus sp. NPDC096379. Next base: position 208,848 of record NZ_JBIWFD010000002.1, read on the forward strand.
GTTTTTTTTATAAGCTTACAGAAATGGGTTCAACCATTATACTTGGAGTTTGCGCGTTGATTTTAGTTCTTTGGCTGTGGATCTCGAAAAAAGATTATCTCGCGATGGCTGTCGTTTCGATAGGGGTTGCCGGGTCTGATCAGCTGAATCGGTTTGTGAAAGGAATTATCGAACGTGACCGGCCGAGTATTAATGCAGCGATAGATGCAGTAGGGTACAGCTTCCCGAGTGGACATGCGATGGTGAGCATTACTTGTTACGGTTTGGCTGTTTATTTTATTGGGAAGCATATAAAGTCCACTTTTTTGAAAAGATTGTTTAGACTCGTTCTCTATTTACTCGTTCTACTAATCGGTTTAAGCAGAATTGTCTTAAAGGCACATTACCCGACAGATGTATTGGCAGGATATTCACTTGGGGGAGCGATTGTGATCGCATGCGTTCTGTTCTACTCATGGTTTACGAATAAAGGTCGAGGGTATTCCAAAAGGGTTTAATCTACACGCTCTTTAACGGTTATTGTGACATTAGACGTCATATAAACGTTCAAGTAGATGTGGGTCTGACCCTTTCTTTTTTTGGGGTACCCTCGCTTTTTTGTTTTTATGAATATGACAGTTGAAGTAACCAAGGTAAATTTTCTATACGTAGATTTTATCCCATCCTTAAGAGGCAGTAAGCCCCCCTACTGATTGAAGTTTTACTTTCTTTTGAATAGTATTCATTAAACGTCGAATACTTAAAACAAGGAGGGATTATCTATGGAAAATCACGCATTTTCGGAATTGAGGTTATTAAATCCATTACTTCTAGGGGTATTATTAGCTGCTAATTTAGGCTATTATTTATCTCTATCTACAGCTCAGTTTCCTTGGTTAGCGTATATAGGAGCAGCTGTGGGATTGGCAATCATATTGATATTGTGGATTGGTAAGCGTTCGACTTTGTTTATTTTCGGTTTTTTTGCAGCGACAATTCTTAATACATTACATTATGAGTGGCATCATTTATTTTAATAAATTTAGATGTTTATCGAAAGAGATAAACTTCAAGCAGTATGAAAAGAATCGAAATATTTGTCCATTTTTTGAGAAAAACTACCTTTTTCTGGAGTGTAACAGGAAAGGTAGTTTTTGCTTTTAGCCATATAAGTGTATATTCATTTTTTCATGTTCTATTATGTTACTACTGAAAATGTTACGAAAAAAAGGGCAATACATCCTTGTATAGTGTTAAGACTTAGAAATGTTTAAAGATGGTCAATTTTGTAAAGAGTGTATGTAGAAGTAACGTAAATAGAGAAAGGGTAGATAAATATGAAGCGTTTCCTTTTTTTAAAAATTTTTATAGGCATAATGTTTGTGCTAGGGGCTTGCGGAAGCGGCAATGACAATAGTGATAATAATGGTAATAGCACTAGCGGTAGCAATACTGAAAAAAGTGACGAGCGGTCAATCTCAGATGAAGGGATGAATCAAGAAGGGAATCCAGCCAATGCAGGTGTAGAGCAAAATAACCCTCAAGAAAAGATTAAGGGTGAGGGTGAATTGGTAACTGTTGACTTACAGAATACGGAAGGCGTGAAAATTGGGACAGTCAACCTGGAAGAAATTGATACAGGTGTACGCATCAGTTTAGAGGCGTCAAATTTGCCACCAGGAATACATGGTTTTCATATTCATGAAACAGCGTCATGTGTTGCTCCTACTTTTAAAACAGCAGGCGGGCATTTTAATCCTACAAATGCGAGTCACGGTATAGATCATGAAGAGGGACCACATGCAGGTGACCTTCCCAATATTGAAGTCGGAAAAGATGGCATGATTAAAGAAGAAGTTATAGCTAAACACGTTACATTAAAGACTCATCAAGAATATTCATTGTTCGATTCAGATGGCTCGGCACTTGTGATACATGCAAAAGCAGACGACAATAAATCCCAGCCAGCCGGTGATGCAGGAGATCGCATCGCATGCGGTGTGATTGGTGAATGATAATGAAGCTAGATAAGAATGAAGGATGCCTAAAAGAGTGTGACAGATACGCTGTAATTTTTTCCAAACCTTGCTGTTTATGTGTAAAAAGTGAAAGAATGATCAAAATGAATACAGCTGTCCCACCTACTAAAGCTGTAGCATCCCCGCCCTGAAGCTTCAGAACACTCATGGCGACAACATCAAGAATAAAGGCGATAGGAATGAAAACGGCAAAGAACTTTTTCTGACTTGAAGATAAAAAATCTTCTGATCGAATATTTTCATTTTCTACATGAATACTGGTGCTGACAGGTAATGATCCACGTATCATGTCTCTGCGAAGAAAAAAATATGCCGTTATCGTAGTGACAAGCCCCATTGTGATAACGAGAGGAATACTTGCACTAATTACTTCTCCAACAGGAAGAGAAGCAGCATCAGCTGTTAATTTAGGTGCTGCCTGAATGATAAAATCGCTTGATAGAGCAATGCCGTGACCAAACAAATTCATTGCCATGGCAACGCCGAGAGTTGGTAAACCCGCACGAATGGCTACTGGTAATAAAACAGCTCCGAGTAATGCTACGGCTGGTGATGGCCAGAAAAACCATGAAATGACCATCATTAAGATACCAATTATCCAATAGGCAAGTGCAGGTGATGTAATAAAGCGTGTAAACGGTGAAATCATCGCATCATTAATTCCTGTTTTCGTTAAAACTTGTCTCATAGCTACAATGATAGAAATGACAAGAATGGTTGACATTAGCTCGGTAATTGCAAAGATGAAGCTATTAAATATCCCGCTGACTGAAGCAGAGAGACTGCCTGTTGCAATGAGAGCAAGAGAAAATATTCCAAGTATACAGATAAGTGTCGTATCCCGCCTCTTTACCATAAAACCTATAATCAATACGATGAATACAATATAAATCCAATGCAGCGCTGTTCATTCTACGCCCATAAAGAATCCTCCCCTGTAATGGTAAAGAACGTGATTTTCATACAGAATATGATGGGCGATTAGATTGGTGTTTGACCTGCCTAGATTTTGGTGGTTGGAAACTATGCGGAGTTGATACAAAATCGAAAGTAATCTGAGGTTTATCGGTGGATTGGTTCAACTAACCATCAGTAGGAGATACCCCCCACTGATGGAAACTTTACTTTATTAGCCTTCCTCATTTATTAAGGAATACTGTGTCACATAAGCTGGTCCTGAGAAAATCTTTTTATTCAAATCGGGATTATCAAGAGATTTACTATCTTTATTATGAGCGGATTGGAAGGAATTTGAGTTTTTCCAATTCGTGAATGCTTCTTGATCTTCCCACATCGTCAAAATAACATACGTATCTGAGTTTAAAGGTCTGAGAATTCGAAGTGCGGTGAATCCAGGTTCCTTTTCAATCAAGCCTGCTCGATTTTTAAACCGGAATTCAAATCCTGGTCGGCCCTCCTCTGTAACCGGGATGTTGTTCATCACGACATACCCTATCTCCTTTAGTTCACCACGACCATCCACTACTTCAAATTTTCTTGGGGACGAAAAGATGGTTTTACCAGTTGTCTCATGTAGTAAAAGTGCATGTTCCGCATTTCCCATAAAATAAAGTTTTTCATTTACGTGCTTTTCTTTTACCTTTTGTAGAAATTCTCGTGTTCCAGTCGTTATAAATATGTTCATTAGTTTCCCACCTTTTTTGTTTTGGTAACCTTTTCAAACTTCTTTGGTTAAATCATAGCAAGAATAAACTATCAATACAAAACAATACATGTTTGTTTATTCAGTTTTCTTTTTTATTCAGGCCATTCCTTCAAATAAAAAAGTCGAATTAGTGACAATGTCAGAGGAGTTCTATACTTCTATAAAGGAATAGCATAAAGTAGTAAGCAGTTGCATTTGAAAATAATCTGACTTCTGTTATTCTAATATTAGGAAGACGATGATCGATAAAATTCGTCATGTTCGAAAGGTGGATATGAATGGTTAAGATTACGAATGATACTTTTTTACAGGCTGCAAGAGGGGAAAAGACGAGCCATGTTCCAGTTTGGTATATGCGCCAAGCTGGTAGGTCACAGCCGGAGTATCGTAAAATTAAAGAAAAATATTCCTTGTTTGAAATTACTCATCAACCGGAATTATGTGCTTATGTTACACGGCTACCGGTTGAGCAGTATGACGTAGATGCTGCTGTTCTTTATAAAGATATTATGACACCACTGCCAGCACTTGGCGTTAATGTGGAAATTAAATCTGGAATCGGTCCAGTGATTGATAATCCTATTCGTTCGATTGAAGATGTCGGTAGACTGGGTGAATTAAACCCTGAAAAAGATATTACTTATGTGTTGGATACGATTAAGTTGTTAACAAAAGAACAATTAACTGTTCCATTAATTGGTTTCTCAGGTGCGCCATTTACGATTGCGTCGTATATGATTGAAGGTGGACCTTCAAAAAATTACCATAAAACGAAAGCATTTATGTATACGGAGCCTCAAGCTTGGTTTGCTTTAATGGATAAGTTAGGTGAGATGGTCATTACATATGTTAAAGCGCAAATAAATGCGGGTGTAAGCGCAATCCAAATCTTTGATTCCTGGGTAGGTACGTTAAATGTAGAGGACTACCGAAAGTATATTAAACCAGTTATGAATCGAATATTCTCTGCTTTACGTGAAGAAAATGTTCCATTAATCATGCATGGAGTAGGTGCAAGGCACTTGGCATTGGAGTGGAATGACCTTCCGATTGATGTAGTTGGCTTAGATTGGAGACTTCCGATCAGAGAAGCAAGAGAAATGGGCATTAAAAAGGCTGTACAAGGAAATCTCGATCCTTCTTACCTTTTAGCTTCATGGGAAGTGATTGAAGATAAAGCGAAACAAATCCTAGATCAAGGCATGGAGCAACCTGGCTTCATCTTTAATCTTGGGCATGGTGTTTTTCCAGAAGTTAATCCGGAAACACTGAAGAAGTTGACTGCTTTTATACATGAATATTCTTCATGGAAATAAGAAAAGAATAAGCTTCGAATAAGGAACTTATACTAAGGTCCGCCACGGCCTTGTAGTACGTTAAAAATATAGATTGTGAAGTTAGATAGTTTATTCTAAATGAGGTGTTAACAACAATGGCAAGAAAAAAAATGGGTCTTTTAGTAATGGCTTACGGAACTCCGTACAAAGAGGAAGACATTGAACGGTATTATACACATATTCGTCATGGAAGAAAGCCTTCTGTGGAAGCACTTGAAGATCTCCGCGGACGTTATAAAGCAATTGGCGGAATTTCTCCACTTGCCAAAATTACAGAAGGTCAAGCAATAGGGCTACAGAATATGTTGAACGAAGCGCAAAACGATATTGAATTTAAAGCATATATCGGCTTAAAACATATTGAGCCTTTCATTGAAGATGCAGTACAGCAAATGCATGCAGATGGTATTACAGAAGCTGTAAGCATTGTTCTTGCACCTCATTTTTCTACGTTCAGTGTTAAATCTTATAATGAACGTGCGAAAAAAGCAGCTGAGTCGCTTGGAAATGTAACGATTACATCTGTTGAGAGCTGGTATAAAGAACCGAAGTTTATTCAATTTTGGGTTGATCAATTAAATGAAACGTTTGCGAAAATGACACCGGAAGAAAAAGACCATTATGTTTTAATTGTTTCGGCTCATAGTCTGCCAGAAAAAATCTTGCAAAATGGCGATCCGTATCCTAAACAATTGGAAGAAACGGCTGAGCTAATCGCAAAAGCAGCAAATGTTAAGAATTACGAAATAGGTTGGCAAAGTGCTGGACAAACACCAGAGCCTTGGCTAGGACCAGATGTTCAGGACTTAACGAGAGAACTTCACGCTCAACAAGGTTATAAAGCTTTTATATACATACCAGTCGGTTTTATTGCCGAACATCTAGAAGTTCTTTATGACAATGATTATGAGTGTAAGGTTGTAACCGATGAAGTAGGAGCAAGCTACTATCGCCCCAATATGCCGAATGTAGATCCTGCATTTATCGACGCATTGAAAACGATTATTATGAAAAAATTAGATCTACAATAGAAAACAAAACAAGAGGATAATTCCATAGAATTCGATTTCCAAAGAGGCTGTCTTATAACAAAAGGCTTAAGATATCACAACTACTATATACCTTTTAAGACGTGAACATGACACAATAAACGGTGTATAGAGTGTGTGAAGGTTAGACCCTTTTGGGACAACCTCTCTAAATGGAAGAACGACTTCGTGGAGTGTCCTCTTTTTCTTTCGGAAAAACAGTAGGAAAATTATAAGTACGTGTTAAAAAGAGCTGAGAAGTTCGAGGAAAGACAGAGCGAAGAAGAAATTCTACAGCTATTATTACCGGACTTTATGAACAACCTCTATAAGTAGAAAATCTAAGTAAGCTATCTCAAAGAACGTGGAGATTTACTGCTAAATATTATTTTTCTTCTGTAGTAATGATTGATCTTTTATATTAGGTATTTGCAATTTCAAAACCAATTTGTTAATATGTTACTGAACTTAATGACTGAAATGTTCATTTGGTCAATTGCGAGGTGGAAGATGTCAGTTAATCGAAAAAAATTAATTATCGAGGCCGCCACAAAGTCTTTTTCATTATTTGGGTATAAAGCAACAACGATGGATCAGGTTGCCAAGATTGCGAATGTTGGTAAGGGGACTATTTATACGTTTTATGCAAATAAGGAGGAATTATTTAAAGAAATTGTTGATAATATGATTGTAGAGATGGAGCAAGAAGCGAACGATGCTATTAATCCTGAGCTAACCTTTACGGAGAATCTTCATCTTACACTCTATCGTCTATTAGAATTTAGGCGTGAACATCAATTGATGATAAAGCTATTTCAAGAAGAGCGAGAAATAAGAACGCCTGCTGTATTGGAAATAGTTGAGGAAATTGAAAATGCCATTATTTCTTTTATCGCACAGAAGATTAAAATAGCAAACCAGAAGAAGTACATTAAAGATTGTGACCCTGAATTGACGGCATTTCTTATGCTGAAAATATATATCACACTTATTGTAGATTGGGAGAGAATAAGGAAGCCTCTAAATAAAGAAGAGATAGCCGAATTGTTCGACCTATATTTATTTAAGGGATTATCACTTTAAAACGGGTAATCCTCATTTTTTGCACATTAATGACTAAATGAACAAATTGGTCATTTAGAATCAAGGAGGCAGTTTATGTTGAAAAGTGAATGGAAGTCTATTTTTACAAATCGAAAATTGCTTGTTTCTATAGTAGCTATATTATTTATACCAATTATGTACGGTGGCATGTTATTATGGGCATTTTGGGATCCATATGAGCAATTGGACGATTTACCCGTTGCTATCGTTAATAATGATCAGGGCGCAGTGCTTGATGGTAAAACCTATGAAATTGGTGAGGAATTTGTCAAGAATTTAAAGGAAAGTAAGGATTTTAACTTTAAATTTGTCGATCATGAAACAGGATATAAAAATTTAAAAGATCAAAAATATTATTTGCTTGTTGAAATTCCTAAAAATTTCTCTAAAAATGCAACAACCTTGCTCGATGATACACCGAAAAAGTTGGAATTGAAATATGTACCGAATGAAAGTTTTAACTTTTTATCGGCACAAATCGGTGAAACGGCGTTACAAAAAATTCAAATGAATCTTCAAGAAAAAGTGACCGAAACCTATGCCGAAACGATGTTCGACAGTTTAACAAAAATGGCAGATGGCTACCAAACGGCTGATGAAGCGGCGGGGAAACTGTTAACTGGTGTAGCGGATTTAAATAGTGGTGCTAAAACGCTTGAAGAAAAATTAGCGCTATTAGCTGAGAAACAAGTTGAATTTACTGGTGGTACGAATAAATTGGAAAGCGGCACTAAAGAGCTGAAAACTGGGGTTGAAGTCCTTACTAATGGATTAGGTCAGCTTTCAAAAGCTCAAATTCAGCTAGTTGATGGCGCTAAGAAAGCGGAAGATGGAACAAGAAGCTTACAAGTTGGAATTCAACAAGCACATCAAGGGATTAGCACCATTGTGCAGAAGATGAATGAGGCTATTTCGGGTACAAGTAAGCTGAATGAAGGCTCTAATCAAGTAACAGATGGTCTTAAGCAGCTTCAAGATGGAGCGAATTCGGCTTATATGGGAGCGACGGACGTTAAGAATGGAGTAACCGCTCTGCAAAATCAATTAACTCCAGTACTTGAATCTCTTCCAGAAGAAAACCAAGTGGCACTTCAGCAAGCTTTAGAACAATTATCTCAAGGAACAGCTGCACTCCAAGCTGGTAACGAGAATATCGCTGCTTCAGCAGGGAAACTTGCCGCTGGTTCAGCCGATGTCTCTAGCAATCTAGCAGCGTTAACCGAAGGACAAAAGGCTCTTCAAAACGGGTTGCAGGATCTAAATAATGGAACAGCTAAATTAGATACTGGTGCAGATCAGTTGCTTAGTGGTCAAAAGCAGTTAAGTTCTGGACTAACGACGTTCTCAAGTAAATTGAATGAAGCCAAAGCAGGCGGAGATAAGCTTGTAGCAGGAGCTAGTAGCTTAACGAGCGGAGTTAGACAATTAGAGGAAGGTTCGAAAGCATTAGCTGACGGATCTACGCAATTAGTAGATGGATCAAAGCAACTTGCTAATGGCACAACAGATCTTAAAGAGGGTTCCCAAACATTTAAAGATGAACTAAATAAAGCGGCGAATGAATCAGAAGGATTACATCCTACGGAAGAAACGTATAACATGGTTGCCAAGCCAGTACAGGTTGATAAAGAAGGGATCAACAAAGTGCCGAACTATGGAACAGGTATTGCGCCATATTTCTTATCTCTAGGTTTATTTGTAGGAGCATTAATGCTTTCTATTGTCTTTCCATTAAGAGAACCTGTTGGTATTCCGAAAAATGGATTTACCTGGTTCTTTAGTAAATTTGGTGTTATTGCAGCTGTTGGGATTACCCAGGCAATACTTGTTTCTGGATTACTAATCATTCTTTTAGATCTCAAAGTCCAAAGTGTTCCATTATTCATCTTATTTTCAATCATTACAAGCTTAACATTTATGGCACTTATCCAATTATTAGTTACAACAATGGATAACCCAGGCCGTTTTTTAGCAGTTATCATTTTGATTTTGCAATTGACAACAAGTGCTGGTACATTCCCAGTGGAGTTAATCCCGTCACAGCTACAATGGTTAAATCATGTATTGCCTATGGCGTATTCTGTACGAGGGTTTAGGGAAGTCATTTCAAGTGGGGATTTCGGTCTAATGTGGTCGGATGGCTTGGTACTATTAGCATTTATGGTTAGCTTTCTTGTGCTTACCATACTTTACTTTGTAGTGAAATATAAAAAAAGCTACTCAGAAATGAACGACGCAGTTCAAGAATTAGAAGCGTAAATAAAAGGGTCTAACTTCACACTATATACATGGTTTAATTGTGTTATTACACTTCATATTAACCGTATATAGTTGGTGTGGGGTTTAGACCTTTTCGTTATGGAACAGCCCATTGGTGTAAAGGTTTAACTTGAATAGGTAAAAGATGAAAAGAACAGGATAATACGATATATTTAATATATAAGTATAGGTTTTGATGTCTAATGTAAGCGACTAATTACGCTAAAGCCTAACCTTTGGGGTGAAAAAAGCGTATGCGTTTCTCTTATCGAAATCACCACAGGAGGAGATTGTTGTATGAAAATTACTGTAATAGGTTGCTGGGGCGGCTATCCTGCAAAGAATGAAGCATCTTCAGGTTATCTTGTGGAATATGGAGATTACAGGGTGCTGCTCGATTGTGGTAGCGGTGTTTTGGCTCAACTGCAAAACCATATGCAACCGGAAAAATTAGATGCTGTTGTATTAACTCACTATCATCCGGATCATATTGCAGATATCGGTGTACTTCAGCACGCCTTGCTAATTGGTAGCTTTTTAGGGAATCCGAAAAAAACACTGCCAATCTATGGTCATCATTTAGACGAAGGAGAATTTAAAAAGCTAACTTATAAAGATATTACAAAGGGGATTGCATATAAAGAGGACGAGCCTCTTTTAATTGGCCCATTTACTTTTACTTTTTTAAGAACAAAGCATCCTGTTCCTTGCTTTGCCATGAAACTTGAGGTGAATGGCGAATCCATTGTCTATACAGGAGATAGTTCGTATATGGAAGAGTTGTCGATTTTTGCAAAGGATGCGAAAGTGTTATTATGTGAGAGTAGTCTTTACGGACATACAGATGGCTCATCAGCAGGTCATATGACAGCAAGAGAAGCGGGGATGATTGCGCATCTTGCTGATACCCACTTGCTCATGCTTACTCACTTGCCACATTATGGAGATTTACAACAGTTGAAAAAAGAAGCAGGAGAAGTATTTAAACGTGAAATTGCCCTTGCTAGAAGTGGCATGGAATTTCAATTGTGATTTTTTAGGTAAAATAAAGGAGGAAACACGAATGATCTTTGTAGATAATAAAGGGATTCACGATCCGCAAATGAATCTTGCTATTGAAGAATACATATTAAAAAACCTTGATATAAATGAAACGTATTTATTATTTTACATCAATGGTCCGTCCATCATTATCGGTAAAAACCAAAATACGATTGAAGAGATCAATACAGAATATGTCGAGAATAATGGAATTAAAGTGGTTCGAAGACTTTCGGGTGGTGGTGCTGTGTATCATGACCTTGGAAACTTAAACTTTAGTTTCATTACTAAGGATGACGGTCAAAGCTTCCATGACTTTAAGAAATTCACGGAGCCTGTTGTTAAGGCGCTTAGTAAGCTGGGGATTAACGCAGAAATAAGCGGGAGGAATGATATTCTAGCTGAAGGCAGAAAGATCTCCGGTATCGCCCAATTCAGTACGAGAGGCCGCATGTTCACGCATGGTACGCTTTTGTTTAATTCCGAAATGGATCATATTGTCTCAAGTTTAAAAGTGAAAAAGGACAAGATCGAATCGAAAGGAATTAAATCGGTCAGAAGTCGTGTAGCCAATATCGCAGAGTTCCTTGAAGAACCCATGACCATTGAAGAATTCCGTTCTTTGATTCTTAAATATATCTATGAAGAAAAAGAAACCATTCCCGAGTATGTTTTAACGGAAGAGGATTGGGCAAAAATTAATGAGATTTCTAAAGAACGTTACCAAAACTGGGATTGGAACTATGGTAAATCACCGAAGTTCAACTTACAACATTCACACCGCTTTCCAGTAGGGTCAATTGATATTCGCTTAGAAGTGAATAAAGGAAAAATTGAAAACTGTAAAGTATATGGAGATTTCTTTGGTGTCGGCGATGTGAGCGAAATTGAAGAGAAACTTACGGGGATTCGCTATGAACGCACTGAAATTGAGCGCGTCTTAGCAGATGTTGATGTGAAGCATTACTTTGGGAATGTAACAAAAGAAGAAGTTATTAATCTTATTTACTGATAGAAAATTTAAAAAGCCGCCATATATCGTTTGTTCGATAGATGGGGCTTTTAGTTTTCTTCTATAGATAAATCACTGGCGATTACAAGAACTCTATCGTGAACTTGTGATTATTAGGCTGAATAGAATAATAAGGCCATATTTTTATAATACTCCTTAAAGTACATGTTCAAAAGGGAGGATAAAAGAGCCGAGAAGTTCGAGGAGCGCATCTCAAGAGGACCCGGAAGACGGATCTTTGATGCGATTCTCAATCTGTTTACCGGACTTTTTGAACAACCGCTTAAAGAGCATTATGATGTTCCACTTGAAAAATTTCTGCATATTCGATATGATAACATTTAAAAAATTCAGGCTTGACAATAAGCTTACTATAATAGAGGAGGGGATTGAATGAGAGACGTGACCCTACTTGATATATTTCAACATCATATTACACAGAAATATTTAAATCGTTCTGGGTTAGTGCACGCTATTGCTGTTGCATACCATGCCTTTCACTTGGCTAAAGAGCAGAATGTGGACGTCGATATAGCTGCCAAAGCCGGTTTGCTTCATGATATGGGACATTTTACATGGTATAAAAATGGGAAGTGGGATTATGACCTTTATAAACAAAATGATATACATGCAATAAAAGGAGCAGAAAGAGCTCATAAGCTACTTATTCGACTTGGAGAAAATCCAATCCAAGCCAAAACCATATCCCTCGCGATTCTATTCCATACTGATTCATTTCTACCTACAAATGACATTATTCGCACGCCACTTCAACAAATTGTAAAATGGGCTGATGAGAAAGACGAAGAAGAAGGTGGTCTCCATCATTATCGAAAGATTGATTTTGAGCGTGCAAAAAAAAGCATTATCCGTCTTGATGAAATGATTGAAAAAGTAAGAAATCATGAAGGTTAGTTGCACAAAACTTACAATTTCAATATTAGGAAATGGTTCTAACTTGTCCGTTATGTACTACACTTAAAGTAGGAAGTGATAAGGAAGGGGTTGGATTATGGTAAGAAAATCGGTCTTAACTGCAATCGTTTTATTTGGTTTATATATAGCTGGTATGTATGTGTATATATTTCACGGAGCCCAATCTATTATACCTGAAGCTTTAAAAGGAACGGTTGCAGATCCAGCTGTTTTTTTGAGTGAAAGGGAATGGGTATTGAGTGAAGAGTATTCGAAAATCAGAAATTTTCTGTTTTTTGCGGCGGTACCATTTGATTGGTTATTTTATTTTCTTATTTTAGCATTTGGCATTTCACGAGGGTTTGAAAAATGGTCTTTATCGCAAACGAAGTGGAAAATTGTTCAAAATGCTATTTATTTATTTTGGTTATCTTTGTTGAGTTATGTTGTTGTGTTCCCGCTTAATTATTATCGCTACACCTTAGGCAAGAGCTATGGAATCAGTACTCAATCTTTTACTTCATGGATGAAGGATGGAGTGATTGAGTTTTGGGTCGATTTCGGGACGATGATTCTTATTGTCTCTGTTTTATATTGGCTGATGAAAAAAAGTGCGAAGAAATGGTGGCTGTATGCCTGGGTTTTGACGATTCCTTTTTCATTATTTATCATGTTCGTTCAGCCGGTAGTTATTGATCCACTTTATAATGACTTTTATCCGCTTAAAAACAAGGAATTAGAAACAAAGATATTAGATATGGCAGATAACGCGAATATTCCATCTGAGCATGTATATGAAGTGAATATGGCGGAAAAAACGAATGCCTTGAATGCATATGTCACGGGAATCGGCTCCAATTCCCGAATTGTTTTATGGGATACGACTTTGAGTCGGCTTAATGATCAAGAAATTCTCTTTATCATGGCGCACGAGATGGGGCACTATGTGGAAAAACATATTTATTTCGGAATTGCAGGTTATTTAGTCTTAACGCTTGTTGGTTTATGGTTCACTGCGAAATTGATGAATTATACCATTAGGCGCTGGGGGAAAGTTCTAAACATATCAGAAGTTAGCAGCATTCGTTCATTCCCATTATTTTTATTGATTACATCTATTTTATTGTTCGCTTCCAGTCCTTTATCTAATTATGTGTCAAGGTATCAGGAAAGCCGAGCGGATCACTATGCGATTGAAATGACTCAAGATAAAGATGCTGCAATTAGTTCCTTTCAGGAGTTGACAAGAGCTGGGTTAAGTCAAGTGAATCCTCCTTTGCTCGTGAAATGGTTTCGCTACACACACCCCTCCATGCTCGAGAGAATTTCAATGCTTGATCAATATGATACGAGTAATCAGAATGAATAAGCTGACTTCGGTCAGTTTATTTTTTTGTAAGAAAAGAATGTATTTTACATTAACGGCGCTTAAAGACTTAGATAGATCGAAGAAGAGTAGGGGGATGAAGAAAACCCCATTGATTGAAGTTTCATTTTATACATTTTGCAATGAGTTTTAGTGTCAATTCATACACCTGACATATTCGAGTATTGAATGTATATTAGAATAATTATTTTTGTGACCTATAGCAGATGACAGTTTTTCTTATCATTTATCCCCTAAGGAATTTCCTATATAATCTGAAAAGACTATTAAATTATTTTTCCTTTATTTCTCTACTATAATAATAATCATTAGTAGAAAAAATATCTAAACCGAACAATTATTTCTGTGGACAGAGGAGTCTTTTGTGGCTTTAAATGATCAGGAAATATCACTGGTTTAAAGGGAGAGTAGTTATGCGTAATATTTTGGTCATAATAATTGGCTCCATCATTGTTGGGGTTGCTTATAATTTATTTTTGATTCCCCATCAAATTTTAAGCAGTGGACTTAGCGGGATTGCGATTATGCTTGGAATCATTACACCCTTCAATACCGGAATTTTGAACTTTCTGCTTAATTTACCTTTATTAATATTCGGAGTTATGAAATTAGGAAAACGTTTTATTGGGTATACAATTTTGTCTGTCGTCGTGCTTTCAGTTACCTTGTATGTGGTTCCTGTTCAAGCAATCTCAAATGAAGCGATCTTGTCATCGCTGTTCGGCGGTGTTATTACGGGAATTGGGATCGGGATTATTTTTCGGGCATCCGGATCTTCGGGTGGCTTTGATATAATTGCGATGCTGCTTACTAAGAAGAGAGACTTTCCGCTGGGAGCGTTAATTTCGGCAATGAATGCTATTGTTGTTATTATCTCTGGATTTGTGTTTGATTGGGATTCGGCTCTTCATACACTTGTTGCAATTTATGCAACAGGAAAGATCATCGATACGATTCATACGAACCATATTAAATTAACATTAATGATCATTACAAATAAGGGTGATGAGATGAAGGAGAAGCTGCTTACTAACCTTTATCGAGGGATTACAGTAATGGATGGAGAGGGCGCATATACAGGGGAAAGTCGAAAAATTCTTATGACAGTTATTACTCGCTATCAGTTAACGGATGTTAAATTGATGATTAATGAAATCGATTCGAATGCATTTGTTAATATTACGGAAACGACCGAGGTAATGGGGATGTTTGATAGAGGAAAATAGTGAAGAAAGTAAGAGTTTCATAAGGGTCTGACCACACACGCTTCATACAGCTATCGTGTTATACACGTATTTTATTCTGTGTGAAGAATGGTGGGTCAGACCTTTTTCTTTTGTAGACAACCTCATTTTTGGGGGGCAAGTTGCCTACCTCCTCTTGTCACATCACACTAGCTTAAGAAGTAAAAGAACGATCTCAACCGAATGGAATGCGAGTGTTTTCAAGGTTGAACAAGGCGCTTGCGCTTTTGTTCTTAAGTACCAAACATTTTTATCAATTCGTTCATTTCGCTGCTTAATTTTAGAAATAAAGGCTTATTCCTCTCATCGAGTGCTTGGTCGATTTGCTGTTCAAGCTGTGTTCTTTTGTTAATGAGTATAGATTCGTGAATAATCATCTCAATGAATGTATCCTGCAGTGAAGCGTCCTGGTTTTTCTTATTGGCCAAATACGACTTTACTAATTCTGAAGGTAATTTTTCATTTTTCATGAAGATCCACTCCTGACCTTTTTTTTATTATATGGAATCCTTAGAGGAAAAATCAATAAAAATTTTAAATTTTCAAAAAATATTTTAATTCTTGTGGAAATGTTTAGGTTTTGTAAATTTGTTACAGAATTGCTAAATGTACACAAAGTGGGTATATATAACTATTTTTTGTGATATTATTGATCCCGAATGATGTAAAAAGGAAGGGGAAAAGAAAAGTGAAAAAATCAAAACGATCATTAATTGAAAATTATGAAATCACTCCATTTACGTGTTTCATTAAGTCGATTGTATACGGCAGCAAAATCTATTCGCAAGTTGTTGAAACAAATGATGAATTTATCTCGCCATTCAAGCCCAAGGTAATTATCAATCAAAGCTGTGAATACTTTGGAAGTAGCTATGAAGGAAGAAAAGGTGGAACACGGCGATTAATTGGCGTTACTCATAAAGCGCCAATTATTATTGATCAGACAAACCCTATTTTCTTTTTTCCAACTACTTCACCCATAAACGATGATTGCATTTGGATTGCGCATCACCATGTTATAAAGTATAAACAGAAAGACAATAGAATGGTTCAAGTTTATTTTCGTAACAATATCACGTTAGAGGTGAATATATCAATTGGTTCATTCACGAATCAAATGCAAAGAACTGCAGAACTTGAGTCTAAGATTAGTAAAATAAATAAAGAGACAGGAAAGATGGCTTATGGATTGCACAGAATGTATAACAGTATGGAAGCTTCAGAGACCCCTCGCAATTATTCAGCTAAAAAAACTGAAGAATAAGAAAAGGAACGGAGACATGATGAATTTGTGTGTTTCTTATGTCTCCTTAGATAAGGTAAGAAAGAGCCATTTAGGTAAATACTTCTTTGAAATAACTTTGCAATAATTCTTCTACCTTATTTTTTAATCGTGGATTGAAATAATTATGGTGCTCTTCATATCCTTTGTATAAAAAGCAATACATCGTAAATTCCTGGTCTCTCTTTAGTTCGCTAACCTTAATATTTTCTTTTTTTAAGTATTTTCTAACTTGAACCAAATCGGATTGAGCTAATTTCAACGCTGCTTCTACCATTTCTAAGTAAGGCCTCTTCATCTTGAAAGAACTGCCCTCAATTATGTGTAAATCGCGATTGAAAATTGTAACGACCATAGGAAGATAGAGTGCTTTTTCAATGATATTGCGGTCGTGTTCTGGAATTCGAGTCATTATCATCCTTCTTTCTGACAATACCCAACTGAAATTAAAGCAGGAACGTTTGTTCTCTGTTGTAATGATAATGGAAAATGTATCACTAATCAAGTTAAAATTAAATGAAAATGTGATTATCGGTTGTCGAGTGAGGGAAGTATGAAAATGAGACTAAATTCTAGATAAGTCATAAATTATTTATTTATTTCAAAAAATAGCTTATGATTTTAGTTAAAAGATAGGCGTATAATCGGGAAGCTTCACATTGTTCAAACATAAGGGTGTCCCAAAACGAAAGGGTCAGGCCCATATCTACTTTATATCGTTTATAAACGTGCAAATAGCGCAATAAACGGTGTAAAGAGTATGGGGGTAGATGCTTTGGGACATGCCTATGTTTCACATATTGTAAGTGGATCAAAAGAGCATAAATGATATACATCTAAGCTGACTACTCCAGAAAATAAGCAAGAGAAGGAGCATTGGATTTTTTTGACATTGAGGAGATTGAAATGGATTTGGAGCATATTCGTGATTGGTTTACATTAGAAAATATATTGGGGTTAATTGAACAGTATCGATCGTTCGGACCATTACCAGGGATTTTTTTACCGATGTTTGAGTCGTTCCTACCTTTTCTGCCGCTCTTTGTATTTGTATTTGCAAATGCGAGTGCTTTTGGCCTATGGCTGGGGTTTATGTATTCATGGATTGGGACCGTTACGGGATCGTTGCTTGTTTTCTTCTTATTTCGCCATTATGGGCACCGAAGGCTATTAAAGTTTCTTCAAAAAAATAAACAGATTAAAAAGCTTATGAATTGGGTAGAGAGACATGGATTCGGCCCGCTTTTTCTTCTACTTTGTTTTCCGTTTACTCCTTCTGCCCTTGTGAATATTGTAGCTGGTCTTTCGAATATAAGACCGATGCCATATGCACTTGCATTATTAGGTGGGAAGCTGGTCATGATTTTTACGATTAGTTTTATAGGATACGATATAACTTCATTGTTCCATCAGCCGTTACGCACGGTAATCGTTATCATTATAATCTTTGTATTATGGCTTGTTGGGAAACAAATAGAGGCAAGGCTAAATAGAAACATGAGTAGGGAAAATGAGTAATGGCAGCGGGTAAAATGAAACGTAAATAATGATGACATTCTGGTCGGTGTTATATGTATGATGAAAGTTTAACGTGCCACCCCTACCAATCATGGAACAAGAAAAATTATCGATTTAAGAGTATAATAAGTAAAAAAGGCATTGGAGATCCAATGTCTTTTTTTGATTAAATACTTGATATGATGAACGAATAGATACAGAAGAAAAAGCTAGAAAAGGGGGCAGGGTAATGGCGTTGAGATTTATTACTGGACGATCAGGGTCAGGAAAGACGGCAAAGGTGCTTGATGAGATACGTGATAGGCTTGTTGAAGACCCAGCTGGAAAACCGATTATTTATTTAGTTCCGGATCAAATGACATTTCTGTCTGAATATAAATTAATTAAAACACCAGGCCTAGAGGGAATGATGCGAGCGCAGGTGTTCAGCTTTAGTCGTTTAGCATGGCGAATCCTTCAAGAAACAGGCGGGGGCAATAGGCGCCATCTTGACAGTGTCGGAGTGAACATGCTCATCCGCAAAATCATGGAAGACAAAAAGACTGAGTTAAAAATGTTTCGTCGTTCAGCGGACAAGCCTGGCTTCATCGTGCAAATGGAAGAAATGTTGTCTGAGTTTAAACGCTATTGTCTTGATCCTAAAGATATCAATGAATTCCGAGAACGTTCTATACAATATTCATCAGAAGATGCCGTTCGTGATAAACTACATGATTTAGAGTTAATTTATCAAGCGTTTGAAGATGAATTGGTAGGCAAGTATTTGGATTCAGAGGATTACTTCCGTTTATTGATTGAAAAATTGGCTCAATCAAGTTATATAACAGAAGCTTCGATTTATTTAGACGGTTTCTATAGCTTAACGCCTCAGGAACTGCAAATTGTAGAAGAATTATTGAAACAATGTAAGGATGTAACTGTTGTATTAACGCTTGATCAGCCTTATAGGATATCCCCACCTGATGGGTTAAATCTTTTCAGACAAACCGGTTCAACTTACTTTAATATTTATCAACGAGCATTGGCCTTAGGCGTTACTGTTGAGAATGATGAACATTTAGAGAGTGCGCCACGTTTTAAAGGAAATCAAGGGCTGTCGCATCTCGAAGCCAATCTTACTGTGCGACCAGCGCATGAACTTAATGGGGAAACGAGCGTTACAATCGTACAGGCGATGAATCGAAGAGCAGAAGTAGAAGGAGTTGCCCGGACAATCTTGCGGTTTGTTCGCGATGGCAATTACCGCTTTCGGGATTTGGCTATATTGGTCCGAAATGGCGAATCCTATCATGATCTGATCAACACGGTTTTTTTGGATTATCAGATCCCTGTTTTTATCGATACAAAAAGAACCATGTTGAATCATCCGGTAATTGAACTCATTCGCTCTACCTTAGAGATTTTGAACACAAATTGGCGTTATGAACCGGTGTTTAGAGCTATAAAAACAGAACTTCTACATCCGATCAACCTGAATTCCGATATCATGCGTGAAAAGGTAGACCGATTGGAGAACTATGTACTCTCTCGTGGAATAAAAGGGAATAGATGGTATCAAAAAGAACCATGGACCTATAGAAGAATAAGAGGATTGGAGCTTTTGGATAGGCGCCAGACTAATCAGGAAAAGCAATTGGAAGATGAAATTAACGAGCTGAAGGAACTTTTTAATTCTGCCATTTTACGTTTATCCAAACGCTTGAAGCGTGCACAAACAGGCCGAGAAATGTGCGAAGCGCTGTATTTATATTTGGAAGAACTAAACATTCCGGAGAAGTTAGAAAAATTGAAGGCTGAAGCAGAAGAGCGAGATGATCTGATCAGTGCACGAGAACATGAACAGGCGTGGAATTCGGTTGTTAATTTGCTTGATCAATTCGTAGAATTACTCAGCGAAGAAAAAATGACGTTAAAACAGTTCTCAACTGTAATGGAAAGTGGTTTTGAAACATTAAAGTTCTCCCTCGTTCCACCGGCAATTGACCAAGTGCTTGTCGCAAACCTTGATTTATCAAGGCTAGATGACATTCGTACCGCATTTGTTATAGGTCTAAATGAAGGTGTTTTACCAGGTAAGGCTGGCAAGGATGGGATTTTATCAGATCAGGACCGTGAAAACCTAGCCGCTAACGGATTTGGGGTTGCACCAAGCTCAAAGCTCCGTTTATTAGATGAAGAGTTTGTCGCGTATAAAGCTTTTACAACACCATCTGAATCACTGTATTTGACGTATCCGTTAGCAGATGAAGAAGGGAAAGCACTGCTTCCTTCTTCCTATATTAAGCGGGTAAAGGACGTGCTGCCGCAAGTGAAAGAAGTAGTGTTCATGAATGACCCGTCTGACTTAGATGCAAGTGAACAGGCAGAATATGCTGCGAATTACGATGTTGCTTTGTCTTATTTAACAGCGCAGCTTCAGCTTAAAAAAAGGAATTACCCAGTTCATCCTGTATGGTGGGATGTTTATAATGCCTATATGGATCATGAATGGATGAGGCCAGAAGCAGTTCGGGTGCTGTCGAGCTTATTTTACCAAAACAAGACCAAAAGAATATCTGAGGAAACGAGTAGAAAAATCTATGGAGAAACCATTTTGGCCAGTGTATCTCGGATGGAAATGTTCAATAGCTGCGCGTTTGCTCATTATGCTGCCCATGGATTGAAGCTACAGGAGCGTAAGATTTTTCGTCTGGATGCTCCTGATATTGGTGAAATGTTTCATGGTGCGTTAAAAATCATCTCGGATTATTTATATGAACGGAACATAGCCTGGTCCTCTTTAACAAAGGAACAATGTTTGATGCTTGCAAGAAAGGCTGTTGAACGACTCGCACCGAAGCTGCAAAACCAAATTTTATTGAGTAGCAATCGACACCACTATTTAAAGCGAAAGTTAGAGCAGGTAATTGGACGAGCTTCCATCGTCCTAAGCGAACAAGCAAGGCAAAGCGGCTTTGTACCAGTAGGATTAGAGCTAGGTTTTGGGAAAAATGGTCAGTTACCACCGCTTTCATTTGAGTTGAGAGATGGAACAAAGATGGAGTTAGTCGGCCGGATTGACCGCATTGATAAAGCGGAAGAAAACGACAGTGTTTATTTACGGGTGCTAGACTATAAATCCAGTGAAAAGGATTTGAATTTAAGTGAAGTGTATTACGGACTGGCCCTGCAGATGCTCACATATTTAGATATCGTGATTACTCATTCAAGCTCTTTGGTTGGAAAAGAAGCATTGCCTGCCGGTGTACTTTATTTCCATGTCCATAACCCGGTTGTCAAAAGCAAGGGTATGGTCGATCTTTCGGAACTTGAACAAGAAATATTTAAAAGTTTTAAAATGAAGGGTCTGCTATTAGGTGATCCAGACGTTGTTCAATTAATGGATCAATCATTGGAACAAGGGGTTCTTAGTAACTCAAATATGATTCCAGCAGGTTTAAAAAAAGATGGAACATTGCAGGCTAAATCTAAGATTGCAAGTCAGGAAGAGTTTTCGCTCTTGCAAAATCACATCCGTCATTTATATCAAGAAGCGGGTAATGAAATTGTTGGCGGCAACGTAGAGATTAATCCTTATAAACTTAAGGATAAAATTCCTTGTACGTTTTGTGCATTTAAGTCCGTGTGTCAATTTGACCAATCCACGGAGGAAAACGAGTATCGATTATTATCTTCTACTAAACAAGATGAAGTATTGAATGTATTAAGAGGGGAGGCTGCAACACATGAGTAAGACAATCATCCCGGTAAAGCCTGATCATGTTACATGGACTGAAGACCAGTGGAAAGCGATCTGGGCAAAAGATCAGGATATACTCGTGGCTGCGGCGGCTGGATCAGGGAAAACAGCTGTACTTGTGACACGGATTATTGAAAAGATTTTATCGGAAAAAGAGCCAATTAACGTAGATGAGCTATTAGTTGTTACCTTTACGAACGCCTCTGCCGCAGAAATGAAGCATCGAATTGGTGAAGCGCTGGAAAAGGCAATTTCAGACAATCCGAAATCACAGCACTTACGAAAGCAAGTGAGTTTAATCAATCGTGCTTCGATCTCGACCCTCCATTCTTTTTGTTTAGAAGTAATTCGGAAGTATTATTATTTAACAGATATTGATCCTGGATTTCGGATTGCCGATTCAACAGAAGCGGAACTGCTTCGCGATGAAGTGATGGAAGAACTGCTTGAGGAACACTATGGTCAAAGCGATGAGGAATTTTTTAGATTGGTGGATGCATTTACTAGTGATCGAAACGATGCAGCTCTTCAGCAGATTATCCGTTCGCTTCATAATTTTTCCCAATCGTACCCAGACCCTGAATCATGGTTACATCAAGCAGCAGCCATGTATAATATTGCAGACGATGCAGAGATTGAAGATCTGCCTTTTTGGGATTCATTAAAGTTCGATATCTCTATGCAGCTTCAATCGGCTCGGGATTTACTGGAACAAGCGCTTGATCTGACAAAATTGCCAAGCGGTCCTGCACCAAGAGCGGAAAATTTGTTGGATGATTTAATGATTGTAGAACGATTGGAAAAAGCCAATGCTGAATCATGGCAGCAAATGTACGCCAGTATGCAAAGCTGGAAATTCACAACGGCCAAGAGATGTTCGGGGGATGCCTTCGATAAAGAGCTTATTGAGCTAGCTACAAAGCATCGGAATAAGGCAAAGAAAATTCTTGAAACAGTCAAGAGTGAGTTGTTTTTGCGAAAGCCTGAGCATTATCTGCAAGATATCCGAGAATTAAAGGGCTATGTTGAAACATTAGTCATACTTGTCAATCAGTTTGATGCCAGGTTCAAAACAGCGAAGGCGGAAAAGAACATCGTTGATTTTTCCGATTTGGAGCATTATTGCTTAGCCATTTTAACGGAAAATGTGGAAGGTTATAACCGCACTCCATCACAAGCAGCACTGGAGTACCGTCAGCAGTTTAAGGAAGTATTAGTCGATGAGTACCAGGATGTCAATTTTGTACAGGAATCGATTTTGAAACTGGTTACAGCTGATGGGGAGAACACGGGGAATATGTTCATGGTGGGTGACGTTAAGCAATCCATTTATCGTTTTCGCTTAGCCGAGCCGAATCTTTTTCTTGGTAAGTACAAGCGTTTTGCCCAAGACGGGGATGAATCAGGATTACGAATTGACTTGAATCGTAATTTCAGAAGCCGTAAAGAAGTATTAGATGGAACTAATTACTTATTCAAGCAGCTGATGGGTGTACTCGTTGGTGAAATTGAATATGATGAACAAGCTGAATTGAAAAAAGGGGCAGATTATCCTGAGGATTCCGAATATCCGATTGAATTATATTTAATTGATGGTGCTATTTCAGAGGAATCGAGCTTTAAAGGGGAAGACGGAGATAATGTCGAAGGCTTTGAAGCGGATGAATTGGAAAATGCACAGCTTGAGGCCAGAATGATGGCAAAGCTTATTCAAAAAGCCGTTACTGAAAAACAGCAAATTTACGATAGCAAAACTGGATTATATCGTTCTGTAACGTATCGTGATATTGTTGTCCTGCTGCGTTCTATGCCATGGGCACCGCAAATTATGGAAGAATTTAAGAAACAAGGAATTCCGGTATATGCAAATTTATCAAGTGGTTATTTCGAAGCAACTGAAGTGGCCATTATGCTTTCACTGCTGAAAACGATTGATAACCCACAGCAAGATATTCCGCTCGTATCTGTATTACGCTCGCCCATCGTCGGCTTAAATGAAGAAGAGCTTGCACAGGTGAGACTATTCAATACAGGCAGCTATTATGATGCATTGGCAGAGTTCTACCGGAAAGCCGATCATGATCAATATCCGGATGTTTATGAAAAAGTTTCTATGCTTTATCGAAACCTAACCAAATGGCGGAAAATGGCTCAGCAAGTATCTTTGTCAGATTTAATATGGCAGCTTTATGGTGAAACGAGATTTTATGACTTTGTTGGCGGAATGCCGGGCGGGAAGCAGCGTCAGGCGAATTTACGTGCTTTATATGACCGTGCAAGACAATATGAGACTAGTTCCTTTAGAGGATTATTCCGCTTTTTACGATTCATTGATCGAATGCAGGAGCGCGGCGATGATCTCGGGGCAGCTCGTGCACTTGGGGAGCAGGAAGATGTAGTTCGCTTGATGACGATTCATTCATCGAAGGGGCTGGAGTTTCCGCTCGTTTTTATTGCGGGGCTTTCCAAACAATTCAATATGATGGATCTTCGGAAGTCTTATTTGCTAGATAAAGAGTATGGCTTCGCAGCTGACTATGTGAATCCAGAGCTACGCATCACCTATCCATCGCTTCCGCAGATTGCGTTTAAGAAAAAGAAACAACTTGAATTGATCGCAGAGGAAATGCGTGTATTATATGTAGCAATGACTCGTGCTAAAGAAAAGTTATATCTAATCGGAACATTGAAGAATGTCTTGAAAAGTGTTTCTAAATGGATTGGAGATGCAACTGGTTCAGAGTGGTTGCTGAAAGACTATGTTCGTGCAAATGCGCGTAGTTATATGGATTGGATAGGACCTGCGTTAATTCGTCACCCTAGCAGTACTGCATTCTTGGAGAGTGTGGGTCTTACAGTCAACTATGATGACAATAAGCTTAAGCATCCATCACAATGGGTCATTAAAACGGTACAAAGAGAACGGCTTCAAATGCAGGAAGATGAAACGGTGAACGAAGCAGAAAGCTGGCTTGAGCATGTTAAGAACGCTGAGAAAATCGATCTAGAGTCTGAGTTTCGTGACAAAATTATGTCTCAACTTGCATGGGTATATCCGGAAAGAGATGCTAGTGTAAACCGTTCGAAACAATCTGTTTCGGAGTTGAAACGTCAGCTTGAATTTCGAGATGAGCAAAGTTCTACGGAACTGTTGCGTAAATATGAACGTCCGATATCTAATCGACCTGCTTTTATGCAGGAGAAATCATTAACACCTGCTGAAAAAGGGACAATCACCCACCTTGTGATGCAGCATATTAGCGTAAACGAGCCGATAACGATCGAATCCGTTCGGCAATTACTGAACGAGCTAATCATAAGGGAGCTGTTAACGGAAGAGCAGAAGAGTGCTGTTAACATCGAGGTAATTGTATCATTCTTTGATTCTGAAATTGGTCAAAGAATGCAAAGAGCGTCAGTGATCCGCAGAGAAGTTCCATTTACATTGGCGGTACCGGCAAGTGAAGCATACTCTCATTGGCATGGAGAAGAAGAAACCGTTCTTGTTCAAGGTGTAATCGACTGTATATTTGAAGATGAAGCTGGACTTGTTTTATTGGATTATAAAACAGATGGCATTACCGGTCGTTTCCATAATGGATTTGAAGGTGCTAAAGAAATATTGGCTGACCGTTATCGAATTCAACTGCAATGGTATACGCGCGCAATTGAAGGGATATTGAAGAAAAAGGTGAATGATCGCTATTTGTTTTTCTTTGATGGCGGACATTTGTTAGAAATAGAATAGTAAGAGAATATGTGCAAACAGGAGGATAAAACGAGCTAAGAGATTCGGGGAGTGATGGTCTCTAACCATTTATATATGGAGTAATACGTGAGAACAGGAAAATGATAAAGAAATTCGCAAACTTTTTTTACTGGACTTTTTGAACAACCTTTAAAAAAGGGTCAAACCTCGCATTCTATACACAGTTTTAGTGTTCATCCACTTAATGGAACTGTATAGGAGTGCGAAGTTTGACCTTTTGATTATGAAAAAGCTTTCTTGCTTTGATTCTATTTTAGTTATTCCCGGCAATTGGCTGATCAACACCAGCCAGATCGAGAATATTACTTCCACTTAGTCCATTTGCATTAAAAATAAAGAGACCAGTGCTACTAGAACCAGAACCTGTTACTGTTTTTGACGAGCTTTTCGGAGAGATGGCAAGTGCGTCGCCAAATTGCACGATTCCCCCAGCATTACTGGTTACTTGAACGGGACCAACGATAGCCGGCATGTAAATCATCCTTTTAAGAAAGTTTAGTATGCGATTATAAATTAAATCACATCGACCTGTTTAATGAAAATTAAAAATGAGTTAAGATAAACGAATATTTGTGCCCTCGGATTATCATGTGATTAAGTCTTTAGCTTATCAAAGGGAGCAGACGAATGTATGGTGGAATTTTTTTAGTTTTCATTGTCTACTGGTAGAACTTCGTTTTGGAACTGAATCGTTCCTTCAGGTAGAGTATTTACACCTGTTTTATTCTTAGAAATATAGCGAATATGCATTACTCGATTACGCATTCTAATATGGTCGGTATTCCCAACACTTACTACGGCTGAAGCTGAAACAGCACTAATTTTAATAGCTCCTACAGAGATAAATGGTTGAAGATGGTTAGTATTCATAACAACTGGCTCTACTATAGGCAAAAGGGGTGGATAAGATTTGAATAGTGGATAATCCTTAAAATCCTTATCTTGAATGTGCATAACATCTGAACGGCGTTGAATGGCTAATACATCATTCTCGCTATCAATAAATTGACAATCCCCAATCTGAATGAATGAACTATATATAGCAAGTTGAATATTAATCCTATCGACTTTAGAAATTCTAGAAAACATCTTATTATCCTTTTGGTGCTAATGGGAGGAATGTACCGACGATTAATGATTCGGGTGGTGTATCAAATGCAGAAGAAAGTTGTATCGTTTGAACATCTCCGATTTGAAATACAGAAGAACTGGCTACAATCCGAACCTCGATTTGCCCAACGCATAATTCACCATTTGTAATGTTAAATTCCATGATTTGAATTTCCTCCTGACTGTTTGTGTGAAGCTATAATAAAATTTCGAATAGCAATATGAATATCTGTGTTGAGTTTTTCTATGATTTGTTGTTTCATTTGTTCGTGACGATGTGGAGAACGCTCATCTGGTGACGTATGGTTTAGATATTGTTCAATTCGCTGCTGAAGCTGCTTTTCGAGATCATTTCTAATAAATTCATGATAGGATGGGTCGAGCTTGGCGTTAATTTCACTTTCAGTATCTGTAATCAGTGTATCAAGATTGGTAAGAATGTGATTTTGAATGTCCTGAATAAGTTCATTTCTTGCTGGAAACATGTACGGCTCAAAAGTTGATGGATTCGATGATGGTACTGCTAACTCTTCAATATTACTAAGGTCTTTTGGATTTAATCCGATGTTCAAAGTTCCTTCGAGTGTTTCCACTTTTAATTGATCAAACTTATATTCAATTCGTTCAACATTGACAGTTGGTTTAGCTTTTAATTGTTCCAACTGTTCCAACAAAGATTGAACCGTGGACTCGAGGTTTTCAATACGCTTATTTTGGCTCGAGAGATATTTTTGCATCTGTATGGTATAAGAGTAGAATTCATTCATCGTTCTCATCACCTCGCTTTTTTCGCCAAATGATACAGAGTACAAGTTTCATACAAAACTCCTATGGCTTTAAAACGTCGCCATTTACCACGCACCGATCCTTGTAGTACGCTACACTCACCTAATCACAATGGCGGCGGTACGGAGCTGGAATAAAGAATGTATATCTACAAAATAAATAGAATATTATAATAATTTTGTGAATTATAAGATCTCTATATCTTTCATACTATAACAACATTCATCAACTAATTTCGAGCTGGAGCGCCTCCTGCAACATGCGCTAAGGGCAAAGGCTCTAGTTCTAATTGCGGTGCAGGCCCAGTAAATCCACCCGTATTACTAAGTTGAGATAGCGGTTTAATGACACCAGCACTGCCAATTTGAAAAACGGAGGAATTCCCAATACTCGTAATTTTAATGCTATGAATGTGAATGTTTTGTTGAATATTAAAAATCATCAAGATTCCCCTCTCTAAAACGGTTCAAACATTGAAAAGGATTGGTTGATCCGTTATATCCGAATCATACGTATTTGTGACACTGTTCCCGTTATATAACGAAATGTTATCTCCAGTATTAAATGAGCCAGCACCGGCATAGGTCTTCGTAGCGGAATATGGAGTTACTTTAAATACATCTCCAATATTGAAAACGGCGCTTGTTCCAAGGCTGATGACCTGAACGACTCCAACGATGGCGGGCATAAATAACTCCTCCTAAAAAATTTCCCTGCCATATACTATGTAATTTGCGCAACGTTGTGATTAAATCGCCTAATCAGTGATATAGAAAATTTCTAATGAAGGTAGTGGAGAACTGAATGTGAAAGAAATATTTCATTATCAAACAACAGCGTGTAGAATATTAGAAAAAGCGTACAAATGGGGAGGTGAGAGCAAAGAATGAAACAAGATGGACAAACCATCGATGGAAGTCAAAGGGTTCAAAGCATCGATAGTTTAAGAGGGTTAGCTATACTTGGGATTTTTCTTGTAAATATGCCTGACTTTCATTCACCATTTTTACATATTAATCCACTTGAGTGGTGGAGAGATAACCCAGATCGTATATTCTACATATTGGTTGATTTATTTGCTCAGGCAAGCTTTTACCCAATGTTTGCGTTTTTGTTTGGCTTTGGCGCTGTTATTCTTGCGAAGCGGGCTCAAGACAGAAATCAGTCATTCCCACTTGTATTTTCTAGAAGATTAGTCGTTCTTTTAGTCATTGGGTGTGTTCATGCCTTTTTCATCTGGCATGGAGATATATTAATCAATTATGCATTGTTTGGATTTTTCTTTCTGTTATTTTATAGGATGAGCGGCATAACTCTCCTATGGCTCGGTTCGCTTCTCTTTGCCATTCCAGCATTATTGTTTAGTTTATTGATGATGTTGATTTACTTTACAATACCTGACGAGGCTGTAATACCAACGAATTTTGAAATGGTTAAGGCTTCTATTGAAGCATATCAATTAGGTACCTTTATGGAGATTTTTCAGCAACGTTTTGTGGAGTGGTATATGGTTAATAATTTAGGGAATGGTATCATCCTCTTTTTCTCCATCTTTCCGTTGTTTTTGATTGGTGCAGGGTTTGCGAAGCTAAAGTGGTTGGAGAAAACGAAAGAGCATCAGCGAAAACTGGCGATGATTGCAGTTGTCTGTTTAGTCATCGGCAGTTTGCTTAAAGCAAGTCCATACATAGCAAACTACAATTATTTTACCGTATCTCTGCAAGATATGATTGGTGGTCCAGTGATATCGATTTTTTATATTACTGCAATTGTATTACTTCTGCAAAACAAATCTATTGCAAAAATTGTATCGCTACTAGCCAATGTCGGTAGATTATCGATGAGCAATTATTTGCTACAGTCCATCATTGGAACATTATTATTCTATTCGTATGGCTTTGGGTTATATGATAAAATTTCTTTTACAACAGGAGTCGTACTTGTTGTTGTTATTTACTTCTTACAGCTTGTACTCAGTACAATTTGGTTGAAGTATTACCGGATAGGACCTGTTGAATATATCTGGCGGTTTGCTACTTATGGCACTCGGCCAATGATGAAAAAGTAATCGTAGCAAGGGGGAATATGGATTATGAAATTCGCAACGGTAAAAGTGAAAGGGAAGAGTCAAGTTGTACTTGTAGAAAAGAATAATTCCAATGTATTACTACTTCAAGCTGCAGCGATAAAAATGGGTGAAGCGATTCCCACAACACTACTCCAATGTATTGAAAAGGCTGAGATTTTTTTACAAAAGGCAAAGGAAATTGAACAATGGGCATCCACTCAAAAGAACAAATCAGAATTTTATGTGGATGAATACGTTTGGGAAGCTCCAATTCCGCGGCCAGCGAAAAATATCTTTTGTGTGGGGAAGAATTATGCCGAACATGCTGTTGAGATGGGAAGTGAAGCAGACATTCCTGAGCATATTATTCTATTTTCAAAAGCACCAACTGCTGTGATTGGCCATGAAGCAGACATTCCTCGTCACGAAGGCATAACAGACGAACTAGATTATGAAGGTGAGCTTGCTGTTGTCATTGGCAAAAAGGGTAAAGAGATTAGACGGGAAGAAGCGTTGGATTACGTGTTCGGCTATACGATTGTAAATGATATCACAGCAAGAGACTTGCAAGTAAATCATAAGCAATATTTGCTTGGAAAAAGCTTGGATGGTTCATGCCCAATTGGTCCGGTTATTGTAGAGAAGTCAGCAATCGAAAATCCTAATCAACTGGACATTGAAACCCGAGTCAACGGTGAAATCAGACAGCAATCCAATACCGAACAATTTATTTTTCCAGTTGAAGAAATCATTGAGATTCTTTCGAAAGGTATGACACTTGAACCAGGTGATATTATCGCCACAGGGACACCAGCTGGAGTTGGTAAAGGATTTAAACCGCCCAAATTTTTACGAAAAGGGGACGAAATAGCGATAAAAGTCAAGGGAATCGGAACACTTATAAATACTGTTCACTAAATGTTCATTATTTCCTGCAACTGAGGGTATAGTTTTGTTTTTAGATATTTGTCTATGATATGATGAAGGAGAAACTGTTAAGAGGGGGATTTGAAATGACTCATATGCACATTACAACTTGGCTTGTCGCTATTATTCTATTTTTTGTAGCGTTTACTATGTACAAGCAGGGTAATGCGAAAAAAGCTAAAATTCTACATATGATTACAAGACTGTTTTACATCTTAATTTTACTTACTGGTGGAATGTTGATGGGATCTCAGGTTGGTTACTATATGTGGAAAATGATCGTTGGTCTGATTGTCATTGCTATGATGGAAATGGTCTTGGTTAAAACGAAAAAAGGCAAGGGTACGGGTTTATACTGGGCTATTTTCATTGTCTCATTCGTTGTTGTATTGTACCTAGGACTAAAACTTCCTCAAGGCTTCCATCCGTTCTTATAAAGTGAAACTAACATCAGTGAGGTTTTTTCATCCCTACTGATGTTAGTTAAACCGGGATAAATCACTTCATAACACTCATAGTTAAAGAGGATGACTAAATTAGAGTTTGCCCAGCTACCAACACACAGTTTATCGTGTTACTTTCATTCCACTTAAACTGAATGTAGGAATTTCGGGTCAGACCCTTATCTATAGGACATTCTCTTTTCTATTTTTATATTCTAGGTCTTCCTTTTAGGTGAAGGTGCTAGGAATGTTTAGAGTTTATTTTTTCAATGATAATCCGTTTGCCCGTATTTATTGTAAATTCAAAGCGGTCATGATTTGTTGAAGTGTAAAAGAAATGATGCTGTACAGAGCATACGGAAACTTCGTTGTCAAAAACTAGGAAATTCACGCCTGTTTTTGGAGATGCTCCTTCTGAGAAGTCAAGCTGATTATAACAGTAAATGCAATCATGAATCGAGAAATCTAGTGAATTTAAACTCGTGATAAACTGGACGAATGACTCAGTCTCTATTTTTTTCAATAATCTTTCTAATGAGCTTAACAATGGTTTGCGAATTTTTACTGTTTCCCCGTCATATAAATGGATCATGTCTTTATGGACTTTTACAAAACCATTTTCTTCAACGATTCCTCTGTACCAATTTTTTCTCCGATAGATATCTATTTCCAGTTGTGAATATTCTTCTAAAGAAGTAGCTTCGTCGGTTTCGTTATCAAAGAAAACCCATTGCTGATTGATATTCTCAACTGTTCCTTCTAAAAACGCGCGATTTTGATGATTAATAAGGTTCATTCGTTGCTGATCATTCATAATTTACCTCCAAAAATGGATTACCTCCCCTTCTTTTTAGACAAAATGTCTCTATTTTATAACCATTTAAGCGTAGATTTATTCCCCAATTTTAATCTGTAGAAACATAAATACATAAAATGAACAAGAAAGTGATAAGAAGTTTGGATTGAAATCATTTATCCTTCATAAACCCCATCTTTATAAACCGCATCCTATGGGGCTAACTATCACTTATGGAAATTTTACTTTAGCGGACAAATAACCATTTATCACCTTATGCATAGGCTATCTTATATTCTCGCTGCATGGCTCATTTGGAAATGTGTCAATGTAGGGCTTAAATAAGGAGTCAGCAGTTGAATCAGAATGTTAGCTGGATATAATGCAGCTATAAGAATGGTGAATTCTGTGAGGCCGATTGAAAGGATGAAGGTTATGTGCGGTATTACAGGTTGGGTTCACTTTCAACGAGATCTGCGCAAGGAAAGAACGGTTATAGAACAGATGACGAATACACTGGTGAAAAGAGGTCCAGATGAACACAACATTTGGCATGATACCCATGTGTCGTTTGGTCATCGCCGGTTGACTGTCGTCGATTCAGAAGGCGGTAAACAGCCAATGGCAAAAGAGAAAGACGGAAATTCTTATATCCTTTGCTACAACGGTGAACTTTATAATACCGAAGAACTTCGCAAAGAACTACTATTAAAAGGATATTCCTTCAAAGGTCATTCTGATACAGAAGTTTTACTAACTTCTTATATAGAATGGAAAGAAAAGTGCGTGGATTTTTTTAATGGCATTTTTGCCTTTGCGATCTGGGATGTGAACGAGCAGAAGCTATTTATTGCAAGAGATCGTTTGGGCGTGAAGCCGCTGTTTTACTTAGAAACAAATGGCGGTTTCTTGTTCGCTTCAGAGCTTAAAGCCATTCTGGCGCATCCTGAAGTGAAGGCTGAAGTAACAAGAGAAGGTTTGGCCGAAATATTCGGGCTAGGGCCATCGCGAACACCTGGATCAGGGGTATTTCGTGGCATAAAGGAACTGCGGCCTGCACATGCATTAACTTTATCACAGCAAGGTCTTAGAATATGGCGTTATTGGAATGTGAAAAGCATGGAACATCAAGATTCGCTTGAAGAAACATCAGAGAAGGTGAAGTTTCTTGTTTGTGATGCGGTGACTCGCCAGCTCGTTTCCGATGTACCATTATGTACGTTTCTATCAGGTGGTGTTGATTCTAGTGCCATTACAGCAATCGCTGCTGATTCCTATAAAAAGACTGGGAAAGGGAGGCTGCATACTTATTCGATTGATTACGAAGACAATGACAAGTATTTTCAATCGGATGAATTTCAACCAAACTCTGATGCCAAATGGATCAAGCTGATGTCTGATCAATTCGACACAGTGCATCATAACTCAGTCATCACTCAGGAGACATTAATTGATTATTTAACCGAAGCTGTCACAGTTAGAGACCTTCCCGGAATGGCAGATGTAGATTCTTCCCTATTGTGGTTTTGCAAGGAAATCAAACAAGACTTTACAGTGGGTCTATCGGGCGAATGTGCGGACGAAATATTCGGTGGATATCCGTGGTTTCATCGCAGTGAAGATTTGAAACGCTCAGGGTTTCCGTGGATGCGTTCCACAACTGAACGAGTTTCTTTGCTAAAAGAAAATTGGCGAAGCAAACTAAGGTTAGAGGAATATGCTGAAGCGAAATACTTGGAGACGATTGCGGAGATGCCAAGACTTGATGGAGAAAAAGGAGTAGAAGCAAAAAGGAGAGAGCTATTTTACTTGAATATAGTATGGTTTATGACCACGCTACTTGATCGGAAAGATAGAATGAGTATGGGGGCAAGTCTCGAAGTTAGGGTGCCATTTGCCGATCATCGTCTAGTGGAATATGCATGGAATATCCCTTGGGAATTGAAAATGACAGGAAATCGGGAAAAAGGAATCTTGCGTAAAGCGTTAGAAGGCATGCTACCAGAAGAAATCTTATATCGTAAAAAAAGTCCCTATCCGAAAACACATAATCCGGTATACACAGATGGAGTCCAAAACTGGCTAAAGCATGTACTAGAGGATCGAAACTCGGTTCTTCATGAGTTCTTCGATAAGCAAAAACTTCACGATATTATCGAATCAAAAGGAGCGGCGTTTAAAGAACCATGGTTTGGTCAGCTTATGTCAGGTCCACAGCTTTTAGCGCATCTTGCTCAAATCGATGTGTGGTTTAAGGCATATGGAATTCAAGTTATTGAATCATAAAAGATCGAGAATTTGTTCCGGTTTAACAGGCTGTAATACCCCGATTGGTGAGATACAGTGAAACTTACCGCTGTGATCTTCAGTGGTTTAGTTGAACCAATCGGGTTCGTACTGTCGATTGATCGAAGCGAAAGCGTAGATCTTAGCGACAGTAGAACGGGACTAACCATCAGAGGGGATGAAAAAAACCTCTGACGGAAGTTTCACTTTATGTGTAACCATTTAGTGATGAAATTATCTGTTAAGTAGGGTATCATTACCAAGTAGAAATAAATTCTTCTTGGTAATGGTTATTCTTTTGGATGTAATACCCCAGTATTTAAAGCATTTATTAGTCTGATTTATCAATCAAAATAATAAAATTCTAAAAATTCACTTGTCAAAATCAAGAATAATTGTATAATTAGGTTTATAAAGTAGTGCAATCGGTTTCGCAAATTATACCTAAACCTTAGAAATCTAGAAGTCTTTATTTTTGAGGAATTTTTAAAGATAAGATGCATAATTTTATTATTAGGATAATTGGTAGCGTTTACATAATGGATTTCCAGCAACAAGTGCGCAAACGATTGCTGACTTGTAAAATCAAAACACAAATGGGGGTTAATTCATGAAGAAGCCATTGTCTATTTTTATGATGCTTATGTTGGTACTTGGTATACTTGCTGCATGTGGAGCTCCTGAACGAGAAACAGGAACAAAATCCACGAATGAAACTAAAGATAAAGATAAGGCAGCAGAGGAAGCAAAACCAGAAAAACTAATTGTATGGGAAGACATTGATAAAGCAGTAGCCCTTAAGCCAGCAATTGAATCATTTGAAAAAGAATACGGCATTAAAGTTGAGTTTCAAGAGTTGAATATGGCTGATAAAATGCGTGATCAATTGCGACTAGATGGACCAGCTGGAAACGCTCCAGATGTCGTGACATTGCCTCATGATCAAATTGGTCAAGTGGTAATAGAAGGTTTGATTCAAGAAATCAATGTATCAGATGATGTTCTTCAAACATTTACTGAATCATCTGTAAGCGCTCAAATGTATGATGGGAAATTATTTGGTCTGCCAAAAGCGACAGAAACACCTGTATTCATTTATAACAAAGCATTAATGAGTGAAGCGCCCAAAACGATGGATGAATTATATACTCAAGCAAAAGAGCTAACAAAAGGTGACCAATACGGATTCTTAGCGCTATGGGATAACTTCTACTTTGCACATGGTGTAATCGCAGGGATGGGCGGTTATGTATTTAATCAAACGGACAAAGGTCTAGATCCAAAAGATCTAGGTTTGAATAACATCGGTGCGATCAAAGGTGCAGAATACATCCAAAAATGGTACAAAGAAGGACTATTCCCTAAAGGAATCATCGGAGATAACGGCGGTTCAACGAAAGATGGTTTATTCAACCAAGGGAAAGTTGCCTCTGTAATGGATGGTCCTTGGGCATTCCAAGGAATGAAAGATGCTGGAATTGATATCGGTATCTCTGAGATACCTACACTCCCAAATGGTGAGCATATGAAAACATTCATGGGTGTTAAAGGGTGGAATGTAACAGCGTTTACGAAAAATCCATACTGGTCAACAAAATTAGTTGAATGGTTGACAAATGAAGAAAACGCGAAAATTCGGTTTGAATTAACACAAGAAATTCCACCGGTGAAAACATTGATTGAAGATCCGATTATTACAGAAAATGAAGGTGCTAAAGCTGTGGCCGTTCAATCACAATACGCAGTTCCAATGCCTAATATTCCAGAAATGGCAGAGGTTTGGGAGCCAGCAGCTTCGGCCCTACAAACGATTGCAACAGGAAAGGCTGAACCGAAAGCAGCGATGGATGATGCAGTAAAAACAATCGAAACAAACATTACAACAAATCATCCTTCAAAATAACGGATGGAAAAAATAATAAATACAACTAAATAATAGGAAACGTATTAGGTCAGACCTCTACAGACTAAGTTAGCCTGTAGAGGCAGACCCTTATAGGTGATTGATTCGTTTTTGAACATCCTCTAATAGAATAGCTACCGGCATTAGGCCGTTTTTTAAACACTCATAAGGCAAGCGTTTGCACATTAAAGTAAGCAAAAAGTAAAACTGCTATCCGTGAGGGCTCTCGTGCCCTCATAAATGGGTAGTTAAACCGATATGAAATTCTATGCTCCTATGAAAGGGAGGTTGATTAAGGTGGATGTTATAATTCCAGCAACTAAACACGGCAGAAATGCCGCACTATTATCCATCATTCCTGGATTTGGGCAGTTTTATAATAAACAATTTGTAAAAGGATTTATCTTCCTTATTCTAACAATCGCCTTTTTCGCCAGTTTCTTAGATACATTGAACTGGGGCTTTTGGGGGTTGTTCACATTAGGAACGATTGCTGGACTTGATCATTCGATTTTCTTGCTGATTGATGGAATTATTGCCTTAATTATTACGGTGATTGGTCTAGCTATCTATGTATTCAATATGTACGATGCGTATAGTACGGGAAAAAAACGCGACCTTGGATTAGCGACTTCTTCAGTAAAGGAACAATATCATAATTTACTAGATAGTGGCTTTCCTTATTTAATGGTTTCACCAGGTTTTCTGCTATTAATTTTTGTCGTTATTTTTCCATTACTATTCGTTATTTTATTATCATTTACCAACTACGATTTGTATCATTCACCACCAGCGAAGCTTGTAGACTGGGTCGGAATCCAAAACTATATCGAGATCTTTAAGCTGGATTTATGGCGTAAAACATTTTTCGGTGTACTTGGATGGACGCTTGTTTGGACATTTGTGGCAACAACACTTCAGGTAGCACTTGGTATTTTCCTAGCGATCCTTGTGAACCAAAAGGATTTAAAAGGAAAAGCAATTATTCGTACGGTCTTTATTTTACCTTGGGCAGTTCCGGCTTTTGTTTCGATCCTAATTTTCTCAGGAATGTTTAATGAATCATTCGGTGTTATTAATACAGGTATCCTTCATGCGTTTGGAATTGATCCGGTTCCTTGGATGACAGAAGAAAACTGGACTAGACTTGCATTGATCTTCATTCAAACATGGTTAGGTTTTCCGTTTATCTTCGCCATGACGACAGGTGTGCTTCAATCGATTCCAGATGAGTTATATGAAGCAGCAAATGTGGACGGAGCGACCATTTGGCAGAAATTCACCAAGATTACCTTGCCGATGATTTTATTTGCGACAGCACCGATCTTAATCACTCAATATACCTTCAACTTTAATAATTTTAACGTAATCTTCTTATTTAACGGTGGTGGTCCAGCAATTCCAGGCCAAAACGCCGGTGGTTCAGATATATTGATTTCTTGGATTTATAGTCTGACTATGACTTCTGCGCAATATGGGAAAGCGGCTGCCATTACAATGCTTCTTTCAATCGTTGTTGTGACAGTTGCCCTATGGCAATTTAAACGGTCAAAATCGTTTAAAGAGGAGGATATGAACTAATCATGAGTATGAAAAAAAACAAAATCATTCGCTTAACTATTTCGTACCTGATCATCCTTCTGATGTGTGTAGTCGTCAT
Organism: Peribacillus sp. NPDC096379; assembly: GCF_044762875.1. Classification (NCBI taxonomy): domain Bacteria; kingdom Bacillati; phylum Bacillota; class Bacilli; order Caryophanales; family Bacillaceae; genus Peribacillus; species Peribacillus sp. NPDC096379. The sequence continues at coordinate 246,146 of NZ_JBIWFD010000002.1, forward strand.
TTATCCATTGCTATGGGTTATCGGCTCTTCCTTTAATCCTGGTCAAAGTTTATCAGGTGCATCAATGTTCCCGAAAAATCCAACAACTGCACATTATACGTATTTATTTGACTCGGAAAAATCAAATTATATTAGTTGGTACATGAATTCTCTAAAGATTAGTATTATCACGATGATCTCGACAGTCATTTTAGTATCATTTACAGCGTATTCATTTTCTAGATATCGTTTTATTGGACGGAAAAATGGACTGCTTACATTTCTAGTTTTACAAATGATTCCTAACTTTTCTGCATTAATCGCAATTTTTGTATTAGCGAACCGCACAGGCTTAATCGATACGCATCTAGGGTTAATCTTGATTTATGTCGGTGGTCAAATTCCGATGAACACATGGTTAATGAAAGGTTATTTAGATACGATCCCTAAAGAGCTTGATGAGTCTGCAAAAATGGACGGAGCAAGTCATATGAGAATATTCGTACAAATTATTATGCCTCTTGCTAAACCAATCATTGCAGTTGTTGCTTTGTTCGCATTTATTGCTCCATTCGGTGATTTTATCCTAGCGAGAATTATGCTACGGAGTAATGAGAAATTTACAATGGGGGTTGGGCTATATGAAATGGTAGCGAAACAATTCGGAAAAGAATTTACAACCTTTGCAGCTGGTTCAGTCTTAATCGCAATTCCGATTGCAATCTTATTCCTCTGTTTCCAAAAATACTTCGTTTCAGGTTTGACGGCAGGTGGCACGAAAGGCTAATCTTAAAGGCGTGAAGAAGTTACATAAGGGGGAAGCAGAAATGAGAAAAAAAGCATTTTCACTCATTTTGCTTTCGTTCTTACTTATTTACGCCCTACCCGCAGGTGCTGTTGAAAAGGAAGAACGAAAATGGCAGAATGAAATCGTTTATTCATTAATGATTGACCGTTTTAATAATGGGGATCCAAAAAATGACAAAGATGTGGATGTGAACGATCCACTTGCTTATCAAGGTGGTGATTTTGCCGGCATAACAGATAAACTTGACTATATTAAAGATATGGGATTTACAGCCATTATGCTGACACCTGTTTTTGATAATGAAGATGGTGGCTACCACGGTTATTGGATCAATGATTTCTATAATACAGATGAGCATTTCGGGACCATTGATGAATTCAAGCAGCTTGTAGCAGAGGCTCATAAGCGTGATATGAAAATTATCCTTGATTTTGTGGTCAATCATGTAGGACCGAATCACCCATGGGTAAACGATCCAGAAAAGAAGGATTGGTTCCATGAAAAGAAAGAAATCACAAACTGGAGTGATCAGAATGAAGTTGAAACAGGCTGGATATATGACCTCCCTGATTTAAATCAAGATTACCCAGAAACACGGAAGTATTTATTGGATGCTGCTAGATGGTGGATTCAAGAAACCGATATTGATGGATATCGCTTAGATACAGTCAAGCATGTGGATAAAGGTTTTTGGAGTGATTTTTCTAAAGTAGTCAAAGAAGAGAAGGAAGATTTCTATTTAGTTGGTGAGATTTGGCTGGATGATCCTACTGCTATTGCCAGCTATCAAGATACAGGCATTAATGGCTTTATGGACTTTCCACAAAATGCAAGTATGCGTGATGCTTTTTCTAAACCTGATCAATCATTGAATTTTCTATTCTCTGCACTGACCCGAAACGAAAAGATGTTCACCCACCCTGAATTGCTTGGGAAATTTATTGATAACCATGATATGACAAGGTTTACCCACGAAGTTGTTGCAAATAAGGAAAACCCGGAAACACGCTGGAAGCTTGCTTTAACGTATATGTATACAACACCGGGAATACCAATCATCTACTATGGTTCAGAAATAGCGATGAACGGTGGAAGTGATCCGGATAACAGACGACTTATGGGATTTAAGGCAGACCCTGTGTTAATTGATTATATTACGAAAATAAGTGAAATAAGGCAGCAACATCCGGCGCTAATGAAGGGTGACCTTGAAGTGCTTCATGCTAATGATAGTTCGGCTGTGTTTAAACGAACTTTTAAAGATGAAACGATTGTTGTCGTGATTAACAATTCATCGAAGTCACAAACGTTTGACCTAGACGCTGATAAATTTGGTAATGATAAGGAATTAAGAGGAGTGGTTGAGTATGATTTAGTACGCAATAATGATGGGAAATATTCGATTATTATTGATCGTGAAAAGGCTGAGATATATATGTTATCAGATAAATCAGGTCTGAATATTCCGTATATGGTTGCGATGGGAGCTGTCATTTTTGCATTTGTTATTTTCATTGTCTTCATTTTGAAAAGATCAAAGCGTAATCGATCTTTCAAATAGAAAATAGTAAATTGCCCTCCCTCGCATTCTATTTAAAGGCCAATCACAAGTATACTCTAAATTGGAAGTGGTACTTATAAAAATTTCAACTGAAACAAGCCGATACAATAAGAATCGGGAGGGGATTTAATGAAAAAGCAATGGTGGAAAGAGGCAGTTAGCTATCAGATTTATCCGAGAAGTTTTATGGATAGCAATGGCGATGGTATTGGGGATATTAAGGGGATTATTTCTAAGCTCGATTATCTTAAGGATCTGGGAATCGATGTGATTTGGATTTGTCCATTTTTCAAATCCCCCAATGCGGATAACGGCTATGATATTAGTGATTATCAAGATATATCCGGACAATTCGGTACGATGGAGGAATTCGACGAGTTGTTGGCAGAAATTCATGCACGTGGGATGAAATTAATCCTAGACTTAGTTCTTAATCATACAAGTGATGAGCACTCATGGTTTATCGAGTCAAGGTCTTCGAAAGATCATCCTAAACGTGATTGGTATATATGGAAAGAAGGCAAAGGGGATTCACCGCCAAATAATTGGGAAAGTATCTTCTCTGGAAGCTCTTGGGAATACGATCCTGTCACAGATGAATATTATTTGCATATTTTCGCAACGAAACAGCCTGATTTAAATTGGGAAAACCAAGAGGTTCGTTCGGCTTTGTATACAATGGTAAATTGGTGGCTTGATAAAGGGATTGATGGTTTCCGTGTTGACGCGATTAGTCATATAAAAAAACGGGAAGGATTCCCTGATATGCCTAACCCATACGGGCTTAATTATGTGCCGGCATTTGACATGCATACAAACCAAGAAGGGATTCAAGGTTTTCTCAAAGAATTAAAAGAAGAAACTTTTGCAAAATATGATATTATGACGGTCGGAGAAGCGAATGGGGTCGGAATTCACCAAGCAGATGATTGGGTAGGTGAACAAAATGGCAAGTTCGATATGATTTTCCAATTTGAGCACCTAGGTCTTTGGCGAAAAGGGATTGAAAAAGATGTTGATGTTGTCAATCTAAAGGAAACTCTTTCAAAATGGCAAACAAGTCTACATGAAAAAGGCTGGAATGCTTTGTTCTGGGAAAATCATGATCAGCCCAGAAGCGTGTCAAGCTGGGGGAATGATACCGAATATTGGAAGGAAAGTGCGAAAATGCTCGCAGCGTGTTATTTCTTCATGCAAGGAACACCGTTCATTTACCAAGGGCAGGAAATTGGCATGACAAATGTCCAATTTGAATCGATTCAGGATTATGATGATGTAGGTATGATCAACTTTTATAACATTGAAGTGGCTAAAGGCACTCCACATGATAACGTGATGGAAGTGATCTGGAACAGCGGAAGAGATAACTCAAGAACGCCGATGCAATGGAGTGATCATGAAAATGCTGGATTCACGGATGGAACCCCTTGGATGAAAGTAAATCCAAACTATGAAACGATAAACGTTGAACAACAGAAAAAAGATTCCGATTCGATTTATCATTTTTATAAAAAAATGATTCAGCTTAGAAAGAAGCATGAAGTGTTTGTGTATGGTGAATATAGACTACTTCTGAAGGAACATCCTGCTGTATATGCATATACCAGAACGTTAGAAAGTCAATCGGCGGTTGTACTTAGCAATTTCAAAAATGCGGAACAAACAATTAGCTTACCTGAAATCAAAGCTGAAGCATCGGAACTCCTGCTAGCGAATTATCCGGATAGTGCTGGAAGGCTGGCAAAAGAGGTTACCCTTCGTCCTTATGAAACAAGAGTGTACTTGTATTAAAAGAAACGGCGGAGCCGATTAATATGTATCGCTCCGCTTATTTTTTTAAATAAAAAATAGAAATAATGTAGATTCAAGGTGTATGATAGGTGCATAATTTTTTTTTGTTTTGTATAACAATACGAATGTAAGCGCTTAGAGAGGAGTAGGTGAATCATGGCAATTACAATAAAAGACGTTGCAAAATTGGCGAGTGTTGCTCCTTCGACAGTTTCGCGCGTCATCGCAAATAATCCTCGAATAAGCGAGAAAACAAAGGTTCGCGTCCGAGAAGCTATGGTAGAGTTAGGGTACCATCCAAATTTTATTGCACGAAGTCTTGCTAGTCAATCTACTCAAGTCATCGGTCTAGTTTTGCCGAGTTCATCCGATGTATTTTTTCAAAATCCATTTTTTTCAACGGTCCTTCGCGGATTAAGTGAGGGGGCTCATGAAAAGCAATATGCATTGCAAATGAGTACAGGAAAAACGGAAGAACAAATTTATCAGGATGTTGTCAACATGGTTCAAGGAGGAAGGGTAGATGGCATTATTCTGCTTTATTCCCGAATAGATGATAAAATCTTAAAATATTTGCGTGATCGTCAATTTCCGTTTGTCGTCATTGGCAGACCATACGAGTGGGAAGAAGAAATTACTCATGTGGATAATGATAATTACCGGGCTTCACGGGAAGCAACGGAATATTTAATAAGACTAGGCCACGATAAGATTAGTTTTATCGGTGGTAACATAAACCTAGTTATGACAATGGAGCGCCTGCAAGGATATCAAGAGGCTCTAAAAGGAGCAGGTATTCCAATTGTTCCTCAATATATTAGACACGATGAATTCTTGCTTGAACGTGGTCAAGAGGCAATCCAGGGATTACTATTGCTAGAAACTCCGCCAACCGCTCTACTTGTAACAGATGAATTGATGGCAATAGGTGTTGTTAACATGTTAACGAAACTAAAAGTAGCCGTACCAGAGAATATGTCCATAGTTAGTTTTAATAACGTCTTTTTTTCTGAATTAGCTAGACCGCAATTGACTTCAATTGATATTAATATTTTTGACTTAGGCTACCAGGCAGCGAAAAGTTTAATACAACTGCTTCTAAATCCTAAAGAACCAGTGAAACGAATTATCGTTCCCCATCAGCTGATTGAACGGGTTTCCTGTATAAACATATAAAACCTATTAACATGAAGGATCGATCATGAAGTACGCTACACTCGCTAAAATCACAATGGCGGCGGAGCGGAGCCAAAGTTTTGGAAGCTTTCTTGATCATATAAGTTTAGCTGCTAAGTAGCGGGTTTACTAGTAAGTCGCGAAGCCCCGTCCCCATGTCCTTCAAACGGGAGGTCTCAAGTCAGACATCGCAATAATTACATACAAGATAGATTAGTGTAAAAACAAAATTTACTGTATGTTAAAACGACGTCAGACCGTTTGAGACATCCCTTTTATTCATCCATTTATGACAGTTCCGCCATTTACATGTATCGTTTGCCCACTAATATAGCTTGCATCATCACTTGCTAGGAACACATAGGCACCTGCAAGCTCTTTGGGCTGTCCAGCTCTGCCCATTGGGGTATCCGCTCCAAATTTGGCTACATCTTTTTCATTGAATGATGCAGGAATTAAAGGTGTCCAAATCGGACCCGGAGCCACATTATTAACGCGAATTCCATCTTTCGAAATGGAATTGGATAGTGCTCGAGTAAAGGAAACAATAGCTCCTTTTGTAGAAGAGTAATCAATCAATTTGGGATTCCCTTCGTACGCAGTGATGGAAGCTGTATTGATAATGCTACTGCCTTTCTTTAAATGTGGCATTGCTGCTTTTGTGAGATGAAACATAGAGAAGATATTCGTTCTGAATGTTTTCTCAAGTTGCTCAGCTGTAATATCAAGAAAGTTTTCCTGGACATGCTGCTCGCCAGCATTATTTACGAGGATATCCAATGCACCGAACTCTCCAATTGTTTGCTCAATAACTCCTTTACAAAAAGATTCATCCCCTACATCTCCTGAAAGCAGAAGACATTTCTGTCCTTCCTTTTCGACAAGCTCCTTTGTCGTTTCTGCATCACTTTGTTCATCTAGATAAACAATCACAACATTTGCGCCTTCTTTTGCATAGTAAATCGCGACTGATTTACCAATTCCACTATCACCACCTGTAATAATCGCTGTTTTTCCTTGTAATTTACCGCTTCCTTGATACTTTGAACAGACGGATTCTGGCTTTGGGTGCATTTCTGATTCAACACCAGGTTGATGATTTTGATGCTGTGGTGGAAATGTTTGCTTATTCTGCTTGTCCTTGTTTTCCATATAGAAACCTCCTATTTCGTAATATCTACATCATTCATATTCCTTCGAATTGAAAAATAAAAACGTGGAAAAATATGGAATTAGTGTGAAAACTAAGGTAGGGAAGGCTTACGAGGAAATAAAGAGAAAGATGCCCAAAAAAGAAAAGGGGAGTACCCACATCTACTACATATCCTTTCGATATTGTGTAAATGATACGATAAACGGTGTATGGGTGTGAGGACTTACCCTTTTGTGACGTACTCTTATTATTCTACTTTGTTAAAATCACACATTTTCTTTCATTACAGCCATTCTGAGAACTACCGCTTATCTAAGAAAAAAAGAAGCCTAGGAAGTCAAATTACGGACTTCCTAGGCTTCTTTTTCACATTAGCGATAATTCATAAATTGTACCTCAATTGATAAGTCTGCGCCACGTATGGCAGAGATAATGCCTTGGAGATCATCGCGGTTCTTACCAGTTACGCGAATTTGATCATCTTGAATTTGGCTTTTCACTTTAAGACCACTATTTTTAATAATGGTATTGATTTTCTTGGCATGTTCTTTATCAATCCCTTGAATCAGCTTTGCACGCTGACGAACGGTACCACCTGAAGCCCCTTCGATTTTGCCGTAATCCAGGTTTTTGATGGGGACATTACGTTTTACCAATTTGCTGATCAATACGTCTTTTAGCTGATCAAGCTTGTATTCATCATCGGAAACTAAAACAAGCTCTTCCTTGTCAAGTGTAATCGTGCTAGAGCTTCCTTTAAAATCATAGCGAGTTTGAATTTCTTTCATTGCCATTGTTACAGCATTTGTTACTTCTGAAAAATCAACTTGTGAAACAATATCAAATGAACTATCTTTAGCCATTTTTACCTCCCGGAGTACATTGATTTCTATATATTATAGTGAATGTGGCTATGTAACACAACTAAAGTGCATGCATGTAGTTGTGTTACATAGATAAAAGGAAACAAATTATGATGACGTTTCTGGTAATTTATTTAAGAAAAATAATGCAATTGTTCCTGGTCCGGCATGAGAACCAATAACTGCCCCTATCGAATTAATTACAAAACTTTCTGTTCCAAATTCTTCTTGTATAGCTTGCTTCCATTCGAGTGCAGTCTCTTCATTATCCGCATGGCTGATTGCGATGGTTTGTTTGTCTAAATTTACCCCACGTTCATGCATAATTTCAATAACACGTTTCAATAATTTTTTCTTACCACGAATTTTTTCAAGGGGAATCAGCTTACCATCTTCAACATGAAGCAGTGGCTTAATATTTAAAAGGCCACCTACTATCGCAGAAGCTTTTGAAATTCGCCCGCCGCGTGCAAGGTATTCAAGATTGTCGACTGTAAATAAATGCTCCATATGTTGGGCTTGGAATGTGATATTCGCTACTAATTCTTCCTTTGAAGCACCACCATTAGCAGCATTGACCGCAGATTTCACGACAAGTCCATACCCTAGGGAGGCACATTTTGTATCGATAATCTCTAAATCAAGATTGGGGAAATCATCTTTTACTTGATTTCGGGCCATTACGGCTGTTTGGTATGTACCTGATAACTCAGATGAAAAGGCAATATAAATCCCTTGCTTTTTTTCTTTAGCCAACTCCGTAAATATTTCAAACAAATCTTCGGGAGAAGCTTGAGAGGTTTTAGGCGATTTTCCGTTACGCATGGCTTCATAGACTATATTTGGCTCGATCGTTTGTAGATCTTGATAATTTTGTCCATCAAGCAGAACTTGTAACGGAATAAAACGAAGGTTGTTTTCTTTATAGTAAGACAGTGGCAAGTCGCTTGCACTGTCAGCTAGGATGGTGATTGTCATAATTACACCTGCTTTCTAGACTTGAATATATACGACTAATAATAGTGTAGCATGTCAATGAAAAAAAACAATCCACTTAAGCATGGAATAACAGCTAAAGGGTAGTAGGATACTATAGGTAAAGATTGGAGGCAGAATATGTATCTTTTAGAAGGTAAGAAAATCATTATTGTTATTATCGGTGCACTTTTTAATGCGGTCGCTATGAATCTGTTCCTGATACCCGCCAATATTTATGCAAGCGGGTTTACTGGAGTTGCTCAACTAATATCCACATTACTTAGAACGTATGCACCGTTTACCATTTCAACAGGAATTATTTTATTTATTTTAAACGTTCCGATTACGATCATTGCATGGAAAAAAATCGGTCGCGCATTTACTGTATATAGCTTTATTAGTGTCGGATTAATGACTGTATTTATGGAGGTAATTCCTGTTTACAAAATGTCGCCTGATATATTATTAAATGCAGTATTTGGTGGAGTTATAGCGGCAGTTGGGGTTGGAATTACACTGAAATTTGGGGCATCGACTGGAGGGATGGATATCATCGCTATGCTCCTTTCCCGTGTAAAGGATAAGCCGGTAGGTACATACTTATTTCTACTAAATGGAGTGATTATCGTCACTGCTGGAGCGATTTATGGACCAGAAAAGGCGCTTTATACGCTTGTCACTCTCTACACTTCAACAAGAGTCATTGATGCTATCCATACACGTCATGAGAAGCTTACAGCGATGATCATAACGAAGAAGGGGAATGAGCTTAAGAATGCCATTCACTCAAAGCTTGTTCGCGGCCTAACCACAGTTCCAGTAAAAGGGGGATATACAAATGAAAACAAAGAAATGATATTGATCGTGGTTACCCGGTATGAGCAATATGATTTAGAAAAAATCATCAATGAAGTGGATCCTGACGCGTTTACGAACATTCTACAGACAACGGGCATAGTAGGGTTGTTTCGAAAGGAATAAAAAAAGAGTCAGACCCACAACTCCTATATACAGTTCAATTAAGGTGTGTGTAACTTGATAAACTGTATATAGAGTGTGGTGTCAGACCCTTTAAGGATTTAAAATAAGCAAAAATCTCCGACCTAGTTTTAACTGCTAGTTCTTTGGTGCTTGTCCTTTGCTTATTTTGACTCTAGCTTATTCTGTAGCTCTCGCAACTGAACTTGTTCTGCTTCAGTTGAATTGGCGTAAGCAGAAGAAAGTGCATTTTTGGCGATCGCCATTGTTTCCTCTTGGTTATGATCTCCATTTCCTGCTTCTTCGACAAATTTTCTAGCTTGCTGAAATAATTTGTTTGCCATTATAATCCACCATAGCTTTGTTCAGACATAAGTTGAGTTCTTTTTTCTTCAGCTTCAGCGTACGTAGAATGATAAGGGATTCGTTCAGCATGCTGCAAGACCGTATTCTTCCCTTGCTGTACAAAACGTTTGGCTTTGCTACTTTTACCCATTCTTATCGCCTCCGTATTCTAAAGCGTTTGGAGATTGGTTTAGAAGGATTTGTCTCCTTCTTAATCAACCTCACTACTAGTTTGGCTTACTCAGCTAGAATTAAAAGCGGGAATAAATAGAAAATTTCATATGAGTTACTTAAAACTTCAAATTGAACTTATCCTCAAGGAAAACAGCGATTCCATCTTCTTCATTCGTTAGTGTGGTGGCATTGGCAATTGTTTTCAATTCGTTAATGGCATTGCCCATTGCCACCCCAGTCCCAGCATATTTAATCATCTCGAAATCATTGTCTTCATCACCGAAAGCAATGATCCGATCCTTTGGTATATCTAAAGATTTGGAAACACGGTCAAGACCAACCGCCTTATTTAATCCGGTCCGGACAATTTCAATTACATGGAATGGATCTGCCCAGCGGCGATGGTCGATAACCTCAGCATGAACATCAGACAAATGTTTTCTGATATCATCTACATATTGTTGCTCAGTATGGATTAACATACTTGTGGGAGGCGCGTTAAGAAAATTACGCAAATCACCAGTCGTGATATTCGTACTCCCCATTTGCAAGAGATCAATTAGTTTTTCATCATGATAATGAAAGAACACATCATCCCGTACTTCAGCAATAATGTTATGATAAGTAAAATTCTGAACAGCTTTTACGATATCTTTCGCAACTTCAATATCAAGTGGTGAGTGAAAAGCTCCCCAAGCATTGTTTTTAGGATGGTGCACGAATGCTCCGTTGAAATTTACGATTGGGGTGTTTAAATCAAGCTCACGATAATATGGTTCACTGGAACGGTAGGGTCTGCCTGTTGCAATCATAACCTCATGACCGTCATCTTTTAACTTTGCTAATGTTCTTTTTGTACGATTGGTGATGTTTTTTTCATTTGTAAGTAATGTACCATCAAGGTCTAAGACAATCAGATGTTTTTCAGTCATTTAGTCACCTTCTATTTCTATTTTTTTTTTGGATATGCTACTAATATTACCCTTATTTGTAAGCAATGTTAAATCTTTTTAATTTTCGTATTGTTCCTGTATAGTGAAGAGTAATCTTGAAATAACTTATGCTAACAAGTATTTGCTTAATTAATGGGCATAAGTTTGATAAGATGTAGGTATCGATGCAGATAAAGGAGTGAATAGAAATGGACCAAGATTTAAAAGATAATTTAATGGGTGCATTAGAACAGGTCATTGATCCTGAACTTGGAGTAGATATAGTGAATTTAGGTCTCGTATATGATGTTGATATGGACGAAAACGGGATGGCTACTGTTACAATGACGCTAACAGCTATGGGTTGCCCACTCGCTGGAACGATTGTGGATAATGTGAAATATGTCCTAGAAGATATTCCGGAAGTGAAGGACTCAGACGTAAACATTGTTTGGAGTCCACCTTGGTCAAAAGACCGTATGTCAAGATATGCGAAAATCGCATTAGGTATTAAATAAATATTTAAGCTAGAAGGAAAGTAAAGCCGTCAGTCAATCTGACGGCTTTATTTCGTGAGGTCTCGGTGTATTATCGAAGAATTTTCCAATAAGACATCCATAAGAGATTACTCTAAACCCCAGCGATAAAAAAGGTTCAGGTTCTAAAAGCCGTATCATTTTATGAAGGTCGCGGTGCGGAGCTGAATTATCGGATGCTTTCTCGATTATATAAGTATACCCGCTAAGTAGATTAGCTATATATGTAAGCCACGAAGCCCCGTCCCCATGTCTTCCATACAAAAATGCCAATATTTAAAAATAGTTTAAAAAATTCGCTCATTTTATAAAAATACATTTGATTTTATTTTTATTCAGTCATATAATACTATTATTATAGAATCGTAGGGAAGAATACAATGGAGATGATAAACTTGAACGTTTCAATTGTTGGTGCTACAGGCTATGGCGGATTAGAACTTATTCGTCTTTTGAAAAATCATCCAAACATGAAAATTGCCTCTTTGCATACATCATCTAAATTTGATAGGAAAATAAGTGAAAGTCATACACATTTATTGCATGAAGATTTTGTGTTAGAAGAAATTAATCCTGAAAAAATTGCCGATAAATCGGATATTGTTTTTCTAGCTACACCATCAGGGGTCTCAGCAGAACTTGTCTCCGCTTTTTCTCAGGTGAATGTTAAGGTTATTGATTTATCCGGTGACTTACGCTTAAAAACCCCAGGTGAATATGAAAAATGGTATAAAAAAACAGCTGCACCGCAGAAAATCATTGATTCAGCTGTGTACGGTCTTACGGAATGGAATGCCCAGCACATTAAAGAAGCAAACGTGATCGCAAATCCGGGCTGTTATCCAACTGCAACATTACTTGGCCTAGCGCCATTATTTACAGAAGGCTTAGTTGCGGGAGATGTCATTGTTGATGCAAAATCAGGCGTATCTGGAGCAGGAAAGTCACCATCAGATATGACCCATTTTAGCGATATGAATGAAAATTTCAAAATATATAAAGTACATGAGCATCAGCATATCCCGGAAATTGAACAGCAGCTATCTGTGTGGTCACAGAAAATAGAGCCCATTACCTTTACGACGCATCTTGTCCCAATGACACGAGGAATCATGGCGACCATGTATGTAAAGGTAAACAAACGAATTTCTACACAAGAGCTTTATGATCTATATCAAACGACTTACAATTCACATCCTTTCGTAAGAATCCAAAGAGCTGGTCAGTTCCCGGTCACGAAACAAGTATATGGCTCTAATTTCTGCGATATCGGGATGGCGTATGATGAACGAACAGGAAAAGTAACGATTGTCTCGGTTATTGACAACCTTGTGAAAGGTGCAGCCGGGCAAGCGATTCAAAATGCAAATATTATGATGGGCTTGGAAGAAACAGCAGGTTTATCCACGATACCCATTTATCCATAACTATTCGGAGGTTAATTATGAAAACACTGCAGCGTGTTGCATCTATAAAGGAAATCGAACAAGGAAGTATCGTTACACCACAGGGGTTTAAAACAGCAGGTGTTCACGCTGGATTACGCTATGCGAAGAAAGATCTTGGGATCATCTTATCGGATATTCCTGCGTCAGTTGCGGCTGTTTACACACAAAGTGTGATCCAAGCAGCTCCCCTTGAAGTGACAAAGCAAAGCATTCAAGAGGAAGGGAAGGTACAAGGAATCATTGTTAATAGCGCTTGCGCCAATGCCTGCACTGGCAAACAAGGACTAAAAGACGCCTATGAAATGAGGGATCTGGCTGCTTCGAAATTCGAATTACCATCACATTATCTTGCGGTTGCTTCAACAGGTGTTATTGGTGAATACATGAAAATGGATAAAATTAAACGTGGGATTGAACTGTTAGAACCATCATCCGCGGATAAGGATGCTATAGATTTCGAACAAGCAATCTTAACAACAGATACCGTAACGAAGAATTGTGCGTACTCAGTCGAAATAGATGGGGTAACGGTTACGATGGGTGGAGCAGCGAAAGGATCGGGAATGATTCACCCGAATATGGCTACGATGCTCGGATTTATTACGACAGATGCAGCCATTGAGTCTAGCGATTTACAGCTTGCACTTTCAGCCATAACTGATCAGACGTTTAATCAAATTACAGTAGATGGCGATACATCAACAAATGATATGGTGCTTGTTTTAGCAAATGGTAAAGCGGGGAATCAAGCGTTATCACCAACACATCCTGAGTGGGATACATTCATTCAATTATTGAAACAAACGAGTGAAAGCTTGGCAAAGCAAATCGCCAAAGACGGCGAAGGTGCAACCAAACTAATCGAGTGCAATGTTTTTGGAATGGGTACAAAACGCACGGCACAAATCATTGCTAAAACAATCATTGGTTCTAATTTAGTTAAAACAGCGGCATATGGAGCAGATGCGAACTGGGGAAGAATTATTGCTGCAATGGGACGCAGTGGAATCGATTTTAACCCGCAACAAGTCACTATTGCTTTCGGAGATCTCGTTGTATTAGAAGACGGTGAACCAGTTGATTTTTCTGAAGAAACCGCTAAAGCTTATTTGGAGCAAGATTTACTCGTGATAAATGTTACGCTTAAAGAAGGATCTGAAACAGGAACAGCATGGGGCTGCGACTTAACTTATGATTATGTGAAAATCAATGCGAGTTATCGATCCTAAGGAGTGTGCAGAATGAAAACCTTAGTTATTAAATGCGGCGGTAGTATTATTGATGAACTGTCAGAAACTTTTTTTGAAAGCATAAAAGAACTGCAAAGCCGTGGCTGGCGAATGGTCTTTGTTCATGGTGGCGGTCCGGATATTAACGCCATGCTTGAACAAAGCAATATCACACCAATCTTTGAAAATGGACTACGTAAGACAACCGCTGAGGTCATGGAAATTGTTGAATTGATGCTTTCAGGTAAATCGAACAGAAGCCTTGTTCATAAGCTTGAATCACATGATATTAAAGCGATTGGCTTAAATGGCTCTGATGGCAAGATGTTGATTGGGAGCTATATTGATGAATCGGCTTTGGGCGCTGTTGGCGAGATTGAGAAAATTGATACAGATCTATTGGAAGTGCTTCTTCAAAAAGGAATATGTCCTGTGCTAACTCCCATCTCAATTACGGAATCAGGACAGAAGCTGAACGTGAATGCTGATATGGCAGCAGGTGCGGTGGCAAAAGCACTTGGTGCACAAATGTGTTTATTTGTTACTGATGTTAAGGGAGTTCTAAAAGAAGGCAGCTTACTCTCACAGCTTACAGCAAGGGAAACGAAAGAAATGATTAAAGAAGGTACCATTTATGGCGGAATGATACCTAAGGTGACCACTGCGCTTTCCGTTTTGGAAAAAAATATACCAGAAGTGATGATTGTCAGCGGAAAGTCTTGTTTCTATGACAATAATGATTTTATTGGCACGAAATTTGTTACACAGGAAGGGGTATATCAATGAGTTCATTATTTCCAACCTATGAAAGATGGCAGATTGAACCAGATCAGGCGTTAGGATCTTGGTTAACAAGCAAGGATGGTAAGAAATATTTGGATTATACGTCTGGAATTGGCGTGTTGAATCTGGGACATTGTCATGAAAAAGTAAAAACAGCCGTTGAAAAACAATTAGCTTCATTTTGGCACACATCGAATATGTTCGAAAATTCAAAGCAGGAAAAAACCGCTTCACTCATTACGGAGGCATCTGGTCTAGGGTCTGTCTTCTTTTGTAACAGTGGTGCCGAAGCAAATGAAGCTGCGATAAAACTCGCACGGAAAGCATCAGGGAAAAATAAAATCATTACTTGCATTCAATCATTTCACGGGCGTACTTTTGCGACGATGGCAGCAACAGGGCAGGAAAAGGTCAAAGTTGGTTTTGGGAAAATGCTTGAAGAGTTTACCTATATTCCATTCAATGATGTAGATGCATTGGTAAACAGTGTGGATGCAGACACTGCTGCAATTATGATTGAAATCGTTCAAGGCGAAGGCGGGATTCATAAAATTGAACAGGAATTCCTGGATGCAATAAAATCTGTAAGTGAAAAATTCGACATCTTATTAATTATCGATGAAATTCAAACGGGAATTGGCCGTACTGGTAAGCCATTTGCTTTTCAACACTATCAGATTGATCCGGATATTATTACAATTGCTAAAGGGCTAGGAAATGGCCTTCCTATCGGCGCAATGGTAGGAAAGAAAGAGCTTGCCAAGTACTTTGGACCAGGTAGCCATGGATCGACGTTTGGCGGAAACCCAGTTAGTATCGCAGCAGCAGAAGCGACGGTTCAAGAAGTGTTCAAAGAGGACTTTCTTTTAGGAGTAGTTGAAAAAGGAAACTATCTTTTCGATCAATTGAACGAAAAACTAAAGGATTTAGAAAACGTGAAAGAGATACGCGGGATGGGGCTGATGATTGGGATTGAATTAGTGAATGCTGGTCAACCGATTTTACTAGAACTTCAAAAGCAAGGGATACTTGTCTTGACAGCAGGTCCAAATGTAATAAGGCTACTACCGCCATTAACAACGAATAAACATGAATTGGATATATGCATTGAAAAGATTGCAAATGTAATAGGAAGTAAGCAGCCAGTCTAAAAATGACTGTATTTTTTACAAATCGAATGAATAAAAATACTTTATGTTATATAAAAATACAGTCTTGCATAGGAGTGAAATCATGAAAAACTATTTACATTTATCAAATGGTCAATCTTTTGAGGGAAAATTATTAACTAGAGATATGAACGATGCCATGCAAGGTGAAATTGTCTTTTTTACAGGAATGACAGGCTACCAAGAAGTGTTGACAGACCCTTCATATAAAAATCAAATTGTCGTATTTACGTATCCGTTAATTGGAAATTATGGGATTAACGATGAAGACTTTGAAAGCAGAAAGCCGCATGTAGCTGGTGTAATTGTTTATCAAGGAGATATGAGTTATTCTCATTTTCAAGCCCGTCATTCGCTAAAAGATTATCTCGATAAATGGAATATTCCATTGCTTAGTCAGATCGATACGAGAGCAGTTGTGAAGACGATTCGAAAATTAGGTTCTATGGAAGCTGCGATTACACCTGATCCGAATTATCAAGTGCAAACCAGCTATAATGGAAATACTCAAATAGTATCAGAAGTTTCTTCTAAGGAAATTACGAGTTATGGAAACGGTACAAAGCATGTTGTTCTTCTTGACTTTGGTTACAAGAAATCGATTTTGGACAGTCTAATCAGTCAAAATTGTAAAGTAACGACAGTACCTTTCAATACGGACCTTCAAACGATTCAGAGCCTGAATCCGGATGGTGTAGTCCTATCTAATGGGCCGGGTGATCCAAAGCAACTAAAGCATTTACTTGAAAATATCAAAAGCATACTTACTCATTATCCGACGATGGGCATATGTCTTGGTCACCAACTTACAGCTCTTGCATTTGGTGGGAATACGAAGAAAATGCTTTTCGGTCATCGAGGTGCCAATCAGCCAATTGTTGATTTGAAAACGAAACGGGTATACATGAGCTCGCAAAATCACAGCTATGAAGTGGCGGAAGAGAGTTTGATGAACACAGGATTACAGGTACGATTCCGCAATGTGAATGATGGCACAGTTGAAGGTTTGGTCCATACTGAACTACCGATTGTCACGACACAATACCATCCGGAAGCTAACCCAGGCCCAGCGGAAAGCGGGGAACACTTTTCAGAGTTTTTACAGATGATAAATGACTATAGCGGGAGAGAAAAAGCATATGCCTAAGAATCATTCCATACAAACTATCCTAGTAATCGGATCAGGCCCGATTATCATCGGGCAAGCAGCAGAATTTGATTATGCTGGCACTCAAGCATGTTTAGCGCTTAAAGAGGAAGGCTATCGGGTCATTTTAGTGAATAACAACCCAGCTACAATTATGACGGACGACATGAATGCAGATGCAGTATATTTTGAGCCATTAACCTGTGATGTACTTGAAAAAATCATCGCAAAGGAAAAACCAGATGGCTTGCTCGCTACATTAGGAGGCCAAACAGGATTAAATCTTGCGTATCAGCTTCATGAAGCTGGAATTTTGGAAAAGTATGGCGTTACATTGCTCGGGACTCCAATTGACTCCATTAAAAAAGGAGAGGACAGGGAGCTTTTTCGACAATTGATGTTTGAAATCAATGAACCAGTTCCTGAAAGCATGATTGTTCATACCTATGATGAAGCGGTTGCTTTTGCAGAAAAAATTGGGTTTCCGATCATTGTTCGGCCAGCGTATACACTAGGCGGTACTGGTGGCGGTATTGCAGAAGAGATGGACGTATTCAAGGAGCTTGTCAGAGGTGGGCTACAGGAAAGTCCGATTACTCAATGTCTCATTGAGCGGAGCATTGCAGGTTTTAAAGAAATTGAATATGAAGTAATGCGAGACAGCAATCAAACTTGTATCACGATTTGTAATATGGAAAATATCGATCCTGTTGGCATTCATACAGGAGATTCAATTGTTGTGGCACCTTCTCAGACGCTTTCCGATGAAGAATACCAAATGCTACGCTCGGCATCGATTAAAATTATTTCAGCATTAGGGATTATCGGCGGTTGTAATATCCAATTTGCTCTTGATCCGAATAGTAAAAGCTATTATTTAATTGAAGTGAATCCTCGGGTAAGCCGTTCTTCGGCACTTGCTTCAAAAGCGACGGGCTATCCGATTGCCCGCATTGCAGCAAAATTGGCAGTTGGCTATCATTTGTCAGAACTGATCAATCCCGTTACGAAGAGCACGTATGCAAGCTTTGAACCTGCACTTGATTATGTAGCTGTAAAATTTCCTAGATGGCCATTTGATAAATTTCCAACAGCAATGCGTAAGCTTGGAACACAAATGAAGGCGACCGGTGAAGTAATGGCCTTGCATCGAAGTTTTGAAGGAGCTCTTCAAAAAGCCGTTGACTCACTTGAACTAAAGACATTGGGTCTTCAGTTAAAGTCATTAAAAGAAAAATCTTTATCAGACTTGTGGGATATGCTTTATGCGCAAACAGATGAACGAATTTTTGTGATTTTCGAATTACTTCGCAGAAATGTTACAATAGAGGCGATTCATGAAGCAACTAAAATGGACTATTTTTTCTTAGCGAGTTTTTCAACCATAATAGAAATGGAAAAGAATCTTGCTGACAAAAATCTTTATGATCTAACGAAGGAAGAATTCGTGTTCATAAAGGAAAATGGCTTTTCTGATCGTTATTTGGCATCTATATGGGACGCATCAGAACTTGACGTGAGAAAGCAGCGGATAACGCTAGGAGTCACAGCGGCGTATAAAACGGTTGATACATGTGCAGCCGAATTCGAATCTCATACGAATTATTATTACTCGACGTATTTCGGTGAAAATGAGCAGGAAAAGTCAGCTAAACAAAAGGTCTTGATTATCGGCAGTGGACCAATCCGAATTGGGCAAGGGATTGAATTTGATTATTGTTCAGTACACAGTGTTTACGCCCTACAACAAGAACATGTAGAAACTATCATGATTAATAATAATCCTGAAACAGTGAGTACAGATTTTGCCACAGCTGATCGCCTTTACTTTGAACCTTTGACACTTGAGTATGTTTTAAATGTAATAGAGGCAGAAGGGATTCAAGATGTAATCGTTCAATTTGGTGGTCAAACTGCGATTAATCTTGCACAGGGGCTTGAAGAGCAAGGCATTAATTTATTGGGAACATCCTTTGATATCGTTGACCAATTAGAAGATCGTGATCGTTTCTATACGTTGCTACAAAAGCTTGATATTCCTCATGTTCCTGGTGAGATGGCGAATAACGCACAAGAATTACTGAAGCAAGCTGAACAGATTGGCTTTCCTGTTTTATTACGTCCTTCCTATGTAATTGGCGGTCAGGGAATGGAAATCATTCAAGATCGTAAAAGTCTAAATAATCGTTTGAACAATGGAGAATCTCTTGTTTACCCTGTACTTCTTGACTCTTATATACCTGGTCAAGAAGCTGAGATTGATTTAATTGCCGATGGCAGTGATATCTATATACCTTTAGTTGCCGAACATATTGAAAAGGCAGGCGTCCATTCTGGAGACAGCCTAGCTATTTTTCCAAGCACAACTATTTCCAATGAAATGAAAGAAAAAATGGTCGAATACTCGAAGAAAATTGTCGTAGAACTTGGCTATAAAGGATTAATGAATATCCAATTCGTTATCCAAGGTCAAAAGATTTATGTGCTTGAAGTCAATCCACGTGCAAGTCGAACGATTCCTTTAATCAGTAAAATTAGCGGTGTTCCACTTGTCCAAGTTGCGACAAAAATATTGCTTGGGAAATATTCTTTGTCGAATTTACTAGGAAAAATAGGGTTAGAAGATGATTTCTCGTATTCTGCTATTAAATACCCAGTCTTTTCAACATTTGCTTTAAATGGTCTTGATTCGAAAGTTGGACCAGAAATGAAATCGACTGGAGAAGGTATTGCCATTGCGAATACAATCAATGAAGCATTAGCGAAAGTTTATCATGGTCAAAGAGACGTGCATAAAAACGGTTTATTCATTTCCCCTACGATCCATCTAAGTGAGGAAATGTTAAATCGAGTGCTTGATGCAGGAATGGTTATTGCGGATGGTGATTTTGAATCATGGCTTAAACAAGGAAACGGTGCGGCAGTATTGTCATATGGAAAATCTGAGGAAGATCAACATTTGCGATTATTAGCAGCGAAATATCGTATCCTCGCTTTTTCAGAAGAAGAAACTTTCCTTGCATACTTACAATCGCTTTCTGAAAAAGAGATAAAAATTGCTTCACTACAAACTTGGCTTAGTTTAGATAAAAAGGGAGTGACACAAGTATGAGTACAATAATCAAGAACGGAAAAATCATTCAGCAAAAGGATTTTCTTACACTAGCTGATGTTGCTCCTGACTCAATTTTGGAGTTGCTAAAATTAGCTAGTGATATTAAGTCGAAATGGGCAGCTAATGAAGAGTATGCACCATTAAAAGGAAAAACGTTAGGGATGATTTTTGAAAAATCATCAACAAGAACGAGAGTGTCGTTTGAAGTTGGCATGCTACAACTTGGCGGGCATGGCTTGTTTTTAAGCAGCAATGATATCCAGATTGGTCGTGGAGAAACGGTAGCGGATACGGCAAAAGTCTTATCTCAATTCGTTGACGGAATTATGATTCGAACATTTGGGCATGAAAAGATTGAAGAGTTGGCTGCATCGGCAACCATACCTGTTATTAATGGCTTAACAGATATGTTCCACCCATGTCAGGCACTAGCTGATTTATTGACGATTCAGGAAGTTAAAGGGAAGCTTGCAGGCCTGAAAATGGCATATATTGGCGATGGGAATAATGTCGTACATTCTTTAATGATTGCCTGTGCAAAAACGGGAATTGACTTTTCCATTGCGTGTCCAGCTGGATATGAGCCGAATAAGGAAATTATTGAATACGCGAAAAAAGAGGCTAAGCAACAGGGATGCGAAATTGTCGTGACAGATTCTCCTGCTGAAGCCATAGAAGGTGCTGACATCGTTTATGCAGATGTCTGGACATCAATGGGACAAGAAGCAGAGAATGCCGTTCGATTAGAAGTATTTAAAGAGTATCAAATTAATGCAGAGCTAGTAAAGCATGCGAAAGAAGACTATATTTTCATGCATTGCCTTCCAGCTCACCGTGAGGAAGAGGTAACAGCTGAAATTATTGACGGACCAAATTCTGTCGTTTTTCATCAAGCAGGAAATAGGCTGCATGCTCAAAAAGCGATTTTGGTCGACTTGCTTCAATAAAAATGATTAATGATAATCAAGTTATTGAGAAAAAAGCATGTTTGTTTAAAAATTTCGCCTGAAAATTGCTGATTTTCACGAACATACCATTGATAATCGCACTCGTCTTTGGAAAGACTAAAAGTACAGTCAGCAAAAGGAGAGTGATGATCATGGGTCAAAATCATCAATTTAAATTTGGACAAAAAGCGCCGAATAATGGGGTTTATGTTGAAATAGGTGAAACAGGAAGCACGGTGAATAATCCGAAAAAAGTAAAGCTGAAAGCAGGAGAAGCTTTCCCTGAAAATTCGAATCACAATCGTGTTTGGATGTACCAACGTAAACCATAATCATCAATTCAAATAGAGAACATCAATTGGGTCAGATCTCGTACTCTACATACAGTATCATATACTGTAGTTCGTAGCGGCGAGATCTGCCCCTTTGCTTTTGCCCTTATATAAGCCTTCTTTCTTTAAATTTAGTGGGTTTTATTGTACAATAGACTTAAAGGTCAAAGAAGGTCAAAGTATAGATCATGCCATCTGGCTTAATGTTGGAGGGATACTTATGGATATGGAAAAAATGACAGAAAAATTGCAGGATGCCTTTATAATAAGTCAGGATTATGCTCTTTCCCGAAACAACCAGGAATTGAATGAACTGCATGTTTTACAGGCTCTGTTTGATCAAGATGAAAGCATGTTAATGAGAATTCTTTCAGAGAGTGATCAGCCGATAAATCCATTTGAAGCAATGCTTGAAGAAGAACTAAACAAACTACCGCAAGTAACAGGGAGTACAGAAGGAAAAGGTGTTTATTTAGCAGCATCGCTACGAAACATAATGGAAGTAGCAGAGTCTGAAATGAAACGTTTTTCTGATGAATATTTGTCTGTAGAACACATTCTACTTGCGATACTTAAAGTGAACAAAACTTATACTAAGAAACTATTTTCACCATTCAATGTAAACTATCAGACCGCGTTAAACATTATCAAGGAGATTAGGGGGAATCAGAGAGTGACTAGCCAAAATCCTGAAAGCACATATGAAGTACTAAAGAAATATGGCAGAGATCTTGTGGCAGAAGTAAGGTCTGGGAAAGTCGATCCTATTATTGGAAGAGATTCAGAAATCCGAAATGTCATTCGAATACTTTCGAGAAAAACAAAAAACAACCCTGTGCTTATCGGGGAACCGGGTGTAGGGAAAACCGCTATAGTGGAAGGTCTTGCACAAAGAATTGTACGAAAAGATGTGCCAGAAGGATTGAAAGACAAAACGATATTCTCGCTCGATATGAGTGCACTCGTCGCTGGTGCGAAATTCCGCGGCGAATTTGAAGAGCGCTTAAAAGCAGTTCTAAATGAAGTCAAAAAAAGCGATGGGGAAATTTTATTATTTATTGATGAAATCCACACGATTGTAGGTGCAGGCAGAACCGATGGCGCCCTTGATGCTGGGAATATGTTAAAACCGATGCTTGCCCGCGGCGAATTGCATTGTATTGGTGCAACGACGCTTGATGAGTACCGGAAGTATATTGAAAAAGACCCGGCTCTTGAAAGAAGGTTCCAACAGGTACTTGTATCAGAACCAGACGTTGAGGATACGATATCCATTCTCAGGGGATTGAAAGAACGGTTTGAAATCCATCATGGTGTCAGAATTCATGATCGTGCCATTGTAGCAGCGTCTGTATTGTCTAATCGCTATATTACAGACCGATTTTTACCTGATAAGGCGATTGATCTAGTAGATGAAGCCTGTGCCATGATTCGGACTGAAATCGATTCAATGCCAACTGAACTAGATGAGATTACTCGGAAGGTCATGCAGCTTGAAATTGAAGAAGCCGCACTTCGGAAAGAAAGTGATGAACCGAGCAAAAATAGATTAGCCATTTTGCAAAAAGAACTATCTGAGCAACGTGATCAGGCAAACGCAATGAAGGCACAATGGCAAATGGAGAAATCATCCTTACAGCATGTGTCTGAGCATCGGGAACAATTGGAAAAGCTTCGCCGTGATTTAGAACAAGCAGAAAATGAGTATGATTTAAATCGGGCTGCAGAATTACGACATGGATTAATTCCACAAAAGGAAAAAGAACTAGCCGCTCTTGTTGCGAATTTAGAAGAGGATAAACAAGACAACCGTCTATTACGTGAAGAAGTAACGGAAGAGGAAATTGCGTCGATTGTAGCACGCTGGACAGGAATTCCTGTTACAAAGCTAGTGGAAGGAGAAAGAGAAAAGCTTCTCCGGCTCCCTACAATCCTAAGCGAGCGGGTAATTGGTCAAGATGAAGCAATCGAATTTGTTTCAGATGCGGTCCTCAGAGCAAGAGCAGGCATTAAGGACCCGAATAGACCGATTGGTTCTTTTATCTTTTTAGGACCAACAGGTGTAGGGAAAACAGAGCTAGTAAAGGCACTTGCAGAAACTTTATTTGATAGTGAAAACCAAATGATTCGAATCGATATGTCAGAGTATATGGAGAAACATTCAGTTTCCCGGTTAATCGGGGCACCTCCAGGTTATGTGGGATTTGAAGAAGGAGGACAGCTTACCGAAGCGATCCGACGTAAGCCATATTCCGTTATTTTGCTTGACGAAATTGAAAAAGCGCATCCAGACGTATTCAACATCCTCTTGCAAATGCTTGATGATGGTAGAATTACAGATTCGCAAGGCAGAACCATTGATTGTAAAAACACAGTCATCATTATGACATCAAATATCGGCTCCCATTATTTATTACAGTCCGATTATCGTCAGGATGAAATAGAAGAAACGGTGAAAGAACAAGTGATGAGTGAGTTGCGCAGCCATTTCCGTCCTGAATTCTTAAATCGTGTCGATGATATTATTTTGTTTAAGCCTTTATCGAAATCTGATATTGGAAAAATTGTTGATAAAATGGTCTTTCAACTCCAGGAACGTATTGAGGATCAGCATTTAACACTCACGATCACAGATGAAGCGAAGGAATTCATTGCCGATCAAGGATATGATCCTGTATATGGAGCACGACCGCTTAAACGATTTATCCAAAAGCAAATTGAAACAAAGCTTGCCAGAGAAATTATTGCGGGAAAAGTATCAGATCAACAACAAATTGTATTTGACTATGACGGAGAGAAGATTTTTCTTGTATAAAAAATAACCAGGACTTAACTTCCGCCGGGAAGATGTAGTTTGAAAAGAGGCTGACAATAGTCGGCCTCTTTTACATGCTTCATGATTAAATTAGTGGCTTGTCTTTTCAACCGAATCATTAGGAAGGATTGTAGGCACAATCAGAATTAAGATAGTGCTTACTACTCCTAAAATAGAAGCAGTTGTAAAATTATATGCTACACCAATCATGGAACCGGCAACATATGTTAGCATATGCATCAATATGAATGCCCAGAAAAAAGTCATAAAATAACGCATGGATATTCACCTCATTCTATTGCATTATGTTTATCTTATCATATTTACTATTTCGATAAAATGGGTTTTTATCAATTTTCGAGTAAACTAAAGCTTTTGCCAATAAATATATGACACAACAAGATTTACACGGTATCATAGGTATATAACGTTTCCATTTGAAGGGAAAAATCATAATATATAACAAGTATTAATTAAAAGGAGTAAGACAAATGGACCAACGTACTTTTCAAATGGACGGACAGTGGAGTATTGTTTATTATCCATTTAAACCGAGTGGGTTTTCCATTCTTCTTATTGGTGACAGTGGTCACTTCGTTTGTGAAGGAGATAGTTATTGGCTGCAACACCCTGGCAGACGAGGTATCCTGAATCACTTGAAAGATTCTGGCTACACGCTTTATTCCTCACATCTATATGGAGCAAACTGGGGGAGCAAGAAGGCAGTTGAATTAGCGGAAAAACTTTATTTCATGATGATGAAAAGTGAAATTCTCAATGATAAAATCCATATACTAGCAGAAGGGGCTGGTAGCTTAGTAGCATTAAAGCTTCTTGAGTTTATGGATGACAAAATTCGTTCTGTCGTTTTAATTGATCCTTGGTTATCGATAAAGTCACCGTTATTGAGAGAAAGGGAAAACAAGCTGTACTATAAAAAATGGCTTCGAGAGGTAGCGTTCGCCTATGATAGAGGCCTAAATGAGATTGAAGAATATATTGAAACTATGCCGGATCATCCAATTCCAACACATACTCCTCTGAAAATTATTCGCGTTCTAGGCAACAATGATACGGCTCAGGCAAATCATTATAAACAACTCAATGAACAAAAGAGAAAAAATCTAGAAATGGTTTATTTACTCCCAGAAAAAAGATACAAGATTCCTTATCAAATCCAGCAGTTTTTCAAGAAAAATGAAGATACAATTTGAATTTAGAACTATTTACAATAGATTAGGCATACGATACAGCATGTAGTGGAAAGGTTCTAGTCATAACCTAGTCCTAGATTAGGGGGGACATGATGGATCAAACGATAATCGTAGGCATGTATCAATTTGTCGGGTTTCACTTAACAAAATATCTGCTAGAACATGGTAATGATGTAATAGGGATAGATTGGGAATTAAATGAGGAAAAAGAGCTCGAAATCGGTAGAAACGCAAATTTTTCTTTCCAGAAGCCTAGTAGTTTATCAGACATGAACGTATCAAATGAGAAGACCATTTATATTTCTTGGTATGACTTCAATAAACGAAGAAGTGTTTTTTCAGTTGAGGAGAC
Organism: Peribacillus sp. NPDC096379; assembly: GCF_044762875.1. NCBI lineage: Bacteria > Bacillati > Bacillota > Bacilli > Caryophanales > Bacillaceae > Peribacillus > Peribacillus sp. NPDC096379. The sequence goes on from NZ_JBIWFD010000002.1 coordinate 271,971, forward strand.
AGAGGAAATCCTTCTTGCTCTTCACAGTTGGAGTATGCTCCCAAATGAAAATCGGCCGGCGGTAGTTCTCCTCTATCCACTGGGAGTAGAAAGTCAGCAGATTCTTACGATCGTTGAACAAGCCGAATGGATGAAGGTGGTTTATCTACCAACGATTTATGGACCAGGTCAGTCTGAGGAGTCGGCATTTGAGGTAAGTATTCAGAAAAAAAGTAGATCAGAAATTGAAAAGGCGTTAGCATGTGAATACAAAAATGATGCCATCTTTATCGATGATTTATTGGCCAGTTTACCTCAAATTACAACATTGAATGAAAGAATAATTACTGTTAAAAGTAAACAAGAAAATCAATGGTCGCTATGTGCTCAGCTAGTATTTCATCAGGAATTATTAGAAGGACTTAGAGGAAATTCTGAAATTGATTCAAAACATCAAACCTTTGTGTTTGAAATAGAAAACCATACTACACCTGAAGAGGGCATTGCATTACAGGTACAGCATGGCAATCATTGATTGGTGAATGAGTTATCTAGTCATTCATAAATAGAATAGGTAAATTCCTTTTCATTTCTCTCATGTATGGGTATTATATTCAATATGAATATCTAATACAGTTTTAAGAATGTAAGTCATCCTTGATACAGACCTTGTTTTCAAAATTTGCTCAAATTGAATGGTTAGATAGGATTTCGAGATGAGGATACTACGATGGTCAAGGAACTTGCTTTTTTTAGAGGAGGATTAACCATGCAAAACGATAAAACAATGGAATTCATGGCGATTGCGATGAAGTATTTTCCAGAAGCTAAAGCAAAACTTGAAGAATCAGGTGTAGAGGTTTCTATGGAAATGGCAATGCCGTTTCTTGAAATTTTCAAAAGTGTCATGTATGAAGCATATGAACTAGGAAAAAAAGATGCAGTAAATCAATAATAAATAAAAGGGGGTGGAATTTCGCATTCCACCCTCTTTTATTTATCCCGGTTTAACAGGCTGTAATATCCCCACCTCAATGTTTGTTTAGAGAATCAAGAAAAAATTGGTGGGGATAAACAGCCTGTAAATCCCCGATTGGTGAGATACAGTGAAACTTAGCTTTGTGGTTTTCAAAGGTTTAGTTGAACCAATCGGGTTCGTAGTGTCGCTTTATCGAAGATTTAGCGACAGTAGAACGGGACTAACCATCACTTTATTTTCCTTTAACTTGGGACAATAGTTGAGCGAAAAGCGGATTGAATTTCTGGAGGGAAGGCTTCGTTTTCTCGTAGAGAGATAGTAAAGTATCGACATTTTCCATCAATTGAATGTAATCGATATCAGATGTAGTTTCTTTTGCAATAGATTCTGTTTCTGTTTCAGGTTCCTTTCTCTTTGAAAACATCATCCTTGAGAAAAGATCAGTATTATGGGACTGTTTATGATCCGTCATGTATGAATTCCTCCTTTTTATTTGAGTTGATGATATTAATCTAGCATTTAGTGTATTGTATGGGAATGGTTGGCTCCTTGCTTAGGCTCTTGTCCCACTTTTTCTGGATGTGAATCTTTTACTCTTTTTATTCATGCTCTTGCAACATGAGCTTCTTTAATATAAAATTAGCACCAGGTAATAATAATTGATGATAATAACGGATTAATAAATAGATAGGGGATGGCAAAATGAATGCAGGAATAATTGGAATTGGACGCTATTTGCCGGAGAAAGTGTTAACGAATTTAGATTTGGAAAAAATGGTAGAAACGTCAGATGAATGGATTAAGACTAGAACTGGTATTGAGGAACGAAGAATCGCTAATGATGATATGGATACATCAGATATGGCCTATGAAGCGGCTTTACAAGCAATCAAAAATGCGGATATAGACGCAAAAGATATTGACTTGATTTTAGTTGCGACTGTGACACCGGATCGGCCGTTTCCCACTGTAGCATGTATGTTACAAGACAAGCTTGGCGCATCAAAGGCTGCCGCGATGGATATAAGTGCTGCATGTGCCGGCTTCATGTATGGCATGGTAACTGCAGAGCAATTCGTTAAAACGGGGACATACAAACATGTGTTGGTTGTCGGAGTTGAGAAGCTTTCAAAAGTTACTGACTGGGAAGACCGAAATACGGCCGTTTTATTTGGTGACGGTGCAGGTGCGGCTGTGATTAGTCAGGTTTCAGATAATCGAGGTATTCTTTCATTCGAGTTAGGCGCAAATGGTGCAGGTGGAGATCATTTGTATCAAGATACTGGAAGTAAAATTATCATGAATGGTCGCGAAGTATTTAAGTTCGCTGTACGTCAAATGGGAGAATCATGTATAACGGTTCTTGATAAGGCTGGGCTATCAAAAGAAGATGTAGATTTCCTTATCCCTCATCAAGCAAATATTCGAATTATGGAAGCGGCGAGGGAAAGACTTGGGCTGCCAATTGAAAAAATGTCTACTACAATTAGAAAATATGGAAACACTTCTTCAGCCTCAATTCCAGTTGCATTATTTGAAGAACTTGAAGCAGGAAAAATCAAAGATGGTGATCTAGTTGTGATGGTCGGCTTTGGTGGCGGATTAACTTGGGGAGCCATAGCTATGCGCTGGGGGAAATAATATAGAACCTTGCGACGGTTATTTCTAAATAAAGAAGGGAGAATACTATATGACGAAACGAAGAGTTGTTGTAACGGGAATTGGTGCTGTTACACCCCTTGGGAATGATGCTAAGACAACCTGGGAGAACATACTTGAAGGTAAATCAGGCATAGGTCCATTAACGCGATTAAATGCAGATGAGTATCCTGCTAAGGTAGCAGCAGAATTAAAAGAATTTAACATCGAAGAATATGTGGATCGTAAAGAAGCCCGAAAAATGGACCGATTCACACATTATGCTGTAGCAGCTTCCACAATGGCGGTAAAAGACGCTAATTTAGAAATTAATGATACGAATGCAGATCGAATCGGTGTATGGATTGGTTCAGGAATTGGTGGAATGGAAACGTTCGAAAACCAACATGAAAACTTTTTAAATCGAGGCTATAAGAGAGTAAGTCCATTCTTTGTTCCGATGATGATTCCTGATATGGCCTCTGGTCAAGTTTCGATTGCCTTAGGCGCAAAAGGAATCAACTCATGTACAGTTACAGCATGTGCATCTGGTACGAACTCAATCGGTGATGCATTCAAGGCGATCCAACGTGGTGATGCTGATGCAATGATTACGGGTGGAGCAGAAGCCCCAATTACAAAAATGGCTGTGGCTGGATTTTGCGCAAATACTGCCTTATCGACAAACCCTGATCCGAATACAGCGAGCCGTCCTTTTGATGTAAAACGTGATGGCTTTGTTATTGGAGAAGGTGCTGGCATTATCATTTTGGAAGACCTAGAGTTTGCACGAAAACGCGGTGCCACCATTTACTGTGAAATCGTCGGATACGGTTCAACTGGTGATGCTTACCATATTACCGCACCAGCTCCAGGCGGTGAAGGTGGGGCAAGAGCAATGAAGCAAGCAGTGAGTGATGCGGACCTCAAACCGGAAGATATTCAGTATATAAATGCGCATGGAACGAGCACAGCTTATAATGACAAATATGAAACAATGGCGATAAAAGAAGTTTTTGGCCAACATGCAAATAAATTGGCAGTAAGCTCGACTAAATCGATGACAGGACATTTGCTAGGAGCAGCTGGCGGTGTGGAAGCTATTTTTACTGCACTAGCTATTCGTGATCAAATTTTGCCACCGACGATTAATTTGGAAAATGCTGATCCAGATTGTGACTTAGACTACGTTGCCAATACAGCTCGTAAAGCAGAGGTTACAGCTGCCTTAAGCAACTCATTGGGCTTCGGTGGTCATAATGCAACAATCGTCTTAAAAAAATATGAAGACTAAAAAATAATTGATAGATTCTCTACTACATTTTAGGATGTCCTATGAGGGTCAGATTGCACACTACATCTAGTTCATAGTGCTACATACACTACATTTGAACGCTATAGTTGTTATGCTGTCTGATCCTTTAGTGTGCGACGTCCAAATGGGAAGAGAATCTTTTTTTTGATTATAAACGGAAAGGCTATGTTAAATGACGATGTATGAGCCACAGGTAAAAAGTGAAGTAATCCTTCAGCTAAACCAGAAAATCTTGTATAGCGATATACAAAATAAATTGTATTCATATTGGATTAGAAAATTTATTAAACTACTTCGGGAAAATACCATTCATTGACTGTATCATCATTGGCTGCCCAACATATGATGGATAAAACATAGTGGGGGTGAGAGTGATGGGAATTATTGAAACGAATGTTTGGCTTCAAAACAATAGTAGCCCAAAAGAAATATGTAAACACTTAGAAGGTGAATTCCCGAAAATGAGACCGAATAATATATATCGGTTGTTACAGCAACATGGGATGTATCGAGATTCACGCCAAACAAAAAGAGACATAGAATCTTTAGTTTCAGAGAGCATCTGGAGTAAAGTAACGGCTATTTTTCAGCGCTACCAAAGGTTATGGAAAGGCCCAGATATCCCTGTTTATATTTTCCCAATGAATGCAGGGGGCTTATTCAATCAATCACTAGATACAAAATCTGGTTTAGCTTTTCGGGATAAATTATTCCTTTTTGTCCGTCCTGGTATTAGTTTGAAGGAACTTACCGCTGTGTTTATTCATGAATACCATCACGTATGTAGGTTAGCTTGCGTTAAGCAAAATGAAAATGATTTCACGTTGCTTGATCGAATGGTCATGGAGGGCTTAGCAGAACATGCTGTCATGACCTACCTTGGGAAGGAGTACTTAGCAAAATGGACCAGCTTATATTCGGATGAGCAGTCGAAACATTATTGGGAGAAATACCTTAAAGAAGATATTCAGCTGAAGCGTAACGAGAGAAAACATGACCAATTATTACTTGGAAAATCACCTTATCCAAACATGCTCGGTTATAGCACTGGCTATTTTTTGGTGAAACAGAAAAACGATCTTACAGTGAAAAAAACATTCGCGGTCTCATCTGAAGATTTTATTTTGGGGGCAAAGGGAACGGGTTTAGGTTAAATGTAATTAAGAGGTTGTATCTAATGGTAACGTCTTATATAGAGGAATCTTTTCGTGTTTTAAAACCGCATTTTTTTGGTTCCGGCTCGCAAAGGTTAGAAAGGGAGGGTGAAACACGCGCCAATATGGGGGGATTGCTTAAATTGCCCTCTTGCATATCACCAGGCAAGGGTTTCTTGAAAACGCTATCAAGTGTATGTAGATCAATCAGTTTTTTTGAGGTAAAACCTGTAATCTAGTGAAGTGCACCTCATCCTTGTTTCTTAGAAAAGAAAAATAATCATCTGCCTATAAAAGGAATAAATTCTCTCACAACTGCCTATACTGATGGACAAATAGAACTAAGTAAGCGAGGGGTCAAATGATGTTATATCTTCATGATGTTTGGGTGAATTGGTTTGAAGGAGAAGAAAACGGCTACAATATTTGCCATTTTCATGAATGGAGAAAAGATGACGGAATTGAACTACTCGATCAAGTTCCGCTTTTAAAAATTTCGTCAACCCTTTTTCATTACATAGAAAATGATTTGTCTGAATTACCGAAAGCACTACTCAATGATATTTATCAAAAAGCCTATGCAAGAAAAAACCATGAAAGAATTCAATTGGATTATTGCTTTGTCATTACAGACGGAAGTGGGATACTAGCAATTGATACAATTGGCTATCACATTCCCATTCGGAAAAGCAGGCTAATTCCACGCCAAGAGCAAATTGTATACGACATGATTGAAAACAATCCTGCCTTAGAGTACACATTTACTGATAATGCTGCAACGGAAAAAGAATATCATATATTATCACCATCACCGCAATATATGGAAGGTCTTACCCGGAAAGAACGCCAATTAAAACAGCTTTTATTTATGGCTATGGATCAACTATTTACAGCCAAACACACAGCTGAAATTCGCTACTGGTTTACAGAGTGGTCACCAGAAAAATATGAAAGTATACAGGAGATGAATTTCGAGGAAGCTTGGGTTGGATTATATGAAGAAATGAAAGCAGGCTGGTCAGATAAACATCTTCACATGTGTGAGTACTTGGTAAAAGGCCAACCATTTTTTGAAAAGCTATGGGAAATGGAAGTCGGCGACAGTCAGTCCATGTTATAAAATAGACACAGAAAAAGACGTACTCAGAAACGAGACGTCTTTTTCTATTGGCCAATCATCATTGCAATTTAGTTACTTTCTTTTACGTCCTAATCCCATACCATTAGACATTTTGCGGAGCATTTTATTTGCTTCGATATTTGCTTTTTGGGCACCTCGATCTAAAATTTCATCCAGTTCAGTAGACTCAAGTAGACGATAGTAGCGATCCTGAATCGGTTGGATTTCTGCGAGAACGACATCTACTAATCCCGATTTAAAGTCGCCATATCCTTTACCTTCATATATCGCTTCGATTTCAGCAATCGATTTACCACTAAAGATGCTATAAATGGAAAGAAGATTAGAGACGCCTGGTTTATTCTCTTTGTCGTACTTGACAATACCTTCTGAATCGGTAACTGCACTTTTAATTTTCTTTTCAATTTGTTTTGGATCATCTAATAAGGCAATAGTCGCTTTTTTATTTGGATCAGATTTACTCATTTTCTTTTCAGGCTCTTGCAGAGACATAATCCTTGCGCCAGCTTTTGGTAGGCTAATTTCAGGAATCGTAAAGATCTCGCCATATTTCCGATTGAAACGTTCAGCCAAATCCCGAGTTAATTCAATATGCTGCTTTTGATCTTCACCAACAGGTACAAGATCTGAATTATATAGAAGGATGTCGGCGACCATCAATGGTGGGTATGTAAGTAAACCAGCTGACACGCCATCTTTCCCAGCAGATTTGTCTTTAAATTGAGTCATTCTTTCCAACTCGCCAATATAAACATTGCATGTCATCATCCAGCCTGCTTGGGCATGTGCTGGCACTTCAGATTGGATAAAGATCGTATTCTTTTCTGGATCTAAGCCAATTGCCAGATATAACGCTGCAAGATTACGGATATTTTTTCTTAATTCTAATCGATCTTGTGGAACAGTAATTGCGTGCTGATCGACAACACAAAAGTAGCAGTCATATTCATGTTGAAGTTCGACGAATTGCTTCATCGCGCCAATATAGTTGCCTAATGTTATTGAACCGGTAGGCTGTATGCCTGAAAAAATCCTTTTCACCTATTGTCACTCCCTGTATAAGCTTAAAAAATAATAGTAAGTTTACTTCTTTCATTGTAGAGATATTTACTGTTGAAATCTACTTATTTTCCTTACAGCATCGCCATTATTGCAAAAAATCATAAGTAATAAATATATAATCCAATAATTAAAATGAGTAACAGAATGAATCCAGTTGAGAAAGGGATACTAAGGTTCAACGTTATTAAATCAGAAAGGCGACGCATTTCGCCTTCTTCTTCCGTCTCTGTACTTTTACTTGGCAATACTTTACGAAAGCTATAATGGATGACATCAAAAAAACCTTTTTGTAGTACCAACGTAAATAAAGAGAAGATTAATAAGCATCCAGTTATATAAAAGATCATATCAAGGAAAGAACGCAAGGTTATCTCATGATACAAGACTAGAGATAAAATTAAAGAAAGCAAAACCATTGCAACTGTCCAAAGCATCGTTTTTTTCATTTTCACTACCCTTTCTACATGTTACTAAAAAAAGTATACCAAAACATAATGAGGTACATGTAATAAGTTGTTGTTATTTGAATATAATAATTAATTTTTAAAAAAGGTGATTACAAAAAAAACCAAAAAAGTAATTAGGTACTATTTTAAAAATGAAAAGGCTTAATTTTGTGAAAATTACAATTAAATTTACGATTCGTAGGTAAAAAAAGTAAGTATACTTATTTTTTAAAAAATGATTACGAGACATTAAATTATTTTTAAATATTTATGTACAAATTCTTAATTTTTTGTATAATAGTAAATGTTACATAAAAATAAGGGAAGGGTGTATCGATTTTGAAAAAATCTAAATATTCACTGCTTTTGGTACTGACATTGGTGCTAAGTGTATTCTTGGCAGCATGTGGTGGAAAAAGTGCAGATAATGGTAATGAAAAGTCTGAAGGTGCAAAAACATCTAATGCAGCACAAGAAATTAAAGTCCTAAGTAAATCTGAGATCCCAACATTGGATTCTGTTAAGACGACAGACGAAATTGGCTTTAACGTATTAAATAGTATTAACGAAGGTCTTTACACACAAGATAAAGATGGTAGTTCTGTTCCTGCTTTAGTAGACGGAGAGCCAGAAGTGAGTGAAGACGGGAAAACTGTAACATTTAAGCTTATCGATGCAAAATGGTCTAATGGAGATCCTGTGACTGCACAAGATTTCGTATTCGCTTGGCAGCGTGCAATTGATCCTGCTACAGCTTCAGAATATGGTCCATATATGATGAATGGAAAAATTGCAGGCGCTCAGGAAATTACGGATGCTGCAGTTGCCAAAAAAGATTTTGATTTAAATACTTTAGGTATTAAAGCAATCGATGAAAAAACGCTAGAAGTTAAATTTGAGAAAGTTCTTCCTTACTGGAAAGACTTAATGGCATTCCCAACATTCTATCCACAAAACGAAAAGTTTGTGAAAGAAAAAGGCAATGCATATGCTAGTAATGCAGAAAACCTAATATCAAACGGGGCTTTCAAATTAACAGCTTGGAAAGGTCCTACTGCTATGGAATGGACTCTTGAAAAGAACGACACTTACCGAGATGCAGATGCAATTACACTTAAGAAGATTACATTTAATGTTGTTAAAGATAACAATGCACAAGTGAATGCATTTGAAGGTGGAGAAGCAGATATCACTGATATCTTATCATCCGATCTTGTTCCACAATATCAAGGTGATGAAAGAATGGTTAGTGCCCTTCAACCATCTGTTTACTGGATTAAAATGAACTATAAAAATGAAGCACTTGCAAATGTAAACATTCGTGAAGCACTTGCAAAAGCTTTCAATAAAGAGGATCTTGCAGCAAGCATTTTGAACAACGGTTCAATTGCAGCGAACTATTTTGTACCAGACAAGTTTGTAACAACTCCAGACGGTAAAGATTTCCGTGAGAAAAACGGCGATTTGATTGTGTTTAATGCTGATGAAGCAAAAGCAGCATGGGAAAAAGGTTTAGCTGAACTAGGACTAGACAAGCTTGAGCTCAGCTACCTAGGTGGAGACACAGATTCAGCTAAGAAGCAAGATGAGTACATTGTAAACCAATTGGAAACGAACCTACCTGGATTAAAAGTTAATCTTGAGAGTGTTCCATTTGCAATTCGTCTTGATCGTGCAAAAGCTGGAAACTATGATTTACTTCACTCTGGTTGGGGTCCTGACTATCCAGATGCAATGACATTCGCTGATCTTTGGTTAACAGACAGCCCGAATAATGAAATGTCATATTCAAGCACTAAATATGACGGATTAATTACAAAAGCTGAAGAAGTGGCTGCGAATCAAGAAGAGTATGTTGCAACACTTCAAGAAGCTGAACGCGTATTCTTAGCTGAAGACTATGGTGTGGCACCAACTTACCAAAGAGCAGATAACATCCTAATTAGTCCTAAAGTTAAAGGATTAGTTGCTTTACCATTTGGTCCAAACTATTCTTATAAATGGATCACAGTTGAAGAATAGGATACCAAAACATATAAAAATGGTTTGAAAGTAGAAAAGAGAGTATATGTACTTGATATACTCTCTTTTCCCTATTATAAAAATTGTCGAATTATAGAGAAAATTCGAATATGTAGGAGGTGTGCAAATGGCTCGATATATTATAAAAAGGTTTATTTATATGTTAATTACCTTATTTGTTATTGCCAGCCTAACCTTTTTCTTGATGAAATTGATTCCAGGTACGCCTTTTTCCACAGCGGGAAAATTATCACCTGAACAATTACAAATCATGAAGGAAAATTACGGATTAGATCAACCTATAGCGGTACAATACGCACAATATATTGTTGGTTTACTTAAAGGTGATTTAGGAATTTCGTTTCAGTTTAATAATGTTCCAGTCACACAATTATTACTTGAGCGGATTCAACCATCACTAGTGTTAGGATTTCAAGCCATCTTTTTCGGTACGATTATCGGAATTGTGCTAGGAGTTATTAGCGCATTAAAACAAAATACTTGGATCGATTATAGTTCGACATTCATAGCTGTTCTTGGTAAATCGATCCCTAACTTCGTGTTTGCGGGTGTCATGCAATATTATATTGGCGTTAAGCTAGGCTGGTTACCAGTATTGTTCTGGAAGGGCTGGGACTACACCATTATGCCTACGATTGCACTAGCTATGTTCCCTATCGCTATTACGGCTCGATTTATGAGAACAGAAATGATTGATGTATTAGGTTCAGATTATATTACCCTTGCAAAAGCGAAGGGTGCAAGTAGCTTCGAGGTTGCCTTTAAACATGGATTACGAAATGCGTTAATCCCAGTAATAACAGTATTAGGACCTCTAACAGTTTCCTTAATGACGGGTTCTCTCGTTATTGAGCAGATATTTGCCATCCCGGGAATCGGGGAACAATTCGTTAAAGCGATAACAGTAAATGATTATTCCGTTATTATGGGAACGACTCTGTTATTCTCATTTATGTTTGTTGTCATTATCCTTATAGTCGATATTCTTTATGGGGTTATTGATCCGCGGATTAGGTTGTCAGGAGGTAAAAAGTAATGGCGAAAGAAGATATGAAAATAAGTAAAGACAAGTTTGCTCCTGCCATTCTGGATGCTTCCTTAGGTGAGGTAATAGGCAAGCCTAGCTTAAATTTCTGGCAAGATTCATGGCTAAGAATAAGAAAAAATAAAGCAGCTCTTGTTAGTATGATTGTGATGCTTTTGGTCATTATCCTAGCCTTTGTAGGTCCACTAATTAGCGGACATGGAACAAATGACCAAGATTTAAAACGGACAAATTTGCCTGCTAAAATCCCGGCATTGGAAAGTGTAAGCTGGTTACCCTTTGACGGAACAATGGTCCGTAATGATGGTACAGTTGTCGATGTATATGAACAGAAGAATATTGATGAATACTTCTGGTTTGGGACAGATTCTTTAGGCCGTGATTTATTCACGCGTGTGGCAAAAGGAATTCAAATTTCCCTTTATATCGCTTTCTTGGCAGCATTATTAGACATGGTAATCGGCGTCACCTATGGAGCAATAGCAGGATACTTTGGTGGCAGACTGGATAGTATGATGCAGCGTGTAATCGAAGTGATTTCTGGAATACCAAACCTTGTTGTCGTGATATTAATGATCCTCGTTTTCAAGCCAGGGATTATGTCGATTACGATTGCACTTGCTATTACAGGATGGACAACGATGGCGCGAGTTGTGCGAGCTCAAGTGCTAAAATTGAAAGAACAAGAATATGTACTTGCTTCAAGAACGTTAGGAAACTCTCATAGCAAAATCATTTTCAAACATTTACTGCCAAATTTAGCGGGTGTTATCATTATTAACACCATGTTTACCATTCCAAATGCAATATTCTTTGAAGCATTCTTAAGTTTCATTGGTTTGGGACTTTCATCGCCACTAGCTTCATTAGGTACGTTAATTGATGATGGATTTAAAACATTGAGATTGTATCCACACTTAATGATTTTCCCAGCAGTCTTTATCAGCATCATTATGGTTTGCTTTAACATGATTGCAGATGGTATCCGTGATGCATTGGATCCAAAAATGCGCGATTAATAGGTAGGTGAAAAAGTTGGAAAACATATTAGAAGTTAAAGATTTGAATATATCGTTTCATACGTTCTCGGGAGAAGTTCAAGCGATTCGAGGTGTGAACTTTGAATTGAAAAAAGGTGAAACACTTGCAATAGTAGGAGAATCAGGATCAGGTAAATCAGTAACGACTAAAGCAATTATGCGCCTTTTACCGCCGCAAAACTCGGAAATAAAAAGTGGCGAAATCCTTTTCAATGGTAAAGACTTAGCTAAGTTAAGTGAAAAAAAGATGCAAAAAGTACGTGGAAAAGACATTTCACTAATTTTTCAAGATCCAATGACATCTTTAAATCCGACAATTAAAGTCGGTAAGCAAATCATGGAACCTATTCTTAAGCATCAGAATGTTAGTAAAAGTGAAGCGAAAAAACGGACGCTTGAATTGCTTAGTATGGTCGGGATTCCGAATCCTGAGCAACGCTTTGAACAATACCCACACCAATTTTCTGGTGGAATGAGACAACGTGTCGTTATCGCAATCGCTCTTGCTTGTAATCCGAAGGTCTTGATTGCAGACGAGCCAACAACAGCTCTTGATGTAACGATCCAGGCTCAAATTCTTGAATTAATGAAAGAATTGCAGAAGAAAATTGATACGTCAATTATCTTCATTACGCATGACCTTGGTGTTGTTGCCAATGTAGCGGATCGTGTAGCGGTTATGTATGCCGGAAAAATTGTTGAAATTGGCACGGTAGACGAAATTTTCTATAATCCTAAACACCCATATACATGGGGATTAATCAGCTCGATGCCGAGTCTAGATTCCGCAGAGGAAGAATTATATGCAATCCCGGGAACTCCTCCAAATTTATTACATCCGCCAGTTGGTGACGCATTTGCGCCACGTAATGAATATGCGATGCAAATTGATTTAGAAGAGCAACCCCCAATGTTTAAAGTCTCTGACACGCATTATGCGGCAACTTGGTTATTGCACCCTGATGCACCAAAAGTAGAACCGCCAGCAGCTGTAGTTAAACGGATGAAACAATTCCAAGCTGGACAGGAGGGGCAATAATGGTTGAACGTGAAAAGTTACTCGAAATTAAAAATCTAAAGCAATACTTCAATGTCGGCAAGCCAAATATGGTTAAAGCAATTGATGGTATTTCTTTTGATATTTACAAAGGTGAAACATTAGGATTAGTCGGTGAGTCTGGTTGCGGTAAATCAACTACTGGTCGAACGATCATTCGCCTTTACGATGCAACGGATGGCGAAGTTATTTTTGATGGCGAAAATGTCCATGGCTCGAAAAGTAAAAAACAATTAAAAGATTTTAACCGAAAAATGCAAATGATTTTCCAAGATCCGTACGCGTCCTTAAACCCGAGGATGAAGGTCATTGATATTATCGCTGAAGGAATTGACATTCACGGCTTAGCGAAAACTCCTAAAGAGAGAGCGGAACGTGTATACAGTCTACTTGAAACGGTAGGTTTAAATCGTGAACACGCCAATCGATACCCGCATGAATTTTCCGGCGGCCAGCGCCAACGTATCGGAATTGCCCGTGCGTTAGCTGTTAAACCTGAATTCATCATTGCGGATGAACCCATTTCAGCATTGGATGTTTCCATTCAGGCACAAGTTGTTAATCTATTGAAAAAACTACAAATTGAACATGGTCTAACGTATCTTTTCATTGCACACGATCTCTCCATGGTTAAGTACATCAGTGATCGAATCGGAGTTATGTATTTCGGTAAATTAGTGGAGCTTGCACCAAGTGATGACTTGTATAACAATCCAATTCACCCTTATACACAATCTCTGCTTTCGGCAATCCCTCTTCCGGATCCTGCAAGCGAACGTACAAGGAAACGAATTATTTACAATCCAAACATTCACAACTATAGTGAAAGTGATGATGTGAAGATGCGCGAAGTAAGACCAGGACACTATGTGAATTGCTCTGACAAGGAATTTAAACAATATCAACAAATGTATAAGTAATAACAAAAAAACGATCTCAATACAGAGATCGTTTTTTTGTTATTATCAAATCTATCATTTTTTCCAAGAGTACCCCTTATTCAAATTTTTGTTAAAAAATGAAGAAGGGGGTGAAGGGGCAGTTTTTATTTTTCAAAATAAATCGTATTATTAGCAATTAGGAACGTATGTTTGGTATAATCGATATAGGAGGTGAGAAAGTATGACAAAGTGAAACGAAGGAAAAAGGAAGTATAAAACGCACCAAATTTGGATTAAAAAAGGACATCGTATGTATGGGTATTTTCAAAATATGACTCAAAATGTTAAGAACATGTATAACACCACTAATTTTTACATACGCCAGGTTTACACAGGACTTACACAAGATAAAGAATGGCACCTTTACAAAAAGAAGTCTTGGATACAGTTGATAAAAAAATAGATCGGATGAATGATGTTCAACTTTTGGCTTATCAAAAGAGCGTAATGAGACAAAAAGCCAAACCGAAAGAAAAACAAACAGAAGTGACATGTCATCTTTTTACTAAACCATCAAAAGAGCAACCTTACGTAAACTATCATTTTTTGGATGCTTTATTCAAGGTCGTTTCACCAAAAGATTATCGCTCTCTTCCGGCGCAATGCAGTCAATCTGTAATGAAGGTAGTTTTTCAAAACTGGAAATCTTTTTATGTGAGTTTAAAAGATTACAAGCAAAATCCTTCTAAATACAAAGCGAAACCAAAAATCCCTACATACAGTCGGGCAACAGAGAAAGAAATGACTTTTACTAACCAAGATTGCGTCATTAAAAACAAGAAGATCTTAAAGTTTCCCAAAACAAAAGAAGAACTAAATATTGGAAAACTTGGCTTTGCTGAAGGTCGATTAAAACAAGTTCGTGTGATTCCGAAATACAACCAATATGTTGTAGAGTTAGTAATGGAGATCTCTTTTGAAAAAACAGAATTAGAAGATAACGGTAGGTTTATGAGTATTGATTTAAGAATTGATAATCTTGCAACCATTGTAACAAATACGGGACGAGCACCCCTATTAGTCAAGGGCAAACATGTCAAATCTATCAATCAATACTACAACAAAAAGAAAGCTTATCTTCTTGGTATTTTACGACAGGGAAAACAAGCAAATGAAGCTCCTTTTACTTCTGAACGATTAGAAAGATTACATCAAAAAAGATTCCTTAAAATGAAGGATATTTTTCATAAGGCAAGTTCAGAAGTGATAAAAAATCGCGTTAGAAGAAAACACCCATACCACCATCATTGGACAAAACAAAGCGTGGAAACAATGGCAAAAGAAACAACCAAACTTTTGTGAGTATTCCCCACGGTTTGTTGATCAGCATGATGACATACAAAGCATCGCAGCACGGAATTAAAGTCGTTGTGACGGAGGAATCCTACACGTCCAAAGCAAGTTTTCTTGATGGTGACGATCTCCCAACTTATGGTGAAAGCGATAGAAAGAAACACTTCTCCGGCAAGCGTATGAAAAGAGGGTTATATCATTCACATCGGAATGGGTTCATCAATGCGGATGTAAATGGAGCAGCTAATATTTTGAAAAAAGCTTGGTTGCGATTAACAAAAGAAACGGACTTCAATATGAAAACCGTGAATGTTTGGAACCCCCAAACAATGATTATGTAAAAAAGAAGTCCCAACGGCAAGACCAATGTGTATATAGTCTACTGATGTGACAGCCCCACTGCTCGTTAATCGTTCAGGTTCACGGAGAACCTTTAGGTGAATACATCGATACGACAGAACCCCTTCCTCAAAAATACGTTAGCATTTTAGGTGGGGGAGCATTCAGGAAAATAGGAACAAAAATGGAGTATAGGAAAAAATGAAAGATACAAACTAAAATGTTTAGAACAAAATAAATTGGGTACTTTAAATAGTGTTAAGAAAAAAGTAATTGAGAATCATTTATGCTGATTTTCAATTAGAATACCCATTCGTAATCTAAAATGACAAAGAAAGATGGCTTGATTATAAAATAAAGCTTGGACTATGAAAGCGTATCAAACTTTGTGAAAAGAGTATGCAATTTGCTGATTTTAGTGTATAATATTAATATGAATTACTATTTTATAGTTATTTCAATCTAGACCTGAAACTGAAATGAATGATAAGTTTCCCATCATAGATCGTCGATTCTATACTTAGGGAGTGTGAGTGTTAACATGGTAACTTTATATACATCACCTAGCTGTACTTCTTGCCGTAAAGCAAAAGCATGGCTCGAGGAACATGATATTGCTTATTCTGAAAGAAACATTTTTTCTGAACCGCTTACAATTGAAGAGATTAAAGAGATTCTTCGTATGACAGAAGATGGAACAGATGAGATTATTTCGACAAGATCGAAAACTTTCCAGAAACTAAATGTAAATGTGGAATCTCTTCCACTTCAAGAACTGTATAGAATAATCAAAGATAATCCAGGTCTATTAAGAAGACCGATTATCCTTGATGAAAAAAGATTGCAGGTTGGATATAACGAAGATGAGATTCGCAGATTCCTACCACGTAAAGTCCGTTCGTTCCAACTACGTGAAGCTCAGCGAATGGTCAACTAAATTATAAGCAGAGGCCCTGTCTAAATTATTGACAGGGTTTTTTAATATATCTCTTTTTTTAGATAGTTGATACAAATGCGTGCGAAGCAAGATGCTGATGGAAGAAAGTAGTGTCCTACAATATTAATCTGTTCATCGTTTACTTTACATAAGAATATCCACTATAGATGAAGTTATCCCGCATTAACGGAAAGTCAAGACCCCATTGATTGAAGTTTCATTTTATTCCAAAAATATTTCCTGTTTTACAGTTGCATATCCTGTGGGAATTTTGTAGAATATATGGAACATTAGGCAATCGTTTGTTTTTAACCGATTGAAGCTTTTTTATTTCCATTATGAAGAGTTTTATCATAAAATAAATTATGACAACATATTTCCTTATCTACCGGTAATGCAAAAGGGTATGGTGGGTAACGATAAAAGAAAGAGCAAAATTTTTCGGGGGTAAATCCCTTCAAAACATGCACAGAAGGGAGAGGATTTACGTGGAGATCGAACGTATAAATGAAGATACAGTGAAGTTTTACATTTCTTATATAGATATTGAAGATCGCGGCTTCAATAGGGAAGATATTTGGTATAGCCGAGAACGAAGTGAGGAACTTTTCTGGGAGATGATGGATGAAGTACATCAAGAAGAAGAGTTTATGATTGAAGGTCCATTATGGATTCAAGTTCAAGCTATGGAAAAAGGTCTTGAGATATTGGTTACGAAGGCTCAATTGACGAAGGATGGTCAGAAGCTAGAACTGCCGATTACTGATGAAAGATTTGGCGAACTACATGTCGATGATAAGCTTGAATCCTTGTTAGATGAACAATACCAAGGGAAAGACGATGGCCATGAGCCCATTCAGTTTGAGGACGGTATCATTGAGTTTATCACGGAGTTCAATGACTTTGAAGATGTCATTTCACTAAGTAAGCGCAGTGGTCTTGATCACTTTAAGACACAATTATATGCCTATAATAATAGATATTTTCTCTATATCGAATTTGAGGAAGAGGACATTGAAGAAGAAGAAATTGATGATGTTTTAAGCCTTTTACTTGAATATAGTCAAGAATCTTCAATCACAATCCATATGCTTGAAGAATATGGAAGAGTGGTAATGGATGAACATGTTTTTGAAACCGTCCATAAATATTTTTCATAACTAACAGCCGATTTCATTATGAACGATAATGATGTCGGCTTTTTTGTATGATAATATGCCTGATCTTTTTTTAAATATCCTCGAAAAAGAGGAATGGCTGTCTTTATGTAGAATATGTTGTAAAGAAAGGGGGAATTGTATGCTCACTGCCAGAGGTGTTCAAGGAAATATCATTACACTTCCTGGAAATATCCCGAAAGAACGGCTAGCTGAATGGCAAACAGATCCTTATTATTGCCCTTGTTGTGCAGCAGAGCTAATCCTAAAGGCAGGCCAAATCAAGATTCCGCATTTTGCTCACAAAAAAGCATCCGCTTGTAAAGCCTCGTCTGAACCAGAATCAGAATATCACCTTTTAGGAAAGCGAAAATTATTCCAATGGTTTGTTAACAATCGTATTGAAGTAGAAATGGAACCATATCTTCCTGAAATAAGACAGCGGCCCGATATCCTCATCTACTATAAAGAACAATCCTATGCGATTGAATTTCAATGCTCTCCCATATCGGAGGAAGTATTTCTCTCCCGTACAAAATCCTATCAAGAAGCTGGAATTAAACCGATTTGGATAATAGCAGAGAAGCGAATTAAACGTAAAAAAACTAGGCAGTATTCACTTTCTGCTTTTCAATGGCTATTTGCCATGAATACTGTTCATTCCCCGATGATCCTAACGTATTGTCCAGAGCAACATAAGCTGTATATGTTAGATCCTTTAACTCCATTCTCCCCACGTACAACCTTTTCAGAGTTAACAGTATTACCTCTTAGCAACACTCATCCAAACATCCTTTTTTCCACTAATAAAACTTGGAAATTTCATTTTATTGAAGAGTGGCGAGCGCAAAGAAAAGCGTGGGCTATCCACAAAGTAAAAACGGCAAAGCATACTAATCCGTTTTTCAATGAATTATATAAAAATGGTTTGTCCCCGGCATGGATTCCGAGCGAAATTGGACTCCCTGTGGAAGGAATGGTGATCCTTGAAACAGCTGCAGTTGAATGGCAAGGGTGGATTTTCATGGATTGTTTGCAACATAAGAAAATCGGCAGTCGCATTTATCGTAGTCAAATTTATCAATCTTTTCAGCGGCGGGTTACAAACGGGCAGATTCGATTAAGAACATTGCCAATGCTTCCTGTGAAAAACTCTTTTTTAGCAGTGGATGCCTATTTATTTTTATTGGCAAAGCTTGAGATTTTGGAATTTGGAGGAAAAGGGATTTATATAATAAAAAATAAGCTTGCTCCACCTACAAGTAGTGTTGAATGTATGCAATTAGAAAATGATCTCTATTCCAAGCTTTCGGAAATGATTTTGTGATAATAGGTAAAGTACAATAGAATATGTATGATCTATTGTTTCTTAATTGAATCGAAGCGGAAGGATTTTTTCGAACAATAGAGAAATAATATGGTAACGAGAAATTTTCATCAATCGAGGTTGGACCACGTGACTTAGAATCATACATTGTTACCACGAGTTTTTTAGTTGTGTTAATAAATCGGAATTAAGTTGTTTCTAGAATGGAGGAATATATGTATGGGACAAGAAAATGCAGTAAAAGCATTACCTGCTAGGAGTGAAGTGGTGGTTGAGGATACGTGGAGATTGGAGGATATCTACGTAACGGAAGAAGAGTGGGAAACTGCTTTTCAAGAAGTGAAAGAAGACTTATTAAAGGCAGATGCATATAAGGGCACCTTAGGTGAAAGTGCCGAAAAGCTTTTTGCAGTATTGCAATATCAAAATCAAGTATGGGAAAAGTTAGGGAAAGCCTATACATATTCACATATGCGTTATGATCAAGATACAACAAATTCGTTTTATCAAGGAATGGATTCACGGATAAAAAGCTTGGTTGCCCAAGCGAGTAGTGCGTTTTCTTATATTGTTCCAGAAATTCTAAGTATTGAAGAAAGCAAAATTAGCGAATTTCTTAATGAAAAGGAAGAGCTTAGATTATATGCTCACGCTCTTGAACAAATTAATCTTCAACGACCACATATTTTGTCAGCAGAAAAGGAAGCATTACTTGCACAGGCATCTGAGGTTTTTGATGCTTCAAGCAATACATTTGGTATGCTCAACAATGCAGATCTCGTTTTCCCAACTATTAAAGATGAAAACGGTGAAGAAGTAGAAATTACTCATGGCCGCTATATTCGATTTCTTGAGAGCGAGGATCGTCGCGTGCGTGAGGATGCATTTAAAGGTGTATATGAGACGTATGGCAAGTTCCGTAATACTTTTGCAAGCACACTTGCAGGTCAAGTTAAGAGTGATAATTTCAATGCTTCTGTGCACAACTATGAATCTGCCCGTCATGCTGCATTAAGTGATAATAATATACCTGAAATGGTATATGACAATCTTGTTCAGACAGTAAACGAGAACTTGCATTTAATTCATCGTTATATTGACTTGCGTAAAAAAGTACTTGGCTTAGAAGAGCTTCATATGTATGATCTCTTCACACCGCTCGTTAAAGAAGTGAAAATGGATGTAACATATGATGAAGCGAAAGAATATATTCTAAAAGGACTAGCTCCTTTAGGAGAAGACTATCTTAACGTATTAAAAGAAGGCTTTGAAAATCGTTGGGTGGACATTCATGAAAACAAAGGGAAACGTAGTGGCGCTTATTCATCTGGTGCCTACGGAACGAATCCTTACATTCTGATGAACTGGCAGGATAATGTCAATAATTTGTTTACTCTTGCCCATGAATTTGGTCATTCCGTTCATAGCTATTACACAAGAAAGCATCAGCCATATCCATATGGAAATTATTCGATTTTCGTTGCAGAAGTTGCTTCAACTTGTAACGAAAACCTGTTGAATGATTATCTTCTTGATACAATTGAAGATGAGAAGAAGCGAATTTATTTATTAAATCATCAATTGGAAGGATTCCGCGGCACGCTTTTCCGTCAAACCATGTTTGCTGAATTTGAGCATACGATCCATAAAAAGGCACAAGATGGAGAAGCGTTAACGGCTGAAGTATTAACACAAGAGTATTATGAGTTGAATAAAAAATATTTTGGGCCAAATATTACTATCGATGAGGAAATTGGCCTTGAATGGGCTAGAATTCCGCATTTTTACTATAATTACTATGTGTATCAGTATGCTACTGGAATCAGCGCGGCAACAGCTTTAAGTAAACAGATCCTTGAAGAAGGAGAACCGGCCGTCCGTCGCTACCTAGAATTCCTGAAATCAGGAAGTTCGGATTACCCTATTGAGGTTTTGAAAAAAGCAGGCGTCGATATGACGAAGGCAGAGCCGATTCAAGAAGCTTTAAAAGTGTTTGAAGCAAAGCTAACTGAATTGGAATCTTTATTAGCGTAAAGGATGGAGGATGACTTTAAGACATATTGCTCTTAAAGATCATCCTTTTAGGACATGGGGCAGGGCTTCGCGACTTACTAATAGTGCGTGTTCAAAAAGGAGGATAAAAAGAGCCGAGAAATTCGACAGCTCTTTTTTGTCCTCCTTTTTGAGTAACCTTTAATATAGCCAATCTACATAGAAGGAATCCCTCTTTTATTATAGAAAGAACTCCAAAATCCAGCTTCGCACCGCCACCATTGTGATGAGATGAGCGTGGCGTGTTACAGGATTAATCCTTCATAGTAAATGGTGGCGTTATAGCGTCATACAGTTTGGTATTATGAAAACGTAAAGGTACTAATAATCGATAAAGCGCTCTCTAATAACCTTTGAACCGATTTTTCTGACTGAAAGTAAAGACAATGATAAATAGGGTAAGAAAAAGAATAGGTGAACTGATGTATAGAGGGAATAGTCCTAGAAAAGCTAAAAAATGCAGGGAAAGTGAGATCAGAATCAATAATAAGAATAAGATAGTTTTCATGTTACTTACCTCCAGAAGTATTCTCTCTATAAACTATGCATCTGCATTCTAAAAATATGACAATTTTGTGAAGGAAGTCATATTATGTTGAAAAATGTCGTATATATTGTTATATTATTGTTGTGAAGTTAATCACAAACAAACTTATACCCCTTTGTTTGACCGTGAAGAATTTCTCCCATCCCCTTTGTTCGTATATTATAGATAGGAAATCCCAGCAAATTCGCGATTTGCTGGGATTTTCTCATGTTGGAATGCGAAACGCGTTTTGGGCTGGAAAATGCCCATTCAGGTCTGGAAATCTCGGTTCTTGATGCAATCCAGATCTTGGCAGAATCTTATGCTTGTCAACCATTATTGGGAGCCTTGCTTTTTCCCCCACATTAACGGGAAGTAAAACCGCTACTCCAAGGCATTACCAAATCTTTCTTGTGAATTCAATCACATAGTTGTTGCTTAGAAGTGTGAATCATGTTATATTATTGTTGTGAAGTTAATCACAAACAAACTTATACCCCTTTGTTTGATCGTGAAAAATTTCTCCCATCCCCTTTGTTCGTATAAATAGATAAAAAAAACCTAGCAAATTCGCGATTTGCTAGGTTTTTTGCATAATAGGAGACCTGTCAAGACAGGCCCTTATTTAAATGAATCGTGTTTATTTTCGATATATCTCCAGAAGGTTCCGTATTTGGCAGGGATTTTTTCTACAAATTGCTTGAGGATAAGTTGTTTCATTTCTTTTTCGACTTCTTGTTTATTCATATTATAAACTACTTCAATTTCTTTCGTTGCGACAAATTTATAGCAACGTATAAATGCCTCAAGGGAAGGCGGAGTTGCGGGAGTAGGAAGATTTTTAAGCATTTCTTCAAGAATATTTACATACACCTCATATGCATACAAGCCGGATACTTTGATTCCTTCTTCTTCAATATTTTCATTAAAGAAGACGAGGGAAGGTATTTCATTCACTTCCATCTCAGATGTAATCTTCAGATCACATTGAAATCCTTTTGCTGCACTTGTAGAAGTGATGTCATTAAGGAATTCCTCCACATCTAATCCAATTTCACGTGCGCATTTTGTTAGGACTTCGAGATTGGAGATGTCCTGCTTGTCAAGGAATAGTAGCTCTTGTAACCTTCTAATGAAACGGGCTGACAGCTTTCTACTTTGTAATTCAGCTGCCTTAATTGCAATGGAAGCAGCATATGGTGAAGAAATTGGATTCTCAAGCCACAAGTTTCCATCACACGACATACCAGAGCGGCTGGCTGTCCTTTCCCAAGTTTTTGCCATATTTTCATAATACTTGGTTTTTGTGTTATGAAGGGTAGACAGTTTCCCGCTTACAACATGCTTGATACTGAATAATTGACCATACTCGATATGGAGTTTCTTAATAATAGGCTCAAGCGCCCAGCATTCAGGACATATTGGGTCGATAAACACATAGATTTCAATCGGCTTTTTTCCAATTCCATAGCAATGCTGCGATTTAATCCAATTAGATATGTTGAAAATTGGTTTCTGAGCGCTCAATTTCCTTCTCCTTTCATGTCTTGTTCGGAAGTATTAATCATATGTTGTGCTGTCAAATAAAGACGATGATAATAAAACTCTCTTATATCTCCAGCGAGTCCGACTGTATCCATTGCTTGCCTCATGCAGGATAGCCATGCTTCGGCACGACTGGGAGTGATCTCAAACGGAAGATGACGGGCCCTTAGCATAGGATGACCGTGTTCCTCTGTATAGAGAGAGGGGCCTCCTAGATATTGAGTCATGAATTGTTTTTGCTTACGGACTGTTTCCGATAATTCCTCAGGAAAAATGGGCTTTAATTCCGGATGTTGACTCACATTATCATAAAAGACATCGATTAATTTATATAGAAGCGCCTCTCCAATTACTTCGAATGGTATAGGGTTCGCTTGTGTCATGATGATTACTCCCTTTAAAAAGAATAAGTATATTCTCATTTTAACAACGCCGTTGCAATATAACAAATATCTAGCTTAAGGAAATTAGATATTCTGTACTACTACACAAAGTCATAGAACATTTCTTATTGAAATTTGCTCTTTGGACAAAGTAAAAAGCACCTGAAAGGATTTGTTCTCCTTTGGGTGCTTCTTACACATATCGCTTCAATTTTGATTTTAGGATCGTTCTTAGCTTAAATACGTTTTCATGACTTTTTGCACGTAATTTTGTGTTTCTTTAAATGGTGGAATTCCATTATGTTTGTCGACATTTCCTGGTCCGGCATTATAGGCAGCAAGTGCAAGTTCTGTATCTCCATTATAACGGTTTAGCATCTTGCTTAGGTATTTACTTCCAGCCATTATATTTTGAATAGGGTCTGAGATATCTGTTACGCCAAGACCTTTTGCTGTTGCGGGCATAAGTTGCATAAGACCTGAAGCCCCTGCATGGCTTTTGGCAGCAACATTAAAGTTAGACTCTTGCAAAATGACGGACTTAATCAACTTTTCAGGGATATTGTATTGCAAAGCTGCTTGCCGAATAACATGATCATAATCTGTTTTTTTATCAGTACCTTTGCTAATGGAGTTTAGGATGGTTGGTGGTAAACTTGGCGAAATACTGATTGGTAGTTGACTTGATAAGCGAATATTGGAAGTTTCCTCGCTGATTTTGTCATATACAGTTCCTAGTGTCTGCATAGTAGTTTGTTCACTCGGATTGTTTGTCATGTATTCCGATAAGAGCTTTTGAAACATGTCATTAGTAGATGTTTCTCCTGTACTTGTCATTGTATTAAAACCTTGAAGGGCTTGAAGTTCTATTAAAGTTCTAAAATCTTCTATTTTCAATATTTACACCTCTGAATATGCTAGTGATTATAATTGCTTCTTCTTAGTTTGGTAAAATCGTCTAACCTTATTTTCGGTTTTTCGAATTGGAATTTGAAGGCTATCTAACAATTTCTCGAAAATTTCTTTTCCTGCCAATTTATTGGTCACTTCATATTCTACCTCAAAATCCTCTGTATTTAAATAAAGACTATGATCAAGGACGAGTAGACCACCTTGATAAGCGAACTCTGCTCGATTTGTCCCGAGTGTGCCGAAAAATTGTATATCCGAATCAATGCCCATTTCAGCAATTAAAGTGGTGATATAACCTTCGGGAATGCGATTTCCTTGAAGCAGAGATTCGGCTTCTTCTTTTGAGAGCGACTGATTCGTTTCAAGTAGACCCTCTTTTGCAGGTTGCTTTAATGTTAACTCATAATGTCCTTTTTTATGACGGATTCTTAGTGCTGATTCGTTCTCCTTTAATGAAAATTGAGGTGTGTCGAAATAGTGATTTTCCTGATAGATAAAATCGGTGTCTTTAACAGAAAAACTCTGTTTTAATCGCTGGAATTCTGCTTTTGTTAGTAGATTTTTAAATTCAATTTCAAGATGCTGGTTCATTAGGTACTTCCTTTCTAGCTATTTTTTATCCCGTATTAACAGGCAGTAAATCCCCATTCAAGGCTTGAGGAATCGAAGAAGCGTAACTGGGGTCCACGCTGATTGAAGTTTCACTTTATTCGTATCATATACGTTTGTGTAGGAACTCTACAAGTAAAATTCTGTTTAATAAAGGGGGAAAAGTGTCATGAATTTGAAAATTTGCTAAGACAACCCTGAATATTTAGGAATACCTTGTAGGATGTGATAAAATATAATCGTTAAAATGGGAGGGTGAATGATTTATGAGAGAGAAAATACATATTGTAGAAGCGGTTATTGAATCAGGAAATCTTGTTTTGATTCCTAATCAAGAAGTGGAAATTGCTCATCTATTACCGAAGGAACAAGTAATTGTAGATTCGGATAATGTTTCCTTCATTTATTTAGCAGAAAATGTTGAAAGTTATACATATATTTTCTTACCTGAAGCGATATGGGCATCATTGAAACAGGCTATGGAAGAAAGGTTGCCAGTTATGCTGAAGTCTGGGGATAAAAAACTAGAATTACCGAGTATCTATGAAGAACTTACTTATTTAATTGATAATATTGAGGGAAATGGAAATTACGGGGAAGAGTTTGTTGCAAAAGTTGAACAGATGTTTATCCCGGTTTAACAGCCTGTAAATCCCCGATTGGTTCAACTAACCATCAGTGGGGAACTACACCCCACTGATTGAAGTTTCACTTTATCCCGGTTTAACAGGCTGTAAGATTCCATCTTAAATAAATCGAGAAAGTTTAAAAGTGTGAATCGGTGTGATAAGCAGCCTGTAAATCCCCGATTGGTTCAACTAACCATCAGCCGGGAACTACACCCCACTGATTGAAGTTTCACTTTATCCAGTCGCATTTCGGATAATTAAGTTATATGGCGTGAAGTCTACTGCGTCCTTCTTGCTTGACTTATGAATGACGGACTGGCAAAGGATGTGTTGACTTCGGCGTTCGCAACAGGACTTGGCAAACCTTAGTCGAAGTTCTTTAATAGGCGCTTTCGCTTTTCTATGAACAGGTGGTGTGGCAATGGAACATTGGGATGACTTTTTGGCTCCGTATAAGCAAGCAGTTGAAGAACTGAAGGTAAAACTTAAAGGATTACGCAATGAATTTGAGCGTGATCATGTACATTCACCAATTGAATTTGTGACAGGTCGAGTAAAACCGATTGTAAGTATTTTAGATAAAGCAGCAGAGAAAAATATTCCACTAAATAAATTGGCAACTGAAATGCAGGATATTGCAGGATTACGAATGATGTGCCAATTTGTGGATGATATAACAAAAGTGGTTGCGTTACTAAGGGCCCGAAATGATTTTGAAATCGTAGAGGAACGGAATTATATCTCTCATAAAAAAGTGAGTGGCTATCGTTCTTATCACGTTGTTCTTCGGTATCCTGTTCAAACGATCCATGGTGAAAAAAAGATTCTCATTGAAATACAGATTCGGACACTCGCCATGAATTTTTGGGCAACGATTGAGCATTCTCTAAATTATAAATATCGCGGAGATTTTCCAGAAGATATTCGAATACGCCTACAGCGGGCAGCTGAAGCAGCTTTTTTGCTGGACGAGGAAATGTCGCAAATACGGCTCGAAATACAGGAAGCCCAGCGCGTTTTTTCACGAAAGAAAGATAAAGCAAAAGAATGAGCAGCAGAAAACATGAAGGTGGGATTGTATGAAATTTGCCATAACCTCAAAAGGTGATTCGAAGTCGAATACTTTAATGCATCGAATGAGGACGTATCTCCAAGATTTTAATTTAGAGTATGACGAAGACAAGCCAGATATAGTCATTTCTATTGGGGGAGACGGTACCTTACTATATGCCTTTCATCGTTATAAAAACCGCCTTGATAAAACCGCCTTCGTTGGCGTTCATACTGGCCACCTTGGTTTTTATGCAGATTGGATTCCAGAGGAAATCGAGAAGCTAGTGATTGCATTGGCAAAAACTCCATTTCAGGTCGTTGAATATCCGCTACTTGAAGTGATTATCAAGTATCAGCATGGCGGGAGGGAGTCGCGCTTTTTAGCATTGAATGAATCAACGGTTAAAAGTGTGGAAGGTACACTTGTGATGGATGTGGAAATGCGCGGTGAGCATTTTGAAACATTCAGGGGAGATGGGCTTTGTGTATCAACCCCTTCTGGGAGTACGGCATACAATAAAGCTTTGGGTGGCGCGCTTATTCATCCGTCAATTCCGTCGATTCAACTTGCAGAAATGGCTTCCATTAATAACCGAGTATTTCGGACGGTAGGATCGCCGCTAGTCTTGCCTGCTCATCATACATGTATGTTGAAGCCTGTTAACAATGTTGATTTTCAAATTACTATTGATCATCTTTCATTGCTTCATGAAGATGTAAAATCGATACAATTTAGAGTAGCGGATGAGAAAATTCGATTTGCGCGGTTTAGACCGTTTCCTTTTTGGAAGCGAGTGCATGATTCGTTTATTGCGAATTAAGGAGTTACGGTATTTATGTCAGACAAAACTGGATCCCCATTTCGATTAAATTGGAGTGTAGAGAAGAAAGATGCGGGAAAGATTTTAAGGATTTTTCTTTTCGAACAAGGTATTTCAAAACGCGCATTAACAGCAATTAAGTTTGATGGAGGGAAGTTGACCGTCAATAAAGAGGAAGTGACTGTTCGTCATGTACTTAAGACGGGAGATACTGTAACAGCAGAATTCCCGCTTGAAACTGGGAGTATTGGGTTGCTTCCAGAAAAGTTGCCCCTTCATATTTGTTATGAAGATGATTATGTAATGGTATTGGTTAAGCCTGCTAATATGAATACCATTCCTTCGAGAGAGCATCCAACCGGGAGTCTCGCGAATGCAATACTTTCGTATTATCAGGAACACAGCATTACTGCGACTGTTCATATTGTTACAAGATTGGATCGTGATACTTCGGGGTTAGTGTTAGTAGCGAAACATCGCCATATCCATCACCTCCTAAGTGAACAGCAGAAGGCAGGAAAGGTTCGCAGAAGGTATGAAGCGGTTGTTGAAGGGAATTTGGAGGAGCAAGGGAAGATAGAAGCTCCGATTGGGAGGAAAGAGACGAGTATTATCGAGCGTGAGGTAAGAGCAGATGGTCAATATGCCTGTACGAAATTTAAGGTATTGCAGTCTGGAGTGAATCATACTTATCTATCGTTGCAACTGTTAACAGGGAGAACGCATCAAATCCGTGTTCACCTTGCTTATATTGGTCATCCTCTTTGTGGAGATGATTTGTATGGCGGACAGCTTGATCGAATATCGAGACAAGCTTTGCATTGCTGTCAAATAACATTTATTCATCCAATTACCGGAACTATTCTTACTTTTCAGGAGAAACCGCCTGTGGATTTTCTACAACTTCTTACACTTATTCACTAAGGTTAAACAAAGAATGTCTATGGGTCAGACCATTCACTCTATATACAGTTTAAAGTGTTACATGCACATCATTGGACTGTATCTAGGAATTGTGAGGTCTGGCCCTTTGATTTTTTAGACAGGTTTTTTAAAAAGAATCTTCATGATTCATCAAAACTTGTCTTGAATTTTTCTGCAAAAAAAGGCAGAGTAGATGATACAGAAATCAATTCTAATTCGGGATAACGAAGTGCAGTCAGTTTTCCACCGAATACACAGCCTGTATCGATATTATAGGTTCTGTTTACTTTTCTTGGTTCTAATACCGGGGTATGACCATAAATGATTGTAGCATGACCGTGATAGAATAGAGCCCAATCCCGCCTAACAGGGGAGCCATCAGGATGTTTTGCGCCGGAAACATCACCATATAGGACAAATGACTTCACTTTATCATTCATTTTTCCAATATAATCGGACCGGATACCTGCGTGAGCAATTACAAGTTTTTCATTGTCAATGACTTGGTAGAGTGGAGATTGTTCGTATAAGTCCATGAATTTCTTGCGGATGATTTTTTGCTCGCGTACAGGTAGCTCTTTATATTCAGCTACTGTCGTTTCAAGTCCATGCGTAATCTGTACCTTGTTTCCAGAAAAATAGCGATACAGCTTATTGCAATGATTGCCTGGAGCATATAGGGCTAATTTATGAACGATCGTTAGTTCATATACGGATTCAATGACTTTTAATGATTGAGGACCTCTATCCGTAAGATCACCTACGAAACCTAGGATTCTACCGTCAGGATGAACGGGATACCCTGTTTCCCAAGAATAGCCTAATTCATCGGTTAATTGGATAAATTCTTTGTAACAACCATGAATATCACCAATAATGTCAATTTTCATTGTTTCACCTGCAAACTTGTTGGAATAGTATTAAATGAGATATACTTATATGTTATCACTAAGGTGTACGAATAATGAAAAGAATATGTATGATATTTTTATTTTGCATTAACAGACAGTAAACCCTCAATGATTGAAGTTTCACTTTATAAGGAAGTATTTATGAAAGGAGGAAATATAATGGGAACAGCGGATTCTCAAAAAAGGCCAAATAGCCAAATTAATGAAGAATTGCTTATTCAAGCTTTAATAGATGACCAAATTGACATATTCAGATCTGAGTTCATTGAGTCACATCCATACGATCAAGCGAACTTTTTTACGAGTCTGAATGAAGAACTGCGTCCGAAGGTCTATCATTATTTATCACCAAAAGAAATGGCTACATTGTTTGAAATCATGAAAATTGACGAAACAGAATACGAAGGTCTCCTAGCTGAAATGGACCCTGTTTACGCGGCTGAAATGCTTTCACTTATGTACGCCGATGATGCTGCCGATGTTCTAAATGAAATAGATTCAGAACAAGCTGGCAGTTATTTAACCATCATGAATGATGAATCTGCGCGTGAGCTTAAAGAATTGTTAAGTTATAAGGAATATACAGCTGGTAGTATCATGACGACAGAATTCGTGGCGATTGAGGCTAACCAAACCGTTCGATCTGCCATGTATATTTTGAAAAAAGAAGCTCCAAAAGCTGAAACAATTTACTATATATTTGTTGTTGACGTGAATAAAAAACTAGTAGGTGTTCTCTCGTTACGGACATTGATTGTCAGTGATGATGATACCATGATTTCTGAAATTTTGGATGATCGGGTAGTCTCTGTTTCTGTCACAGAGGATCAGGAGGAAGTGGCACGGAAGATACGTGATTATAATTTTCTAGCGATGCCAGTTGTTGATTTTCAGAATCATTTATTAGGTATTATTACAGTCGATGATATTATTGATGTTATGGATGAAGAAGCATCAGATGATTATTCTAAGCTTGCTGGTGTATCTGATCTTGATACTGTCGATAAGAGTCCAATATCTGCGGCAAGGAAGCGTCTGCCATGGCTTGTTATTCTGTTATTTCTCGGGATGATGACAGCAAGCTTAATCGGCCGATTTGAGGAGACACTAAGTCAAAAGGCAATTCTTGCCGTGTTTATTCCGTTAATCGGCGGGATGGCTGGAAATACGGGTACCCAAGCACTTGCTGTGGCCGTTCGCGGGATTGCAACAGGTGATTTAGAGCATGAGAGTAAATGGAAGCTAGTCATGAGAGAAGCAGGAACAGGGCTTATTACGGGATTCGTTTGTGGAGTCGTTGTTACGCTCGTCGTTTATATTTGGCAACGTGATCTAATCCTTGGAAGCTTGGTTGGAATTTCTATTTTTACAACATTAATTTTTGCTACACTTGCAGGATCACTCGTCCCACTTATTATGCATAAACTGAAAATAGACCCTGCCGTAGCTTCAGGGCCATTTATTACAACGATCAATGACATTATCAGTATTTTTGTTTATTTTGGTATGGCTACCATGTTCATGAACTATT
Organism: Peribacillus sp. NPDC096379; assembly: GCF_044762875.1. Taxonomy (NCBI): domain Bacteria; kingdom Bacillati; phylum Bacillota; class Bacilli; order Caryophanales; family Bacillaceae; genus Peribacillus; species Peribacillus sp. NPDC096379. The sequence goes on from NZ_JBIWFD010000002.1 coordinate 302,760, forward strand.
TACTTTAAGAGGATGTTCAAAAAATCCGGTGAAAATAGCTGTCGAATTGCATCAAAGCTCTGTCTCTCCGGTCCTCTCGAGATGCGCTCCTCGAACTTCTCGGCTCTTTTTATCCTCCTTTTTGAACACGCACTTTAAGGAAAAGGGGACGGGGCTTCGCAACTTATTAATATAGCCAAGTTTATTTAGCAGGTATCCTCCTTTTAGTATAGAAAGTACCCCGAAGTCTGGCTCCGAACCGCCACCATTGGGATTAGGTGAGTGTAGCGTGCTATATGATTTAACCTTCATGGTCAATGGCGGCGTTTTAACGCCATATAGGTTTAGTAAAAAAATGACGGAAAATGTTCCGTCATTTTTTTGATTTCTTTTGTCTAGACCTTTTACTATTCGGGAAAATAGGGATTCAGGTGAATGAGTACCTCTTGAACATTGTCAAATTTCTTCATTAACGCATATTTAATTTCTCTAGAAAGGTCATGGCCTTCTTTGATGGTTTTTGTATGATCAACTGAAATTCTTAAATCGACAATAATATAATGTCCAAGTTCTCTAGCGCGAATTTTATCAATTCTTTTTACTTCTTGGAATTCTGAAATGATTGAAATATAAGCATTAATAGTTTCCGTATCTACGCTTCGTTCAAGAAGGATATCGAAGGCTTCAGTAAGCATTTCCTTGGCTATTTTGAAAATTAAATAAGCGACGAACAAACTCGCTACTTTATCGGCATACATTAAATAAAAGATCTGAAGATGATCCCCTATAATAGATAGCAATACACCCACTGCAGCGGCAATTGAAGCCACTATGTCTGCTTTGTGATCTAAGGCGATGGCTTCGATTGCCTTGCTTTTTTGTTGTTTGGCAATCCTAAGTGAGTACCTGTATAAATATTCTTTTAGTCCGTATGAAAGAAGTGCAATCCATAAAGCAAGAATATTTGGAGCCTCAATTGGGTGGAAAAATCCAGTGATCGCTTCGAAGACTATGTAAATTGAAACGAGTGTTAATAAAATCCCAATGATTCCAGATACAATAATTTCCGCTTTTCCATGGCCATATGGATGTTCTTTATCGGCTGGTTTATTAGAAATTTTAAGGACTAACAGCACAATAACGGATGCAAAAACATCTGCAGCTGAATGAATCCCATCTGCAAACACAGCATCACTATTTGCTGTCCATCCAATTAACATTTTTCCTAAAGTTAAAGCAATATTACTCCATAAACTGATCCAAGCAACTTTTTTTGCAATGGCTTCTCTTTTTCCCAATATTCATCCACCTCAATTCTAAAAAGCCTCTTGAAATAGTATCAAACGTAAAGCGGGTGAGTCTATAGCAATCTTCTTTTATTCATTCATGTTAATGGTAGCTAACAAAGAATTTTGGGATAGGGAAAATACATGATTTATATAGTATTGCGTAAATACGAGCAGCAATACTAAATAAAATATGCCGATATTTGTTAATTGTACTGTTTTACGTTTGCAACAACTATTGCTTACTGTGGGTGAAATTTGAGTTATTGATTATTCTTTGCTATACTAATTTATTATCTGGTACTAATAACTTGTATCAATTCAGGGGGATTTTACTATGACTTTTTCTTTAAAAGGAAAAACATTTATTATTATGGGTGTAGCAAATAGGCGAAGTATCGCTTGGGGAGTGGCTAGATCTCTCCATGGAGCTGGCGCAAAGTTAATCTTTACATATGGACGTGACCGAACGGAAAGAAGTGTTAGAGAGCTTGCGGGTACGTTAGAAGGTGAACCATCACTCATACTTCAATGTGATGTAACCAATGATGAACAGATTACAGCATGCTTTGCAAAAATTAAAGAAGAAGTTGGTATGATACATGGGATTGCTCATTGTATTGCCTTTGCGAACAAAGAAGAATTGGGTGGAGAGTTTGTGGAAACGTCGCGTGATGGATTCTTACTTGCGCATAATATTAGTTCCTTCTCTTTAACAGCCGTTGCAAAAGCAGCTAAAGATTTAATGGCTGAGGGTGGAAGCATTGTTGCAATGTCATATCTAGGCGGGGAAAGGGTTATGCCGAATTATAACATTATGGGTGTAGCCAAAGCGTCACTAGAAGCAAATGTACGCTATCTCGCTTATGATCTTGGTAAATATGGCATACGAGTGAATAGTATTTCAGCAGGTCCGATTCGTACACTTTCTGCAAAAGGAGTTAGTGACTTTAACTCAATTTTGAGAAAAATTGAGGAAGAATCACCATTGAAGAGAACGACAACTCCTGAAGAAGTTGGCGATACAGCAGCCTTCTTATTTAGTGACATGTCACGAGGAATTACAGGAGAAAACATTCATGTTGATTCTGGCTATCATATAATGGGATAAAATTTGCGTTTACTTCTTTGGTTTGTCATAAAGACAAAAAGAAGCAGGGGTTATTGGACTAAGTAGTTCCGTTCTTGTGAAGAAACATCTTTAATAGCATATTACTTAGCAGACCAAATCACGTAGAGATTTGGTCTGTTCCAGCCCTTATTGCTACGATGCATAGCAAATAACAGTGTGACAATAACTATTGTCACACTGTTATTTTTGTTGTTATTGGCATTGTTTAATATTTTATATATAAACGCTTGGATACAAATTCAAGCGTTTTTTTATGTTAAAGATAACGGTTAAATAATATTCCGGGCACCCACTTCTTTTTGTTTAAGAGGAAGTATTTGTGAAAAATCAAATGTCATAAATAGAAAAAGAAACCGTATAAATGATACATAGACGGAAAAATTTCTTGATTATTTTCAGCGAGAGTTTTAACTTGATCCCCTGTTTTCACGTATATGAGGAGGTTCTTTATGAATGGAAAATTAAAGAGTAAAGAGGCAACTTTGTCTGTGAAACAGATCCGTATAAAAACGCAGAATAGTCGATATAAAGAAGCTATCGTAAAGCTTGAAATATTAGCTAGACTTCCTATTTACGGTCCGAAACCACTTTGCCGTTTTACACATAATGGAATGACCTTCATTGGCAGGTTTGAAAGCAAGACAAATGATTTTGTTTATATCAGGCATAAATATGGAAAGAGAGTAGTCCCATATACGATTAAAGAGCTTGAATCATTATCGGTTATTTCTATTTGAAGGAGGTATTGGGAATGTCGGATGAAAAAAACTCTAAACCACTTTTCTATATTGTGCAACCGAAAATCACAGAACCCGAAAGGCCGGAAATGCAAGAAGTATACCGAACGAAAACGAAAAAAAAGAAGGAAAATGATCATGATAAAGGATCAGAAGAAGTCCTTACCGCAGAAAATGAAGAAGAACGTATAAAAAAAGAAGCTGAAGATGCTAAGTTAGATCAAATTAAACGAGAATTTGGTGTGTACGATGCATTAGGAGAAATCGAAACAGAACTTGACTCTATTCAAAAAATTAAGAAAGACCTTCATGAACCACAAGGAAATGTTCGAGTTATTTCCGGAGCCAATCAGGAGAATCAAGTTCCAGAACAGCAAAAAGATTCACCAGAAGTAAAAAAAATGAGAAGTGTTCTTACAGACTTAATTAAAAAGGATCCTAAACCATTTTGTGAAGCTTCAATTGGCGGTCAAACCGTTCGTTTTCAAGTGATAAGTAAACGAAATGACATCATTAAAATTAAAGTAGGCAGTCATATCCAAAGCATTCCCCTTCATGAACTTTCTGATTTAAGAATTCTCTAATTTCTGGAGGCGTTAAATGATAGTTCAGGAAATATCATTTGTAACTATTCTTATTCTTGGCCTTGCATCTTTTAGATTGACGAGGCTGATTGTATACGACAAAATTACTGAATTTCTCAGAAGCCCTTTTTTTAATGAGGTAGAAGAAACGAATGAGGATGGTACGAAAGACATTTATCTTTTACCAAAAGAAAAAGGGTTGAAAAAATGGATTGGCGAATTATTAAGCTGTTTTTGGTGTACTGGGATTTGGGTCAGCGTTGGAATAACCATTTTATGTCTTACAGGCGCTAAAACAGGGAGCTTTATCATTCTTATTTTAGCTGTAGCTGCAATTGGTTCCATTATTGAGGTAATAATTAGCAAATGGATAGGCAACTAATATATACAACTGACAAACCTAATCATATACTGTCTTATATTCCTTTTACAGGAAGAAGGTGTATTATGAATAAAAAGATAATTAATGTACCATATGCACAGCCAATTAAAAAAAGTTCGCAAAATAAGCTGAAAAAAGGTTGTGGCTGTAATCAAAAGAAAAATTGAATGGAGTTTGCATAATGCCCGATCCGAGTTTTAGGGATCGGGTTATTTTTATGTAGTATATGCTATTTCAATTTGCTTTGGTGTCTGACTAACGTAATCTTACATATTTAGGTCCAAGAAATCTTAATATATGGAGTTAGGATTTGTTTGTGTGCTTCCTTATCCTACCATTCATAAAATGATTGATGATTAAAGACAATAATAGATAAACCTAAATGTAGGAAGTGAAATGATGACGATACGTTTATGCATACAGCTCCTTGTTATTTTTATTCTTTTTCTAAGTGGATGTGCATCGAATGGTGACGGCAAAACAGAAAGGCTCGCTCTGTTAAAACAAACGAATCCAAAGCCAATGGATATAATTGATGCAACAGATAGTAAGATTGGTAACGAAGAAGCTGTGAAGAAGGTAGTTACGAAGAATGACCATATTTATGATGTTGTCATTGTAAAGAATGGGAAAGAGATGCTTGTTGCTTATAAAATAAAACATCTACACAGGTTTCGAATGAAGCAGATTGAGCAAAAACTAACAAAAGATCTCAATAAAAAATTTGAAGGAATACATTTCGTTGTTTCAAGTGATTATAAAATTTTTCTTGAAGCAGTGAGATTAAATAAATTATTGCGTGAGAATGATATTCCTAGGGAAAAAGCCAAAAAGGAATTTAAACAAATTATCGAATTGAAGGAAGAAAAAACATAAAAAAGAGGGGTCATGGATGGCGAAACAACAAGAGAAAAACAAAACCATTGAACAAAAGAATTACGAAAAACTACAAGCAAAGCATGAACTAAAGCGACCAATTGCGAAAAATTGTGTCAAAGCATTTTTAGTTGGTGGTCTCTTTTGTACAGTCGGACAGGCGATTTCATACTTTTATATTTATTTCTTTAATTTTACTGAACAAACGGTTGGGAATCCTACAAGTGCAACGATGGTCTTCATTGCTTTACTACTCACAGGTTTTGGTATTTATGATCGAATCGGACAATTTGCAGGTGCAGGCAGTGCAGTTCCAGTTACTGGATTTGGAAATGCGATTATTTCAGCTGCGATCGAGCACAGAACAGAAGGCTTTGTACTTGGGGTAGGCGGCAATATGTTCAAGCTTGCAGGATCTGTCATTGTATTCGGTGTTTTTTCCGCTTTCGTTGTCGCACTTATAAAAACACTCTTTAGTATGCTAGGAGGGTAAAGATGCTAATAGGAAAGCAATCATGGACATTTGCTAACAAACCTGTCATAACTTCCACAGGTGTAACAGGGGGGCCTTTTGAAGCGAACGGTCATTTGGCAAAAGATTTTGATCTTCTTTATGAAGATTTATGGATGGGACAAGATTCCTATGAAAAGGCGCATCGGCTTTTGCTTGAAGAAGCTGTACAAATTGCACTTGAAAAAGGAACGGTAAAAAAAGAAGATGTGCAATTTTTTCTGGCTGGTGACCTAGTTAACCAAATTACACCGACGAGCTTTGCAGCTAGAACGAATGGGATTCCTTATTTTGGTTTGTTTGGAGCTTGCTCGACATCGATGGAGGGGCTGGCTCTTGCTGCATATATTGTGAATTATTCGGGCGCATACCATGTGTTGACAGGAGCTTCGAGCCATAATGCAGCCATTGAAAAGCAATTTCGATATCCGACGGAATATGGAGGGCAAAAACCTCCAACCGCACAGTGGACTATTACAGGAGCAGGAGTTGCACTTGTTTCCCAGGCTAAAAGTGGGGATAGCCCTGCTGCGCATATTCTATCTGCTACAATGGGCAAGGTTATTGATATGGGGATAAATGATCCATTCAATATGGGCGGTGCAATGGCTCCGGCTGCAGTGGATACGATATTGGCCCATTTTCGCGATTTTAAGCGTACAAGTGATTATTATGATGCAATCATAACAGGGGATCTTGGCTATGTTGGTCGGGAAACAGCGTATGATTTATTAAGTCAAAAAGGGTTCGATATGCCGAAAGACAAGTTTCGGGATTGTGGTTTGCTGATATACAAAAGCAATCAACCTGTTTTATCAGGAGGTAGTGGAGCTGGTTGCTCAGCGACCGTTCTCTATGGCCACATATTAAATCAAATGAAGGTAGGGAAATTGAAACGGATATTGTTTGTCGCAACGGGAGCCTTGCTATCGTCGCTTACTGTACAACAAAATGAAAGTATTCCATGTATAGCACATGCGGTGGCAATTGAGTATGAAGCGGGTACTTTTTAATTTTTTAGAAACTTAATGAAAGGAAGGGAAGATTCATGCTGCCGATGTTTTTTTGGGCGTTCGTCATAGGTGGGCTGATTTGTGTAATTGGCCAACTATTATTTGATGTTGCGAAGTTAACGCCAGGCCATACTTTGAGCGTACTCGTTGTTGCAGGCGCAATATTAAGCGGATTTGGATTTTATGATTACTTAATTGATTTTGCTGGAGCAGGGGCAAGTATACCAATAACTTCCTTTGGGAATTCTCTCGTCCATGGAGCCATGCAGGAAGCTGAACAACACGGAATTATTGGTGTATTAACAGGGATGTTTGAAATTACCAGCTCAGGCATTTCAGCTGCAATTATCTTCGGATTTATCGGAGCACTTGTGTTCAAACCAAAGGGATGACCATGATTCCTTCTTTTCGAATTAGGCTTCAAACAATTAGGAGAAGGCCTATACACACTTGTCATTTTCTACATATGTTAAAAGTGAGCTATTCGAAAAGTGAGGTGAAGCTATATGTTCGGTTGGGGTTATGGTGGCTACGGCGGTGGTTGTGGCGGCTACGGCTACGGCGGTGGTTGTGGCGGTTCTGGATTTGTATTAATCGTCGTTTTGTTTATTTTATTAATTATTGTCGGAGCTTCTTTCTGCTAATGAATATACTAAAGATGGAATAGGCAGTATAAGCCTGTTCCGTTTTTAATGGAATAGAGGGTTTCTTTAAAAAAAGCTAATTAAATTCGTATTGGTTAGAATTGATTTGATAACAAAGATATTTACCCGACAAGGGAACAAATTACACCACATTTCCTGTTTACATAGTCTCTAGGCACTTTTACTGATCGATCATTGTTATTTGTTCTTTGTTCTTTGCATGCCATCCTTTTTAGGCACATAACTCTTTTAGACTGCATAGAATGGTTGCAGAGAAGGAGGGCTTTTTAATGGAAAACCAATTTTTTAAAAACATTGAAAGCAAAACGGGTGTAAGTATGAAGGATGTATTTGAATTAGCAAATTCGCTGCAAGGTGCAAATTTTAAGGATGAAGCAACGGTACGCAATGTGATTAAACGAGTTTCCCAAATTGCTAATAAGCCAGTTAATCAAGAAACGGAAAATAAAATTGTCGAGTCAATTGTTAAAGATGGAAAAAGTCTTGATTTTAGTACATTAGCGAATATGTTAAATGGTAAAAAATAATATGTAAATGAAAAAGACAGTGGTATAATGACCGCTGTCTTTATTCATACTATCATCATGTGAAAATTAATAATTTCCCTAATTATCCGGTTCAAAATCTCAGGAATCTAGACGGGTATGCTGTTTTACCTCTTCGTGTTTGTGGTATGGATAGGAATAGACCGTCTTTTGCTCTTGTCATCGCAACATATAGCAGTCTGCGCTCCTCTTCCAGTGGTTCAGTGTCACCTTTACGATGTGACTCAAGTGCGAAGTCATGAGGGAGGCTGCCGTCAACAGCACCAAGTACATACACATATTTATATTCGAGACCTTTTGAACGATGTATGGTTGTTAACTGGATTGCATCATGGAAATGCTTTGATAGCTGCTTCACTTCATGTACCATAGCAGACATATGTTCCACATGTTCAAGGAATTCAGCTACTGAATGGAACCGTTTAGCTGCTACCTTCAAGTCACGAATATCATCAGAGCCTTTCTCTATATTGCCTTCGTTCCCGCGTTTCTTCACAAAGTCTGCAAACCCAATTTCCTTTTCAATGACTAAAAGAGCAACGGAAGGTTTCATCCCTTTTAAACTGCGGATTATTTTAGGTAACGATTTAAGTTTACGTTGTTGAAAAGGATGAGCTGTTTTGACGAAAGCAAGAGCATCAATAAAGTCACAATCCTGTAGAATCGTTTGAGCCTTCATATCCTGTAGCACACTTTGTTTTAAAAATAAAGATGATAAAATGTCCCCGACTGGATTGGCATCCTCAGGTTGGCTGCTTAATCGTAAATAAGCAAGCATACTTTTAACGATTCTTCGTTGATAAAAACTATCCGCATCTTTTTCAATAACAAAAGGAAGATTGGATGTGGCTAGTCTCTCGAAAATCGCTCGTGACATTGCATGAGTCCGATAAAGAATTGCAAAATCACTTGGGTTCGCGCCTTCTATAATTCTTTCCTGGATATCATGAACAATCATCGTTGCTTCTGTTTCCTCGTCAAAAGGATAAAAGAGTAGTGCAGGTTTGCCATTATTATGCTGAGCTTTCATCGTTTTCGGATGCCTGTTCTGATTTTTTTTGATCATCCGGTTGGCGGTGGCAACAATTTCATGTGATGAGCGAAAATTTTCTGTCAGTTTTACGACTTTAGCTCCTGGGAAATCTCGTTCAAAATGCAAGATAAATGACGGGTCACTGCCACGAAATGCGTAGATTGCCTGATCGTCATCACCGACTACACAGACATTTTTTGTTCGAGCAGACAGGAGTTGGATCAATTCGTATTGAACTTTATTAATATCCTGAAACTCATCAATGAGGAAATAGTCAAAACGCTTGTGATATTTTGCTAGAACATCTGGATTATTTTTGAAAAATGAATAACAGCCAATCAACATATCATCGAAATCATAGCTACCTGTCTGTGATTTATAATCTTCGTAGCTTTTATAAAGAGACAAACAAGATGTTTCCCATTCATCTTTTGCCTTGATTTCATTGGGGAATAACAAGGAATTTTTCCAAAGACCAATTTGTTGAAGTGCTTGATCATACGCAAATTCCTTTTCATCCAGCCCAATTTCTTTGCCAGCTAGTTTAAGGATTCTTGTACGTTCCCATTCCCATTTCATTAGTAAATCACGACGCCACTTATCTGGTTCATGAAAGAGGAGGATTTTATAAAAAATACTATGAAAAGTGCCGGTTACTAATTGATTGACGAGCATGGGATTCATTTCAGGATAGGAGAGCAGTCGTTCCTTCATTTCTTTGGCAGCCTTGGCTGTAAAAGTAACAAGCATTATGGACTTAGGATCGATGTTTTTTGCCGAAAGCATATAAGCTGTTCGGACAGTTAATACTCTAGTTTTTCCGCTACCAGCTCCAGAAAGAACAAGGAGGGGCCCATCAATTGTGGTTATTGCGGCTGCTTGTTCCTTGTCCAAACTCACTCCATGATTATAAAGTTTGTCAAAGTATGGATCATCAACAAGAAGCTGACTTTGCTTTACATTTGTGAATTCGGGATTACCTGTGATACATGTACTGCTTTTAACCGGTACACATTCAGGTTGATTTTTTGTAATGGTGCGACCTTTTGGAATCTTAAAACCGTTTTCTTCTTTATAGTCGATCGAAACAGGATTATTTTGTTTAGCTGAAACATCAAGTAAAGGGAACGAGCAATCCGTAATTCCAGGTGAAATATGACTGAAATGAGGTGGATTACTTATGCCTAAGAATAACTTCACGGGAAGAGCACATGATGGACAAGTCAGTTCTCCGCGCTTGCCTTTATCATATAATTCCTGAAGCTGTTCGGCAGATGTAGTGGCTAAATGGATCATTTCATTTTTTATTTTAGCTGCTTGCATATAAAAAAAACCTCAAATCTCATTCAATAGTTGTTATATGATTGTTTCTTCATGGTAAATGGTGGCGTTTTAACACTATAGTTGTTTGTATGATTCATGATACCAGAACATAGGATAAAGTGAAACTAACATACTATAGACTTGAAATAGTAAAATGTACATCATAAAACGATGGTAATGTTGTTTGCCTTTTCATGGTGGAAAAGGGAAAATAAAAAATTTTAGAGGTGAGGAGAATGGGATACATCATACCAATTACACAATTTGAATATATTCAATATGCAAACAGAACGGTCGCTGCAAAGAAATGTTCGGTAAAATCAATTGGTAGTATATCGCCAATCTTGCCACTACCTTCATTTCAGCACCTCAATCAAGATAAAGACAAGCAGATTGAGAATATGATTTCGCCTAAATCGGAAACAAAGAAGGCTTTAATCAATACACAAAATTCATCACCATATAAAATGCAAGTACCTGCATATGTAGTAGAGCAAATAACAGCAAATTTAACGGGGAAAGGAGGACTATTTAATCAAAGAATCTAGTGAACACATAAAAGGACACGAATGTGTCCTTTTGTGTGTTTCAATTATTTGATTCTTATAAAACGTCTACTTCAACGATTAGAGCAAGCAATAATTGAAGCAATAGTTGAATGTTAACGGCAACCTGAGCATCCGTAGTTACTACCTCAACGTCACGAGAGTTCTCGATAATTGTTTTTTGGCGTGAAATTTGGCTGATTTTAGAAGACTGAAGCAATTCTTGAGTAATTCTTTCAGCACTTTCGCTGCTGCCAACGGTGATACTAACAATTACAGCAATGGCAGCTTGTAAGGCGGCTTGGAGAGATAGAGCTGCTTTTACATCTGTTGAAGTTACTCGAACATCACATGAGTCTTTGATATATACTAGCTCTTCGGATAGTTGATACTCCACATTATCTTGTCTTGCTTCTTGCTCGATGCCTCCACGACGATGATCGCAAAACTCTGCTAATGGATGATCAGAACGAGAATCTAAAGCTGACCATCTGTTCTCGCTATGTTCGCAAGAATTGCCTGTGCGAAATTCATTTTGATTCATTACTTTATCCTCCTTTTATTTGGGTCCCTATTAAAATATGCGGTTCGAGAAACGATGTTTGGACGATTATATCAATGCAAACGTCTATTTTTTTGAATTTTTGTTTATGAAATTTGCAAGAACTTAAGGGAGGTAGGTTACTTTTCCCCATCATATACATTAGTGATTGGATTAACGTCTTGTTCAGTAATGTTATTCTGCTGGTCGATAAAAGACTGTGACTGTTTCTGAAGCAATTCGATGGTTTCCTTTAGATTTTTCTTTTCTCTTTCAGAAAGATCAATGGATTCTTTGTTAAAACCGTTTTTACGCAAAGTCCGCGATACTAATAATTCCATCAATTTTTTATGAGAATCACCCAAATTAAGTTCTTTTTCACTCACAAAAATCCCCTCCTTTTCGTTTCATACAATACATTATGAAAAAAAGGGCGAAATGGCAGTGTTAAATGTGGAATTTTTATAAAAAAGTTTTTGGGGAATATGAGGGCAACTTCTGACATGTAAAGAAACCCCCGGAATGTCAGTATCCGGGGGTGAGTTTATATACCTTTAATCATTGTTCGATGAGGAATGCCTGCATCCATAAATTCCTCAGATGCTACACGGTATCCTAATCGTTCATAAAAGGGAATGGCTTGCGTCTGTGCATCCAGTTTTAATTTAGAAAGATCTTGCTTTTGTGCATAGTCTTCAATCGCATTCATAATCGTTTGTCCAGCGCCGTTCCCTCTGAACTCAGAGAGAACACAGATCCTCTGTACTTTGCCAATACCGTCTAAAATACGGAAGCGGCCGTTGCCGATAGGTGTATCCTCGTCATTAAAGAGGAGGAAATGGGCACAATCATCTTCATATTGATCAATTTCCTCTTCAAGTGGAACATTTTGTTCCTCGACAAAAACCTTTTTACGTATAGAATAAGCAAGTTCTCTCTCTTCGGTGCTTGTAACCATTTTTACGTTCATTAATATTATTCCTCTTCTCCAAGTCTAAATGTCTCATAAACAGTCCATGAACCATTCTCTAATTGATAAAGAAGGTGAAATCTGTCTACTTCTTCCTCATGTGTAACGTCAAGCATTCTAATCTGACCTAATACATCGGAATGTTCATCATCTGAAAGTTTTTGGCCGATTGTAATATGTGGAACAAATGCATATGGAGATGGACCACCGAAGAAATCAGCATGGTTCATTTCTTTATGCAAACTTTCAAGTTCAGGATTTAATTCAACTTTAAAAAAAATCGTGTTGTTTACGGGTTGAAAGGTACTCGGTTTCACTACATTTAACTTAAATGGCTTATGGGATTTGGCGATGTTTTTTAATTGTTCCGCTACTGTTTCAATTTCTGATTCAGTTGCAAAAAAAGTGTACTTAAGCGTAATATGAGGTGAGATTAGCGCATAATTTGGGTCGTAGCGTTTACGGTACGAATTTACTTTATCTTGAAGCTGTTTAGATGGAAAAATAGCGACGCCATAGTTCATAAAGTTCCCTCCCAGATTGACACTGAATTTTTAAAACATCAAAATATGAAATTATTATAACAAATTTTAATAAACTTCGTCATCTTCAAAAAAGCTGATTAGGATTAAAGCATTTCCGTAAATGCCCGTTTTAAATCTGCTTGCCAGTACTTCCACGTATGCTTACCATCAAATTCGTCATAGAAGTAAGCAAATCCTTTTTTCTTAATAAGGGTACTTAACTTGCGGTTCGGTTCAATGAAGTTGCTTATGCCTCCGTCAGTTGTTGGAACTTCTGTTTCGCCTTTGCCAATTACATGGTAAAGCTCAACTAAATGTGGTTCTTCGAAATCCCTAACAGCATTCATCACTTCATTGTTCACAAATGGTGATTGGAGAATACACTTTCCAAATGTGTGAGGATACTTTAATGCTGTAAGCAGGGAAACAGTAGCTCCAAGGGAATCGCCAATCAAAACTCTCCCAGTTCCTATTTGATAAGTAGGGAACTCCTCATCCAAATACGGAACCAGCTCATGGGCGAGAAAACGTATGTAAGCCGCATGCTGTTCGCCATCAGGATGATATTTCTTTCTCCGGTCATGTACATCACGATACGGGATCCCTACAATAATGAGATCTTCGATTTCATCTTTACGAAGTAGTTCATCTGCTATTCGTCCAATTCGCCCCATTTGAAAATAATCGCGGCCATCTTGGGCAATGACAACGGTATATTTATATAGAGGAGAATAGTTGGGCGGAAAATAAACGAGCAGCTCAAGCTCTTCATCTAATTCCTTGCTTGTAAACTTTCTATCCTTAATCGTTCCTTTTGGCTGATCGACCAAAATAACACCCCCTAAAGAAAATAATTGAAAGGGTTTACGGGAATATTTTATCACAATTATTGATCAATATCTTCATTGACGATATAAAAATGAGAGCAAAAAGTTTTTAGTGATGTTGATTGGAGAAATCAAACGAACCTAATCAATTAAAGGAGAACAGGGGAGGAGTGTTCATAATCGTTTATAAAAGCAAGATACATAGAAGTTATCCCAAATCGTTGAATGTTCGAATTGAACGTAAAGAGAGAGAATATTCCTGGTTTTAACGGATCGGTTCATTTTACGAAGGGTGCAATAAGCTCGGATTGTATCATTTTTCATCTCAAGAATTTGTATTTACCTTTGCGTAGAGCCACCGCTATTTGAAAAGTAAATAATCTCTACAAGCATTTGCTGTTCTAGATATTTTTGAAGTGAAGAATTCATATAATCCCCTTAATTAACAGTATATAAGAACAAAATTTTTTTTATTCAACAAAAGTTATGTAATGGCTAAAATTTAATCGTTGACTTTTTCATGTAGAAACGTATAATTAAATATATACTTTAGTAATAATTTTTTTGTAAAAAAATTATTCCAAATACGATCTGATAGTTCAGCGGGAGAATACGTCCTTGACAGGGACGGGGTCGGGGGTTCGAATCCCTCTCAGGTCATCAAAACGGCAGGAGTGTTGCATTGACAACGCTCTTGCCGTTTTTTGTTTAGATGAAAAAATAAGGGGGAGTCCCAAAAGGGTCAGACCCCGCAACTATATACAGGATAAACTAAGTGAATGAAACACTACATTCTGACTTAGAGTGCGAGGTCAGACCCAAACTCCCTACTTAGTGAAGAATATCAGTGTCTATTAATCGTACATGTGAATGTATACCGATCGGCTCGATAAGATGATTTTACGAATTCAAGCGGTCTTCCATCTTCTAAATAAGTAGTACGTTGTATTAATAAAATAGGCGAATGTTTGGCAATCGATAATGAAGCCATTTCTACCTCTGACGCAATAGTAGATTCTAAAGATTGCTTTGCGTAGCCGATTTTAAGTCCAATATGTTTCTCTACGTATTGATAGATGGAATGGTTAAGAATCTCAGCTGTTAATCCTTTTAATAAATCGGCAGACATATAGGCAGTTTCAAGAGCCATAGGCATGTTGTCTGCCAAACGAATTCGGATAATCTCATAAATGAGTGTGTTGGTTGTGACGTGCAATTGATTTGCAATCTTTTCGTTTGCGGGAATCAATTCAAGACTAAGTAGTTTACTACTCGGCATCATTCCACGAGCTTTCATTTCTTCTGTAAAACTAGTTAAGCCTAAAAGCTGTTGCTCCAGTTTTTTTTCTGCGACATAGGTTCCGCGTCCCTTTTGGCGATACAAGTATCCAGCATTAACTAAATTATTAATAGCCTGACGCACAGTCATTCGACTAATTTCCAATAGCTCGGCATATTCACGTTCAGATGGAAGTACATCGTGTGGGTGTAATTCACCTTCTTCAATTTGCCGTTTTATGCTTTCTTCAATTTGGTAATAAATCGGAAGTGGAGAGCTTTTATCAATCACGAAAAGTTGATTCACTTTTGGATGCGTACTCAGATAATGCTTCTTGATCGGCAATAATGGTAACATTGTGATGTTTTTTCAGGATAGAAGCTGGAAACTCTTCTGTTATTTCTCCGTCCATTAACTGTTTCAAAGCCTTTGATTTTGCTATACCAGATACTAAGAGGATGATTTCCTTACTTTTCATAATCGACGCAATTCCCATTGTTAATGCCTGTGTTGGCACTTCATCAATGGAGTCGAAATAGCGGGCGTTTGCTTCAATTGTCGATTGTGCAAGGTCAACAACTTGTGTTTTTGATGCAAAGGAAGTACCTGGTTCATTGAAGCCGATATGACCGTTTTGCCCAATGCCAAGGATTTGTAAATCGATTCCGCCCATTTTATCAATCATTTCATCATAACGACTACATTCTTCTTGAATGTTTTCTGCAGTACCATTTGGAAGGTTAGTGTCTTCTTGATTAATATCAATATGATTAAAGAACGTATCGGCCATGTAATAATGATAGCTATTTGGATTAGTAGCGCTTAAACCGATATATTCATCTAAATTAAATGATTTTACTTGTTTATAAGATGTATGACTTTCTTTATGATCTTTAATTAATCGATTATATAGCCCTTCAGGTGTCCCTCCAGTTGCAAGTCCAAGATGGATTTGTGGATTCTCTTTTATTTTTTCGATTACAATTTCTGCTGCTTTTTGACTCATTTCATGATAGTCCTGTACTTGTATAAGTTTCATTGTGTATTCTCCTTTGTGAATGCTATTTTTCCTCTGCAAAAAGTCATTTCTACATCTAAATCTTCATTTAAAATAACAAGATCCGCATCTTTTCCAACGGCAATGCTCCCTTTTCTATCGAATAGGTTTAGTTGTTTCGCTGGATTTGCTGACGTCATTTTAATGATATCTTCCATCGTACAATCGGTGTACATTATCATATTTTTGATCGCATCATTCATTTTTAGAATACTTCCTGCAAGCGTTCCGTCTGCAAGGGTTGCGGTTGTTTCGTTCACGTTTACGGGTTGACCACCTAAATCATAAGTTCCTTCTTTAAGCCATTTTGCACGAAGTGAATCAGTAATTAAAATCATGCGATCACTTGTAATTTGATTATAAGCAAGTTTCACCATTTCAGGGCGGCTATGGATACCATCTACAATAATCTCAACAAATAGCTCATCACGTAAATAGGCAGCACCTAACACACCTGGCTCGCGATGATGCAGGCCACGCATCCCGTTATAAAGATGAGTAATATGTGATGAACCAGCTTGAATGGCTTGGTCAACTTGTTCGTACGTTGCATCTGAATGACCAATTGAAGCTACTACACCGGATTCTTTTAAAGCAGCGGTCAGTTCTAGTCCATTTGGTTGCTCAGGTGCCAATGTGACAAGCTTAATTTGATTCTGTGCAGTTTCTTGCCATTTATTAAATAAGGCAACGTCAGGATCAATAATATGAGAAAGTGGCTGTGCCCCTTTTCGAATTGGAGCAATGAAAGGTCCTTCTAAGTGAATGCCTACGACTTCAGCCAAATTATTCTTTTGGTTTGTCATGTATTCGCCAGCATTACGCAATGCTTCTTCAATGGCCTCTGTTGATTGGGTCATCGTTGTTGCTAGGAAGCTTGTTGTTCCCTCTTTTGGAAGTGTCTGCGCCATCGTTGTT
Source organism: Peribacillus sp. NPDC096379 (assembly GCF_044762875.1). Lineage (NCBI taxonomy): Bacteria > Bacillati > Bacillota > Bacilli > Caryophanales > Bacillaceae > Peribacillus > Peribacillus sp. NPDC096379. The sequence continues at coordinate 319,487 of NZ_JBIWFD010000002.1, forward strand.
AAAGCAGTGCTCGTTGCATCCATTGCATCTGCATTCGCTGCACCATGGATATGTACATCAATAGCGCCAGGAATAACCTGATAAGTGGGAGAAAGCTCGATTACTTTTGTGGTATCATCTTTTTTGTATTGGCTGAAAGGTCCTACTTCTGCAATGATTCCATCAACCACTTTTATATAACCATTTTTATAGGTTTCGTTTTCACTATAAACAGCTAGATTTACTATGGTGAATGTTGGATTTTCCTTCATACCTAATCTCCTTTGTGAAAGCCATTTAAGTAAGACTTGATTTAGAACTGCTACTGTCTTAGTGTATCGCTAATATTTATAGTTGTCTATACCAATTAAAGGTGACTCTTTTTTATGAATCTTCGTACTGATAAACTTGAATGGAATATTTGAATATAAAGCAACAGCTAATCGATCAATAAGTTTGATATATGTATGGAGAAACAAAAAAACTGCCTGTCTCGAAGGAAACAGGCAGCATGAAGCAGTTGTTTCTAGATTGAGTAAATTAGAAGAAGAAACATCTTCTGCATCTGTTGTGACATCTATTGTCACATCTATTGTCACATTTGTTGTGATGATGATGATGATGTTCATGATGATGTTGACGATTATTCTCATCTTCAATACCACGTACATTTCGGCAGCGACGTACAGCGCGACAGAAATCATCACCATCAATAAAAGCGTTTACCCTTACATCACGATTACGGTCTCGATTACGGTCACGGTCACGATCACGGTCTCGATCATGGTCACGATCATGGTCACGATCATCGTTATCATGCCAATTATTATTGCAACTCATTTAGTTTCACTCCTTTATTTTGTAGTACATGGTATCTTATGAACGCATCGGACATGATGTATAGGTTAGTCCCTATTTTTACAGGAAATGTACATCTGTTGATATACTGCAGAGTCCGCAATAGTTTCGTTTTATTTTTTTTGGCATTGTACAGTTAAAAATATACAAATTTCCTATGTTGCATTTTAAAAATATATTTTATATAATTGCAATATAAAGTTTGTGAAATTTTTCACATTATTTGTGAAAGACTTCACAAATAATGTTCATAATATATTAGGAGGCGTTTTTATGAAAGTAGCAGTGGTTGGATGTACTCATGCAGGAACAGCAGCAGTTAAAAATATAGTAGCACTATACCCTGAAGTGGAAATTACGGTGTATGAGAAAAATGATAATGTATCTTTTTTATCTTGCGGCATTGCTCTTTATGTCGGTGGAGTAGCGAAAGATCCAAACGGCTTATTCTATTCTTCTCCAAATGAACTTACAAAGCTCGGAGCCAATATGAAGATGAAGCATGAAGTGTTAACTATTGATACAGATAAGAATATCGTAATAGCTAAAAATCTAGAAACAGAAGAAATATTCGAAGACACATTTGATAAATTAATTATGACTACGGGTTCTTGGCCGGTTATCCCGAACATTCAAGGAATCAAGCAAGACAATATTGTATTATGTAAAAACTTTTATCATGCCAATCAAATTATTGAAAAAGCAAAGCAAGCAAAGAAAATTGCGGTAATCGGCGCTGGGTATATTGGCGTCGAACTTGTCGAAGCATTTGAAGTATATGGGAAAGAAGTAACCTTTATCGATGGGGAAGAACGCATTTTAAGTAAATATTTAGACGCGGAATATACTGATATGATTGAAGCGGAATTAATCAAACATGGTGTAAACATGGCATTGAATCAAACTGTTACTCGTTTCGAAGGAGAAAACGGAAAAGTAGCAAAAGTAGTTACTACAAAAGGAGAATATGAGGCTGATCTTGTGATTCTTTGCGTAGGTTTCCGTCCAAATACTGATCTTTTAAAAGGGCAAGTGGATATGCTTCCAAACGGGGCAATTAAAGTAAATGAATACATGCAATCAAGTAAAGAGCAAGTGTTTGCTGCTGGAGACAGCTGTGCAATTATGTATAATCCAACTAAGCAGCATGCTTATATCCCACTTGCAACCAATGCTGTCCGTATGGGAACTTTAGTGGCGAAAAATCTATTGGAACCAACTAGCAAATATATCGGTACTCAAGGAACTTCTGGCTTGCATATTTATGGCTATAATATGGCCTCAACAGGGCTTACTGAAACAGCTGCAAAACATGTAAATATGAATGTGAAAAGTATCACAATCAAAGAAAACAATCGCCCTGAATTTATGCCGAGTTACGAAGAAGTGATGTTAAAAGTAATTTATGAAGTTGAAACAAACCGTATCGTAGGTGCCCAAGTCATTTCAAAAGCCGATATGACGCAATCGATCAACACGATGTCTGTTTGTATTCAAAATGAAATGACAATGGAAGAACTGGCCTATGTGGATTTCTTTTTCCAACCGCATTTTAATAAACCGATGAACATCCTGAATCAAGCTGGCTTACAAGCGATGGAAAAGTAATGATTTTTGTAAAAATTGCATTCATGTGATAAATGATAAATAGGAGCTTATGGGGAATTTAATTTCTCTATAGGCTTTTTTTGAGGTGTGAAAGTTACATGCTTGGTATTATTAAGATTAGCATATGCTTTTAAGTATGAAACAAGTTATTGAAACAGATACATTCAAAATAGTTGTAAGAACAATTAAGGGGGAAATTGTATTTGGAAAAATTCATATTATCTTTAGACCAAGGTACAACCAGTTCAAGAGCGATGTTATGTAATAAAAAAGGCGAAATCATTCACATTGCACAACAAGAATTTAAGCAGTATTTCCCGAAACCAGGCTGGGTTTTGCATGATGCCAATGAAATCTGGGGATCCGTTCTCGCAGTCATTGCAAGCGTTTTATCAGAATCAGGTATTAAACCAGAGCAAATTGCAGGGATTGGGATTACAAACCAAAGAGAAACAACGGTAGTATGGGATGAAGAAACTGGAAAACCCGTCTATCATGCAATTGTGTGGCAATCACGCCAAACAAGCGATATTTGTGATGAATTGAAGGTACAGGGACATGACGATCTATTTAGAGAAAGAACTGGATTATTAATCGATGCTTATTTCTCTGGCACAAAAGTAAAGTGGATTCTTGATCATGTAGAGGGTACTAGAGAAAAAGCGGAAAAGGGAAAATTATTATTCGGGACAATCGACACATGGTTGATTTGGAAATTGTCAGGTGGTCAGGCTCATGTGACCGATTATACGAACGCTTCTCGTACTCTAATGTTCAATATTTACGATTTGAAGTGGGATGATGATCTCCTTGAAATCTTAACCGTTCCTAAATCCATGTTGCCTGAAGTGAAGTCATCATCAGAAGTGTATGCCTATACATTGGATCATCATTTTTTCGGTCAGGAAATTCCGATTGCGGGTGTAGCTGGTGATCAACAGGCCGCTTTATTCGGTCAGGCTTGTTTTGACCAGGGAATGGCAAAAAACACTTACGGAACCGGGTGTTTTATGCTGATGAATACGGGTGAAAAAGCGGTTCAATCAGAAACCGGACTCCTTACAACGATTGCTTGGGGACTAGATGGAAAAATCAACTATGCCCTAGAAGGCAGTATATTTATAGCTGGATCTGCCATTCAATGGCTACGAGATGGCTTGAGAATGTTAAAACATGCACAGGACAGTGAGAGCTATGCAAAAAGAGTAGAGAGCACAGATGGCGTGTATGTTGTTCCGGCATTTGTCGGTTTAGGGACGCCGTATTGGGACAGCGATGTTCGTGGTGCTGTATTTGGGATTACTAGAGGAACATCGAAGGAGCATTTTATCAGAGCAACTCTAGAGTCATTGGCCTATCAAACGAAGGATGTCCTTGATGCGATGAAAGAAGATTCAGGCATTGAATTAAAGACACTTCGCGTAGATGGAGGTGTCGTGAAAAATAACTTCCTCATGGAGTTTCAAAGCGACTTGCTAAATGTTCCAGTTGAACGTTCTGTCATTAATGAAACAACGGCGCTTGGAGCTGCCTATTTGGCTGGTTTGGCTGTTGGGTATTGGAAAAACCAAGAAGAAATTTCAAGTCTGCGAGGGATAGATAAAACATTTTTGCCGTCAATGGACCATAAAAAAAGAGGAGAATTATACGAAGGCTGGAAAAAGGCCGTTCATGCTACAATGGCGTTTAAATAATTTTCACCAAGAACATCTATAAGAGGATGTTCAAAGAGTCCGGTAAAAATGGCTGTCGAATTGCATCAAAGCTCATGAATGACCTTCTGTTAAAACCGCGCACGTCCTGTGCGCAACACAGAAGTCAGCACATCCTGTGCAAGTCCGGTCCACTCGAGATACGCTCCTCGAACTTCTTGGCTCTTTTTATCTTCCTTTTTGAACACGCACTATAAGTGTCTGTTCTAAAATAAAAACGATGAAAAAGGATCAGGTTCTAAAAATTGTTTCACCTTATGAAAGTGATGGCTCAGAGCTGATTTTTTAGAGGCCCCACCCCTTTGCCACAAAAAGAAGAGCCCTAAACTAGAATTGAACTTGTTATTCTAGTTTAGGGCTCTTCTTTGAACGGGAGTATCCATTTAGTTATAATGCACTTCTTGCTAAATACTGACTGGCTTTGGCTGTTTTTTAGTATGGGATGCATAACTATGTAGGACCATTCCAAACACAACAATACCAATACCAAGCCAAGATAAGTGGGATGGCAGTGCAATGGATAAGAAGATTACTTCTCCGACAAGTGTAAAGAGCACTTCCATGGATTGTGTAGCTTCGACGGCTGCCAGCTTCTGCATATTACCTCTGACTAAATCGGTTGCATAAAAAAAGAGCACTGTTGCGATTACACCGGATGTAAGCGCAACTATGACAGATTGACTGGTTTGTTCTCTGCTTGGAACCCCGACAGTGAATAATCCGTAAATGGAAAGCAAAAGCCAAAATGGAAGACTGGCTAGCGTCATGCCTAAGACTCTCTGATAGGCATCAAGACGATCTTGACAAGCATCCATCATTTTTCGATTTCCGAGTGGATAGGCAAATGATGCAACTAATACTGGAATGATACCTAGAATAAGCGTAGGCACTGAAATTGTACTCGCCTGTTCTAGTTGAATAAGAATGATTCCTAGTAAAATAATAAAGGAAAGCATCAACCCTTTTAATGGGATTTTTCCCCGTGTTTGTACAATTCCATTCTTTGTTTGAATCGTTTCTAAAAATAGGGGGCCAAGCAGCATTCCGGAAATGATTGTCATTTGCCAGGTTGCTGCGATTAACCAGCCTGGCGAATAGGCAGCAGCAAAGCATAATGGCGCATAAAATAATCCGAAGCCGACAAAACTCCACAACAGCCATGTTTTGGGCTGTTCTTTCATTGCCTTAAGAAGCGGGCGAAGATTTTTTCTAGCGACAACTATGATTAGAAGAAAGGGAACCATAAAGATATAGCGCAGCGATGCACTCCAAATCCAGCTTCCTCCTGACAATTCCATCGCATGATTTAGGACAAAAGTAAAGGCAAAAAAGAATGCCGCAAAAATTCCTAATAAAATCGGCTTCATGTAACGCACCTCATTTCAATTCAAAGTGATATACGTATGATAGATTGTGTGGCGCTTATTATCATAGAATAAATATATTGAATTTTGAGTTAATTTGCAATGCTATATTATGTAGAGGAGAGCAAATAAACATCAGTAAATTTGCATGTTCACACGCTTTACAAAAAAAAGCAACACTTCTCTTTGAAATATAAGAAGTGTTACTTTGAAGCTTCGATAATATCAATCTTTATGACTTATTGCCTGGTCAAAGTAATCTTTAAGGACTGTTTTATTCATGATCATGTCGGAAAGTGTGTACTGATCAAGCACAGAAAAGAAGGCTTGCAGTGCTTCATTAAGCATATGCTTAAGTGAACAAACAGGTGAGATAACGCAGTTATTTCCCTCTCCATTAAAACACTCTACGATATAAAAGTCTTCCTCGGTTTTTCGAACAAGCGTCCCAATATTAATATCTGCGGGACTTTTTGCAAGCCGAATTCCCCCATTCCTCCCTCGTACTGTTTCAAGGTATCCCATTTTACCAAGATTAAAGGTAATTTTCATTAAATGGTTACTAGAAATAGAGTAGGCTTCCGAAATCTCTTTAATGGTTACTAATTGATCTGGTTTGTTAATGGCTAAATATAATAATACCCGTAACGAATAGTCAGAATAACTGGTTAATCGCATGTTGGTAATCCCTCACTAAAATATGATGTCTACATCTTAGCATAATTGTGACAGCTTTATAAACATTTGTATTGGGGAAGCTAAAAGATGTATGTAAAGTATTGCTTTAAATAGTTCCTCGTTTTATTATAAAGATGTATTTTAAATAATGGTTTTGAGAGGGGAACAAAATATGTTATCTCAACAGACAAAAGACATCGTAAAAGCAACAATCCCTGCATTAGAAATGAAAGGTATCGAGATTACGACGATTTTTTATAAACATTTATTTGAAGATTATCCGCAATTATTAAATATTTTTAATCAAACGAATCAGACAAGAGGTCGCCAACAAACCGCATTAGCCAATACCGTGCTTGCAGCAGCCAAACATATTGACAATCTTGGCGCGATTATTCCAGTTGTCAAACAAATCGCACAAAAACATCGCAGCTTAACTGTAAAGCCTGAACATTATCCGATTGTAGGAAAATACTTATTAGCAGCAATTAAAGAAGTGTTAGGTGATGCTGCAACTGAAGAAATTTTACAAGCTTGGGGCGAAGCGTATGGCGTCATTGCTCAAGTCTTTATCGACATTGAAAAAGAAATGTATGAAGAAGCGACAAACCAAGAAGGTGGTTGGCTTGATTTCAAAGATTTCATAATTGCTGATAAAGTGAAAGAAAGTTCGGTTATTACTTCATTTTATTTGAAGGCCGCTGATGGGAAAGTTCTACCAGATTTTCAACCGGGACAATATATTACAGTTAGAATCAAAATCCCAGGAGAAGAATATTTGGTGAATCGTCAATACAGCCTATCTGCTGCGCCAGGCCAAGATAGCTATAGAATTTCTGTCAAAAGAGAGGCTATACCAAACACCCCAGAAGGAAAAGCATCGAACTTCTTGCATGATCACAAGAATGTAGGGGATTTGATTGAACTTACAGCACCAGCGGGAGATTTCACTCTTAATCTTGAACAAAATACACCCGTTGTTTTCTTAGGTGGCGGCGTTGGAATTACACCGCTAATGAGTATGGTTCAAGCCATTGCTGATAAACAGCCTGAGAGAAATGTAACATTTGTCCAGGCTTCACAAAATGGTACAGCTCAAGCATTTAAGGATGAATTAACAGCGATAAAAGACGCTATTATCGACTATCGTTTATCTTTCGCTTATTCTAATCCAAGTGATGATGATCGGAACGAAGCCTATTTTGAAAAAGAAGGCTATGTAGACACTGAGATGTTAAACCGTCTTGAAGTGAACGAAAAAGCAGATTATTATATTTGCGGACCAGTTCCGTTCATTCAGGCGATGCTAGGCTTACTGAAGGATCGTGGAATTGCACAAGAACAAATCCATTTTGAATTTTTTGGACCAGCTATACAGTTGGGATAATATATGTTGGGTCAGGCCTCGCACTACTGTATGTAGTAGTGACGGGGTTTGACCCTTTTTTTGTTATCTGAAAATACAAACGCAATCGATGTGAAGCTATATCATGCACATATGTGAGAAGAGCCGATGGATGTTTTGGAATTTTGGTGTAAGTGCATTGATTTGAAGTAAGAACTTTCTGTCTGAAATCCTTTTACATTTCTTCTCTCACTAAACTAGACTTTGATCGTATTCCATAAAAGTTTTTAAAACGGCAACAAGTTATTCGAGTGTGCATGCATGTTTGTATGAACGATGTTTGGATCATATACATATTGTATTCATTTTTGTAGCTATCACCTCGTACATATATAGAGTAAGGGCTTGTAATTAAAAGAAAGAATAGAGCTGATTTTCTTGATATGACGAAGTTAGCACGGAACTTGCAAGTATATAGAATATGGAAGATTGAGTACATTATGGAGGGAATTAACCATGACAACCATATATAAGCATGAACCATTCACTGATTTCTCAATTGAAAAAAATAAACAAGACTTTGAAAAAGCATTAGCATTTGTCCAATCAGAACTAGGGAAAGAATATCCGGTGATTATTGGCGGAGAACGATTTAAGACAGAAGAGCAAATTATATCCTATAATCCGGCTGTTAAAGAAGAAGTAATTGGTAGTGTTTCAAAAGCCAATCAAGAGTTCGCGGAAAAAGCCATGCAGAAGGCGCTTTCCTCTTTTAAATCATGGAGCAATCAGGATCCCAAAGAACGTGCTACCGTATTATTCCGTGCAGCAGCGATTATCCGCCGCCGCAAGCATGAATTTTCTAGCTATCTTGTAAAAGAGGCCGGTAAACCTTGGAATGAGGCGGATGCCGATACAGCAGAAGCGATTGATTTTCTCGAATATTATGCACGGAAAATGATTGAGCTTAGCAGTGGCAAAGAAGTCCAAAGTCGCACAGGAGAAATTAATCAGTACACGTATATTCCATTAGGGGTCGGTGTGATTATTTCACCATTTAACTTTCCATTAGCCATTATGGCTGGAACCGCAGCAGCTGCAATTGTCGCAGGAAATACCATTTTATTAAAGCCAGCAAATACTACACCAGTTATTGCTGCGAAATTCGTGGAAGTATTAGAAGAAGCAGGTTTGCCTGCTGGTGTTATCAACTATATTCCGGGAAGCGGTAGTGAAATTGGAGATTATTTAGTTGATCATCCAAAAACGCGCTTTATAAGCTTTACTGGTTCACGTGAAGTAGGCTGCCGGATTTATGAGCGTGCCGCTAAGGTTCAACCGGGACAAATTTGGTTGAAACGTGTAATCGCAGAAATGGGGGGGAAAGACACGGTAGTTGTAGATTGTGATGCAGACTTAGATCTTGCCGCTGCTTCCGTTGTCAAATCTGCATTCGGGTACTCAGGCCAAAAGTGCTCTGCTGGTTCTCGCGCAGTTGTTCATCAAGATGTATATGATGAAGTATTAGAAAAAGCAGTGGCATTAACGAAAGAATTAACAGTAGGCAATCCAGTAAAATTGAGCCATTATATGGGGCCAGTCATTGATCAGGCTTCCTATAATAAAATTATGAATTATATTGAAATTGGAAAGCACGAAGGGAAGTTAAGGATTGGCGGTGTAGGAGACAGTTCTAAGGGATACTTCATTCAACCGACGATTATTGCTGATTTAGATGAAAAATCTCGTTTAATGCAGGAAGAAATCTTCGGACCTGTTGTCGGCTTTTGCAAAGCGCGTGATTTCGATCATATGATGGAGATTGCTAATAACACAGATTATGGCTTAACTGGTGCATTAATCTCTAATAATCGTCATCATATCCAAAGAGCAAAAAAAGAATTTCACGTCGGAAATTTATATTTTAACAGAGTTTGTACAGGAGCTATTGTTGGCTACCAGCCATTTGGCGGCTTCAACATGTCAGGAACGGATTCAAAAGCCGGTGGTCCGGATTATTTGATTTTGCATATGCAAGCAAAAACAACGAGCGAAACTTTATGAAATAATAGATGAATCAGATGGGTGGTAATCTCCACTACTTACTACCCATTAGTACCTCTATCACCCATAATGATTCAGGGGGAATCAATATGCTGGCTAACCTTTCGAAAAATTTCTTCTTAAGGGTTTCTCGAAATATACTATTAAACAAGGCGGCGAAGAAATGGGGGCTCAGGTTCGGTGCATCACAAGTAGTTGCAGGTGTGACAATTGAGAGCGCCATGAGAACAGCTCAAGAACTTAATGAAAAAGGTTTAGTATGCACACTTGATCATTTAGGTGAATTCGTTTCAAGTAAAGAAGAGGCCATTGAAGCCACAGAGTATAATGTAAAAACATTGGAATCTATCGCACGAACTGGAGTGAGCAGCCATTTATCCGTTAAGATGACACAGCTAGGCTTGGATATTGATCGGGATTTTTGCATTCAAAATATGAAACGAATTTTGGAAACTGCAAAGCAAACTAATAATTTTGTTCGAATAGACATGGAGGATTACGCGCATTGCCAAATCACACTGGATATTTTTAAGGAACTCCGTGAACTATACGATAATGTTGGAACTGTTATCCAAGCTTATTTATTTCGTGCGAATCAGGATGTATTGGATTTAGAAGGCGCCCGTCTTCGGTTAGTAAAAGGAGCCTACAAAGAATCTCCTGAGGTAGCTTACCAGACTAAGAAAGATGTAGATGATAATTATTTGAAGATCATTAAAACCCATTTACTAAGCGGAAGTTATACGGCAATTGCTTCACATGATCATGAGATTATCGAAAAAGTAAAACAATTTGCCAAAGAAAATAACATACCGAAAGATCAATTTGAATTTCAAATGCTTTTTGGATTTAGACAAGATATGCAAGTGAGTTTGGCGCAGGAAGGCTATACGATGCGTATTTATATTCCATTTGGCGATGATTGGTTTGCATACTTTATGCGGAGAATGGCTGAAAGACCGCAGAATGTATTATTTGGGATTAAGGGTTTATTTTCAAAATAAAAGAACCTAAGCCTGTTAAAGATCTTCCTTTTTAAAAACAGGCTTGATTGGAAACAAAAAATATCGTAAAAGTCTTCAAGGATTTGTCATTATTACGGCGATTATAATAATGATTCTGCACCGTCAATATAAATTTCTGTTCCGGTAATATGTGAAGATAGGTCGGATGCCAAAAAAAGAACGAGTTTGCCAACTTGTTCTACAGTCCCTGATTTTTGTTCTAATGGTTGTGCTCCTTCTGGATATTCAATAGGAATTATGATTTTCTTCAAGTTTTCCTCATCAGGGTATGTATTGTCATCGATGTTCGTGTTAATGGCACCAGGGCAGATCATGTTAACCCGGATTTTATATTGTGCAAGCTCTAGTGCCGCCATTTTTCCGAACGCCACTTGTCCGGCTTTTGTTGTGCTATATGCTGCGAAGCCGAAGTTTTTGAATGTCCGATTCCCGTTAATAGAGCTTGTTATGATAATGCTACCGCCATTTTCTTTAAGATAAGGAATCGCATATTTCACGGTTAAGAAGGTTCCCCGCAAATTCGTATGAATTGTGTCATCCCAATCTTCAGGTGTAATATTTTCAATTGGTGCCTTCACACCATTAATACCTGCATTCGCAAACACAATATTAATTTTATCCCATTTTTCCATTACCTCTTTGAAAGCATTCTCGACTTGTTTAGGTTGTGATACATCTGTTTTGACAATGATGACTTCATTTCCTATTGCTTCGATTTCTTTTTTTACTTTGAGAGCATTTTCGTAGGTTCGATCAATCAGTGCAATCTTTGCGCCTTGTTCTGCTAGTTTTAAGGCTGCCCCTCTTCCGATCCCAGAGCTCCCGCCTGTAATAACGGCCACTTGATTCTTCATGAACTTTTCCACTACTACTCAACTCCTTTTTATTTTCAAAAATTATAGTAGATAATTTAAGAATTTTTATTCATGAATATTTTGAATTAGTTACTAGTTATATTTTCCCCATTTCTCTGAAGGCGAAACCATCTCATTGATAAACGTTAATTCAAGTGCTTTAGATAAAAAAATTTTCATCTGACGTATCTTAATAAATAGCGTCATTGAAGGTTTGAGGGTACTATAAAGTAGTTATGATGCATTTATAAATTCAAAATTAAAGGAGTGCGAATATGATTAGATTCGGTATTGTAGGAACAAACTGGATTACAGAACGATTATTAGGAGCAGCAGGTAATCATAAAGATTTCAGCCTAAAGGCCGTATTTTCACGTACGGAAGATCGTGCACGTGAATTTGCCGCTAAATATGAGGTAGAGTTAACGTTTACAGATTTAAACGAAATGGCAGCAAGTGAGGAAATTGATGCGGTGTATATCGCCAGCCCCAACTCATACCACGCCGAGCAGGCAATCCTATTTATGAAGCATGGCAAGCATGTCCTATGTGAAAAACCACTTGCAGCGAATGCTAAGGAAGTAAAAGCGATGATGGAAGCGGCTAAATCTAATCATGTCGTATTAATGGAAGCAATGAAGTCAACCGTTATGCCTAACTACCAAGTGATTCAAGATCATTTAGTTAAACTTGGAAATATCCGCACGTATTTTGCGAATTATTGCCAGTATTCATCGCGGTATGATGCCTATAAAAAAGGAACAGTCTTAAATGCATTTAACCCTGAATATGCAACAGGAGCCTTGATGGATCTAGGTGTATATACAATCTATCCGCTTGTCGCGTTATTTGGAAAACCGAATACAGTTAAAGCTTCAGGATATTTACTAGACACTGGGGCTGATGCACAAGGTAGCATTGTACTAGATTATGATGAGATGCAGGCAACCGTTATGTATTCGAAAATTACCGATTCAACTCTTCCTTCAGAAATTCATGGGGAAGATGCTACGATGGTTATCCATCATATCTCGAGCCCTGAGAAGATTGAAATTCGTTATCGAGACGGTTCAATCGAAGATGTCAGTATCCAACAAGAAATGGAGCCGATGTACTACGAAGTGGCTGAATTTATTCAGTTGATTCAATCTAGGAAAACCGAATCAAGTCTGAATTCATGGGACACTTCATTACATGTTATGGAGATCATGGATGAAGCACGTAAACAAATTGGTGTGAAATTTCCAAATGATAACCAGGTGAACTAATTAAGAGACTTCAAATCCCTATTTACAATAATCTATAAGTGCGTGTTCAAACAGGAGGATTATATAATGAATGTAAAAATTAACAGAAATGCTGCAAAAGTTTTAAAAAAAATGTTAAGCAAAGAAGAAGCTGAAGGAAAAATGATTCGTGTTATCATTACACATATGCACGGCAACCATGCTCATTATGATATTACCCTTGATACCCAAACAGAACATGATGAAATTGTAAAAACGGACAAAGAAATAGATATATTACTGGATGCTCGTGAAGTATTCTTAGACGGGGTATGGATTAAATACTTCTATGTACCGCAAGAAGGTTTTGAAATTACGAATCCTTCAAAAGACCATGCACATCATCATTAACATGAAGTGGAAGCTAGTGTCCCTAAAAAAGGGTACTGGCTTTTTTTTAGGTAGTTCATCCATATAATAAAAAGAACTCCTCCGTCTTGATTCTCCAAAACTCTTATAAATAGAAGTAAATAGACCTAGGTAAATAGATTGTTATTCAGTCTTAAGAAGAATTGCAAAATTTTTTCACAATTTAGTTGAAACGTCCTATCATTAACAAACAAAGGAAAATCTTTCTATAATCCACCAATTTTTTCGAAAAAGCGCAAAAAAAGTTGTTTTTTGTAACAATTGAAATATAACTGTAATGAGTTTATTACCATACTGACCAATTATGATGCTATACTCTCTATAGGATAAAAATCGAAACAACTTATTTAGCTTATATATAAATAACCATTAACGAAAAATAATACATATTATTTAGCTTATATATAAATAACCATTAACGAAAAATAATACATAGATTTCTAGTTCCATATATATTCACGATTATGATAGGGAGATAGATTAATTGGCGAATTTGGCTAGAGAAGAAAGCAGGGAAACATGATTTTGAGAAAGAAATTACTTGTGTTAAGTACTACTGCTATGCTTAGTTTGGGAAGTATCGTTGCCGTTCCAGCTGTTCATGCAGAATCCATTAGCGACTTGCAAAACCAACAACAAACCATTCAAGGGCAAAGAAGTGGAGTTCAATCTGAAATAAATGCCGCACTTGCAAAGATTAAAGCACTTCAAATCGAACAAGCTACATTAACAGAGCAAATTCTACGAATCGAACAAGCGATTAAAGACAATAATGCGAAAATTGATGAAACAAAGGTGCAAATTGACGAAACAAATGCAGAAATCAAGAAGCTTAAAGAAGATATTGTAGCCCTTCAAAAACGCATTGAACAGCGTAATGAGGTTTTGAAAGAACGTGCAGTTTCTTATCAAGAGAGCGGCGGTAATGTGAGTTATATTGAAGTATTGCTCGGAGCTACGAGCTTTGGTAACTTCATCGATCGTGTTGGTGCAGTTGCGACTATGGTAGAAGCTGACCAAGATATTTTAACGCAACACGAAGCAGATAAGAAAGAGTTGGAAGAAAAGCAAACGGCCGTTGAAACAAAACTAGCAGACCTTACTTCTATGAAAATAGAGCTTGAAGGCATGCGTGCTCAAATTGAAGAGCAAAAATCTCAGAGCTTACAACTTAGTGCAAGTTTGAAAGGAAAAGAAACAGAAACAGCTACTCTAGTTGCTGACTTGAAAAAACGTGATGCAAACTTAGCGGCACAAGTTGTAAAAATCCAAGGGGATATTACTGCAGAACTAAATCGTCAAGCGGAAATTGCAGCAGCGAAAAAACGTGCTGAAGAATTAGCAGAAAAAGCAGCTCGTGAAGCAGCTAAAAATGCACCGAAAGAATCAACTAAGAAAAAATCTAGCTCAGAGCCGTCTGTAACAAAATCATCATCAAATAGTTCAACTACAAATAGTTCAAGTAAAAATAATTCAACTACAAATAGTTCAACTACAAATAATTCAAGTAAAAACTATGACAATAATGATGATACAAACACAAGTGTGAGCATTCCACCAAGCCGTAACCTTAGCGCGGCAATTACTGCTGGTAATAAATATATCGGTAATTCCGTTTATGTATTTGGTGGTGGTAGATCGCAATCGGATATTAACAATGGAAGATTTGACTGCTCTGCATTTGTTTACTGGGCATATGCTCAGGCTGGAATAAATCTTGGTTCGGTTGGTAACACTGATACATTGTTGAATTATGGAACTAAAGTATCTGCAAGTGATATGCAACCTGGTGATATGGTATTCTTTGATACTTATAAGAAAAATGGACATGTCGGAATTTATGTTGGTGGCGGTAAATTTATCGGTTCTCAAAGTTCAACTGGCGTTGCGATTGCAAATATGTCAAGCGGCTATTGGGCACAACACTTCAATGGACGAGTTCATCGTTTTTAATAGAATAAGTGATTAGGAGACAGGGATCCTGTCTCCTATTAATTTATCCTCACTACTAGAAAGCTAAACATGAAACTAGTAATATTCCATTTAAAAATTTTGAATCACTATTTCAATAAAATGAAACCTTTTATTTTTTTAGCCGTATATAGTAATGTATATACAGTGAAACTTCCATCAGTGGGCTTTTTCATCCCCCATTGATGGTTAGCCCCGTTCTAGTGTCGCTAGATCTTCGATAAAGCGACACTACGAACTAAGGTTTAATGAATCACAGACTAAGTATGCCGCGTCCGGGGGCAACGTCTGTGTGACCCACATCCTGTGGGCCTCAACTAAACCTCTGCGCATCGGTAAGTTTCACTGTATCTCACCAATCGGGGATTTACAGCCTGTTAAACCGGGATAAAAGTGAGAAGTAAAACTTCTTCACAACAATTTTGAATGGAGGACCATATATGCTAAAGAAAGCAATGACTGCATTTTTGACACTTACACTGATCTTTTCTCCGGTCGGAGGTCATTTTCTTCTTGGACAAGAAGACACAGTAAGCGCTAAGTCATATAAATCAGGAAAAAGATCGTTCGATACGAATCGGAGTACAACCAACAATAATTCTAATATCCAGAGCAACAAGAAGTCTGACGCTACAACTAAATCAAATACAAAAGCAAAGAGTAATCCTATAACTAAAGGGGGATTAATGAAAGGAATTCTTTATGGTGGTATTGCCGGTCTCTTATTTGGTAGCTTATTTGCTAACATGGGTGGGCTTGGAGCGATTTTAGGATTTATGGTGAATTTGATTGCTATTATCATTCTCATCTCAATTATCCGACGCATCTATACTTTCTTTAAAAATAAGAAGAAAGATGATCCTAATCCATGGAGAGGTTAAAAATTTCTGAACAAGATATCATTAATGCCATTTGCATATATATCGCTGATAAGAAACAAGTTACACCAAAAGAAGTCGAAGTGGAATTAATGTATGACGATGATTACGGATTCTCTGCAGAAGTTTATGTCAATGGTAGGCAGCAAATCTTAATTATGTTAAATATTATTGAAGCACTAAGACTTTGGCTTGACCATATGCTTAATCGTGATCCATATGCAGGTATTGAACTTGTACTAGATGATAATGAAGGCATTATCGCCTATGTAAAAGAATAAGAAAAAGCTTAAGGGATTCCCTTAAGCTTTTTCTTATGGAAAATGAGCCTTTTAGTGGAAAAGGGGCGGGGCTTCGCAAAATCAGCTCCGCACCGCCACCTTCATTAAAAGATAGATACATTTCTTGAATTAATCAAAATTTACCTGATTTAAAGATGGAATAAAGTAACCAAATGAGCATAAGAAGTGCAATGCCAAAACCAATTTCGATCGCTGGTAGTCTCCACAATAACGTAGATTGCCCACTGATAGATGAACCGACAATAAGACCAACCATAATAATACTGAATGCGAGAAGAACAATACTAAAAGATAAACGATTACTGATTCGGTCTAACTTTTCTAAAAGTAAATGAATATCTGGCATGGTGATTTCTAACCGAAACTTACCTTTTTTTAATGTATCTGAAAAGTCTTTTATATTTTTAGGAAGTTCAGTAATGATCTCTGTATACTCAATCAGTTGGTTCCACGTGTTTTTAACGATTTTCTTTGGGTGGTAGCGGTCTAATAGTAGCCGTTGTCCGAATGGTTCGGCAGCTTGCACCATATTAAAATCAGGATCCAAATCAGCCACAACTCCTTCAACAGTCAAAAGAGCTTTACCAAGCATAGTCATGTCAGCTGGAATTTGTATTTGATGATAAAAAGAAACTGTAAACAGATCATTCACTGCCTCCCCAAGACTAATTTGGCTTAACGGCAAGTGATAATATTTATCTTTAAGTTCATCCACATCGGCTCGAAGTAACGACATGTTTATCTGATCAGGGAGAATCCCCATTTTTGAAATTGCTTTTATGATTCCTGAGGTATCACCACGTTTTAAAGAAATGACGAGTGATGCCAACTGATATTTCATGTCTGAAGTAAGCCGGCCGACCATCCCAAAATCCATGAATACGACTACTTCATCGGGTAAAACCATCATATTTCCTGGATGTGGATCTCCGTGAAAAAAGCCTTCTATTAAAATTTGATGCAACATAGAATTTGTGACACGTTTTGCAATAATTTTGCGATCATATCCGAGAAGATCCAATTCTTTGAGCTGACTAATTTTTGTACCTTTAATATATTCCATTGTTAAGACTTTTTTTGTTGAGAAATCCCAATAAATATCCGGAATGCGAATATTGGCTTGATTATTGAATTGATTAGCTATTTTTTCTGAATTGTTTCCTTCAACATGATAATCAAGTTCTGCCTGCAAAGCTTTCGAAAACTCTTCAATCATTTCATATAGACGATATCTTTTTGCCCAAGAGAGCCTTGATTCCATCAGACGTGCCAAATCTTCAAGGATTTCGATATCTGTCTCAATAATAGGACGTATGTTTGGCCGCTGCACTTTAATCGCAATTTCTTCGCCAGTATGAAGTCTTGCCCAATGGACTTGTCCAATTGAAGCAGTAGCCAAAGGGGTTTCATTAAATTCAGCAAACAGTCGGTCAAGTTGATCGCCAAGTTCATTTTCAATGATGCTATGTACTTGTTCAAAAGGAAAGGGTGGCACACGATCCTGAAGCTTTTCTAATTCAACAATAATATGCTCAGGAATGATATCTCTCCGTGTGCTGGCAATTTGCCCGAGCTTGATGAAGGTAGGACCAAGATCTTCTAGAAAGGTACGAATTCGCTGGCCGATTGTACGGCTAGATACATCATTATTCAAGCCGGCCATTTTTCTAGGTATGCTCAACATCTCCGTTAACCCGAGCTCTTTAACAATATAGCCAAAGCCATTTCTTAGGAAAGCACTAATAATTTCTTGATATCGATGTGCATGTTTCATTCTCTTGCCAAGCATAAGGGCCCCTCCTAAAAACAATCACTCTCTTCGTTCCAATTCTTCAATTCTCCGTTCTAATTTTCTCAATTCATCCTTAGAAACTAGATGAAGTTGATCTAGCGTTTGACTAACTTTTGAAGCGATGATTGAATCCATTTCTTCACGCATTTTCGAACCTTTTTCGATTAGGCGTTCAATAAGTTCTCTTGATTCCCCTTTACTAATTTCCCCTTTTCTAACAAGGTCCTCAACTGATCTTTCAATTTGTTCTTTACTAAAAACGGCTGCCCCTACACCTAATGAGATAAATTGATTAAGTAGATTTTTGATAATAGATCCCTCCGATATTTGAAAAAACATTATTTTCTACATCATACAACATGGATTACTTAAAGGAAAAGAATAACAGTTATAAGTTTTTTGTAATTTATCTTAAATTAGAATTATTATTGTTTATTTTTCTAAAGGTCTATGATATTATATAAATAAATCTAAAGATATTCATAACAAGATACGCAAATACACTGTTTCTGATAAATTATATGATAAATGATGCTGATTATCTTTCTCAATTAGATCTCCACTAAATGAGAATCGGTATCATTGGGCATTACGAAATTAAGAGGAGGAAAAAAGATGCTTGCCGAAACGAAACACTTACAAAAACCTGCACAATACCAAACTTCATGGCTTGACAAAGTAACACCACATATCGAATTAATTGCTGCTTTATTTAGTGGGGTTCTTATATTATTTGGATGGATTCTTTCTTCCATTGGATTATCAACTACTTCAATCGTAATTTATTTGGCAGCCTTTATTATTGGGGGATATGCGAAGGCAAAAGAAGGCATTGAAGATACCATTGCCGATAAAGAATTGAATGTAGAAATGTTAATGATTCTTGCTGCAATTGGTTCTGCAATCATTGGCTATTGGACAGAAGGGGCTATCTTAATTTTTATCTTTGCACTAAGCGGTGCCTTGGAAACTTATACGATGAATAAAAGCCATAAAGAAATATCTGCACTCATGGATTTACAGCCAGAAGAAGCACTAAGAATTACAGATGGAATTGAAATGAAAGTCGCTGTATCACAGCTTCGTGTCGGTGATCTAATCTTAATCAAGCCGGGTGAACGAGTACCGTCAGATGGGAAAATTAATGACGGGAAGACGAATTTAGATGAAGCTGCGATAACGGGTGAATCCTTTCCTGTTAGTAAAACAGTACATGATGAGGTTTTTGCAGGGACGGTTAATCTTCGTGGGACAATAACTGTTGAAATTACTAAACCAAGTAGTGAAACTCTTTTTCAAAAAATCATTACACTTGTACAATCAGCACAAAGTGAAAAATCACCTTCACAGCTATTTATTGAGCGATTCGAAGGTACCTATGTGAAAGTAGTTTTATCCGTTGTGGCATTGATGATGTTTGCGCCCCATTTCCTGTTAGGGTGGAGTTGGACGGAAACATTTTATCGAGCGATGATATTATTAGTAGTCGCATCCCCATGTGCACTGGTTGCATCGATTATGCCAGCTACATTATCAGCTATTTCAAACGGTGCACGCCATGGTATCTTATTTAAAGGCGGTGTCCACCTAGAGAATTTAGGTAATTTACAAGCAATTGCTCTTGATAAAACAGGTACTTTGACAAAAGGAAAACCTGAGGTAACAGATATTGTACTTCGTGATGACGTGACAGAAGTGGATTTCCTACAACATGTAGCTTCTATTGAAAATTATTCAAACCATCCGTTAGCGTCGGCAATTGTTCGCTTTACAAAAGACAGGATTTCTAAAGAATTAATAAAGCCAGAGGACATGGAAGATATCTCTGGATATGGCGTGCAAGCTTATTTTGGCGGGGTGCAGTGGAAAGTAGGTAGATCGGAATTTGTTGGTCATGAGGAAGCGGAACAATTCCAAAACGGCATTGCACAAGAACTTGCTGAACAAGGAAAAACAATCGTGTTTGCTAGAGATGATAAAGGAATTGCCGGGATTATGACACTTAAAGATGTTGTCCGATCAGAAACGATTGCGGCGATCGAAGCCCTCAAACAAGAAGGTATTCATACGATTATGCTTACAGGTGACGGAGAGAAAACGGCAAATGCGATTGCCTCAGAAAGCCATGTGGATGCCTATATCGCTGAGTGTCTACCTGAAACAAAAGTAGATGAAGTGAAACGGCTGAAAGAGCAATTTGGTACAGTTGCGATGGTCGGTGACGGAATTAATGATGCGCCTGCGCTTGCTACAGCATCAGTCGGAATTGCGATGGGTGAAGGAACGGATGTTGCTTTAGAAACAGCTGATGTTGTTCTGATGAAAAATGATCTTCCGAGGATTGCTGAAGCGGTCAAATTATCAAAAAAAATGAACCGAATCATCAAGCAGAATGTGATTTTCTCCATTACTGTTATCACGCTTTTAATTGCTTCGAACTTCATGCAGTTCCTTGATCTACCGTTTGGCGTGATCGGCCATGAAGGAAGTACAATTTTAGTTATATTAAATAGTTTACGATTACTGAAGAATTAATCATATCACGGCGGTTGTCCCAAATCGAAAGGATCAAACCTCACACTTAATACATCGTTTCTACGTATAAATGACACAAGAAACGATGTATGGAGCGTGAGGTCAGACTCTTTTGGGACAACCGCTTTTTATTATTAAAAAGGATAAATAAAAATGATACGTAAAACACAGGCTATGATGATAAAGGGTATGAATAGGATGTTACTTAATATTATCATTCGGTGATCGTTAATTTGTAGATTAGTTATTTTGAATGTGGAGATGGGGATGAAGAATATGAAACATAACATGTATAAAAAAGGACTAGTGCTATTGGTTCTTCTATTCGTGTTAAGGAGTACACCAGCTTTTTCCTCAACCATTCATCAGGAAAATGTCGATTATAGAAAACAGACTGACGATAATCAATGTCAGAATAAAAGTAAATATCCTACACTATCTTCAATAAAAACACCTGAGGATGTAGGGTTTTCTACGAAAGAATTGTCTGAAGTTGATTCATTTATCGAGAATGAAATTAGGAATGGCTTCCCTGGAGCAGCGCTTATCATCATTAAAAATGGAAAAGTCGTGAAAAACACGTCATATGGATACGCAAAGAAATACAATAGCTTCCCCTTTCTAAAGCAGCCACAAAAGATGAAAAAGGATACGATGTTTGACTTGGCTTCTAATACGAAGATGTACGCGGTTAACTATGCTCTTCAAAAACTAGTCAGTGAAGGTAAAATCAATTTAAACCATCCTATTTCACATTATATCCCAGAGTTTAAGGATTCGCCGAATGATGTGATCAATGCAAAGGAAACATTGCGTATTGTCGATCTGCTCCATCATATTGCGGGTTTCCCTTCGAGTGTTCATTACTATAATCCTGAGCAGGCAGGCGCATTATTCACACAAGACCGTAAAGAGATGTTGGATAAGATCATTAAAACGCCATTACAATCTATCCCCGGTACAACTCAAATATATAGTGATATTGATTATATACTCCTAGGTTTTATTATTGAAAGAGTAACTGGTCAAAAACTAGACCAGTATGTCGAAAACACAATATATAAGCCGCTTGGATTGAAACACACAGTCTTTACGCCATTAAAAAAGGGCTTCAAAGAACAAGATTTTGCAGCGACCGAGCTAAACGGTAATACCCGTGACGGATATCTAATGTTTCCTAATATGAGAACGTATACTCTGCAAGGTGAAGTACATGATGAAAATGCATACTATTCAATGGATGGGGTTTCGGGACATGCAGGATTGTTTAGTAATACGCACGATCTTGCAGTACTTCTTCAGGTAATGCTGAATGATGGGGGATACGATAACACAAAGCTATTCGATAAAGAAACGATTGACGTATTTACAACACCATCTGAGCTGAATCCGACATTCGGTCTTGGGTGGAGGATTAATGGGGATGAAAGCATGAACTGGATGTTTGGCGAGTATGCAGGTGATAAGGTAATTGGTCATACAGGGTGGACAGGTACAATAACTGTCATTGATCGGGAAAATAATTTGGCGATCGCTCTTTTAACGAACAAGAAGCATTCGGCTGTTATTGATCATCTTGTCGATTCAAATTGGTTTTATGGGGACATGTTCAGCATTAGTACGTATGGTAGTGTTATAGGCAAGATTTATGAAGCATTGAAATGATGAATCTCGATTATTCCCAATTTTGATGACGTTCTATATTTGACATAAATTTGTAGAAAGTAAGTATCTGTATAATCTGTATATTTAAAAGGACATCGATAATCCTGTATTGAATATGTAAGTAGACGCCAACAATAGTGGTAAGAAACTAAAAAGCTGGAGGGTCGATAAGATGAAAAAGCTCTATGAGGATGATGGTTTAGCATTACATACTGATTTATATCAGATTAATATGATCCAAACGTATTGGCAGGATCAGATTCATAATCGAAAAGCAGTGTTTGAATTATTTTTTCGAAAAATGCCTTTCGGAAATGGCTATGCTGTTTTTGCAGGATTGGAGAAGGCTCTCAGCTATTTAGAAAGCTTTGCCTTTACTTCGAGTGATATTGAGTATTTGCGTCATGAAATGAACTACCCAGAAGCGTTTCTCAGCTATTTAGAAAGCTTGAAATTTACTGGCACGGTAAAATCAATGGAAGAAGGGGAATTAGCTTTCGGTAATGAACCGCTCATTCGTATTGAAGCTCCTTTAGCTGAAGCACAGCTTGTGGAAACCGCATTACTAAACATCGTGAATTACCAAACATTGATTGCGACAAAAGCATCTAGGATCAAGCAGGTGATTGGTGATGAACAGGCTTTAGAATTTGGTTCCAGACGAGCGCAGGAAATGGATGCCGCAATCTGGGGAACACGTGCAGCCTTTATTGGTGGTTTTGATGCAACGAGTAATGTCAGAGCAGGTAAAATATTTGGCATTCCAGTAGCTGGCACTCATGCACATGCGATGGTTCAAGCCTATAAAGATGAATATATCGCCTTTCATAAATATGCACAGAGCCATAAAGACTGTGTTTTTCTTGTTGATACGTATGACACGCTTAAATCTGGTGTACCAAACGCGATTCGAGTAGCTAAGGAACTTGGAGACAAAATAAACTTTAAAGGGATTCGCCTAGATAGTGGTGATCTTGCTTATTTGTCGAAGGAAGCGAGAAGAATGCTGGATGATGCTGGGTTCACTGAGGCGAAAATTACAGCTTCGAGTGATTTAGACGAATATACAATCATGAACTTAAAAGCACAGGGTGCCAGGATTGATACATGGGGGATAGGAACTAAATTAATTACAGCGTACGAACAACCAGCTTTAGGTGCTGTTTATAAACTTGTCGCAATCGAAAACGAATCAGGAGAGTTGATAGATACAATAAAAATATCTGCAAACCCTGAGAAAGTCACAACACCAGGCTTAAAAAGGGTATATCGAATCATCAATACAATGAATGGGAAAGCAGAAGGGGAATACATCGCAATGGATGATGAAAACCCAGGAGCAGAGGAACGCCTTAAAATGTTTGATCCAGTTCACACCTACATTAGTAAATTTATTACGTGCTTCGAAGCGAGAGAACTGCAAATTCCAGTCATGATGAATGGGGAAGTAGTTTATGAACTTCCAGAACTATCAGATATTCAAAAAAAACTGGAGCGAAATTTAGATGAATTATGGTCTGAGTATAAGCGTTCCCTCCATCCAGAGAAGTATCCAGTTGATTTAAGTCAAAAATGCTGGGATACAAAGATGCGCTGCATTGAAGAAGTCAAAACAAAAGTGACAGAAGGATTCAAAGATAAATAAAGGGTAAAAACTTTGTATGATTTTATGGGAAGTGACACATACTTTAAAAGATATTCTCGTAATATCACACAGCTTCAGGATAACCTATACTAATGATGAGGTGATTTTTGAATGAGTTATAAAGATCAGCTTGATGCCCATTCGAAACAGTTTCACCATAATTGGACAAGACCTAAGCGTTCAAAATCTCAAGTTAATGGCCATACCGAAGTGACACAAAACACCTTTATCTTAAGAACTAATGCAAAGGCTCACAGATGGTAAAGGAATTCTGAAGAAAGAGAAAGAAGACCTGAGAATGGTCTTCTTTCTTTTTGGGCAGCTGAGAAAACTTTGTCTCTCGATTTTTGCGCAAGCAACCATCTCATCTAGTCAGATGCTTTTAGGTTGATTATGGCGCTTGCGTTTTTTTACATAGATGTCGGATATTTATTGTTTTTGCAAAAATTTTTAATATATTTATTCCGTCGTGAAAATCTTTTACATGCTTGTGTGAGACCATTTTTGTATAATTCTTGTAAGAATTGTTGGGCAATGCCTGCTAATCCTAAAGCGGTCATAATGGCTATCAGCTCACTCAAGTCAATAGGGATGAGTGGTATGTCAATAGGTTTAGCTTGCGTTTGTTCGCTTATATAGGCAACTTCTTCCGGTGTAAATGATTCAAATGTTTCAGCTAATTGGTTGACTTGATCCTCAGTATAGCCAAGTAATAGGGCTTGTTCATGATTGAGTGTAAAAATCGCGCTTTCATTCACAGTCAAAGCTTTTGCGACAAGTGCTTTTGCTTGTTCGACGTCTGAATGGCTGGCTAGCTCCAAGGCGGATTCGATCGGTTCTACAGTCATTAAATCATTAGAGTAAACAGCGGATGAAGGAAAGTTCAATACGACTAACAAGACAAAGGACGACGAGAGAATGACAAGGTTTTTATTTTCTTTATGCATTTGCCATCATACTCCTCTTCTATTTGTAGCCTGAAATGAACTACCTTGCGTGAAAAGGAAACAGTTCTTTTTTTATATTTCCCTTAAAATTCCTCCTTTCTTCTATTATAATACAAGAATAATCCAATTTACATAATATCCCTAAATAAAATGTAAAAATGAGGAAATTTTACTGCGTTATTTCATGGGCTTAGCGCTAAGGGAGGATAGTTAAAAAGGTGATAAATAGTTAATTAGTAATTAAATGACGATATATTAAAATAATATATAAAATGGATTTATTTGATGATGAACGGTTTTATCAATCCGGAATTTTGAAAAAAATGGCTATTTATTCGTATTTGACTGGATAATTTTAAAAAAATAGTATAGATTAAAAAAAAATAACAAATAATACGAACATTATATTGAAAACGTTCTGGATAGTATGTATAATCATCAATAACGAAGAACTGCAGGGGTGATAAATATTTTCCCAAGCAATAATAATGAAACAAAGAAATTAATTTCTCATGCTTATAATGAAGTTTCAAAGGAATTATTCGGAATTGGTACGCTTTCCATGAAGGTATCAATTGAAGCTAATGTACTTACACTGCAGGCTAAGCATCGTAGAGCACCACGATCGATTGTGCTGGAGGGAGAAGTACCTAGCCTAAAGCAAGAAGTCGATTTTCATTTATCTCTACTATATAAGAAGAAATTAAGGCAGAAATTAGAAGAAAGGACGGATTGGGATATTGAAGCTGTTCTAAGAGATTATGATGCAGCCACCCAAAAGTCCTTTACAAATATTGTTTTACGAGAAATTTGATAATATTGGATTTTCAACCGGATTTATCTGGACGAAACGCCGCAATAATAAACCAAATGATTATTTATCTCTTTGTTTACAAGGAAAAGACGATCTTGGGTAGAATAACCTTATTCTATTTGAGATTGTCTTTTTTATTGCTTAAAAAAATATCAGAATGATAGGAGTTTAAATTATGAAGAAAATTATCAAAAATCTAACTATGGTATCTGCATTAGCTTTGACATTAAGTGCTTGTTCTTCATCAGATTCATCGACGAAAAAAGAAAAATTAGTCATTTCTACTTGGGGATTTTCGGAAGATTTCTTTCGAGAAGAAGTGTATAAACCCTTTGAGAAAGAACATAATGTTGAAATTGTTTTGGATTCAGGGAATAATGCGGATCGTTTAAACAAAGTCCGCCAAGGAAATTCGGATGTCGATGTCATTTACTTATCTGACTACTATGCTGAGCAAGGTATTCAGGATGGTTTGTTCGAAAAAATTGATCATAGCGTTATTCCTAATGTTGAGAATATCTATGAGATGGCCAAAGCTCCATTAGGTAAAGAATATGGACCAGCTTATACAATCGCTCAATTCGGAATTGCATATAATCCTGATGAGGTAAAAAAACCAATTACTTCATGGGCTGATTTATGGAATAAAGATCTAGGTGGAGTAATAACGATCCCTGGAATTACATCGACGACTGGACCGATGTTTTTAGATGCTGCTTCTAAAGTAAGTGGAAATACAAAATTTAATGAAAATGCTGCGTTTACGAAATTAAAAGAGCTTATGCCAAATGTGCTTAAGGAATATGGGCAAACTTCTGAATTCGTAAACATGTTTGCACAAGGTGAAATCGCAGCTGGACCAATTATGGAAATGTACTTTACACAATTACAGGAAGCTGTTCCAAATGCTAAATTTGTTTCACCTAAAGAAGGTGGATATGCGGTCATGAATACAGTGAATATTGTAAAAGGCAGCGAGCAAAAAGAACTAGCAGAAGAATTTATTAATTATCTTTTAAGTAAAGAAGTTCAAGAAAAATCAGCAAAAGCA
Source organism: Peribacillus sp. NPDC096379 (assembly GCF_044762875.1). NCBI lineage: Bacteria > Bacillati > Bacillota > Bacilli > Caryophanales > Bacillaceae > Peribacillus > Peribacillus sp. NPDC096379. The sequence continues at coordinate 346,229 of NZ_JBIWFD010000002.1, forward strand.
AAAATAGATTCACCAGTTAATACGAAAGTTCAATTAACAGAAGAAGAAGCTAAAGGACTTACGTATGGGGAAGATGTTATTAATAGCCTGAATATCCTTGATATGAAATTCGTGAATAAAAACTCAAAACAATGGATTGATCGTTGGAATAAGGAATTAGCTCAATAAGAATTTGAGGTGCTTACTATGACTAAAAAAGTCATTCTTGATGTTGATACAGGAGTAGATGATGCTATTGGAATCTTGCTTGCTTTAAAGAGCAAGGAGATGGATGTACTTGGGATTACGACTGTGAATGGAAATGTATCTTTAGAAGCTGCAACGGTTAATACATGTAAGGTTGTTGAATTAGCAGAAGTGGATGTCCCCGTTATCATGGGGGCTTCTGCTCCATTAGTGAGAATCCCTTATTTTGAACACCGAATACATGGTGAAGATGGAATCGGTGGAGCATTAAAGGATATGGTTCCTAAAAAACAACCCGATGAAGGATTTGGTCCTGATTTCATTATTAATTCGATATTGAGTTTTCCAGGTGAGGTAACCCTTGTTATGACTGCGCCTCTTACAAATCTAGCACTTGCAGTAAAGAAGTGTCCTGAGATTACGAAGTTTGTGAAAGAAGTAATCTTTATGGGTGGTGTAGTGAAAGACGTAGGCAATGTCACACCAACTGCTGAGTATAATATGTTCACTGATCCGGAAGCGGCAAAGATCGTATTTCATGCGGGTTTTCCTTCCTTGACTTTAGTCGGTTTAGATGTGACTAGAAAAGTGTTACTAACAGAAGAGCATATGGATGCCATTCATAATCCGATACTTTCTTCTTATATTAAAGAAAGTACGACGGATTATCGACAAAGATATTTTGAGCGTTATCAGATTCATGGTGCGGTGATGCATGATCCCCTTGCTGTTGCGATTGCAATAAACGCTAATATTGTGACGAAGAGAAAATATTATGTAGATGTAGAAACGAGCAGTGAATTATGTGACGGACAAACGGTTTGTGATTTTCAAAATCGTTTAGGGAGAACAGCCAATCTTGATGTTTGTTTAGATGTAGATGAAAAAGCTTTTATTGCACTATTTCATAAGGTCATAAATTCTTAAAGTGTGCAAACTGGGAGGATAAAATGAGAAACCGTACGATTTACCTGTTGTTATTGCCAGGAGCATTATTTTTAACAATCTTTATGGTGATTCCGATTTTATTAACGATTGGATCAACATTTTTTAATGAAGGCAGCTTTAGCTTTGAAGGTTATCTGCACTACTTTCAAGATAAGTATTTCATCGGTATTTTACTAACAACGCTTAGAGTTAGTCTTGTAACAACGTTTATCTGTATTTTATTAGGCTTTCCAGTTGCTTACTATATTTCTAAGGTTGGGACAAGAACCAAGGTACTCCTATTATTACTTTCCATCTTCCCACTTCTTACTAGCTCAGTTGTCCGCTCATTCAGCTGGATGATTATTATTGGGAAGAATGGTGTACTCAACAAGCTTTTACTTAGTATAGGACTTATAGAAGAACCGTTAAATATTTTGTACACCCCTACTGCGATCATTATTGGCCTCGTTCATTTATTCTTGCCATTAATTATTATTACGTTAATCGGTGTTTTGGAAAATATGGATGAGGATTTGTTAACGGCAGCAGAAAGCTTAGGCGCATCTAGACTAGGTGTTTTTGCCAAAGTCGTTCTGCCACTGTCCATGCCAGGACTTGTCATCGGAAGTATTCTCGTTTTTGTCGGCAGCTTTACGGCCTATACAACTCCAGCTTTATTGGGAGGGAAACAACGGGTAATTTCCACATTTCTCTATCAAAATGCAACAACATTAAATGACTGGCATACAGCAGCAATCGTTGCCACAATTATGATTGTTATCACGTTACTGGTGACTATAATAATGAACCAAATTGCATATAAAATAAATCCAAAGGGGTAAGGTTAATATGAAGCAAAAAAATCGGGGATTGGCTGTATTTACGTTCCTTGTATTTGTTTTTTTACTAGGGCCTTTGCTCATCATTTCCGTTACATCTTTTGAAGGCGGAAGTGTTCTGAAATTTCCTATTGAGACGTTTTCGTTTAAATGGTATGAAAATATTTTTAAAGTAAACATGTTTTTGACATCTTTCAAGACATCCATCATTGTCTCGTTAGCAGGAAATCTTTTGGCATTGATATTAGGAATTCCAGCGGCTTATGCTTTATCCAGATTCGACTTTAAAGGAAAATCTGTCTTGAATGCCGTGTTTATTTCACCGATTTTGATTCCAGGTATCGTTTTAGGTTTTACGTTTTTGCGTTATATTGTTACAACCTATCATTTACCAATTTATACAGGCTTGTTTATCGGTCATACAATTATTATGCTTCCATTTGTTATCCGCGTAATATCTTCAAGTTTGTCAACCTTCGATTTCTCTATTGAAGAAGCAGCACATAGCTTGGGTGCAAGCAAGATTGGAACATTCTTTCAGGTTGTTCTGCCTAATATCAAGTCAGGAATCATCGCAGCCGTTATGATTGCATTTTTAGAATCATTCAATAATGTTGATATTTCCGTATTCATGACTGGACCAGGTGTCAGCACCTTTCCAATACAAATGCTAACATATGTTGAAACATACTTTGATCCTACAATTGCAGCCATTTCAGTAATGCTGATGATTATTACGGCGTTCTTTATGTTCATAGTTGAGCGGTTAATGGGCTTATCATATTTCACTAAACGATAACGGAGGCAACAAGTAATGGCTTTATTCACATTAGAAAACATATCAGTTGCATACAACAAACAAAATATATTGCAGGATTTTAATTTAGAAATTGAAGAAGGGAAGTTTGTTTCTCTGCTTGGTCCAAGTGGCTGTGGAAAAACGACAACCCTTCGATTAATTGCAGGCTTTCTTGAATCAAATAATGGCAAGTTCTTATATAAAGGCAAGGATTATACAAAGGTCCCGGTTAACAAAAGAAATTTTGGCTTCGTATTTCAAAACTATGCACTATTTCCTCATTTAACGATTTTTGATAATGTAGCTTTCGGACTTCGGCTTAGAAAGGCTTCCAAAAGTGAAATAGAAAAACGAGTGGCAAGTGTGTTAGAAATCGTTAATCTTAGAGGGTTTGAAAAACGATATCCAAAAGAACTTTCAGGTGGTCAGAGACAGCGTGTTGCGATCGCAAGGGCACTAGTAATTGAGCCTGATTTATTACTTTTCGATGAGCCTCTTAGTAATCTTGATGCCAATCTCCGTGAAAATATGCGGATTGAAATTCGCCGTATTCAACAGGAGCTTGGCATCACAACGGTTTACGTATCTCATGATCAAGAAGAATGCTTCGCGATTTCAGATCAAGTGGCAATTATGAATAAAGGAATTATTGAGCAATTAAGTGACCCCGCTACGATCTATAATTATCCGAAGACGAAATTTGTCGCAGACTTTATCGGTTTTAAAAACTTTATCGACTTTGAAGACCAAACCATTCATGAAAATGAAATTGAACTGACAAAGTCGGGATATACATTTATCGTTCAAAAAAATAAAGAAAATTCAGATACTGACAAAAAAGTCGGTGCGATTCGTCCAGATAATTTAGTGATCCGTCCAATTCAAGGACCTGTAACTTCGGCGAAAAATGCACTGCCTGGAAAAGTGAAGATAAGAACGTATTTAGGAAGAAGCTATCAATATATCGTAGAAACGCCAATTGGAGATTTTACAGTCAATCAAGAAATGCTTGTACCTTATCAAGTTGGCGAGGAAATCATACTCGACTTTCCAGCGAACAACATGGTACTTGTTAAGTAAAACAGGAGGCGAACAGAATGAAAATAGATATGCTAATTACGAATGCCAACGTTTATAATAGCTTTTTGAAGAAATTCATGAAAAGTAATGTAGCAGTTGTCGATGGGAAATTCTATTATGTTGGCGAACGTGGACAAGATTTTTTTTCTGCTGATAAAGTAATTGAAGCAAAAGAAAAATATATGATCCCAGGTTTAATTGATATTCATTTACACATCGAGAGCACAATGGTTACACCAGCTACCTTTTCATATGGAATCATCAAAAATGGGGTAACGACGATTGTACCAGAACCGCATGAAATGGCGAATGTCTTTGGTGTCTCTGGTGTGAAGGAAATGATGAAAGCAAGTCGTGATTGTGTAGCAGATATGTTCTATGCAATTCCAAGTTCAGTGCCCGCGACAACGATGGAGACTACAGGTGGGAGTATCGAAATTGCAGATATTGATGAATTGCTACAAACGGGTGAAATGAAATGTTTAGGTGAAATCATGAATTTCTATGATGTGATTACGGACCCAGCATGTAAAACGAATCAAATTTTGAATTATATCAAAACAAATTACCCTGACTTAATTATCGAAGGCCACGTTCCTAAACTACTTGATTTGGAATTACAGCAAATTTTATTTGCAGGTGTCAATTCAGATCATACACATCAAACAGTGGAAGGGATGCAGCAACGTATCGCGGCGGGGATGTTTTTAGAAATTCAAGAAAAATCCATGACAGAAGAAATCATTGCATTCTTAATGAATGAAGCGGTGGATGAGCATTTTTGCTTTGTAACTGATGATGTGATGCCGGATTATTTTCAGAAATATGGACAATTGAACCATTTATTAAAGAAAGCAATTCAAATGGGCATGCCGCCAGAGAAAGCTATATATGCTTGTACGTATACGCCTGCGAAAAGGATGCAGATGCATGATCGCGGAATCATTGCAGCCGGAAAAATTGCCGACTTTTTATTAGTTTCAAATCTTGAATCATTTATTATAGAAGAAGTTTATAAAGATGGTGAACAAGTTTATCATCACAAGCAGCCTTATGAGCAGGTGGTAAGTGAAAAGAGCTTCCCGGAAAGTTTTTATCGTAGTATCGTGCTGAATGAGTTAACTGCGAAAGATTTTGAAGTATCATTGGAATTAGAAGATGGTAGTTATCCTTGTCGAATCATTGAAGTGAATGACGGCTCTACGTTTACAAAAGAAATTCACGATACTCTATCCATTTCCAATGGTAAGCTAGATTGGCAGGAAAGTGAGTATGGATTAATTGCAACGTTTGAGCGATATGGGAAAAATGGAAACCGAGCACATGGATTGATAAGCGGGGACATCATTAAGCGAGGGGCTATCGCTACAACCTATTCTCACGATAATCATAATTTATTAGTCATCGGCCATAACGTAGAAGATATGATACTTGCAGCGAATGAAGTAATCCAGAGTCAAGGTGGTATTTGCTGTGTTTTGAATGGTGAAGTATTATCAAGTGTACCGCTTCCGGTTGGAGGCATTCTTTCTGAGGAGCCATTAGAAATCGTTGCCGAGCAGGTGGATCATCTGACGCTTACTCTGAAATCATTAGGCTATAAGCATTATAATGTCATCATGTCTATAAGTACCTTATCACTACCTGTGAGCCCGGCGCTAAAAATAACAGATCGTGGTTTAATTTCAGTCAATGAAGGGAAATTCGTTCCGCTTGTTGTTAAGCCATAAGAGATAAAAAATCCAACAGCTGATAATAGCGTTGGATTTTTTTTGATGTTGGAAATCGGCCGATCTAAGTAAGATGGGCTACGTTATAACAGAATCAATTAGAACTATTCCTTTAGGTAGGAAAATTAATAGAAAATACGTGAAATAATGTAGTTAACCGTGGGAATATATACTAATGAATTTAAGGTAAATTTCCTATCTAAGTTTATTACGAGCCGGAAATTAAATTTACGTGCCGGATCGGTTTCTTTTCGTGCCAGTTTCAACGGTTTACATGCCGGAATCCGTACTTTTCGAGCGAGAATTGAAATTTGCGAGCCGGGGCCAAATTTACACAATAATTCATCTCACTGTCTTTTCATATTTTACAAGATAACCGTATTTATGGAAAAATGCGAAAACAAGGTTTATGGCTCTACTCAATTAATTGGGTTATGAAAAAAGAGGTTGTCCCAAAGGGCAACCTCACACTTAAATCGTTCGCTTTTTCATCACAAATGGATAAAGCAATAAACCTATGACAAACAAGCCAATACCTAACATAAAGGTGAACATATTTGCTGTTCCTGTTTTAATTACCCATATTGAATAAACTAAGGCAAGGGCAGTGATTATTCCATCGCGAACCCTTGAGCCTTTGATGATATCATAAGTTTCCCCAGTAATGACTAGTTTCAATTGATAGATGGCTGAAACAAGATAGGGAATTAAATAGGCAAGTGTTGCTACAACCATGGCGAAACTGTAGGCTTCCGTAATGGTTCCTGAAACGGTTGAAAATAAGAACAACTGAGTCATCAGGTTTGTTATCGTTAATGACCGTACGGGACTCCCTTTTTGATTTGTTTTTGCAAAGTAAGCAGGAAACAAATCCACTTTGGCTGCTTGATAAGGCACCTCGGAGCTGACCATGACCCATCCAATCGTAGAACCTAGAAGGGAAATGATGGCAAGTGCTGCCATTAAATAGACACCTTCATTCCCAATCGCTCCTGATAGAGCGTCGACAAGGGGACGGGAAGATTCACGCAATGCGGATTGCGGAAGTGCGCCCATTGTTAAAAGGGTGATGCCCATATAAATCACAACTGCAATAATGAGACCTAGTATTGTAGCTTTCTTTACGTCCCTTTGTGATTTTGCTCGATTAGATAGCATCACTGCAGCTTCAACGCCAATGAATGCCCATAGAGTAGAGATGGCTGCTGCGTTAATTTGGCTGCCTAAAGATAGAGCCGTTCCTTGTGAGTCTTGGAATCCACCACCGTTTGTTAGGTTGCTTGCATCAAAAATGAAGAGGGTGATAAAGATAAAAAAAGCAAAGCCAAGAACTTTTGTAGCCGTGGCAATAAAGTTAATTTTACCTGCTCCGTTATAGCTGCTGACTGTTATTGTATGGATCCCCCAAAGGGCCAATGAGCAGATTGCAAACGTTAAGGCTTTACCAAGTTCAAGGTTAAAGCTGTCCGTGGAGTAGATAATTTTTGTGCTTTGTAGAACAGGAAAAAAGGTAGATAAGTACCCTGCAAATGCAATGATTACAGAGGCTGTTGCCGCCCAGTTAGCTGCCCAATATCCCCAAGCCATACTATAGCCAGCAACTCTTCCTTTACTAGGAGAAGAAAAAATAGCTTGCGCATAGCTTTGTGGTCCAGCCTTAAGATCAGGCTTTCTGACGGCTAAATTACCGAACACAAGAGCAATCATTAATACACCAATTCCAGTGATGCCCCATGCAAGTGTTGCCCCTAGTGCACTTGATACTTGCGCAAGGTTGGCAGGAAGCATGAAGATTCCACCACCTACCATATTTCCAATTACAAAAGCTGTTAATATAAACAGTCCCCATTTTTTTTGATTCATAATAAAACGACCTCTCCATTGTTTTGATTCCTGATGTTATATTGAAAATCACATGTAGTTATTTTTTGTTCCATATACTATCCTTAATCAATATCATTCTGTATTTAAATTATACTTAAATAATTTAGTTTGGTAAAGTGATAAATCGATAAAGGTTATAAAACAATTTTTTCAGAAAATAATACGTTTTATATTGACATAGTGTGAAACCTGAATTATATTAAGTATTATTATAAAAACCAAGTTTTCTTATATGAATTAATTAGTTTAACTAAAGGCGCCGATTAGACAACTAAAGGCACCCACTATTCCGTTCGCTGAATAGTGGGTGCCTTTCGTTTTAAAGAAGGAGGATTATCCGTTGAGTATTTTATAACTATGAGGTCATCTAGAATTGAAATGAAAGAGTAGAAGTAACAAATAAATAACAAATAAATAACAATGGGGAATTAGGAAGGGTGGATCATATGACGGAAATTATTCGTTTAGCAAATTTAGATGATGCAGAAAGATTATTGTATGTAACTTTGAGAGCGTACGAACCGATTCGAGAGCTGGATATAAAATGGCCTGCAGCAACAGCGGATATTGAGTTAGTTAAACAAAACATTACGGACTTTTCCTGCTACGTCTTAGAAGAGGATGGGGTGATTATAGCTACAGTAACTGTTAGAACATTTGCTGAAGTTTCTGATTTAACCTGTGTCTGGTGGTTTGCAGTTGATCCTGATTATAAAGGATTGGGATATGGGAAGAAAATCTTGGATTGGGTAGAAGAAGTGGTTATTCGTGATCAGCTGAATCAGCCAGCTGTTGGTTTAGGAACGTCACCGAAACATCCATGGCTTGTTTCAATGTATGAGCGAAGAGGATATGAACAAATTTTCGAAACAAATCATGGTGACGGACAAAATGGTGTATTTATGAGGAAAAAATTGATACCTGAGTACACAGATAACAAAACGAAAAAACAGGAAGATGTTCAAACAACGAATTAATCTTATGAATCTATAAATAAATGGTTTAAGGTGAAGGAGATTACGAGATGAAAAAACGATTGTTGGTTTTATTAGGGGTGCTACTAGTTATCGTAACGGCAGGTTGTGGTTCAAATAGTACTCAATCTACAGGCGCAGCAAAAAGTTTTGATCCAAAGGTGAAAAAAATAATCGTTGGAACAGGTACACAATTTCCTAATATTTGCTTCATAGATGATGATGGTAAATTGACAGGATATGATGTAGAACTTGTCAAAGAAATCGATAAACGTCTTCAAGAGTATGAATTTGAATTTAAGACGATGGAATTTTCATCTCTATTATTAAGTCTAGAAACAAACAAAATCGATTTCATCGCTCACCAAATGGAAGTAAATGAAGAAAGACAGCAGAAGTTCTTGTTTAATGATGAGCCATATAACGTGTTCCCACTTCAAGTAGTTGTACATGAAGATAATCAATCGATTAAGTCAATTGAAGATTTAAAAGGCAAGAAAGCGATTGTAGGTGCTACGAGCAATTCAGCGATATTGCTTGATAAATATAACAAAGAACATGGCAATGAAATCGAAATTGTCTACAGCGGAAGTGGCAGTACAGATACAATCACACAACTTAAAAATGGTCGTGCAGACGCTACAATAAGTACTCCGTTTGCAGTTGATTTCCAAAATGAACAGGCAGATGCCGAACAAAAAGTGGTCGGCGACGTGCTTTCAAACTCTAAGGTTTACTTCATGTTAAGAAAAGATGAATCAGATTTGAAACAAGCAATTGATGGTGCGCTAAAAGAGATCAAAGCTGATGGTACATTAAAGAAATTAAGTACAAAATGGCTAGGAGCAGATTACTCGGAGCAATAACAATCTCATGAAAGGTACAGGATGCTTAGATGGATATAACCCTGATCGTAGATTTTTTTCCAAAATTAATTTCGTACCTTCATATTACTTTGTTGATTTTAGTTGCTGCGGTAGCAATTGGACTGGTAATTGGTGTAGTGATAGCTTTAATTCGTATTTATAAAGTGCCAGGCTTAAATCAATTAGCTCTCATTTATATTTCCTTTATGAGGGGCACGCCAATCCTAATTCAGCTCTTCTTAATTTACTTTGGACTACCGACACTTTTAGCACTTGTTCATATTGATGTATCTCGTGCAAATCCATTATTATTTGTAGCTATCACATATGGACTAAGCTGTGGTGCATCATTGGCAGAAATTATTCGTGGAGCCATTAATGGAATTGAAAAAGGTCAGACTGAAGCCGCATATTCAATTGGCATGAATGAAAAACAAATGATGGTGCGAATTATCTTGCCTCAGGCATTGGTTATCGCTTTTCCAAATTTCGCAAATTCAGTGATAGGCTCTTTAAAAGATACCTCGCTTGCTTTTACAATTGGTGTGATGGATATGGTAGGAAGAGGAAATACGCTCATTGCTTCTTCTCTACACGCACTCGAAGTATATATTACATTGTCAATTATCTATTATGGTGTTGTTATATGCTTGGAAAAAGGATTTTCACTTTCAGAGAAAAAACTACAAAGGTTTGAAGGAAGCTTGGCGGTAGATACAAAATAATTAGGAGATCTGAAATTATGCAAATTGATATTCCATTTATTTTTACGGCATTAACCGAAATATTCAAAGCACTACCATTGACGATGCTTATTACCCTGGTCCCGTTAATGATTGGTTTTCTTATTGGGATTGGAATTACGTTAATTAGGATTCGGAAAGTAAAAGGAATATATCGTTTGGCCAATTTCTATGTGTCATTTTTAAGAGGGACGCCGGCATTGATGCATATTATGCTGATCTATTTGGGCTTGCCACTTCTTATTGACAAAATGGCTGAAACGTTTCACTGGTCCATTCAATCCACTTCCATTCCGATTCTGTTATTTGTTTTAATGGCATTATCCTTGACAGCTGGCGCTTATATGTCAGAAATTATTCGAGCAGGTATATTGGCAGTTGATCAAGGACAGTTAGAAGCAGCTGAATCAATTGGAATGACGGGCTTTCAAGCGATGAGAAGAATTGTCTTCCCACAGGCTATTGCAGTTTCACTTCCTAATCTATGTAATATCTTTATCGGATTTTTGCATACATCGTCCATTGCTTTTATCGTTTCGCAAAAAGAATTAACGGGTGCTGCCAACATTGTTGCTTCAAATAACTTGAAATTTCTTGAAGCCTATATCGCAGCGGCCTTGATCTATTGGGGCTTAACGATTATCTCAGAAAAAGTTACTGCATTATTGGAAAAAAGAGTCACGGTTTATAATCGAGGAGGTGTAGCATGATACAGCTAAGAAATATCCAGAAATCATTCGGAAATCAACTCGTGTTAAAAGGAATTGATCTTACAGTAAATAAGGGAGAGGTTGTCTCGATACTTGGACCTAGCGGATCTGGGAAGACAACGTTACTTCGTTGCATCAACTTTCTAGAAAGACCTAATGAGGGTCAAGTAATAGTTGATGATTTTAAGGTAAACAGTAAACAGGTCAATAAAAAAGAAATTCTTACACTTCGGAAAAAAACAGCCATGGTGTTTCAACAATATAACCTATTTAAGCATAAAACCGTCATTGAAAATGTGATGGAAGGATTGATCATTGTTCAGAAACAGCCAAAAGAAACAGCAAGGAAATTGGCAATGGGAGTGATAGAAAAAGTTGGGTTAACGGAGAAAGCGAATGCTTATCCAGTTCAGCTTTCTGGAGGTCAGCAGCAGCGGGTAGGTATTGCAAGGGCACTTGCGCTTAATCCAGAGGTGATTTTACTAGATGAACCAACATCAGCACTTGATCCAGAGCTTGTTTTTGAGGTTCTTGAGGTAATTAAGCGGATTGCGGATGAAGGGATTACGATGATTATTGTGACACATGAAGTAAGTTTTGCTAAAGATGTCTCAGATTATATCGTGTTTATGGATCAAGGTGAAGTTGTCGAGGAAGGAATCCCGACGGTTATTTTTAATAATCCTAAAGAAGAAAGAACGAAGAGATTCTTTAAGAGAATAAACAGAGAAGAAGATAATCTTGAATCAAATTTAACTAATGTCATCTAATTACAAGGGGAAATGAAGGAGAAGTGGTGATTAAAAAGAGTATGAAAAATACAAGTATAATTCATACTTATCACCTAGGAAAAATAGGTAAAATAATTGACAAAAACTGTTTGTGAATTTACACTATATGTAACTAATAATCAACTTTCTTATCAAGAGAGGTGGAGGGACTGGCCCTAAGATACCTCGGCAGCAGACTTGTAATACTGTGCCAATTCCAGCAAGCGAATGCTTGACAGATAAGAAGAGTAAAGTACAGTTTTGTTGCTTAACCTCTTCTTATTTTTGGGAAGGGGTTTTTTCATATCCAAAAACCAGGGGGAGATTCGAATGGGAAGCATTGATGAATTAAAATTAAAGTATATTATATCAAGTCTCAAGGATCTTGAGTTCGGTTCTCTTAACATTACCGTTCATGAAGGTGAAATTACCCAAATCGATGTGACGGAGAAGAAAAGATTCCCAATCTTGAAAAACCAAAAAATTAGGGAACAAGGAAGAGCGTGAATTTAACATAAACAAGATTTGAGCATCTCTAAGAGGTGTTCTTTTTTTTATACGGCTAAAACACGGCAATATTAGATTTGTAGGGCTCTATAGAATCCGTAAAAGGGGGAGGGGAAAATGCGAACTAAAAATCAATTAATGGCTGATGGAATTAAATTCTTGATACCAGCTAATCGAAGGATGGATGCTTTTTCATTGGTCGTAATCTATGAGACATGGAGAAAGGCATAGATAAATCAGTTGAAATGTAATTTTATGTAAAGTGATAGGTGGTTTTTCTCTTTCAAAAATTCCTATAATTGAGCAAAAACTCCTAGATTAACGAATCGGAAATTTGGAAAAGACAGGATAAACGATCGATTTTTTAAAAAAGGCATTTTAATAAAATGAACTTATGGTAGGATGAAAAATAATGGATAAACGAACAAAAAATTCCATATTTTTTAATTAAGATTCAATGATTTACAGATACCATGGTAGAAGACAATTTTTGAGGGGAGATAAAACCATGAAAAAAAAAGGTACCATTTTATTGATTGTAATAGGCCTCATTTTTGTTTTAGGAGCATGCTCAGGTACAGATGAAAAAGCATCTGCGGACAAAAATCAGGGGAAGAACAAAAATAAGCAATTAGAAGCATCAATTGAGGAAGCATCTTACATCGTTCCAGATATTGAGTATGGCATGCCTGAAAATCAGGATCAAGGAATAATTGCCGTGAAATTAAAGATAAAGAATCTATCGGATTCATCGATACTTCTTTCAGAATATGAAGGGGTTAAATTGTATGATGGAGACCAACAGATCAATATAAAGCCAGAATTGTATAATCGAAAAATAGATTTAAATATCGGCACTAGCGGGAATCTCGGTGCTGGAAAGGCAAAATCATTTCTTGCTATCTTCGAAGTAGAAAAGGATAAGGAATATGAAATCGGATTGAATCCGATTTCTAGTAACTTTGAAGAAGATAATGATGAGCTGATACTTAAGCTTGATACGAAGAAATATGCAGATAGTTATGAAACACTTCAAGATCCAGCGAAAGCCTTCACAGCCTATGTCGATCAAATCTATTACGAAAAGGAAAACAATGATTACGAACAATTCGTATCTGCCGATAAACCAGCTATGCAGGAAGCGGCGAAAAATACGTTCAAAACCGAAGTGAAGGAATTATTTAAAAAAGACTTAACAGATGAGGAAATCGACAAACTATACATTAGCTATCGTGATATTTTAGCAGAAAAAGCAGTGGTCACGTCATCAATTGCAGCATATGCCAATGATAAAGCTATCGTTGCGTTTGATATAACGACACTGCCGTTACAGGAATTGTATCAAGAAGTGTATGAATATCAAAAAGAATTCCGAGATAAAACGGGCAATTATGATGAAAAGGCAATCGATGAGTACGTTCTATCTAAATTTGACATAATCCTAGATTCAATGGAAATGAAGTCCAGCAGCAGAAAAATTGAAGTTTCTCTTATGAAAAAGAATGGGAAATGGACAATCGACCCGGTTAATAAATATGGGGATAGCTTAGATAAGATTTTTGTAAAAGGATCAGTTTACTAAGGAGCCGTGAACAATGTGAATAAAAAGTGGTTATATGCAATTCCGGCAGTCTTTGTTCTGATGATCGTCATCATGGCCACAGTCCTTTTTGTCCAGCAAAGTAACAAACCGAAACAAGCTGTGGAGGTCTTTGAACAAGCTGTTGAGCAGAAGAAGCCCAAACAGCTTAAGGAATGGATAATGGCTGATGATAAAAGGGCTGTTATAAATGATGCATCCTTGAAAGCGCTGGTTGCTTATCTAAATGCAAATAATAATAGCTACCAGGTGATAACAGAAAGCTTGGATAAACAAGTGGAAAAGAAAGAATTCAAGACAACCAACCAGCAAATTAGTTTGGTTGAGTCCGGAAAGAAATGGGGTTTATTCCCAGAGTATAAGTTTAAAGTTAAGACGGCTTACATCAAGGTAACTGGTCAGCATAAAGACGATGAAATTCATCTTTCCATCCAGAAATCCAACGATACGCTTAAAAAAGACAAAGAAGAGAAATTATATGGCCCGGTTATTCCAGGCGCTTATCAAATTAATGTGACCGTGAAAAATAAGCTGGGTACTTTTATAGACAAAAGAAAAGTAGATGTCTGGGGAGGCAGCAATCAAGTAAGCTTGCTTATCGATGACGAAAAAATAGCCCAAAGTGATCAACGAATTCAAAAGGATGTCATTTCCGCAGTAGAAACCTTTAATAAAGATTTTGTCATGTATTATACAAACGAATTTGAGGCAAAACATTTTACCAATGTTTCGGACTCGGTTCTAGAAGGTCTTGCATTAGTCAACGTTGAATCAGAATTTGCTGAATTAGAAGAATACGTGGATGAAATTCAAATGCAGCATTCGGGAACAGTTGTAAATCTTGACGATTTGGATATTAATCAAATTCATAATGAATGGACTGCGGATGTCGAAGCTTTTGTTGCATATAATAATAAGTTCAAGATTCGAGGCATCGATAGGTATGAAGATATGTCCTATAAAGAGATTCGCACATATAGCTTGAATTATGATGTTAAAAGAAAAAAATGGCTCATTGATGAAGCGGATCGGGTCCCTGCGGATGGCTCTGAAAAAGATAGTTGGGATAAGAAGGCGGAATTGAGCGGAAAGGATTCACCTGTAATGAAATGGAAAAGGAAGGAGAGCATGGAACAACTTTAATTGAACGATTTAGTTATGTTCGCCTAATCCTAATAGACTTTATGTTTATTAGGTTTTTTCATTTGATCTAAGAAAAAAACTAATGAGTTACGGAATTTGTTATTTTTTCTCTGATTCAACTTAGATTTCATGTTATTTGATGACAGACCTAAAGTTAACAAAGCTTCGCCTCCTTAATCTTCATACAAAGGGTAATTGTGTAATACGTATAGTAATAGAAGAATGTGAAGGAGGATCAACATGAACATGATAAAACCAGCGCGCCTTCAAAAAGGGGATACAGTAGGAGTCATTGCTCCAGCAAGTCCTCCAGATCAAGAAAAAGTCAAACAAGCTCTTTCTTTTTTTACTGAGTTGGGCTTAAATTGTAAGCTTGGAAAAAACATAGAATGCCAATATGGTTATTTAGCAGGCAGTGATGAAGAAAGAGTGGAAGATGTGCACAGTATGTTTTCTGATCCTAGTATAAAAGCCATTTTTTCAGCGCGTGGCGGATATGGAACACCAAGAATTGCTGCTCAAATCGATTATGAAATCATTAGAAATAACCCGAAAATCTTCTGGGGATATAGTGACCTTACTTTTTTGCATAACGCATTTTTTCAAAAAGCAGGACTTGTTACTTTTCATGGTCCGATGCTAAGCTCTGATTTGGCTGGTGTAACAATTGATCCTGTAACTAAATCACGATTTTTGCAATTGTTTGAATCACAGCCATTTGTATATGATGAGACAATCTCACCGCTTGTAACTGAAATACCAGGTGAAGCAAGTGGACTTGTGATCGGTGGAAATTTATCTTTGTTAGTTAGTACGCTAGGTACGGAATTTGAAATAGATACAAGAGGTAAACTGCTATTTATTGAAGAGATTCACGAAGAACCCCGTTCAATAGATAGAATGCTGAACCAATTGTACATGAGCGGTAAATTATCTGATGCAGCGGGGATATTAGTAGGCGACTTTAAAGAATGTGAGACGACACGTACCTTAACACTTACATTGGCTGAAGTTCTACAGCATTATATTAAACTAGCTAATAAACCAACGGTATCAGGTTTTCAGATTGGTCATTGCACCCCACATGTGGCTATTCCACTTGGAACGTTTACAAAACTTGATGCAAATAATCGGAAAGTATTTATAGAGAGTGGTGTTCAATGATACAAGCAAAGTGAAGATAGCTAATATGATTTTTTTAAGCAACATCACCACGCTATTAATCAATCAAATATTTAGTGGATAAACGAATGTAAAACTTGTCCTTAGTGACAAGTTTTTGTTTTGGAAAAAGCCGAAACCTTTTCTCGATCATTTCGTAAATGAACTATTCTGTTTAAATAATTGGCACTCGATTAGATTTCCTATTCAGAGAAAATGAAACTTTTAAATGAAAGAAAAAACCAAAGGTGAAAAGCGGAAATGATGATATTTACAAATTAATAATTGAAGGGACTGTCATGTAATGAAGCTTGGTTTTTCAAAAAATAGAGGGCGTAAGATGAAGAAAGTCAATAATATTATTATAATCGTTGCCATACTAGGTGTCACATATATTGGTTTCCTACACGTAAATATTCAACAAGCTATTCAAAAAGAAGCACTAGTTCATGCGGATTATTTAATCGTGTTGGGTGCAAAAGTAAATGGGATTGTTCCGTCTCTTGCTTTACAATATCGAATAAATATGGCGGCAGAATATTTAACTAGAAACAAGTCTACGATTGCGATTGTATCTGGTGGTCAAGGAAATGGTGAAGAAATTAGCGAAGCAGAAGCGATGAAACGAGGATTGCTGAAATATGGAATTGATGAATCAAGAATCATTTTGGAGGACCGTTCGACAAGTACGTATGAAAATATAAAATATTCAAAACAGCTTATTCCAGAAGGTGTCCTGAAAGGTTTTCTTGTCACAAATGACTTTCATGTTTACAGAGCTGAGAAAATTGCTGCGAGTCAAGGATTGAAACTTCCGGGAATTGCCGCAGACACACCAAAAGTTGTTCTAGTAAAATCGTATATACGTGAATATTTAGCGATTACGAAATTCTACGGTACAGAGTTGCTGCGAAGAATTAAAATAATAGATGGATAACGCGGTCGCTTCCTTTTTACAGCTTATTCCTTGTGTGACCATAAAAAAAGAGGGATCTCAAACCTAAGGATCAGCCCTTTTTTCAGCATGGCTTTATGAACAAAAAGACCAAGACCTACCCAAAAGCGCTCTAGGAAAAGCCATCACTTATTGTTTGAATCAATGGAATCACCTTGAAGCTTTTTTATTAGATGGCCATTTAGAAATCGATAATAATAGAAGTGAACGTTCCATTAAACCGTTTGTGATTGGGAGAAAAAATTGGATGTTCTCCAATACAGCGCGAGGTGCTAGAGGGAGCGCCATCATGTATAGTGTCGTTGAAACGGCAAAAGAGAACGGTTTAAGTCCGTATCATTATCTTCGCTATTTATTTGAAACGCTACCAAATATGGATGTAACAAATAAAGAAGAAATAGATCAAGTCTTACCTTGGTCAACGGATTTACCTTCCATATGCAAAGTGCCGATAAAAAGGGAAGTAAACGTCAAGTAGTCCTGAAAACACAATTTTCATCGTGTATTTGGGCTACTTGACGTTTACGTAAACTCAAGAATAGAGAAAGGCACAATAAGCAGCTAAAAATCGCTTATCGTGCCTTTTTGCGCGCAAAACTTCCGATTGTCCCCTGTAAGAACCGTCCCTTCGTTTCCAAATTTATTCCATTCAACTATTCCATTTTCTGTGTTATAGTTCAATATTGAACTATAACAATCATATGAACGATTTTATAGTTATTTCCTAAACTAAACGAAACAAAATAAAATGAAATTTAAATGAGGTTAAATATATGAGTGTATTAACGGTTACAGACCTAAACCACGGATTTGGCGATCGTACGATCTTTGATAATGTTTCCTTCCGCTTGTTAAAAGGTGAACATATAGCTTTAATTGGGGCAAACGGCGAAGGTAAATCGACGTTTATGAATATCATTACAGGGCAACTTCAGCCTGACGATGGAAAAATAGAGTGGTCAAAGCATCAACGAGTCGGTTATCTTGATCAACATACGGTTTTGCAAAAGGGAATGTCAATCCGTGACGTATTAAAAACGGCTTTTCAATATCTCTTTGACGTTGAAACGAATATTAATACCATTTATGAAAAGATTTCAGACGTTACACCTGAAGAAATAGAAAAGTTGTTAGAGGAAGTTGGTACATTACAAGACATATTAACAAATAATGATTTCTATATGATTGATTCTAAGGTAGAAGAAGTGGCACGTGGTCTTGGACTTGATGGTATAGGATTAGAAAAAGATGTTCATGATTTAA
The DNA here is from genome assembly GCF_044762875.1 of Peribacillus sp. NPDC096379. Lineage (NCBI taxonomy): Bacteria > Bacillati > Bacillota > Bacilli > Caryophanales > Bacillaceae > Peribacillus > Peribacillus sp. NPDC096379. The sequence continues at coordinate 364,369 of NZ_JBIWFD010000002.1, forward strand.
GCGGTGGGCAACGAACGAAGGTTTTATTAGCCAAGCTTTTACTTGAGAAACCAGATATTCTTCTTTTAGATGAGCCTACAAACTATTTAGACGAACAACACATTGAGTGGTTAAGACGTTACCTGCAAGAATACGATAATGCTTTTTTATTAATTTCTCATGATATTCCATTTCTTAATAGCGTTGCAAATGTGATCTACCATTTAGAAAATCAGAAATTAAATCGCTACGTGGGTGATTACAACCATTTCCTTATTGCCTATGAAGCTAAAAAAATACAAGTTGAAGCTGCCTTTAAGAGACAACAATCAGAAATTTCTAGTTTAAAAGATTTTGTAGCCCGTAATAAGGCAAGGGCATCTACCAGCAGCCTTGCCATGTCGAGACAGAAAAAACTCGATAAAATGGATGTTATTGAAATAGCACAGGAACGACCAAAACCTGATTTCAACTTTAAAGAAGCAAGAACCTCAGGTAAATTAATTGTTGAGACGAAAGAATTTGTCATTGGGTACGATGAGCCACTATCAAAGCCGTTAAATCTTTATATAGAGCGTGGACAAAAAGTGGCATTAGTTGGAGCGAATGGGATTGGTAAGACTACACTCCTTCGTAGCATGCTCGGAGAAATAAGATCTCTTGCTGGTTCACTTGAACGCGGTGAACATCAGTATATTGGGTATTTTGAACAAGAAGTGAAAACGGAAAATCAAAACACGTGCATCGAAGAAATATCGAATACGTTTCCTCAGTTAAGCCAAGGACAGGTACGCGCTGCTCTTGCGAGATGTGGGTTAACCAGAAAACATATTGAAAGTAAAATATCCGTATTAAGTGGTGGAGAGCAAGCGAAAGTCCGGTTATGTAAGCTCCTTAACCAAGAAAGCAATATCCTTGTTTTTGATGAGCCAACCAACCATTTGGATAAAGATGCAAAAGCTGAGCTAAAACGAGCTTTGAAATCGTATAAGGGAAGCGTGGTCCTTATCTCACATGAACCTGATTTTTACCAAGACGTGGTAACAGATATTTGGGACGTAGAATCATGGACAACGAAAGCCATCTAAACTTGAACGTTCCGAGTAAGAGTCGCCAATTCTGACTACCCATATGAATAGTAAAAAAGGAGAGCCGATCATGATTACTCTCCTTTTTTCTTATATTCCATTCAAGGTTTTAGACCTTAGAAAAGCCTCTATATCAACGTTTTTATTAAAACGCCCAATCCCCATTACGGAAGACAGGTTCGCTTGTTCCGTCTGGTTTGATGCCGTCGATGTTCATTTTGTCAGAGCCGATCATGAAGTCGACATGGGTAAGGCTGTGGTTCAATCCGTTCTCGGCAAGTTCTTCTTGAGACATTTGTTTGCCGCCTTCGATACAAAATGCATAGGAGCTTCCAATTGCTAAATGGTTAGAAGCATTTTCATCGAATAGTGTGTTGAAGAAAAGAACATTTGATTGAGAAATCGGTGAATTGAAAGGGACAAGAGCGACTTCACCGAGATAATGAGATCCTTCGTCTGTTTCTACTAATTTCTTTAAGATTTCTTCACCTTGTTCCGCTTTTATTTCAACAATCCGGCCTTCTTTGAACGTAACGCTGAAGTTATCGATGATATTGCCGCCGTAGCTTAGTGGTTTCGTACTTGCGACGGTTCCATTAACTCCTGTTTTAAAAGGGACCGTAAACACTTCTTCGGTCGGCATATTCGCCATGAATTCATGGCCTTTTTCGTTTGTGCTACCAGCACCTACCCAAAGGTGAGTTTTAGGTAGTTCAATCGTAAGGTCTGTACCAGGTGCCGTGTAATGTAGTTTTTGGTATCGTTTTTCGTTTAAATAATCGACTTTTTCATGAAGAGTTCCATCATGATGTTTCCAAGCTTCGATTGGGTTTTCGACATCAGCACGCGTTGCTTTAAAGATCGCATCCCATAGTTTATGTATCCGGTTTTCCTCTGCAACATCCGGAAATACTTTATCTGCCCAAGCTTGTGAAGGTACAGCTACAATGGACCAGCTTACTTTATCGGATTGCATGTATTGACGCCATTTTTGTAAAGCGGTACCTGAAGCTTTTTGAGCATTGGCAATTCGCTCAGGATCAATGCCTTTTAATAGATCAGGGCTTGAAGAAATGACTGATAGGTAAGCTGCGCCATTTTCAGCAAGTTCAATCGTTTCCTGTGCTCGCCAATGTGGATATTCCGTGAATACTTTATCTGGTGCTAGCTCATATTTCGTACGATTAATAGAATCGTCATGCCAGTTTACGATCACGTTGTATGCTCCTGCTTCATAGGCTTTTTTTACAATAAGACGTACTAGCTCAGCGCCTTCTAATGTTGTATTCACAACAAGAGTTTGATCAGGCTGGACATTGACACCAACTTTAACAGCTAGCTCTGCATAGTTATCTAACTTTAATTGAAAATCGTTCATCATCATACACTCCTTATTAAAGATTCTTTAAAGAAATTTTTATCCCATTTTAACAGGCGGTAATACACTCACTCTAAATATTGTAGACGGATCAAGAAAAAGACGAAGGGGATAAAAAACTCTGATAGAAATTTCAGTTTATCAAAATCTTCCTTTATATTGTATCGATAGTTAATAAAAAAAGAAACTTTTTGCAATCTATTCCTTAAGAAAACTGGATGAAAAACAAAATGCCTGCTCCATCTACTAGACGGAGCAGGCATTTTGCGTAGGAAGGCTACTCCTACTTTGTTATTTATCCCGGTTTAACAGGCTGTAACACCCCCCACCTCAATTTTTGCGAGAGAATCAAGAAATAAATAGGTGGGGATAAACAGCCTGTAAATCCCCGATTGGTTCAACTAACCCTCAGTGGGAGATGAAAAAAAACCCACTGATGGAAGTTTCACTTTATCGAACACCTTTCATTTGTCGTTGAATGACAGGTGAGATGAGGAATAAAATAATTCCTAATGCAATGGAAATACCGCCGATAACACCGAAATAAAGAATTTCATTTTTCTCTGTATATAATTTAACAACTTGAGCGTTAATGGCCTGTGCTGAAGCATTTGTCAGGAACCAGAGGCTCATTGTTTGAGCTGAGAAAGCGGATGGCGCTAATTTAGTAGTGGCTGACATTCCTACTGGTGATAAGCATAATTCTCCAAGTACAACTAGGAAAAAGCTAAGTACGAGCCATAGTGGGTTCGCAAGACTTTCTGTACCGTTTAAGTATGCAGGGAAAATCATGACAATAAAGGATAAACCAGCGAAAAGCAACCCGAGTGAAAATTTCTTCGGTGTAGAAGGTTGACGATCGCCTAAACGAACCCAAATCCACGCGAATACTGGTGCGAGGAAAACAATGAATAATGGATTAAGCGATTGAAACCAAGATGATTGCAGTGTGATTCCTGCAAATTCCAGTTGTGTTCGATCGTTTGCATATGTGGCTAATATATTTGAACCTTGTTCCTGAATAGCCCAAAACATCATCGCTGCAATAAATAAAGGGATATAGGCAAGCAAACGGGAACGTTCATCTGAGTTCGTTTTCGGACTGCGGTACATGAAAATGAAAAACGCAGCTGGAATCAGGATTCCAAATATACTTACAAGGAAAATAAAGCGGTCAATGGTTAAGTACCCCGTATTAATACCAATGGCACCAAGTATCACGATGATAACTACTCCGAGCCCAATTGAACCAAATACCTTGAATCGATCTTCTTTCGCAAGTGGGTTCGGTACATGTTGCCCAGCAAGACCAAGATTTTTCTTCTTAGTAACGAGATAAACGATAAGTCCGATAAACATCCCAACCGCTGCAATACCGAAACCGAGATGGAAATTATATGTTTGTCCAATTGTTCCGACAATTAATGGTGCAAGAAAACCACCAAGGTTAATCCCCATGTAATAAATGCTAAAACCTGAATCACGGCGAATATCATTATCGCTGTATAAATCGCCAACAACACTAGATACATTCGGTTTGAGGAGACCAGTCCCAATAATGATAAAGGCCATCGACACAAATAATGCTGTAGCACTACCAGGGAATGATAGGATAATATGGCCGATCATAATTAAAATTCCGCCATAAAAAACCGTTCTTGCAGTCCCTAATAAGCGATCGGCAATCCATCCGCCAATAATACCGGACATATACACCAATGAGCCGTAGATGGCCATAATAGAGTTGGCGGTAGTACGATCAAGACCAAGTCCACCTTGGGTTACTTCATAGTACATGTAGAAAATTAGGATGGCTCTCATACCATAGTAAGAAAATCGTTCCCAAAACTCTGTGAAAAAGAGAGTGAATAACCCTCGAGGATGTCCAAAGAAACCGGTTTGGGGAACACTCCGGATTACCTCATCCTTGTCTTTACTATTCATAAATAAACTCCCCCCCATATGGGTTTACTGCATGCTTACATCTTGAAAACAAAATAAAGTAGCTTCCGATCATTAATTAATGGAGCATTTTTAACATACAGTTATTTTTTTGACTAAAAATAGTCTACGTATTAATATACACTTTTTTTAAAAAAATTAAACACTTTCGCTGATATTTCTATATTAAAATAATATTATCCGTATTTTGTAATAGCTGGATGAATGTGTTTTAGTCTACTGAATAACAATGATTTTATGTGATAAAATGGATTGTTTTAAAAAGAATGAGGTGTTTTGAGATTTTTTAAGAATTATATTAGTGGTATTGAAAGCATAAATAATTATTTTGATATTGCATAAATCGAAGAAAAGAGAATGAAATAAATGGATTAAACTTTGTTCATCCATCGATATAAAGGTTACAAATCTTTATCGATGAATGAACGAAGAATTATTTCCTTTTACTCATTCTCACTTAGAGATACTTATTTACTTATCGAGGTTCACCCATACGCTCTTTACTTCTGTATAATTATTTAACGCATAGGAGCCCATTTCACGTCCCATGCCGGATTGCTTGTAGCCACCAAATGGAGAAGCAGCATCAAATGCATTGTAACAGTTGACCCATACAGTTCCAGCGCGTAACTTACTTGCTACGTAATGAGCGTTGGCAATATCACGAGTCCATAGTCCTGCTGCTAGTCCGTATTCACTAGCATTTGCCCGGTTAATTACATCATCCAAATCTTCATAAGGCATGGCTGCGATAACTGGGCCGAAGATTTCCTCTTTTGCAATGGACATGTCGTCTTGAACGGAAGCGAAGATGGTTGGGGATACAAAATAGCCATCATCCTGGGGTTTATCGCCACCAACAAGTACCTCTGCGCCTTCACTTAACCCTTTTTCGATATATCCAAGAACACGATCTTGTTGTACTTGAGAAACAAGAGGTCCGATTTGGGTATTTGGATCCAGACCTATACCTTGTTTTATGTTTTTAGCATGAGAAACCATGTCAGCAACGACATTATCATAATGTTTCTTTTGGATGAATACTCTGGAACCTGCACAGCAAACTTGGCCTTGGTTAAACATGACGCCATTAAGCGCACCTGGAATTGCTTTTGAAAAATCGGCGTCTGGAAGAATGATATTTGGTGATTTTCCTCCAAGCTCAAGTGTAACGCGTTTTAATGAATAGGAAGCAGACCTCATGATTGATTTACCAACCGCGGTCGATCCTGTGAAAGCAATTTTATCAACAAGAGGATGATCAACTAGTGCTTGTCCAGCTGTTTCACCGAATCCAGGTACAATATTGATGACCCCATCTGGGAACCCTGCTTCATCAATTAACTCTGCTAAATAGATAGCGGAAAGTGGAGTTTGTTCGGCAGGCTTTAATATGATTGTGCATCCAGTAGCTAGTGCTGCACCTAGTTTCCACATTGCCATAAGTAAAGGGAAGTTCCAAGGAATAATCTGACCTACGACACCGACTGCTTCATGGCGGGTGTAGTTGAAGAAATTTCCGTTAACTGGAATAGTTTGTCCAACGATCTTCGTTGACCAGCCAGCATAATAGCGCATATGTTCAATGGCGAGAGGGATGTCTGCGTTTGTTGTCTCATTTATTGGTTTCCCGTTATCTAACGTTTCTAATTGTGCTAATTCAAGTTTGTTTTCTTCCATTAAATCAGCTAGCTTGTACATTAACCTACTTCTATTGGCTGCACTCATACGTGACCAAGGTCCGTTATCAAAGGCATTGCGGGCTGCATGGACAGCTAGGCTAATATCCTCTTTGTCTGCTTCATACACATCAGCCAAATTCTCGCCAGTAGCAGGGTTTGGGGTTGAAAATGTTTTTTTGGATACACTTTCAACGAATTCCCCATTAATATAAAGTTTTTTGGGACTTTGTAAAAACGTTTGCAATTTCTGACTGATTTCTAGCGTAAGATTTGTCATGAATACCCTCCTCGAATGATTGTTTGGTATTTTGCAAATCATGATGTAATGGAAAACGTATACTTTGAAGACTTCTTCAAAAACCCGCCCACACAATCATACTGTAAATTGTTTGGTTTTTAAATCAGGAAATTGCGATAAAAAATTATAGAATGACCGATTAAATGACAAATTAATGGAAGGATAATGTTGGATTGTGTGATCATTCGATGGTTTTTGTTGGAATATCAATTTAAAATATGGAAAGGTATGATTACGAGTTATTAAAATATGCGGAAAGATGAGGGGGAAACATAAAAAAAACAGCTGTTGTATACGCGGACAGCTGATGTTATACTAATAAAGTCTATTGTTTAAACAGGTAATAGATTATAAATATCCTTATTTAATCATACATAAGATATAGCGGTTTGTCAATAGCTATTTTGAGATTTAAAGTTTATTGCGAAAGCAGGCTAAATACAAACAATGCTATGCCTTAAGGTTGAGAAGATGCAGGCTTTTCTAAATTGGAGGGGTGCTTTATGACGAACTGGGAAAATGAAAGAGAATATGAGCAAGAGCGGATAGAGATTGTGATTGACAAAGTAACTAAGTCGGAACAGCATTTGAAACAATCTGCAGGTGAAGCAACTACAGATATAGTATCACTTCGCAAACGTTTTTGGGAAGATGTTACAGTTAATGTGGAAAATGAAGATGAAACAATTGAAACGGTTGCGAGCATTAATCAGCAAACAGAATTGCTTTCTGAAAGAGAGCGGAGACAAAATCATTCAATGAAGCAAATAGCTGTTTTGAATCGTCTTCAATCATCTCCTTATTTCGCGAGGATTGATTTTCATGAAAAAGACATGGAAGAAAGTGAGCAGATTTATATCGGAATCGGCACTTTTTATGATGAAGAGCATGAAGAATTTTTGATCTATGATTGGCGTGCTCCAATCTCCAGTGTATATTATGATTTTTCACCTGGCCCTGCCACATATACGGCACCTAGTGAAAAGGTAAGTGGGGAGTTACTTTTAAAACGTCAATACATTATACGTAATGGTGTTTTAGAGGGAATGTTTGATACGGGTGAAGCAATCCGAGATGATTTGCTTCAAGAAGTTCTCGGTAAGCAGGCGGACACACAAATGAAAAGCATTGTCGCGACTATTCAAAGAGAGCAAAATATTATTATTCGTAATGAAAAGAGTCGTCTCTTACTTGTCCAAGGTGCAGCTGGGAGTGGGAAAACATCTGCGGCTATGCAAAGAATTGCCTATTTATTGTACAGATATCGTGAAGGAATGAGTGCTGAGAATATATTATTGTTTTCGCCAAATCCCCTTTTCAATAGTTATGTAGCCAATGTGTTGCCAGAGCTCGGTGAAGACAATATGCAGCAGACGACCTTTCAACAATATTTGCTTGCGATGCTCGGAGAAAATCTTGAAGTTGAAGATGTATTCGATCAACTAGAATTCGTGCTGAATAATGACGGGAATCTGAAGTATTCAACTAGATTGAATAGTATTCAATATAAATCATCACTCAATTATTTACAGGGTATAAATGAATATTTGGAAGCATTGAAGTGTGAAGGATTAGTATTCAAAAATATTAAAATCCGAGGAAAACTCCTTGTGTCAGCGATGGAAATTTCAAAGTACTTTTATGAACTAGGTAGTGAAAAATCGATTCCTAATCGTTTGCAGCTTGTTTCTGAATGGTTGTTGAAAAAAATCAAGAAGCTTGAAAAAATAGAGAGAAAAGATGCATGGGTTGAAGAAGAAATACAATACTTAGAAAAAGAAGACTATCTCAGAAGCTATCGGATCGCAAATAATCACGAAGAACATGAACGAGATTCATTTGATGAAGGAGAACGCGAGCAACGAATCCTTAGCGAGTATGTCGTGAAAAAGCGATTTAAGCCTTTGTACAAGAAAATAAAGTCTCTTGCCTTTCTTGATGTTCGTTCCATTTATAAAAAAATGTTAGAAACAGAATGGCCAGTTGCCGATTGGGAAAATATCAAAAGTTTAACAATGAATGAGCTTGATCAAGGAAGATTATTATATGAAGATGCGACACCTTTTTTATATATGAAAAAAAAATTGGAAGGTTTCGCGACCAATTCACAAATTCGGTTCCTTTTCATTGATGAGGCTCAGGATTATTCGCCATTTCAGTTTGCTTTTTTAAAGAATTTATTTCCAAAAAGTAAACTGACAGTTTTGGGTGACTTTAACCAAACAATCTATGCGCATGGAAACAATGCAGGTTTAGACATTTTGACTCTTTTGTTCGAGAAAAACGAAACTGAAAAGGTGATTTTGAATAGAAGCTATCGTTCAACGAAGGAAATTGTTACATTCACAAAAAGTCTGCTTTTGGACGGTAGCCAAATTGAACCTTTTAATCGAGAAGGAAAAAAGCCTGTCATCGTACATTGCCAAAATCAGGAGTATCTTATATCGAAGGTTTTGAAGAAAACAAAGGAATTTATAGAATCTGGGCATAAAACGATTGCGATCATTTGTAAAACACAAGCAGAAACAAGTTTTGCATATCAAGCATTAAAGGAGAAAATGAAACTTAACAGAATTGGCGTAGGGAAAACTACATTTACTGATGGAGTTATGATTATCCCTTCTTATTTGGCAAAAGGAATAGAATTTGACGCGGTCATTATTTATGATGCATCGAAGGATCAATACGGTCTGGAAAGTGAACGAAAACTGCTCTACACATCCTGTACTCGTGCTATGCATGAATTATGTATATGTTTCACTAGTGAGATAAGTCCGTTCATTAAATTGCTTCCAGAGGATCTTTATGAAAAAGAAAATAAAGACAATGGTTGATCAATTTATGGTAAAATAACGAAGTATTTATAGTTAAGAGGTTGTTCAGGAGGACTGTCATGGAGGGAAATACAAAAACGATTTCTAATCGTAGGTTACTTGGCGTTGCTGGACTCGGTTGGATGTTTGATGCAATGGACGTGGGTATGCTGTCATTTATTGTGGTGGCATTACAAGCAGAATGGGGTTTGACAACTCAACAAGTAGGGTGGATCGGTAGTATTAATTCGATAGGAATGGTATTTGGTGCCTTTCTTTTCGGAATTATGGCTGACCGTATTGGAAGGAAGAAAGTTTTTATCATTACCTTGCTGCTTTTTTCAATTGGCAGTGGCTTATCGGCTCTCGTTACATCATTGGCTTTATTTTTAGTACTTCGTTTTCTTATCGGTATGGGACTAGGTGGAGAGCTTCCGGTCGCTTCAACACTTGTTTCAGAAAGCGTACCTGCCAAAAATCGAGGAAAAGTGGTCGTTCTACTCGAAAGTTTTTGGGCATTAGGCTGGCTTATTGCTGCTTTAATTTCCTATTTCGTTATTCCGGGGTACGGGTGGAGAATCGCTTTGATTTTAAGTGCTCTCCCAGCGTTTTATGCCCTTTATTTACGCTTACATCTACCGGATTCACCGAAGTATGTCGGACTTGAAATCAAAGCTAAGCCAACGATTATGCAAAATATCAAAAGTGTGTGGGCAAGAGAACATAGAAAACAAACGCTTGTATTATGGATTCTATGGTTTTGTGTCGTGTTTTCTTATTATGGGATGTTCTTATGGCTTCCAAGTGTTATGGTGATGAAAGGATTTAGTTTAATCAAGAGCTTTGAATATGTATTGATTATGACCTTAGCTCAGCTCCCTGGATATTTTACTGCAGCATGGTTTATCGAGAGAATGGGCCGCAAGTTCGTTCTTGTCACGTATTTAACTGGAACAGCTGTAAGTGCGTATTTCTTTGGCGCGGCAGAGGGACTACCGATGCTCATCACGTCAGGTATGCTGTTGTCATTCTTTAATTTAGGAGCTTGGGGGGCACTTTATGCATATACCCCTGAGCAATATCCGACAATGATTCGTGGTACCGGCGCTGGTATGGCGGCTGCTGCTGGAAGAGTTGGGGGAGTTTTGGGACCGCTTCTCATCGGATATTTCGTTGCAGCGGGTACTGCGCTTAGTGTGATTTTTACAATTTTTACAATTGCAATTTTAATTGGAGCAATTGTCGTGTTAATTTGGGGGAAAGAAACGAAGAACACTGTTTTGCAAGATTAGCAAAATAGGACCATTGACTTTATTTGGAATAAAACGTATAATGGCATTAACATCAATTATATATCATTCTTATCCAGAGAGGTGGAGGGATTTGGCCCTGCGATACCTCGGCAACAGACTCAACTTTGAGCACTGTGCCACATCCAACAAGCGAAGGCTTGGAAGATAAGAAGAGTCGAACGGACGTAAACCTCAGCCTCTTCTTGTTTAAGAAGAGGCTTTTTATTGTTTGGATTTGTTGGTAGTAATCTCAACTGTACAGTGTGGCTATCGTTTGTCGCATTTATCCCGCATGAACGGAAAGTCAAAACCCCAACTGATTGAAGATTCACTTTATGAATAAGCACGTAGAAATGAAAATTTTAATTTACTGAAATAATGTTTGAAGTACACTTAGGAATGGTATATAAAGTTTGTTGAAGAAATTCATATTGAAATAAGCTTGTGAAATAATTGTCTAATAAATGAAGCAAGAGGTGTATAGAATGGCAAAGTTACTGCAGATGGTTGAGGAAAAAAAAGCGTTTTTAATCGAACAATTATTATCCCGTGGCGTGTATAAAACATCCGATCAAAAACATTTTTATGATGTTCCCTTGAGTATTCTAGAGAGAGAATTTGAACAAATTCAAAATAAAGAGTATTCTTCAACTAAAAATATTGTCACTTAGCAGAAGAGTAATTACCAAATATAATCTGGTAGTAATCTTAATAAAAGAGGATGTCCAAAAGAAGTCTGCCCCCGTAACTCCTACTTACACTTCATTTAAACTGTAAGTAGGAGTTACGGGGGCAGATCTTTTACTTTTGGGACATCCTTTTTGCTATTTTTGATTGAATGCTTCATTGCGCGAATGTACTATAGAATTTGTTTAGATTAAATTGAAAAAATAATATATGAGTTGTATAAAATGTGTCTAATTTGCGAATTCTAGATTAATGAAGTAAAACTTTGATTGTAAAATATTGCTTTTATTTGATGATAACTCTAGACTTATTTTACAATAAGTCAAAATAGCTGATGGAGTGTGAGGTAGTGATGAAATCTTTCGTTCAATTATCCAATGAAATTGAACAAAAGCGTGAAGAAATGATTAAACTAGCAAAGGGATTTGGACTTTCGAATAAACAAACAATTAGAGCGAGCCAAGAGCTTGACATATTAATAAATATCTTCAATATTACGCCTCTCACGGATGCGCAATATAGTGAAGAGTATTAGATGATGTTTCGAGGTAGGCTAAATAGAGAAGAAGATGTCTCGAAAGGGTAGACCCCGTACTTCAACACACAGTATTATGTGAAAATAACATGTATATAGACTGTATGTCGCAGTTTGCGGGGATGAAGATTCCTTTGGACATCCTTTGTTTGATTTTATCCTTTTTCGTGTAGCACTCTTTTTCCTAAAATGATTAAATCTCGTTCAATATCGTCTAGCAAGGCAATTTTTTGAAGATTTCCCCATCTTTCAAACCCGAATTTCTCAAATAATTTAATGCTTGGTGTATTGTGACCGAATACGAATCCGAGGATTGTAGCGATGTCTAAAGAAGGACATAGCTCAATGGCTTTCTGGATAGCAAGTCCACCAAGACCTTTCCCACGAAACGAATCGTCCAAATAGATACTTATTTCAGCAGTTGTGTTATAGGCAGGTCTCCCATAAAACGATTGAAAGCTTAGCCAACCAGCAGTCCGATCATCTATTGTTATTACATATAATGGTCTTTTATCAGGAATGTGATCATGAAACCAAGCGAGTCTTGATTGGACAGATACCGGCGAAGTGTCAGCCGTTACCATTCTCGAAGCGATGGTTGAATTGTAAATTTCCACTATTCTTGGTAGATCCTCTAATGAAGCAAGTCGAAATTGTAATGAATGATCCATGTGCAATACCCCTTATTGGTGAATGAAAAATATTTTTTTGTAAGCATATCATACTTGAACTATAAAATGAATGGTAGTGTAATATTTCTTTTTTTAGTTTGGATATATATCTAGATTATTGATAAATCGAATATCTAGTTTCTTAAAAGATCCTCTAAGAAAATGAATCCCCCAGTGTTCCGTCGTACAGAATATTTAACTTTACGTAGTTCGGGTATTTATGATAGATGTAAAGTAAAATAAGAGAGTGGAAGTGAGTATGTTCACGAGAAAATTGTTTGGTTTAAAACGAGTTTCTTTATTTTTAAATGAACGTCTTGCTACTATTTGAAAGAATTATATCGAGGAAAATGGCCACGCTTGTAAAAAGAGATTTAATTGGACAGGAGAGTTTGGATAATGGAAGAACAGAAATATTGCAGTGATTCTCTTGTGGTAAAAACAAGCCTTGTTTTACCGCCTGATACGAATAATAATGGAACGATGTTTGGTGGGAAATTAATGGCTTATATTGATGATGTAGCGGCTATTTCAGCTATGCGGCATTCAAGAAGATCGGTTGTAACGGCATCAACCGATTCTGTAGACTTTCTCCATCCAATCTACGAAGGCAATGCGGTCTGTTTAGAAGCATTTGTCACTTATACAGGAAGAACATCGATGGAAGTAGTTGTCAAAGTAATTGCAGAAGATTTACTATCAGGGACCCGAAATTTATGCGTGATTTCATTTTTGACATTTGTTGCTCTTGGTGAAAACGAAAAGCCAACTCTTGTGCCTAGTATTATTCCACAGTCTGAGATGGAGATAAAACTATATGAATCAGCTGTGATTAGAGCAGAAGCGAGGAAGAAACGAAGAGTAGGTACAAAAGAAATTGCTGCTATCTTTGGGACAAACCAACTATAAAAATAAAAGCGACCTAAAAAGGTCGCTTTTGTTATGGAGAATGAATCGTTTGCCAGAAAATATCTTTCGAGTCCATAGAGTATCTCTAATAAAAGGTGCATTCATTCATCATTCTAGCGTGCATGATTAGGTTTTTAATGAGTACACAAAAGAAGAGTTTGTATTGAAGTCGTGATTTACTAGAGAATTAAAATTATGAGAATGTTCTATATTAAAGCTGTATACATAAAGATAAGAATAGGAAATTATAAAATCATAATGAAGCGTAAAAATCGCACTTTAAGAGTTTGTAAATCCAATCTAGTTTGTAATAAAGAAAGGGATTTACAAACGCTCCTCGTTGAGTAGAGCTTGTGTTCATACTGAATATTGACAATGAAGGTGGGGCAATGTCAATGGAGAAACCAATCTTGCAAATAGAGAATCTAACCACATCGTTTAAAATAAAAGATAAGTATTATATGGCGGTGGATCATGTTTCATTTTCAGTAAGTGAAAATGAAATCGTGGCAGTCGTTGGCGAATCAGGATGTGGAAAGAGTGCATTAGCTCTATCGATTATGAGATTGCATAATAATCAACGGACGAAGATCGAAGGAGAAATCAAATATAGAGAAAGAAATATCGTTACAATTTCAGAAGGGCAAATGAATCAAATACGTGGAAAAGAGATAGGGATCATCTTTCAGGAACCTTTAACTGCTTTGAATCCTTTAATGACAGTTGGAGATCAAATTGAAGAAAACTTGACTTTTCATACAAAACTATCAAAAGAAAAGAAAAGATTAAGAACGATAGAGCTATTAACACAAGTAGGCATTCCGTCTCCAACGCGTACTTATGATCAATTTCCTCACGAATTATCAGGTGGAATGAGGCAAAGGGTGATGATTTCCATTGCTATTGCCTGTAACCCATCACTAGTAATAGCTGATGAGCCTACTACTGCATTAGATGTAACAATACAAGCACAAATTTTAGAATTGCTTAAATCCATTCAGAAAGAAACGAAAATGGGAATTATCCTGATTACTCATGATTTGAGTGTTGTTGCAGAAGTAGCAGACAGAGTCATTGTCATGTATGCTGGACAAGTTGTTGAGATGGGTACTGTCAAACAAATATTTACCAAACCTTTGCACCCATACACGAGGTCATTATTGAAATCTATTCCATCACAAGCAACAAACAAAAAACGATTACATGTGATCGATGGAATTGTACCGTCGATTGTAAATATGAATCGAGAGAGTTGCAGGTTTAGTCCCCGGATTCCATGGATTCCTTGCAATGCTCACGAGAAATCACCCGAATTACATGAAGTTGCTCCCGATCATTGGGTACGTTGCACATGCTATAAACATTTTTACTTTAAAGGATTGCAAAGGGGGGAGATAACTAATGGGATTACTTAAAATAGACGATTTAAAAGTTCATTTCCCAATCCGTGGTGGCTTTTTTAGAACAATCGTTGATTATGTAAAGGCAGTTGATGGTGTTAGTTTTGAACTGAATGAAGGGGAAACATACGGCCTTGTTGGTGAATCTGGAAGTGGAAAATCAACGACCGGGAAAGCAGTTGTGAAACTAAACGATGCTACGTCAGGCCGGATATTATTTGAAGGACAGGATCTCTCGAGGTTGTCTTTTGGGCAAATGAAGCCATTTCGAAAAGATATTCAAATGATTTTTCAAGATCCATATTCATCACTCAACCCAAAAAAGCGGGTTGTTGATATTATTGCTGAACCCCTGCGGAATTACGAGCGTTTGTCTGTAGGAGAAGAAAAGAAAATGATTCAGAAGTATTTGGATAAGGTAGGTTTAAGCCCAGATTCGATGTATAAATACCCGCATGAATTTTCTGGTGGACAGCGTCAAAGAATCGGAATCGCAAGAGCTCTTACTCTAAAGCCTAAATTAATTATTGCTGACGAACCAGTTTCTGCCTTGGATGTTTCTGTACAAGCCCAAGTGTTAAACTTCCTCCAAGATCTTCAAGAAGAGTTTAAATTAACGTATTTATTTATAGGACATGACTTAGGTGTGATTCGACATATATGTGACAGAATGGGAGTAATGTATCGTGGTCGTTTAGTAGAAGAAGGAATTAGTGAAGAGATATACGAAAATCCACAGCATATTTATACGAAACGATTGATCGCCTCTATACCAGATTTAAATCATGAAATGCGAGAGAAAAAGACGAACCTAAGGAAAAGGGTTGCGAAAGAGTATAAGCAAAACCATTCTAAATATTTTGATGATCTGGGGAGGGCTTACGACTTAAAACCAATCTCCAACACGCATAGAGTCGCGTTACGATAGGAGGTGGAGGGATCATGTGGAAGTTTATTCTTAGACGTTTTTTCGTGATGATTCCTCAGTTATTTATCCTAAGCTTAATTGTTTTTGCATTGGCAAAACAAATGCCTGGGGATGCTTTAACAGGAATATCTATGGATCCAAGAATAAGTCCAGAACGGATTTACGAATTAAGGGAAAAAGCAGGATTGAATGATCCTTGGTATGAACAATATGGGAGATGGATTTCCGGTATTGTCCACGGTGATTTTGGTAAATCGTATACTCACAAAATACCAGTAACAGAGGTGATTGCAGAAAGAATCTGGAATACTGTATTTTTAGCACTAATAACACTACTCCTTACCTACTTATTTGCTATTCCGATGGGAATCCTCAGTGGTCGCTACAATGACACGTGGATTGATAAAATAGTGACTGGCTATAATTATTTAGGATTTGCGACACCCCTTTTTATCTTTGCCCTTATCATGTTATTCGTTTTTGGCTTTTCATTTGGTTGGTTTCCAACTGGAGGTAGTGTGAGCTCTAAAGTTGATGCTCAGACATTTGCGTATTATGTAAGTAAACTCCATCACGTCATCCTCCCGGCATTGAGTACAGCTCTGATTGCCACTGTTGGCACCGTTCAGTATTTAAGAAATGAAATTATTGATAACAAGTTCAAAGATTATACACGAACTGCAAGATCAAAAGGAATTCCAGATAATAAAATTTATACACGCCACATTCTAAGAAACTCCTTATTACCAATTGCGGCCTTTTTAGGATATGAAATTACTGGATTAGTCGGTGGCACTGTCATTATTGAAACAATTTTTAGTTATCCTGGAGTTGGCCAATTATTTATCAGTTCTATTGGGCTAAGGGATTTCAGTGTTGTCACTGCGATTGTTATGATGCTAGGGTTTGCAACTTTACTTGGTACTCTTCTCTCGGACATCATATTAAGTTTAGTTGATCCTCGTATACGGGTGGAATAGGGAGGGGAAAGCTGTTGGAGATGAAGGGAGAATCAGTAAATAATATTCAACTAGCAAAAAGGAGTCCATCAGGAATTAAGATTATATGGCAGGAATTAAAAAAAGATAGACTTGCTTTCGGTTCCCTATTCTTTCTCCTAATATTGTTGGTAAGTGTCTATATAGCATCCTTTATGATGGATCAAAAGGCGATCGCCCGAGTGGATATTTACTCCATTTATCTCTCGCCTTCTGAAAGAAATTTGTTAGGAACGGATTATGCTGGACGGGATATATTAGGACAACTTATTTTTGGTACAAGTAACTCGTTCACAATTAGTTTGTGCATTACATCTTTAACAGCATTCATAGGTTTAAGTGCCGGGCTAATAGCTGGTTATTTTGGGGGAGTTGTTGATAACGTAATCATGCGTGCGATCGACTTTATCATGTCACTTCCTTCAACGATGATGATTATTGTATTTGTTACAGTTGTACCGAAGTTTACTGTCACAAATTTTATCTTGATTATGTCCATCTTTTTATGGACAGGGAAAGCCAGACTAATCCGTTCGAAAACTTTGGCTGAGCGGGAATTGGAGTATGTACAAGCATCACGAACTTTGGGAACACCACATTGGAAAATTATCCTTTCGCATATTTTACCTAATATAAGTTCTATTATTATTGTGAACTTCACATTGAATTTAGCAGGTAATATAGGTCTTGAAACGGCATTGACTTTCTTAGGTTTCGGTTTACCTGAAAGTACACCAAGTCTAGGGACTTTAATTAGTTATGCAAGAAACCCAGATGTTCTTGAAAACAAATGGTGGATTTGGTTACCTGCTGCAATGATGATTCTAGTATTAATGCTAAGTATAAATTTTATGGGACAAGCCTTAAAACGTGCAGCTGACGCAAGACAAAGAAGAGGTTGAAATATGAGGGTTCCAAATGAAGTAAATAGCGATTGTATTTGAAAGTATGAAGGATGACGTATTAAAAGAAATTACCTTTACACGTCGTCCTTCAAATCCTGCCAAAAAATTAAGAAAAAAACTGTAAATACAACCGCCGCTGTCGTATTAAAGGTGAAAACTCGTTATTTGCAGCTTTCTTTAAATTAATTCAGATTGCAAATAGTGATAAAGTAAAGTTGCTGTATGTTTCAATGAGGAAATATGCGTTCTTTCAAATGCGTGTGATGCATCAATGCCAGGGCCGATTAATCCATGAGCAATATCAAAACCAGCACGTACTGCCGCTGATGCATCTGAACCGTAATAAGGGTAAATATCGACCCGATAATCCACATTATTATTCTTCGCTACCTCAATTAGATGCTGCCGAAGTTTGTAATGGTAAGGTCCTGAAGAATCTTTAGCACAAATAGAAACACTGTATTCATCCGTTGCCTGACCGTCTCCGATTGCCCCCATATCAACAGCAATATACTCAACTGTTTCAGGCGGGATATTGGAATTCCCACCATATCCAATCTCTTCATTATTTGAAATAAGGAAATGAGTTGTAAAGGGAAGGGTGATTTTTTCTTTTTGAATGATATCGATCAAATGTAACAAGATGCCAACGCTTGCTTTGTCATCTAAGTGTCTAGATTTCAAAAAGCCGCTTTCTGTTTCGTCTACACGTGGTTCAAATGACACGAAATCGCCAACAGAGATGCCAATTGCTTCTGTTTCAGCCTTTGTTTTGACTACTTCATCGATTCGCACTTCAATTGTCGTTTCGTCTCGTTTTGCATCACCTGCATTTTTGTACACATGAACCGATGTTTGATTGATTAAGATTGTACCTGTGATAACTTTTCCGTCTGCTGTGTGGATTTTACAGTATTCTCCTTCAACAGAATTCCAGCGAAATCCACCAATCATGCTCAAAACTAGACGCCCGCTACTCTTAATTTCTTTCACCATCGCTCCAAGTGTATCCACATGTGCGGTTAATAGTCGATGCTTACTATCATTTACTCCCTTAATTGTTGCGATCAAGGCGCCTTTGTTTGAAATAATATAGGGAATGTTCCTATTAACCATGAACTTTTCTACATATGAGATTGCTGCTTCTGTATAACCTGAAGGACTTGGAATGGAAACAAGATCCTTTATGTATTGTACAATTTCTTGATTATTTATTACTTTGACCATTAAAAAAACACCTTTCTTTACGTTACACTATTATATGAAGTATCACTTTATCTTACAGCATTTACAGCAGTTACAGCAACTTTAGACCAGTCAGTAAATTTGAAGTCGAAATTTTTAATACGTAGATTTGCAGCGGCGAGATTATAACGGTATAAAGTAGGAATCATTGGTACTTCATCATGAACAAGTTGCTGCCATTCATCATAAACATCTTTACGGTATTTTTCATCGAAGGCTTCAGGAGACAATCCTTTTGCCAGTAATTCTTGACTTTTATCATTCACCCAACGTGTATAGTTATAATCTGAGTTTTTATCCCAGATTCCAGATGGGTCTGGATCAGAACCTGTTTGCCATGCTGCTTGGTAAATATCAATTTTCGGATCGTCCAATTCTACCATATCATAAAATGAGTTAAACTCTTGAAGGCGTCCATCAACGAGTTGAACATCCAAACCAATATCACCCCATTGTTGAATATAATAGCGTGCAAGTAGCTCTGAATTCGCATCTCCATTCATAGAAGCAAAATGGATCGTAAATTTCTTTCCTTTTAAATCTTCACGTATCCCATCCCCATCTATATCTATATAACCCGCATCATCCAATAGTTGTTTTGATTTTTCTTGATGTAGTGAATATCCTGTGATATCGGAGTTATGATAGTGAGAGATCGCTGGAATTACAGTGTGGGCAGGGGAACGAAGTCCCTTATAAACTTTTTCTCCAACAGATTTATTATCGATCGCATAGGCCATTGCTTGACGAAGTTTTATGTTAGCCATTTTGGGATTGTCCATTTTTGTTGTTTTAGTTATTGCGTCAAAGTGCCCTAATTTAAAGCCGATATATGAATAGGAAAATCCAATATATCCTAGCGTTTCAATGTTCTGCAATTTTTTAGCTTGATCATATTGATCAGCTGAAATTTCAACAATATCTAATTCGCCTGTTTCGATAGCTTTAACCGCTAAGTCAGGGTTAATCACTTTAAGTGTAATACTTCCGAGTTGAGGTTTTCCTTGCCAATATTCATTATTCGCAACAAACTCGACTGCTTCACCAGGAATAATTTTATTTACTTGAAATGGTCCGAAACCAATCGGAGTTTTCCGGATTTTATCAGAAGCTTCCAAGTCAGCGATGGCTACCTCTTTCAAATATTCTTTATGCATCGGATATGTCCAAACACCGCCTGTAAGTAAGGATGGATTCGCTTCTTTATAAGTAATGGAGATTTTTGGGCCGTCTACTTTAATGCCAGAAATGTACTCTACTTTTCCTGCATGGTATGCTTCCATACCTGCAACCATTTGCATTTGTTTATCATATCTGACACCTGTATAGTCCGGACTACCGATTACAAGAAATGCATATTCTAAATCCGCACCTGTGACAGGTGCTCCGTCATGCCACTTTACATGATCTTTAATCGTTAATGTGATCGTTTTATTATCTTCAGACATTTCGTATATTGCAGCACCCTCATTATTAAACGTATAGTTCTCATCTGTTTGTAATAAACTTTCATCAAAGAATTGTAATATTAATGAATCTGGATTACCCGAATATAATAAATAGCTTAGAATACCTGTAAAAGGAGTATCGGATGAGAGTCCGTAATTTAAGTGGCCATTCCTGATAGTAGGTTTAGAATTAGCTGTAACTGTCGGAAATGAGTTTGCAGTATTTTCCTTTGTTTTATTTAGTTTTTCATGACTCATGCCATCAACTACAGTATGGTTTGTGTTAAACGCTGTTAATGATAGAACAGAAATCAATATCATACATAGCCATTTATAACTCATCCGTACTTCTTTTTTTATTTTGGAATGATTTGTTATCTCTTTACCTTTAGCCAAAGCTGTTTTCTCCTTTATTTTGATTTTTGGAACGATACTGCCAATTTACCTAGTCCTTGTATCCTATTCACACGTATTCTTCCTCATAAAAAAAATTCCAAACCACTAGATTTATAAAATTTCTGATTTTACATGCATATTTTTAATACGAAAAATCATAATAGATAGGTATGATTTTTTCAAAAGAAGTACATGATGGGTATTTGGAAAACAAATTATTTTATAAAGGTGATCAAAATTCATGAGTGTTGGTGAGTTATTAATAATTGGTGGAGCTGAAAAAAAGTGTCCGCAAGGAGAAGTATTAAATTTGTTTGTCGATTTGGCTAAGGGAAGATCAGGAGCAATTGGAATTATCCCAACAGCAAGTGAGATTCCAGAAGAGGTGTGTGAAGACTATATTCGCACCTTTCATCAATTAGATGTTAAGGATATTGATATATTGTCCATTACAAATAGAGCAGAAGCTAATTCTCCTGAAATTCGGGCACGAATCGCATCACTTGCGGCTGTATTTATTACAGGTGGGGATCAAAGTCGACTCGCAGACATTATTAGAGGTACAGTCCTTCATGATGCATTAATGGACACTTGGAGAAATGGATTGATTCTAGGTGGAACAAGTGCTGGTGCATCCATTATGGCACATCAAATGATTGTTGCTTCGGATACGAAACTTGACGATGATAAATTGAAAGTTGAACTCGGAGCGGGATTTGGATTTCTCGACAAGTTCATCATTGATCAACATTTTTCTCAAAGAGGAAGATTCGATCGCTTGCTGAGTGTCATTGCGGAAAATAGGGAAGTTATCGGGATTGGGATAGATGAAAATACAGCTATCCTTGTCAAGGACGATCAATTTGAAGTGTTTGGTGAGCATCAAGTATTAGTCATTGATGGTAGAAATAGTGATTTTGTAGATATCATAGCTTCAGAAAACGGAAGTGAGGAATTAACGATTTCTAACTTCGCACTTCATACACTTACAAAAGGATATCACTTTGATTTATTAAAAAGACAACTCATAAAAAAGGGGAAGAAGAAATGAAGATTAATCGAGTCAGATATTTAAAGGGGCCAAATTACTTTTCATATTCGCCTACCTTGCTTATCGAGTTGGATATTGAAGAATTGGAATATCAGCCTTCAGATATCATACCAGGATTCAACGAAGCATTGATGGAATCGATCCCTTCACTTCTTTCTCATACATGTTCTAAAGGCTATACTGGTGGTTTCTTTGATCGTCTCAAGCGAGGTACTTGGATGGGACATATCTTAGAGCATATAGCCATTGAGCTACAAAATTTAGCAGGAATTGAAGTAAGACGCGGGAAAACCATTGCAGGGGAAAATCCAGGTATCTATTATGTTACGTATAGCTATAAAGAGGAGCAATCAGGTCTTTGTGCATTTAATTCTGCAGTGAAAATCGTCGAGAGCATCCTCTCGAATTCAAAACCTGTAAAAATTGAATCTTACGTGGATGAAATTGCGGAACTATACTATTCGAATAAATTAGGTCCAAGTACCGAAGCTATTTATCAAGCAGCTCTACAGGAAGAGATTCCTGTTCAGCAACTAGGGGACGATAGTTTATTGAGACTTGGTACTGGTTCGAGGCAAAAGTTTGTCCAAGCTACGATTACGAGCCAAACCTCAAATTTAGCTGTTGAACAATCCTGTGATAAACAAATGACCAAGGATATTTTAACAAGTTGCGGTTTGCCAGTGCCGATTGGGGTGGTCGCCCAGACGCTCGAGGAAATCTTCCAGAAGGCTGATTTAATCGGCTATCCCCTTGTCCTTAAACCACTAAAGGGGCGACAAGGACAAGGGGTGATGACGAATATTAAGAATCGTGAACAATTGTTCAATGTTGTCAATTGTCTTGAACCGCAAGGAGAGTCATATATTATCGAGCGCTATTACGAAGGACACGATTATCGGCTTCTTGTGGTAAATGGTCAACTTGTTGCGGCGAGTATGAGAATTCCCCCTTTTATTATAGGAAATGGTACTGATACAATCCAAGCGCTTATTGAATTGGAAAATAAAAACCCGCTTCGAGGCGACGATCATGAAAAACCAATGACAAAAATCCCTTTAGCTCACTCTGTTATATGTTATTTAGAAAAAATGAATTTGTCTTTGCAATCCATTCCAGAAAAAGGTGACATTATTCAAGTAGTGGGGAACGCAAATTTGTCAACTGGTGGAAAAGCAATTGATGTAACAGATCAAGTGCACGCTACTATTAAAGAGATAGCCGTGTCGGCAGCAAAAGCAATTAATCTAGATATAGCAGGGATAGATTTGATTTGTCCGGATATTTCAAAACCTTTAAATCAAGATGAAGTAGCTATTATTGAGGTCAATGCAGCACCCGGCATTAGAATGCATCATTATCCAAGTGAGGGAAAAAAGCGAGATGTTGGGGCAGCCATTGTGAATTATCTTTTTAAAGAAAGAACGGAAGCCGCGATCCCGATTATTGCGATAACCGGTACGAATGGTAAAACGACAACAGCAAGGCTCGTTTCTCATTTCTTGTCTGAAGACGGACGAACAGTAGGAATGGCGAATTCTGATGGTGTATACATTGGCAGTCAATGTATAGATGAAGGAGATTGTAGCGGACCGATAAGTGCGAGTAAAGTGTTAGCAAATCCGAATGTTGATTATGCGGTTCTTGAAACTGCACGAGGCGGTATTTTACGGGAGGGGCTTGCCTTTAGGCATTGTGATGTTGGCATTATAACAAATGTAGCTGAAGATCATCTTGGTAGTGATGGCATCGTTACGTTTGAACAATTAGTAAAGCTGAAACGACTAATTGCTGAAGTGGTGCATGAGACAGGATACTGCATATTAAATGCTGAAGATTCGCAAGTTGCCAAGATGAGTTCACATAGTAAAGGACAAATTATTTATACATCACTTACTGAGCATAATCGTTTTGTGAAAAAAGCGCTGCAAGAAGGGGCGGTAGTTTGGTATGTAAATAATTCTGGTTGGATTATGTATGCGTCTGGGGGGAAAAAAGAACGTTTTCTGTTAGGAAGCGATATTCCAATTACGATTAATGGTACGGCAAAACATAATCTATCAAATCTGCTTCAAGCATTAGCTGCTGCCTATTCACAAGGCGTCCCGATGGATCAGTTACGAGAAAGAGCGTTATGTTTTTATCCAGATAGTGAACTTTCAAAGGGTCGATTTAATATTAGGGAATTAAATGGGAGGAAAATAATAATTGACTATGCACATAATGTAAGTGGCCTCGCTGCGATATTTGATACCGTTAAAAACTTCGCTAAACGGAGAGTTGTGTCTGTGATTGCTGGACCTGGTGATCGGAAAGATGATGATCTAAGAAAAATGGCAGCGTTACTAAGCAAGCATTCAGATATCCTCTTGTTGAAGGAGGATGATAATCTTCGAGGAAGAGAGCCATTGGAAGTTGCTAATATAATGAAAGAAACTGCGATCGCAAAGCATATGAATAAGCAAAATGTACTTATTGTTCCAAAAGAACCTGATGCGTACCACGAAGCGTGGGAACTTTCAAAGCCTGATGATCTTCTGTTGTTTTTTTATACAGACTTTGATTATGTAACGGCGTTCTTTTCGAAAATTGCCAAACCGACTCTTAACTAAACGATATGACAAAAACCCGACTTGAGATAAAGTCGGGTTTTTTAGCTAAGTAAATATCAGTGGATGAATCGATATAACGTGCTCATTTCATTAGTCTTTTAACGTTTCAGGAGAAATGAGTACTTCTTGTTTCGGTTCGCGTTTATATAATTTTTGTAATGTGTACGTTTGAATGATCATGAATAGTCCTCCAACTGACCAATAGAGAGGCAAAGCTGCAGGTGCTGAAAACGAAACAAAGAGAATCATAACGGGTGAAAGTAAGCCCATGAACTTCATGTTCTTTTGTTGTTCAGTAGGCATTTGTTTTAGGGAAACCTTGAATTGTAGGTAATAAATCACACCTGCAATTACGGCCATGATCATATCTGCCTGTCCAAGGTTATACCATAGGAAGCTATGTGTCGCAATCTCATGTGATGCTTTAATGGCATAATAAAAGCCCATCAAAATCGGCATTTGAATTAACATAGGCAGACAGCCCATATTTAAAGGGTTGACTCCGTGTTTTTGGTACAATGCCATCATTTCTTTTTGAAGTTCTTGTTTTTTTACTGGATCTTTTGTTTGTTTGATTTTTTCTTGAATGGCCGCCATCTCAGGTTTTAAGTTGTCCATTTTACCCTTCATATGAAGCTGTGTTTTGTACTGCTTCATTGTTAAAGGAAGAATGAGAATGCGAATGAGTAGTGTTACTAAGATGATGCTTAACCCGTAATTTCCATGGAATAGCTGAGCATTGAATTCAAGCAGCCAAATCAACGGATTAATCAGGAATGTTTGGAAAAATCCATCACCTGATCCAGAAGTAGCTTGGCAACCAGTTAACATAAGTGTAAGTATTGAAACAATTACGATCATATTTTTCTTCAATATATTTCCTCCTCGTTTTGTTTAATTGATCTAAACAACGAGAAGGGAAGCTGGTTCATCTGAGTCATCAGGAGACTCTTTTCTGCGAATCACTATAAAAAAACGTTGAATTCCTCTGCATTCAAAAAATTCTGCAGATATATATGCATGCTTCAGTTGCAGGATTTGGTGAGCATCCTGCCCTTTGCCTTGCGTAAAAAAGTCATTTTTATGAATAAAATAAATGGCTGAAACAGGAATAAAGAGGGCGAGAATACATCCAGCCATCATTGCGTTAAGAAAGGTTTGATAATCAAAGTCAAGCAATAATTCCCACATAGGAACCCCTCATTTTCTAGTTAAAAACTCTACCTACACTATAACAAATTATATTAAATATACAAGTTTTTTTAGTAAGGAAGAAGGTTCCTCCTTACGGAAATTGTGGATACATCGTTCCTGAGGAATTGTTTTATTCCCTTTTAACAGACTGTAACACCATCACTATTTTAAAGAAAGAATGGATATGAAACAAGGTACGGTAGGGTAGATGCCTACATAGTGTAAAGGGTAATGATAAAGTAAATTCGAGGTGAAGGTAAATGAATCCGTTCAACCCAAATTCCCGATTTAATTTTGAAGGAAATCAGTATGTTAATGAGCAGAGTAATGATCCTTACTCTAATGAATATGATAATTATGGGGAGTATGACGAGGTGTTAGCTAGACAGGCAATGGATAATCCAGAGCAATTGCCAAGTCCTCAGTGGGAAAATTTGAATCAACCTTTATTCGATGGAGGATTTAGGTATCCAAACCAATCACCACAAGGAGGTGGATATGGACAGTACCCTGGATCCCCCCCACAAGGAGGAGGCCACGGACAGTATCCGGGACCACCCCCGGGGCCCCGACAATATCCGGGACCACCCCCACAAGGAGGAGGACCCGGACAATATCCGGGACCACCCCCACAAGGAGGAGGACCCGGACAATATCCGGGACCACCCCCACAAGGAGGAGGACCCGGACAATATCCGGGACCACCTCCACAAGGAGGAGGACCCGGACAATATCCGGGACCACCTCCACAAGGAGGAGGACCCGGACAATATCCGGGACCACCTCCACAAGGAGGAGGACCCGGACAATATCCGGGACCACCCCCACAAGGAGGAGGCCATGGACAGTATCCGGGACCCCCACAAGGAGGGGGTCATGGACAGTATCCGGGACCACCCCCACAAGGAGGGGGTCATGGCCATGATCATCATGATGGACCGCCAACAGCGGCACCTCCATTATTTGTTCCGCAATTAAGTGGCGGGCTTTTGAAAGCTGTAGATCCAGATAGTTTAAGGGGTTGTTTGTACCGAAATACCTATATTTGGCTCGAAAGCGGCAGAGGCTTTTGGTTTTATCCGACTTATGTTGGCAGATATTCTGTTGCAGGATACCGCTGGAGAAGAAACTTGCAACGGTGGGTTTACTTTGGTGTAGACGCGGATCAAATTCGTTCATTCCAATGCTATTAAAATAGTACACGATTTAATTTAACTGTCCATGAACAAAGAGGAGGTATTAGAAGTATCCGTTATGATGCTTTTAATACCTCTGTTGTTTATAGAGGATGTTCAAAAAGTCCGGTAAAAATAGCTGTCGAATTGCTTCAAAGCTCTGTCTCTCCGGTTCTCACGTATTAACTACATACGCTCCGGTCTTTTCGAGATGTGCTCCTCGAACTTCTCGGCTCTTTTTAACCTCCTTTTTGAACACGCACTTATTGAGAATTGCTCATATTAAAGGAAATCAAGTAACAGGTCCGCTATTCTTTTCGTTTAAACTGAAATATTCAGGGAAATCAGTCGCAATTCCATCAAGTTTCATTTTCTCAAATGAATGGACATGCTTCCGATTATTGACCGTCCAAGTGAATGCCATCATTCCACATGCATGTATTCTTTGTTTTAGCCTTTCGTTCATCATCGTTCTTTTGGGATTGATAAATGAAGCAAATTGTGAATATTTCAGTAAAGCTTTGTTTGATATTCCTTTTGGATTATGTTTGATTAGGATCCCGACTGGGACTTCTGGTAAAAGCTCGTGGAACTTTTTAATTGAAGTGATATTGAAAGATTGGACCATCACTTTTGGAGACTCGATGCTTACTTGCAATCTGTTCTTAAGCTCATGAGCTAGTGCCAATTCAATATCAGGATAGTGTTCGGGATGCTTTATTTCAATTAAAATCCCAGCAAAGGGTAAGATTTCATCCAATACAGTGCTTAATAGGGGAATTCTCTCTCCTTTAAACTGCTCGCCATACCAACCACCAGCATCTAATTTAGCCAGCTCCTCATATGTAAAATCCTGAACCCTTCCCTTTCCATTTGTTGTCCTCTCCAAGGTTGAATCATGAAAGACAACAATCTTTCTATCAAGGCTCATTTGAATATCAAGTTCAATGTAATCAACATGATATTCTAAAGCTTTTTTAAAGGAAGCGATTGTGTTTTCAGGGCAATGCCCACAAGCACCTCGATGACCAATCTTGAAAGAAGCATGTGTTGAGGGAAGTGACTGATCTTTTCTGTTAAACCAGCTGTGAAATAAAAGAAAGATTGATTTCATTCGGTTACCTCACTTTCTAAGAACTCTATCTATGACTAAAGGTTGTTCAAAAAGCCCGGTTCACAATTATTTACAACATGCAAAACTATAAAAACTATTTCTTCTCGAACATCTAAGCATATTTTATCCTACTTATTGGTCAGGGCCTAATCGTATTTCAATGGTACATAATTTATAATATGCTGCTACTTTTTCAAAGTTTGGAGGTATAACGAGAGTGAGGGGAGGTGAACGATATGAATGAACTTCTAACATTTGTCAGTGATGTTGGTTTTCCAATTATTGTCACGTTGTATTTGCTTCATCGATTTGAAGCAAAGCTTGATGTGCTTAATCAAACCATTGTTGAGTTGCCCGATCGTTTGAAGGATCACTTCAATTTGAAAAATAGAAAAGATTGTTGAGCGGGACTAACAATCAGTGGGATGAAGAAACTCTACTGATTGAAGTTTCACTTTATTTCCAACATTACAATAAAAAAGATGCGGCCAAGTGGCAGCATCTTTACCCATTAAGGTAGATTATAGTTTTACAACATTTTTAGCTTGAGGTCCGCGGTTGCCTTCTTCAATTTCGAATTCGACGTCCTGACCTTCGTCAAGATTTTTGAAACCTTCTCCTTGGATTGCAGAGAAATGTACAAATACATCGTCGCCGCCTTCTACTTCAATAAATCCAAATCCTTTTTCACCATTAAACCATTTAACTTTACCAGTAACTGTCATTCGATAAATCCTCCTAAAAATTAAGCAAATATTAATATATGGTAAAGCTTATTAGTAAAAATAAGCCATTCATATATTAGCAAAATTCCACTAGTTGTAGATGCTTGCTAATATGTGAATTCGTTTCATTTTTCTAAATATTATCTAATCAAATTGTAAAACAAATCATTTTAAATCTCAATCACTATCTTTCATCAAAATGACATTTTCTATCGTATCCTAAAAAGTAATTTCTTATACCTGAATTATCAGCTGTTAAAACATACATAAATAAAGCAAGTATGTTTTAAATTTTCCTTCTTAGGTTAAACAGGAGGATAGAGAGTGGTGATTTATTAACGCTTAATTCGAAAGAAAGCAGGGTTCTAGTATGAAGAAAAAGATGCTAAAACGTGTTGCCGTATTAGTTGCTCCTTTGTTGATAAAAGAAGCAAAAAAATATTGGCAAAAGAAGCAGCAAACAAAACGACAAAAGCAATAGGTGTCAAACTAAAGCGACTATTTAAAAAATGAAAGCTGTGTTAAACAATATGGTTATTTAAACGGATTATGACTCAATTGTGTGAAACTGTGGTTTCACACGTTTTTCATTGTCCAAATGTTAGCTTCACCGCTTTCGTCCTCTTGTTTGTTGAAGTTCCTCAAAGTCGTTTGCGCTTTTTATAAAAAGCTAAAAAAATCTAAGTTTCTTCAATAATTTTTGGTGTCTAGCGAAAGCAGCCTACCACCTTGTCTTATGCTATGCCTGAGGTTGATCAAGTCGTTTGTACTTTTCTATTGTGTAACTCTTCTTAGGGTATAGCCAAAAAAGAAGCAGATATGATATATTTCTAAAGTGTAGAATGAGTGAACATCTTTCATAAACTATAACTATTGGTATAAATGAAGGAGATACTGACAATAAGATCTTCATTTAAAAGTGTGATGAATAAGAAAAGATGGACGTTAGTTAACTTGATGGTGGACATTCCACTTATATAGGATAGAAGGGAATAAACATATGAATACATTAAACGATGAGGTTCAATCAAGAAGAACCTTTGCTATTATCTCTCACCCGGATGCTGGGAAAACAACCTTAACGGAAAAACTGCTTTTATTTGGTGGTGCCATCCGTGATGCAGGAACCGTTAAGGCAAGGAAAACAGGTAAGTATGCGACAAGTGATTGGATGGAGATTGAAAAGCAACGTGGAATTTCAGTCACTTCATCTGTCATGCAATTTGATTATGATGATTTTCGTGTGAATATATTAGATACACCAGGACACCAAGATTTCAGTGAAGACACATACCGTACACTGATGGCAGTCGATAGTGCTGTGATGATTGTGGATTCTGCTAAAGGAATTGAAGATCAAACGATCAAGCTGTTCAAGGTATGCCGGATGCGCGGGATTCCGATTTTTACGTTTATTAACAAAATGGATCGTCAAGGAAAAATGCCGCTTGAGTTACTTGCTGAGCTAGAAGAAGTACTTGGAATTGAAACGTATCCAATGAACTGGCCGATTGGAATGGGAAAAGAATTTGTCGGTGTCTATGACCGGTTTAATAATCGAATTGAGCAATTCAAAAGTGATGAGAAAGATCGGTATCTTCCTTTGAATGATGAAGGAGAATTGGCAGTTGATCATGCATTAAAGGATTCACCTCTTTATGAGCAAACGCTTGAAGAAATCATGCTGCTTTCAGAAGCTGGTAACCAGTTCTCGGAAGAAAATATACTAGCCGGAACGCTTAGTCCAGTCTTTTTCGGAAGTGCATTGACGACATTTGGCGTTCAGACTTTTTTAGATGCATACTTACAATTTGCTCCTGCACCACAGCCACGAAATACGACAGTAGGCGAAATTCAACCAATAAACGAGGATTTTTCTGGCTTTATCTTTAAAATCCAAGCGAATATGAATCCTAAGCATCGTGACCGCATTGCGTTTTTACGCATATGTTCAGGCAAGTTTGAACGTGGTATGAGCGTATTTCTTAGTAGAACAGGGAAACCGATAAACTTGTCATCCTCTACTCAATTTTTAGCTGATGATCGTAATACGGTAAATGAGGCAGTAGGCGGTGATATTATCGGTCTTTATGATACGGGGAATTATCAAATTGGTGATACAATTACAACAAGTAAGGAATTGTATCAATTTGACCGTTTACCACAATTCACTCCAGAATTATTTATGAGAGTAACCGCTAAAAACGTGATGAAACAAAAGCATTTTCATAAAGGGATTAATCAGCTCGTGCAAGAAGGAGCGATCCAGTTGTTCAAAACTATACGTATGGAAGAGTATTTGTTAGGGGCAGTAGGTCAGCTACAATTCGAAGTATTTGAACACCGGATGCGCAATGAATACAACGTTGAAGTTATTATGGAGAGAATGGGCAGCAAGATTACTCGTTGGGCAGAGGATGAAAAGATTGATGAAAATCTTCATAGCACACGTAGTATCCTTGTGAAAGATCGGTACGATAAATATGCGTTCCTTTTCGAAAATGATTTCGCTCTGCGCTGGTTCCAAGACAAAAACCCTGATGTAAAGTTATATAATCCAATGGATATGAGTGAATAAAAAATGAGGCTGTCCGATAATGAAAGAGTTAGACCGACATGCCTATATATCGTTTATCCCGCTTTAACGGGCAGTAAAGCCCTCACCTCAAGGCTGATAGGAACCGAAGAAGCATAGGTGGGGATAACTGCCCGTAAAAGCCCGATTGGTGAGATATAGTGAAACTTACCACTGTGTTCTTCAGCGGTTTAGTTGAGGCCCACAGGATGTGGGTCACTCAGACGTTGCCGCAGGACGCGGCGGACTTAGTCTGAGTTCGTTGAATCGGGTTCGTAGTGTCGCTTTATCGAAGATTTAGCAACACTAGAACGGGACTAACAATCAGTGGGGGATGAAGAAAATCCCCACTGATTGAAGTTTCACTTTATATGAAACAATAAATGGTGTATCGAATGTGAGGTCTGACCCTTTTGGGACAGCCTCATTTTTTTACTCCTATCGAATTGTTCACATTTGAAAATCATGAAAGAGAAGTTGCAACATAGGGTATTATCCCTTTATAGAAAAAAGGATTGACAAATCCAGCGGATTGGCTTAAATTTAACTTTATGCTTTATCGCTTAAAAGCGTCTAAGTGAAAAAGGTAGATAATTCTCTACATTTGCAACTAAGTAGTTTTATACAACATGAAAGTGGGGAAAACAGGTGGAAGTAAAGAATGTGAAATTAAAGCTGTCGATGGGAGAAGCATTGGTTATTCTTGCTATCTCATTAACTATAATTGGAATTGGAATTATTCATTATGAAATGACGCCTCATATACCGATACTTGGTGCCATACTCGCTCTGATTATTTATGGAAGAATGAAAGGACTAACCTTCTCAATCATTGAAAAGGCTATGATAAATGGTGCAGCTCCTGGTTTAGGTGCGATTTATATTTTCTTTTTTATTGGGATGTTAATTTCGAGCTGGATGGCAAGTGGGACCATACCGACCCTGATGTTTTATGGATTTCAATATATTTCAGGCAGCTCCTTTTTTGCGATTGTTTTTTTATCAACTTCATTAATTGGCTTATGTATCGGCAGCTCGTTAACAACATCTGCTACTGTAGGCGTCGCGTTTATCGGGATGGCAACTGCACTTGACTTTTCATTGGCAATTACGGCAGGTGCCATTATTTCTGGAGCATTCTTTGGTGATAAAATGTCTCCATTATCCGATACAACCAATCTCGCATCTGAAACAGTAGGAGTTCCGTTATTTGAGCATATTCGAAATATGTTATGGACAACCATTCCAGCATTTTTGATTAGTTTGGTATTGTTTTTCATACTTTCCCCAAGCACAAATGTTACAGGTGTAAAAGAAATGGACGAGATGGTATCTGCATTATCTACTCACACAACAATAAGTCTATGGAGCTTGCTACCATTTGTTATGGTTGGGGGACTAGCTTTGAAAAAGGTTTCCGCAATTCCTACATTATCCGCTGGAATTATTACGGCAATCATTATTACGTTTTTTACCTCACCTGATGTGACTGTAACCGGAATAGCTGATATTTTATACTCAGGGTTTTCTTTAAATAGTGGAGTAGAACAACTTGATTCGATTGTTTCAAGAGGAGGAATTACGAGTATGATGTTTTCCATTTCACTTGTGATTCTGGCCCTTGGGATGGGCGGCTTGCTATTCGAACTAGGTATTATCCCTGCCATTTTAGAAGCCGTTAAGAAAACGTTGACGAACGTCGGGCGCTTAGTTTCTGCCACTGTTTTGACTGGAATTGGAGTAAATTTTCTTGCGGGTGAACAGTATTTATCGATACTTTTACCAGGGAAAACGTTTCGGCAGGAATATGAAACAATGGGATTGAAAGCAAAATCATTGGCAAGAGTGTTAGAGGATTCAGGTACTGTCGTAAATCCACTTGTTCCTTGGGGGGTCTGTGGTGTATTTCTTACCCAAGTACTTGGCGTACCAACCATTGAATATGCACCATTTGCTCTTTTCTGCATTCTTTGCCCGCTGCTAAGTTTGCTTAGTGGATGGACAAAAATCGGCTTGCACTTTAAATAATCAAAAACCGCTGTTAGAATTCTAGCAGCGGTTTTTGATTATTTATTGGATACGAAGTCCTGATGAATAACGGGCTCTTCAGCTTCTTTCTGTGCCTTTAGATTCATACGCATAATAATATTTTGATACATTCCAATAGAAGTCATCAAAAGCAAAAGTGAGGATCCTCCATAACTTATAAAGGGTAATGTTATACCAGTGATCGGCATGAGACCAGTAGCGCCGCCAATATTGATAATAACTTGAATCCCTATCATCGAGGAAATCCCAATAAGCAGAAGGCTACCAAATGGATCGGTGCATTTAGCAGATAGAACGAGACCCCTTAATACAATAAACGCTAAAGTAAGCAGTACGAAGGCCACTCCAAGGAATCCGAGCTCTTCAGCGATAATGGCAATGATAAAGTCGGTATGACTTTCAGGCAAATATCCGTATTTCTGCGTACTTTCTCCCAATCCAACTCCTGTTAAGCCTCCATTACCAATTGCAAGCAATGAATTCGCTAACTGAAGACCAGAATCGCCTGCTTGAAACGGATCTGAAAAGCTTGTGAAACGAGCTATTTTATTAGCAGAAAAAATCTTTGATATATTGCCTGTAACAAAGAAACCTGCAATTGCTACCCCAGCGAACATTAGAAATATGGAGAATAACTTTACCAGCCCTTTAAAGGCCATTCCAGATGAAATGATGATGGATGCAGAAATTAAGAATATAATAGCTGCCGTACCATAGTCGGGTTGAATCGCGATAAGTAAACAGATGGTTACAAGAAAAATAATCGGTGGCATGACGGCTTTATCCATATTATTGATACGGTCTTGTCTTTTTCCGTAAATGGCTGCCAAGTAAATAATTAAGGCTAGTTTAGAAAATTCAGCCGGCTGGATGGAAAATCCGCCAATTTTAAGCCAACTTTGAGCATTACCAGCTGTATGCCCAAATAAAAATGTAAAGAACAGTAATCCAGATATTCCGAACATCATAATCATTAAGATTTTTTTATTCTGAAAAAATTTGTAAGGAAAGATCATCATAAAAAACATTGCACAGAATGATAGCAGCATCGCTTTTTTTTGATTTTGATAAAAATGATCGATGTCATAATCCCATCTTGCTACTGCTGCAATCATGCTCGAGCTGTACACCATGACTAAACCAAATAAGCAGAGTAACACAATGGCGATGAAGGTGGGATAATCATAAGCTTTTAATATTCTTTTCAATTGTGTGTTCACCTCTGATACGTTTAAGCTATCTGTTTTTTTTACCGATTAATTGATAACGGAAAATCAAGAAGAATGATCATATCATATCATGATTCCGCTACTACTTGCTAATAAATATTGCTGTGTATTCGATTCAAAACATTAGTATATACCCTTTTACATTCGCTAATAAACATGGATAATCCTTTCCATATTTATTGTTTTTTTGTAATAGTTCGTTTATAATGAAGGTTTTTTAGATTTTCGGAGTTTTTTTGGAGAATATAATAAAATGATGTAAAAATAGCGAAATAAAAAAGGGTGACTCTAATAACAACTCTCCCTATAGTGCTTTAGAGAAATTGTTATCTTAGAGTCATCCTTTGTTTAACCCATGCTAAAGTGCATGTAATTGTTTTTTAAATCCATTAGATATTTAGTTTTTTTGTTATAATTATTTACCTTGTAGTTGAGATTGAGCTTGTTGAACAAGTCGTTTGGTGATTTCTCCACCAACAGACCCATTTGAACGTGATGTTGATTCTGCACCTAATTGCACTCCGAATTCTTGTGCGATTTCATATTTGATTTGGTCAAGTGCTTGTTCAATTCCCGGTACTAATAAATTATTACTGTTGTTTGCCATTTGTAATCGCCCCTAACTTTTTTTCAGTGGTGGTTAACCACTGTACTAATATTATGGGATAATCACTTGTTTTTATTAATGATTTATTTTGGGAAAGTGCATCAATAATGGTGTGAAAGGATGAAGTTGGAATACATGTAGAATCACGGCTGCTATTAGTTGAAGTGAGCGTTTGGTGTATGTACGACCTCTTTATCCCGCGTTAACGGGCAGTAACACCTCCAACTTTAAGACTTAGAGGAATCGAAGAAGCGGTAGGTGGGGGATAACTGCCCGTAAAAGCCCAATTGGTGAGATACAGTGAAACTTACCAATCGGGTTCGTAGTGTCGCTTTATCGAAGATTTAGCGACACTAGAACGGGACTAACAATCCAGTGGGGGATGAAGCCCCCCGCTGATTGAAGTATCACTTTATTTTTTTCCGTATTCAGGGTTGTTGAGATCTGAATAAAATAGAAAGAAATTACCCCATCCTAACAAGCAAGGTACTTTGAATAAGGATGGTGGATGAAAAGTGAAACGAAAAGCAAATGTAGATGGTGCCTTGAAAACGAGCAAGACGCCAAAACGAAATCAAGCGGAAAATGAATATGCAAATGAGTTTGCAATGGATGAAAATGTGATGAAAGGTGCAAATCGTAATTCAAAACAAGGAAGAAAAGGGAAAACACATGAATAAACAAAAGATCCAAAAAAAAGAAAATGCACTTCCTAAATACCAAATTCGAGAAGAATTCGGCACGGAATTTACAAGTGATATGAACGCAGCGAAAATTTATGACGTACTTGCCTCAGCAAAGCAAAAAAAGAAATAACAACCGAAAATTTAACGATGAAAAATAGAGAAGCTTAAACAACCCCCTAGTCTCATTTAGTCTAGGGGGCAATCTTAGGAAAGAAGGGATCTAATTCTATTTTTATTGATCCTGCCAGCGTTTTTTATAGAATTTGAGATACAGAAAAAATTTATTGATTAAGTTTACAAATTGTGTTGTTTGTACTTCGATGATTGGTTGGGCAAGTGATGTTACGAACTTGCTTGATAAAAGAATGGTTAGTAAAAAGGAAATTCCCGCAAGCATTACATAATTTTCTGCATCTGTAAAGAAACCTTTTATATTGCTTTCTCTAAATGTACGTATTATAAAGCCATGAAGTAAATATACATACAGTGTTTGCTCTCCCCATTTGGTGAAGAAGTGCCTTTCACGAGGAATTAATGACAGAAAACTAAAGACCATGAGCAAGCTTAGACCATAGAATCCT
Organism: Peribacillus sp. NPDC096379; assembly: GCF_044762875.1. Classification (NCBI taxonomy): domain Bacteria; kingdom Bacillati; phylum Bacillota; class Bacilli; order Caryophanales; family Bacillaceae; genus Peribacillus; species Peribacillus sp. NPDC096379. Next base: position 400,581 of record NZ_JBIWFD010000002.1, read on the forward strand.
AATCTTTTGAACATCGAAATGATACTTGCTGTTTCTAATTCGGAATATGGCTTAGATCCAAGAAGCCATTTATAGTTAATGTCCGGATATAAATAAAAGCCAATAAATACAATCACCATAATCATGGCTGCTCCTAACCGAATTTTTGGATTGAACAGCTTGGCCAAATGTTCTTTCTTTAGATGGTACCCAATGAGGAACAGTGGGAAAAATACAAAAGTCCTTGATAAACTTAAGAAATTAGTGACTATGTCCACATAGCCTATGAGCAGTGTAATTCCGAATGCAACTACGATCCCAGTTAGTGGCTTCAACTTTGCAAAGCCAAGTAACATGATATTCCAGAAAAATAAGCTAATTAAAAACCAAAGTGACCAATGTGGATTGAGGAGATCCACATTTAAAGTAGTTTTATCATATAGAAAAAAGTAGAAAATCGAATAAATGACTTGGAAAATTAGGTATGGAATAATCAGTCTTTTTGTAATTTTAGAAATATATCCTTTTTGATAGAATCCTTTTGCGAAAAAACCAGAAACTAAAATAAAAGCGGGCATATGGAAGGAATAAATGGTTTTATAGAGCGCATTTATGCCCTCGCTCCCTTGAATATAACTGTTTAGGAGATGACCGAATACGACAAACGCTATCAAAATAAATTTTGCATTATCAAAGTAAAAATTTCTATTTGTCATAAAGTGACCTCCATTCAAAATATCTCTTTTAAATGAGCAAAAAATTACTCTATTTTTATACCCAGTTTTCATGAACGAAAATCATTATATCAAAAATTTTTTAATAACAAAATATTACTATCGTCTGAATTATCTGAATTTTAATTGGAGAAATTCTAAAATAGTCAAGGTAAATAACGAAATCATGTTAATATGTAATAGAATGTAATTGAATCAATTTTCTAGAAATTAACAAAGAATAGGCATGCTAAAAAAGATATTATTGGTGATAACATCGAATGATAGTAGTTTCGTAATCGTTAATGGATCGTATTGCTGATTCATTTGTAAAAATTTCGATTATCGATCAAGTTCCTGGAATTCCAGAAGCAAAGTTGAGAAGGCTTGGAGAACCATTTTATGCTATAAAAGATCGAGGGACGGGTCTTGGACTCATGGTTAGTTATAAAATTAATGAAGAGCATAAAGGATATAACGAAGTAGAAAGTGAAGTATGAAAAGGAATGGTATTCCATATCTTCCTGACGATACCAAGAGAGGGGTAGAGAGTGATTTATAATTATCCAATCACTCTGCTTTTTGTTTCCATGCATTAAAGGCTAGTAAATCATGTTCAATTTGCTTAAAAGCAAAAGTGAGAATGGCTACATCATCGAGCAAACCGAACCCAAATAAAAAGTCTGGCATGAGATCGATGGGCGAGACGAAATAGGCAATTGCAGCGAATATGATAAGTAAAGAACGGGTTGGAATTTGCCGATAATCCCCGGAAATCCACGCTTTTATCATTTGAAACAGCGTTTGAAGGTTGGTCCAAACTCCTTTAAGCATTGTTTCATTTTTATTTGCTTTTATACCGGCTTCTCCTAATAATTTACCTGCTTCTTGCTTATTGGTTGAATAATGTTTGGCATCTTTTTTAAAGAGTGAAATGCCTTTTTTGAATAGTCTTTGTCGGATCATAATTCTGCCTCCATTTATTTTACTATATCTAATCTACCCATTTTGAATGATATTGAAGCGCAAACGCTGTATAAATTGTTTCCCTCTTTTTTTGTATAGGTTGTTCAAAATGTCTGATAGGAATTATTTCAAAAAGAAACATCTTTTTTATGTCTACTGCTCTTTCTAGGGTACTGATTCCGGTACTACCGTAATAATTGTACACTCTTTGACCACTAATCATGAGTTTCTCACACTTTTCAGCCCTATTTGAATACGAATGTAAAAATTTAAAAGGTTTTGTCTATTTTTGCGAATCTATTTACATAGGATGGAAAATTTGTAATAATCCATTTGTATACAACCTATAACTTGGCAGGAGGAAGCTGAAGTAATCATGAAACCCAGTTCAGTAAAAATGTTTAATCAAATTCAAGAGAAGAGAATTGAAATGTTTCAATTAGCAGAAATGTACGGTATGACAGATGAACTTACGATTCGTTCCAGTCAAGAGCTTGATGTATTAATAAATGAATATAGTTATGTGCAAGACAGCCCTGTTTTTGAAGCAAAGCATAGTGTGAACAATATGATTATTATTGTTCAACAACCATTCACTTACCAGAACCAATCTCAGCGAATCGTTGTGAGTTCTACATAATCTAAAAAACTTCGTAAGCCCAATCATCGAGTAGTGTCAGATTAACAGAACTATCATTCAAATCATCTAAGAGACGTCCCCACCCAAATATAGATATGAAATCATCGATAAACAACGAAGATAATGAAAAAAAGCTGTTCTCAGAATTTATTCATCCTGTGAAAACAGCTTTTAAAAAAAGAAACATTGCTAAAGACATCCATTTCATCTACATATTAAGAAGTAGAATCATAAATAAAAGTCCAACAATAAAGGAATAAGTCGACGTTCGCTCGTTTCCATCTCCATGGCTTTCTGGTATTAATTCTTTATAGACGATGAATAACATGGCACCAGATGCAAAGGCCAAGCCATATGGAACAAGAAAGCCAATATAAGAGGTGAGGTAGAAGCCAAGCAGTCCGGTGACAATCTCAATCGCACCAGTCAAGGTAGCTATAATAAATGCTTTCAATTTACTAATTTGTTGATTGACTAAGAATAGTGCAACAAGAAGGCCCTCTGGAGCATTTTGTAGACCAATAGCAAAGGCAATTAGATTACCTGTGCCTTCAGTATCAGAGGCATAACTTACACCAACAGAAAGACCTTCTGGAATATTATGTAATGTAATAGCTATAATAATCAATAAAGCTTTTTCATCAAACTCAATTCCTTTTTTTGTATGACCGAGATCAATATGGGGAATGTTTTTCTCCAATAATGTTAAAATTAACACTCCCAAAAAAACACCAACGACAAGCTGAATATAGCCGCCTGTTTTTAATGCTTCTGGAATTAGACTCAGCAAGGATGCGGCCATCATAATCCCTGCTGTGAACGCTAAAAGGTTATCGCGAAGTCGGTGTGTTAAAGTGCCACGCATGAACAGGATAAATAATGCCCCTGCTCCGGTAGACATGGCAGAAAGAATACTGCCTAGTAGTACTTCACTCATAATTAACTCCTTTGCTTTAGTAAAAGTTTTCTGTTAATGATATTCTCACTATTAGATATTGTTCAAAACATTCGGTAAAAATAGCTGTCGAATTTCTTCGTCGCGAATTTTTGAACTTCTGTTAAAATAGCGCTCGTTCTGTACAACACAGATATAAGCGCAGGACGTGCAAGTCGTTAAGACGATCGCTTGCGGAACTATCCTCCTATCTTTAACACCCATTAATAATCTCTTACGTTTTTCGTAGTTGAGCATCCTTTGGTAGCCACATTCCAAGTATTCCAAGAAGCGGTAGGAATCCAGCTAATTTAATGGTCGTTCCAATACTAATCGAATCTGCTAAGTATCCAAAAGCAACAGAGCCAATTGCTCCCATGCCAAAGGCGAATCCAACCGTTAAACCTGCCATAGTCCCTACCTTGCCTGGGAATAGTTCCTGAGCATAGATAACAGTTACTGAGAAACTAGTCATTATGATAAATCCGGCAATCAAAAGCAGAAAAATGGATACATATGCCGGGACAAACGGTAGAAGAATCGTCAGTGGCGCGCTTCCAGCCACTGAAAACAGGATAATATTTTTTCTTCCATACTTGTCGGCTAGGGGTCCGCCGAAGAAAGTTCCAAGTGCACCAGCAGCTAAAAATGCAAAAATGAAAATTTGTGAAGATCGTATGGTAAATAAATAATCGTCTATCAGATAAAATGCATAGAAATTTGTCATACATGATATGTACCACGAACGTGCGAAAATGATAAACAAAACAATACCTAGTGCGGCTAATACTTTCCGATGTATCTTTCCTGCATTTTTATGCACTTTTTTCTTAGGCAGTGGAAAATCAGCTAATCTAGATTTGTACCATCTAGCAATATAGATGAGGATAAGAACTGCACAGAATGCAACAGGGACAAACCACAGAGCACCACGCTGTCCGAATGGAAGAAATATCAATGCGGAAATCAATGGTGCAAGTGCCTGGCCTGCATTTCCTCCTACCTGATAAATGGATTGAGCAAGTCCTCTTTTCGGGCCACCCGCCATGAAAGCCACTCTTGATCCTTCTGGATGAAAGATCGCAGACCCAACTCCGATTAAGATTACTGAAAAAATGATCATCCCATATGTAGGTGAAAGAGCAAGCAAAGTAATGCCAATAAGTGTACTCGTTAAACCAATCGGCAAAGCGAAAGGAAGTGGTTTTTTATCAGCATACCAACCAATTGCAGGCTGCATTAAGGAAGCGACGATATTAAGAGCGAAGGCAATCATTCCAAGCTGTGTATAGCTTAACTGCATAGATTTTTCCAGAGTCGGGAACATAGCTGGTACGACAGCCTGAAGTGAGTCATTTAATAAATGGCAAAACCCCATCAGAACCAATACTGAATAAGCTGTTTGGGAATTAGATAATTGTTTGTCGACCTTGAGAGAAATTGAGGTCATGATTCCACTTCCTTATTAAGTAATTTAAATCTATATATCAAAGTTCATCATTCTGTTTAGATAGTAAGCAGAACAAGGAGTTCTATATTGTTTATTCTATTCTGATTAAATCGTTTGGAAATATGGGATAAATCCTCGCATGGTATAAATTTTAGTATAGCCAACTTGATTTGGAAACAGTTAAATGAAACTTAATATGGAAAATTGACAAAAGCATTTTTATTTTTTATAATAGCTTTAATTCGAGATATTTAAATTTTATATAATAAGGTTGTGAATAGGATGGAGAATAATAGCGTGCAGCAGTCACTCAAGCTGTTCATTGTTTTATCTAGAGCACATCGATCCATCAATGATGTTGTGAATAAATATATCGCTGAACAAGGATTAAATCCAACTGAATTTGCAGTCTTGGAACTGCTATATCATAAAGGAGAACAGCCTTTGCAGCAAATTGGTGGGAAAATACTGCTTGCGAGTGGTAGCATTACCTATGTAGTAGACAAACTGGAGAAGAAGCGATACATAGAGCGAGTTGCTTGTAAAGAAGATCGGCGAGTTACCTATGCAAAGATTACTGAAGAAGGAAAAACGTTTATTGAAAAGGTATTTCCAGAACATGAAAAACAAATTGATGACATTATGAATATTCTTACTCCAGAAGAAAAACAAACTGCAATCGAGTTTATAAAAAAAATTGGCTATAAAGCGTATGATTGAAGAGTCTAGACGAAAAGGTATATGAAACCGCTGTTTCACGCGCCTTTTTTTTACATACTTATTAATAAAATAGCATATGATCGCTTGCTGTTCAGCCATCAAAGGGGGAACGGCTTTTTTTTGTAAAACAGGAATGATGGTGACCCCCTTTTAGAAAAATAAATTAGAAAAGAAGGAGTTTTCATTATGTATCGAGAAAAGAAAAGCAAGGTGTAGGTAGTGAAATCAATCCTTATTTTAGCAAAAGGAAGTGTTTTGTTTGACATTCGAACAATATGAGTATATCCGTCCTAATTTGGAAGAAGTGAAGCTGACATTCACAAGTCTATTGGAGAAATTTGAGGCAGCTGAAAATGTGGCTGGACAAAAAGAAGCAATTGGCGAAATTAATCGTTTAAGAAATAACGTAGGAACAATGTTAACGATTTGTTCAATCCGCCATTCGGTTGATACAAATGATGAATTTTATAAATCAGAGAATGAATATCTTGATGAAATATCACCGGAAATTGAAGAGTTCGTATCTCAATACTATGAAAGACTTGTGAAAACTAAATATCGTAAAGAACTCGAAGCAGAATATGGTACGCAACTGTTTGCTTTAGCGGAAGCACAATTGAAAACCTTCTCTCCGGAAATCATTCCTTTATTGCAAAAAGAAAATAAGCTATCAAGCGAGTATACGCAATTACTGGCTTCTGCAAAAATTGAATTTGATGGGGAAGAACGAACACTAGCACAGCTACAGCCATTTACTGAATCAAGAGATCGAGAAATTAGGAAAAGTTCAAGCAAAGCGGTATTCGGTTTCTTTGAAGAAAATGAAAAGAAATTAGATGAGATTTACGACCAGCTTGTTAAAGTTCGTCACGAAATCGCAGTAAAGCTTGGCTATAAGAATTTTGTTGAACTTGGCTATTATCGTATGGCTAGAACGGATTATAATGCTGAAATGGTTGCTAATTTCCGCAAACAAGTAGAAGAATATGTTGTTCCGCTTGTAAGTAAGTTGAAAGAGCGTCAAAAGCAAAGAATCAACGTTGATGTGCTGAAATTCTATGATGAAGGATTTGAATTCCAAACAGGAAATGCCGAACCAAAAGGGAATCCCAATTGGATTGTAGCGAACGGGAAGAAGATGTACAGTGAGTTATCTCCTGAAACAGCTGAATTTTTTAATTACATGCAAGACAATGGATTAATGGATCTTGTAGCTAAAAAAGGAAAAGCCGGTGGCGGATATTGTACAATGATTGAGGATTATCGCGCACCTTTTATTTTTTCGAACTTTAACGGGACATCAGGTGATATTGACGTTCTTACTCATGAAGCCGGACATGCTTTCCAAGTGTATAGTAGCAGAAACTCAAAACTCCCTGAATATTACTGGCCTACATATGAAGCATGTGAAATTCATTCAATGAGTATGGAGTTCCTTACGTGGCCATGGATGGAGCTGTTTTTTGAAGAAGATACAGACAAGTATAAATTCTCGCATTTGGCGGACGCGCTCACTTTCTTGCCATATGGAGTGACTGTAGATGAATTCCAGCATTTCGTTTATGAAAATCCTGGAGCAACGCCAAGTGAAAGAAAGAAAGCGTGGCGTGATATTGAGAGAAAATATTTACCACATCGTAACTACGATGGCATGGAGTTTTTAGAGAACGGTGGATATTGGCAGCGTCAAGGACATATTTTCAATTCTCCGTTTTATTATATTGACTACACGTTAGCGCAAATATGTGCTTTCCAATTCTGGAAACGATCAAGAGAAGATCAGAAGAAAGCGTGGGAGGATTATTTAAGCCTTTGTAAGCTTGGAGGTAGCCAATCGTTTCTTGGACTTGTGGAATCGGCACATTTAGATTCACCGTTTACTGAAGGCACCGTCAAAAATGTTGTCTGCGTCATCGACGAATGGCTAACATCGATTGATGATACAAAACTATAAAAAACAATAAATAATGTAAGGAATGTAGTTATTGTTTTTTTGATAAGTGAGGATGTCCCAAAAAGGTCTGACTTCACACTCTATATCCCGTTTATTGTGTATCTTCGTTATAGTTGATGTGGGGTCTGAGCGTTGTGATATGGGATATTCTCATTTTTGTTCAGTGAATTATAAAAAATAACAGCTGTTGGTTGTATACTAGGAAATTACTTGATCCATTGCTTGTCTTAAATCCCTTAATCTCACATATATATTGTAATGGGGAGGCGAGCGGATGGTTTCAAGATGGACAGGTGCATTTCAGATCGCAGCGGTTTATGTGGGAACAGTTGTTGGAGCGGGGTTTGCCACAGGAAGAGAAATCGCTGAATTCTTCACTCAGTATGGTATGTATGGTTTTTTTGGAGTTTTGATAGCCGGATATATTTTTATTTTTACTGGTACGAAAATCATGTTGTTATCTTCTCGAGCGGCTGTTTCGACTTACGAAGAATTCAATCAGCTTTTATTTGGGAAAAAAATTGCTGTGTTCGTCAATTTACTATTTATGATCATGTTAATTGGGGTTACAGCTGTAATGATTTCTGGTGCAGGAGCAGTTTTTGAAGAACAACTTGGTTTTTCAAAGAATGTTGGAGTTGCAGTGACGATATTGTTTGCATCGATCGTACTGATGAGAGGGATGAAGGGGTTGTTTGCAGTCAATTCCTTTGTTGTTCCAATGATGATTTTTTTTAGTGTGATGTTATGTATTCTTACAATTAAGGGTGGTGGGTTTGTATCCGCTGTTACAGTGATTCCTGAAGGAGGGAAAACCCTAGATATCGTTATGTCTCCATTTGCTTATACGGCCTTTAATCTGTCCCTTTCTCTTGCTGTGCTAGTCCCAGTAGCTTATGAAATTCGTGAGGAAAAGGTATTGAAGCGGGGAGCGATGCTTGGTGGTTTCTTTTTGACCGTTATTTTGCTGACTGGGCATTTTTCGCTTGTTATGTTGCCTGATTTAATGAACTATTCGATTCCATCAGCAGAATTAATGAAAAATGCAGCAGCACATCTGCATTGGCTATTTGTATTAGTCATCTATGGTGAAATCTTCACCTCAGTTATTGGTAATATCTTTGGGCTGCAAAAACAAATTCAAACTTATATAAAAATACCTGGTTTTCTAGTAATCGTCATAATATGTCTCCTGTCTGCTCTGATAGGGAAGTTTGAATATGGCCAATTATTAGGATATTTGTACCCGCTATTTGGTTACATTACCTTAATTTTTTTAGTACTGATATGGTTTAGAGATCCCCTAAGAAAAAAGCCATGAAACAGGTATACCTGTTTCATGGCTTTTTTTTAGTTTTTCATGATTGTTTTACCCATTTGAATGAAGGCATCTCTGTAATCATGGTCTTTGTTCGTAAAAATTGTGATTCTAGATTGATTCTTTTCGTCTTGGAAAAGAACAGAAGTGACGATGTCATCTCCATTTACTGCTTCATAAACGACGGCATGGTCAAGAGAATATTGGGAAGCATCAATTGATGTGACCGTTTCTGAAATGGCATTTAATTGTGTTTTGACATTTGCTTCGATGTCATCCCAATTCACTTCAGTAGGAAAGTGCTCAATTCGCATGTAAACTTCATCTTGTTCAGTTAAAAATAGGACGTCCTTATTAGGTTCTTCTGCAGTTAGTTCAAATTCAGGCAGTACATATAAGCTGAATGGTTGATTATCGCTATTTTTTAGGAAAGCCGTTTCTTCTTTTTCCTCACCATTGACTTTGAATTTCAATGGTTGTTCAAGAATTCGAACTGTTTTTTCGTTATCCTCGGTTGTCGAAGTAGCAGGTGCATCATCTTCCATAGTTGGCTTGTCTGTAGGTGCATCATCTTCCGTAGATGGCTTGTCTGTAGATGCATCATCTTCCGTAGATGGCTTGTCTGTAGATGCATCGGCATTATTAGTAGAGTCACTGTTTACCGTGCTATCTTTGTTTTCCTCACTGCTGTTCTCATTAGTATCAGTAGTATTTCCAGTATCTCCGGTAGTTTCCGTACTGACGTCTGGTTTTTCTAGTTGTGGTTCATTGGCATTATCGTCATTATTGCCAGTACCACAACCACTTAGTACAAATGCAGAAACTGTAAGCCCAGCTAGTACTAATTTCCATTTGTTCATTGGTATAATCCCCTTTCTGGTGCGAGTTTCACGCTCTTTAAATATTAAAAAGCAATTTCAATATACCATGAATTGTATAAAAATGCTTTTACAATGTTAGACGAATCGATTAAAAAAAGATTACAAAGTTTGTGGAATCTAATAAAGTGAAACTTCAATCAGTGGGTCTTGACTTTCCGTTAATGTGGGATAAACCGAGGTTTTGAACTGATAGGGGATTTACAGGCAGTTTATCCCCCACCTAATTTTTCTTGATTCTCTCAAAAAAAGTGAGATGGGGTATTACAGCCTGTTAAACGGGGGTACATAATTATTGAACACTTTCCAAACTTGAATATATGTTGTGCGTAATAAACATCTATTTAATGATTTTATAGTTTTTATGATTGACTACCGTTTTCTGTTCCAAATCAAAATCTCTATAATTAGCCATATAAGTAACATCTACAATGACTGAATTTTCATTAACCTTTTCTACGATCCCTTGCAAACCATCTCGGAATTCAATGATATTACCTATTTCTGCCTTTTTCATAGCTATCAACCATCCTTTTCATCTCATAATTGTCTTTTTGTATGAAGGAAAAGGGAGCGAAGCTTTGTTAACTTAGCACAGTTACCAATTAAACTGTAAGTTAAACTAGATTTCGAATGCAAATCTATAAAATTGCCGCTCCGCTCCGCTCCGCCACCTTATTAGAGTTATTTTCCTGCTCCATAAAGTTGTTCTTCAAACTAGATTATAGCGTTTAACGCGATGTTGTTTCTTAAACTAGAACTAAAGAGGGATTATTCAGTTATTTAAAGATAATTCTGTTGGCAGGTAAAAAAATCCATAGAGCGCTTTCAATATATTTTTCAATAACTTTACAAAACTTCTCATAGATTTCTTTATGATTACGAGTATACTAAAAAAATAAACCATTGAATAGTTTACTATACATTTTGCACTATATTTTCCCATCCGTAAAGAATTTGTTTACAAATATTGATATTTTGATCAATTTTTTCAAGATTAAGATTTTCTCTTAAAAAATAGACGAAGATATCCAGATGATCACAAAAAGAGTTTCGTTTCTTTGTAGCATAATTGAAAAATTGCATGATGCGCAGTGATAGCGTATTATAGTACTGGATTTTGGAATTAATTTATGAGACGTGTGGAGGAATTGGATTGGATAAAGAAGAAGTAGAGACGCTGTTGAATCAGCTTGCAAACCGGGAGATTGATGAATTTACCATTACGAAGGATCGCTTTTTAGCTTTCCAACTTGTTCTTGTCAAGAGAGAAGATTTCAAACATTTTCGTGGAATAGCAAAACACGGTGGAGAGGTCACTTATCAATACATGGACGAGCCAAGAAGTTAATTTATTATATAAGCCTGTCTAACTATGCGTTTTTCTAGCGTATACAAAGACAGGCATTTTTCAGTGGACAAGGGGTGGGGGCTTCGCAAAATCAGCTCCGCACCGCCACCTTTATTAGGTGATGCAATTTTTAGAACCTGAACCTTTTTCATCGTTGGGCTTTAGTTCAGGTACTCATGGATGTTTTTTAATAAAATGAATTTCCCTTGCGCTGGTTTTGATCCAAGCTCTCTAGTATTTTGTACTATAAGAGAAGAGGATGTTCAAAAAGTCTGGTAAAAAAGCTTGCGAATTGCATCAAAGCTCATTAATGATCGTCTGTGCAAGTCCGGTCCTCAACGTTACTGCATACGTGAACGGTTCTCGAGATGCGCTCCTCGAACTTCTCGGCTCTTTTTATCCTCCTTTTTGAACATACACTATAAAAGTTCTGGTCATCTTGGTTCAAAGGAAATTCGAAATGATTCTTCGGGACGGTATTTCAAGTATAAGTATGTCGTTAACTTTTTGCTTTTCGGAAGCCAGCCATACGTGCATCCTTTTCCGTACAAAATAACTGTTCAGGTTTCGTCTGCTCATAATGCTGTCCTCCTATTACATGATATATTTTTTCACCTTTTGAGTTAATATTTCCTTTAATCTCAGGGTTTGTACAAGCAATAGGACTTTCGTTTTCTTTTAGTTCTTTTTCGGCAAAACCTGTACTTGTTGCATAATTTTCGATGGACCAAATGCCAATTTCATTTAGTTGCGCTTTTTCTTGGATATCACGGAATTCATCGATGTATTTCGTATTCGGTGCAAATACGTAAGCCACCCTGGCATATCCTTTCTCAAGTAAAAGCTGATTCACCATTTTTCCGTCTGTATATAGATAAGCAAGCAGTCTGCCATATTTATCCCGTTCATTTGTCCCAAGCTCTACTTCAACGTCTTTTCCAACCGGTAATAGTTTTTTTACAAAGTCGCTCGCTTCAATTGCAAACGGTTGGACTGGTTTTGTCGGATGTACGCTTTCTGGCGTATCAACGAGTAAAAGCCTTATTGTTTCTTCTTTATTGTTGTCCAGTTTGATTTTTATCGTATCGCCGTCCACGACACGAACAATGGAAGCTTGAATAGTAGAAGGATCTTCTACAGCAAAATCAGCCTGAAGGAATTGATTGCTTTCGTTAGTATTCTGGCTATTTGAACAACCTATAAGTGTCATACAGCATATAAAAGCAAAAATAGTTAAGTGAAATTTCATGTTAACCTCCGTAATAATGTTGTGAAAGTACGTGTTTAAAAAGGAAAAAATAAGCAGTTGAATCTTTGGATGCAAGTTAAAAGAAAAGTTTTCAAAATAAGAATAGTTCCGGCCGCTATGAAAAATAAACCATGCAAATATGTATATTACAGTGAGAAAAGTAAAAAACACAATTAAATAGAATTGAACAATGGTGAGTATCGCATTTATCCCACATTAACGGGCAGTAAACTTCCAACCTCAAGGCTTTGAAGAATCAAAGAAGGGTAGATTGAAGTTTCACTTTAACCATGAATGATTTTGGTTGTTTTTGACCGCTTTTGCTTAAAAAGGTACAATTTTTATATAGATTGATTGTTTCATATGTAAGCGGTGTCATCTAACGTGGTGCTGGGTTTCTTGCTCTTCAAAATAATCGGGTATTTACATAAAGAATAAATTAACACTGAATAATAGTTGCTTTTATAAAGGATTTCTTGTAGGATTTTCCTTGAAAAAGCAAGGTGAAATCGTTGTTTGATATCATAAGGAGTGCTATTCTAAATATGAGTAGTACATAAGATATTTTACATGATATACATGGAAATACTTCATTTCCATTTGCATACTTCTTTGCTTTTTAACATGAAATGACCAACATTGGGCAAAATGACAATAGTTATTGCGCCATTAATGTAGTTTTATGTTAAGATATGTTAAGATTATTTATATTATTTGAAAAGGGAGATTGATTTTAATGCAACAAAAAACATTTAAAGTAATAGCTGATACTGGAATTCATGCACGCCCTGCAACATTGTTAGTTCAAGCATCAGGTAAATTCGATTCCGAGATTAATCTTGAATATAATGGAAAAAAAGTAAACCTTAAATCAATCATGGGTGTTATGTCACTTGGCGTAGGCAAAGATGCTGAAATCACGATTACAGCTGAAGGAAGCGACGAGAAAGATGCACTTAACACATTAGAAGAAACATTGAAAAAAGAAGGCTTAGCTGAATAATGTCAACTTTATTATCCGGCATTGCCGCTTCAAACGGGATAGCGATCGCGAAGGCATATCGGTTAATTGAACCTGAATTAAAGGTTGAAAAGAAGTCGATTGAAAATATTGCCGAAGAGACAGCTCGTTTTAGGGCAGCGGTTGATATGTCGAAATCAGAATTACAACATATACGGGAAAAAGCAGCTAAAGATTTAGGCGAAGATAAAGCAGCCATTTTTGATGCTCATTTGCTAGTAATATCTGACCCAGAACTATTAGGTCCGATTGAAGACAAAATTAAATCCGAAAATGTCAATGCTGAAATTGCTTTAAAAGAAACAGCAGATATGTTTATCATGATGTTTGAGCAAATGGATAATGAATACATGAGAGAACGTGCAGCAGATATTCGTGACGTTACGAAAAGACTTCTTGCACATCTTTTGGGTGTTCAAATTCCGAATCCGAGCATGATTGCAGAAGAAGTGATTGTGATTTCTGAAGATTTAACGCCTTCAGACACAGCGCAATTAAATCGCCAATTTGTAAAAGGCTTTACGACAGATATCGGCGGTCGAACATCACATTCTGCAATTATGGCCCGTTCTATGGAAATTCCTGCTGTTGTTGGTACGAAGGAAGCTACGAAAACGATTCAGAATGGTGATATCGTGATTGTAGATGGATTAAATGGACAAGTACATATTAATCCTACCCCTGAAATTATTGAACAGTATGAGAAAGAAGCACAAGCTTATGAAGCTCAAAAAGCGGAATGGGCAAAGCTTGTTAATGAGCAAACGATTTCCAAAGACGGTCACCATGTTGAACTGGTTGCCAATATCGGTACACCTAAAGACCTTGAAGGCGTGATTAATAATGGTGGAGAAGGCGTCGGTCTATATCGTACCGAATTTCTTTACATGGGCCGAGAACAGCTGCCAACAGAAGAAGAGCAGTTTGAGGCGTATAAAGCTGTATTAGAAGGTCTAAAAGGAAAACCTGTGGTCGTTCGTACTCTTGATATTGGTGGAGACAAAGAGCTACCGTATCTTAATTTGCCAAAAGAAATGAACCCATTCCTTGGATACCGAGCGATTCGCTTATGCTTGGATCAACAGGAAATCTTCCGTACTCAGCTTCGTGCATTACTGCGCGCAAGCCAATACGGAGATTTGAAAATTATGTTCCCGATGATTGCTACCCTTGGTGAATTCCGTCAAGCAAAAGCGATTTTGGAAGAAGAAAAACAACAACTTCTTGCAAACGGTGTTACTGTGGCTGAAGGCATTGAGGTCGGAATTATGGTAGAAATACCTTCCACTGCTGTTATGGCTGATACATTTGCAAAAGAAGTTGATTTCTTTAGCATCGGAACAAATGATCTTATCCAATACACAATGGCTGCAGATCGAATGAATGAACGCGTTTCATACTTGTATCAACCATACAATCCGGCTATTTTACGCTTAGTAAAAATGGTCATTGATGCCGCTCATAAAGAAGGCAAATGGGCTGGTATGTGTGGGGAAATGGCTGGAGACGAAATAGCAATCCCTGTATTGCTCGGTCTAGGTCTCGATGAATTTTCAATGAGTGCCACTTCAATTTTGAGAGCACGTTCGTTAATCAGCAAACTTTCAAAAGAGGAAATGGAAGCATTGTCACTATCTGTCTTGAATCTTGAAACAAATGAAGATGTACAAGCTGCTGTTGAAGCAGCCATTTCTAAAGCATAAATAAAAAAGAGGATGTCCTAAATAAAGGGTCTAACCTCACACCTTATACACCGTTTATTATGTGATGTTCACGTCTTAAACGATATATAGTAGATGTGGGGTTTGACTTTTTCATTAAGGGGCAGCCTCTTTTTTTGGATAAGGATCATAATTACGTGGTTTGGAGACATTTGAAAAACATTCTTATGCTCCGCTTTGCTGTAGCTTCTCTTTATTAACTAGCAAAAGGATTTCCACTTTAAAGCGGCTAAGCTATAATGATAGTGAAGAAACTGGATGGAGGGGAATTACATATGGAATTCGGTTTACGTAATAAGAATGCACTCATTATTGCTTCAAGTCAGGGATTAGGGAAAGCGGTTGCGAAATTGCTCGTGAAAGAAGGGGCAAACGTTATGCTTTCTGGTAGAGATGAAGACAAGCTGAAAGCTGTGCAAAGAGAGCTTGAAGGTATAGAAGGAGGTAGAGTAGCCTATTGTGTCACGGATATTACAAAAAATAATGAGATTGTGAATCTGGTCAATCGAACAAATGAGGAATTCGGTGGTATAGAGCTACTTGTAAACAATGCGGGTGGTCCGAAAGCGGGAGCGTTTATTGAAATGAGTGATGATGATTGGCAACATTCATTTGAATTGAATTTACTAAGCTACATCCGAATCATTCGAGAAACACTCCCATTCTTGCAAAAACAAGGCGGCAAGATTGTGAATATCGCTTCTTCTTCGATTAAGGAGCCTATTCCAGGTTTGATCTTATCTAACACATTTCGAACAGCCATTGTTGGTCTTTCTAAAACTTTGGCGACAGAGTTAGCTTCAGATAACATTTTGATTAATACAGTGGGCCCAGGCCGTATTGCAACGGATAGAGTAGCTCATCTCGATCAAATTAATGCGGATAAGCAAGGCGTCAGTGTAAAAGAAATGGAAGCGAAAATGAAAGCAATGATTCCTTTGGGACGTTACGGCGAGCCAGAGGAATTTGCAAAATTAGTTACATTCCTGCTTTCAGAGGCCAACTCTTATCTTACCGGGCAAACGTATTTAGTGGATGGCGGTTCAATTAAATCGATTTAAAATTAGGGAGTACCAATCTGAGCGTAATACAAAGGGGGAAATGATATGGCACATTTGATCGAAACTGCCAAAATTGGATTTATTGGTACGGGTGTAATGGGAAAAAGCATGGTAAGCAATTTATTGAAAGCGGGATTTAACGTCACGGTTTTTAATCGAACTAAGGAGAAGGCGGCAGATCTTCTAAAAGCGGGAGCAGACTGGGCGGATTCACCAAAGGAGTTAGCCAAACAAACAAATGTGATTATTTCCATTGTTGGGTATCCGAGCGATGTAGAGGACATTTACCTTGGTGAAGAAGGTATCATCCATTATGCGGATGAAAATACGATTCTTATTGATATGACGACTTCCACACCAACTCTTGCCAAAAAGATTGCTTCTTGCGCAAAGAAAAAAGGCATATATTCACTAGATGCTCCTGTATCAGGTGGAGACATAGGAGCGCGAGATGGAAAGTTAGCCATTATGGTTGGCGGTGAACGAGATATATTTAATGAGGTAATTGCAATATTTGAAGTGCTGGGTACGAATATTGTATACCAAGGAGAATCAGGTTCAGGTCAGCATACAAAGATGTGTAACCAAATTGCCATCGCTTCTAATATGATTGGTGTTACTGAAGCAATTGTTTATGCAAAAAAAGCGGGTCTTAATCCGGATACTGTATTAAAGAGTATAACGAAAGGAGCAGCAGGTAGCTGGTCACTTTCTAATTTGGCTCCTAGAATGATCCAAGGTGATTACGAACCAGGTTTTTATATTAAGCATTTTTTGAAAGATATGAAGATTGCACTAGATGAGGCAGAACGAATGAATTTAGAATTACCTGGGTTAACGCTTGCTAAATCGCTTTACGATCAATTAGCCGAAGCTGGAGAAGAGGATAGTGGTACTCAAGCCCTTTATAAATATTTTTAAAACCAGCTCCATCCTCTTGAATGCAAGTATACTGTCGTGAATAGGCTAGTCATATAACAACCGAAAGGAAGTCGGTTTAGTATGGGGATGTTTGATGATATTGGTCAAATGTTTCAAGAGCCTGAGGATGGACGGTATATTGTAAGAGTTGAAAACTATTATAGGAAGAAAACGAATCATAACTTGAATCCGCTTTGCTGGGAATTAAAGCTAATGAATGAGAGCCCTCTTGTCTTACCGGTGAAATTCAGTCAGATCGAAACGAATTATGGATTTCAAATTCTCATGCGTGAGTTGAAGAATTTAGGTTGCTTAAAGCCAAAATCCTCAGCTGAATTTGAAGAGGTGCTGACTAGTTTAAAGGGAGCGATAATTGAAGTAAATATTACGACGACTAAGCAGAATGAGGGATTACGAGATATTCGTTTTCTACGCAAGCTCTATTAAGCCATCTTAAAGGGAGTATGGATGTCCAAAAATGAAAGGGTTCAGACCTTATATATCTATATATCATTTATATGACGTAGACGTGTGACACGTCATATAAACGGTGCATAGAGTATAAGGATAGTCCCCTTTTAAGACATCCTTGCCCCTTTTTTTGATGTAGTGAATTATTTAATGTTCAGGAATATCAGGTTGTTCATTAAGAAACCATTCCATTCTATTTAAAGCTTCTTTCAATATATCTAGAGAACAGGCGTAAGAGATTCGGAAATATCCCTCGCCAAGCTGTGAAAAAGCATCCCCTGGAACAACAGCTACCTTTGTTTTTTCAACAAGTTCAAGGCAAAATGAGAGTGAAGTATGATACTTGTTTGGAAGTTTAACAAAAAAGTAAAATGCTCCTTCGGGTTTTACGACGTTAAGTCCCATTTTAATTAACCGTTGATGAACATAATCACGGCGAGATCGATATTCTTCTTTCATAGGTAGAGCGTCATCGATTCCATCTGTTAAGGCAGCTAAAGCAGCTCGCTGTGATACGGAAGAGGCACAGGTTACATTATATTGGTGGACTTTCAAAATTTGACTAGAGATCGCTTCAGGTGAGAAAATGAAACCAATTCTCCAACCTGTCATTGAATGTGACTTAGATACGCCATTTAATACGATAGTTTGCTCTTTCAAAAATGAAGCAATTGAAACATGCTTCTGATCAAAAACTAGTTCACTATAGATTTCATCTGCTACAATAAAAATATCTCGTTCTCGAACAAGCGCTGCAATATCCTCAAGTTCCTTTGCAGTAAGAGTGACTCCAGTTGGGTTTGAAGGATATGGTAAGACGATACATCTGGTTTTACTGCTTATGTATTTCTTGAGGGTATCTGCAGTTAAGCGAAATCCATTTGCCGTCGTATCCGCATAAATGGGTGTGGCTCCACACAATTTAATAATAGGTTCATACCCGGGGTAGACGGGGCCAGGAAGGATGACTTCGACACCTTCGGTTAAAATGGTTCGAAAGGTTATATCTATTGCTTCACTCGCCCCTGTTGTGACAATGACTTCATTTGCAGGATTATAGTGAAGATTGTACTTTTTTCTAACAAATTCACTTGCAGCAGTTCTTAATTCAATAAAACCAGCATTGTGAGAATAGACAGTATAATTATTCTCAATGGCATGCTTTGCAGCTTCTTTTATATGATCAGGTGTTGGGAAATCTGGCTGGCCGATCGTTAATGAAATCGTATTCTCCATACCGGCAACTAAGTTATAAAATTTTCGAATGCCAGATATCTCGATTTTTTTTACTCGTGGATTCAGTAAATGTTCCATAAATCAGTTCCCCTTTTTTGTAAGGTTTTTTTATCCCACGCTTCACGCGCAGTAAGTCCCCGGTGATAGAAGTTTCACTTTATTTTATCATTATCATGTTGGGAGATTCTAGAGAAAGATATATTGTAAATAGTCTCCTTTGTGAGCTTGTTCAAAAAGTCTAAGATAGATCATTGTCAGATTGTATCAAAGCTCTTAAAATAACCTTCTCTTACATCGAGCGTAATAATTGTATACATATTAGGTTGAAACAAAGAGATTCTTGAACTGCATGGCTTTTATTATCTTTCAAATTGAACAAGCACTTAAAAAAAGATAATTAAGGATGGATAATGTGATTAGAACATGTGTCATAACGAAAGACGATGAGACGCTTTATAATGTAGAGCTTAATGGGTTAAATGAAATGGATGTGGCCTGGTATTGGGTGGATTTTGCTCATCCGACTAAAGAAGAATCGTTATTATTGTCGAGTACTTTTCAATTTCATCCATTAGCAATTGAAGATAGCTTAGATGATTTCAACCAGCGGCCTAAGATTGATTTCTATGAAGATTATGAATTTCTAGTTCTCCATGCCCTAAATAAAGATAATCTAAAAGCAATCGAGCTTAATATGTTTATAAGCGAGAAGTTTATTGTTACCTTCCATAAAGAGGATGTCAGAGAGCTTGAGACGGTTTGGGATTTAATGAATAGAAATAGCTCGATGAGAAAAGGGTCATTTTTCCTTATGCATGGTTTGATTGACAAATTAGTCGATGAGTACTTCCCTCTAGTGTATCGAATTGAAGAAGAACTGAACTGGATCGAAGATAACACAAAGAATGAAACAATTAGCGAATTAATTGAGCGGTTATTTGACTTAAGAGCTGAAATGTCAGCTTTGAGAAAAACAATTTTGCCTATGCGGGATATGCTGTATCGGATGAATTATTCGGATCGATTGAGTTATTTGAAAGAGCGGCATTTGTACTTTAATGATGTACATGATCATTTACTTAAGCTAGTGGAGATGCTGGAATCGTATCGAGATTTTTCTTCCGATATCCGTGATAGTTACTTGTCCGTAAATTCCAACAGTTTAAACACGAGTATGATGACATTGGCTGTTATTACGACAATTTTTATGCCTTTGACGTTCATCGCCGGGATTTACGGAATGAATTTTGAGCATATGCCAGAGCTCCATTGGCAGTATGGGTATTATGTGGTAATAGGAATCATGGCATTAATTGCTGTTTTGATGTGCGGCTTATTTATAAAAAAAGGCTGGCTTCCTATGATGAAATTTAGAAGAAAAAATAAACGTCGCCAAAATGGCTGAATGAACAAGTAGATATTGAATATTTTCCTTTTCTGTGGAAAAGGAGCGAGGCTTCGCAAAATCAGCTTCGCACCGCCACCTTCATGAGGAGATACAGCTTTTAGAACCTGAATCTTTTTTAATGTTTTAGTTTTAGACAAATTCTCATGAATTTTTTTATCGATTTTTATTAAGAAATCACTATTATTGCCGAATTAGTAAGTATAAGTATTTTATTAATTGATAGGCTAAAATTCCTAAAATATCTGATTAGATAAAGCCAAATCATGATATATTTTAGGAAGAAAGATAAAGGAAGGACGAATAAAATGGACCAAACAAAAGGTATTCTGCTTGAGAGTGGGACAAATGAATTAGAAATCGTTGAATTCGGAATAGGAACAAATAAATTTGGCATTAATGTAATTAAAGTAAAAGAAATTATAAATCCAGTCCCCATTACATATGTACCACATGCACACAAGAATGTGGAAGGGATCATAGAGCTCAGAAGCGAAGTGCTGCCAGTCGTTGATGTAGCAAAGGCACTTGGTTTCCCACCATCGGAAAAACCGAAGGATGATAAATTTATCGTTGCTGAATTTAATCAGCAGAAGATTGTTTTTCATGTACATACGGTAACGCAAATACACCGAATTTCCTGGAAGCAAATTGAAAAGCCTTCTGACATGTATCAAGGTCTTGAAGGTCAAATTATCGGGGTCATTAAACTTAACGGAGAAATGCTATTACTTCTGGATTTTGAGAAAATCGTTGTCGATATCAATCCTGAATCTGGCATTAGTATTCAACAAGTGAAAAAGCTTGGAAAGAGAGAAAGATCTAATAAAAAGCTTGTAGTTGCAGAAGATTCACCGCTCCTTAGAAAGCTTCTTCATGAGACCTTATCAGAAGCAGGCTACGAATTCCTCGAATTCTTTGAAAACGGTGAAGATGCCTTAAATTATTTAGAAGGCATTATTCAATCAGGGAAAGATCTTACAGAGGAAGTTCAACTTGTGATTACGGACGTAGAAATGCCACAAATGGACGGTCTCCATTTAACAAGGCGAATGAAGGCAGATCACGATCTAGGCAAGCTTCCTGTTATTATTTTTTCTTCATTAATTACGGATGATTTACGCCATAAGGGAAATATGGTTGGCGCGGATGCGCAAGTAAGTAAGCCAGAAATTGCAGAGCTTATTCAATTGATTGACGAGCATATTCTTTAAAAAAGAGAGATAAGACTTTCTAAAAGTGGAAATAGGCTGACTAAACAGGTAGATACTGGCCTGCAAGTCAGCCTATTATTTTGCGGATATATCATATCGATGGAAAGGAAAGACTTCATGATTGACGGTCTGACTATAGTTTGAAACCTTTCCCTAAAAATGAAGAAGGAAATGTATTTTGGAAAGCAGAGTTTGTTTTATTTCGCGAATGCTGATGAGACCTGCCAGCTTGTTCACGTGGTTTCGGCTCGCCTACTTTGCCGATATACGCTTGCAAAATCTTCTTCGCTCGTGATAAGGATAATGCAGTTTTAGGATTACGAACCGATGATGATCGGCTTCCTAAGTGAGGGAGTTTTTTTAAATCCTCTCTTGAAGGTGGGAGGTGGAAAATATATTCACCACATTCGACAATTACATCAGATTGTTGCGCTGAATATCTCGGATTATCGGAAAAATGGAGTCCTAACTTTTTCGCTTTCCCTTCAGTAAGTAATTTGTTTAGAGAAAGTCGTTTTAATTCGTATAAGGTTTTGGGTTCTGGGGCTGTTTTTGCGTGTTTATTCACGACAAAGATCGCTTGGGCAAGACTATTGATTGTGCTCATAGAGGAAGGATCCCCTTTCATATCATTCATAAATAAACTCCTTTCCTAATATCGTCGTGCATATGATTCTTATTATACCATTTTCAAATATGAAAGGAAGTAAAAGAGAAATAAGATGAAATTTTTTATTGGAAGTTTCGAAAGCGAAGAATAAAATTAATAATTGCTTTCTTCGAATATAGGAAATAAAAGAAAAAGAAGAAGTGTGTATTCTTCCTCTTCTCGTATAATATTCATTTTGAGTATTGTGGAGACGTATAGATATTTATATTTTCCGATACGCCTGCCTGGGCTCCAAAACTTTGGGGATATGCTTGATATCCAGGATAACCTTGATATGGATTATATGGTGGATAAGGATACGGATAAGGAGCCGGGGGTGGATACGGAAGATAATAGGGTGGTCGATTGTTAAAAAGTAATGATCCAGTAGCAAGACCTGCAACACCGCCTACCACGAATGGCAGCAGAAATGGGAAAAATCGCTCGTCTTGACCATTTCGCGATGGAACAGCTGGATAATATTGATGTGCTGGGAAGTAATAAGGTTGCATGGTGTTCTCTCCTTTCTCTCGTTATTGTATGGTTGTTTTTCAATTTTGAGCCTGTATCAGATTGTTTTTCATTGGCTTTTCGTGCGTTTAATTAGCTAACTCTATTATCGTATACATAAGAGGAGTAGGCTTGAAGCAAAAGTTTATGTTCTGCTCGGAGTCTACTAATGGTATAATATTTGCAATAAGCACTTTGTTTTTTAAAATAAGAAGTATCAGGCACGCTTATGGATAGAATGCCCGATAAGTTAGTTTGCTGTTGTTTTGTAAGGAATTTCTTGGCTATTATTTTTCATTAGACTGTAATTCATATAAAGTTATTTCTGGGCGAGCAAGGAAGCGGTAAGGGAGTCTTGTAGTTCCCAGTCCTCGATTCACGTATAGAGTTAGGTTTTCTAGCTCATACATTCCTTCTGTATATTTTTTTCCGAAAGGGGGCGTCACAAGGGCGCCAGCAAAAGGAATTTGAATTTGTCCAGCGTGGCTATGTCCGCTGATTTGATATTGTACTGGGTAATCTTTTGCAAATTCAGCAAGATCAGGTGCGTGTGATAAAAGGATGGTATAAGCGTGTTCTGGAATACCTAATAGAGACTTTTTTATGTTTGGAGATCCGAGCATGGCATCATCAATTCCAGCAATATATATTTTATCTCCGTTTAATAAGGAAATTGCAGCATGACTGTTTTGTAATAAAGTGAAACCTGAAAGCTCCATGATATGGTCATACATTTTAGAACCATATCCTCCGTGATCATGATTGCCGTATATGCTGAATTTACCTAAGGGAGCTTGAATGTTTTGTAGCAGTGGAATAATTTCGGATTGATGCGGATATTTATTTGGCTCATCCATTAAATCACCAGTGAAAAGGACAACATCTGGAGAGTATGTCTGTATTTTTGATAATACGGCCTGCAAATCTTTTAACTGAAATTGAAACCCTAAATGAGTATCACTAAATTGAACAATTTTCATTCCGTTAAAACCTTTTGGGATGAGTGAATGCTGAATTATGATTTCATTGAATTCAATCCATTTAGGTTCGATATCATGAGCATAATATCTACCGCCTATTCCTGCTCCCGTCAGAGATAATATGGTACCTACTGTTTTTTTTAGAAAAGATCTTCTTGTCAAGTTATTATTCATTCATATCAACCTATCTACTTAAATGTCACTTCCTTATACTACCAAACAATAGGTATAAAAAGAAGTATATATTATCTTTTAAAATAAAAGTTTTTTGTGAGCTTTGTTATCTAACACAAGCTGGCTCACTAATGCCAAATAACCTTCACAAAGGAAGTTAAAGAAGAACTTCACGAGTGAAGATTGGAACTCACTGGGAGAGGGACGGGCCTGCTCTTAGCTGTATTTCCTTTTACAAGGCGCTCACACTTTAAAATTATGACTTAAAAGCGTAAAGTTGCATTTGTAAATCTTTTCATTTAGAAATTAAATCTTTTGGTTAAGGATCATTTTTTGGGGGTAACACGCATGACACAACCAATGTTGGTAACATTTATCATACTTGTCTGTACATTTGCACTTATCATACAAGGAAAATTACGTGCAGATCTAGTAGCTCTCTTAGCACTTATGACGCTTGGACTGACTGGAATTCTAAATTTGGAAGAGGCTCTTTCTGGATTTTCAAATCCGGTTGTCATTATGATTGGTTCTTTATACGTCGTTGGAGCAGGAATTTCACTTTCCGGTCTTGCAGATAAAATTGTAAGTCAATTAAACCAACGCAAAAAAGGCAGTGAAGCTAAGATGATTATTTATGTAATGGCTACTGCAGGAATACTAGGGTCCTTGTTAAGTGGTACGGCAATTGTTACCTTGATGCTCCCGATCGTTACAAGCATGGCTTTAAAGAATAAGAAAAGCCCATCCAGGCTTCTGCTTCCACTAGCTTATGCCAGCGGGCTAGGTGGCATGTTAACAATGATTGGTACAACGCCTAATCTAGTAGTTAGTGAGATATTGCGGACTAATGAATACGCAAATTTAACTTTCTTTGATTTTACGCCTATCGGAATTGTTGCCCTTCTTTCAGGTTTAATCTTTATGCTCACTATAGGGAAAAGGCTCCTTCCGAATCGATTTATTTCCCTGAATAATAGTGGTAAGGGTTTAGCAGCGAGTGAATTGGCTGGAATGTATAAAGTTTACGGTCGCTTACATTATCTCTATATTCCATCGGACTCCGACATTGTTGGCGAACGTTTATCTGAGCTAAGGCTACCAGTTGATTATGAAATTACTGTCATTGAAATTAAAAGAAAAGCAAGAGATAAACAGCTTTCAATCTTAACGAAGTCTCAGATTTTTTCAGCGAAAGCAGAAGAAGTGCTTCATCCAGAAGATATTATTTTAGTCTTTGGTGAAGATGATGCTGTCATGAGGTTTGCAGATGACTTCGAATTGGAAATAAGACCTTTTCAACAAGAAGAGATCAAAAAACATTTTCATAGCAGTAAATTCGGGTTAACAGAAGTGCTGATCATGCCTCATTCTGATTATGAGAATCAATCCTTGCAAAACATCCATTTTCGTGAAAAATATCAATGCAGTGTATTAGCGATTAATCGAAAAGGGGAATATATCCAATCTGAATTAGGTACAGAACAAT
Organism: Peribacillus sp. NPDC096379; assembly: GCF_044762875.1. NCBI lineage: Bacteria > Bacillati > Bacillota > Bacilli > Caryophanales > Bacillaceae > Peribacillus > Peribacillus sp. NPDC096379. The sequence continues at coordinate 425,585 of NZ_JBIWFD010000002.1, forward strand.
TAAAACCTGGAGATGCGCTTCTTATTCATGGAGAATGGGAAAACATTGAAAGGGTATCTACTGATTTGCAAGATGTGCTAGTTGTAGGGAGTGTAGCGCTTGAGTCAGAGCCAGTAGTTTTTACAAATAAAGCCATTATTGCTGCTGGAATTACCTTGCTTATGGTGATTATGCTATCTATTGATTTGATTTCTCCAACATTGTCGATGTCTATGGCCGCTTTGCTAATGATCGTAACAGGCTGCCTTCGATCAATCGAGGAGGCCTATCAAAGAATGAACTGGGAATCCGTTCTTTTCATTGGTGCCATCATTCCTCTCGCGCTTGCACTTGAAAAGACGGGTGGAATACTATTAATTAGTTCAATGGTAGAAAATGTAATCAATTGGGCAGGACCTTATGGATTATTAGGCATTTTATATTTACTGACAATGCTGATGAGCTTTTTTATTCCAAATGGAGCTGTAGCAATCATCGTTGCTCCTATTGCCTATACACTTGCTGAAAATCTGCACTATAGTCCGCTTCCTGTGTTAATCTGTGTAGCAGTTGCAGCAAGCATGGCATTCTCATCACCATCTGTATCACCATCAAATGCACTTGTGATGACTGCTGGGGAATATACGCAAAAGGATTTTGCTGTGATAGGTATCTTATTACAACTATTCATCGGCGTAATCATGATTTTTTCCATTCCTTTCTTTTTTCCATTTTAAAATCATTGGGAATGAGTCATTATAAAGTGGGGAAATCAAGAACCGATGTTTTAACAGAAAAGGGTCAGACCCCCGCAACTTTTACATACAGTTTAAATGAAATGCAAGTAACATTATCAACTGTGTAGGAAGTGCTGGGTCAGACCCTTTTTTGAACAACTTCAACTTTTTATCCCGTATTAACAGACTATAATACCTCATCTCATTTTTCTGAGATTAACGAACTTTTTTAAGATTGGATATCTACCGGTAAATGTGCATGAACAATGAAATAAAGGAAGGGAAAACCCCGCAAATAACATGCAGGGTTCATTAGTCGTTGATGGAAAGAGCTTCCTTCATTTTTTTAATTTCAAATCCAATGATCACTTCTCCGTTAATGATGACTGTTGGAGTGGAGTAGGACCCGTATTTTTTAGTTAATTCTTTCATTGCTACGACATCTGCTTTGATGTCTTTTTCTTGAAACGAAATATTATATTCGTTAAAAAACATTTTAACGATTTTACATGGCGGGCAGTCTGGTTGTGTAAAAAGTGTAACTTTATTCATCTTATCCTCCAATCTATATTTGGTAAAAGCTTTTTGAAAAAGAAAGAGTTTCAAATCGTTTTAGAGTAATTAGTCTAATTACTTAGATTAAAGCTATTATAAAAAAAATATTTAAAATTGGATAGCGAAACGTCTTTTGAGAAAAAATAACTGTGTTTTCGACACTTTTTTTAAAGTTTTTGTATACAAAATTAATCTGTTATTCTATGCTTTTATTAGGATCAGAAAAGGATGAAGAATGACGTGTCTGATGAAAAATTCTGAAATTAATTCGTTCTGGTTTTTGGATAGTTTTTTATGATATAGTGAAACCTACCGAAAAGGTTTTATACTAGAAAGGAGTGGGAGTATGTCTCAATTACAAGGCATTCTTACTAGATTGAAAAATCTTCAAGAGCAAGCACAGGAAACTGAATCTGCTCAGCGTTTTTTTGAAATAGATGGTGTTTTAAAATGTCAGGTTACATATTTCAGTAAAACGGAGATGTTTGAGTTAGAAGTTTTTAATGAAAAAAGCAAATCCTCTAAATATCAATTTGACAACATTGATATGATTACAATTGAAATTTTTGATCTTTTGCAATCATAATCTGATTGCAAAACCTAATAAAAGCCGACAGCATATGCTGTCGGCTTTTTCTGTAAGACAAAAAAGTGAAGGTTTCAAAATCAAATGGGCAAATGCACTTTGGCGATATCTTAGTTTGAACGTATGAAATCTGGTGAAAATCTGCATTCTATATAAAGTAAACACCCTCTACGTTACTTTGACTCTAGGGGTATAACTACTCGTTTAAACGGGATAAATGGAGGGATGAGGTTTGGAAAAGCCAACTGTAATATGTCCGCAATGTAAAAGTAAAAATGATATAAGTAAAGTATTGACTGCCCAGTCTAATCAAAACATTATTTTCGAGTGTCTCGAGTGTGGGCATATGCTGAGAAATATCGAAACAAACAAAGGTTGATATAAGATCTCTCATTTATCACACGCTAGGGCAGTAAGACCTCCACGCTTCTGAGGAACAAAGAAGATAGGTAGGGACAACCTTTGCTCGTAGAGGTCCGATTTGGTTCAATTAACCACCACTGATGGAAGTTTCACTTTATAGGTCAATTCAAGAAGAAAGTTTCCTTTACCTATGATACACTAGAAGTGTAGACGGAATTATGACTTATTAGGTAAGGGGTTTTGACATGATCGATACTCATGATGGGAACATAATGGAGCTAAATGTGAAAGACTTGATGATTCCTTCTGAACGTGTTGCTCACGTTCAGATTGCCAATAATCTAGAGCACACACTTCTTGTTTTGACAAAGAGCGGGTATACAGCCATCCCTGTATTAGATCCTACGTATAAGCTACATGGTCTGATAAGTACACCAGTCATCCTCGATTCTATCTTAGGGATGCAACGGATTGAATTTGAAAAGCTAGAGAATAAAAAAGTTTCTGAAATAATGAATCGAAATATTCCCCGGCTTCATATTGAAGATAAAATGGATAAAGGGCTTGAGCTTTTAATTGACCAACCTTTTGTATGTGTTCAAAATGATGAGGGGACTTTTGAAGGAATTCTGACAAGAAGAGCTATTTTGAAAGAATTATATAAAGGACCAGCATCTCCGTCTAAATAAAAATAAGCCCCCTTTAGGGCTTATTTTTATCCCGTTTTAACAGAAGAGATAACACGAGGATGTCTCAAAAGAGTCTGACCCAGCACGCACCACATCGTTTATCGTGTTACTTATGCTTTGTGTGGAAGTTTTACTGTATATGGAGAATAATAAATGATACGATGGTTTCAGATTTATCCCACGCTTAACGGGCAGGAAGACTCCCACTGATGAAAGTTTCACTTTATTTGGTATAAGAAAAACGAATCAAGGTGTTGAAAATATGTCATTTTCTGAGTTTCATTTATTATCTGTTTTAGCGCAAGAAATGAACATGCGTAAAGCGGCTGAACGATTATTCGTCTCACAGCCTGCCTTGTCACAGCGATTGCAAACGATTGAAAAGGATTGGAATGCTAAATTATTTCTTCGTTCACAAAAAGGACTTACTTTAACCTCAGCAGGGGAAGCAGTCATCCGATTAGCAAATGAAATTTTAGAAAAAGAAGAAAAAGTCAGGGAAAGTATTCAAGCTATGGATCATGAAGTATATGGAACATTGAAAATTGCCTGTGCTTCAATTGTTGGACAAAACTGGCTACCTCAAGTCTTGAAAAAATTTGTGCAAAAATACCCCTATGCCAAAATCTCACTTATTACTGGTTGGAGCAGTGAAATACTAAAATCATTATATGATGGTCAAGTACATATTGGGATTATACGTGGAGCACCTGATTGGAAGGGCTATAAACAGCATTTATTCACAGATATGTTGTACTTAGTTGATACGGAAATGAATGAGCTTGAACAAGTTCTTGAAACAGATCGGCCATTCATCCAGTTTAAAAGTGATTCAAATTATTATCAGGAAATTCAAAATTGGTGGCATCGTCATTTTCAGACGACACCTAAGAATACGATTATTGTTGACCAAATTGAAACATGTAAGCAAATGGTTTTCAATGGAATCGGTTATGCTATTCTTCCAGCAATTACACTCCATGATAAAGATCAAAACGTATATAAAATTCCCCTCTTGGACGGACAAAATCATTCGATTCAGCGAGATACATGGCTGTGCGGATATGAATCTGCATTTCAATTAAAGCAAGTAAAAGCATTTGAAGAGATTGTTGCTGAGCATATTCTCAATCAGGAATTATGATGAATATGTAATTTCTTGTTTTTTAACGTTACTTTTGATAAATTTAAGACCAGTGATTCATACATATTAGGGGGATTTTTCATGAAAATGATGGATGCACACGAAATTATTTCATTTATCCAAAACAGCACGAAATCAACACCAGTTAAGGTTTATATAAAAGGTGATTTGGACGGAATCGATTTTGGTCCTTCAGCTAAAACATTTATTAGCGGAGATGTAGGGACGGTCTTTGGAGAATGGTCTGAAATAAATGAAGCCATCAATAAATATGAGGGGAAAATTACCGACTATGTAATTGAAAATGACCGTAGAAATTCTGCGATTCCATTAGTCGATATGAAAAACATGAAAGCGCGTATTGAACCAGGTGCTATCATTCGCGATCAGGTTCAAATCGGTGATCATGCAGTAATCATGATGGGGGCTGCTATCAATATAGGTGCTGTTATTGGAGACGGTACGATGATTGATATGAATGCAGTGCTTGGTGGACGTGCCACCATCGGGAAAAATTGTCATGTCGGTGCCGGAGCAGTAATAGCTGGTGTAGTCGAACCGCCATCGGCAAAACCAGTTATTTTGGAAGACGATGTACTGATTGGTGCAAATGCAGTGGTTCTTGAAGGCGTTACAATTGGACAAGGTTCTGTAGTAGCAGCTGGAGCTGTGGTGACACAAGATATACCTCCTTATTCTGTAGCAGCGGGTATTCCTGCAAAAGTGATTAAAGCAATCGATGAAAAAACAAAATCGAAAACAGAAATCATACAAGAACTTCGCCAATTATGAGATTCATACTAGTATGTTTTTGTGACGTATAAGTAGTCAGCTTACGTTTAAGGAAGTGGCTTCTTACACTCACTTGTGATTATAAGCAGTTCTCTCTAAAATGAAACAATATCGAAAGGAAAGCGTGGATGGTTCATGGATCCGCGCTTTTCTTGTATAAGGTGGGAATCATCAATGACTGAAGTAGAGTCAATACTGTATCCTTTTGTAAAAATTCGTAGAGACCTTCATAAAATACCTGAAATCGGTTTTAAAGAAGTTAAGACACAAAAATATTTATTAGATTATTTATCTACATTGCCGCAGGACAGATATGAATTGGAAACATGGGAAACGGGGATTTTTGTAAAAGTAATTGGCCTTGCTCCCCAAAAAACAATTGGCTATCGAGCAGATATGGATGGGTTACCGATTAAAGAGGAGACAGATTTACCATTTTCTTCAGAACATGATCAATATATGCATGCTTGCGGTCATGATTTTCATATGAGTATTGCGCTTGGAGTATTAAGTTATTTTGTTCTTAACCCAATTAATGATCATATTTTGTTTATTTTTCAGCCCGCTGAGGAAGGTCCTGGTGGTGCAGAACCGATGTTGAGTTCAGAAACTATGAATAAGTGGAAGCCAGATATTATTATGGCTCTGCATATCGCTCCTGAATATCCTGTTGGGACAATTGCGCTAAAAGAAGGACTATTATTTGCTAATACGTCAGAACTGTTTATTGAGTTAAAAGGGAAAGGTGGACATGCTGCTTATCCCCATGAAACTAATGATATGGTTGTTGCAGCATGTTCACTTGTTGGTCAATTGCAATCGATTGTTTCTCGAAACGTGAATCCTCTTGATTCAGCAGTAGTTACGATTGGGAAAATCAGTGGGGGCAGTGTGCAAAATATAATTGCAGAAAAAGCAAGGCTAGAAGGCACAATTCGTACCTTGAATGAAGAATCGATGATAAAAGTAAAAATGCGAATTGAACAGCTGCTCTGCGGGATTAAGGCTGGGTATGCATGTGAGGGATGGATTGATTATGGATCCATGTACCATCAAGTATTTAATGAAGAACAGCTCACAACGGAATTTATGGAATTTGCAAAAAAAGTACCTGGAATACAGGTGCATCACTGTAATGAAGCGATGACAGGAGAAGATTTCGGATATATGTTGAAGGAAATTCCAGGATTTATGTTCTGGTTAGGTGTCAACTCAACATATGGACTGCATCATGCTAAATTAAATCCAGATGAACAGGCGATAGAAAAAGCAATTACGCTACTTACTCACTATATAACATTTAAAGGATCGAATGAATAATTAACAGGCATGAGTGTTATTCTCATTTTAAGGGGATGTTTAAAAAGTCCAATAAAAACGCTTGCGAATTGTGACATCGTTCATGAATGACCTACTGTTAAAATCGCGCACGTCATGACGAGCAACACAGAAGTCAGCACATCCTGTGCAAGTCCAATCATCTTCTCGAATTGAAAAAAGCTTTCATGCTTATCATATGGTAGAATAGCAGTGCATCAAGTTAGCTTGTTGGAGGTAGAATTCGTGAAAAAAGAATTTGCAGTAATCGGGCTTGGCCGATTTGGAGGTAGTATCGTTAGAGCTCTAATTGAGGAGGGCATGGAAGTGCTTGCCATTGATATGGATGAGGATCGGGTTAATGAATATGCAATGATTGCTTCACATGCGGTTATTGGGGATACAACAGAAGAAAATGTTCTTAAAAGCCTTGGAATCCGAAATTTCGATCATGTGATTGTCGCGATTGGTGACAATATTCAATCGAGTATCCTGACGACTTTAATGTTAAAGGAATTAGGTGTCGAAAATATTACAGTGAAGGCCCAAAATGATTATCATGAGAAAGTTTTGATAAAAATTGGTGCAGATCATGTTGTTCATCCAGAGAGAGACATGGGGAAGCGTATTGCACATAGCATCGTATCGAATAATGTTCTTGATTATTTAGAGTTGTCTGATGAACATTCCATCGTGGAAATTGTGGCAAGTTCTAAAATGGAAGGTAAAACCATTATTGATCTTGATATTAGGGCGCGTTTTGGTATTAATATTGTTGCTGTAAAAAGAGGGGGAGAAATCATAGTTTCACCTCAAGGAAATGACCCAATTCACAAAGGGGATATCTTGATTGTCATCGGGGCTGACTCAGATATTAACCGTTTTGAAAAAAAGACTGTAGATTAAGAACAAAAGTGAAAAGCACCTTGATCAACCTAGAGGATAGCGTAAGACGAGCAAGTTATATGGAAGTGATCTTCCCACCAGATCGATTCGTTTGTAGCTGCTTGTGCTAACTTCGGACAGACAAATTAAATGATCCATATAAAAATAATTGTCTAGTATGTTCAGTAATAAAAGAGGATGTCCCCTAAAATATGGGACATCCTCTTTTATATATTAATTTTATTATACTTCCATGATAATTGGTAAAATCATTGGACGGCGTTTTGTTTTTTCGTACAGGAATGGAGAAAGTGTGTCTGTAATTTCGTTTTTAATTTCAGACCATTGAGTCGTCTTGCGTTCCATTACTTTATTTAGATGCTTTGTAATAAGCGCTTGGGCATCGTTAATTAAATCACCTGATTCTCTCATGTATACAAATCCTCTTGAAATGATATCTGGACCAGCGGCAATTTTGAAGTCTTTCATGTTGATGCTGACAACTACAACAACAAGTCCTTCCTCAGACAGGATACGACGGTCACGTAGTACAATATTCCCAATATCACCAATACCGCTACCATCAATGTAAACGGAGCCTGAAGGGATCTTTCCAGCCACTTGTGCTGTATTTTCACTTAAGGCGAGCACTTCACCATTATCCATGATGAAACAATTTTCTTCTGGAACACCGCAGTCGATGGCATGTTGGCTGTGCAATTTTTGCATCCGATATTCACCGTGAATCGGCATGAAGTACTTCGGCTTAATTAAACGAAGCATCAGCTTTTGTTCTTGTTGCCCGCCATGACCTGACGTATGAATGTTACTAAGCGGTCCGCTAATCACGTCCGCACCAGCACGGTATAATTGATTAATCGTTCTAGAAACACTGATTGTATTTCCTGGAATCGGTGAAGATGAGAATACAACTGTATCTCCTGGGATGATCTGAATTTGACGATGCGTGCCATTAGCAATTCTTGATAGGGCAGCCATTGGCTCACCTTGGCTACCTGTACAAAGGATTGTTACACGGTTTGCAGGAAGTCGATTGATTTGCTGAGCATCGATAAAAGTATCTTTTGGTGCAACAATATACCCTAAATCTTGTCCGATTGTGATAGCTGCTTCCATACTTCTACCAAAAACTGCGACCTTCCGTCCGTTTTTAACAGCTGCTTCAACGACTTGTTGCAGTCTGTGAATGTTAGAAGCAAACGTAGCGAAAATAATTCGACCTTCCACTTTACGGAAAATATCATCAATGCTCTCGCCTACACGGCGTTCTGACATTGTAAAAGTCTGAACCTCACTATTTGTACTATCAGATAATAGGCATAGAACGCCTTCTTTTCCGATTTCAGCCATCTTCGTTAAATTAGCAGGTTCTCCTACTGGTGTGAAGTCGAATTTAAAGTCTCCGGTATGGACAATTTGCCCTGGAGGAGTTTTAACAACAATCCCATAAGAATCCGGGATACTGTGAGTTGTTCTGAAAAACGAAACAGATGTCTTGCGGAACTTAATCACATCATCCTCTTGAATTTCATGTAATTTCGTTTGACGTAGAAGACCATGTTCTTCTAATTTATTGCGTAATAATCCTAATGCTAGTTTTCCACCATAAACAGGAATGTTAATAGCTTTTAGTAAATAGGGAATTCCGCCTATATGGTCTTCATGTCCATGGGTAATGAAGAGTCCCTTAATCTTATCTACATTTTTTACTAAATACGTATAATCTGGAATCACGTAGTCGATGCCTAGAAGCTCGTCCTCTGGAAATTTAATTCCTGCATCGATAATAATAATTTCATCCTGGAATTGTACTGCATACGTATTCTTACCGATTTCACCTAGGCCGCCAAGTGCATAAACGGCTGTTTGGTCATTTTTTACAAATTTCATAAATTATCCTAACTCCAATACATTAAAATCTTCATTATTTTTCTTTTCATATTCATAATATGCCCCAGTAACCGGCTCAACATATTCAATATTATAAGGAAAATCCTTTATTTTATCGCGAACATCTCGTGTTGACTCTCCCTCAACATAAATGGATTGAGTATGCTCTCTTACAGGTACATTATTTAGATTCTCTTGGTAGTAAACTTTAAAAACCATTACTTTCTCTCCTCTTCTTTTTAAATTGCTTGTTTCATTATATATAAAAAAAACAATTTTTTCATGTTTTAGTACATCATGTGAACATTGTAACGATTAAGTATACGTGCGAAGACCTCTTCTATCCATTCATTTCCGTTCATTGGGTCTATAATGCACTTTACACAAGCAAGAAGCCCTTCGCAAGTATTTGAAGGGCTATATCAAATAATTTTATGCGATTGATTTCCTTTTTAAAAGATCATTCCATTGTTTACGTAGCTTTTTACGAAGCCTTTTTAACATGGTGATCACTCCCTTGTCTTTTATTGTATAGAATAATTTAATAAAGTAAATACATATTTCCCAGATAATAGGAATTATTTTAAAAAAACCACTGATACCCAGTTTTGACCGATGGAGGAAGTAGTTATAGTATATACATCGTATGAAAATTCCTTGATTCCAAATAATGGATGATGGTATTTTCCTTCATGGAAGATTCTTGACATATACTAGAACGCAGTTTTTAATAAGTATGAAGAGTGTTATAGAATCGTTTTTAAGAAAAAAACAAACAAGATAGAAAATTTGATAAAGACATTATTAAAATAGAATGGACGTGTTGAAGTAGATATGCAGAAAATTGTATTTTTTGATATAGATGGAACATTGCTTGATCATGAGAAGACATTACCTGCATCGACAAAGGCTGCTATTAAGCAACTACAAGAGAATGGCGTTTATGTTGCGATTGCAACTGGAAGAGCCCCATTTATGTTTGAATCATTGAGAGAAGAATTGGACATTGAGTCATTTGTTAGCTTTAATGGTCAATATGTTGTGTTTGAAAACGAAGTGATATACAAAAACCCCCTTTCATTCAATGAACTGGAGCGTTTACATGAAATGGCCGGAGAGAATGAAGAGACACCTCTTGTGTTTATGAATGAGAAAACGATGAAAGCAAATGTTAGCCATAGCGATCGAATTGAAGAGGCGATTGGTACATTGAAATTTCCGCATCCGGAACGTCAAGATGATTTCTATCATGGGAAAGAAATATATCAAAGCCTAGTCTTTTGTACAAGGGAAGAAGAAGAGGCACTAATTACTGGGAAATTCGATAAATTCAAATTTATTCGCTGGCATGATCTATCGATTGATGTGTTGCCATTTGGTGGTTCAAAAGCAGAAGGAATTAAACAGTTTGTTAAGAAAGCTGGCTTTGCCATGGAAAATGTTTATGCATTCGGTGATGGACTAAATGATATTGAAATGCTTGAGACGGTTGGACATGGCGTAGCAATGGGGAATGCTTTGGACGAGGTTAAGAAACATGCGGATTATGTAACAAAAGATGTAAGTGAAGAAGGCATCCTTTTTGGCCTTCGCCAAGTAGGGCTAATATAAAGTGAAACCTCAATCAGTGGGGACATACTGCCTATTATGTGGGATAAAAAAGAGGTTGTCCGATCATTTATCTATCGGACAACCTCTTTTTTTAACTTCACTTCATCATCGCTCAAGCGGTGTTGCGTCATCTGAAATATCGAATGGGTCGATTTCGTTAATTCGATCAAAAAACATAATACCATTCAGATGGTCAATTTCATGCTGAAAGACGATAGCAGGCAAACCGGTTAGTTTAACTGATATTTCTTCGCCGTTTAGGTTCACACCTTTAACGGTTATTTTTGCGTATCTGGGTACAAATCCTGGGAAAGGACGATCAACAGATAAGCAACCTTCACCATTGGTTAAATAGGTTTGAGCTTTTGTGTGCCTGATGATTTTTGGATTAAATAATGCATAACTATACTGTTTTCCTTCAGAATCCTTGACATGAACAGCAATCATCCGTTTTGATACATTAATTTGGGGAGCGGCAAGTCCAACGCCTGGCCGAAGTCCGAATTCATTTGCCTTGTCAGGGTCTTGACTGTTTATAACATAGTCCAGCATGCTTGATAAAATTTCTTGTTCTTCCTCAGAAGCCGGTAAGCTTACCTCAGCAGCTTTTTTACGAAGTGTTGGGTGTCCTTCTCTAATGATGTCTTTCATTATAAGCATAGTTTTCGCCCTTCTTTCTTAAAATATATTCAGAGATAAAATGTTTCTAGGATTTACAAGCTATAATCCCCACTGAATTGAGGACTTGCTGTATATGTATAGATAAAGATAGTTTATCAAAGTTTAGCTAAATAGTTAATGGTGTCAATGCGTTAAAAACAGTATCGTTAAGTTTTTGCGCTTTCAGTTTTGGGTAACGCAAAACGGAAGCGATGAGGGGAAGCTACTACGTATAGAGCTTCCCATGAAAGGGTACTTGAATAAGTTAAACTTTATTCGATTCCTTTTTTAAACGAAACAAGATAAAGATTCGGTGTGGGTTAGCACAAACAAGCACCGACGATAATCAATAGAATGAAGAGAACAACAATTAAGGCAAATCCACTTCCAAAGCCGCATTCGCCTCCGCCATACCCATAACTGGGATAAGTCTCAACTGGATAACAGCAATCATTTCCGTAACCACCATAATACATAAAGGATCCCTCCGTTTTGTTAATTCCATCATTCCTAAAGGAGCGATGTACTTACAACCTATGCGAAGAAGAGAAATTGGTCTGGGCTTTTGCCTATTCATAAAGAGTTAAGACAAGTCATATATTCAAGAGATACGGGGCATATTTGCATTTGCTTTCTGATGCTAAGGGATGGGATAAAAGAGTAGATGTTAGTTGTCAAAAACTGACGATTTCCAGTATAGTAGTCTATATAGAGAATAGGGGGAGTTTTAGCAATGAGTAAATTTTTTAAATGGACTGTGTTATGTTTAGTGTTAGGCGGAATCCTTTCGGGATGTACAGCTAAAGACTCTCCAGAAGAACAAATATATCAAATACTCGAAGCGGCTGTGAAGAAAGAAAAAACCTTTGAAGAACAGCAGCAGCCTATTACTGAACTAGAGAATAAAGAAAAAGAGTATTACAACACGATTCTTAAACTAGGCTTGAGGGAGTTTGACCAAATTGTTAAACTTTCGAATGAAGCGATCAATAATATTGAAAAAAGAAAAGAGTTTATTGAAAAAGAACGTGAAAGCATGCTTGCTTCGCGTGAAAAATTTAAACAAATCGATGATAAAATTAAAAGTATAGAGGACCAGGACCTAAAAAAAGAAGCGGAAAAATTAAAGGTGACTATGATTGAACGGTATGAGGCGCATGAAAAACTTTATACTACTTATAAGGAAAGTTTAGATTTGGATAAAGCTTTATATACTCTTTTCCAAAAAGAAAACTTAAAAATGGATGAACTAGAAGCACAAATCGAGATGATTAATCAAACCTACCAAACAGTGATTGAAGCAAATGATGCTTTTAATAATAAAACGAATCAATATAATGAGGAAAAACAGAAATTCTATAAAGATGCAGAGATTGAAGTTTCAGATACGAAATAAGCTAAGTAAAACAATAGATAGTATAACTGTATTCTCTAAGGAAGCCGACTCAGATTTTGAGCGGTTTTTTTATTATTTTTATCCTGATCTAAAAGGTTTAAACATCCATCACATTTTTGAAAGTGAAATTAAGGAAAATAGCTGGAGGATGAATAACCCTCGCTGATGGAAAATGCACTTTATGGATATAATAAATTTATGAAATTGTGTAATGATAGTATAGGGGAGTCGGAAAAAATGTAAAGAAATGGGGAAGAAAGCAGTTTTTAAAGGTAGCGCATACATCTGTCGTAAAACAGATATTCTTTTATAGTACAGGTATATTAATTATAGTATAACAGTTTTAGCGTTGATAAAATTTACTAATAAGAATTATCGTTTGAAAGCTCATTAATATAGGTCGTTGTAATTGACTATGCTGATGTGGTGAGGTACACTTAATTATGGATAAAGCATTGTATCATTTTATAATTAGTTTTTACTGATACAGAATATCGTGAAAATGAAAACCCAGTGAATGTTTGCATTCACTCTATATGGGAAAAATACATTGGTATTTCATTTAGACTTTTAGAAATGAAGAATGCTTTACAAAATATAACCTTTTTATTGAAAGGATGAGGTGGCACAGATGGCTTCTAAAGTAAACCAAGCTAATTTTGATGTCAAGAAACAGTTCGAAACAGTTGAAGAACAGTTTCAAACATTACAAATTTTAAATGAAGAAGGCGAAATCGTAAACGAAGCAGCAATGCCTGAGTTAACAGATGAGCAATTACAAGAACTGATGAGAAGAATGGTTTATACACGTATTCTTGATCAACGTTCTATCTCTTTAAACCGTCAAGGAAGATTAGGTTTCTATGCACCAACAGCTGGACAAGAAGCTTCTCAACTTGCATCGCAATTTGCACTTGAAAAAGAAGACTTCATTCTGCCGGGATATCGTGATGTTCCACAATTAATTTGGCACGGCTTGCCGCTTTCACAAGCGTTCTTATTCTCACGTGGCCATTTTAAAGGAAATCAAATCCCTGAAGGAGTAAATGTTATTTCTCCACAAATCATTATTGGAGCTCAATACGTTCAAGCAGCGGGTGTTGCTCTTGGAATGAAGAAACGTGGTACTAAAGCTGTAGCAATTACTTATACAGGTGACGGTGGAACTTCACAAGGTGACTTCTATGAAGGAATTAACTTTGCTGGTGCATTTAAAGCTCCTGCCATCTTTATTATTCAAAACAACCGATTTGCGATTTCTACGCCTGTAGATAAACAATCAGCATCTAAGACATTGGCGCAAAAAGCAGTTGCTGCTGGTATTCCTGGCGTTGTAGTAGACGGAATGGATCCACTTGCTGTATACAAAGCTGTGAAAGACGCCCGCGAGCGCGCAATTAACGGAGAAGGCCCGACACTTATCGAAACATTAACATACCGTTATGGTCCACATACAATGGCTGGTGATGATCCAACTCGCTATCGTACTTCAGATCTTGATAATGAGTGGGAATTGAAAGATCCACTAGTTCGTTTCCGTAAATTCCTTGAAGCTAAAGGTTTATGGAATGAAGAGAAAGAGAATGAAACAATTGAAAAGGCGAAAGAAGATATTAAAGAAGCAATTAAAGTTGCAGATGCAGAGCCTAAACAAACGGTTACTGATTTAATATCAAATATGTTCGAAGAAATGCCTTCTAACTTGAAAGAACAATACGAAATTTACAAAGAAAAGGAGTCGAAGTAAGCCATGGCTCAAATGACGATGATTCAAGCTATTACAGATGCGTTACGCACTGAATTAAAAAACGATGAAAATGTTCTTGTTTTCGGTGAAGACGTTGGTAAAAACGGCGGTGTATTCCGTGCTACGGAAAACCTGCAAAAAGAATTTGGCGAAGATCGTGTATTTGATACTCCACTTGCAGAGTCGGGTATTGGCGGTATTGCCATTGGTCTTGGACTACAAGGATTCCGTCCGGTTCCTGAAATCCAATTCTTCGGTTTCTTATTTGAAGTAATGGATTCTGTTGCGGGACAAATGTCACGTATGCGTTACCGTTCAGGCGGCCGTTACAATTCACCAATCACAATTCGTTCTCCTTTCGGTGGCGGTGTGCACACACCGGAAATGCATGCGGACAGCCTTGAAGGGTTAATGGCGCAAACACCTGGATTGAAAGTAGTCATTCCTTCTTCTCCGTATGATGCAAAAGGTTTGCTAATTTCTTCTATCCGTGATAACGATCCAGTTATCTTCCTTGAGCATATGAAACTATATCGCTCTTTCCGTGAAGATGTGCCTGAAGAAGAATACACAATTCCTCTAGGTGTCGCTTCTGTGAAACGTGAAGGAAAAGATCTTTCTATTATTACTTACGGCGCAATGGTTCAGGAATCAATCAAAGCCGCGGAAGAATTAGAAAAAGAAGGACATTCAGTAGAAGTCATCGACCTTCGTACGATTTCACCACTTGATATTGACACAATCATTGCATCTGTTGAAAAAACAGGCCGTGCAATTGTTGTTCAAGAAGCTCAAAAACAAGCTGGAATCGCGGCGAATGTTGTGGCAGAAATTAATGATCGTGCCATCCTTAGCCTAGATGCACCAGTATTACGTGTAACAGCAGCAGATACTGTTTTCGCATTTTCACAAGCTGAGCCAGTTTGGCTTCCTAACTACAAGGATGTTATGGAAACTGCGAAAAAAGTGTTAAACTTCTAATGATCTAAAAGTCCACTAAAATCCGGTCCCTACATACTTGATAGATGCCGGATTTTAGGATTTATGCAAAATTGCTCGAATTATGAAAGCTAAATTACTTTTTTCCAAACAATATGTATGATTAAATTATAGGAGGTTGAGACTAAATGGCATTCCAATTTAGACTCCCTGATATCGGTGAAGGTATACACGAGGGTGAAATAGTAAAATGGTTTGTAAAGCCAGGGGATAAAGTACAGGAAGATGACGTGCTTTGCGAAGTGCAAAACGATAAAGCTGTTGTTGAAATCCCGTCACCAGTAGAAGGTACAGTTGAAAAAGTACATGTAGAAGAAGGAACTGTAGCAATAGTAGGAGATATCTTAATCTCTTTTGACGCTCCAGGGTATGAAGATCTTCAATTCAAGGGTGACCATGGTGAAGAATCTGGTACTAAAGAAGCTGAAGAAGTGAAAACAGAAGAAGCTCCTAAACAAGAAGTGCAAGCTGAAGTAGATTCTAACCGTCGTATTATTGCGATGCCATCTGTTCGTAAATACGCTCGTGAAAAAGGAATAGATATCCTTCAAGTTGTAGGTAGTGGAGATAATGGACGCGTCCTTAAAGTTGACATTGACTCATTCTTAACTGGCGATTCTACAGCACCGGCTGCTACACAACCTGATACAGTTCAGGTGGCAGAAAAAGAAACGGCTAAAGCAGCAGCTATTGCTATTCCTGCAGGTCAATATCCAGAAACTCGTGAGAAAATGAGCGGAATCAGAAAAGCGATTGCTAAAGCAATGGTGAATTCTAAGCACACAGCTCCTCACGTTACATTAATGGATGAAATCGAAGTGACAAAACTTGTCGCTCACCGTAAGAAATTCAAAGAGGTTGCAGCACAAAAAGGAATCAAACTTACATTCCTTCCTTATGTTGTAAAAGCATTGACGAGTGCATTGCGTGAATTCCCTGCGCTTAACACATCACTTGATGACTCTACAAGTGAAATCGTTCATAAGCATTATTACAATATCGGTATTGCTGCTGACACTGAGAAAGGTCTTCTTGTTCCTGTTGTTAAAGATGCGGATCGCAAATCTACATTTGCTATTTCAAATGAAATCAACGAACTTGGAGCAAAAGCTCGTGACGGTAAATTAGCTCCTGACGAAATGAAAGGTGCTTCTTGTACGATTAGTAATATCGGTTCTGCAGGTGGACAATGGTTCACTCCAGTAATCAACCATCCGGAAGTTGCAATCCTAGGAATTGGGCGTATTGCAGAGAAACCTGTAGTGCGTGATGGAGAAATAGTTGCTGCTCCAGTATTATCATTATCATTAAGCTTTGACCACCGAATGATCGATGGTGCAACAGCTCAAAATGCATTAAATCATATTAAAAAATTGCTTAACGACCCAGAACTATTGTTAATGGAGGCGTAATAACATGGTAGTAGGAGATTTTCCAATTGAAACAGATACTTTAGTCATCGGTGCTGGTCCTGGTGGTTATGTTGCCGCTATTCGTGCTGCGCAACTTGGACAAAAAGTAACAGTTGTTGAAAAAGGAACGGTCGGTGGAGTTTGCTTAAATGTAGGCTGTATCCCATCAAAAGCACTAATTGCAGCAGGACATCGTTTTCATGATGCTAAGCATTCAGAAGATATGGGGATTACTGCTGAAAATGTAAAACTGGACTTTTCAAAAGTACAAGCTTTTAAATCATCCGTTGTAAATAAATTAACTGGCGGAGTTAGCGGGCTTTTAAAAGGAAACAAAATTGAAGTTGTAAGCGGGGAAGCGTATTTCGTTGACGAAAACAATGTTCGTGTTATGACTGAAACGTCTGCACAAACATATACATTCAAAAACGCAATCATAGCTACTGGTTCAACTCCAATTGAACTGCCTACTTTTAAATATTCTAAACGTGTTATCAATTCTACTGGTGCTCTTGCGCTTGAGGAAGTTCCAGCTTCTCTAGTTGTAATTGGCGGAGGAGTTATTGGAATCGAACTTGGTGGCGCTTATGCTAATATGGGTACTAAATTAACGATCCTTGAAGGAACAGAAGATATTCTTTCAGGTGGTTATGAAAAACAAATGACTGCATTGGTTAAGAAAAACTTGAAGAAAAAAGGCGCTGAAATTGTTACAAAAGCTCTTGCAAAAGGCGTTGAAGAAACAGAAAATGGTGTAGTCGTAACTTATGAAGTAAATGGTCAAGAATCAAAAGTCGAAGCTGATTATGTATTAGTAACGGTTGGCCGTCGTCCGAATACGGATGAAATTGGTCTTGAACAAGTAGGTATTAAGCTTACTGAAAGAGGCTTAATTGAAATTGATAAACAATGCCGCACAAATATTAAAAACATTTATGCAATTGGTGATATTGTATCCGGCCCTCAATTAGCACATAAAGCTTCTTACGAAGGTAAAATTGCTGCTGAGGTAATTGCTGGAGAAGCTTCAGAGATTGACTATTTAGGAATCCCTGCTGTTGTATTCTCTGAGCCAGAACTTGCTACAGTGGGTCACACTGAGCAATCAGCAAAAGAAGAGGGACTTGATGCTAAGGCTTCTAAATTCCCATTCGCTGCAAACGGCCGAGCTCTTTCACTGAACAATACTGATGGTTTTATGAAACTAATTACTCGTAAAGAAGATGGTTTAGTGATCGGTGCTCAAATTGCTGGTCCAAGTGCATCTGATATGGTTGCTGAGCTTGGACTTGCTATCGAGGCTGGTATGACGGCTGAAGATATCGCAATGACCATTCATGCTCACCCATCTTTAGGTGAAATTACAATGGAAGCTGCAGAAGTTGCTTTAGGAATGCCTATCCACATTGTAAAATAATAGAACTACCAAAAAGTACATCCGATTTATTTCGGGTGTACTTTTTTTGTACAATGCATGACCTAAGCCTACCCTATGTTAGTAAAAGTGTTTTTTTTGGAGATTTATCCTTTTAAATACTAAATTGTTATGGGGATTTTAAAAATATATCTAGCAGGATAGGGAATCTTAGAGGTAATACTAATCATATTATTTCATAACTTACATATAATGGGTCACTTGTTTAGGTGTACAGCCTTTGTTGTATAAAGAAAAATGCAAAAAAAGCGTTAGGATTGTATGAATGAGGATAAAGGTAAAAATGGTTCTTTCCTTAAAAAAGTTTGAAGTTTGTGACTCTATAAAACGGTATTTTGTTTTCTGGTATATAGAATGCGGACCATTTCATTTGACAGGAGTTGGATTGTTTGAAAAATTATGTTGTATTTCTTTTCCAATTAATTGTATGGAGCGGGTATGCTGTTGTCGAATGGCTTTCAACTCATGATAAACTTGTGTTTAAAGTGATTATGTTCTTCATTTTTTCATACTTAGCTATATATATTGGTAAGGCCATACTAAAATCGAATAAACGAACATTGATCGTTACCAGTGTCAGTTTACTCTGTTATGCAATTATTCAAGTTCTACTCCAAACGATTTTACCGATTACGTAGAGATACTATAGAGGGACACGATACAATAATTATCCTTATTTTTACAAAAAATAACTTCGGAAAAATGGATACTAAATAATCAATCCAAACGAAATTAAAACTCCTTGACCTTAAAGAAACGTTGATGTCATCGAGTTTTTTAGTTGATTCTTTAATAAATAACAAGGAGACTAAATAATTTAGTTGAATACTCTCGTTTAGTAGTCTGATACTTCGTGTAATAAATAATTGTCGTAAATCAATTGTCTGATGCATAAATAATTAAAAGTAATAGTTCGTAATTTTCTCTTTCTATTTTGTATGTCACGTTTACAATAAAAAATTAATGTGACATACAATTAATGCTTGAATTATCAATTGTGTTATATTATTATGGTATTAACAAGTTGTAAAAGCGTTTTCATTTTAATCTGAAGGGAGTTTTAGAAATGGGTACAATAGTTTGTCAAACATGTAATGGAACGATTGATCATTTCGAAGATGAAAAAGTGAGTGTACTTTATGCGCTTTGCAACCATTGCGACCGTAAAGAAGAAGAAGAAGTAGAAATTTAATATGGATCCTGATAAAAAATAAGAGACTAACCAGAAATGGTTAGTCTCATTTTTCTAATAATTGATTATTCGAATACACTAAGGGCATGTTGGTCACACAGGTGAAGAATTCTTTGTCTGTGTTCATTGGACTTAGATTGTAAGATCGCTTTATCTACGGTAAGCTTGCGATTTAGTGACACTAGAACGAGATAACCATCAGCGGAGAAAGGCACCTACGTATGGAAGTCTCACTTTATCCCGGTTTAACAGGCTGTAATATTCATTTACTGTGAGGAATCAAGTGAGTGTAAACAGCCTGTAAATCCCCGATTGGTTCAACTAACCATCAGCTGGAGAATGCACCCACTGATGGAAGTTTCACTTTATCACTCTCAAGTATTGAAGGTTAGGATCTTCGGGGCCTTGAACGGGCAGTCCAACTTCCATATTCGCTTTAATGTAATCAATGTTTTCCTCAGTAATTACTTCGCCTGGAATGAAGATTGGGATTCCTGGTGGGTATACCATGATAAACTCAGAAATGACTCGGCCGACAGATTCATCAATTGCGACGACTTCTGTTTCAGAGTAAAAAGCTTCTCTGGGCGATAGAGCGAGAACAGGAATTGTCGGGAGCAGGACTTCTACATGATTATTCTCACTTGTCGCAAGATGCTTAAATTCTTTTGACAATTCTTGTAGTGCTTGCAATAGAATACCCGCTTCATGTTTGGTGTCACCATTCGTGATAATACATAGAATGTTGTACAAATCAGAAAGTTCGACTTCAATATTGTACTTTTCACGTAACCATTTCTCGACCTCATAGCCAGAAATACCGAGATCTTTAACTGAAATAATCAGTTTGGTTGGGTCGTAATCAAAGGTAGCTGGCGAACCGATAATTTCTTTCCCAACACAATGAAGGAATGGAATCTCATTTATGTCAGCCCGCAACTGATCAGCTAGCTTAATAGAGCGGTCAATCAATTCATACCCTTCTGTTGCTAGACGCTTTCTTGCAGTATCAAGCGAAGCAAGAAGAATATAAGAGGTTGATGTTGTTGTTAACATACTTATGATTGATTGAACACGATTAGCTGAAACAAGGCCTTCTTTTACGTTTAATATTGAGCTTTGTGTCATCGAGCCACCCAGCTTATGGACGCTTGTTGCAGCCATATCAGCGCCTGCTTGCATAGCCGATAAAGGTAGTTCATCATGGAAATGAATATGAACCCCATGAGCCTCATCAACAAGTACTGGTATTTGATAAGAATGTGCCAATTCTACAATTTTCTTTAAATCAGCAGATACTCCGAAATACGTCGGGTTAATCACGAGAAGACCTTTTGCATCTGAATTTTCTCTCAATGCCTTTTCGACTGAATCTATTGTAATTCCATGGGAAATACCAAGGTTTTTATCTATTTCAGGAGTTATGAAGATTGGGATCGCACCAGAAAAAACAATCGCCGACATAATTGACTTATGCACATTTCTAGGTACGAGTATTTTATCACCCGGGCCACAAACCGTCATAACCATAGTCATGATGGCTCCGCTTGTTCCTTGTACAGAAAAAAACGTGTGATCAGCACCGAACGCTTCAGCGGCTAGTTCTTGAGCTTGCTTAATTATCCCCTTTGGACTATGAAGGTCATCTAAAGGAGCGATATTGATTAAATCAATCGATAATGCATTATCACCAATGAATTCACGGAATTCAGGATCCATTCCCTGTCCTTTTTTATGACCAGGTATGTGAAATTGAATGGGATTTTTCTTGGCATGGTTCACTAAAGCTGTGAATAAGGGAGTTTCGTTCTGTGACAATTGTTTATTACCCCACTTCTTTATAAGTATAATCTAAGAAAACATATGAATTATATCATGCGTAATATTATTTGAAAAGAATAATTATGCAATGAATACTCAATGAGAAAACACAAACGATTAAGGGAAAGAGCAATATAGATAATAGTATTAGTAAACGCTGGTCTAATAATTAATAATTTATTAAACTTGAGTAAGAGAGTAGTTGTATTTGAAAGGGGGAACATAGATGAAATGGAAAACAAGAGTCACTGATCTATTAGGGATTAAATATCCAATTGTCCAGGGGGGGCTTGCCTACTTAGCTTATGCTGAACTTGCGGCGGCTGTATCGAATGCAGGGGGTCTTGGCCAGGTCACTGCGATGTCTTTAAGTACGCCAGATCAGCTACGTGATGAAATACGTAAAACCAAAGCGATGACAGACAAACCATTTGGCGTGAATTTCGCGATTGGGCAGCATGGAAGACCGTATGAACATATGCTCGAAGTAGCTCTAAAAGAAGAAATTGAAGTTGTATCGGTAACTGGGGGAAATCCTACCCCGTTTTTTGAACTTTTGAAGGGGGAAAATGTAAAAAAACTAGTGCTTGTTGCAGCTAGAAGACAGGCGGAAAAGGCAGAAGAGATTGGGGCGGACGCGGTTATGGTTGTCGGTCAGGAAGGTGGCGGACATCTTGGACGGGATGACATAGGTACAATGGTGCTAATTCCTCAAGTCGTAGATGCTGTTTCGATACCAGTCATTGCATCAGGAGGCATTGCGGATGGTAGAGGTTTAATGGCTGCACTCGCACTTGGTGCAGAAGGAATTGAGATGGGTACGAGATTCATTGCTACAAAAGAATGCGTACATGCGAGTGATGCCTATAAAAAATCATTGGTTCTGGGAAATGAATATGATACAGTCGTAATTAAGCGATCAATCGGAGCGCCTGCCCGAGCTATATCTAATAACTGGACAGAAAAAATTCTGAAAATTGAACAGGAAAATACGGGGTATGAATCAATAAAAGGGTACATAAGCGGCACGGCTAATAAGCGTTATATTTATGATGGTGTACAAGATGAAGGATTCGGATGGGCTGGACAAGCTCTTGGGTTGATTCGTGATATTCCTACTACCGCTGATTTATTCGAAAGAATGATTAGAGAAGCGGAAGAAATAAGTGGGAAATGGACAAAATAAGTAACAATATCGTTTTAAGTAAAATTTATAGCTAAAATGTTTAAGTGAAAGGTGATTTTAAATGGAATATCAATACCCAATGGATTTTACTTGGAGTACAGAAGAAATTGTCGATGTGATAAAATTTTTTGAAAGTGTTGAGAAAGCTTATGAAAGTCGCGTCAGTAAAGAAGATCTTATGAAAACGTACAGACGCTTTAAAGAAATTGTTCCTGGAAAGGCTGATGAGAAGAACTATACGGATGAATTCCAGGAAAGTAGCGGGTATTCTGCTTACTTAGTTATAAAAAGTGCAAAAGAAACAGATGACGGTGGCTGGATTACAGTAAAAAAATAAATTTTCAGAAAAGTCATTGACAAAGTTCGTCGTTCAATTTAAGATAATAAATAATAAAACGAATATAAAGCGTTGAAGAAGAAAAGTACCTTAATGTTTGTTCTAAAGAGAGCCGGTGGTTGGTGTAAATCGGTGAACAACTTTAAGTGAATGGGCTTCTGAGCTCCAAACCGAAATGCAAAGTAGGCTTTGGCGGAACGTCTCATCGTTATTTGAGATAGGTATCTTAATTGATGCTGTAAAGTGAGCTTTCGAGCTAATAAAGGTGGTACCACGGGTTCCTCGTCCTTTTGGATGGGGGCCCTTTTTGTGTTTTTTAAAATTATAATGAACAATTCGATGATCAAGAGGAGTAGCCTTTTTAGATGCGTAACAGAGAGCCGGAGCAGGTGGAAACCGGTACGATATGAAAAGGGGAATGGACTTGTGAGAGGTTCCTTGAACGATTAGTAGAGGAACACGGCTTCCACCGTTATCAGGATTAGTATTAGGATATAAATCCTGTACTTGAAAAGCGGAGGATGTCTCCATAAAAGTGTTAGACCTCGTGCCCTATATACAGTGATGTAATTACTGGATATAGGGCACGGGATCAGAAACCCTTTTTAAGACATCCTCAAGCTGAGGTGGCACCGCGGTAAATGAATCGTCCTCTGCATACACATTTTTTTGTGTATGCAGGGGACTTTTTTATTTTTAAGGAGGGCTAACATGACAAGTGAAAGAAGAAAATTACAATTTAATAAAATGATTGTTGAAGGTGACATCCATACACCGATATCAATTTTTCAGAAACTTCCTGGTAGGAAGAAATTTCTATTAGAAAGTTCACCTTCCCATCATGACAAAGGGAGGTACTCTTATATTGGCTTCCACCCATACTTGGAATTAGTTTCACAAGATAAGGTAACCGAAAGAATTAGCCCTAATCAAAAAAATAAGTTAGAAATTGGTTTGCTAATGGATGAATTAAAAAAAGAGCTGGACGTTGAATTTGAAACGAACGATTTTGACATCCCATTCTTTGGTGGAGCAGTTGGCTACTTGGGCTACGATATGATCCGGCAGTATGAGGAGATAGGTTATGTGCCAGAAGACTCCTTAAATATGCCAGATGCCCATTTTCTACTTTTTGAGGATGTTATCGTTTTTGATCATCTAACAGAAAAGATTCATTTGGTTACATGTAGCTCTGAGTTTGAAACAAGGTTGTCTGACATGAAAAAGCTGATTGAATCGGTAAGCGATAACGAACCTGAGAGTGAACGAGTACATTTAGATTTTCAATCAAATATGAGTCAGAAAACGTTCGAAAACCTTGTTCATCAGGCTAAGGAAGCAATAATTGAAGGGGAAGTATTTCAAGTCGTCTTATCTCAGAGATTTCAGTCACCATTTCACGCTGATCCATTTCAGGCATATCGCAGACTTAGATTGTCCAATCCATCACCCTATATGTTTTATATCGACTTTGACGGATATACCGTTCTTGGTTCTTCACCGGAAAGTTTAATCAGTGTGAAGGATCGACAAGTCACAGTAAATCCAATAGCTGGTACTAGACCGCGGGGGAATACTCCAGAAGAAGATCAACAGTATGAACAAAGCCTGCTTGAGGATGAGAAGGAACTTGCAGAGCATAAGATGCTTGTCGACCTTGGTCGTAATGATCTTGGTAGAGTGTGTGAAATCGGTTCGATTACATTAACCGCTCAAATGAAAATAGAACGATATAAGCATGTCATGCACATTGCTTCAAAAATAAAAGGGCTATTACGTTCGGACCTTACAAGTCTTGATGCTTTAATCGCTTGTATGCCAGCAGGAACGGTTTCTGGGGCACCGAAAATTAGAGCTATGCAGTTAATCAACGAATTAGAAAATGTAAAAAGAGGGGTTTACGCAGGATCAGTCGGCTATCTTGGTTTTGGTGGTAGCTTAGATATGGCACTGGCGATTCGAACGATGGTCATTAAAGATGATATTGCCTATGTTCAAGCTGGGGCAGGGATCGTCTATGACTCTGTAGCTGCCACGGAATATGAGGAGACGAAGAATAAGGCGAAAGCTTTATTGGAGGTGCAAAGAGATGATATTACTCATTGATAATTATGATTCATTTACTTATAACTTATATCAATATCTCGGTGAATTTTACCCCGAAATTATAGTGAAAAGAAATGATCAAATCACAATTGAAGAAATTGAGGCATTGAACCCTGCCGCAATCATCCTGTCACCAGGACCTGGTCGCCCTGAAGAGGCAGGAATATGTATTCCAGTCATCTCCCATTTTTACAAGAGAGTTCCGATCTTAGGTATTTGTCTTGGGCATCAAGCGATTGCATGTGCATTTAAAGGGACGGTGGATCGGGCTACACAAATCATGCACGGGAAAACGTCAGTAGTTCTGCATAATGGGAAAGGCTTATTCGAAACCCAAGAAAGCTATTTAGAAGTCATGCGTTATCATTCATTGGTTGTGAAAGATCATAGCCTTCCGAACGAGTTTGAAATTCTTGCAAGAGCTGCTGATGACGGAGAAATCATGGCGATTCAACATAAACAATATCCTTTATATGGATTGCAATTTCATCCAGAGTCGATTGGAACAGTTACGGGGAAATCAATCCTCTTGCAATTTATCAAAAATGTGAAAGATGGTGCTCAATATGAAAAAATATCTTGAAAAACTATCGCAACATGAATCATTATCGCAAGAAGAAATGTTAGATGCTGCACAATTACTCTTTTCTGATGAAATTACAGATAGCGAAATGGCTGCGTTTCTAATCGCTCTTAAATCAAAAGGTGAAACAGCTGAAGAAATTGCAAGTCTAACCACTGTTTTAAGACAAAAAGCGATTCCTTTGAAAGTGCAATTTGATCATGTGATGGATAATTGCGGAACAGGTGGCGATGGTTCACAAAGTTTCAACATTAGTACAGCATCGGCATTCGTATTAGCGGGTGCAGGTATCAAAGTCGCCAAACATGGAAACCGCAGTGTATCAAGCAAAACGGGAAGTGCTGATGTTCTTGAAGAGTTAGGTGTGGACCTTCAATTAAATACGCAAGGAATTGAAGAAAGATTGAACGAAATCGGCATTGCTTTTCTATTTGCTTCTACTGTTCATCCCAAACTTGCGAGAATTATGAAAATAAGAAAGGAACTGAAAATATCCACTGTGTTTAATTTTACAGGTCCACTAACTAACCCAATTCAGCTGGACTCTCAATTGGTTGGGATTAATCGGCGCGAAATGCTCGACCTATTTGCGTCAGTATTAGATAAGTTAGGGAGAAGAAGAGCCTTGGTAATCAATGGAGCAGGGTATATGGATGAAGCTAGTCTACAAGGAAGTAATTCGATGATTTTATTAGAAAACGGCAAGAAAACGCACTTCACATTAAGCCCTGAGGATGTTGGTTTACCTTATTATACAAATGAAATGATCCGTGGTGGAGAGGCAAAAGAAAATGCTGATATTATGCTTCGAATATTACATGGAGAAAAGGGGGCGTATCGAGATACGGTACTTTTAAATGCTGGTCTAGGAATATATGCAAACGGGAAAACAGACAATGTTCGTGAAGGAATTGCCATGGCAAAAGAAAGCCTTGATAGTGGGCGGGCATTTAAGAAGCTTGAAGCACTTATACATTTTGACACCTATAAAAAAGCGGGGGTAATGTAAATGACAAATATATTGACGACAATTCTTGCTACTAAACATGAGGAGATTATTCAATTGAAAAAATTGAAAGTTTCGAATTCGGAAGTTGTATATACGAAGAGGTCGCTTTTACAGAGCTTGAAAGAATCACAAAAAGTTTCAATCATCGCAGAGATAAAACGAGCTTCACCATCCCGTGGAGATATTGATCGAGATGTGGATCCTGTTAAACAAGCGATTGCTTATGAAAAAAATGGCGCCGCTGCGATATCTGTCTTAACAGACAAGGAATTCTTCAAAGGATCATTTGAGGATCTTAAGAAGGTGAGTGAGGCTGTGAAAATCCCTGTTCTTTGTAAAGATTTTATTATTGATGAAATACAGATTGACCAAGCTAAACGAGCGGGGGCACACATCATCCTCCTTATCGCAGCTGCTATGCCAGTACAACGCTTGGCAGAACTATACCAATATGCTAAATCAGAAGACTTGGAAGTGTTAGTTGAGGTGCATAATGATGAGGAGCTTCAAGCTGTGCTTCCGATTGATCCAGAATTAATTGGCATTAATAATCGGAATTTAAAAACTTTTGAAGTGAATCTTGAAGTAACGGAGCGACTCGGTTCTCAATTAGCAGAGTTGAACAAACTATTTATCTCGGAAAGCGGAGTGAAAACACGTCTCGATGTTGAGCGAGTTAGAGATGCCGGAGCGAAAGGAATATTAGTTGGGGAAACATTGATGCAAGCGGAAAATCTAAATCATAGCTTTAAAGACTTTGACGTCTTGCTTAAAGGTGAGAATTATGTACGTTAAAATCTGTGGTTTATCAACTTTAGAAGCAGCGCAAACAGCTATTGATTCAGGAGCCGATTATCTAGGATTCATTTTTGCCGAAAGTAAACGGAAAGTGACGCCAATAAAAGCACGAGAAATTATTAGAAATTTAAAGGGGAATGTAAAAAAGGTAGGGGTTTTTGTTAATGAATCGGTTGAGGAAATATCAAGAATTGCTGAATATGCAGGGCTAGATATTATTCAACTTCACGGTACAGAAAGTCAGGAATTTGCAAGTAAGCTTTCATTACCCGTCATTAAAGCTATTACAATACATTCTATAGAAGATTTATTAAAGGTCCCTGAATGGAAAACAGAGTATATTCTACTTGATTTACCGAAAAATCAAACAGCTCCTATAAACAAGACTCTGAATTGGGAGGAAATGAAGGGGAAATTACCTTATAGCAATCATATTTTCCTTGCGGGAGGATTATCTCCTGATAATGTAGAAACAGCTGTTCGAGTCATTCAACCTTATGCTGTTGATGTATCAAGTGGTGTCGAAACAGGCGGTGTAAAAGATCTTACAAAAATCAATAAATTTATTAGTAAAGCGCATCTAAAAGAGGAGGAATTAGCATGATAAGCACGTATAGTGGACCGGACAAAACTGGACATTTCGGTGAATATGGCGGTCGATTTGTTCCAGAAACATTAATGACAGCAGTATTAGAACTCGAAAACGTATATGAGGAAGCAAAACAGGATCCCGAGTTTCAGGAAAGTCTTCAGTATTACTTAAAAGAATATATTGGGAGAGAAAATCCATTATATTTTGCAGAAAATTTAACGAAGCTTGCTGGCGGAGCAAAGATCTATCTAAAGCGTGAAGATTTAAATCATACAGGTGCCCATAAAATTAATAATACGATTGGTCAGGCGTTGCTTGCGATTAAAATGGGGAAACGAAAAATTGTTGCAGAAACAGGGGCGGGTCAGCATGGGGTAGCCACTGCAACAGTTTGCGCCTTGCTGAATCTAGAATGCGTCGTCTTTATGGGAAGCGAAGACGTGCAGAGACAAAAATTGAATGTGTTCCGAATGGAGCTTCTTGGAGCGAAGGTTGTGTCTGTTGATCAAGGAAGTGGTACTTTGAAGGATGCTGTCAATGAAGCCCTCAGATACTGGGTATCTAATGTTACAGATACGCATTATATTATGGGGTCTGTATTAGGACCGCATCCGTTTCCGCAAATTGTTCGTGATTTTCAAAGCGTAATCGGCTATGAAACAAAACGACAATATAAGGAAAAAGAAGGGAAGTTGCCTGATACGATTGTTGCTTGTATTGGAGGAGGAAGTAACTCAATGGGCATGTTTTACCCGTTTCTTACAGATCTTTCTGTGAAATTAATCGGTGTTGAGGCTGCGGGAAGCGGGCTTGATACAGAAAAACATGCAGCTAGTCTGACAAAGGG
Source organism: Peribacillus sp. NPDC096379 (assembly GCF_044762875.1). Classification (NCBI taxonomy): domain Bacteria; kingdom Bacillati; phylum Bacillota; class Bacilli; order Caryophanales; family Bacillaceae; genus Peribacillus; species Peribacillus sp. NPDC096379. The sequence goes on from NZ_JBIWFD010000002.1 coordinate 454,274, forward strand.
GACGAAAGGGGTTCTTCACGGCTCATTGATGTATCTGCTTCAAGACGCAGACGGTCAAATCCAAGAAGCCCATTCCATATCGGCAGGTCTAGATTATCCTGGTGTAGGTCCAGAACATTGTTTTTTAAAAGACGAAAATCGAGTGACGTATACGTCAGTCACCGATGATGAAGCGCTGGATGCATTTGTTCTTTTATCTAGGGAGGAAGGGATTATTCCAGCTTTAGAAAGCTCACATGCCATAGCTTATGCGATGAAGATTGCAAAAGAAATGAAGGAAGATGAAGGGCTTGTAATTTGCTTATCAGGTAGAGGGGATAAGGATGTTGAACAAGTTCGTTCATTACTAGGAGGACGCGAAGATGGGGAATAAATCATTACAAGATACATTAGCTGAACTACATGTCAGGCAAGAAAAAGCCTTCATTCCTTATATTATGGCTGGAGATGGTGGATTAGATAAGCTTAAGGAGGACCTGCTTCGCTTGCAAAATGCCGGAGCAACGGCGGTCGAATTAGGTGTTCCCTTTTCTGATCCAGTTGCGGACGGTCCAACTATCCAACTTGCAGGGAAGCGGGCGTTGGCAGAAGGAGTGACCTTAAAAAAAATCATTTCTAAGCTTATCGAAATCAAAGATGAAGTGGACATTCCTATTATCTTTATGGCTTACTTAAATTCTCTGCTTGCATATGGAATCGGTAATTTCAGTAATGATTGTGTCAAAGCTGGTGTGTCAGGGTGTATTGTCCCAGATCTACCGATAGAAGAGGAAGAGATTCTTGCACAAGATTTGAAAAATGCGAATATCTCGCTGATCAGATTGGTTGCTTTAACAAGCTCCCAGGAAAGAATCGAAAAAATTGTTGAAAACGCAGAAGGCTTTATTTATGCAGTCACTGTAACAGGAATAACAGGTGTTCGTGAAAGCTTTGAAGAAGAAGTTGGTCATTATTTAAACCGTATTCGTGAGGCAAGTTCAATACCAGTTCTCGCAGGCTTTGGAATTTCAACTCCTGAGCATGTGGAAAGAGCTTCGTTATATAGTGATGGTGTGATTGTGGGCAGTAAAATCATTCAAAGTCTACAATCAGAAAATTATCGCGAAATTGATGAATTAATTTTAGCAAGTAAAAAAGTAATCTATTGAATAAAAGCTAGGATAGTATCTCATAAGGGTCTGACCTCGCACTCTAAATCAGTATATAGTGTTTCATACACTTATCTTAAACTGTATTTAGTCGTTGCGGGGTCTGACCCTTTACTAAGTTCTACGTACAAAAGGTTAACTCTTATATGCAAATCAGATTTCTAAAGAGATGTTTCGGTTAGTGTGTACAAGGGTATTAAATGGACAAAAGCATTATGAATGGTACGTATAAAATCACCATCTGAGAGGTTAATAGCATCCTCGCGAGGGATTTTAATCCCACAAAGAATCTCCGCTTTTTTTACATCCTGCAACCTTTTGAACATGGCGGTTAATTCCACTAAAGATAAGGTTTTATGGGGAATGACTTCTGGTTTCGTATGATCGAGCGACCACACAAAGTTGTCAGGAATACTTTCTTTGATACTTTTTACAGACTTTTCAAGTGTTTGACCGAACTGGACCTTTATGGGAGCCTCATAAATCACCGCAAACCAAACAAACATATGACTTCCCCATAAACCAATTTGGAAATGAGGCATCATTTTATATCCTCTTTTGCTACCGGCGAAAGCGACCCAAGTATCATTAGGTGGATTGATGGTTCGTCTTGCATGTTTAGCCACATGAGGGAATAGTTCTTGACCAGTCATTGTGGAAAGTTCACTTGCGAAGTGGTCACCAAGTGCATCTAGTTTAGGGCGAATCTGATCTTTTAGTGCTTCCATTCGATAATTGAGACCTTCAATTTTAAATACGTTAAAATCTGCAGCTGAAAAACTGGTTACGTTCATTTTTCCCCTCCTTCGTTCCTTTAAGTGATATTGTAGCATAGGTAAAAACATAATATAAATAATGGGATTACAAAAAAACTTGGCTATAGGTTAGAGCACAATTTAGTTGCGATTTCCATAGAGGCATCATAGTATGTAATAAAAAAACAGAAAATTTAGTCAATTACTGAAAGGAGCTAATTATTTATGAAACAAGTCATGAATCAAGCGATGAAAGCTAAAGAAGTTGAAAAACACCGAAAAGCAGTGCTACGTATGGAAATGGATTATGAATTGGCTACTCTTTTTGAAGCTATTGAGGAAGACAATGATCAAAAGAAAAAGCAGTGTAAACATAAATTAGAACGCATTCGAAATGAGCTATTAAGACTAAAGGCTTTGTAAAATATAGCAATTGTGATTATGAAAGAAACGATGGGTTATTGGATTCAACAAAGTTGTTGCAGAAAAGCAAAATATGGCTAAGCGGACGCTTTTAATTTGGTAAAGGTGTCCGCAAGCATTTCTAATTTTGGAGGAGACTAAAGAGATTTCGCGGATGCATTCAAATTAGTATAGCTCTTCACATGACGCCGTTTAATTAGTTTTGCCACATTTACTACATACGTCTTTCCTTCCGAATTAAAGGCTTTTTAGGTTTATTTGTTTTGTATATAATTTTGATTAAGGGGATCCTTAATGTGAAGTAAGAACACGGTTCAATTAAATGCATACAACATGATAAAACTTGATGCAGGACAATATTTCCATTATTCTTAAAGTACGAATTACCGTTTGTAGATTTTTAACATCTATGTCTGGAGGATAAAATGATGGAGAATTATACAGAAATTGGTGCATGTGCAAAGGATTGGATCATGACCGCGGGAAAAAGACTTAAATCATCATTTGAAGAGAATCTCAATATTGAAACAAAGGCGAACGCCAATGACTTAGTTACCAACATGGATAAAGAAATAGAGCAATTTTTTCTTGATAATATTACTGAAACGTTCCCCACTCATCGAATTTTTGGGGAAGAAGGAATGGGCAAGCGGATCACAGACTTGAAGGGCGTTGTTTGGATTATTGACCCAATTGATGGGACGATGAATTTTATTCATCAACAACGGAATTTTGCTATTTCAATTGGAATTTATGAAGATGGCATCGGGAAAATAGGACTTATTTATGATGTCGTACATAATGAACTGTATCATGCCTTCAAGGGAAAAGGTGCTTATCTGAATGATATAAAATTACCTGAGTTGACAAAAGTGCCGATTTCGGAAATGATCCTGTCATTAAATGCTACATGGCTTATGGAAAACAAACGGATTGATCATCAGATTCTTACCCCTCTAGTTAAGGATGTTAGGGGAACAAGATCATATGGCTCGGCAGCTATTGAAATGGCATATGTTGCATCAGGAAGATTAGATGCCTATATGACAATGAGACTTGCACCATGGGATTTTGCTGCCGGTTCCATTCTGATTGAGGAAGTAGGCGGTGAAATAACAACGATGTCGGGAAATCCGCTCGATTATATCAATGGTTCTTCGTTGTTTGTTTCAAAACCTGGTCTTCATCAAGCGATTTTAGAATCATATTTTCACAACAGCTGGCCAGCTGTAAATTATTAAAAAAATCTTTAAATACATCGCAATGGGAACAAAAAATCGCCAATTATTAGGCGATTTTTTGTTGATAGCATAAATAAAACTATTCACATCAAGCGCCAGAGCTTATTTTACGACGAACGTGAGCAGTAAAAGTATCACTTGTCATCTTGCATTGTAATATGGTAGTCTCAATTCTGGTACTAAATCTTTTTTATGTTAATTGTGACTCCTGTGCAAGAGACATACCTACAACTTTCCTTGTTCACGTAGTTTTTTCTTTTGGGTAAACCCATACCCCATAATACCCATTAAAGCTAGGACACAAATAGCGGCGATTGTCATGCTTTTTTCGGCAATTGCAATTCCAATTCCGCTGATACAGATGACTGCCAATAATGCCAATACAAGGAAGTTCCACTTAATATTCATGAATTTCACCTCTTTTATTTTATAATGTACAGAATTTCTTGCTTTGATTATACTATGTTTGTGATATAATATGTAAGTTAATGATATAGATATGCCTAAACTAAATTTCCTCTAGGAGTGAATTGCTTGAAATTACGTAATAATATTCGAAATATAGCCATTATAGCCCACGTTGACCACGGAAAAACGACAATGGTGGATCAATTGCTGAAGCAATCAGGTACTTTTCGTGAGAATGAGCACGTAGAAGAACGTGCGATGGATTCCAACGCTATTGAAAAAGAACGTGGAATTACCATTCTTGCGAAAAACACGGCTGTTCAATATAAAGAAACACGTATTAATATTCTGGATACACCTGGTCACGCTGACTTTGGTGGAGAAGTAGAACGAATCATGAAAATGGTAGATGGAGTTCTGCTAATTGTTGATGCTTATGAAGGTTGTATGCCACAAACACGCTTTGTTTTGAAAAAAGCATTAGAGCAAAAAATTACACCAATCGTTGTGGTGAACAAAATTGATAAAGAATCAGCACGTCCAGGAGAAGTAGTGGATGAAGTACTTGACTTATTTATTGAGCTAGGTGCTGAGGATGATCAATTAGACTTCCCAGTTATTTATGCTTCAGGTATTTCTGGAACTGCAAGTATTGACCCAGACCCAGCTAAACAAGAAGAGGACATGACTCCTTTATTTGAAGCAATCGTTGCGAATATTCCAGCTCCGGTTGATAACAGTGATGAACCACTTCAATTCCAAGTGGCATTACTTGATTATAACGACTATGTTGGTCGTATTGGTGTCGGACGTGTTTTCCGCGGGAAAATGCATGTTGGTCAACAAGTAGCTTTAATGAAACTGGATGGTTCTGTAAAGCAATTCCGTGTTACAAAAATCTTTGGTTTCATTGGCTTGAAAAAAGTTGAAATCCAAGAGGCAGTTGCGGGTGACTTGATTGCCGTTTCGGGAATGGAAGATATTAACGTCGGTGAAACCGTTTGTCCAACTGAACATCAAGATGCTCTTCCTATTCTGCGAATTGATGAGCCAACTCTTCAAATGACGTTCTTAGTAAACAACAGTCCATTTGCGGGTCGTGAAGGGAAATATGTTACAGCACGTAAAATTGAAGAACGTTTAAGAACTCAATTGCAAACAGATGTGAGCCTAAGAGTTGATAATACAGATTCTCCTGACGTTTGGACAGTTTCTGGACGCGGTGAGCTACATCTTTCTATTTTAATTGAAAACATGCGTCGTGAAGGGTATGAACTTCAAGTGTCAAAACCAGAAGTTATCGTACGTATCATTGATGGAGTTCGTTGTGAGCCTATCGAGCGTGTTCAAATTGACGTACCTGAAGAGAATACTGGTTCGATTATGGAATCAATGGGGGCTCGTAAAGGTGAATTGTTGGATATGATTAATAATGGCGGTCAAGTTCGTCTTATTTTCAACATTCCAGCACGTGGCTTAATTGGTTATTCAACAGAATTCTTAACTTTGACTCGTGGTTATGGAATTATGAACCACACATTCGACAGTTATCAGCCAATGGCCTCTGGGCAAGTTGGTGGAAGACGTCAAGGTGTTCTTGTTTCGATGGAGACAGGAAAAACTACACAATACGGTACGATGCAAGTTGAAGATCGAGGTGTGATCTTTGTTGAACCAGGTACTGAAATTTATGAAGGTATGATCGTTGGAGAGCATAACCGTGAAAGTGATTTGACTGTTAACATCGTTAAAGCAAAACAAATGACTAACATGCGTTCTGCAAACAAAGACCAAACGTCATCAATGAAAAAGCCAAGAATTATGTCGCTTGAAGAAGCTCTTGAATATTTGAATGACGATGAATACTGTGAAGTAACTCCAGAATCCATCCGACTTCGTAAAAAAATTCTTGAGAAAAACGAACGTGAAAAATCAGCGAAAAAGAAAAAATTTGCTGAAGTTGAATAATAAATAATAACCTCTAGGAGGGATTGAAATGGATATACAGGAGCGGCTGTCATTTTTTGCAGCACTTTACCGAGTGGATGAAAATCCCGAATCTGGTATGTGGTACCTGTATTTAACGATTTTTGCACTTTGTGTTATCGTCTATCAGCTAGGGTTTGCTAAAAAGCTACCACTGCTAAAGAATGTAGTCATTTATGCAATAATGGCTCTTGGTTGTACCGTTATGTCCTTCCTAGCAGTTTTTCTTCCGATGGGTGAAGCACTCGCCATTGCAGTTGTTGTCCTTGGAATTTATAAGTATCGCTTGCATAATTCAAGAACAGAAAAGCAGGTTTAGAACGCTTGCTTGGTGTTTGCAATGATGATTGACATCCACAATAGAAAAGAGGCTAATCCACTTGGATTAGCCTCTTTTCTATTGTGGAAGATTCACGCTTAAATGTGCATTTAGCATCCGTGCGCCATGTTGTCGCTACTTATAATATTCTTATAGGAGACCCACATCGTTTAATGGTAATGCTTTTCTTTTGGGGCGGTATGTTCTTAGTGCAAAATGATTTGATTGTGCTAGGGGCTATTAGAACGTGATTAAGATTGAACGGTCTTTACTACTCATGATTTTTAAACTGACGAGGAGTTCAAATTAAAAATTATGAAGTGACATTGAATCTAGTCAATTTTTATGATGTTAAAGAAAGATTTTAGCCAAATGATCGGTGGGAGTCTTTACCATTCATCATCCTTCTTAACAGTTCGATAAAGTCTGAAATTACCTGTATCAATACGAGCCTTTGTTTTTTCTTCTATTCTTTGCTGACATTCTTGGCACATATATGTATGTATAGGGCGATTTCGGAGCTTTTTTGCTTCAGGAGAATCCGTAGGAATGGGTTCAACTTTATCACAAATTACACATTTTACTTTCATCGTAAGAACCTCTTTCGAAATAAAAATTATCTGTACTAAAGGCTATGTTAAAAAATTGTTAATAAAACGATTTTTGGTTAATATGAGCTGGAGATTAACAGCGTTAGATAACATAGCTTTAACAAAAAACTTTGATAATTTAGTATACCACGTTTTTTAGACAATGAAGAAATGTAAAGCAAAAAGAAGAGGAATAATCCCTCTCCTAATGAGAAAATATTTCTTCATAGAACTTTTACCCTCTCTTAACATACAGTAAATAATTATCTAGATTGTTTATGGTATATATGAAGAGAGGGTACTTATTCCGAAAGAAAACTCACCGTAAGATGATTTCCTTTATTTATATCCATTCGATTGCTTTTCCTGTTTGTCATCCAAGTTCCTTTTTTCATGATTATTTAAATTATCTTTTTGTTCTTCAATCGCTTTTGCGGGAGTGGGGTTTTGAATATCCCCTGGAACTTCAGGGATAATTCTTGATGTAATGTCCGAAAGTTCATTTAAGATTCCGCGAACTGGTTTTCCATGTTGGATATCTTTAGCCACTTCTTTAATCCGAGCATTTAAGTCCGGATCAGCAACAACCACGGCCTTAGCTCCAAACGGGTCATGCTTTAATGTTTCTCCAACTGAATATTTGATCGTCCCAACCTGTGAGCGTTCAATATCAGAATCAATATCTATCCCAACAATGGCATAGTCACCAAAAACTACTGCAGTTGCATCATTTACATGAGGAACCTTTGAAGCTAAATCAATAAGTCTTTTGGCAGTGTCAGAATCTGTTACCTGATCTGTTTGTTGAATCGTTGAATGATTCACATTTGTTGCCTGTTGCCTCTTCGTATTAACATTCTCTTGACCTTGTTGATGTGAAGAACAGCCGCTCAGTAAAAGAAAACTGGCAAAGAAATAAGGTATAATGCGATTTATCAATTATAGGACCTCCTTTATGTTCATATTTTTCATGTGTTTTTCTAGATTATCAAAGGTAACTATCCACAAGTACATAGAGCGGGAATGCATATACTGATGGAAGTTTCCTTTATAGTCTGTAATTGTTCTTCTATCTTTATGCAGATTGACATATATTTTATCAACAGTCGTCTCGTCCACTATAAAAAGGGGCATTCACCTTAGTTTCGATCAATCGAGCAAATAAAAAATGTGAAGGGATACGCCGGTGGAACTTTATCATATATGAAGTCACCACCTTGAATAACAACACAAATATTCCGACAAAAGATTAGGCGGGAGGCGTCCTTTTGAACAAAATTTATGTGTTAGATACGAATGTTTTACTGCAAGATCCATACGCTATTTTTTCATTTGAAGACAATGAAGTTATCATTCCTGCAGTTGTATTGGAAGAATTGGATTCAAAGAAAAGATATATGGATGAAATCGGCAGGAATGCGAGACAAGTCTCAAAGCTTATAGACGGTTTTCGTGAAAAAGGAAAATTGCATCACGGAATTATGTTGCATAATGGTGGGGAATTAAGAATTGAGCTAAACCATCGTTCTTTTCATGAGCTCCAAGAGATTTTCATCGAAAAGACAAATGATAATCGAATTCTTGCAGTAGCTAAAAACCTTTCACTTGAAGAACAAACGAAAAAAAATGGCAAGTCAGTCATCTTAGTTAGTAAAGATACCCTTGTTCGTGTGAAGGCTGATGCAATTGGGTTATTATCCCAAGATTTTCTAAGTGACCGAGTTGTTGAGCTGGATCATATTTATAGTGGCTTTCAAGAAATTTTAGTTTCGCGAGAGCTACTTAATCAATTTTATGGAAAAGGAAGTTTGCTTGTTTCAAGTATTACAAAAGAAACACTCCATCCTAATCAATTTATATTGATGAAAGATATTCTAGGTACCTCCGCTTCTGCTGTTGCTCTCGTTGATTTTACTGGAAAGACCGCAAGAAAATTGATCTTTGATGAAGATCATATATGGGGCATTAAAGCTAGAAATGTTCAACAGATTATGGCGATGGAGATTCTTCTTAGATCAGATATTCCTCTCGTTACTCTAATTGGAAAAGCAGGTACAGGTAAGACGCTAATGGCTCTTGCGGCAGGCTTAATGCAAACTGAAGATCTTGGCCGATATAAAAAGCTACTTGTTGCAAGGCCTATCGTGCCGGTAGGAAAGGATATAGGGTATTTGCCAGGGGAAAAGGAAGAAAAGCTAAGACCATGGATGCAACCGATTTTTGATAATTTAGAGTATTTATTTAACACAAAAAAGCCTGGAGAATTGGATGCAATTTTGGCAGGTATGAGTTCGATTGAGGTCGAGGCACTCACATATATTCGAGGTCGAAGTATCCCTGATCAATTTATCATAATAGATGAAGCTCAAAACCTTACGAAACATGAAGTGAAAACGATTTTAACGAGGGTTGGCGAAAGAAGCAAAATCGTATTGATGGGGGACCCCGAACAGATAGACCATCCATATCTTGACGAATATAATAATGGGCTAACCTATGTAGTGGAGAAATTTAAAGAACAACAGATTGCGGGTCATGTTAAATTAATAAAAGGAGAAAGATCTGGTTTGGCCCAGCTTGCCGCCACTCTACTTTAAGTGCGTATTTAATAAGGAGGATAAGTACGAGGAGCGATTGTCTCTATCAATTCGCGTATACAGTAACGTTGAGGACCGGGCTTGCACAGGACGTGCGCGATTTTAACAGAAGGTCATTTATGAGCCTTAATGCAATTCGTAAGCTTTTTAACCGAACTTTTTGAACAACCTCTTTAAGAGAGGCTCTTTTCGTAAAGTTTGTTGTTTTTAACAAGTAACAAATTCGAGCAGATGTTGATTGTAGTTGATATGCGAGACTCCTGCTTAGAGAAGCGTGTTGAGGGAGACCCCGTAAGTGCAAAGCACTGAGGAGGCTCCTTTAGACCGCCCGTACAAAGGAGTGTCTGCAACGGAAATCACCCCAGGATATTCGTGTAAATATCATTTAAAAGCAATAAAGTATGCGAGAACAGCCTAAAGAAAAAACGTTGCTCCTTGACGAAGAGTCGGTAAAACACTCAGACACTTTGTCATGGATCTAACTTTACATTATCGCATAATAAATGCCTGTACATCTTTAATTGGTTGATTAATATTGGATCCATCTCCAAAATAAATGTACATTGGGCCATTTTCTTTTATAGGCTTACCATCAATAGAAAAGCCTAGAACAAATGCTTCGGCAGCTTCTTTAGTAAACACTTGTTCCGTATTCGCTGTTTTGACAACAACTTCAGAGGCATTAGAATCGGGTTCAGCATTATCCAGAAAAGGCTTGAAAGGAATGACAAACGTACCTTCTAATAGACGTTGTTTCTCAAACTTTCTTTCTGTCTTTAATGTTGGGGGCATTGTTGCTCCCTCGCGGATTTCTTTTTCCCAATGCTTGGATGCTGCAATCGTATATTCCTCTAATTCATTTTCCACTTTCTTCTCAGCATGAAAATAGGTTTCAATTTCAACTTTACGGTCGTCAAAGATCCAAACCCCAGGATCTAATGTTATTGGAAATTTCACTTTCCCTTGAATAAATACGATGGGCTCCATCTATAAACATTCCTCTCTGTATGTATGGTCAAAAAGACTCTAACAATAATTATACAAGAATAAGTATAAAGAAACTTGCTAAAAAAGTCACAGAAAACCTTTTCATTTGTCCAGGTGGTTTCAAAGTCGTTCTCCCAAATGGTTCGGTTCTTGTTCGCGTCTAAGCTTTCTGAAGCATACAGGGTGTATAATACTATAAAGGCGCTACCAAAGGACATGGTCCACGCCGACGAAGCCAAAAATTCAGGAGCGATCAGTTTGTCCTTATACAATAAGACGTTAACGTTTTTCTAAGAGTTAAATTGGCTTACTATTATATGTTTGAATAGATAGATTATTGTAGACAAGAGCTGGGTGACGGCTTATCTAATTATCCTTGCTTTTTTAGACAACTAAGGGTAAAATTTATAGATAAGAATGTACGCTTCATTGGCGGGGGGATTTCGTATGGCATCTGAAATGCTTGTCAATCATCAAGAAAAAGCTTATGCTTTATTAAAAGCAGATGCTGACAAGATTCTTAAATTGATAAAAGTACAAATGGATAATTTAACTATGCCTCAATGTCCTCTATATGAAGAGGTTCTAGATACTCAAATGTACGGCCTATCTCGTGAAATAGATTTCGCTGTTCGTTTAGGTTTAGTCGATGAGACGGAAGGAAAGTCACTCTTAGAATCGCTTGAGAGGGAACTATCTGCTTTACATGAGGCTTCTTTACGAAAATAATATAGTAAGAAATTAACTCAAACGAATCATCATAGTTGTTTGAGTTTTTTTATATAATTCAATTATATTATATTAGATTCCTATTATTGTTATATACTTTTTTATTATAATTGTATTATACTATGCAATAATAAATTCTATAATCAAAACTATTTTGAATTTTAAAAAACCATTGACTAAAACGGTTTTTTGGACCAGAATTATGAATAAAAATGTCGTAATGTTCAAACTATGCCTCATAATAAAAATTGTTTAAATGTGCAATAACTATGTGTGAATAAGATCTTGATTTGAATCTTGCTCTTTTTACAATATACAAATGAAAAATACATAAAAGTAGGTGTGAGTTAATGGTAAAACGTATAAAAAAAGTTTTGGCAGCAAATCGGGGAGAAATCGCAATTAGGATTTTTCGAGCTTGTACAGAATTAAATATCAGAACTGTAGCTGTATACTCAAAAGAAGATCAAAATTCTTACCATCGTTTTAAAGCGGACGAAGCATATTTAGTTGGGGAAGGAAAAAAACCAATTGATGCTTATTTAGATATTGAAGGGATCATTGAAATTGCCAAGAAAAAAAATGTTGATGCGATTCATCCTGGATATGGATTTTTAGCAGAAAATATTGATTTTGCTCGTCGTTGTGAGGAAGAAGGAATTATTTTTATTGGTCCTGAGACAAAACATTTAGATATGTTCGGTGATAAAGTAAAAGCAAGAACTCAAGCTGAACTAGCGAATATTCCTGTTATTCCAGGAAGTGATGGTCCTGCAACTTCTGTGAAAGATGTAGAGGCATTTGGTCAAACGCATGGTTTTCCAATTATTATTAAAGCATCGCTTGGCGGTGGTGGACGAGGCATGCGTATTGTTAACAACCTAGAAGAAGTTCAGGAGGCGTATACAAGAGCAAAATCTGAAGCGAAAGCGGCTTTCGGTAATGATGAAGTATACGTTGAACGCTTTATTCAAAATCCAAAACATATTGAAGTACAGATCCTTGGAGACAAACATGGGGAAATTGTTCATTTATATGAGCGTGACTGTTCCGTTCAAAGACGTCACCAAAAGGTAGTGGAAGTAGCTCCATCCGTTTCTTTAACAGAAGATCTAAGAATGAGAATTTGTGAAGCTGCTGTACGATTAATGGAAAATGTTAACTATGTGAATGCGGGGACGGTTGAATTCCTTGTTGCAAATCATGAATTTTACTTTATAGAAGTAAACCCACGTATACAAGTTGAGCATACTCTTACTGAAATGATTACTGGAATAGATATTGTTCAGTCACAGATATTAATTGCTGAAGGTCATAAATTATACGAAAAGGAAATTGGTATCCCTCATCAAGCTGAAATTACAACGAATGGTTTTGCTATCCAGTCAAGGGTAACAACTGAAGATCCATTAAATGATTTTATGCCGGATACTGGGAAATTGGCGGTTTATCGTTCTGGCGGTGGCTTTGGAGTACGTTTGGATGCAGGGAACGCATTCCAAGGTGCAGTTATAACACCTTATTATGATTCCTTATTAGTTAAAGTTTCGACTCATGCACTTACCTTTGAAAAAGCTGCAGCGAAAATGGTGCGTAATTTAAAAGAATTCAGAATTCGTGGAATTAAGACAAACATTCCGTTCCTTGAAAATGTAGTAAAACATGAGAAATTTATAACTGGCGAATATGACACTTCGTTTATTGATACAACACCTGAACTGTTTTCCTTCCCTGTGCGTAAAGACCGTGGTACGAAGATGCTTTCCTATATTGGGAATGTAACAGTAAACGGCTTTCCTGGAGTGGAAAAGAAGAAGAAACCAGTGTTTGAAAAACCAATCATTCCAATCATCTCAGCAGATGTTCCGACACAGCCAGGAACAAAGCAGATACTTGACGCAAATGGTGCTGATGGTCTCGTGAAATGGATTAAAGAACAAAATGATGTCCTGATCACAGATACGACGTTTCGTGATGCTCACCAATCTCTTTTAGCAACAAGGATTAGAACAACAGATTTATTGCAAATTGCTGAACCAACGGCAAAACTGGTGCCGAATCTGTTTTCTCTTGAAATGTGGGGAGGAGCTACGTTTGATGTAGCTTATAATTTCTTGAAAGAAGATCCATGGGACAGGCTTCTTGGGTTAAGAAAGAAAGCACCAAATGTCCTTTTCCAAATGCTTTTACGCGCATCTAATGCTGTTGGCTATAAGAACTATCCGGATAATGTAATTGAGGAATTCGTCCAAAAATCTTCACAAGCAGGGATCGACGTATATCGGATTTTTGATAGTTTAAACTGGGTTAAAGGAATGGAAGTTGCTATTGACGCTGTTCGACAATCCGGGAAAATAGCAGAAGCAGCTATTTGTTATACAGGAGATATAAACGACCCAACACGAGTGAAATATTCAATTGACTATTATAAAAATTTAGCGAAGGAATTGGAGAACCAGGGAGCACATATTCTTGGAATCAAGGATATGGCAGGTCTCTTAAAACCAGAGGCTGCTTATCGATTGATTTCGGAACTTAAAGATACTGTAGATATACCGATTCATTTACACACTCACGACACAAGTGGAAATGGTACGTATATGTATGCAAGGGCGATAGATGCAGGTGTTGATATTGTTGATACAGCACTTGGTTCAATGGCTGGGCTCACTTCTCAACCAAGTGCTCAAACGCTTTATTACGCCCTTGAAGGAACGAAACGTCAACCGAAGCTTGAAATTAATTCTCTTGAGAAATTGTCTACCTATTGGGAAGGTGTAAGAGCGTATTACCAAGATTTCGAAAGTGGTATGGTTTCACCACATACAGAAATTTATCAACACGAAATGCCTGGCGGACAATACAGCAATCTTCAGCAACAGGCAAAGGCAGTAGGGTTAGGCGATCGATGGAATGAAGTGAAAGAAATGTATCGCCGTGTAAATATAATGTTTGGGGACATTGTTAAAGTTACGCCTTCTTCCAAAGTTGTTGGTGATATGGCTCTATTCATGGTCCAAAACGATCTATCTGAAGAAGATGTCATGACAAAAGGAAAGACAATGGATTTCCCAAATTCAGTGATTGAACTTTTTGAAGGGTATTTAGGTCAGCCAGAAGGGGGATTCCCTAAAGAATTACAAGAAGTGATTCTAAAAGGTAAAGCTCCAATTACCGTAAGACCTGGTGAATTATTAGAGCCAGTTAATTTTACTGCATTACGAGATGACTTATTTAAAGAACTTGGTAGACCGGTTACAAGTTTTGATGTGTTAGCCTATGCGCTTTATCCTAAAGTATTTTTGGATTATGTAAAAACATGCGAACAGTTTGGTGATTTATCGCACCTAGATACGCCAACATTCCTTTATGGTATGGGGCTTGGTGAAGAAATAGAAGTGGAAATCGAAGTAGGTAAGACTTTAATTGTTAGACTTGTTTCGATCTCCGAGCCGCAAGCTGATGGTACGAGAGTGATTTATTTTGAATTAAACGGTCAATCCCGTGAAGTAATCATAAAAGATGAGGGCATAAAGTCATCTGTTCAAGCCAAGCTTAAAGCAGACTCGAAAAATCAATCACATATTGGAGCTACAATGCCAGGCACAGTACTAAAAGTAGTTGTTGAAAAAGGAGATCAAGTTAAGCAAGGGGATCACCTTATTATAAATGAAGCAATGAAAATGGAAACGACTGTACAAGCTCCATTCTCTGGAGTTATTACAGATATCCATGTTAAAAATGGCGATGCAATTAGTACAGGAGATTTATTAATAGAAATAACTAAATAACGAAAAATAGAAGGCTGACCTAGGTCAGCCTTCTATTTTTCGTTTGTATTAATGAATCGTGACTGAAGAACTTGATGTGTCTTCATCTTTATTTTTCATATGCGTTGTTTGTATTAATGCCAATTCATTCTTTTTGCTTCTAGAGGTTAAAAGTAGTAAATAGCTGAGAACGCCAAAGAAACAAGCGATAAATAAGGCATGAGAGAGTGCGATTATCAGATTCAGTCTTGAATAGATAATAAGAGCCCCAGCGACTACTTGAAGAAAAACAAGGATTAACGCATAAAGCCAACCCCAATAGAGTACTTTCTGCTGTCGATACCGCCTAAATGCTAGAACCGTTATATAAAGGACCCAAATGAAGATGAGCCCAGCAGCTGCCCTATGACCCATTTGTACCCATTCATACATGTTAGAAGGTAGTATAAACTCATCATTGACACAAAGCGGCCAGTCTTTACATACAAGACTGGATTCTGTATGCCTTACTAATGCGCCAGTATAGACTACAAAAAAACAATAAGAGATTAAACCGAAGATATGAAATTTCATTCGTTTGTCAACGATCAATTTATCTGCTTCAAACTTCTTGTCCACTTCAAAGATCAGTAATGTTAGCAAGAAAACAGCAGCAAAAGAAATTAATGAAATTCCAAAATGTGCAGCGAGTACAAAATCGGATTGCCCCCATTTAACCGCTGCTGCTCCGATTAATCCTTGAAGAAGAAGAAAACAAAAAGAGAGAGCAGAAAGAAATTTAGTTTCCCGGATATCACCAATCTTTCTCCAGCTCCAAACAGAAAGAATGAGAACCATGAGACCTACAACACCGGATACTATTCTGTGTGCGAATTCAATTAATAGTTCTGATGTAATTACTTTTGGAATGAGCTGGCCTTCACATAATGGCCAAGAACGCCCACAACCCATACCAGAATCCGTTTTAGTTACGAGGGCACCTCCTAATAAAATAAGCAACATCCCTAACGTTGTTAAAACAGCAAACCATTTTAAACGCTTTTGCATGGTACTCCACCTTCTTTAAGTGCTTTTGAATAATTACAATTTCGACTATGTATGTATCTTAGCATATTTATATCAACTATGATGTCAATATTTCGACAATTGTTGTAATTATATGTGTAATCAGTTATTTGGGGACTTTTTGAACACGCACTTTTAGTTATAGAAAAACACTTACTTGATAATAGCCACGATAGCCACGTGAAAAGGATATTACAATAAGAGTTATACATCGTTATACCTTTAGAACTAATCTAACTTAATCAGTGGAGAAAAATTATAGTCTAATTATTTAGATTTTTCATAAAGAAGGTTGAAAGTTTTCAAAGAGTCTGGTAGAAATAAAGAGTATGTATAAAAATGATTTCTAATTGTTTATTCCTTAGGCAAGGTGGAAGTGAAGATCTTTCCTGATAGAGTCACAATTCCGTCATAAAGAAAAGGAAAAACATACACAAAAGAATTGGAAAGTGTGTTTTAATATCAGAAAAAGGTATTTACTTCATTTTGCTTTTATAGTATTTTGGGTGCCAGTCTCTATATTAGGAAAGTTGTCGAAGCTTTGGGTAACATTGCTTTTAATAATTTGACGCTTCCATAGTTACAAATAATGAAAAGTATGGAATAATGGTAAGGAACCTAAATACATTAACGTATTTGTCGAAATACTCTAAGGAGGAATGAATAATGTCTGATTCGAGAGTATTGACAGAAGCTGATATGAAAACTAACTCTATATCTATTTCTGACAATGAAACAACACCATGGAAGGATTTCCTTGCTTTAATAAAAATAGGAATCGTAAATTCTAATTTGATAACAACCTTTACTGGTATATGGCTTGCACTGCATTTTACTGGCATGCCATTTTTAACGAATTTGGATAAAGTGTTCTTTGCTTTGGCTGGCTCAGCTTTAATAATGGCTGGCTCATGCAGTTTTAATAATTATTATGATCGGGATATTGATCATTTGATGGAAAGAACGAAAAATCGTCCTACTGTTACCGGCAAGGCAAGTGCTTCAAAAGTTCTGATTCTTAGCTTTGTATTGATTGGCCTTGGGATCGCTATGCTAGCAATGACTAATATGACAACTGCAATCTTGGGTAGTATTGGCGTTTTTGCTTATGTTGTTCTGTATACAATGATTACCAAAAGAAGGTATGTATCAAATACAGTAGTTGGCAGTATTTCCGGGGCAATGCCACCATTAATTGGGTGGGCAGCAGTTGATCCTGGATTAGGAATCATTCCCTGGATGTTATTTTTAATTATGTTTTTATGGCAACCTCCACATTTTTATGCACTCGCAATGAAAAGAGTGGAAGAATACCGCGCTGCTGGTGTCCCGATGCTTCCAGTTGTTAAAGGATTTAAAGCTACCAAAAGATCTATGGTCATTTGGGTAGCATGGTTGATTCCTGTTCCGTTTTTCATGACAGCTCTTGGGACAACATATGTAGTATTAGCAACAATCTTAAGTGTTGGATGGTTTATCCTTGGGATTTATGGATATAAAATGAAAGACGACTTAAAATGGGCCAAGCTAATGTTTGTCTATTCATTAAATTACATGACTATTTTGTTTGTAGCAATGGTCATACTTACACTTATTTAAGTAGTTAACTAAAAAAATTCTAAGAATGTCTCAAAAGGGCAGTACCCTTATGAGGCATTCTGATAATACATAGACAATTGTTTAAGAGTAAATAGAATTGTTATCATACCGCATCACTTTTATCCCACATTAATGGGCAGTAAGACCCCATCCCTTAAGGCTTCGAGGAATCAAAGAAGCGTAAGAGAGGAGAACTGCCTCATAAAAGCCTGATTGAAGATTCACTTTATTTTTTTTTATTCCTTCAAAAGGGAATTCTTTCTTTAATTAGAAATTTAAGATAGAAAGAAATTCAAAACTTGCACATTTAATAATTGTGAGAAATTTTTTACGAAAGAGGGGTTTCTAAAGCATGAAAAAAAGGCTTAGAAAGTGGCGTCTGATTTCATTATTCGCGATAATGACGCTAATTCTAGCAGGCTGTGGAGAAGCAAATCTATCCGCGCTAAAACCAGCTGGAGAAGTAGCGCAAAAACAGTTTGACTTGATGGTATTAAGTACGTTAATCATGGTAGTGGTTATCATCGTGGTAGTCATTCTTTTTGTTACCGCTATCGTTCGTTTCCGTCGTAAAGATGGTGACGAAAGTATTCCGAAACAAGTTGAAGGAAGCCACAAACTGGAAGTGATTTGGACGACTATCCCAATCTTGCTTTTAATTATTATGGCGATTCCAGTCGTAACTTACACATTCGAGTTGGCTGATACTTCCGCTATGGAAGTGAAGGATAAGGATGGTAAAACAAAGGATGCTGTAGTTATTAACGTCCGAGCAAACCTATACTGGTGGGAATTTGAATATCCCGATTATGGGATTTTCACAAGCCAGGATTTAGTTGTACCTACAGATGAAAAGGTTTACTTTAATCTTGAAGCTTCAGATGTTAAGCATTCATTCTGGGTACCGGCAGCAGGCGGTAAAATGGATACGAACGTAGACGGCGTTAACCAAATGTATCTTGTATTCGATAGTAAGAAGTCTAATGAAGCGCAAAATTTATTTTACGGAAAATGTGCAGAACTTTGCGGACCTTCCCATGCCTTAATGGATTTTAAAGTCGTAACGAAATCTAAAGATGATTTTAACTCTTGGGTAAAGAGTATGCAGACTGTTGCCAAAGAACCAAAAGTTGCTGAAGGCGAATTAGCACAACAAGGACAAGAAATCTTCAATCAAAGTTGTATTGGATGTCATGCTGTTTCAACAAGTGGCAATGGCGCTGGGATGGGACCTAACCTTGCAAACTTTGGAGAGCGTGAACGTATTGCTGGTTTTCTGCCTCATGATAAAGAAAATTTGAAAAACTGGATTAAAGCTCCAGATGATTACAAACCAGGTAACACAATGGCTGGTAAGTATGGCAAATTGACAGATGAGCAGATTGATGCACTTGCTGAATATTTACTTAATCTTAAAGTTGAAGATAAGTAAACATATTGATTGAATTGGAGGTTAAATCGTGAGTACGTACGCTAAGAAACAAGGATTTGGCGCAACGTTATGGGATTTTATGACAACAGTCGACCATAAAAAAATCGCCATTCTTTATTTAATATCCGGCGGACTATTCTTTATTCTCGGTGGCTTGGAAGCGATGTTCATTAGAATTCAGCTTGCAGTACCTGATAATAACTTTATGAGTGCCGGAGTTTTTAATGAAATGATAACGATGCATGGTACTACCATGATTTTTTTGGCAGCGATGCCTATATTATTGGGAATAATGAATGCTGTCATGCCGCTTCAAATTGGAGCGCGTGATGTCGCGTTTCCATTTCTAAACTCTTTAGGTTTTTGGATGTTTTTCTTCGGTGGTGTTATGCTGAACCTTTCATGGTTCCTGGGCGGCGCACCTGATGCGGGATGGACATCATATGCATCATTATCCATCCATTCTCAAGGACATGGAGTAGACTTCTATGTATTAGGACTTCAAATATCAGGATTTGGTACGCTTATTGCAGGAATTAACTTTCTTGTTACGATCATTAATATGCGAACTCCAGGTATGACCTATATGAGAATGCCTATGTTTACATGGACAACTTTTGTTGTTTCTGCACTAATACTTTTTGCTTTTCCTCCGTTAACGGTTGGATTAACTTTAATGCTTTTTGATAGAATGTTTGGAGCGAATTTCTTTGATGCTGCTGCAGGCGGTAATACAATTATCTGGGAGCATTTATTCTGGATTTTCGGGCATCCTGAGGTGTATATCTTAATTTTACCTGCGTTTGGTATTTTCTCTGAAATTTTAGCAACATTTTCAAGGAAAAGACTATTCGGATATTCATCTATGGTATTTGCAACTGTTTTAATTGGTTTCTTAGGATTCATGGTTTGGGCTCACCATATGTTTACGGTTGGCTTGGGTCCGATAGCGAATGCGATTTTTGCAGTAGCTACGATGGCGATTGCTGTACCAACAGGAATCAAGATCTTTAACTGGATTTTTACCATGTGGGGCGGAAGTGTCAGATTCACGGTTCCAATGCTATATGCTGTATCATTTATCCCGTCGTTTACGATGGGGGGAGTAACTGGGATTATGCTTGCTGCTGCACCTGCAGATTATCAATATCATGACAGTTACTTCGTTGTAGCTCACTTCCACTATGTAATTGTTGGTGGAGTTGTCCTTGGTATTCTAGCTGGTATTACGTATTATTGGCCAAAAATATTTGGAACGATGTTAAATGAAACATTAGGGAAGTTTACTTTCTGGTTATTCTTAATTGGATTCCATTTAACTTTCTTCATCCAACACTTCCTAGGTTTATGGGGGATGCCGCGCCGTGTATTTACGTATCTTCCAGGGCAAGGTTGGGACATATCTAACTTAGTCAGTACAATAGGAGCAATGTTTATGGCAGTGGGAGTAATAATTTTGTTAATCAATATTATTATTACTTCTGTGAAAAACGTAAGAGTTGGCAACGATCCATGGGGAGACGGACGTACATTGGAGTGGGCGATTCCTTCACCACCGCCGTTCTACAACTTTAAGCAGTTGCCACTTGCTCGCGGCTTAGATGCTTATTGGATTGAAAAAATGGAAGGTAAAAAGGAAATGACACCTGCAGAACCGCTCGGTGACATTCACATGCCAAATGGATCTATCATTCCTATATGTATTACTTTCGGTTTGTTCATTGCATCATTTGGGGCATTGTACAACATGGATGATAAGCCTTGGACAATACCAGTTATTATTATTGGTTTATTGATTACATTCGGTTCAATGCTGATTCGTTCGATAAAAGACGATCACGGGTTCCACATTCATAAAGAAGACTTGATGGACGATAAAGATAAGGAGGTAAAGGCATAATGCACGTAGAAGAAAAATTTACAGATGCTACATGGCCTGCGGCTCCTGAAACAGCAACGCTAGAAGGAAAAAATAAATATTTAGGATTTTGGTTGTTCCTTGGTGGAGAGACTGTTCTTTTCGCTTCGCTTTTTGCAACCTATCTTGCGTTAAAAGATAAGGTGCCAGATTCAGGAATGCTGCTTGCTAAGGATTTATATGAAATCCCGCTAACATTTGCAATGACAATGATCTTATTAACAAGTTCATTAACAAGTGTTTATGCAATGTATCACATGAAAAATAACAGTTTCCAGAAAATGCAAACTTGGCTTCTTATTACGGTTGTGCTTGGCTTTAGTTTCCTAGCATTAGAAGTTTATGAATTTAATCATTATGTTCATTTAGGTCATACATTTACTAGTAGCGCATATGGTTCAGCCTTCTATACGCTTGTAGGATTTCATGGCGCGCATGTCACGTTTGGTCTAATGTGGTTTTTATCACTTATGTTGCGAAATGCAAAACGTGGTTTAAGCTTATATAATGCACCTAAATTCTTTGTTGCAAGTTTATACTGGCACTTTATTGACGTAGTTTGGGTATTCATCTTTACGGTCGTTTATTTAATGGGAATGGTGGGATAACTGATGACAAATCAACAATCTAATTCAGCGAACCCGAATTTAAATTTAGAATATCGACGCAAACAAAATGCAGAAGAAATGAAGCATCAAGTCATTACTTTTTCAATGATGATTTTCTTTACGCTTATCGCCTTTGCAATGGTGGCAATGGAATCAATCTCACGTTGGTTTACAATTCCAGTCATTCTTCTTCTTGCTGCAATTCAGGTCATTTTTCAGCTTTATTATTTTATGCATATGAAGCATAAGGGACATGAAACGATTGCGTTATTTATTTATTCTGGATTGACAGTAGGGTTAATCACTGTCCTTGTCTTTCTTACAATCGTTTGGCTTTAATTTTTGAGAAAGAGCTGGCGCTTTAAACTGCCTGGTTCAAAAATACTAACTAATCAATCTGGATTATAGTGTTACAGTTGAGTCGGTGCTTTAGGGCCGGCTCTTTCTTATCCTGTCTATTATTGGATAACAATGTTTTGGTTCATACGAAGACTGGATTGTTAAAAGTAACCAATTTTAAGGGAAATACTAGTCTCTGTTATAGAAAAAGAGGTATAATAGGGGTAATAAGTGTAAAATAGAGGTGTTAAATATGTCTATCGATATTTTTGGTTTTCGTGCATTATGGAGTCCATATTTCTTAGTTTCTTTGATTCTGGTCATTGTCAGTTATGTTTTACTCGTATCTAAATTTCGCCGTAAGTTTATTAATAATGAACCAGTAGGAATAAAGCAGCAAGCACTTTTCATTACAGCAATTGTGTTATTGTACGTTGTTAAGGGATCTCCTTTGGATTTACTGGGACATATTATGTTCAGTGCACATATGACTCAAATGGCTTTTTTGTATTTAGTTGTACCGCCCTTGCTAATAATGGGAATCCCTGAATGGCTTTGGCGTTATATCCTTCACGTACCATTAATTAAAGGGATGTTTAATGTCTTTACGAAACCACTTTTTGCATTAATTACTTTTAACGCTTTATTTTCTTTTTACCATATTCCTTTAGTTTTCGATTTTGTGAAAACTGATATGTTGTTACATGCAGGGTATACGATACTGCTGTTTATTTCGGCCATATTTATGTGGTTTCCACTAGTCAATCAATTGCCTGAACGAGCTAGTCTTTCTGGTGTTAAGAAAATTGCCTATGTATTTGGAAGTGGAATCTTAATGACGCCTGCTTGTGCACTAATTATTTTTGCAACTGATCCGTTGTTTTCAACTTATTCAGATGCGTCTGCTTGGTTAGTGGCAATGGAATTATGTGTTCCAGCTTCTGCACTGTCTGGCTTAACTTTAAGTGGTCCTGAAATGTTTAATGGACTTCCAATCATGGATGATCAACAACTTGGTGGCGTTCTTATGAAGATTATTCAAGAAATTGTTCTTGGCGTTACACTAGGTTATATTTTCTTCGCATGGTACCGTAAGGAAAACGGATCAAATGATGAAATAGACCCTATCCCGCCCCATTTACAGCCAGTTAAATAGAACTTTGCATGAAAATCTTAACAATAAAAATAAATTAGAAGATTTTATCGAGGATTTCTCAAAAGGGTCTGACCTCGCACTCTAATCAGTCTGTAGTGTCTCTTACACTAATCTTGTACTGTATTTAGTTGTTGCGTGGTCTGACCCTTTGCTTTTTTGTATCGTAAATAGGCTTGTGATTGACGCTAGAAATCATAACTTTAAGAAAAAATAAAGCAAGTTGCATTCATTTGATCTTTAAAAGTGAGCATTCTGTTAAGAATATACGAACTTGTTGAATTTTTGAATGATGTCTTATAAAATGAATACGATGAATATAAATAGAGAGGGCGTTAAAGCAGATTATGTCTTTACCAATTCTTCCAACGATTAGTACGTTTTTTATTGTCTTGAGTTCAATCACCGTGGCAATTGGTTGGTATTTAATTAAGAAACGTAATTTTAAGGCTCACCAGAATACAATGTTAGCTGCGGGTGTATTTGCTATCATTTTCTTTATCATTTACGCTTCAAGAACAGTTTTTCTTGGGAATACGTCCTTTGGTGGCCCAGATGATATTAAAATCTATTATACCGTTTTTCTGGTCATTCATATTACCCTAGCAACTGTAGGAGCAATACTTGGTATCATGATGTTTACTTTAGCTTTTAAAAAGAAATTTGCTACTCACCGCAAGATTGGGCCATTTACAAGTGTTATTTGGTTCTTAACTGGAATAACGGGGCTTGCAGTGTATTTTCTATTATATGTTCTTTACCCAGGTGGAGACACTACATCGCTTATTAAAGCTATTCTTGGCACTTAAATTGAAAAGATTGAATACATTCTAGAAAAAAGGGGATGTCCCAAAAACAAAGGTTTAGGCTCCACTATTACAATATACAGTTTAAGTTAAGTGTTTGTAACACTATAAACTGTGTGTAAAGTGTGAGGCCAAGACCCATTTGGGGCATCCTCTTCTTTTTGATATTTCTTATAATCCGTTGAATTCATCCAGTTCTTTTTTCAACTCTGCTAATATGCTCTCACATTGTTTAACTAGGGTGGATGGGAACTGTTCATCTTCTCCATATTCTAGACCGTGAGGATAGTAATGCTTGCCTAATAGTGGAACTAGTAACTTAATAACTGCTTTATGAGCCCCTACATCACCTTCAACCGCATACCCTTGTACACGAAGATAAAAAACACCATCCTTCACTTCGAATTTACGATCGTAACTGACACGTTCGTAATCCCATTGTTCAGCTCTAACTAAACCATAGTCAGTCATTAGACTATCAAGGCGATTTAAATCTCCAGTCATGTTTTCAAATCCATATTGTTCGAATCTCACGAAAAAACCCCCTATTCATACAATTAAATATGTAGTAAATAAAATAAATCAATGGTACATGTTATAATCCTTAAAGGTTTGTATAGACCAAATTCCCTCATATTTTATAATAGTATGAATTTATACAAGTTGCAATCGCTATCTTTCCGTTTATTGGTATCATTCACAGAAACTCCATAAATATTAACGGATTTTTAACATTTATTCTAAAGATATCAGCGGTCCATTTTCTATAATAAGTGTAATAATCATGATATAATTAGGATTAGGCATGAAGGGGTAAATTAGTATCATATGATTTGTTCTCGAAATTTAGGAATTAATAAACGAGTACTAATTATTTTGACTTGTTATATGGGCTATAAAATCCATTTACGGTATGTAGGATCATGCGAGAATGCCTGCGGGTGCGGCTTTTTAAAATAGACTTTGTCAAATGACCATCAGAAAAGGAACATAAAATACGGAATTTCTTAAGCTCAGAAGGCGTTCTAATAGGAATTAAGGAACTTCGTGATTCTTTCATAGTTCAGGACGCTTTTACTTTTTTAAAAAGAAAAAGAGAGGGGAGTGTCTTCTGAAGACGTTCGCTAGAATTATTTTTTTCGTTATTGTATTTTTTATTTTAGGAATTTATTTTAATTTTGATTGGAATGTCAAGCAGGATGCAGTTCTTGATGGATCAAAGGAGGCCAATTCAGGGGGGATGACGAATCTTGAGAGAAGTAAAGCCCCTACACTTGAAAATGGATTAATCAAGCCTAAAAGCGGATTGGCGTTGACAATAGGGAAGGGTCAAGATGAAGTCTTAAAGTCTTTTGGTGAACCAGATAGAGTAGATTTATCAGCATATGGGTATGACTGGTGGATTTATAATAAAAAGCAAGATACTTATTTTCAGCTGGCAATGGAGAAAGGGAAAGTAGTATCTGCCTATGGAATAGGTGATTCAACAGATGTTTCACCGTTTTCTATTGGACAACCGATCGACGAAATATATTCAAGTTTGTTTTTTGAGACATCTGTTGATATAGATACGGATTTAGGTTCCTATCGTTTTGAGTTATCAGAAGAAGATATGAATATAAGACCGTTAATTAAGATAGGTGATATTTACATCCAGCTCTATCTAGATAAATTTACAGGGACCGTGTCCAGTGTTCGATATTTAAATGCTGAAACATTGATTAAGCAAAGACCATATGAGGTAACATACAGTGGTGAATTAGTGGGCGAACCTGAATTTTCTGAGGAAGACTGGTTAAAGGTAGAGAATGGAAGTAAACAGCAAATATTCGATTTCACTAATATTATACGAGGTCGTTTTGATTTGGATCCGTTAAGCTGGGATGAACCTACTTCAGAGGTAGCTTTTCTTCATAGTTCTGATATGTATCATGCTGAGTATTTTTCGCATACGTCACCAACTGAAGGGGAGCTTGCAGAGCGATTGAAGACAGGTGAGGTCATGTATACAATCGCAGGTGAGAATATAGCAGCCAAATATGTAGATGCTATTGAAGCCATGGAAGGATGGTTGAATAGTAAAGGTCACCGAGATACCATGCTAAATAAAGAATTTACTCATTTAGGAGTCGGAGTTTATCAAAAGTATTACACGCAAAATTTTATCGGGAAATAACGGTTAGGCGAGAAATAAAGTTATTTGAATAACTTTATTTCTCGCTTTTTTTTTGGATACTCTAAGATTTTATCTCGCATTAACGGGCAGTAAATCCCTCACTGATTGAAGTTTCACTTTATTGTATGGCGTTCTTCATATTATATGAACTCTAGATTGTTTTGTTTAAGTAGCACATATTTTTTCGTTCAGCATAATTTGAAAATAGGCTAATGCTTTATTGTGAGGTGAGGAAGAATGGTTAAGAGAAAACGCCCATCCGTTGATAAATTTAAGGAATTCGTACGAACACATCCTGGATTGACCGATCAAGTTAAGGCGGGAAAATATTCTTGGCAGCAGCTGTTTGAAGAATGGTATTTATTAGGTGACTCTCATGAGAAATGGATCACATATATGGAAGAGAAAAAAGATCAACCAGTAGAGGAAACAAAAGAAACGGATACAGGGGATATAGTTAGTACACTTGTAAATACATTTAAAAACATGGATATTGCACAAGTTCAACAATATATTTCAAATGCCAACCAAGCTTTGGGAGCCATCCAAGGCATTCTCACTTCCTTTCAAGGAGATCAGTCTGTAAAAGTAGAGCCGAAAAAAATAGAAACACGCAAAAATCCATTTGAGTTTAAAAAAGACTGATAAAAAGGGGGAGATCTTGATGCGTCAAGACGTTTATGAGGTAATTAAAGAAAATGAAGATTTATTGAAATTGTTAAGGATGCAGCCACATTGGTATCGTAAATTAATGAGGAATCCCCAATTGCTTGAAAAATTAGATACAGATGCAGTTTTTTTCTTTAAGAAGTCGATTCCAGACCGAGTGTCGAAGTTTTCTGATGGAGTTCAATTTGCTTCGATGATGATGAATATGTTTCAAGCGATGAAAACACCTTCAACATAAGTTATATGTAGAAAAGGGGATAAATCTCTCTCCGTTGCAGAAGCTAAAAGCAAAGGGAGGGCTATTTCATGCGATATTTTGTAGTTATTTTACTCATTGGGAGTTTGTTGACTGCTTGTAGTAATAAGATTCCAGAGCCAGAAAATGTAGCAAAGGCTGCAACGAAGAACGAAATCAGCGATCCTTTCAATGTAAATTATTTCGTTAAGGGAAATTCGGTATTCGTGGAATGCTATATAAAGGATTATTCTTTTTCAAATCATAATCAAAAGCACCAGACGACTGTTTATGTTTATATGGACGACAAGAAAGTAAAAGCAGTAAATACAGCTGCCTTTATTATAAAAGATATACCAGTTGGACCTCATCAGATGAGACTTGTCATTCATAATACCGGAAAGAAGGTTGATCTTATTAAACAATTTAAGGTACATATAAGTTCAACAATCTGAGTGAAATGAAATTGAACAATGGAATTATATTGAAAAAATTAAGAAAAGAAGGTCGCTTCTAGATCCTATACATGATAAAATAATAGTGGAGGTGAGCGAATCTAATGCTTGCTACTATGGAAAGAGTCAGTATTTTACAAAAAGCAGAAGCCTTGGCTGAAATGGTTATTGAATCCAAAATTGGTCAAGAGTATTTTGAGCTTTTATATAATTTGCGCCATGATCAAGGGGCTCAAGATAAGATAAGGAAGTTTACATCTTTAAAAGACCTGTTTGAAGAAGTGCAACGCTTTGGAAAGTACCATCCTGACTATAAGCGTGTAAACTTAGAAATTCGTCAGGTCAAGCGGGAGATGGACATCCATCCTTCTATTGCTGCCTTCAAAAGAGCAGAAACAGAATTACAGGCTGTATTGGATGAAATCAGTCATAGGATAGGACATGCTGTGTCTCCTTTTATAAAAGTACCTGCAGGAAGCCCGTTTTTCGAATCAGGGTCAAGCTGCGGTGGCAGTTGTGGCACGGGTGGTAGCTGTGGATGCTCGGCATAAAGTGAAACTTCCATCAGTGGAGGTATTACAGCCTGTTAAACCGGGATAAAAGAAAAAGGTCTGGATGTCCAGACCTTTTTTATTAAATATAAAACTAAATGAAATTAGTTGTGGCAATCATATCGAATCGTACTTCGTCAAGCTCCAAGGCGTTATAGAAAGATAGTTGAAAAAAAAGGAACCGCTATGCTAAACTTAACTAAACTTATTTTGAATTTTTCGTAATTTAGAGAAACATATCGGGGATAAATGGTTGATTCGTTGTTAAAACATTAAATTAATCACATTATTCAATTATTCTTTAATAAAACTACTATTGATGGAATTCTGTCAATAAAAAAGGAGCAATTATAAAGATGTTTGGAACAAGACAAGCTCTTATTGTATATTTACATACATTGAAACAAGCTAAAATGCTTCGGAAGTTTGGCAATATTCACTTTGTCTCTAAAAAGATGAAATACGTGGTCATATACACAAATATGGACGAAATCGAGACATTGTCTCAAAAATTGAATAGCTATTCATTTGTGAAAAAAGTTGAAGTGTCCTATAAGCCGTTTTTGAAAATGGAATTTGAGAACTCTAGGCCTGACAAAGCGAAAGAATATGATTATAAAATGGGAATCTAAAAAAGAGCCAGCTCATAATAAAATGAGCAGCTTTTTTTTATTGAATGAAGTATTTGTTTTTCAAATAAGTTTGGTGCATTTGCTGTCCTTATTGAATAATCAGCATTTATCATTGTAAAGCTGGTAAGTATCTGTTCATGCGAAGAATCCCGATAAGATGCTGATAGTATAGCCCGATTTCAGCGAATTGTTTGGAGTTTTTTACCTGTAATTCGATGATTGATTTATTTAATTCAGTAGCAAGATTAAAAAAAAGTTCGTATCGTTTATTCGCTTTATGATTTGGATTTGGAACGCCTTCCCTGCACACATATAGTGGTTGGAAATCACCAGGCTGTGTAGGTTTTAAAACGATTACAAGGGAGGTGATGGGTGTATCATCCAATTCGGTATGTAGTGCAAGTAGATGGACAATTCTATGCTTGTTTGATCTTCCAATTTCTAGTAATTCATATAGATCTGAATAACCACTTCCAAGCTCGATAAATCGTTGTATCAATTCAATCGCTCCTTCGTCTTTTCATCATCTTTACTTTATCATTTTAAAAAGCGTATGTAAAAGTAACAAAAAACAATCGTGAGCAAAAGGATGGGTGCAAGAACTAGGATGATTTCTTCCAATATAACTTCTAAGTACATATACTCTTTCTTGAAAACAGGCTTGAGGATTTTACTAAAATCACATTCCTTTTAAAATAGGAAGGGGTCATAATAGATTAGATGAAAAAAATGACAAATATGAAATATATGTACTGCTTTTAGAACGTGATAGTTCTTTTGCTTTATCCCACTCTTAACTGGTAGTAAGATCTCCACTGATGGAAGTTTCACTTTATAAATCTGATGTTAGTCTTCGTTTGAATGAACAAAACCTAAAAAAAACCTGCAGAGTATGCTCTGCAGGGTCCTTCTATTTCCTTCATAAAAGGAAGAAGGTAAAGGGAGAGGAGAAACCGGAGGAAGGTCTTATGGGGAAATGTAAGACTTCTCCGCGGTTGGCAACAACACCTACGAAAGTGATGTTGTTACTCTTATTATCACCAAATATCTCTTTCTTATTCAAAGGAATTAGAATTTTTTTCACCTAACTTGTTATATCGTTCTAACTGTTAATAATATGCATAGACAAAAGTATTACTTTATCTCGCGATAATGGGCAGTAAGGCCCCCGGTGATTGAAGATTCACTTTATATTGGTATATGAGCGAAATAGACTTGGAGCTCTTTATGTAAAGTGTTGGCTTACATTTTTGAATATGATAGGATAAATGAGAAATGAAATTAGTTGAAAAATGTGGTGGAAGATATGAGGGTTGTTTCTGGAACATGTAAGGGAAGACCGTTAAAAGCTGTATCAGGGACAGGGACGCGTCCCACAACAGATAAAGTAAAAGAATCTATTTTTAATATGATCGGACCGTATTTTGATGGCGGACAGGTACTTGATTTGTTTGCTGGAAGCGGTGGACTTGCGATTGAAGCGTTAAGTAGGGGTATGGATAAGGCCATTTTGGTAGATCGCGATTACCAAGCATTTCAAACAGTGAAAATAAACCTTGAAGCATGTGGATTTACAGATCGCTCAGAGGTATATAAAAATGATGCTGAGCGTGCCTTGAAGGCCATTATAAAACGCAGTCTATCCTTTTCGCTGATAGTGCTTGATCCTCCTTATAAGCAGCAAAAGTTAGTGAAATTGCTTGAAATGATTCATGATGCAAAGATTCTTGAAGAATCAGGTATTATTGTCTGTGAGCATGGCGATGATGTTGTGCTTCCTGAGAACGTGAATGATTTAGTTAAATGGAAACATGAAAACTACGGAATCATTTCTGTTTCAATATTTAGATGGAGAAGTATCCGTGGTGAGCAGGAGGAATTGTAAATGGGGAAAATCTCTATTTGTCCAGGTAGCTTCGATCCAATTACACTAGGACATCTTGATATTATCCAAAGAGCTGCAAGAGTGTTTGAAGAGGTAAATGTAGTGGTTTTAAATAATAGCTCGAAAGCATCGCTGTTTACAGTCGATGAGCGTCTCGGATTAATTCGTGAAGTTACGAAGCATATTCCAAATGTTAAAGTTGATTACTTCCAGGGTTTAACAGTAGATTATGCCAAAAGCGTTCATGCAAGTGCAATCATTAGGGGGTTAAGAGCTGTATCTGATTTTGAATATGAAATGCAGATTACCTCCATGAACCGTGTCTTAGATGAGCAAATTGAAACTTTCTTCATTATGACGAATAATCAATATTCTTTTTTAAGTTCTAGTATTGTGAAAGAAGTGGCCAAATACGGTGGAGATATTACAGAATTAGTCCCAGAAGTGGTTGCACAAGCACTGTGTGAAAAATTTGCTGATCAATAAAAGATTGGATGAACAAAAAGCGTCGAACCTCTTTGTGCAAGAGATAGAATGCTTTTGTTCATCTATTTTTTATCTGGGGAATTCCATAATATAGTTAGTTTTTTTAGGTATAAGATGACGCTGATCATATTCAATGTACAAAGTTTCTCTTAATTCCGATGATGAGATAGAGTGTCAAAAATGCAAGTGTAATTAAGGGACCATAATCCATCATTTTTTCATAAAAATGAATGCCAATACCATTGTCATTCATCATAAAAACGGGATTGGAGTTCGAAGGCTGTCCATTTAAGCCGATTTTTTCGTAGATGGGTTTCCAAAGAATAAAGGTAAAAGCAGCAGCCAAGAAGCCATGAACAATTCGAGCGAAGAAAAACGGTGAAAAACGAATGTCAGTGTCAGCTAGGATACTCGCTACTTGAGCTTGGATGCTAAACCCGCTAAAGCCAAGAATAAAACTTGTAATAATTGCCTTCTGCATGAGAGTTGCTTCTTCGACACCACTTGTCATTTGAGAACCAATGGTTATCTCGGAAAGACCAGAAATGAATGCCATACTCAATTCTTCTGGAAGATGAAGTGTATGTAATATGGCGATAACTCCTTGTGCAAAGAAGGTAGTAATATTCATGTGAAATAGTAATTTATTGATTACAGAGAATAAGATAATAAATCCACCAATCATTAATAAAGTGTGGATGGAAGAAAGCACAGCGTCGCCGAGTAATTTACCAAGTGGTCGTTTTTCGTTCATACGGGTCCGATGCATTTGCTGGAGTGCAGTCTTAATGGAAGATGTCTTTTTATGATAAGAGTTCGACTTCTCTTCATCTTTTCCGTAAAATCTCATCATAAGCCCAACGCAAATATTACCTAAATAATGAGAAATCGCGAGCATAATGCCAAGACTAGAATTATGAAAAAAACCGACTGATACGGCCCCAAACATAAACAACGGACTTGAATAATTAGTAAACGACACAAGCCGCTCCGCTTCAATTCTCGAGAGCTGCTTTTCTTGACGCATTCTTGCCGTATATTTGGCACCAGATGGAAATCCGGATGCCATACCCATTGCCAAAACGAATCCCCCAACCCCTGGAACTTTAAATAGAGGCCGCATTACTGGTTCGAGAATAACACCGATAAATTTAACCACCCCAAACCCAATTAGTAATTCCGAGATAATGAAAAATGGCAGCAAGGATGGAAAAACGATTTCCCACCACATATTCAATCCTCTAATAGACGCTTCAAAAGCATCTTCAGGAAAGGATATTAAACCTATAGCCATAGTAATTGCTGAGGCAGCTAATACGATTGTTTTGATTTTTGTTTTAAACAAAATCCAAGCCTCCTTAAAAGGGAATATGCTATGCACTTATTTAGAGAAATGATAAAATAGGTATAATATGTAAATTTGTTCATTGCGATAGAGTAATCTTGTCCACCTAGATACACAATATGCACATAAGCCCGCAATTAAGACCATAACTTTGATAAGAAGTCTGAAATAACTAGATTGTTCAAAGAAAGGGGGAAGTTAACTTTGAGAGAACCGAAAATCGGGCTGGCCCTTGGTTCAGGTGGAGCTCGAGGATTTGCTCATTTGGGAGTTATAAAGGTTTTAAAAGAGGCGGGCATTTCGATTGATATGATTGCAGGCAGCAGTATGGGGGCGTTAGTTGGATCTTTTTACGCGGCAGGGTCGGATGTAGAACGGTTATATCGGTTATCTAAAGCGTTCAAAAGAAAGTATTATTTGGATTTTACCGTTCCTAAAATGGGGTTTGTCGCGGGGAAGAAGGTGAAAGAGCTCATTCGAGTATTTACATATAACAAAAGGATTGAGGAATTGGATATTCCGCTTGCTATTGTTGCCACTGATATCAAAAAGGGAGAAAAGGTTGTTTTTCAAAGTGGCCCTATAGCAGATGCTGTTAGAGCCAGTATTTCTATTCCAGGAATCTTTGTCCCTGAAAAAATTGGTGATCGGTTATTAGTAGATGGCGGTGTCATTGATCGAGTGCCGGTATCGGTCGTAAGAAGCATGGGGGCAGATCTTGTGATTGCTGTTGATGTTTCAAATGTGAAAAAGGAAATAGAGATTACCTCCATTTATGATGTGATTATGCAAAGTCTCGATATTTTACAAATGGAGCTAACTGAAAGTAGAAAACTTTCATCTGATGTGATGATCCGGCCACATGTGGAAAATTATAATTCAAAATCTTTTACAAATATAAACGAAATAATTACTATTGGAGAAGAAGAAGCTAGATTAAATATCGATAAAATTAAACAATGTATTCATACTTGGAAGGAGTCCCACAATAATGAGTCGTAAAATTTATATACGCTCTTTCCTTATAGCGTTAGTCCTGATTGTCGGTTCAACCTTTTATTATTTGCCTTACTATGTAACAAAACCGGGCATGGCGCAGGAACTTGAACCGATTGTTACTGTAGAGGGTGGAGATAAGGCTGAAGGTAGCTTTATGCTAACTACAATAAGAATGGGAAAAGCAAATATATACTCTTATGCTATCGCGAAGTTCAGTGATTATCAGGAGTTATTTGCTGAAAAGGACATTCGTATAGAGAATGAAAGCGATGAAGAATATAACCTAAGGCAGCTGCATATGATGGACGGATCAAAGAATCATGCGATTCAAGTTGCATATAAAAAAGCAGGAAAATCGATAACTTTTGATTATCATGGGGTTTATGTGCTAGGTGTAATGGAAGGGATGCCTGCTGCAGAAGCATTAAATCCTGGTGATCAGATTATTAAAGTAGATCACTTGAAGTTCCGATCTTCCCAGGAGTTTATTGAATACGTTGCTGAAAAAAAAGAAGGCGACGAGGTTGAGATTGTTTATATTCGCAATAATAAAGAGCAAACGGCTAAGATGAGGCTGAAGGCATTTAAGGAACAACCGGAAAAAATCGGAATCGGGATTTCGCTTGAAGATGATAAGAGTCCCGTCACAAATCCAGCTATTAAAATTGATAGTGAGCAAATAGGTGGACCTTCCGCAGGACTGATGTTTTCACTTGAAATTTATAATCAGCTGACAAAAGGTGACCTTACAAAAGGGTACCGAATTGCAGGAACTGGTACAATGTCTGAAGATGGAACAGTGGGTCCAATTGGCGGGATTCAGCAAAAGATTGTAGCTGCAGATAAAAGTGGAGCGGAGATTTTCTTTGCACCAAACGAACGAGGCAGTCAAAATTCGAATTACGATGAAGCCTTAGTAGCTGCAAAGGATATTAAAACAAAGATGAAGATTGTACCTGTAGATACATTTGATGATGCGCGAACTTATTTAGAAAACCTACCTTATAAAAACAAATGATGACTCATTGGGCTGCCTCTTTCAGAAATGAATGTGGGGAAGACCAATAGCCATCTTTTTTTAGTCTATGCTAATGGGTGTGTGATCCTGTAATTTCATACGATATATGAGTAAGTCTATTAACTGATAATAACAGGTGATTCATATTCACGCTTCATTAATAAGTGTTGGTAAGGTTGGCTTAGGCCAAGAGCGTATACCTGAGAAGCACGTATATCAAGTTGGATGGATGGATCATTAAATGCGGACAGCTTGGATATAAGCGGAATGGGAAGATTTTTCTTGATTTCACGTAAATATTCCCGTCCGTTTGCATTCATCCCGAGTAACCTTAAATAGGATGGTGCTTTTTGGAATGCTTGCATATCATCTTTTTTCGTTCTGGTTAATAGGTGAACACACATTCTTTGAATCCTTGTCCATGTATAGCGTTTTGTTTTTAGTAGCGTCATAAATTCATGAAAGGATGAAGCAAGTGCTGCCATTTCCTTCATTCTAAACTCGATTCCTTCTTCAATTTCATAGATATCGGCAAGTTCTGCCACTGATGCTGAAAGAATTTGATATTTTAGCAATGGCCAGAATTTTTCCCAATCGTGAAAAGAATGGTAGACTGTTAAATATTGCTGTAGTACCTCTTTTGTCGATTTAGGTACGTATGTAATGATGTCCTTCAAGTTTGTTTTATCGGCTATCGCTTTACGTATACTTGTTGCACTAGCAATTGGGCTTTTAGAAAGCTCAGTTTCATGATAGCCCGCTGCAATTCGGTGAATGGTCAATGGTTTGATTTTAAATTGTTTTGACAAGGCTGCTTTAACGTATTCTAGACCGAGAATATTATTGGGCTGTGTTAAATCGAGTACTTCTTCATGTCCTACTAGCTCATTAAACGCTAACGATGCTGCCTTAGGATAACTGCATCCGGCCTTTAGGTGGTGACGAACCTTTTCATCAAAATCATCTTTATTTTCCATTAAAAATTGATAGGTAAGCATAAAAGGTTCTAGACGACCATCTTCACTCCCAAAACAAAATGCATCACAATCAAGTGCTTCAAGAATACTAATAGCACCTTCGGCAAAAATTCCCGCCTGCTGTGTAGCAAAAGGATAAGGCAATTCAAAAACAAGATCTACTCCTCCGGCAAGAGCCATTTTTGCACGGGCCCATTTATTCACTAAGGCAGGTTCGCCGCGTTGGAGGAATGGACCGCTCATGATAGCGATGGTTACGTCGGCATTTGCCGCTTGTTTGCTCTCGAGTGCATGATATACGTGTCCATTATGAAATGGATTATATTCAACTACGATACCTACTGCTTTCACTTAACTACCTCCTTAAAAATAGCGTATATAGTTCTACACTTACTTTATCATGAAAATGTAAGGGCTCCAAATCACGAAAAATCACAGTTTAGCAAAGTAATGTTTGCATTGCTGTGAAAAATGGATATTATAGTAGGAGTGAGATTCGCGAAACCTGTGAAAACTAGAATGATGAGCGAAGTTTAATACATTTGGTTGCTTAGCTGTAGACGCCATCGTATCGAGTCGCTAGCTGAATAATCTGTTGGGGAGAAACCCACCGTGCAGCTTGCTCGTCTTATGCTTATCGCCGATAAACGTGCGCCTTCCGCTTTTCTGGGTGTAAAGAAAAAATATTGACAAACGGTAGATAGACAGCTATAATTACCTTTGTTGCCTTGAGGTGATTGATTTGAAATGGACGATTGGCCAACTTCAAAAATTTCGGGATAAAGAATTACGGATAGATGAATTTGTGGATATTTCCGATATTAAGGAAAGAGATTCACAAATTCGCGATGTATCGCCAATAAAGGTAACTGGAAGAGTTGATATTCACTCATCAGACATTACCTTTCATCTGCATTTATCTGGAACATTAATTCTTCCTTGTTCTCGAACACTGGTAGATGTGAAATATCCGATTGATATTGATACAACAGAAACCTTTATACTTAAAGCGGAACTTGCTGAATATGCAATGGATGAAGCGACTGCTGTTATTGGTGATGTTGTGGATCTTATACCAGTAATTAAAGAAAATTTATTGCTTGAAATTCCGATGCAGGTTTTTTGTGAGGATGTCAATGTTGAAGGCGCTGCTCCTCAATCTGGGGAAAACTGGTCTGTTTTGAATGAGGAAGAACAGAAGCAGAAAGTAGACCCTAGATTAGCAAAGCTTGCAAACTATTTTGACAACAATAAAGAATCGTAATGGGGAAACGAGAAGAATGGAATCATTCATTCTTCATTGCTTCTTGACTTTTTATAAGGAGGTGGGAATAATGGCTGTACCTGCTAGAAGAACGTCTAAAACTGTAAAAAGAAAACGTCGTACACACTTCAAATTAGTAGTACCTGGTATGACAGAATGCCCAAGCTGCGGTGAAATGAAACTTTCACACCGTATCTGTAAAGAATGTGGAACTTACAACGGAAAAGAAGTTGTAAGCAAATAATTTCTTAAAATAAAAAAGCACAAAGATTATTATAATCTTTGTGCTTTTTTTATTTTAATGAAAGCAGTTTGAACCGTTTAACTATTCACAAGAATGAGGAACTAAGGTTATTACAAGCAGGAATTGATGGCCATCATAAAGAATACTATCTTATTCAATGAAAGTGAGATTTGTGTACATGAAAACTGTGTTTTATTGGAAGTGTACAATGAACTTGGGTTTTTAAAGCTTATCATTAACCAACCTAAAAACAGAAATGCTATTAACTATGAAGTTATGGATAAAGTGAAACTTCAATCACCAGCTACCTTCGATACTTCTAAGCCTTGAGGTGGGGTCTTACTGCCCGTTCATGCGGGGTAAATTAGATGATGTCCTAATAAACTGCTTAAAAGAATGATTCTGTGGAATTGTATGCCAAACATTAGAAGACAACAGAACATCATAGAGCAGTAGCAAAATTTATAGAAAAATCAGGTATGATATTTTTTCCCTTCTTCTATCTTATCTAGCAAGTGCATATGAATGTAGTACAGTGAGGTTGACTTGTAACCAATAGGGGTAGACCCCTTGCGAGTCGCACCCCATCATCTTTGAGTAAAGAATTTGTACAGAAATAAGCCAAGTGCAAACTGGTCTTTTAAGAAACAGACTTCTTACCCAAAAAGTATGAGAGTACACAGTTATGCATAGAGGATAAAAAATAAGTTGGGGGGATTTCAATGTCAATAGCAAGGCAGGATGCATGGACTCAAGATGAAGATGTTCTACTGGCTGAGGTGGTTTTACGTCACATTCGCGAAGGAAGTACCCAGCTCAATTCCTTTGAAGAGGTGGGAAAGAATTTATCACGAACTGCTGCTGCTTGCGGTTTTCGCTGGAACTCACATGTAAGAAAACAGTATAAATCCGGTATTGAACTGGCAAAAATTCAAAGAAAAGAAAACAAAAAGCTTCCGTTAATAGAAAAAGAAGAAGTTGTCTCTACTATGACAGAAACCTCTGTTGACATTCCACAATTACAACTAACTAACTCAACAATTACTATGCAAGATGTTGTCCAGTATCTTACGCGTGTAGCGGAACAAACGTTAAATGATAGCCGTGACAGACAATTGATTACACAAGAGTATGATAAACTTCTGCGAGAAAACGAGAAATTGAAACATGATAACAAAAAGCTGTTTGAAAAACTGAGCTCAGTTGAAGATGACTATAATGCGTTGCTTCAGATTATGGAACGAGCAAGAAAATTAATTGTGTTAGAAGAAGATAAAAAAGAAAAAAAGGTGAAATTCCAAATGGATAAGAACGGAAACTTAGAAAGGGTAGAAAAGTAGCTGAAGGAAAGAGGGAACGTTTACTCTTTAGGAGAAAACTTTTGTGAAGATTGACTCTATATTAAAATCGTTGGAGAAATTTAATTCTTACCATAATAAATAGCACAAGCGGTACTAGATACCTGTTTGTGCTATTTATTATGTTTTTATTGGATTATAGTAGTTTCAGGTGTCCATAATAATGGATTTTCCCCCAAATCTCGATCCATGTCATATGAAACTGAATGAAAGTCCATTTTATCCCAGAATTTCTCTGATTTAACCCTAGGATTTGTTTTAATCGGTTTTCCGAAGCTTTTCGCGAATTCAACGAGTGACGATCCGTAATGTTTTTGTCTATAATACGGCAATACTTCAAGCTTCCATAATTCTAAAAAATCTTGTTTCGGTTCGAAATATTGATCGAATTTTGCTTTTCTTTCGTAAAGGCTCATCCTAGCAACAAGCTTGTCACCAAAGTAGATTCCGTAAAAAGGAGACTCACTATCGTTTTCGATAATATTTGTTTCTAAGTCATCCATCATCGATAGCTCTTGAATGCCATACTCTTTGAATTTTTTAAATTCTTCCAGCGTTTTATAATTTACCAATAATCGTTCCACTTTATAGTCCATAAAAAGCTCCCCTTTTTTATCGCAGTTTGTGTGAGTATTAGGAATCTGTTAATAGCAAGTTTAGCCGGGCTATCAATAGAATTCTGAAAAAGAAACCGTTTTACACGTATTATATAATATTTAGTGAAACAATTCCCTAGAAAGATACCTAATTAACATAATATAAAAAATAATTGGAATTATGTACATTTTTTAGGTGTGAGAAGGAGATCGCGATAGATAGTCGTATAATAAGTAAAAAATTGACCGTTACATCATCTTCGAAAATAGTTTCTAGATAAAGAAGATTTCATTCCAAGTGGTGGTTAAGTTTGGTAACATAAATGAATAATGACATAATCGCGTGTTAAAACGCAGTGAACTAGTGTGAAGGAAGACGATTTGTTAAAAATAGGGAAAATCAACCTTAAAAAAGTTGGTGTGGCGGAGCGTAGCAGCAAATTAGACTTTTTATACAAAATCTAGTTTACTTTTCAATTTAAGCGGTAATGCTGTTTAAATTAATGATGCACTGCCCTATTTCCCATCATAAAAAATGGAAGGTAGGGAGTTATGAACATAGGGATAATCGGCGGCGGATCAATCGGCCTACTTTTTGCTGCTTATTTAAGTGATACATATGAGACTACATTATATACAAGAACGAAAGAACAGGCTGATGAACTTATGGAGCTAGGGGTAACGCTTAAAAGAGATGGGTTCACTATGATTAATAGGGTAAAGGCGGTACCAATTTCCATGGGCATTACTGATCATAACTTATTGTTCATAGCTGTTAAACAATATCATTTTGAAGATGTTTTCCCCATTATTCAGGACATGGTAATTCCGCTTGTTTTTTTACAAAATGGATACTCACATATAAAAATGATGAAAGAGGCAGCTTCAAAAGAAATTTATGTCGGGGTAGTGGAACATGGGGCACTAAAGCAAGGCAGTACAACGGTTGAACACACTGGAATAGGGGTGACCCGAATTGCAGTCTATTCGGGTCATCTGGATAACTTTCCATTGATTCACGGAAATGCAGGGACGTTTCCTTTTATAGCTGAAAAAGATTATCAAGAAATGCTCCAAAAAAAATTATTAGTAAATGCAATGATTAATCCTTTGACTGCCATATTAAAGGTTGAAAATGGTAAATTGATTGATAATCCCTATTTATATGCCTTGTTTAAAAAGTATTTTGAAGAGCTCTCGAATATATTTGAACTTGAAAATAGTGAACATGTTTTATGCCATATTGAACAAGTTTGTCTGGCAACTTCGAAAAATCGTTCTTCCATGTTAAAAGATATCGAATCAGGAAGGAGAACGGAAATTGACGCCATTACAGGTCAAATAATGGAGACGGCAATAGAGAGGGAGAAACCGTATGAAATGACCGCATTTATATATTCCTTAGTTAAAGGGATGGAAAGTAGGGAGAGTGAGTAACATGATATCAATTTTCTCAAGTGTAGCGGCGACTTTCATAACAATGCCTATCCTTGCGTATATCATTTTTTTCATTGCTGTGAAGCAAGTAACCGGAAATCATCGGCGGTCTGTTCATGTCGCAATGGATATCAGCACCCTCTTGTTTATGTTTTCTGTGCACTATCTCATAGTGGCTATCTGGGATCGCCACATTATTTGGATTCTACTCTTGGCGATGATTGCAATTGCATGCATGGTAGTAGTTGTTCACTATCGGGTAAAGGGTGAAATCATATTTCAAAAAGTATTAAGAGGTTTTTGGAGGCTTAATTTTGCTTTTTTCTTTTGTGTTTATTTTGTCTTGTTACTTTATGGAATAACAACTAGAGTTCTGTTAACCTTTTAAATGACAATATAAAGGAGCGCTAAAGTTTTATAGTGCATGTTCAAAAAGGAGGATAAAGTGAAACTTCAATCAGTGGAGGGACTGCCCGTTAATACGGGATAAAAAGAACCGAGAAGTTCGAGGAGCACATCTCGAGAGGATCGGAACGTATGAGGTAATACGTGAGGACCGGAGAGGCCGAGCTTGGATGCAATTCTTTTTTACCGGACTTTTTGAACATCCTCTTATAAGTAGACTAGAGGTCGTGGGCAACTTTTTTTGTATTCTGTAGATGTGATGATATACTCAATTTAGAATTGTAGAAGCAGAGAAAGGGAGTACATAAATGGAGTTGAAAGATCTCGCTTTACCATCACTAAATGCATTTGCTTCAGACTATCTTACTGATCAATTAGAAGTAGATGATTTTTTTCATTACAGTTTATCTGATAATGAGAAGTATCATAAACGATATCAAGAAGTGATGTCACGAAATTTCTTTCGTGACGAATTGGCTGATTCTATAGAGAAATATATGGCACAGTATTCTTTGTCGATTCCCGTTAAAGAAAATATAGAGGCATTCCGAAAAGAAGATTCTGTCGTAGTTATTGGAGGACAGCAGGCAGGTCTGCTGTCAGGCCCCCTTTATACGATACATAAAGTGATTTCCATTATTAAATTAGCGGAAGAACAAGAAAAGGCGTTGGGTAAAAAGGTGATTCCGGTTTTTTGGATTGCTGGTGAGGATCATGATTTAGCCGAAGTGAATCATGTTTATACGTTGAAGAATGGAATTCAGGAGAAAAACACGTACCCATTCTATCATCCTTTTAAATCGATGATTTCGGATCTTGAACTGAACACAGAAACAGCGCAAGCTTGGGTAAGTGAAATTTTCGAAACATATGGGGAAACAGACTTCACCAATAAATTACTAGCTGATACAAATGAAGTCATTAAGCGTTCTACTACCTTTGTTGATTTTTTTGCCTGTTTAATTGATAACTGGTTTCATGACTTTGGTCTTTTGATGATAGATGCTGCTGACCCTGGATTAAGAAAACTGGAATCAGAGTTTTTTGCAATGTTCATTGATAAAGCGGAAGAAATTACTAAGGCTGTACACGCGCAGCAGTCTTTTATGCAGCAAAAAGGATATAAGCGGATGATTGACATTCAAGAAAAAGCGGCTAACTTGTTTTACTATGATTCGAAGAAAAAGGATCGGATGTTACTAGAAGTGGTGAATGGTGTTTTTTCTGGAAAAAATAAGGAAGTATTATTTACTCAGCAAGAGCTTCGTGAATGTTCTAGAGTAACACCTGAACGATTAAGTAATAATGTAGTAACGCGGCCAATTATGCAAGAAATGCTATTTCCCGTGCTTGCATTTATATCTGGGCCTGGGGAAATTGCCTATTGGGCAGAATTGAAGCAAGCTTTTGAACTATTCTCTATGAAAATGCCCCCAATCATTCCAAGGCTAAATATAACGATAATCGAGCGAGGGATTGCCACAGATCTCAAAGAGGTAGGGATGAATCTTGAAACTGTGCTAACAACTGGGACTAAATCAGCACAGAGCGAATTCCTTAATACTGTCAAGGATCATTCAATCGAGGTATTATTCCATGAAATGAAAGCGAAGCTAAGTGAGAATCATGAATTGTTTACTGAAAGAGCTATAAGCCTTGATAAAGGGTTAGACCCATTGTTACAGAAAAACCGGAGATTTATCGAGAAACAGCTTGATTTTATTTATGGGAAAATGAATGAAAGTTCACGTAAGAAGCATGAAGTGGTCTTGAATAAATATCAGCGGATTGAACATTCGTTATTTCCACTCGATGCTCCTCAGGAAAGATTGTGGAATATTTTCTATTATTTAAATAAATATGGTACAGATTTTATAAACGAACTGGTTCAGCAGCCATATACATTTAACAACAAGCATAAAGTTATTTATCTATAAGAGGTTGTTCAATAGTCCGGAAAAAATGATAGGCGAATTTTATTATTTCTAGTGCAACTAAAGGACCGCACGTATTAACTGTACATACTTTTAAGACGAAAGGGATTATCATTCCTCGAGTTTGCCGGATTTTTTGAACATCCTCTTTAACGAATCATGATAAGAAGACAGGCGATTTTTTTGGCGCCCGTCTTCTATTTTTTTTGCTTGAAGGACATGGGGCGGGGCTTCACGACTTAATAATATAGCCAATCTGCTTAACAGATATACGTACATTATTAAGAAAGTATTTCAAATCCGACTCCGCACCGCCACCATTGTGATTAGGTGAATGTAGTGTGCTATAGGGATGGATCCTTCGTGGTAAATGGTGATGTTATACGCCATATTCGTTTTGTTAGGATTATCGTCAAATTAGTCAGATCATTTGAAGGGAAAATACGCTGT
This sequence comes from Peribacillus sp. NPDC096379, assembly GCF_044762875.1. Classification (NCBI taxonomy): domain Bacteria; kingdom Bacillati; phylum Bacillota; class Bacilli; order Caryophanales; family Bacillaceae; genus Peribacillus; species Peribacillus sp. NPDC096379. The sequence goes on from NZ_JBIWFD010000002.1 coordinate 497,263, forward strand.
AAAGAAAATTCACTTTATAAAAAAACTGGATATTTAAGGAGGGATAACTTACTAAGTACAGAATTTATATAATAAGTGGTGAAAAGTGGAGGAATGTGGTACATTGTTAAAAGAAAGTGGGGGTAGTGGGCATGTTCATGGGGGAATATCATCATAGCATTGATCCAAAAGGGCGTATTATCATTCCGTCTAAGTTCAGAGAACATCTCGGGGAATCATTTGTTTTGACTCGCGGTCTTGATCAATGCTTGTTTGGCTACCCGATGGATGAATGGCGTCAATTGGAGGATAAGCTGAAGGGCTTGCCATTGACAAAGAAAGATGCCCGGGCTTTTACTCGATTCTTCTTTTCTGGTGCGACTGAATGTGAACTGGATAAACAAGGAAGAATTAATATTCCCACACCACTTACTTCATATGGAAAATTAGAAAAAGAATGTGTTATTCTCGGAGTTTCCAATCGAATTGAGATTTGGAGCAAGACCATTTGGGAAAACTATTTTTCAACATCAGAAGATTCTTTCGCTGAAATAGCCGAGAATATGATAGGCTTCGATATTTAAACGAAGAATCTACATCATTAATCGATTGGAAGGATGTATTACATGTTTCAACACACTACCGTACTACTCAAAGAGACTGTGGATGGATTACAGATTAATCCAGATGGCATATATGTCGATTGTACACTTGGAGGAGCAGGCCATAGCGCTTATTTAGCATCTCAGCTTTCGGATAAAGGCAAACTCTACGCTTTTGACCAAGATGAAACAGCCATCAAGAATGCTCATGAAAAATTGAAAGAATATGGCGATAGAGTGATATTAATTCAAAATAATTTCAAACATATTGCAGAAGAACTTTTACTAAGAGATGTTCATGAAGTGGACGGAATTTTATATGATTTGGGTGTTTCATCTCCGCAACTTGATACCCCTGAACGTGGATTTAGCTACCACCATGATGCACCACTAGATATGAGAATGGATCAAAGTGCAAGATTATCCGCTTATGATGTAGTAAATACTTGGACATTCCAGGAGTTAACGAAAATTTTCTTTCGATATGGTGAAGAGAAGTTCTCCAAGCAAATTGCTCGGAAAATAGAGGCAGCTCGTGAAATTAAGCCGATTGAAACCACCGGTGAGCTTGTTGAATTAATTAAAGAAGGAATACCAGCTCCTGCAAGACGTAAAGGCGGTCATCCGGCCAAACGTGTATTCCAGGCGATACGAATTGCTGTAAATGATGAGCTGGGTGTTTTCGAAGACTCTCTTGAACAAGCGATAGCATTACTTAAGCCAGAAGGTAGAATTTCTGTGATTACATTTCATTCATTAGAGGACCGTATTTGTAAATCTGTTTTTAAACAGAACAGTGATTTACCGGAAATGCCGCACGGTCTACCTGTCATTCCTGAAGAATTTCAACCCATTCTAAAATTAATCACAAGAAAACCTATTCTACCATCGCAAGAAGAATTGGAAGAAAATAATCGCTCACGTTCAGCCAAGCTGAGGATCGCTGAAAAAAGATAAGGGGGAATCAAAATGAGCTCGGTTGCGAAAAAAATTCAAGAACAACAGATTCAAGAGCAACAAAGATCTGTACAAACCGTCATTGTCCGTAAAATGAAAATTTCCTTTGGTGAAATGATATTAATCTGTGCTCTTGCTCTTGCCATTGCTTTTCTAGGGACCAAAGTTATTTCCAATCAGGCAGCGATTTATAAAACGAATAAATCAATTCAAATGACAAATCATTCTATTGATGAGCAGACTCGGTTGAATGTAGATTTAAAAGAACAAGTCAGTGAATTAAGCACATATGAAAGGATTTGGAAAAAAGCAGCCGACCTTGGTTTAAAGCTTAATGAAAATAATGTAAAGGTTGTGCAGGAATAATGCAAATGAAGCAAAAAAATATGAAGCTTGGAGCAGCGTTTTTATTCGTAGTATTCGGGCTGCTCTTTTTTGCGTTACTTGCCCGTTTTTTCTATATTGAGGCTACAGGACAAGCTGGTGGAGAAGTTCTAGCAGCAAAAATGGAAAAAAAATACGAAAAACAACGGGTGCTTGAAGCGAAAAGAGGCAGCATTCTAGATACAAATGGAGAAGTCATTGCGGAAGATACGGCTTCATACACTCTATTTGCCGTATTGGACGAAAAGATGAAACCCAATTATGTGGTTGATCCGAAACGAACTGCCAAAGAATTAGCTAAAGTAATTGATATGGATGAAGCGGGGATATACGCTCTACTTTCAAAAGATAAGAAACAAGTGGAATTCGGAAATGCCGGCAAAGATATTTCCTACGAGGTTAAATCAAAAATTGAGAAATTGAAGCTCCCTGGAATTGCATTTAGTCGAGAAAATAAACGTTTTTATCCAAATGGAGTGTTTGCTTCCCATTTAATTGGCTATATTGAAAAAGATGAAAAGTCAAATGAAATGATTGGTAAGATGGGGATTGAAAAATTCTTAAATAAAGAATTAAAGGAAACAGATGGAAAGCTAACGTTTGATGGTGATAGATGGGGCTTCTCATTGCCTAATAGCAAAGAAAATGTAATAGCTCCAGTGAATGGTACAAATGTTTCTTTAACAATTGATAAAAAGATTCAGACCTTTTTAGAGGATTCGATGTCTAAAGTACAGGAAAAGTATGACCCAGAACAAATCATTGGAATCGTGTCCAACCCGAAAACAGGTGAAATTTTAGCGATGGGTCAAAGGCCGACCTTTCATCCGAAAACGAGAGAAGGACTGACAGATACGTGGAGAAACCTCGCGATCGAGGAGCCTTATGAACCTGGTTCAACGATGAAGATATTTACCTTAGCGGCAGCGGTTGAGGAAGGTGTATTTAACCCTAATGACACCTTTGTTTCAGGAAGTTATAACATAAAAGGAACGAAACCTATTAATGACCATAGCGGAATGCCTAGCGGGGAAAAGATGTCATTTCTGGAAGGGATTCAACGTTCCTCTAACGTTGGAGTTGTTACGATTGCGATGGACCTCCTTGGAGAAGATAAACTTCGTGATTATCTTACAAAGTTTGGTTTAGATCGTCTTACTGGAATTGATTTACCTTTTGAAAAAACTGGTACGATTCAGTACAAATATAAACGTGATAAAGCAATGACTTCTGTTGGACAAGCGTCTTCGATGACTGCTATTCAGCAAATTCAAGCGGCGTCTGCTATAGCTAATGATGGAAAAATGATGGCACCTTATGTGATTAAAAAGCTGAGTGATCCAAATACGAACGAAACCATAAAAAAAACCAATCCAACTATGGCAGGTCAGCCGATATCAGCTGAAACTGCGAAAAAGGTTCGTGAGTATTTAGGTACTGTCCTTACTGCAGAACATGGGACAGGAAAAAAATACAAAATTGATGGCTATGAAGTAGCTGGAAAAACAGGGACTGCTCAATTTAGCACAGGTGATGGTATATCGAGAGGTGGCGGAAACTATATTTTTTCTTTTTTAGGAATGGCACCACTTGATGATCCGGAACTGGTTGTGTATGTCGCGATAAAAAAACCAAAACTGAAAGCCGGTGAAGTTGGGTCAGACCCAGTAGCCGAAATCTTTAACCCAGTTATGAAAAGCAGTCTGCAATATTTAAATATTGAACCAGCTAATATTCCGAATCAAACCTCAGAGAAAATTAGCGATTATACGGATCGACCTGTGAAGTCTGCAGTGGAAAGTCTTAAAAAATCGGGATACGAAGTCGTTACGATTGGAAAAGGTACTACGGTTATAAATCAGGCGCCAAAAGCTGGAACCAATTTACTAGAAGGTGAAAAGATCATCCTCCGAACGGAAGGAGCTATGCTTGCCCCAGATTTAACTGGTTGGTCTTTAAGAGACGTCATGAAGCTGGCGAATATTGCGAAATTGAAATTAAATGCTGCAGGAAACGGGTATGTCGAGAGTCAGAACTTTAAAGTAGGCGCCGTTATGAAAGAGGCAGATTATTTCCTCGTAAACTTGAAAAAGCCTGGAGATATTGTTCAAGAAGAAATGGAATCTAAAGATAAAGAAGAAATGGAATCTAAAGATAAAGAAGAAATGGAATCTAAAGATAAAGAAGACGAAGTGGTTGATTAAAGGGTAAGGATGAGGATTTCCTCATCCTTTCTTTTTTTTGTATGAAGGACATGGGGCAGGTCTGCGCAACTTACTAATATAGCCAAACCATTTATCGGGCATGCTGGTTTTATTTGGGAAAGAACAAAAATTCTGGCTCCGCACCGCCACCATTGTGATTATGTGAGTGTAGCGTACTTAATGGTATATTCTTCATAATAATTGGTGGTGTTTTAACACCAATCGGTTTTTGTATTAAAACTAGTATTCTTAAATCCAGCACCTTCATTTTGTTCTAGTTATTTCTTGAACAACATATAACTTGTACAAGCAGGATGAAAATGGAGGTGCCTTTTTGTGCGTGTTTCAAATGTAACGGTAAGAAAACGGTTGGCAATCTTCTTGCTTATTGGGCTTACGGTCTTTACGATCATTGTTATTCGATTAGGAATTGTTCAATTTTATCTTGGAGAGAAATTAACGGGACTTGCTGAAGATTCTTGGAGCAGAAATATTACTTTTGAACCCATGCGAGGGCAAATTCTCGATCGGAATGGTGTCCCATTGGCAACGAATATCTCGGCTCCGACGGTATATGTCATTCCAAGGCAGGTTGTCAATCCTGCTGAGACAGCAGAACAACTTGCTTCCGTGTTGGACATGGACAAAGAAAAAGCATATAAACTAATTACAAAACATACTTCGAGCGAAAGAATTCCCGAAGGAAGAAAAATCTCTCATGAAAAAGCAAAAAAAGTGAAAGCTCTAGGTCTAAAAGGGGTATACATTGCCGAAGATTCGAAGCGATATTATCCATTTGGTGAATACTTATCCCATGTGCTCGGATTCACCGGAGCTGATAATCAAGGATTAATGGGAATTGAGCTTTCCTATGATAAAGAATTAAGCGGTGAAAAAGGGTATGTGAAATTATACACCGATGCAAAGGGGAAAAAATTAGAAAATATGGCGGATGACTTTAGTGCGCCCGTAAATGGTGATGATCTGAAATTGACCATAGACAACAGGATTCAAACGATTATTGAAAGGGAGCTAGATCTTGCTGAAGCGACTTATAATCCAGATGGTATCATTGCCATTGCAATGAACCCAAACAACGGGGAAATTCTAGCAATGTCAAGCAGACCGACATTTGATCCTGCCAACTTTCAAAATGTGAAAAGTGAAGTTTATAACCGAAATCTTCCTGTGTGGAGTTCTTATGAGCCGGGTTCAACTTTCAAGATTATTACTCTTGCCGCAGCATTGGAGGAAGGGAAGGTTGACCTTGAGAAGGATACGTTCTATGATCCAGGATACATCGAAGTGGCGGGAACAAAGCTTCATTGTTGGAAAAGAGGCGGACACGGATCGCAAACGTACATGGAAGTCGTTCAGAATTCATGTAACCCTGGTTTTGTGGAGCTAGGAATGCGGCTTGGGAAAGACAAACTTTTTCAATATATTAGTGATTTCGGTTTTGGGCAAAAGACAGGGATTGACCTTCAAGGTGAAGGGACAGGAATCCTGTTCGATATCGATAGGGTAGGCCCTCTCGAACAGGCCACTACCGCGTTTGGACAAGGTGTATCAGTCACTCCAATTCAACAGGTAGCGGCTGTAGCCGCAGCGGTAAATGGCGGTACATTATATACCCCTTACATCGCTAAAGAAATGGTTGATTCACAAACAGGTGAGACAATCATGCGAAAATCGCCCCAAGCGAAAAGGAAGGTTATTTCTGAAGAAACTTCGGCAAAAATCCGTGGGGCACTGGAGGCTGTTGTAGCAAAAGGAAGTGGTACTGGGGCATATGTAGATTCATATCGTGTTGGTGGAAAGACCGGTACTGCGCAAAAAGCGGAGAATGGACGTTATTTAGAGAATAACTATATCGTTTCATTCATCGGCTTTGCACCAGCGGATCATCCTGAAATTGTCGTTTATGTAGCGGTCGATAACCCGAAAGGAACTGTTCAATTTGGTGGGGTAGTAGCTGCACCTATCGTAGGAAATATTATGGAGGATGCACTGCGGACAATGGGTGTGAAGCCACGCGATACACAAATTGAAAAGAAAACGAAATGGGACGATCCTGTTATGGTTGAATTACCGGATGTAGTAGGATTAACTGCAAAGGAATTGCAAACACAACTTATCGGCAAAGTGAATCTAGATGTAAGCGGGGATGGGACTATGGTAGTAAAACAATCTCCAGAAGCAGGTGTGAAAGTAAAAGAAGGGTCAACAATTAGAATTTATCTTGGCGAAAGTTCAGAATAAGTATAGAATAATAAAGAAACAAATCAAGCGGCTGGGTTAATTTCAGCCGCGGTTTTTTTACGCAGTGAAAGGATTGTTCATGTCTGTTTTACATAAGGACTAATCCTAACCTCGACAGATTGATTGCATTACATTATAATTATGCCTTTAAATAGGCAGAGAGGAATGGAAAAATGAGACTTCAAGCGATACTTTCAACCTTACATTCTTTGACTTTGTTTGAAGGGGAAAATCCTGAAATAACCTCCATTGAACATGATACAAGACAAGTAAAAGAGGGCAGTTTATTTGTTTGTGTGAAAGGTTATACAGTGGATGGCCATGACTTTGCAGAAAAAGCAGTCGAACTAGGTGCAGCCGCTATTTTAGCTGAGAAACCAATGAATGTAGGAGTTCCAGTGTATGTCGTTCGTGATACCAAACGAGCTATGGCAGTCGTTGCCGATGCCTTTTACAATCATCCTACCCAAAAGCTTAAACTAATTGGTATAACAGGAACAAATGGCAAGACAACAACGAGTCATTTGCTTGAAAAAATCTTTCAGGATGAGCATGTGGCAACAGGTTTAATCGGAACGATGTACACGAAAATTGGCGACAAAAAAGCTGACACAAAAAATACGACACCAGACAGCATTACGTTACAACAAATTTTTCATCAGATGACGCAAGTTCAAGTGGATACAGCCATTATGGAAGTATCTTCTCATGCATTGGAACTTGGAAGGGTTCATGGCTGTGATTATGATATTGCCGTATTTACGAATCTTACCCAAGATCATCTTGATTTTCATGGAACGATGGAACGATATAAGTTTGCAAAATCCTTGTTTTTCTCACAGCTTGGCAATGCTTACCTAGATAATCGACCAAAATACGCGGTGTTGAATGCAGATGATGAGGCGACAGAAGATTTCATCAAGGCAACGGCTGCACATATTCTTACATATGGAATTGATCAAGAAGCAGATATTATGGCTAAGAATATTTCAATCCATTCTAGTGGAACTCAATTTACATTAGTAACAGCTGGAAGAGAGCAATCCGTGAACCTAAAGCTAATTGGTAAATTCAGCGTCTATAATGTTCTTGCTGCCATAGGGGCTTCTTTATGTGCTGGAGTAAAACTTGATTCAATTATACGGTCACTTGAATCTGTTCAAGGAGTGGCTGGCCGCTTTGAGCTTGTCCAGGGAGGTCAGGATTTTGCGGTAATTGTCGATTATGCCCATACGCCAGACAGTCTTGAAAATGTCTTGAAAACAGTGCGTGAATTTGCACATAAGAAAATATTTGTTGTCGTGGGTTGTGGTGGGGATCGTGATAAAACAAAACGGCCAATCATGGCGAAAATTGCATCAGAGTGGGCGACAGACCCTATTTTCACTTCCGATAATCCTAGAAGTGAGAATCCAACACAAATTTTGCGAGATATGGAAAAGGGAGTTCATGAGAAGAATTATCAGGTTATCCAAGACCGTAAAGAAGCGATAGATTATGCAATCTCTATTGCAACAAGTGGAGATGTTATATTAATCGCTGGAAAAGGACATGAAACTTATCAAATTATAGGTGATCAAGTGCTTGACTTCGATGATAGATTGGTCGCGAAAGAATCGATTTTACGAAATAGGAAGTAATTAGAGTTAGTTTGCGTATACTAAAAAAAGAGTGGAATTTATTTCCTTTAACCTAGATAACTATATGTTATTTCAACCAATTTTGATGTCTAGCGAAAACTTCTACTCATAAGCCAAGCAATATCAAGGATTAGAGGAATCGAAGAGGCATAGGGGGGGGAAGCCCCCCACACTGATTGAGTTTCACTCTATTATACGTACTATAAAAAACAGAAAGAGATGGAATTTTGAAAAATGATTATTATGAAAAGTAATATAAGTATTCTGAATAAAACATCTGAAACATATTATGGAATGGATGAAATAACGGCAGTGGAATTTATAAATTGTAATACTGCATTAGGAATGAGGGAATAGATTCATGTTAGAACAAGTAATTTTTTATACAATATTGACAGGGTTTTTAATTACAGTTCTTCTATCACCAATTTTTATCCCTTTCTTACGTAGGCTCAAATTTGGACAAAGCATTCGGGAAGAAGGACCTAAATCTCATCAGAAAAAATCTGGGACACCGACAATGGGCGGCTTGGTCATTTTACTTGCTGTTGCGATTACAACATTGACAATGGTATTTAAATTTTCTGAACCATCTATAGAAATTTATTTATTGTTGTTAGTTATGATTGGTTTTGGCCTTTTAGGTTTCCTTGACGATTTTATAAAAGTGGTAATGAAACGTAATCTGGGCTTGACATCACGTCAAAAGCTAGTTGGACAAATTATCATATCCGTCATTTTTTATCTAATCTATCGCAAGACAGATGCTTTCGTACCTGAAATTGCTATTCCAGGAACCGACTTGGCGTTAAATGTAGGTTGGTTTTATATCATCATTGTGATTTTCTGGTTGGTTGGTTTTTCAAATGCTGTTAATTTAACAGATGGCTTGGACGGACTTGTCTCAGGAACGTCTGCGATTGCTTTTGGTGCATTTGCTGTGTTAGCCTGGTACCAATCACAATACGATGTCGCGATTTTTTCTGTATCCGTAGTAGGGGCCGTCCTTGGATTCCTTGTATTCAATGCCCATCCTGCAAAAGTGTTTATGGGAGATACCGGATCTTTGGCATTAGGTGGCGCTGTTGCTGCCATCGCACTGTTAACAAATCTAGAGCTACTATTGGTTATTGTCGGCGGGGTATTTGTCATTGAAACACTATCTGTTATTTTACAGGTTGCCTCCTTTAAAACGACAGGAAAACGGATTTTTAAAATGAGTCCTTTGCATCACCATTATGAATTGGTTGGCTGGTCCGAGTGGAGAGTTGTCGTTACATTTTGGTCGGTTGGCTTATTATTTGCTATTTTAGGAATCTATTTAGAGGTGTGGTTATAAGTGAAAGAGACTACAAGTTATTTAAGGAAAAAAATATTAGTGTTGGGATTAGCGAAAAGTGGAGTAACCGCAGCATCCCTTTTACATAAATTAGGTGCTTTTGTTACAGTCAATGATATGAAGCCATTATCAGAGAATCCAGAAGCACAAGGCTTACTGGAACAAGGGATCAAAGTGGTTTGTGGAAGTCATCCGATTGAATTACTTGATGAGGGCTTTGAACTCATTGTGAAAAATCCAGGGATCCCTTATCGAAATCCGCTTGTTAAGGGCGCAATTGAAAGAGACATTCCAGTCATCACGGAAGTTGAATTGGCCTATCATGTAAGTGAAGCGCCATTTGTTGCGATAACGGGAACGAATGGAAAAACAACAACTACGACGCTTATCTTTGAAATGCTCAAAGAGGGTGGAAAGTTGCCGTTGATCGCTGGGAATATCGGTACGGTTGCTTCAGGTGTGGCAGAAAATGCAACAGCTGATGAAACGATTGTGATTGAATTATCATCATTCCAATTGATGGGGATTGATAGATTTAAGCCAGAAATCGCAGTTGTAACCAATATTTATGATGCTCACCTTGATTACCATGATTCAAGACAGGAGTACATTGAAGCGAAAACGGCGGTTATGAAAAATCAAATCGGCAGTGATTATTTTATCTATAATGCGAATCAAGAAGAAACGATGAATATGGCAAAGAATTCTTTGGCAGAGCTTGTTCCATTTTCAATAACTAACAAGCATGAAAATGGAGTGTATATTGAAGGTAATGCCGTATATTTCCGCGGTGAGCGTATTGTTAATGTTTCAGATATTCGTCTACCTGGAAAGCATAATTTAGAAAATATACTCGCGGCTGTAGCAGTTGCAAAACTTAAAAATGTCAAGAACGAAGCAATCCAGCATGTTCTTCAAACCTTCCAAGGAGTTACACATAGAACTCAATATGTAGCAACGATTGAGGGAAGAATGTTTTATAATGACTCTAAAGCAACGAATATTTTAGCGGCTCAAATGGCACTATCATCATTTGATGTTCCGGTTATCTTGCTTGCTGGAGGACTTGATCGAGGCAATGAATTTGATGAACTAAAACCATATTTAAAGCATGTAAAAGCTGTTATTACATTTGGTGAAACGGCAGAGAAAATTGAACGAGTTGCACGTGATGTAGGAATATCTATCGTAAAACATGTCGATAATGTAGAGAAAGCCGTACCAGCAGCGTATGAAGTTTCAAAAGAAGGGGATTGTATCCTACTTTCACCTGCATGTGCAAGCTGGGATCAGTATAAAAGTTTCGAAATAAGAGGAGACATGTTTATGGAGGCAGTGCATAAACTGAAATAAGAGCTTCTTATCAGAACACTGAGCTTGCATAATGGAGAATGATTTTTGCTTCTCTTGTTTGAATGACATCTTTTAAAAAAAGTGATAGAGTAAAACTCCTATTATTTGGAGTATAGTTTATACTCAACGGATGGTTAATCTCATTCTAGTATCGCGAATCTTGATTAACGCTATGAACCCGATTGATTGAACTAAACCTCCACTTAAGCTTCGGTACGATTACAGTCCGATAATAAGGGGGAACGTACTTATCACTTTTTTTGACTTATTATGCTTAAATTAGCGTGATAAGAATAGAAGGCTCGTACAGGCTCTAATACGTACTAGAGGTGTATGACAGTGCCGTTGAAAAAATCAAATCCGGATTTTATTTTAATTATTGTTACTTTAAGTCTGCTGGCGATTGGGTTAATCATGGTGTATAGTGCTAGTGCGATATGGGCTGCTTACAAGTTTGAGGGAGACTCGTTCTACTTTGCAAAACGACAGCTTCTATTTGCTGGAGTTGGGGTCGTCTGCATGTTCCTCATCATGAATGTTGATTATTGGACATGGAGAACATGGGCAAAGCTCATTGTTATCGTTTGTTTTGTTTTGCTGCTCGCTGTTTTAGTCCCTGGTATAGGTGTAGAGCGAAATGGTTCACGAAGCTGGATTGGTGTTGGTGCATTTTCGATTCAGCCATCAGAGTTTATGAAATTAGCCATGATTGCATTTTTAGCGAAATTTTTATCAGAACGGCAAAAGTTCATTACCTCCTTCAAGAAGGGATTAATGCCTTCGTTGGGACTTGTGTTTTTAGCGTTTGGCCTAATCATGTTACAGCCTGATCTTGGGACAGGTACAGTCATGGTAGGAACTTGTGTTGTTATGATTTTTATTTCAGGGGCAAGGGTGATACATTTTGCTTGGCTCGGTTTACTTGGAGTAGCGGGCTTTGTGGCTCTCATTGCTTCGGCACCTTATCGAATAAAGCGAATTACCTCTTTTCTAGATCCTTGGGCAGACCCACAAAATAGTGGCTTTCAAATGATTCAGTCCTTTTATGCAATCGGTCCTGGCGGATTGTTTGGACTTGGACTTGGACAAAGCCGACAAAAGTTTTTCTACTTACCTGAACCGCAAACGGATTTTATTTTTGCCATAATTTCAGAAGAACTTGGGTTTATAGGTGGGACATTGGTGATTTTATTATTTGCGTTGCTTTTGTGGAGAGGGGTCCGGATTGCGTTAGGAGCTCCAGATCTATATGGGAGTCTTGTTGCAGTCGGAATCATTGCAATGGTAGCAATTCAGGTGATGATTAATATCGGAGTCGTGACAGGGCTAATGCCTGTAACTGGAATAACACTTCCGTTACTAAGTTATGGCGGATCATCTTTAACCTTGATGCTAATAGCAATAGGAGTGTTATTAAACATAAGTAGATATTCAAGGTATTAAAAATCAAAGCATTGCCTCCTATTGATGATTTGAATGGACGGTAGCGCTGTCATATCTAACTATATGTCAAGGTGAATAGGAATTGCCTGAAGAATGAGGAATCTCTTTCTATGGGCAATTCCTATTTTGAATCATAAGGGCGTAGTATGTGTTCTGTACTAGATAGGAATAAGAACTATCGAGAAATAGTTATGCATCACCCGATCATGTATCTGCAACACCATAAGGTCAAAAATTTCCTACCCTCTGAAAAAATAGTACTAATTTCTTTTTCGAGCGTACATAAGCCTGTTTAATCTGTATACTAAGTACAAACTTTTATACATTCAAAATTGTGTTATGGGTCTTTAGGATTATTTTTGAAAAGGGTTTGCATATTCCTTATTTAATTCAAATATTACCAAGTTGTTTCTGGATTAAAAACCAGTGTTTATTGTGGTAATGAAAGGGTGTTTAGACTATAGTATAAGAGGGTAAAAGCTGACAGTGCTTTGTTTTCTATATCTTAGAAAAAAATTACTAGGAAATTTAGTGAAAAAAGATCATTGATATTCACCGTTTCTATACATATAATATGCGATGTCTCATCAGAATTTATTCCGTATTAACGGGCAGTAAACCCCTCACTGATTGAAGTTTCACTTTATAGAGAGGCGATCGGATTATTCAAATCGAACCGTTCAAACTTTTATAGCATACAATGGAAGAACTTGAAATGAAGGAGGATTATGATGAAAGAAGTAATAGAGAAATTAAACCAGATGGAAGTGGGTAAGGTGCGTGAAAACGAACCACTTGCAAACCATACAACAATGAAAGTTGGCGGTCCGGCAGAGATTTTCATTGAGCCATCGTCCCTTGAAAATTTAGAAAAAGCGATGGAGATCATAAAGGAACATAACATCGAGTGGCGAGCAATAGGTCGTGGATCAAATCTGCTCGTCTCAGATCAAGGTATAAAAGGTGCTGTTATTAAATTAGGTAAGGGATTAGACTCATTAGAAATAGAGGGTACTGATATCACAGCAGGGGCAGGTTTCTCACTTGTAAGTCTGTCTGTACAATTTAGCAGGAAAGGACTTTCAGGTTTAGAATTCGCGAGTGGAATACCTGGTTCAGTTGGTGGCGCTGTGTATATGAATGCTGGTGCCCATGGTTCAGATATTTCTAAAGTATTAAAAAAAGCATATATTCTGTTTGCTGATGGAACACTACAATGGTTATCAGCAGCAGAAATGGAATTCTCCTATCGAACCTCGATCCTTCAAAAAAAACGACCGGGCATTGTTTTATCGGCTGTTTTTCAATTAAAGTCAGGCAACCGGGAGGAAATTGTTGCTGCAATGCAGAACAATAAAAATTATAGAAAAGAAACGCAGCCATATGATTTGCCTTGTGCAGGAAGCATCTTCCGTAATCCGCTGCCACATTATGCTGGCCAGCTTGTTCAGGACGCTGGATTAAAAGGACATGCAATTGGTGGAGCAAAAATTTCTGAAATGCATGGGAATTTTATTGTCAATACAGGTGAAGGTAGTGCAAAGGATGTGTTAGCTTTAATCCAGCATGTAAAAGATACTGTATACGGAAAATTTGGGGTTAAACTTGAAACAGAAGTCGAAATTATTGGTCGAAAATAACTTCTGTAGTATACGAATCATGCTTAATCGTGTGCTATAAAAATATCCTGAAATAATCTCATTCGTATTATTATGAGATCTTATTCCTGCCAATTGGCAGCAGGCGGATTACAGCATAGTCCATTTGTTTTCAGGAAGAGGTGAGGGAGATGGAAAAAGGAAAAATTGTTTCCATTGAAGATCGTATCCCAAAATTAAAGAAGCTTAGAAAAAGAAAAGCGAATAGAAGGTTGATTCTATTGCTATCATTCTTTTTTATTCTAATTGCTAGTGTTTTGTATTTTCTTTCTCCACTTAGCTATATTAAAGAAATTAAGGTAAGGGGGAATCAATATTTATCATCAGATCAAATTATTACGTTAAGTGGCTTAACAATTGATACTAACATTTGGAAAGTTAACAAAAGTGAAATGATAAAAAAAATGAAAGAAAGTCAAGAGGAAATTGAGTCTGTTAGCGTTTCAACACAATTTCCAAATTCAGTGTTGCTCACGATAACCGAATTTGAAAGAATCGCTTATCTTTCAAAAAACAGTCGATTTTATCCAATCATGGAAAACGGCAAGATCCTGACCAAGCTTGAACGCGGAGAAATTCCAGTTTTCGCGCCTGTGCTGATTGATTTTACTGAAGGTGATGCATTAAACCTATTATTGGATGAATTGAAAGAATTGCCTGAAGAAATTCGAAACTCAATTTCTGAAATTCGTAAGGAACCTACCAAAACGGACGCCTATCATATAACGTTGTTTATGAATGATGGGTTTGAAGTGAGTGCGACTAGCAGAACTTTATCTAAGAAAATGATACATTACCCTTCGATTGTTGCTCAATTAGATCCAAATATAAAAGGGGTCATTAATCTTGAAGTGGGCTCTTTCTTTAAAGCTTATAATACCCCTAATCTAACGGAAGAGATTGATGGGGAGAAACAAGATGAAAATCATTAAAGGTAGAAAAGTCATCCTTTCCATTGTGAGTCTTGTCCTTGGGTTTATGGTTGCTTTTTCCTATAATCTAACAAAGCAAAAACAGAGGGAAGCCAACCTAGTAAATCAAACGTGGGATCGAGAATATGAGCTTAGAGAACAGCTAATCGAACAAGAAAAAGTGAACAGGAAACTCAGTCAGGAATTACGGAAAAAGCAGGCACAAGTAACAGATATTGAAAAAGACCTTTCAAAAGAAAAGGAATCCTCGTTTAAACTTGCAAAAGAAGCTAAGAAATATCGGATGTTTCTAGGGAAGATTAAAGTGAAAGGACCAGGACTTACCGTGACGCTTGCAGACGGTATGACTGGAAAAGTAGATGATAATATAAATGATTACCTAGTTCATGAACAGCATGTTTTTAAGGTCATTAATGAATTGTACATATCAGGTGCAGCTGCGGTGGCTGTTAACGGACAGAGGCTGAATCATAATTCGTATATTGTTTGCAATGGTCCTGTAATTACTGTGGACGGACAGCAGTATCCTGCCCCTTTTGTGATCACGGCAATTGGGGATACTAACGTGTTGGAGGCTTCACTTAACTTAGCTGGAGGAGTCAAAGATCAATTAGTGAATGAAAATATCATATTCACGATATTGAAGCAAAATGAAGTGGAAATGGAACCGGTATTTAGTAGCTAAGAAAATTCACCGTACCAAAGAAAGCTTGGTGACACTTTTGAAAAAAAGGAATAAAATCGCCTTTACTTTAATTGCGGTGATCATTGGATTTATGGTAGCCATTCAATATAAAACGATTAAAGAACCATCCATCAAGCAGGTAAGGGATACGCGTGATTCCTACGAGCTTAGAAGCGGTATATTAAAGGAGCAGAAAGTCCAAACTGAATTGGTTCAGGAAATCAGTAATTTAGAAGAAAAGCTTGCTCAATACGATACAACAAGAAGTCAGAGTAAGGAGCAAATTCTAAGTGAAACGTTGGAAGAGCTCAAAAGCGAAGCAGGAATGACTGAAGTGAGTGGAAAAGGAATTATTTTAACCATTAAACCAATTGAGGAAAACATTCTATTAGGTGAGAACATTCCGAATGCTTCTCCTGAGCTTTTAAAACGGCTGCTAAATGAGTTATACCTATACGACGCAAAAGAGATTTCGATAAATGGGCAGAGGATTATTACTACATCTGTTATTCGAGATATTAATGGACAAACAAAGATTGATGGCAAGAGTGTATCAAGGGATTCAATTGAAGTAAGGGTACTTGCAAAAGACGCCAAGAAACTTAAAGAAAGGATTCAGGTTTCTCCGACAATAGATAATTTTTATGTGGATAATTATGAGGTTACTATTTCTAACCCATTGGACAAAGTAACGCTACCTTCTTATCAAAACTCATTAAATATTCAATATATGGAACCCATTGATGAATAGGAGGACAAATAACCTATGTGGCTTCCTATTTTTGGCCTTTTAGTAGGCATCACTTTAGGCCTTTTAACAGATATCAAAATTTCCGCTGAATATGCGAATTATTTGTCGATCGCGATTCTTGCAGCATTAGATACTTTAGTTGGTGGAATTAGGGCGCATTTACAAAATATCTATGATGAAAAAGTTTTTGTATCTGGATTTTTCTTTAATATCATCTTGGCTGCAAGTTTAGCTTTTCTAGGCGTACATCTTGGTGTAGACTTATATTTAGCTGCTGTTTTTGCATTTGGTGTAAGATTGTTTCAAAATATAGCAGTTATACGACGCGTAATGTTAACAAAATGGTCCCTTTTTAAAGAAAAAACAGAAAAAAATTAGTGTTTTTTTAAAGGAAATATGTTATGCATGACGAATATTGTTAAGAAGTGTATCGTTTATGAAACAGATGACATGACATGTGCAACTCGAATTTGTTTAACACATGTACGATTCTGCTTTGAAAAATAGACAGACTATCCAAAGGGAAAACGATTCTTTGGTAGCTATATCACTACAAGTGCGTGTTCAAAAAGGAGGATAAAAAGAGCCGAGAAGTTCGCAAGCTTTTTTACCGGAGTTTTTGAACAACCTCTACAATATGGTTATGAAGGATAGAAAGAACATTTGTATTACCTACTGTTGTTTTTTAGAAAAATGTTAAAACTTGAAGGAGGTGCCATGGAATGAACAGCAATGAAATTTACGTAAGTCTCGACATCGGTACATCCAGTATTAAAGTAATCATTGGTGAAATGGTTAACGATACATTAAACATAATCGGTGTAGGAAATGTAAAATCAGAAGGATTAAAAAAAGGGTCAATCGTAGATATAGATGAAACCGTTCAATCTATTCAGCGAGCCGTTGAACAGGCAGAACGAATGATTGGGATGGAAATCAATAAGGTAATAGTCGGTATAAGCGGTAATCATGTAATGTTACAACCTTGCCATGGCGTTGTCGCAGTTTCAAGTGATAATAAGGAGATAACCATTGCGGATGTTGTAAGGGTTAGAGAGGCAGCCGAATTGATTACGATTCCTTCTGACAGGGAGATTGTCGATATTATCCCAGTTCATTATAAAGTGGACGAGCTTGATGAGATTAGCGATCCAAGAGGCATGATTGGTGTTCGATTGGAAATGAGAGGGATATTAATCACAGGTATGCGCACGATTTTACATAATTCATTAAGATGTGTAGAAAGAGCAGGCTTGGAGATTACAGATATTGCGCTTCAACCACTTGCTGCGGGCTCTCTTGTGCTATCAAAAGATGAAAAAGAACTTGGTGTTGCGCTTCTCGATATTGGCGGTGGTTCAACAACACTTGCTGTTTTCGAACAAGGGTATTTGAAACATACATCTGTGATACCAATTGGCGGAGAGACGATTACTAAAGACCTATCTATCGTATTACGTACAACAACAGATGATGCAGAGAAAATCAAAGTTAAACATGGGCATGCTTTTTATGATGATGCATCAGAAGAAGATGTGTTCAATATACCTATTATCGGTAGCGACCAGCACCAACCTTGCAATCAGCTGATGTTATCTGACATAATCGAAGCAAGGATGACAGAAATATTTGAACTTGTTCAAAACGAATTAAATAGAATTGGCGAGAGTGATCTTGCAGGAGGATTTGTATTGACTGGCGGCGTTGTAAAGATGCCAGGAGTTTTAGAACTTGCTCAATATATTTTCCAAAACCGAGTGAGGACAGCTGAACCGAATTATATTGGTGTTCGTGAACCTCAATATACAACAGCTGTTGGATTAATTAAACATGCTTGTAAAAAGGCAAGAACACAAAAAAATAATCAAGCTCCTGTAGCTGCAAGTCCAGCTTACGAAAATCGGGAACAGACTCAAAAAATGCAGCAGCCTCAACCGAAAGAACGAGTGGAGAAACCTCGGACCGAAAAAGGTGAATCTAAATTCAAAAAGATCCTTGGTTACTTTTTTGAATAGACAGGAAATTATCGGAATATCGTCAAATTAGGAGGATTATCATGTTAGAGTTTGATTCTAATCTAGAAACATTAGCTACTATAAAAGTCATCGGTGTAGGCGGGGGCGGTAACAATGCCGTAAACCGTATGATTGAGCACGGGGTCCAGGGGGTAGAGTTTATTTCTGTTAACACAGATGCGCAAGCTCTAAATCTATCAAAAGCAGAAATTAAAATGCAAATCGGGGGTAAACTTACTCGTGGATTAGGTGCAGGTGCAAATCCAGAAGTAGGTAAAAAAGCGGCTGAAGAAAGCAAAGAACAAATTGAAGAAGCGTTAAAAGGCGCGGATATGGTATTTGTAACGGCAGGAATGGGTGGTGGTACGGGTACTGGTGCAGCGCCTGTTATCGCTCAAATTGCAAAGGACTTAGGAGCGTTGACTGTAGGTGTTGTTACACGTCCCTTCACATTTGAAGGACGCAAACGTTCGACACAGGCTCAGGGTGGAATAGGTGCAATGAAGGAATCGGTCGATACGCTAATTGTTATTCCAAATGATCGATTACTTGAAATCGTTGATAAAAGTACGCCAATGCTTGAAGCATTCCGTGAAGCTGATAATGTCCTTAGGCAAGGTGTTCAAGGGATCTCTGATTTGATTGCGGTTCCTGGGTTAATTAACTTGGACTTTGCAGATGTTAAGACGATTATGTCTAATAAAGGTTCTGCGCTCATGGGAATTGGTATTTCTTCTGGTGAAAACCGTGCAACTGAAGCAGCAAAAAAAGCCATCTCAAGTCCACTTCTTGAAACATCTATCGACGGTGCTCAAGGGGTCTTAATGAACATTACTGGCGGAACGAACTTAAGTTTATTTGAAGTTCAAGAGGCAGCGGACATTGTTGCAAGTGCTTCTGATCAAGAGGTAAATATGATTTTCGGTTCTGTTATTAACGAAAACTTTAAAGACGAAATTGTCGTAACAGTGATCGCTACAGGCTTTAATGATGCGGAAGAGATTAAACCTGTATCGTCAAGACCTTCTTTTGGACAAGTGCGACCTTCATCACCAACTTCAACTACTGGAGTTAAACGTGAAGTAAAAAGGGAAGAACATGTCGAGCAGCAACAACAACAACAGCCTGTTCGTAATTCTAATCAAGCAGAAGAAGCATTGGATATCCCAACCTTTCTACGTAACCGTAATAAACGACGCTAATTTGTTGAGTTATAAAATTTAACAGGTTAAAAGAGCATGTTCAAAAAGAAGGATAAAAGAGCCGAGAATTTCAAGAAGAGACAGAGCTTTGATGCAATTCGTAAGCTTTTTTACCGGACTTTTTGAACACCCTTTATAATAAGACTCTTTTCTACAGAATAAAGAGAGGATGCCCATTAAGGCTCTATCCTCGCACTCTATACACATAAACTGTGTATAGATGATGTGAGGTCTAACCTTTTTGATATGGGGCATCCTCTTTTTTTGCGTGCTTATCCATTCCTTTTTGAAAATTGGGAGTTTCACTTTATCGAATTCCCTGATTCAATGACAACTAAGGTAAGAATGTTACGTTGTTTAATCATTATTTGTGTCACTCACTTTTTTTAGTAGATAACGTTTTACTTTGTAGCCTGTATGCTCTAAGTAGCGCTCCTTGTCCCGTTTCCTCCACTAACAAAGATCATCAGCGAACCATCTTCCCTTGATTTTTTCTACAAAAAAGCAGAAAAACTCCTAAAATATCCAGTCATAATGTGACACACTTTCTGATGCAAGGTACGATATACTTTTTGCTAACAGAAGGTGTGCAAGCTATTCTGTAAAATGATAAAAATTATTATGATTTTTTCGGTCTTGTTTTAACAAGACGCGTTCCCTTTTCTTGCGAGAAAGAAGATATTCATTAACAAATTCTGGTTGTTGCGCAAGTAGCCGAACTCCTGCATGGTCCAGCTCAACCTGATTGATGGGGTAGAAGAGTACCCTTTACAGGTTTACGCAGGACGTGCTGACTTCTGAGTTTGCGCAATTCTAAAAGGGGGGTGTATATTTGACGCTCTATTTGGATGTTATCTGGTTATTGAATTGGTTGTTTGATTGTCTTTTGCTTTACTGGACTGCGATTTTGTTAAAGCGGAGAGTTCCTTTCTGGAGAGTTCTTGCGGGGGGGTTCCTTGGTTCTCTCATTATTGTCTTATCTTTTACTTCATATCATTTGTTTACTGATAGAGTGTTAGTAAAACTATTATTCTCCATTTTTATGATTTTAACAGTGTTTGGTTTTGGCAGGTTTAAAGTTTTCGTGAAAAATTTGGCTGCGTTGTATTTCGTTACTTTCTTGTCTGGAGGTATTTTGCTCGGTCTCCATTATTTATTTGAATACAAGGTTTTATCTGGACAGCACACTATGTATAAAGGGATTAATCAATTCGGTGACCCAGTCAGTTGGATATTTGTTATGATTGGATTCCCGCTGGCATGGCAATTCTCAAGGAGGACTTTAGAATCGATAGAAATGACGAAGATTAACCATCAACAATTAGTTAAAGTTACGGTGAAAATTGATGATTTCATTTGTTCAGTTGAAGGTTTTATTGATAGTGGAAATCAGCTGTATGATCCAATTTCGCAGTCTCCAGTCATGATTTTATCACTAAAAGGCCGAGAAAATATGATTCCAAAAGATATGGTAGCACTTTTTGAAAATCCAGATATTCTACTTAATGACGTGGGAGGCACTCAGTATACGTGGGCGGATCGATTACGAATTATTCCAAGTAAAGTTGTTGGAAATGATCACCAGTTGTTGACTGCGATTAAATCCGACTGGATTGAAATTATTCAAAATAAAGATATTTTTCGCGTGAAAACTGGACTAGTCTCTTTTACCTTCCAAACGTTATCGGCAGATGGAAAATTTGACTGCATTGTCCATCCGAAAATGGTAACGGGTATTCCAGTCCAAGCCGTTTCATGAGAAGGGATATATAAAACATACTCACATTTGTAGAAAATAGAAGGGAGAATTCAATTGAAAAAAACTATTCTGCGTCTCACCTATTACTGGTATAAACTATTGTTTAAGCTCGGGTTGAAAACAGACGAAATTTTCTACATTGGAGGGAGTGAGGCCTTGCCACCTCCGCTCTCCAAAGAAGAAGAGGAAGTGTTAATTAATAAATTACCAAAAGGTGACGAAACAGCACGTGCCATGCTAATTGAGAGAAACTTACGACTTGTTGTTTATATTGCGAGAAAATTTGAGAATACAGGCATTAATATCGAGGATTTAATCAGCATTGGTACAATAGGCTTAATCAAAGCTGTTAATACTTTTAATCCAGAGAAAAAAATTAAATTAGCTACATATGCATCCAGGTGTATCGAGAATGAAATCCTCATGTATCTGCGGAGAAATAATAAGATTCGTTCTGAGGTGAGCTTTGATGAGCCGCTTAATATCGATTGGGATGGCAATGAGTTACTGCTTTCCGATGTACTTGGAACAGAGGAAGATATAATTACGAAAGATCTAGAAGCTAATGTAGACCGAAAATTGTTAACAAAGGCACTTACGCAGCTTTCTGATCGAGAGAAACAAATTATGGAACTACGATTTGGATTAGCAGGACAAGAAGAAAAAACACAAAAGGATGTAGCGGATATGTTAGGGATTTCTCAATCTTATATTTCTAGACTAGAAAAAAGAATTATTAAAAGACTTAGAAAAGAATTTAATAAAATGGTATGAAAAAAAATTTTCTAAATGCAAATAGCGATTGGCACTGGGTTGATCTTTAATCGGTGTTTTTAACGATCCCTCACTGTGCATATTTTTCAAACTCCGGGAGATACTTAATTTTGAAAGGCAGCTCCTGTGAGGAGGGAAAAATTTTGTCTCGTAACAAGGTTGAGATTTGCGGTGTTGATACATCAAAACTACCGGTATTAAAAAATGAAGAAATGCGGATACTCTTTAAAGAAATGCAAGGTGGCGATACATCAGCGAGAGAAAAACTGGTAAACGGCAATCTTCGGCTCGTGTTGAGCGTAATTCAGCGCTTCAATAACCGGGGGGAATTTGTGGATGATCTATTTCAGGTAGGCTGCATTGGTTTAATGAAATCGATTGATAATTTCGATTTGGGTCAGAATGTTAAATTTTCGACATATGCTGTCCCGATGATTATCGGAGAGATTAGAAGATATTTACGTGATAATAATCCAATCAGGGTTTCCCGCTCGTTAAGAGATATCGCCTATAAAGCTTTACAGGTAAAAGAAAAGTTGATGAGCCGAACATTGCGCGAACCAACTGCTGCAGAAATTGCCAAAGAATTAGATGTATCCCACGAAGAAATCGTCTTTGCACTCGACGCAATTCAGGATCCAGTTTCATTGTTCGAGCCAATTTATAATGATGGTGGAGATCCGATTTACGTATTAGACCAATTAAGTGATGAAAAAAATAAAGACAGTCAATGGATTGATGAGATTGCGTTGAATGAAGGAATGCGTCGTCTGAATGAACGAGAGAAAATGATTCTCCGAAAACGATTTTTCCAAGGGAAAACCCAAATGGAAGTGGCCGAGGAAATTGGCATCTCACAAGCACAAGTATCAAGACTTGAGAAGGCAGCAATTCGGCAAATGAATAAGAATATCCAACAATGAAAAATTATTGTTTGGACAGTAACCGACTCCATTTCTTGGCATATGTCAAGAATATGGAGTTTTTTATGTATTAATGTGTGTATTAAAAGTTGAACTAAGAAAGTTTTAAAATCAAGTACATGTGGTTTCTTTTTAAACATATACATAGTATTAAGAAATAACATGGCGTAAAACTCTACAATTTAGTTTGACGGAAGGCTTGATAAAATTGAGAAACTATTCAAATAAATTGGCGGAGCAGAGTTGCAGTTTTATCCTGCATTAACGGGCAGTAAGACCCCCACCTTAAGGCTTGGAGGAATCTAAGATGCGAAGGTGGGGGATGAAGAAAATCCTCACTGATTGAAGTTTTACTTTATTAAAATGATATTTAATTTTGAATAAAGAAGAGGAGCTGATCAAAATGGTCAGAATATCTGAATTTCAAATAAAAGATATTGTCAATATAGGGGATGGAAAAAGATTGGGAAATATGGTGGACCTTATTATTAATCCTCAAGCAGGTTCCATTGAAGCGATCATTGTATCGAATGGAAGCAGAATGCTTGGTATTTTTGGAAAAGACGAAGAGATTATCATTCCATGGAAAAAAATAAAAAAAGTCGGTGAAGATGTTATTCTAGTTGAACATTCATTTGCATTTAAAGAAAACCTTGATGATTAGCAAGTAATTCTGCTTTTCATAGTGAAAATAAAGGGTAATGTGATACACTAAATAAAAAACAAGAGGTAGGGATTATGACAGAACCATTTCTATTGCATGAAGAAGAGTTTTTTTATCTCGAAAGCTGGATGAATAAGTTTCCAGGGCTAGTCGCAGGTTTCACTACAAAAAATGGTGGAGTTAGCAAGGCGCCCTATGCTTCGTTGAATATTGGCTTTCATGTGGGTGATAACAAGGAGGATGTTGTCGCAAATCGCAGTCTGCTAGCCGAAAAGCTATCTTTCCCTTTAACCGAATGGGTTTGTGCCGAACAGACG
This sequence comes from Peribacillus sp. NPDC096379, assembly GCF_044762875.1. Lineage (NCBI taxonomy): Bacteria > Bacillati > Bacillota > Bacilli > Caryophanales > Bacillaceae > Peribacillus > Peribacillus sp. NPDC096379. The sequence goes on from NZ_JBIWFD010000002.1 coordinate 521,106, forward strand.
CATGAGACAAAGGTTGTGAAAGTTTTGCCGTCTGACTGTGGAAAGGGTGCGAAGGATTATCTTTCCAGTCTCAAAGCAACGGACGGACTTTTTACAACAGAGAAACAAATTCTCCTCACCCTTTGTTATGCGGACTGTGTTCCTCTTTATTTCATCGCACCAAAGCATAGCATGGTGGGAGTAGCTCATGCGGGGTGGAAGGGAACAGTCGCAGGGATTGCAACTTCCATGATCCAGTCATGGAATCAAGCGGGTATCCTGTCATCAGATATTCATGTAACGATTGGTCCATCCATTTGTGGCGATTGTTATGTTGTCGATGATAAAGTTGTCAAGTTTGTGCAGAAATTGCTGGAAGATTATGACGAAAAGCCATATAATTTAATTAGTGAAGGACAATATAACCTAAATCTGAAACAGGTCAATGCTGAAATTCTAGTAAAGGCCGGGGTTCCTCGAGAACAAATAGACATTTCTACACTATGTACCAGCTGTGAAAACGAAAAGTTTTTCTCTCATCGACGTGATCAAGGAAAGTCAGGACGTCTCATGAGTTTCATTGGCTGGAAGGAGGAATAAAGGGAACATTGAGAGTAGTAGATAATAAAACGATCATTGATGAAAAAATAAAAGCTGCATGTCAGAAAAGTGGCAGAAACAGTGATGAAATTACGATAGTAGCCGTGACAAAATACGTTTCAGTGGAGCGTGCTAATGAAGCAATAGAGGCTGGGCTTATGTCTCTCGGTGAAAATCGAGATGAAGGGCTTTTAAATAAATATGCTGTATTAGGGGACAAGCCAACCTGGCATTATATTGGCAGCCTGCAAACTAGGAAGGTCAAAAATATCATTGATAAAGTGGAATATATACATTCTCTTGATCGGATGTCATTGGCTGAAGAAATTGAAAAACGGGCAACTAGGCCGATAAAATGTCTAGTGCAGGTAAATGTTTCTGGTGAAGAGTCTAAGCATGGAATGACTCCTTTAGAGACGTTATCGTTTATTCGTAATTTAGAATCTTTTACAAATATTCAAATAGCTGGGTTAATGACAATGGCTCCTCTTACGGAAGATGAAAATGAACTTCGGGCTTGCTTTAAAAAATTAAAGGAGCTACAAAAAGAAGTTCAAGCTGCCAACATGACACATGCACCATGTATGGAGTTATCAATGGGAATGTCGAATGATTTTACTATTGCCATTGAAGAAGGTGCAACGATGATTCGCATAGGAACTGCATTAGTCGGTGGGGAATCCTAAGGAGGTATACGTTTCATGTCATTCGTATCAAAATTTAAATCATATTTCGCGTTAGATGATGAATATGAATACAGAGAAGAATTGGTCGAGGAAGAGGTGAAGGAAGCGAAACCAATGAAATCATCGAAAAGCGCGCATTCCTCCCAGAATGAAAATAAGAATGTAGTAAGTTTGCAAAGTGTTCAAAAATCTTCTAAAGTAGTATTATTAGAACCGCGTGCATATGCAGAAGCCCAAGAAGTAGCAGATCATTTAAAAAATCGTCGTGCAGTTGTCGTAAACTTGCAACGAATCCAGCATGATCAAGCTAAACGTATTGTCGATTTCCTAAGCGGAACAGTTTATGCGATCAGTGGTGACATACAAAAAATTGGTACAGATATATTCTTATGTACTCCGGATAATGTGGATGTTTCCGGAAATATTACCGGGTTTGCTTTGGACGAGGAGTACGAAGAAGCGAGGTGGTAAAGCGAAATGACAATGTTAGTTGGGATTTTATTAACGGTAATTAGATTTTATTCATATGCACTAGTTGCCTATATTTTAATGTCATGGTTTCCTAATGCAAGAGAAACAGCGATTGGGCAGTTTTTAGCTAGAATCAGTGAGCCATATTTAGAACCGTTTAGAAGATTTGTTCCGTCTTTTGGAATGATTGACTTTTCACCAATTGTTGCAATACTTGCTCTGCAGTTTGCAGGATATGGGATCAGGCAGATTTTCTCATGGCTCTAAAGGCTTTTTATAGTGCGTGTTCAAAAAAGCCAAGAAATTTTGCGAGCGATAGTCTCAAACCTTGCGGGTATCCAGTAATACGTAAGAACTGAAGAGACGAAGTGACAAAGAAATTCGCAAGCTTGTTTACTGGACCTTTTGAACAACCTTTTAAAGGGAGTATTATTTCATGAATATTTACCAGCATTTCAGGCCGGAAGAAAAAGAGTTTATTGATCGTGCACTTGGATGGATAGAGGCAGTAAAGCAGAATTATTCTCCCAGATTAACTGATTTTCTTAATCCGCGTGAACAACAAATCTTACTTGCTTTGGCTGGAAATGATGCTGCCGCTTTGCTGCGATTTTTTGGAGGCAGTGAAGTGGTAGAGCGCAAACGTGCCCTCATTTATCCCGATTATTATGTTCCAGAGGAAGCAGACTATCAAATGACTTTATACGAAATATCGTATCCAAAGAAATTTATTTCGCTTACGCATAGGCATGTTCTAGGAACACTTATGTCGCTTGGTTTGAAGCGTGAAAAATTTGGTGACATTTTAGTAGATGGACAGAATATTCAATTTATCGCGGCTGCGGAAATTGAGGATTATCTTACTGCAAACTTAGAAAAGATGGGCAAAGCTTCTGTTTCCATAAAAAAGCTTTCTTTAACAGAAATTATTGTAGAGCAAGGGAACTGGGAGGAGCAGAGTCATACCGTATCATCGCTTCGACTTGATGCCCTACTTGCAGCCTTTACTAATTTATCGAGACAAAAAGCCCAAGCCTTACTAGCTGCTGGCAAGGTAAAGGTCAATTTCAAAAGTACTGAGCAGGGTTCAATGGAATGCCGTGAAGGTGACACTTTATCTGTGAGAGGATTTGGTAGAGCCAAGGTCTTGTCGATAGATGGTAAAACGAAAAAAGATAAATGGCGAGTTAGTATCGGCAGGAAAAAATAACGAAGAAATTAGTAGGAAACACGTGAATGTTGTCATAAATATAAGACTTATAGAGAATACGTGGAGGTGCATCATGCCATTAACCCCGATTGATATACATAATAAGGAGTTCAGTAAAGGCTTCCGTGGATATGATGAAGATGAAGTAAATGAATTTCTTGATCAGATTATTAAGGATTATGAGCTGATTCTCCGGGAAAAAAAAGAACTTGAACAGAAACTGAATGAAGTAGACGATCGTCTTGGCCATTTTAATAATATTGAGGGAACACTGAATAAATCCATCATCATTGCTCAAGAGGCTGCCGAAGAAGTAAAACGTAACGCCCAAAAAGAAGCAAAGTTGATAATTAAAGAAGCTGAGAAGAACGCAGATCGGATAGTTAATGATTCACTCAGCAAAGCAAGAAAACTTGCTCTGGAAATTGAAGATTTGAAAAAACAATCCAAAGTATTTAGGATAAGGTTCAAGATGCTAGTTGAAGCGCAGTTAGATTTGCTAGGTTCAGATGACTGGGACCACCTAATGGAATATGAAGTCGATGCAACAGAATTTGCAGACAAAGATTCATAATCCCTTCTTGACTTTTTGCACTTATTTCGCATATAATTTCTTACAATCAACTTAATATTGATATGAAACGATGATAGGGATAGTAAATGCATTCATACACTTATTTAAGCGAACTGGAGATGGTGGAAGTCCGGTATAAGTGAACGTATTGAATATCACCCTGGAGTTCCGAGTCGAACCCGTTAATGGCAGTAAACAAGGCGTTACATTCACGTTACGAATGCTTGAGAGGATAAAGATTGTCTAATACTTTATCTAGCCAGGGTGGTACCGCGGGAATATAAGTCTTCTCGTCCCTATTTTAGGGATGAGAGGACTTTTTTTGTTGCTTAAAAACGTTACAGAATTTTTTATGTCGATAGAGACTGGGTCTATCTGTATTCAGCAAAGCATAACCCCGTATAGCCTCCAGTTTAGGGAGTCAAAATACAGACTATTTATTTGGAGAACCACATGCTTTATCAGAATTATACAGGATGTGCTGACTACAATGTTCGCCAGAGGATGTGGTGGACGATAGGAGAAGTTCCGTAAAGGCGTTTTAAGCTTTTCTAATAGGATGGAGGAAGAATAATGGAATACAAAGATACTTTATTGATGCCAAAAACAGAATTTCCGATGAGAGGAAATTTACCGAAAAGAGAACCTGAAATGCAATCAGCATGGGAAGAAATGAATATTTATCAAAAGGTTCAGGAAAAAACGAAAGGCCGTCCGCTTTTCATCCTTCATGATGGACCTCCCTATGCAAATGGAGATATCCATATGGGGCATGCTTTAAACAAGGTTTTGAAGGACTTCATTGTTCGTTTTAAATCAATGAATGGTTTTCACGCGCCATACGTACCTGGTTGGGATACACACGGTCTTCCAATTGAAACGGCTTTAACAAAAAAAGGTGTAAAGCGGAAAGAAATGAGTGTCGCAGAATTTCGTAAGCTTTGTGAAGAATATGCATATCAACAAATTGATGGTCAACGTGAGCAATTTAAACGTTTAGGTGTTCGTGGCGATTGGGAAAACCCATATATTACTCTAAAGCCTGAATACGAAGCACAGCAAATTAAAGTGTTCGGTGATATGGCGAAGAAAGGGTATATTTATAAAGGGAAAAAACCAGTTTATTGGTCTCCTTCAAGTGAATCTGCACTTGCTGAAGCTGAGATCGAATACCAAGATAAACGCTCAGCATCGATTTATGTTGCGTTTGATGTTGTAGACGGTAAGGATGTCCTTGAAAAAGGCACGAAAATCGTGATCTGGACAACGACTCCTTGGACCATTCCAGCAAACCTAGGTATTTCCGTTCACCCTGATTTGACATATGTTGTCGTAGAAGTGGATGGAACACACTATGTAGTTGCACAAGCACTACTTGAAGCAGTCACTGCGACAATCGCTTGGGAAAATCCAACTGTTGTTAAAACGGTAAAAGGGAATGAACTAGAACACGTTTTAGCGAAACATCCTCTATATGACCGTCAATCGCTTGTTATGCTCGGTGAACATGTAACAACAGATGCTGGTACTGGTTGTGTGCACACTGCGCCTGGACACGGGGAAGATGACTTTATCGTTGGTCAAAAATACGGTCTTGATGTTTTGTGCCCAGTTGATGAAAAAGGGGTTATGACTGAAGAAGCAGGAGAGTTTGCGGGTCTTTTCTATGATGAGGCAAATAAACCGATTACTGAAAAGTTACAGGAAATTGGCGCATTATTAAAATTGAGCTTCATTACCCACTCATATCCACATGACTGGCGGACGAAGAAACCGACAATCTTCCGTGCAACTGCTCAATGGTTTGCATCCATTAAAGATTTCCGAAGTGATCTATTGACAGCAATTGAAGAAACAAAATGGGTTCCAGCTTGGGGAGAAACTCGTCTGTATAATATGGTTCGTGACCGTGGAGACTGGTGTATTTCTCGTCAACGTGCTTGGGGAGTTCCGATTCCTGTCTTTTATGCAGAAGATGGCCAGGAAATCATCACAGATGAGACGATTAATCATGTATCTGATTTATTCCGCGAACATGGATCAAACGTTTGGTTTGAACGTGAAGCGAAGGACTTGCTTCCGGAAGGATTTTCACATGTTGGTAGTCCAAATGGTCTCTTTACAAAAGAAACAGATATTATGGATGTTTGGTTCGATTCAGGATCATCACATCAAGCCGTTTTGGAAGAGCGTGAAGACTTGCAACGCCCTGCTGATTTGTATTTAGAAGGGTCAGACCAATATCGCGGTTGGTTTAACTCATCGCTTTCAACAGCAGTAGCAGTAACAGGGAAAGCGCCGTATAAAGGCGTACTAAGTCATGGTTTTGCTCTTGATGGCGAAGGTCGTAAAATGAGTAAGTCAATTGGCAACGTCGTAATACCAGCAAAAGTAATGAATCAACTGGGAGCAGATATTCTTCGTTTATGGGTTGCTTCTGTAGACTATCAATCAGATGTACGTGTATCTGACCCCATTCTTAAACAAGTGGCAGATGTATATCGTAAAATTCGAAATACATTCCGTTTCCTTTTAGGGAATTTGGAAGGATTTAATCCAGAAACCGATAAAGTTGCATTTGAAAATCTTCATGAAGTCGATCAGTTTATGATGATTAAATTGAATAAATTGATCAAACAAACAAAATTGGCCTATGAAAACTATGAATTTGCATCCATCTATCACCTTGTCAATAATTTCTGTACGCTTGATTTAAGTGCTTTCTACTTGGATTATGCAAAGGATATTTTATATTGTGAGGCACCGGATAGCCACGATCGCAGAGCTATTCAAACTTTCTTATACGAAGCACTAGTAAGTTTGACTAAGCTTGTTTCACCGATCCTTTCTCATACAGCAGATGAAGTTTGGGCATTCATTCCTGGTGTTTCCGAGGAGAGCGCTCAGCTAACATTAATGCCTGAAGAATATTCAGTGACCAACACGAACACCATCGAAGAAAAGTGGAATGCTTTCTTAGATCTTCGTGATGATGTACTCAAAGCGTTAGAAGAAGCAAGAAATCAAAAAGTGATTGGGAAATCTTTGAACGCCAAAGTAACTGTTTATGTAGATGAAAAAGAAAAGACTTTGTTGAATAGCATCGAAGAAAATCTTGAACAACTATTCATTGTTTCTAAGTTTGAAGTAGGTGGAACAGTGGAAGAGGCTCCTGATCAAGGAATTAAATTAGACAAAGCCGTAATCGTAGTTGAAAAAGCTGAAGGTGAAACATGTGAACGCTGCTGGAATGTTTCAGAAAAAGTCGGGACAGTTGAAGCACATCCAACTCTTTGCCCTCGCTGCGCTACAGTTATGACGGAACATTATACAAACTAAATTAGCCATCCAATAAGGATGTGTCATCAGGTCTGTTTTCCACATCATGATATCCAGAGAACATCATGATGTGGGGACAGGCCTTTTAGAGGTTGTTCAAAAAAGTCCGCTAAAAAAGCTTGCGAATTGCATCAAAGCTCTGTTGCTCCTCGAACTTCGCGGTTCTACTTAATCTCCTTTTTGAACACGCATTTTTAAAATTCGGCTTAAAAAACAATCTTCATTATGCAATGAATCAAGATTATGCTACAATTCATAAGAAAAGATTGCGATTAGTTTGGGGGATTGAATGTGTTCTACTATATAATTGCCCTGTTGGTTATTGCAGCTGATCAGTTAACGAAGTGGTTGGTTGTAAAAAAGATGGAATATGGGGAAAGTATCGAAATTATTGAAAATTATCTATATATAACTTCACATCGAAATCGTGGTGCTGCCTGGGGAATTCTTCAAGGTCAAATGTGGTTCTTTTACGTGATTACGATAGTCGTCATGATCGGCATCATCTACTACATTCAGAAATTGAGCAAAGAAAGTAAACTTCTCGGAGTAGCGCTTGGCTTAATGCTAGGTGGAGCGATTGGTAATTTCATTGATCGAGTGATCAGAAAAGAAGTAGTGGATTTCGTTCATACGTACATTTTTAATTATAGCTTCCCAGTATTTAATGTTGCCGATTCAGCACTTTGTATTGGTGTTGCCTTACTCGTAATTTATATGTTTTTATCAGAAAGACAAGAAAAAAAGGAGCGAAAGAATGACTAATTTTACATACAACATTGAATCAACAGAAAGTAAAGCGCGAATTGACAAGGCGTTAGCAACTTTGAACGCAGAATGGTCTCGTAATCAAGTTCAGCAATGGATTAAAGAGGGCCATGTTCTTGTGAATGGTGTTGCTGTGAAAACGAATTACAAATGTCAAGAAGGCGATGAGGTCATCGTTACAATTCCTGAACTTGAAGAATTGGATGTTGTCGCAGAAGAAATGAATTTAGAGATTTTCTATGAAGACAGTGATGTTCTTGTCGTGAATAAACCTCGCGGGATGGTCGTTCACCCGGCACCAGGTCATACTTCTGGGACACTCGTGAATGGTTTAATGGCACACTGTACGGATTTATCAGGAATTAATGGCGTCATGCGTCCAGGAATTGTTCATCGTATTGATAAAGATACATCTGGTTTATTAATGGTTGCTAAAAATGATATGGCCCATGAAGGTCTTGTACAACAGTTGGTTGATAAATCCGTAACTAGAAAATATCAAGCAATTGTACACGGTGTGATTCCCCATGATTTTGGAACGATTGATGCACCAATTGGTCGTGACAAGAAAGATCGCCAAAGTATGACTGTGACTGATGAAAATTCAAAAAATGCTGTCACTCATTTCAGGGTAATCGAACGATTCAAGAATTTCACTCATGTTGAATGTCAATTAGAGACAGGGAGAACCCACCAAATTCGTGTTCACATGAAATATATCGGGTATCCGCTCGCTGGAGATCCGAAATACGGTCCAAGGAAAACATTGGATATAAATGGACAAGCTCTACACGCAGGACTGTTGGGCTTTGTACATCCAAGATCGAAGGAGTATATAGAATTCGAAGCACCGCTTCCAAAAGAGTTTGAAGAATTGTTGGATTACTTAACTAAAAGTAATTGACAGCTTTGAGAAATAGAGATAAAATAAAAATAAGTTAAATATGAACCTTTAAACCGGTCCAGTGAGACCGAGAAGGAAAACGGATTAATTGGCCGACCTTATGTTGCCAATTTTTAAAAAATCCCTATGCCTTCTTGGTATGGGGATTTTTTAATGATAATAAACCCATCATATAGTGAGAAGGGGAGACATACATGACTGAGAAAGCCATAGTGTTAGATGAACAAGCGATTCGTCGTGCACTGACTAGGATTGCGCATGAGATCATCGAGAAAAATAAAGGCATTGAAAATTGCGTTTTAATTGGGATTCGAACACGAGGAATTTACCTTGCAAATCGATTGGCAGAAAGAATCAGTGAAATCGAAGGCAAGGGGATACAAGTGGGAGAGCTTGATATCACACTTTACCGCGATGATTTATCAAAAACGACAGCGGATGGAAATCCGATCGTAAACGGATCAGATATTCCAGTCGAAATTGAGCAAAAAACCGTTATTCTCGTGGATGACGTTTTGTATACAGGCAGAACAGTACGGGCAGGAATGGATGCACTAGTTGATATGGGAAGACCTTCACAAATCCAGCTTGCAGTCTTAATAGACAGAGGTCATCGAGAATTGCCGATACGTGCGGATTTTGTGGGTAAGAACGTACCAACATCCCAAACAGAGAAAATATCTGTCGCCTTAACTGAAGTTGATCATGAAGATCAAGTAAGTATATTAGAAAAATAAATAAAGCCCTTTTTAATAGGTGGTCCTGAGAGGCTGACAAAGGGGAGTATGCTAAAGACGTGATCATGCCTTTATACAGGCATAATCAACTCTTAAGCAAACCTCTTTGTGCACACGGCAAAGAGGTTTTTTTATGTGAATGGGAGGAAAGTTTCGTGGAACAAGTAAAGAAAAAAGACATCATGTATGATGTAGAAGATGTACCTAAATTAGGACATTGGATTACATTAAGTTTACAGCATTTATTCGCCATGTTCGGTGCGACAGTACTTGTTCCCTTCTTAGTAGGACTAAGTCCAGCGGTAGCACTCGTATCAAGTGGACTAGGAACATTAGCATACCTACTTATTACAAAAGGAAAGATTCCAGCCTATCTAGGATCATCGTTCGCCTTTATTTCACCAATTATTGCCGCTAAAGCTTCGAGTGGTCCCGGCAGTGCCATGATCGGCTGTTTCGTTGCAGGTTTGGTATACGGGCTTGTTGCATTAATTATTTATAAAGCAGGTTTAAATTGGTTAATGAATATCCTACCGCCGGTTGTCGTTGGTCCAGTTATTATGGTTATTGGCTTGAGCTTAGCTCCAACGGCTGTCAATATGGCGATGTATATGAATCCAAATACAGATCATCAAATTTATAGTATTACGAATATCACAATTGCCCTGATTACTTTAATTGTAACGATTGTTGGGAACATTTATTTTAAAGGCTTCTTCGGATTGATCCCGATTTTAATCGGTATTACCGTCGGATACATTTGCTCCATTATTGCTGGCATCGTTAATTTTGAACCAATTCGAGAAGCAAATTGGTTTGAAATACCAGAATTCATGGTGCCATTTGCAACATACACACCTACATTTTCTTGGGGTGTCATCGCCATTATGGTTCCAGTCGCGATTGTGACTCTTTCCGAACATATTGGCCATCAAATGGTATTAAGTAAAGTAGTGGGACGAAACTTCCTTGAAAAGCCTGGCTTACATCGTTCGATTGCAGGGGATGGTGCAGGGATTTTGATTGGCTCAATCATTGGTGGGCCACCCCTTACCTCATATGGTGAAAATATCGGTGTGCTAACAATGACAAGAGCATACAGTGTATACATTATCGGTGGTGCAGCGGTAACAGCCATCATTTTCGGATTTGTTGGTAAAATTTCTGCAGTAATTAGCTCGATTCCTTCAGCAGTTATGGGCGGCATCTCCATTCTCTTGTTCGGAATCATTGCATCAAGCGGCTTGAGAATGCTGGTCGATAATAAAATCGATTTTGATAAAAAACGAAATTTAATGATCGCCTCTGTCATACTAGTATTAGGGATTGGCGGTGCATTCCTGAAATTATCGGCTGAAATTTCCTTATCTGGAATGGCATTATCTGCAATCGTCGGCATCTTACTAAATCTTATCTTACCTGGAAGAGAAAAAGTATCAGGAGATATGTTTGAAAATTAATCCTTTTAATAAAAAATACCATATAGATTTTATCACCTTTTAAACGAAGTCCAGAGAGGCTACTAAGGGTGTGATAGGAAAAGAGAGGTGAATGTACTTCATCTTCTATCTTTGCCTACCCTCACCCTGTCCTTTTATGGCAGGGTATTTTTTTAAGCTTAATCGTTAATGGGGAGGGAGCCTTATCATGAAAAATTTATTGACAATGAGTGAATTGACTACGATGGAAATCGAGCAATTGCTTATAGAAGCAGAGCAGTTTGCTAATGGAGAAACGTGGAGACCGTCGCAACAGACAATGATTGCTAATTTATTCTTTGAAGCTAGTACAAGAACAAAGAGCAGTTTTGAAGTGGCTGAAAGAAAGCTTGGCTTAGAAGTTATTCCTTTTGATGCGGGAACATCTAGTGTTCTGAAAGGAGAAACGCTTTACGATACGGCAAAAACATTAGAGTCAATTGGTGTAGGGGCTCTTGTAATTAGACATGAGACGGATCAATACTTTAATGAACTTATCGGTAAATTGAAAATCCCGGTGATCAATGCAGGTGATGGTTGTGGTCACCATCCTACTCAATCCCTTCTCGATTTAATGACGATTAAGCAGGAGTTTGATAGCTTTAAAGGGTTGAAAATTGCCATTATTGGTGACATATTACATAGCAGGGTTGCGAGATCGAATGCAGATGCCCTCACTAGATTAGGTGCGAATGTCGTTTTTTCCGGACCACCTGAATGGTTTAATCAAAATATGAATCAGGGAAGTTATGAACCTATTGATGAAGCGGTTGCCACTGCTGATGTTGTTATGCTTTTACGTATCCAGCATGAACGTCATCATCAAAACAGTGAGAAAATGATCGATGATTATTTACAAAGATACGGCCTCACAAAAAAACGTGAAAAAACGATGAAAAAGCAGGCTATTATCATGCATCCAGCACCAATTAACCGCGGTGTAGAAATAGATAGTGAATTAGTTGAATGTGAGCGATCACGTATCTTTAAGCAAATGGAAAATGGTGTATATGTAAGAATGGCCGTATTAAAAACAGCGCTAGCAGAAAAAAAAGGGGGAAATATTCATGAAGAAACTAATCAAAAATGGAGTATTGCTCGATAAGAACCACCAATTATTTCATGCAGATATTGAAATAGTAGGTAATGTCATCACGAAAATTGGGCCAAATTTATCAGGGGAAAATTGTGAAATGATCGATGCTTCAGGACTGCTTGTTGCTCCAGGTCTTATCGATCTTCATGTACATTTACGTGAACCAGGCGGTGAACATAAAGAAACGATCGCTTCTGGAACGCTTGCTGCTGCAAAGGGCGGTTACACTACACTAGCTACGATGCCCAATACACGACCTGTTCCTGATACGAAAGAACATCTTGAGAGTATTCTTTCAATAATTGACGAAACAGCACATGTTCGTGTATTGCCATATGCCTCAATTACGATAAGGGAAGCAGGAAAAGAACTCACGGAATTCGCTACATTGAAAGAAACAGGCGCATTTGCTTTTACTGATGATGGCGTGGGGATTCAGAGTGCAGGGATGATGCTTGAAGCGATGAAGCGAGCGGCAAAGCTTGGAATGCCAATCGTTGCACATTGTGAAGAAGAAACATTAATCAATAAAGGGTGTGTACATGAAGGGAGTTTTTCTGAAGCCCATGGACTCAGAGGGATCCCATCTGTATGTGAATCCGTACATATTGCTCGTGACATCCTACTTGCAGAAGCAGCGGGCTGTCATTACCATGTGTGTCATATAAGTACAAAGGAATCGGTAAGAGTAGTCAGAGATGCTAAACGGGCAGGAATTCATGTTACGGCCGAGGTGTCTCCACATCATCTTCTTCTATGTGATGAAGATATACCAGAATTGGATACGAATTATAAAATGAACCCACCGTTAAGAGGGAAAGAAGATCGGGCTGCTCTGATTGAAGGATTATTAGACGGTACCATTGATTTTATCGCGACTGACCATGCCCCACATCATGAAAAGGAAAAAGCAGAAGGTATGGAATTAGCTCCATTCGGAATTGTTGGATTAGAGACTGCGTTCCCGCTTTTATATACAAACTTTGTAAAAACAAACATCCTTACTATCGGACAGTTACTTGATTATATGACAAAAAAACCTGCCGAAGCATTCTCCCTTCCATATGGTGAGATCAAAGAAGGAGCTTGCGCAGATATTGTTTTGCTAGATTTAGAAGTAGAACAAATCATTGATCGAAATGAGTTTGTTTCTAAAGGAAAGAATACACCATTTCATGGGCAAACATGTACAGGATGGCCGGTTATGACAATTGCAGCAGGTAAAGTAGCATGGGAAAAAGGAAGTGTAAAACAATGAAAAGACAACTAATCTTAGAAGATGGTACGGTTTTTATTGGCAAAGCATTTGGTAGCACGACTGAAAAAATTGGTGAAGTTGTATTTAATACAGGAATGACGGGGTATCAAGAAATTTTGTCAGACCCTTCATACTGCGGACAAATTGTAACATTAACATATCCACTGATCGGAAATTACGGAATAAATCGTGATGATTTTGAATCGATTCATCCAGCGATTGCTGGAATGGTCGTTAAAGAAGTGGCGGAACTCCCGTCAAATTGGCGCAGTGAATTGTCTTTGGATGAATTTTTAAAACAAAAGGGAATCCCAGGGATAAGCGGCATTGATACGAGAAAGCTCACAAGAATCATTCGTAACCATGGAACATTAAAAGGGATCATTTGCGGCCTGAACCATAAATCGGAAAGTATTATCGAACAAATGAAAGCAACCGTTTTGCCTGTTACCCAAGTTAAGCAAGTTTCGACGAAAACAGCATATCGCAATCCAGGCAGAGGATATCGGGTCGTACTTGTTGATTATGGAATGAAACAAGGTATTTTAAGAGATTTGAATGATCGTGGATTCGATGTAATTGTTGTGCCACATAATTCTACGGCTAAAGAAGTGTTAAATCTCCATCCTGATGGCATCATGCTATCGAACGGACCTGGAGATCCAGAAGATGTAACGTGTGCGATTGAAATGATCAAAGAACTACAAGGTAAAGTTCCGATTTTTGGAATTTGTTTAGGTCATCAGTTGTTTGCTTTAGCAAATGGATGCAAAACCGAAAAAATGAAATTCGGCCACCGCGGTTCGAATCATCCTGTGAAAGACTTACGAACTGGAAAAGTTGCCTTAACTTCTCAGAATCATGGCTATACCGTAAACGTAGACTCGATCCAAGGAACAGACCTTGAAGTAACTCATATTGCATTGAATGACGAAACAATTGAAGGGTTAAAGCATAAAACATACCCAGCATTTACTGTGCAATACCATCCAGAAGCATCACCAGGTCCACAAGACGCTAATTACTTATTTGATGAATTTTACAAAATGATTGAAGCCCATGCGGCGGGAGGGGAAGTATTATGCCAAAACGTACAAATATAAAAAGCATCCTTGTGATTGGTTCAGGTCCTATCGTCATCGGTCAAGCAGCAGAATTCGATTATGCAGGAACTCAAGCTTGTATGGCTTTAAAAGAAGAAGGATACCGCGTCATTTTGATTAATTCAAATCCAGCAACGATTATGACAGACAGTGAAATGGCTGACAAAGTTTATATAGAGCCGATTACACTTGAATTTGTAAGTAAAATTATCCGTAAAGAACGTCCTGATGCTTTATTGCCAACATTGGGAGGCCAAACAGGACTAAATATGGCAGTAGAGCTTGCGAATGCTGGAATTCTCGAAGAATGTGGCGTCGAAATACTTGGAACAAAGCTATCTGCGATTCAACAAGCGGAGGATCGAGATTTATTCCGTAACTTAATGAATGAACTTGGCGAACCTGTACCGGACAGTGAAATTATTCATAACCTAGAAGAAGCAAAACAATTCGTAGAACAAGTAGGCTACCCAGTCATTGTCCGCCCAGCCTTTACATTAGGTGGAACAGGCGGTGGGATTTGTTCAGATGAAGACGAATTACTTGAAATTGTAACTGGAGGACTAAAAAGCAGTCCGGTTACTCAATGCTTGTTAGAAAAAAGCATCGCTGGCTTCAAAGAAATTGAATATGAAGTAATGCGTGATGCGAATGACAATGCAATCGTTGTCTGTAATATGGAGAATTTCGATCCGGTAGGTGTCCATACAGGCGATTCGATCGTAGCTGCGCCAAGCCAAACATTAAGTGACCGTGAATATCAAATGCTTAGAAACACATCATTAAAAATCATCAGAGCGCTGAAGATCGAAGGGGGCTGCAATGTCCAGCTTGCACTTGACCCAGACAGCTATCAATATTATGTTATTGAAGTGAATCCGCGTGTAAGTCGTTCTTCTGCACTTGCATCAAAAGCAACAGGCTATCCGATCGCTAAACTAGCTGCAAAGATTGCCGTTGGGTTAACGCTAGATGAAATGATGAACCCGGTAACAGGTAAAACATATGCAAGCTTTGAACCAGCTCTGGATTATGTCGTAACGAAAATTCCTCGCTGGCCATTCGATAAATTCGAATCAGCTAATCGGAATCTCGGAACACAAATGAAAGCAACGGGCGAAGTAATGGCAATCGGACGTACATTTGAAGAGTCAATCTTAAAAGCGGTCCGTTCACTAGAAGCAGGTTTCCATCATTTAGAGCTACAAGAAGATACGGATGATGCTGTAATCGAAAAGAGAATCCGAAAAGCTGGTGATGAACGATTGTTTTATATCGGTGAAGCCTTACGCAGAGGTGTGACGATTCAAACGATTCATGATTGGAGCGAAATCGATTTATTCTTTTTACAAAAATTAAAAAACATCGTTGATTTTGAAAAAGAATTAAAGCAGAATCCATTTGATGAAGAAGTATTATTGACGGGTAAGCAAATGGGCTTTTCTGATAAAAAAATTGCATCTCTTTGGCAAGAACAAGAAATAACGGTATACAAGTGGCGAAAAGAAAAAGGGATTATGCCGGTATACAAAATGGTTGATACGTGTGCAGCAGAATTCGAGTCAGAGACACCATACTTTTACGGTACGTTTGAGGATGAGAATGAGTCAGTAGTGACAGATAAGAAAAGTGTTGTTGTCCTTGGATCAGGCCCAATCCGCATCGGTCAAGGCGTAGAGTTTGATTATGCGACCGTTCATTCCGTTTGGGCGATAAAAGAAGCAGGGTATGAAGCCATTATCATCAATAATAATCCAGAAACTGTATCAACTGATTTCAGTATTTCTGACAAATTGTATTTTGAACCGTTAACCATTGAAGATGTTATGCATGTGATTGACCTTGAAAAGCCGATTGGGGTTATCGTTCAATTTGGTGGGCAAACGGCGATCAATCTTGCTGCACAATTAGCGGAACATGGAGTGACGATCCTCGGTACATCACTTGAAGATTTGGATCGGGCAGAGAATAGAGATAAGTTCGAACATGCATTATCAGAAATGGCGATCCCACAGCCAAAAGGAAAAACAGCCTTTTCGGTTGAAGAAGCAGTCAAAATCGCAACAGAAATTGGCTATCCTACATTAGTCAGACCTTCCTATGTGCTTGGTGGTAGAGCGATGGAAATTGTCGATAAAGAAGAAGAACTTCTGCACTATATGAAACATGCAGTGAAAATTAATCCGGAACATCCTGTCCTAATTGACCGTTATTTAACAGGAAAAGAAATTGAAGTAGATGCCATTTCAGATGGGAATACAGTTGTTATTCCGGGAATAATGGAACATATCGAGCGTGCTGGCGTCCATTCAGGCGACTCTATTGCCGTCTATCCTCCGCAAAATATTACCACTTTGCAAATGGAGAAAATCGTAGAATATACGGAGAAATTAGCAAAAGGACTCAATATTATCGGCTTACTTAATATTCAATATGTCATAAGTAAAGATGAGGTATATGTAATTGAAGTAAACCCTCGATCTAGTCGTACAGTTCCGTTTTTAAGTAAAATCACGAATATTCCAATGGCTAATCTTGCCACGAAGGTCATTCTAGGTAAGACATTAGAGGAACTAGGGTTTAGCAATGGACTTGTGCCTGAGAAGAAAGGTGTCTATGTAAAAGTACCTGTGTTCTCTTTTGCGAAATTGAAAAGAGTTGATATTACTTTAGGACCTGAAATGAAATCTACAGGTGAAGTAATGGGTAAGGACGTCACATTGGAAAAAGCGTTGTATAAAGGGCTTGTTGCATCTGGTATGGAAGTTAGGGAACATGGGTCAGTCTTGTTGACAGTGGCTGACAAAGATAAACAAGAAGTGTTACAGCTTGCAAGGCGCTTTCATGCAATTGGTTACAACCTTATTGCAACAAGCGGTACCGCAGCCATGCTGAAAAATGAAAACATCCCAGTATCAATCGTTGATAAAATCGGCTCTGAGCATAAAAATGTTCTAGATGTAATTAGAATGGGTGAAGCACAGCTTGTTGTGAATACATTAACGAAAGGAAAACAGCCTGAGCGTGACGGTTTCAGGATTCGCCGCGAATCGGTTGAAAATAATATCCCTTGTCTAACATCACTTGATACAGCTGAAGCGATTCTTGGGGTAATTGAGTCGATGAATTTCACAGCAGAGCCAATGGAACATGCATCTCAGAGTCGGGAGGTTATCTATACATGATAAAAAATGAGGCAATGAAAATCGTCAGCCAACAAGAAATTGCAGAATCGATTTATGAGCTGACTTTATCCGGAAGCCTTGTTTCTGAAATGAATCAACCAGGGCAATTTGTACACATTAAGACAGGAAACGGGTATGAACCACTTTTAAGAAGACCGATTAGCATCTCGGCAATCGACAAAGAGAATAATACCTTTACAATGGTATATCGTGCAGAGGGAAAAGGGACCTCTCTGTTATCGCAAGAAAAGAATGACGCTGCAATTGATGTTCTTGGGCCACTTGGAAATGGATTTCCGGCAGAGGCTGCGATGCCAGGAGAAACAGCGTTGCTAGTCGGAGGAGGGATTGGTGTTCCTCCTTTATACGAACTATCACAACGGTTAACGAAATTAGGTGTAAATGTTATCCATGTCCTAGGTTTTCAAAATGCTGCGACGGTTTTTTATGAAGAGAAGTTCCAAGCGTTGGGTGAAACCTATATTACAACAGTCGATGGCAGCCATGGAACAAAAGGTTTTGTAACGGATGTTATTGATAAATTAAGTGATAGCTATACAACAATCTTTGCTTGTGGGCCAACCCCAATGCTTCGTGCATTGGAGTCTGCCTACAAAGAAACGAAAGAGGTATTTCTTTCACTTGAAGAACGGATGGGCTGTGGAATCGGCGCTTGCTTTGCTTGTGTGTGTCACACAGCCGATGATCCGACAGGTTTTCATTATAAAAAAGTATGTAGTGACGGTCCGGTCTTTCGTGCGGGAGAGGTGGTTCTATGAATATGCTTGATATCCAATTACCAGGGTTAGACTTAAAAAACCCAATCATGCCTGCGTCTGGCTGTTTTGGCTTTGGTAAGGAATTTGGGAATTTATATGATTTGAATGTTCTTGGTGCGATTATGGTGAAGGCCACAACCCCCGAACCACGTTTTGGTAATCCGACACCAAGAGTTGCTGAAACGTCTTCTGGGATGTTAAATGCGATTGGACTGCAAAACCCAGGTTTAAAGCACGTTATGGAAGATGAATTACCATGGCTTAACCAGTTTGATGTGCCGATTATTGCTAATATAGCAGGATCTCAAGTAGAAGATTATGTAACGGTTGCTAGGGAAATCAGCAAGATAAGTAACGTGAAGGCGCTCGAATTAAATATTTCCTGCCCCAATGTCAAGGAAGGAGGGATTACGTTTGGAACGGATCCTCTCGTTGCAAAAAACGTAACGGAAGCGGTTAGAGCAGTCTCAGAAGTTCCAGTATACGTGAAGTTATCTCCAAATGTTACAAACATCGTGGAAATGGCTCGAGCTGTCGAGGCTGGTGGCGCCGATGGTTTGACAATGATTAACACATTAATGGGCATGCGTCTTGATATGAAAACGGGTATTCCAATCCTCGCCAATAAAACAGGTGGATTATCAGGTCCGGCGATTAAACCAGTCGCTATACGAATGATTTATGAAGTGAGTCAAGCAGTAACGATTCCGATCATTGGTATGGGAGGCATCATGACGGCAGAAGATGTTATCGAATTTTTCTATGCAGGAGCAAGTGCTGTCGCTGTCGGAACTGCTAATTTTACCGATCCATTTGTTTGCCCGAAAATTATTGAAGAGTTACCCGTTCTTCTAAAAAAATTAGGATATAATCATATATCAGAATGTACGGGAAGGAGTTGGAATAAACATGAGCAATTTGCCAATCATCGCGCTTGATTTTCCAGGAATTAAGGAAACGAAAGATTTTTTATCAAAATTCCAAACAGAAAAATTATTTGTAAAAGTCGGGATGGAATTATATTATCAATCGGGTCCTGGGATTGTAGAGTACTTAAAAGAAAATAATCATCAAGTATTCCTTGATCTAAAGCTTCATGATATTCCTAATACAGTGAAAAGTGCTATGAAAGTACTTGCCAGCCTTGAAGTGGACATTACAAATGTACATGCTGCAGGTGGTCAAAGAATGATGGAGGCTGCATTGGAAGGTCTAAATTCCGGGACAGTATCCGGAAAAAATAGACCAACTTGTATCGCGGTTACGCAGTTAACGAGCACAAGCACTAGTCAGATGAATAAGGAACAATTAATTGAAGGAGAATTGGAACGATCAGTGCTCCACTATGCTCGCCTTGCTAAACAATCAGGATTAGATGGAGTGGTCTGTTCACCACTTGAAGTAAGTAGTATCCATTCTGAATTAGGTTCGAACTTCCTAACTGTGACGCCAGGTATTCGTTTGGCTGATGGAAACGCACATGACCAGATTAGAATCGCAACTCCACAAAAAGCGAGAGAGCTCGGTTCAGACTTCATAGTCGTCGGCAGGGCGATTACCGGAGCAAATGAGCCACTATCCGCTTATCAAACAATCAAGAGAGCCTGGGAGGGTATACAACATGTTAAATGAACAAATTGCAGAACAATTATTAAAAATTAAAGCCGTATTCTTACAACCGAATGACCCATTCACATGGTCCTCTGGTATTAAATCCCCTATTTATTGTGATAACAGATTAACCCTTTCTTATCCTGATGTTCGCAGACAAATAGCGACTGGCTTGCAAACATTAATTGCAGAACATTTTCCTGATACCGAAATTATTGCTGGGACAGCGACAGGAGCGATTGCCCATGCTGCTTGGGTAAGTGAAAATATGAATCTGCCGATGTGCTATGTGCGTTCTAAACCAAAAGGCCATGGTAAAGGCAATCAAGTAGAAGGAAAAGTAGGGCCGGGTGATAAAGTTATTGTCATTGAAGATCTTATTTCAACGGGAGGAAGTGTGATTGATTCCGTACAGGCTCTTCGTGAAGCTGGTTGCGATGTATTAGGGGTTGTATCGATCTTTACATATGGATTAGAGGAAGGAAGAAAACAACTTGAAACAGCTAATATACGATCTTATTCACTAAGTGATTATGCTAGCTTAATCCAAGTTGCGAGCCGTGAAGGGTATATTTTAGAAGAAGATATTGAGAAATTGAACAATTGGAGAGTAAACCCTACGGATACAGCGTGGATGACCGTATAACTGATTTAAAATACCCCCGCATACAACAAGTGTGCGGGGGTGAAATTTATATTCATTTCTCTTCCTTCATATTAATGACTTGATCTGGGCTAGGCGTCACATAAACCGTTTGTTGGTTATCGTATATAACAAATCCAGGTTTTGAACCATTCGGTTTTTTTACATGGCGCACTTTTGTGAAATCGACCGGTACTGAACTGGACGTTTGCGCTTTACTGAAGTAAGCAGCCAATCCTGCAGCTTCTTTGATCGTTTCACTGCTTGGATCTTCGCTACGGATGATGACATGGGAGCCGGGAATGTCTTTAGTATGAAGCCAGATTTCATCACGACGTGCAAATTTATTCGTTAAGTACTCATTTTGTTTATTGTTTTTACCTACAAAGATTTGCGTGCCGTCGTTCGAATAATATTGTTCAAGCACAGGCTTTGCATTTGCAGGCTTTTTCATGCCTTTTTTTTGTTTCTTTTTTATATAACCTTCTTCTTGTAGCTCTTCACGTATTTCATCAATATCTTTTGGTGACGCGGATTGTAGCTGCTGATGTAAACGATCGAAATAGGCAACCTCAGCTTCCGCTTTCTCAATTTGTTCTTGAACAAATACAACAGCGTTTTTTGCTTTCTGATATTTCGAGAAATACTTCTGTGCATTTTCTGCTGGTGTCTTTTGCGGATTCAGATTAATGGTAACAGTTTGGCCATCTTCTTCGTAATAATTGATGACTTCAATTTCTTTCATGCCACGTTTCATTTGATAGAGATTTGCGGTTAACAGCTCACCGAACAGTTGATATTCTTCTCCACGTTCGCTTTCTTGCAATGTTCTTTCAAGCTTGCCAATTTTCTTTTTGTTTTTTTCCAATTCATTCGAAATAAATCGTTCTAGATCATTGCCTTGCTGTTTCACACGATCTCTTTTGGCCTTGCCAAAATAATAACGATCTAGCATCTCGCTTAAGGTTGCAAAAGAGCGTCCTTCGCCTTGAATATGTTGTAGTTCTATCATATAGAATGATTCTTTTTCATCAGAATTCACAATACTAGGCGAATATTCACGGTTCGCAAGTTTCTTGATTAACGATAAAAAAGCGGTGGGAAGTGTAGCCCGGTTTACTAGTCCGGCTGTATGAATCACTTCTTTCGCAAATAGTGGGGAGACACCAGCGAAACGGGCCACTATTTGTTTATCCACTTTACCTGCATTAAAATCAATTGCTTTTAACACATCATCTTCAGTTGCGGTGAATGGATTCATTTTTTCCTGAGCTGGTGGTGCAATATAGGTTTGTCCAGGCAAGATAGCCCGGTGACTATTTACCGCATATGAAACATGCTTAATGCTATCTAGAATCGTGTTCTTTTCCTTATCGACCAAGATAATATTACTATGGCGCCCCATGATTTCCACAATTAATAGTTTCTGTGACAGGTCCCCGAGCTCGTTTCTCCCTTTTACTTCAATCATTAGCATCCGATCGAGGCCTTCTTGGTAAATGTTTTCAATTGTATAGCCTTCTAAATGTTTACGCAGTAACATGCAAAACATCGGTGGCTCTTTTGGATTTTCGTAGGTTTCTTCTGTAATTTGAAATCGTGCATAACTTGGGTGTGCTGATAATAAGAGTTTATGATTTTTCCCACCCGCACGAATGATTAGGATGAGTTCATTTTTATAAGGCTGATGAATTTTACTGATTCTCCCACCGTTCAATTGCGAAAATATTTCTTCTGTCATTGCTTTTGTAAATAATCCGTCAAAAGACATATGTATATACTTCCTTTATTTTAATTTTTTTTACCTGTCTTAAAAGGGTCTGACCTCGCACTAATCCGCAATATACAAGGCTATTACACTAGATGTAATCTATGTACAATAATTGCGGGGTCAGACCCATTCGTTATGGGTATCTACCTACTTTTCGTAATTATAGCATGTTTTAGGACGAGTCTGAATAAACATGGATTAAGACAAGTTTAAGGAGAAATTATTCAAAGCTTAAAAGATAGCTGAAGTTGGTTACAGCAAGAAGCTGGAAAGTAAAATTAATCTACATTGTCTGGGCAGGGTTGGATTCATTCTATGTGGAGGATGTGTGATATGTAATGAAGTTCAGGGAAATGGATACGCAACAAATAGAGATGGCCTTAGAAACAAGCGTCCGGCTTGGATTGGAAGAGACAGAGGTGAATAAAAGGCAGCAATTGAAGGGCTATAATGAACTTCAAGAAGGAGAAAAGCAGTCAGCTATCCTGTTATTCTTTGCACAGTTTAAGGATTTTATGGTTATCGTTCTACTTGCTGCGACCTTAATCTCAGGGATTCTTGGAGAATACATCGATGCTATCGCGATCATTGCCATCATTTTAGTGAATGGTTTTTTAGGATTTTTTCAGGAGCGGAAAGCAGAGAAATCTCTTGAAGCATTAAAGCAGATGGCTGCACCACAAGTACAAGTGCTTAGAAATAGTGAATGGAAAAGGGTACCATCCCGAGAAGTTGTCGTAGGTGACATTTTGAAGTTTACGAGTGGCGACAGGATAGGTGCCGATTTAAGAATTATAGAATCAGCATCTTTAGAAATTGAGGAATCCGCGCTTACTGGAGAATCTGTTCCTGTAGCAAAGCTGAGTGAAGCAATTCAATATGAAGTTGAAAGTATCGGTGACGAGGCTAACTATGCATTTATGGGAACGATGGTGACTCGAGGAAGTGGAACAGGGGTAGTCATTGCAAAGGGAATGGAAACGGCAATGGGGAAAATAGCCGACTTACTCCAATCCGCAGAAACGCAGATCACACCGTTGCAGCGCAGACTGGAGCAGTTAGGTAAAATCCTTATTTTCACCGCACTTTTATTAACTTTTGTGGTTGTGGTGACAGGGATATTACAGGGGAATGATCTTTATACGATGTTCTTGTCGGGGGTTTCCCTTGCGGTAGCTGCGATACCAGAAGGTTTGCCCGCAATTGTTACGGTTGCATTGTCACTTGGTGTGCAGCGAATGATTCGAAAGAATGCGATTGTCAGAAAACTACCTGCCGTTGAAACTTTAGGGTGTGCTTCGGTCATTTGCTCCGACAAAACAGGAACGATGACGCAAAATAAAATGACGGTTACTCATCTTTGGAGCGGTGGTAAAACATGGAATGTATCAGGAACTGGGTATCAGCCTGATGGCGAATTCTATGATGGAGAGAAGAAAGTAGTTCCAAAATCAGACAAATCACTGCACCAGGTGCTTACATTTGGGCTCCTTTGTAATCATGCCAATTTGGTAGTAAAAGATAGTAAGTATGTAGTAGATGGAGATCCAACAGAAGGCGCCTTGCTTGTAAGTGCTATGAAAGCAGGATTAACCCGTGAATCGATCATGAACAATTTTACGATTGTGAAGGAATTTCCATTTGACTCAACAAGAAAGATGATGAGCGTCGTTGTTAAAGACGAGAATGGCAAGCAATTTGTTGTAGTAAAAGGAGCTCCTGATGTACTGATCTCTCGTTGTGATTCGATTCTATGGTCACAGAAATCACAATTCCTTTCGAAAGAAAATATCCAACATGTACAAGAAGCGATTAATGATTTGGCAAGTCAAGCATTGCGGACCATTGCGATTGGCTTTAAGCCATTATCGCCAGGGACCATTCTGCTGGATGAAGCAGAAGCTGAAAGAAATTTAGTCTTTATCGGTTTACAAGGTATGATAGATCCTCCAAGACCTGAAGTTGGGCTTGCAGTTAAAGAAAGTAGAGAAGCAGGGATAAAAACGGTAATGATTACAGGTGACCATGCACAAACGGCAAAAGCCATTGCCAGTCAATTAGGAATTTTACGAGGAAAAGAAAAGGTGATTGAAGGGAAGCAGTTGGCAGAAATGTCAACGGGCGATCTAGAAGATGTTGTTGAAGATGTGGCTGTGTTCGCTCGTGTATCACCTGAAGATAAGTTGAAGATTGTCAAAGCATTTCAGAATAAAGGGCATATTGTGGCAATGACTGGTGATGGTGTAAATGATGCACCAGCCATTAAAACCGCAGATATTGGGATTGCCATGGGGATTACCGGAACCGATGTAGCAAAAGAAGCTTCATCTTTGATTCTGCTTGACGATAATTTTGCTTCCATTAAAGCTGCAATTGCTGAAGGGCGAAATATATATGAAAACATCCGAAAATTCATTAGGTACTTGCTTGCTTCCAACGTTGGCGAAATAATGGTTATGTTTTTTGCAATGCTAATGGCATTGCCGCTACCTCTTGTCCCAATCCAAATTCTTTGGGTAAACCTTGTAACAGATGGGTTGCCGGCTATGGCTTTAGGGCTGGACAAAGCAGAGGGAGATTTAATGAAACGCAAGCCACGTCATCCAAATGAAGGCGTTTTTGCAAGGGGCTTAGGGTGGAAAATTATTTCACGCGGGATTCTAATCGGGCTAGCAACATTAATTGCTTTCATTGTGGTGTATAAAAATAATCCAGACAACCTCGTTTATGCACAAACGATTGCTTTTGCAACATTAGTTTTGGCGCAGTTAATTCATGTATTTGATTGCCGTAGTGAAAAATCTATTTTTTCGAGAAATCCCTTTGGTAATAAATATTTGATTGGTGCAGTAATCTCATCACTACTGCTATTGCTCGTTGTAATCTATTATCCGCCGTTTCAACCGATTTTTCATACAGTGCCGATTGCTATGCGTGATTGGCTACTAGTAATAGGTATGGCATCAATTCCAACTTTTTTGCTTGCTGGAACGTTTTTAGTAAGAAAAACAAAGTAAAGGGAATCTTCCATCAGAGGACAGCTTCCTCTAGATAGTTAAGGCCTACACGATGTGAGTCACATAGACATAGACATGAGGCCATATTTTTTAGTCTGTGATCATTAATTCCGGGGTTTTCTAAACTGTTATTCTTCACAAACTACTCTTTGATCTGCTCATAAAAATTGAAGTGAATGGTATTACAGCCTGTTAAATGGGGGTGAACTATGATATAATTTTTAAGGTAGTAGAGATTGTCTCTATTACCTTTTTATTTGGGTAGATTATATGACGACATACCAAATTACATATACAGGTATAAGTGCGTGTTTAAAAAGGAGGATAAAAAGAGCCGAGAAGTTCGCAAGCTTTTTTACCGGACTTTTTTAACAACCTCTATTAAGTATGACTAATCTTATTTTGACGTATATATTGAACTGTTCAACATCGGCCAATGGTGGTTCCTTCGATTGTTTTCATCTATCATTTTGTTAAGTAGGAAGTGATGCTATGGTAGTTAGTATGACCGGTTATGGAAGAGGTAAAGCTGAACAAGATAAAATCAAGGTCACGGTAGAAATGAAGACCGTTAACCATCGTTTTTGTGAATTCGTGATTCGCCTACCTCGTCAGCTTCTAGTCCTTGAAGACAAATTAAAGAAAAAAGCGAATGAATACATAAGAAGAGGTCGTGCAGAAATATTCATCACCGTTGAGGGTGAAGGACTTGTTTCTAAAAAACTTAAGTTAGATTGGGAGCTGTCCGATCAATTTTTTTCATTGATGGACAAAGTGAAAGAAAAATATCAACTGGAAACATCTGTAACCCTTCATGATGTACTTCAACTGGAAGAGCTATTATCTGTCGAAGAGGAACCTACCGAAAATAAGGATATGGAGCAAGTCCTCTTTGACGCTTTTATGGAAGCACTTGAAAAGCTTAAGGAAATGAGGCTTCGGGAAGGGGTAGAGCTGTATAATGATTTGCAGGGTCAACTCGAAAAATTTCAAGTTGTCGTTGCGGAATTAAAGCAGTATGCACCTTCTGTTGGTGATCAGTATCGAGAACGTCTTGCCCAAAAGCTGACTGATTTTACAAATGGGCTTGTGGAAGAAAGTAGACTCTTGACTGAAGTCGCCGTTTTTGCTGATAAAGCCGATGTTACTGAAGAATTAACTAGGCTTGAAAGTCATAAACTTCAATTTTTAGATACACTTGAGCACACAGAACCTATCGGGCGAAAACTTGACTTTCTAGTGCAGGAAATGAATCGCGAAGTAAATACGATAGGTTCGAAGGCAAATGATTCAATAATAACAAAGAATGTAGTCGAAATGAAAAGTTTACTTGAAAAAATGAAAGAACAAGTTCAAAATATCGAGTAGTCTGTTTATGTTCTTTTGATTGAGGCGACACTAGATATGGATGGGGGACAAAAATGTCTATTAAGCTCATAAATATTGGTTTTGGAAATATTGTTTCGGCTAATCGTATTGTATCAATCGTGAGTCCAGAATCGGCTCCGATCAAACGAATCATCCAAGATGCACGTGATCGCAGTTCATTAATAGATGCAACTTACGGTAGAAGAACGAGGGCGGTAATCATTACAGACAGCGATCATGTCATTTTATCCGCCGTCCAGCCTGAAACGGTTGCAGCCCGTCTTCATGACCGGGATGAAAGTGTAGAAGAGGGGTAATGGAGTACTATGAGAGAAAAGGGTTTATTAATTGTTTTATCTGGTCCATCCGGAGTTGGAAAGGGAACAGTAAGGAAAGAAATATTTTCACAACCTAATACGGCATTCGAATATTCGATATCCATGACCACTCGTCTTCCGCGGGAAGGGGAAGTCGATGGGCTTGATTACTTTTTTAAGAGTCGCGAAGAATTTGAAATTCTGATTGAACAAGGCAAACTACTGGAATACGCAGAGTTTGTTGGTAATTATTATGGAACGCCAGTTGATTATGTTCGTGAAACACTGGATTCTGGTAAAGATGTATTTTTGGAAATTGAAGTGCAAGGAGCTCGTCAAGTAAGAGAAAAATTCCCTGAAGGGTTATTTATTTTCCTTGCCCCGCCAAGTCTTTCAGAGTTGGAGAACAGAATCGTTAACCGTGGAACAGAATCAGAAGAACTAATTCGTCAACGAATGCTTGCTGCAAAAGCAGAAATTGAATTAATGGATTTATACGATTATGTTGTTGAAAATGACCATGTTGTTCATGCCTGTCAGCGAATCAATGCAATTGTGGTTGCTGAGCATTGCAGACGAGAACGCGTATCTACCCGTTATAAAAAAATGTTGGAGGTTAAATAAATTATGTTATATCCATCTATCGATTCATTATTGCTGAAAATTGATTCTAAATACTCACTTGTATCTGTTGCAGCTAAACGTGCAAGACAAATGCAAATTAAAAATGACTGCAAAATCGAAAAGCCTGTGTCTTATAAATCAGTAGGTCGTGCTCTAGAAGAAATTCATTCAGGTAATTTAACGTATGATAACCAATATGAAGAAAAGTAAGTATTAATTGTACGAAAGCAAAAACAGCTTTTGGCTGGACAGTAACTATTGACAGACAAGGGTCAGACTTTCTAAAGAACAATAGCAGATGAAGCTATTGATTGGGAAGTCCGGCCCTTTCTTGCATTTTTATTCAATTTAAGCAGTCCGTCATTAGTCAAGTAATGTATAACGCATAAGAAAACTTCTTTTGTATCATTTTGACTTATGTATGATTTTTAGTCACTATAGTGAACACATAAGGTATGACCCGTTATGGTGTTCAGCCTAAAATCAAGATGCTTGCGCTTTTTATCCCGCATTACCAGGCAGTAAAATCCCCACCTCAAGGCTTAGAGGAATCAAGGAACGTAGGGTGGGGGATAACTGCCCGTAAAAGCCTGATAGATGAACCAATCGGGTTCGTAGAGTCGCTTTATCGTAGCAGAGCGGAGATGTTAGCGACACTAGAACGAGACTAACAATCGGTGGGGAATGAAGAAAATCCTCACTGATTGAAGTTTCACTTTATGTTATCCTTCATAATAAGAAAAAAGAACATGTGTTGGGGGGAAAGTGTATGCTTACTAATAAAAAGATTCTTCTTTGTGTAACTGGTGGGATTGCGGTTTTCAAGGCTGCTGCATTAACGAGTAAACTAACTCAGGCTGGTGCACAAGTGAAGGTGATGATGAGTGAATCAGCGGGGAAATTTGTGACTCCGCTAACGTTCCAAGCCTTATCAAGGCATGATGTATATATAGATACATTTGATGAAAAAAATTCAGCAGTGATTGCCCATATTGATTTGGCTGATTGGGCGGATGTGATCTTAATTGCACCAGCGACAGCTAATATAATTGGAAAGATGGCAAATGGAATTGCTGATGATATGATTTCAACGACATTACTCGCAACCGTTGCTCCTGTTTGGGTTGCTCCGGCGATGAATGTTCACATGTATGCTCATCCAGCTGTTCAGCAAAACATGGCAACTTTGAAAAGCTTTGGTTATTCATTTATTGAGCCTTCTGAGGGGTACTTAGCTTGTGGCTATACAGGAAAAGGGCGTTTAGAGGAACCTGAAACGATTGTGGAACAGCTTTCTGCCTTTTTTTCAAACAAAACGAAAGAACTATCTTTGAGCGGGAAAAAAATCGTCATAACAGCAGGGCCTACCAGGGAACATATTGACCCTGTACGTTATCTTTCTAATCGATCTACTGGCAAAATGGGTTATGCTCTTGCTGAACAAGCCCTTGCTTTAGGTGCGGAGGTTGTATTGATCACAGGACCTGTTTCATTATTGCCCCCTGCCAAAGCGGAAACTGTGCAAGTTGAGACTGCATCGGAAATGTATGACCAAGTGATGAAAGTGTATGAAGGGGCGGACGTGGTCATAAAATCAGCCGCCGTTAGTGACTATACACCTAAATTCGCTCATTCGAAAAAAATGAAGAAACAACCAGGGGAAAGTGCCCTTGAACTAGAACGAACGAAAGATATTTTGCTAGAGCTTGGTAAGAAAAAAACAACGCAAATACTGGTAGGTTTTGCAGCAGAAACAGACAACCTAAAAGAGTATGCGGTAGGAAAACTGCACAAAAAGAACGCTGATATGATTGTTGCTAATAATGTAACAACCGAGGGAGCGGGGTTTGGCCATGATACAAACATTGTCACTCTATTTAAGAAAGACGGTACAAATCTTGAACTTCCTTTGATGAGTAAAACTGAAACCGCTAAAGCAGTCTTGCTGGAAGTTGTGGAGATGTTGAAAAAGGAATGATGATACATGAACATTGCGACAGTCATTGTTGACGTCCCTGCGAAACAAACCGACCGTGAATTCGATTATACGATTCCAGATAAATGGCTTCATATTATCCAGCCTGGTATGCGAGTCATTATTCCGTTTGGTCCAAGAATGGTTCAAGGGTTTGTGACTGGTTTGAAAGATAAAAGCGAATGGAAAAAACTTCGGTCTATTAAAGAACCGATGGATATCGATCCTGTTTTAAATGATGAGCTCTTAGCATTAGGAGATTGGTTAACAGAAGAGACACTATGCTATAAGATTTCTGCTCTTCAGGCGATGCTTCCGTCAGCTATGAAAGCAAAATACGAGAAAATTATTAAAGTAAATGAACAAAAAAGAAATCAGGTTCATCCGGATATTTTACAAATGATGGGGAATAAAGATGCTCTTTCCTGGAAGGAGGTCATTGACGGTGATAAAGCCTCCCTTTTCCAAAAAGAGGTCCAAAAAGGTCATCTAGAAGTTCTATATTATGTAAAAAACCGAAATAATAAAAAAACGATGCGAATGATAGTACCTGCACTAAACATGGAAGATTTAATTAAGGCCAAGCAATCACTTCCTACAAGCGCAAAGAAGCAGCATGATATTTTGGCTTATTTCGTTGCAACGCCAAAAAAGGTCTTGCTTAAAGAATTATTAGATATCACACATGCATCTAATGGTACAGCGAAGTCACTCATCGATAAAGGGATTTTATTGGAAACAAATGAGGAGGTATATCGTGATCCGTATGAAAATCGAACATTTGAAAAGAAACCGTTCTTTGAGCTAACCGATGAACAAGCAATCGCGATTGCCCCTATTAAAGAATCGATTAAGAATAATTGTCATGACGTTTTTTTACTGTATGGCGTTACAGGTAGTGGTAAGACAGAAATTTATTTGCAAGCGATTGATGATGTGATAAAAAAGGGCGGCGAGGCAATCATGCTCGTTCCAGAAATTTCATTAACTCCACAAACAGTCAAACGATTTAAAGAGCGATTTGGTGAACAAGTTGCTGTGATGCATAGTGGCTTATCGATCGGTGAGAAATACGATGAATGGCGAAAAATTCACCGTAAAGAAGTAAAAGTCGTAGTCGGTGCTCGTTCTGCCGTATTCGCTCCGTTTGAAAATCTGGGAATTATTATTATCGATGAAGAGCATGAATCCAGTTATAAACAAGAAGAAACCGTTCGATATCATGCAAGAGATGTGGCGATACAACGAGCAAAATCACATAACTGTTCTGTCATTCTTGGCAGCGCGACTCCGACACTTGAATCATTTGCAAGAGCGCAGAAAAACGTGTACAAGCTCCTTACCTTAAGCAAGCGAATGAATGACCATGCACTTCCTGCGGTAGAAATTGTTGATATGCGAGAAGAATTACGTAACGGCAACAGATCGATGTTTTCTGAATTATTGTTTACGAAGCTTCAAGATCGCTTAGAAAAAAAACAACAAACCGTTTTGATGCTAAATAAAAGAGGACACTCTTCTTTCGTGATGTGTAGAAGTTGTGGGTATGTATCAAATTGTCCAAACTGTGAAATTTCACTTACATATCATCGATCGAATCATTCGTTAAAATGCCATTATTGCGGGCATGAGGAAGCGATGTTAGCTGAATGTCCAGAATGTGGAAGTGAACATATTCGTTTCTTTGGTACAGGTACCCAGAAAGTTGAAGAGGAATTGACGAAAATATTGCCGGAAGCTAGAGTGATTCGAATGGATGTAGATACAACTACTAGGAAAGGGTCGCATGAGCGTCTGCTTCAAGCATTTGGGGAAGGGAAGGCAGATATCCTTCTTGGTACACAAATGATTGCAAAAGGACTAGATTTTCCGAATATCACCTTAGTCGGTGTTTTGTCAGCAGATACGATGCTACATCTGCCGGATTTTCGTTCCTCAGAAAAGACCTTTCAATTGTTAACCCAAGTGTCAGGGCGAGCGGGCCGCCATGAATTGACAGGAGAAGTTGTCATTCAAACGTATTCACCGGAGCATTACAGCATTGAGTTATCAGGACAGCAGGATTATAACACCTTTTATCAAAGAGAGATGACGATAAGAAGGAGCAATCACTATCCGCCTTATTATTATATCGCCCTCGTTACGGTTTCTCACGAAGACTTAATGACCGCTGTTTCAGTTACTGAAAAGATTTCAGGTTTCATGAGAAATGGATTAAGCCCAGGTGCAATGATTCTCGGACCATCAGCATCACCAATTAGTCGGATTAACAATAGATATCGCTACCAATGTCTGATAAAATACAAACGGGAACCAAACCTTCATCAATGCTTTAAAACAATTAATGACCATTATCAGCAGGAACTCGCACAACAACATTTACAAATATCGATTGATTTAAATCCTCAAATGATGATGTAAAAATCAACCGTGTTTTTCTATAGGAGGAATTACAAGTTTTGGCTATTTTACCGATTGTTTTGTATCCAAATGAAATTTTAGAAAAAGAATGTGAAAAAGTAACAGATTTTGATAAAAAGTTGGCTAAGCTGTTAACAAACATGTATGATACGATGATCGAAGCGGATGGGGTAGGACTAGCGGCTCCGCAAATTGGTTTAAAGAAACAAATTGCCGTTGTTGATATCGATGATCATCATGGAACAATTGAAATGATTAATCCGGTTGTTTTAGAGACCGACGGAAAACAGGTCGGTCCTGAAGGGTGTTTAAGTTTTCCAGATTTATACGGAGAAGTTGAACGTCCATATAAAGTGAAGATCAGAGCCCAAAATCGTAAAGGTGGTTTTTACGAATTAGAAGCTGAGGACTTTCTTGCTCGTGCAATCCTACATGAAATCGACCATTTACACGGCGTGCTTTTTACAACTAAAGTTAGTCGATATCTAACAGAAGAGGAATTGGAAGAGGAGGAAGCATAATGACGAAAAAAATTGTTTTTATGGGAACACCAGATTTTTCCGTTCCTGTGCTGCAACGCGTAATTAAAGAAGGCTATAATGTAATTGCTGTCGTTACACAGCCAGACCGGCCAGTGGGACGAAAAAGAGTACTGACTCCTCCACCTGTAAAGATCGAAGCAGTGAAACAAGGAATCCCTGTATATCAACCTGAAAAAATCCGCAATGAAGCGGAATTAGCAGAAATCCTTGCCTTAAAACCGGATTTAATTATTACAGCTGCCTTTGGTCAAATTCTTCCGAATAAGTTGTTAGAAGCTCCAGAATATGGCTGTATCAATGTACATGCTTCGCTTTTACCAGAACTGCGAGGTGGAGCACCTATCCATTATTCCATTTTACAAGGAAAAGAAAAAACCGGAATTACCATTATGTACATGGCGGAGAAACTAGATGCCGGAGATATCTTGACACAAGCAGAAGTTAAGATCGAAGAAGAAGATAATGTTGGTACATTACACGAAAAATTAAGCCAAATTGGATCTGATTTGCTTGCTGAAACGATACCTAAGCTTTTCAATCGAGAAATCACGCCTGTTAAGCAAAATGATGCCAAAGCAACATTTGCCCCTAATATTAAACGAGAACAGGAAAAGATTGACTGGGACAAAAGCGGTGAAGACATATATAATCATGTTCGCGGATTAAATCCTTGGCCAGTTGCTTATACACTATTAAAGGGTGAAACACTCAAAGTATGGACTACAAAAAAAATACAGCTCTCGTCCCCTGTACAGCCAGGTGTTGTGATAGATGTTCTTGAAGAAGGATTTGTTGTTGGTACCGGAAACACGACGGCTGTTTTAATTCTTGAGCTTCAGCCTGCAGGCAAGAAAAAAATGTTGGCGAAAGATTATTTACGCGGAGCGGGCTCTTTTATTAAAGTGGGCTTAAAGATTGGAGAATGAAATGAAACAAACGAAAAAGGGTGTAAGGGATATTGCGCTTGATGTCCTCGAATCCGTTGAAAAGAATCAAGCATATAGCAACCTGCTACTAAACTCAATGATTAACAAACATCAATTATCATCGGCTGACAGCGGTTTGCTCACAGAAATCACATACGGAACGATTCAAAGGAAAATGACGCTCGATTACTATTTGCAGCCTTTTATCAAAAATGAAAAAAAGACGCTTTCCTGGGTAATCAACTTGCTACGTTTATCGGTTTATCAAATGGTTTATCTTGATAAGGTACCCGATCATGCGATTATTTATGAAGCGGTTGAAATTGCAAAAAAACGGGGACATAAAGGCATTACATCTATGGTGAATGGGATTCTACGGAATGTACAGAGAAAAGGTCTCCGGTCACTAGAAGATATTGAAGATAACGCCGAGCGACTTGCCATTGAGACGAGTCATCCGACCTGGCTCGTAAAGAGATGGATTGAACAATTCGGATTTGAAAAAACAGCTGATATGTGTGAAACAAATTTAACGGCCCCTGTACAATCAGCAAGGGTGAATGTTAAGAAAATCTCTAGAAGTGAATTGGTTAGTACGCTGACGGAAGAAGGCTATGATGTAGAAAAAAGCCCGATACTTGATGAAGCAATTTATTGCTTAAAAGGGAATCTTGCACATTCAGAAAGCTATAAAATGGGCTTTCTCTCTATTCAAGATGAAAGTTCTATGCTCGTTGCTCATGCATTGGATGCCACTGGAAATGATATCGTTCTCGATTGTTGTGCAGCTCCAGGTGGAAAATCGACACATATTGCAGAAGGGTTGACTACCGGGCAAGTAGTGGCGATTGATCTTCATGAGCACAAAGTCAAACTAATTAAAGATCAAGCCCAGCGGTTAGGATTAAGAAATATTAAAACCGAAGTATCTGATAGTAGAAAAGTTCAAGAATTATTTAATAAAGAAGGTTTTGACAAAGTTCTAGTAGATGCTCCTTGTTCCGGTTTAGGTGTAATGCGCCGAAAACCGGATGTGAAGTATACGAAAACAAAAGATGATATAATAAAACTTTCTAGTATCCAAAATCAACTTTTAGAAGCAGCTGCACCGCTTGTGAAGAAGGGCGGCAACCTCATTTATAGTACATGTACAGTCGATCAAGAAGAGAATGATACTGTAGCTAATCATTTTTTGGAAAAACATCCGGACTTTGAGCGAGATTTGACGTTAAAAGACAGAATGCCAGAAAGCGTGCAGCCGCTTGTCAACGATTATAAATTGCAAGTATTTCCACAGGATTTCGGCAGTGATGGATTTTTCATTGCTAGTTTTAGAAAGAAGGTGCTGTAATGGCAGAAACGGTAACAACAAGAAGAAAAACAGTAACGAAACCAGAAAAGCCATCTATTTATTCATTGGAGCTTAACGAATTAAAACAATGGTTAACAGAAAATGGGGAAAAAGCTTTCCGTGCGGAGCAACTTTTTGAATGGTTGTATAAAAAGCGTATAACAAGCTTTGAAGATATGTCTAATTTATCAAAAGAACTACGTGGAAAACTCGATGCTAGCTTTACGATTACAACGTTGAAGACGCTTGTTCAACAAACTTCCATTGACGGAAATACGATGAAGTTCTTATTTGAATTGCATGACGGTTACTCGATTGAAACTGTGCTTATGCGCCATGAATATGGGAATTCTGTTTGTGTAACAACTCAAGTTGGTTGCCGTATCGGCTGTACGTTCTGTGCCTCTACACTTGGTGGCTTAAAAAGAAATTTAGAAGCAGGAGAAATTGTTGCCCAAGTCGTAAAAGTACAACAAGCCCTTGATGAAATGGATCAACGAGTAAGTTCAGTCGTTATTATGGGAATCGGCGAACCATTTGATAACTATGATGAAATGATGAGCTTTTTGAAAAATATCAATCATGAAAGAGGATTGAACATCGGGGCTCGCCATATTACAGTTTCAACAAGTGGGATTATTCCAAAAATCTATAAATTTGCTGATGAAGAATTGCAAATTAATTTTGCTTTATCCTTACATGCGCCAAATTCCGAGCTGAGAAGTAAATTAATGCCAATCAACCGTGCTTATAAATTACCGGATCTTATTGAAGCGATCAAATACTATACCGAAAAAACGGGCAGAAGGGTTAGTTTTGAATACGGCTTATTCGGCGGTGAAAACGACCAAGTTGAGCATGCTGAAGAATTGGCAGATTTAATTAAAGGAATAAAGTGCCATGTAAACTTGATTCCAGTAAACTATGTGCCAGAACGCAACTATGTTAGAACACCTCGTGAGCAGATTTTTGAATTCGAAAAAACGTTAAAGAAACGAGGCGTCAATGTCACGATTCGTAGAGAACAGGGTCATGATATCGATGCAGCTTGCGGCCAGCTTCGTGCTAAGGAGCGCAAAGAAGAGACGAGGTGACAGAAGTCTATGAATGACATCTTTTTAACAAATCAGGGGAAAGTCCGCCAACATAATGAAGATAATGGCGGAATCTTTCTTAATCCCCATGGAGTTCGCCTTGCCATTGTAGCCGATGGCATGGGCGGGCACCGTGCTGGTGATGTAGCAAGTCAAATGACCGTTGAATTTTTGCAAAAACGTTGGGAAGAAGAATCAGGTCCGATGTTTTCACCAAATGAAGCGGAATCATGGCTTCAGCGGGAAATAAAGGAAATCAATCGTCTTTTGTTCATATATTCTGAGGAAAATTCAGAATGTCAGGGAATGGGTACTACAATTGTAGCTGCCATTTGCACGAATAAATTTTCAACGATTGCTAATATTGGCGACAGCCGCTGTTATTTGTACAATGAATCAGGTTTTAAACAAGTGACTGAAGACCATTCTTTAGTAAATGAGCTCGTACGAAGCGGTCAAATTTCAAAGGAAGATGCTGAGAATCATCCTCGTAAAAATGTCTTACTTCGTGCTCTAGGAACTGAAATCAATGTTGAGATGGACATTTTCACGATTATATGTGAAGAAGCCGATGTACTTTTACTGTGCTCTGATGGCTTATCGAATAAAATTAGTGAACAAGAAATGATCACCATCATTACGAATCAAGATGAATTAGATAAAAAAGCCAATTCTTTCATTACAATGGCGAATGAATATGGCGGAGAAGATAATATCACCCTTGCCCTACTTCGATTTTTTGATAATAGTGAGAGTAGGTGAGCCTTATGTTAATTGGTAAAAGAATTAACGGCCGTTATAAGTTATTGGAAATGGTCGGCGGCGGTGGGATGGCCAATGTATATTTGGCTCAGGATATGATTCTTGAACGCGAAGTAGCGCTTAAGATTCTCCGTATGGATTTCAATAATGATGAAGAATTTATCAAGCGTTTCAATCGTGAGGCCCAATCTGCAACAAGTCTTACTCACCCGAACATCGTCAGCATTTATGACGTTGGAGAAGATGGTGATATTTATTATATTGTTATGGAATATGTGAAAGGCCTAACCCTTAAACAATACATACAAAAGTTTTATCCGGTCCCGATTGAAAAAGCACTGGACATTCTTAAACAAATTACGTCTGCTATTTCTCAAGCGCATCATAACGGAATCATTCATCGAGATATTAAGCCACAAAATATCCTGATTGATGATCATGGGAATGTGAAGATTACTGATTTCGGTATTGCCCTTGCATTAAGCGCGACCAATATTACGCAAACGAATGCTGTACTTGGCTCCGTTCATTATCTGTCACCAGAACAGGCAAGAGGAGGCATGGCAAATAATAAATCGGATATTTATTCGCTTGGCATTGTCATGTTTGAACTATTGACAGGAAGACTGCCGTTTTCGGGGGAATCGGCTGTTTCAATTGCTCTGAAACATCTTCAATCAGAAACACCTTCTCCGAAACGTTGGAATCCTTCTATCCCGCAAAGTGTCGAAAATATTATTCTTAAGGCGACTGCCAAGGACTCTTATTATCGCTATGGAACTGTAGATGAAATGGAAGATGATATAAGGTCTGCACTGAATCCCGAACGCACGAATGAAACTCCGTTTGTGATCCCTGAGGATATGGACGCGACAAAGGTAATTCCAATTATTACAAGTGACAATATGACTGGGATAGATGAAACGATTATTCGTGGACCGGAGAAAAATACGGTGGTTTATCCAGAAGAAGAACTAGATGAACCACAAAAAGGGAACAAAAAAACTAAAAAGGTTAAGCAAAATAAACAGAAACGAAAAAAGTGGCCGCTGATCTTATTATTTACTTTCCTTTTATTGCTGGCTGTAACAGCTGGAGCGATATATGCTTATCCATATATTATGGGACCGAAAGATGTCACAATCCAAGATGTAAGTGGAGAAAAAGCAGATGATGCGATTGCGATTCTTGAAGAACAAGGCCTTGTTGTAACGAATCCTATCCTGTTAGACGACGAAGTAGTACCTGAAGGAAATGTCATTCGTATCGATCCACAAGAAGGGCAGATTGTAAAAGAAGGAAGAGAAATTAAAATGTTCGTAAGCAGCGGCAAAAAGAAGATTGTTATTGCCGACTATACAAACAGGATCTATGATGATATTCAATCGCTAATAGCTGGCCGTTTTAAGGATATAATCATCACCCAAGTTTTTGATGAAAGTGAACCAGGTACGATTGTCTCACAAAGTCCAGCATCCGAATTGGAGCTAATACCGTCTGATACTGTGCTTGAATTGACGGTAAGTAAAGGACCTGATTATATACCTTTAAAAAATCTTAAAGAATTCAATCAAACAGGGCTGGATGACTACGAGAGTGATGCAGAAATTACGATTAATGTAGTAAGAGAAGAATATAGTGATACAATTGGTGAAGGTCTTGTCATTTCTCAAGAACCCGCCCCTTTTACGAAAATAAAAAAAGGAAGCCAAGTCAATGTTGTACTATCGAAAGGAAAGGAAGAAATTCCTCCCAAACAAGTGAATGTAAACATTACAATACCGTATGAATCGGAAGAAGAAGGAAAACCGCAGGAAATTCAGATTTTCATTGAAGATATGAATCATAGTATGACAGAAACGTATGAACCACCATTCTTTATAACTTCTGAGGCGTATCGAACATTAGAATTCACCGTTCAGCATAATAAAAAAGCCGGATATAAAGTCGTCAGAGACGGTCAAGTGATTTTGGATGAAAAAGTGGAATATCCGAAAGAGTAATCAAACATCTAAGGAGTGAGTCTATGCCAGAAGGAAAGATCATTAAAGCACTGAGCGGTTTTTACTATGTGTTGGATGGGGAGGAAGTCATTCAGTGCCGTGGTCGAGGGGTTTTTCGGAAAAATAAAATCACCCCGTTAGTTGGTGATTCAGTCGTGTATCAAGCTGAGAATCCTACTGATGGATATGTCTTAGAAATTAAAGATCGCAAGAATGAACTAGTCAGACCTCCAATTGCCAATATAGATCAGGCGATTCTTGTTTTTTCTGCAGTGGAGCCAGATTTTAGTACAACCTTGCTAGACCGTTTTCTAGTCGCTATCGAGGATAATGAAATTGAGCCAATCATTATTATTAGCAAAATTGATCTTGTAGTGGAAGCTAAAAAAGCAAGCTTGGATCAATACATGAGAGATTATCAAGAGATTGGCTACACCGTTATTAAAACATCTAGTATTACAAGCGATGGGATTGAAGCGCTACTGCCGCAATTATCAGGAAAAACAAGCGTCTTTGCTGGTCAATCCGGCGTAGGGAAGTCCTCCTTGCTAAATACAATCAATCCAGAATTAGCGTTAGAGACAAATGATATATCCAGCCATTTAGGACGAGGGAAGCATACTACACGTCATGTAGAGCTTATTCATGTAGGTTCAGGTCTCGTTGCTGATACACCTGGTTTTAGTTCACTAGAATT
Organism: Peribacillus sp. NPDC096379; assembly: GCF_044762875.1. Taxonomy (NCBI): domain Bacteria; kingdom Bacillati; phylum Bacillota; class Bacilli; order Caryophanales; family Bacillaceae; genus Peribacillus; species Peribacillus sp. NPDC096379. The sequence continues at coordinate 560,395 of NZ_JBIWFD010000002.1, forward strand.
TATGGACATTGAAGTAGACCGTTTAGCTTATTGTTTTCCAGAAATCTATCAAGCAGGTGAAAGATGTAAGTTCCGAGGTTGTTTACATGACAAAGAACCTAAATGTGCAGTAAAAGAAGGGGTAGCTCAAGGTGAAATCCCTAGCTACCGCCATAAACATTATCTTCAAATATTAGAGGAAATAAAAGATAGAAAGCCGAGGTATTAACAAATGGTTAAAATTGCACCATCGATTCTTTCTGCAAATTTTGCAAAGCTAGGTGAAGAGATTAAGGATGTCGAAAGAGGGGGAGCGGATTATATTCACGTTGACGTGATGGATGGCCATTTCGTTCCGAACATTACTATAGGTCCGCTAATTGTTGACGCAATCCGTCCGGTTACTGATTTACCATTAGACGTTCATTTAATGATTGAGGCCCCTGATCAATATGTGGAAGCATTTGCAAAAGCAGGAGCGGATTATATTACTGTTCATGTTGAAGCTTGTCCGCATCTTCACCGAACAATCCAATTAATCAAATCTTTTGGTGTGAAAGCAGGTGTCGTGCTTAATCCAGCTACACCGGTTTCATCGATAAAGCACATTATTGAAGACATCGATCTTGTTCTTCTGATGACGGTGAATCCCGGTTTTGGCGGACAGAAATTCATTCACGCAGTCCTGCCTAAGATTAGCGAAGTGAGAGAGATGGCCGATGCTTTGAATCCGGAACTTGAAATCGAAATCGACGGTGGAGTAAATGAAGAGACGGCGAAATTATGTGTTGAGCATGGTGCAACCGTTTTAGTAGCAGGATCAGCTATTTATAATGAAAGTGACCGAGCTTTAGCAATAAAAAAACTTCGCGGGTAATAATGAAAAACCGACTCCTTTAGCGGATGGATCGGAGAGGGGAATCCTTTTCGAATCTATTTTGAATAAGGGGCGGTTTTTTTATATTCTAAAATGGAGGTACAGCTAATGATAATTAGTATTGTAGCGGGTGGACCGGTAGCTTTACTCCCCGATTTGAACGTATATCGAGAGAAATCAAGCATATGGGTGGGGGTGGATCGAGGTGTCTACACGCTCATGCAACACGATATTGTCCCAGATGTAGCGTTCGGAGATTTTGATTCTGTTACAGAAGCAGAGCTTGCAGACATCAAGAAAACATTGAATCATCTGGAAATATATCCAGCTGAGAAAGATGAAACTGATTTAGAGATTGCCTTCAACTGGGCGCTTTCAAAACACCCAGAAGAAATCTATGTATTTGGTGCAACGGGGGGAAGAATGGATCATTTTATCGGAAATCTTCAACTCCTGCTAAAAAAACCACTCCTCGAGCAAAAAAATAATCTGAACATTTTTATCGTAGACAAGCAGAATCTAATATCGTTCAAAACACCTGGTACATATTCTCTGGAAGCTATGAATGATAAAAAGTATGTCTCTTTCCTACCTATTTCAACTGAAGTAAAAGGAATTACATTGGCAGGTTTTAAATATCCGTTGACCAATCATGTTCTGCCCCTTGGTTCAACCCAATGCATAAGCAATGAACTTATTTCGCAATGTGGGAATTTTTCATTCACTGATGGCATATTAATGGTGATAAGAAGCAGTGATTAATCATCACGCTTGGCAGGATAAACGGACGTATTTTATTTTACCGATATCTGCTAATGAAATGATAACAGGCAATTAGTGATGTTTCTGAATGTAAGAGCAGATGTATACGAGGAGGGGCATTATGAAATTTTATACAATTAAGCTACCAAAAGTCATAGGCGGCTTGGTAAGAGCGATGCTTGGAGCGTTCAAGAAAGGCTGAAGATATATATTTGATAACAAACACCCGGATTTTGGGTGTTTTTTTTGAGAAAAAACTAAAGTTCTTTATAATACGTGTTCAAAAAGAAGGACAAAAAGAGCCAAGAAGTTCTGCGAGCGCATCTCAAGAAACTTTCGCGTATGCAGTAACGTTTGGATCGGACTTGCACAGAAGGTCATTCATGTGCTTTGATGCAAGTCGCCAGCTTTTTTGCCAGTTTATTATACATCCTCTTATAGCGGTGACTAGTGGATCTTATTGAATGGTACAATTCTGCTTGAGGAGAAAGCAGCGTTATGTATCCAATGGCAGGTTGGGACTTCTAGGCATTGTTGCCGATAAATTAAAAAGGCACCCTTATGCAAGGATGCCGTTTACATTATACGCGTTCTACTTTACCAGATTTAAGAGCTCTTGCAGAAACGTATACACGTTTAGGTTTACCGTCAACTAAAATACGTACTTTTTGAAGGTTAGCCCCCCATGTACGTTTGTTAGCATTCATTGCGTGTGAGCGTTTATTACCAGATCGAGTTTTTCTACCAGTGATTACACATTGACGTGCCATATTAAATTCCCTCCTAACTACTAATGCTTAGGTTTTCATAGTATCTTAAGTCTTATGAAATACCTTAATAATTTATCACACCTATCTGGAGAATGCAATACTTCTGTTCATTACTTTCAAGAAAAATACCTTGACATACATGACAGATAATTGATTTATACTAATACGGCATGACAATTCCTTTTAATACACTTGCCAATATAGTAAAATGTTTATAGCTAATGAGATTTTGGGAGGGGAACGTATATGTCTATTGAATTAAAAACTAAATTTGGACAAATTGATATTTCTAACGATGTAATTGCTACAGTTGCAGGTGGCGCTGCAGTGGATTGTTACGGTATTGTAGGAATGGCTTCTAAGAAACAAATTAAAGATGGCATAACGGAAATCTTGCGTCGTGAGAACTTCACTAAAGGTGTGATTGTACGCCAAGAGAATGATGAAGTCCACATTGATATGTTTATTATTGTAAGCTATGGAACAAAGATTTCCGAAGTTGCGCACAATGTACAGTCAAAGGTAAAATACACCCTGGACAAAACGGTCGGATTAGCTGCAGATTCAGTTAATATTTTTGTACAGGGAGTTCGCGTAACGAACCCTTAAATCGAGGAGGAAGTTTTGTGTCAATAACAAGCTTAGATGGGAAACGTTTTGCGGAAATGATCATTCAAGGTGCCAATAATCTGGCAGCGAATGCTAAAATAGTTGATGCATTAAACGTTTTTCCTGTTCCTGATGGTGATACAGGGACAAATATGAATTTATCGATGACTTCTGGTGCGAAGGAAGTACAAAATCATGTACAAGTTCATATAGGGAAAGTTGGGGCGGCGCTTTCAAAAGGGTTGCTGATGGGAGCACGTGGTAATTCAGGTGTTATCCTTTCCCAACTATTCAGAGGGTTTTCAAAATCGATTGAAATGAACTCCGAAATAAATAGTCAGGAATTTGCACGAGCATTTGAAGCTGGTGTTGAAACAGCATATAAAGCAGTGATGAAACCTGTAGAAGGAACCATTCTCACCGTTGCGAAAGACGCTGCAAAACAAGCGATGATGTCTGCTATGAAACATGAAGACCTGATCGTGGTGATGGAGGAAATAGTGAAAGAAGCAAATGCTTCTTTGAATCGTACACCAGACTTGTTGCCAGTATTAAAAGAAGTCGGGGTAGTAGACAGTGGTGGACAAGGTTTAGTGCTTGTGTATGAAGGTTTTTTAGCTGAATTAAAGGGTGAAGATCTTCCTGGTACACTTGACCGTCTTCCGTCTATGGGTGAACTAGTTAGTGCTGAGCATCATATGAATGTCCAAAGCCACATCAATACCGAGGATATCGTGTATGGTTACTGTACAGAGTTCATGGTGAGACTTGAAGATGCCAAGACTTTAAAAAAACCATTTGTCGAGGAGACATTCCGGAATGATTTAAGTCGATTTGGTGATTCCTTACTAGTGATTTCGGATGATGAAGTGGTAAAGGTACATATTCATTCGGAGACTCCTGGAGACTGTCTGAATTATGGACAGCAATACGGTAGTTTAATTAAACTAAAAATCGAGAATATGCGCGAGCAGCACACAGCTATTGTGGGTGAAACAAATGCTACTTTAACTGTAGGGTCAAAACCGAAAGTAAAAGAAAAATACGGCATTGTTTCAATATCAATGGGTTCAGGTATTAGCGAATTGTTTAAAAGTATTGGTGCGACCGTAGTTATTGAGGGTGGACAAACGATGAATCCGAGCACTCAAGATATCGTTAAGGCTGTCAGAGATGCGAATGCAGAAAAAATTATCATCCTGCCGAATAATAAGAACATTATTATGGCTGCACAACAAGCTTGTGACCTTCTTGGAGACCATGTAGTTGTTATCCCTTCTAAAACGGTTCCTCAAGGGATGTCAGCGCTCTTAGCGTTCAATCCATCCACCGGCATTAACGAGAACGCTGTAGCTATGGGAGAAGCTTTGTCCCATGTCAAAACCGGTCAGATTACGTATGCGATCCGTGATACGAATATTGATGGATTGGAAATTGAAACAGGGGACTTCATGGGCTTATCAGAAGGTAAGATTCAAACGAAGAGCAAAGAAAAGCTTCAAACGGCTAAAGATCTTTTGACAAGCCTGATCGATGAAGATGCTGAAATTCTAACGATCCTGTTCGGAGAAGATGTAACGCAGGACGAAGTAGACCAATTGGTAGAATTCTGTGACGAGACCTTTACTGATATCGAAATTGAAGTTCATAGCGGAAATCAGCCGCTCTATTCTTTTATCTTCTCAATTGAATAATCATCTTTCAATCGTCCATTAAGAAAAGAAATAACTAGGATTACTCCCAATCTTTTCTCTTGCTGATCTAAGTTGTAAATGTCAAAATAGAACTGCGTGCCTTCTCGGTATTGCGGTTCTTTTTTATCATTAGAAACATTGACATACTTATGTGTTCCGAAGTTTTTTAGAGTGAATGATTCGTAATATTCTTACGCTTGAAGTTTCATTTTATTGGAACTTGTTCTTGATTTATTAATAAAATAATAAAAGGTATGGTTGATAAAGAATCTGAAACCTAAGGAGAGTAATCGATGAAGTATAAAAGCGTATTTGACATTATCGGTCCCGTGATGATAGGTCCTTCAAGTTCGCATACCGCTGGTGCGGCAAGGATTGGACGAGTTGCCAGAAATCTCTTCGGACGCGAACCGGAGTGGGCTGATATTTATTTGTATGGATCATTTGCAAAAACATATAAAGGGCATGGAACAGATGTTGCGCTTGTTGGCGGTTTACTAGATTTTGATACATTTGATGAACGAATTAAACAATCATTAGATTTAGCAGCTTTAAAAAAAATGAAAATTTCTTTTCATGAAGAAGAAGCGGTGCCAGACCATCCAAACACAGCGAAATTAGTGATTGGTGACACGCAAGGTGAATTGGAATTGGTTGGTATTTCTATTGGTGGCGGAAAGATTGAAATTACTGAACTAAATGGATTCAAGTTGCGATTGTCTGGTCACCATCCTGCTATTCTAGTTGTGCATGATGACCGTTTTGGAGCGATTGCTAACGTGGCTAATATTTTATCTAAGCACGAAATGAATATAGGTCATATGGAAGTGTCACGTAAGGAAAAAGGAAAAATGGCTTTAATGGTCATTGAAGTAGACCAGAATATCGATGACATTGTTTTAGCGGAAATTGAAGGACTTCCTTATATTACGCAAGTTGCGAGAGTAGTGGATTAACGATTACTAGAACATACAAAATAAGAAATATGAAAATATTAGTGCGTGTTCAAAAAGGAGGATAAAAAGAGCCGAGAAGTTCGAGGAGTGATCGCCTCTAGACCTGCGCGGTTTTAACAGAAGGTCATTCATGAGCTTTGATGCAATTCGCAAGCTTTTTTACGGGACTTTTTGAGCATCCTCTATAAGTTTTTTTTAAGCAGTTAAGATGTCTAGTGCAAGGCGCCATCTGTTTAAGGTTACAAGCCAATCCGTTAAGAAGGTCAAGAACGATATTCATGTCGGCTCTCTTGTGCTTGTCACGGATAAGCGAGAGACTTTTAGTTTGTCTAAGGAGGATATTAAATGTTTCGAAATGTAGCGGAATTAGTAGAAATGGCAGAGTCCCAACAAAAGAAAATTTCTACAATCATGATTGAACAGGAAATTGAAATAACCGGAAAAACGCGTGAACAAATCTTGAAACAAATGGAAAATAATCTTGATGTCATGGAAAAAGCGGTGGAAAGGGGACTAGCAGGAGTTACATCTGTCTCAGGGTTAACGGGTGGCGATGCTGTTCTTATGCAAGAATATATAAAAAAAGGAAACTTTCTTTCTGGTGAAGTGTTGCTTGATGCAGTAAGTAAAGCGGTTGCGACGAATGAAGTGAATGCTGCGATGGGAACGATATGTGCAACGCCGACTGCTGGTTCCGCAGGGGTTGTTCCAGGAACACTTTTTGCAGTACAAAAAAAGTTAAATCCTACCCACGAACAAAAAATTGAGTTTCTTTTCACTTCAGGCGCTTTTGGGTTTGTAGTAGCTAACAATGCATCCATTTCGGGCGCTGCTGGCGGTTGTCAAGCTGAAGTAGGGTCAGCGGCAGGAATGGCAGCAGCGGCAATTGTGGAAATGGCAGGAGGCACGCCACAGCAATGTGCACAAGCAATGGCTATAACACTGAAAAATATGCTAGGACTTGTTTGCGATCCAGTGGCGGGGCTCGTGGAAGTACCTTGTGTAAAACGGAATGCAATGGGAGCGGCAAATGCAATGGTAGCGGCTGATATGGCTCTAGCTGGTATAACAAGTCGTATCCCTTGTGATGAAGTAATTAGTGCAATGTTCAAAATTGGTCAATCGATGCCATCTGCACTAAGAGAAACGGGTGAAGGAGGATTGGCGGATACACCAACTGGTCGAGCTTTAGCAGCTAAAATCTTTGGTATGCCGCTTACGCAAGAGTGAATCTGTCATTATTAGATCCTGTGACCGCCATTAAGGGAATTGGAAATGAAACAGCAGTGGCCCTAGAAGAGCTGGCCGTTACAACTGTTTTGGACCTATTTGAATATTTACCATTCAGATACGAGGATTATCGATTAAAAGATTTAGAAACGACTGAGCATGATGAACGGGTTACAGTTGAGGGGAAACTTCACAGCCAGCCATCGCTTACTTATTACGGCAAGAAAAAGTCGAGGCTGATGCTAAAATTATTAACCGGCAGATACTTAATCACGGTTATTTTTTTTAATCAGCCTTATTTAAAAAGCAAAATGAACATAAATGATGTAATTACTGTGACCGGTAAATGGGATCGTCATCGCCAAATGATAACCGGAAATGAATGCCATTTTGGTTCTCATAAGGTGGAGAATGAGTTTGAACCCGTTTATTCGGTGCGCGGAAGTATATCTGTCAAAGGACTACGAAGATATATTACAAATGCTTTTGCACAATATGGAGCGTTGCTTGAAGAAAACTTGCCGGATTCATTACTAACTCGTTATAAGCTGATGCCTCGTCCAAATGCACTTCATTCAATGCATTTCCCTGAAAATGCACAGACTGTCAAGCAAGCTAGAAGACGATTTGTATACGAGGAATTTTTATTATTTCAGCTAAAAATGCAGGCCATGCGTAAAATCCAAAGAGAGCAATCACGCGGAATCCAGCAAATATTTGATGAGGAAAAGGTAAAGCTGTTCATCGAATCTTTACCTTTTCCGTTAACAGATGCTCAAAAACGTGTGGTAAATGAAATTTCAGTTGATATGACATCTCCTTTTCGAATGAATCGTCTGCTTCAAGGAGATGTAGGATCAGGGAAAACCGTTGTGGCTGCAATTGCTCTTTTTTCTTCTGTCACAGCAGGATATCAAGGTGCACTAATGGTGCCTACAGAAATATTGGCGGAGCAACACGCCCATTCCTTAAAGGCTATGCTTGAACCAGTAGGGATTTCGACTGATCTTCTTACAAGTTCGGTCAAAGGGAAAAGACGGCGTGAGCTTCTTTTAGCTCTGGAAAAGGGAGAAATAGATATTTTAATTGGTACCCATGCGCTCATTCAAGAAGAAGTGAATTTTTGCAACTTAGGTTTAGTGATCACGGATGAGCAGCATCGTTTCGGTGTGCAACAGCGGAGAATTCTCCGAGAAAAAGGGGAAAGTCCTGATGTACTCTTTATGACTGCGACGCCGATTCCGCGAACATTGGCGATTACGGTTTTTGGAGAAATGGACGTTTCTACTATCGACGAAATGCCTGCAGGTAGAAAAGTAATTGAAACGTATTGGGCAAAACATGATATGCTCGACCGAATACTCCATTTTATTGAAAAAGAATTGCGTCAGGGACGTCAAGCATATGTCATTTGTCCACTTATCGAAGAGTCTGAAAAACTCGATTTGCAAAACGTGTTGGATGTTCATGGGATGCTCACCCACTATTATGCGGGGCGTTTTCATGTAGGGTTAATGCATGGACGTTTACCTGCTGACGAGAAAGAAAGTATCATGAAGCAATTCAGTGAAAATGAGGCTCAGATACTTGTCTCCACAACCGTGGTTGAAGTGGGTGTGAATGTTCCAAATGCGACGGTCATGGTCATATATGATGCAGAGCGGTTTGGTCTTGCCCAATTACATCAATTGAGAGGCCGTGTCGGTAGGGGGAGTGATCAGTCGTATTGTATCCTTCTTGCAGATCCTAAATCAGAAAATGGTAAAGAGCGGATGAAGATTATGACAGAAACGAATGATGGCTTCGTTCTATCTGAAAAGGATTTGGAGTTGCGTGGTCCTGGTGATTTTTTTGGAAAAAAACAAAGTGGATTACCTGATTTTAAAGTAGCTGATATGGTTCATGATTACCGTACACTTGAGGTAGCGAGAGATGATGCAGCTCGATTAATTGCTTCAGAAAGTTTCTGGAATGACCCCCAATACGAACTACTTAGAAAGAGCCTTGAAGAAACGGGCGTATTGACTGGTGAGAAGCTTGATTGATAGATTTTTTAAGTACGTGTTTAACAAGTATTGAAGCTTTTCCTAGCACCTGCTACGAACGGGGGACAGTTATGTTAACATAACTTGTTTTTTGTAGCCCAGGACTGGTGACAGTTTAGTTTGAAAAATATGAGAGATATATGTTTTAAACGAGTTTTGATGTCTAATTCAAGCATCCGAACTCCTCTAGCCCGTAAGCCAAGCAATCTGATGGGGGAGAAGGCCGTTCCTCATGCAGCTTTGCTTGGCTTATGTAGATTTTAGGTTGATCAATCTGCTTGCGCTTTTGTTCTTGCAATCTGCTTTTTTTATCTATATACTACTATTAGTACCTAGTCATAATACTATGGATGGTGACCTTCAAAATGCGAAGAAATAAGAAGGAACGCCAGCAGTTGTTAATCGAAACGATAAAGGAAAACCCTTTTGTTACAGATGAGGAGCTGGCTAATAAATTTTCGGTTAGTGTACAAACTATACGTTTAGACCGACTTGAATTATCAATACCTGAGCTTCGTGAGCGCATTAAAAATGTAGCGGAGCAAACATTAACTGATGAAGTACGAGCTTTACCGTTGGAAGAAGTCATCGGTGAAGTAATTGATATACATTTAGATCAACAAGCTATTTCAATTTTAGATATAAAAAAAGAACATGTTTTCCAACGAAACGGGATAGCAAGGGGACATCATTTATTTGCACAGGCAAACTCTTTAGCGGTTGCTGTCATTAATGACGAGTTGGCTTTAACAGCAAAAGCTTCTATCTTGTTTACCCGTTCAGTAAAGGAAAACGAAAGAGTTATTGCTAAGGCGAAGGTGCAGAAGACTGATCATTTGGCAGATCGTTCTCTCGTTGAAGTAAGTAGTTTTGTAGGGAATGAACTGGTTTTTAAGGGAGAGTTCGAGATGTTCCGATCATGTCAGCAAGAAAAGGATGAAAAACGATGAAGATAGCGATGGATGTAATGGGTGGAGACCATGGTCCGAAAGAAACAGTACTCGGAGCGATGAAGGCTGTTCAAGCATTTCATGATGTAGAGATTATTCTTGTCGGAGATGAAGCTCAAATCAACGCCCACTTGACCAATAATGAACGAATCACAATCATACATACAGAAGAAAAAATTCTAAGTACGGATGAGCCTGTGCGTGCAGTACGAAGGAAAAAGACGGCGTCGATGGTATTAGCTGCCCAGCAAGTAGCAGATGGAGTAGCGGATGCATGCATCTCTGCGGGTAATACAGGTGCTTTAATGGCAACAGGACTTTTCGTTGTCGGTCGGATTCCAGGTATCGAGCGTCCGGCACTTTCACCGACTTTACCAACAATCGATGGTAGAGGTTTTGTCTTGCTTGATGTCGGTGCGAATGCAGATGCGAAGCCTGAACATCTTGTCCAATATGCTATTATGGGTTCGATCTATGCTGCGAAAGCTAGGGGGATTCAGAACCCTCGTGTTGGCCTACTCAATATTGGGACCGAAGAGAAAAAAGGTAATGAATTAACAAAACAAGCTTTTACACTCTTAACAGAAGCTAATATTAACTTTGTTGGGAATGTTGAAGCTAGAGACTTGCTTGAAGGTCCTGCAGATGTGGTTGTTACTGATGGGTTTACTGGCAACATCGTACTCAAATCCATTGAAGGGACAGCCATGAGTGTATTTACGATGTTAAAGAGTGCATTAATGAGCAATATGAAAAGTAAGTTGGCAGCAGCTGTACTAAAGCCAGAGCTAAGGGTAATTAAAAACCAAATGGATTACTCTGAATACGGTGGAGCAGCCTTATTTGGATTAAACGCCCCTGTCATTAAGGCACATGGATCATCAGATGCTAATGCCATCTACAATGCAGTAAGGCAGACAAGAATTATGGTTTCTAATGAAATGGTAACAACGATTAAGACTGCAATCGAATGAAAATAATACATGTAGGGAGAGAAAGCTATGGGGAAAATTGCTTTTGTTTTTCCAGGTCAAGGATCACAAATCGTTGGAATGGGGAAAGATATGTATGAACAAAATGAAAAAGTACAACAAATTTTTCATTCTGCTGATACAACACTTGACTACTCGTTATCAGATCTTATTTTCAATGGCCCACAAGAAAAGCTTACATTAACTTATCATGCACAACCCGCTATTTTAACTGTGAGTTATGCATTGTTTGAAGCATTGAAGGGTGAAGGGATCTCTCCTGATTACACAGCAGGACATAGTTTAGGAGAATATTCGGCTTTAGTTGCTAGTCAGGCAATCGACTTTAAAGATGCCGTACATACAGTGAGTAAGCGTGGAGAATTTATGGAAGAAGCGGTTCCGAATGGTCAAGGAGCAATGGCCGCGATTTTAGGGATGGACCGTGAAATATTAGCGGACATTACAGAATCTGTTACAAAAAACGGAGAACCAGTTCAATTAGCGAATATTAATTGTCCTGGTCAAATCGTTATTTCAGGAAGCGCAACAGGGGTAGAACTTGCGGGAAAAGAAGCGAAAGAACAAGGTGCTAAGCGTGCTATCTCACTTGATGTTAGTGGTCCTTTCCATTCTGTTCTTATGGAGCCGGCTGCATCTAAACTTCAATCTGTTTTGGACGAAATTGACGTTCGTGATTGTAGAGTTCCTGTTATCTCTAATGTAACGGCACAACCAGTAACCGCTGCAAATGCTATTAAAGAAAAATTAATTGAACAGCTGTACTCCCCTGTCTTATGGGAAGATAGTGTGAAAACATTGCTTTCTTTAGGGGTAGATACGTTTATTGAAGTCGGTCCTGGGAAAGTCTTGAGCGGACTGATTAAGAAAATCGATCGTTCTGTTACGATTTATTCCGTCTATGATACAGAGAGTTTGAATAAGACAGTAGAAGCATTGAGGGGGGAATAAAATGTTATTAGAAGGGAAATACGCACTTGTAACAGGTGCTTCACGTGGCATTGGTAAGGAGATAGCGCTTGAACTGGCCCGACAAGGTGCGCATGTTGCAGTAAACTATGCTGGAAGTGAAGCGAAAGCAAATGAAGTGGTGGAAGAGATTCAATTATTAGGTCGAGAAGCTTTTGCTATTCAATGTGATGTGGCTAATTCTGATTCTGTGACAGCGATGATCAAAAGCGTTACTGAAAAATTTCCGCGCATTGATATTATGGTGAATAATGCTGGAATTACTAGAGATAATTTGTTGATGAGAATGAAAGAAAATGAATGGGATGATGTCATCAACACAAACTTGAAGGGCGTATTCCTTTGCACAAAGGCGGTTACTCGTCCAATGATGAAACAGCGCAGTGGTAGAATTATTAATATTGCTTCTATCGTTGGTGTTAGTGGAAACGCTGGACAGGCGAATTATGTTGCTGCTAAAGCGGGCGTGATTGGATTAACGAAAACGGTAGCGAAAGAGCTTGCTTCAAGAGGAATTACAGTGAATGCTGTAGCGCCTGGGTTCATCACTTCGGATATGACTGAAACGCTTACAGATGAAATACAAAGTGCTATGCTTTCACAAATTCCGTTATCCCGCTTCGGTGATCCAAAAGATGTTGCTGGAGTTGTAACTTTTCTAGCATCAGAAGCTAGTGCTTATATGACTGGACAAACACTACATGTTGATGGTGGTATGGTCATGTAAAGACCGCTTTTCATTTTAAAGATAATAAAAGGCTATCGAATTTTTTGATAAAAATTCTTGCGCTTTTGAAAAAAAACACTATAATGGCTTGAGGGGAGGTGAATGCAGTGGCAGACGTATTAGAACGCGTAACGAAAATCGTAGTAGACCGATTAAATGTTGAAGAAGCTGAAGTTAAATTAGAAGCTTCATTCAAAGAAGATCTTGGTGCGGATTCCCTTGATGTAGTAGAACTAGTTATGGAACTTGAAGACGAGTTCGGCATGGAAATTTCAGACGATGATGCAGAAAAACTTACAACAGTAGGAGATGCTGTGAATTACATAAAGAGCACGATGTAATGAATTAATCTCGGAGAGAACTACTATAGGTAGTCAGTCAAGGACCAGATTCCATAAAACCATTCATTTTGAAGCTTCATGATGAATGTGGAATCTGGTCTTTTTCTATATGTTCAAAAGAAAACGGAATACAGATACGAATATGGGTTTTTGTTCCAAAATTAAATAGTTAACTGCGAGATGTTAATATGTGGCATACTAAAAGTGTATGTTTAAAGAATAAAAAAGTAAGAGTGGCGTAAAAATTCGTCTGCTATTTTACTGGGCTACTTGAGTAATCCCTAGTACGAAAAAACACCCTCTAATTTTGATTGAGATATGCCCAATTGAATGGGCGTATGGGTTTTTCTTATGATATAATACAAAATAAGCTTGGCTGTCTTTGTCAAGCTTATTTGCACTACTGAATTCATTTGGTGTCCAACCGCGGGCGAATTGGTTCGTGGTCATAAGCCCATTCATTTCGATTAGGAGTAACACTTCCGGTCCTCTTGTATGACTTGTGCGAAAATCGATATGTGGGCTCCCTTTAGTTTTTAGTTTAGCTAGGATTATTGAGTTGTTAGTGGAGGGTTTTTTAAGATGAGAAACAATGGAAATAAGCGAAAGTCAGCAATGAAAGATTCGATGTTTAAACAATTTCAAGAAAGCACAGGTTTTCTTTTTACTAATGAAAAATTGTTAAAGCAAGCTTTTACCCATTCATCTTATGTGAATGAGCATCGCCGGAAGCCTTATGAAGATAATGAAAGGCTTGAATTTTTAGGAGACGCAGTACTTGAATTAACAGTATCCAAATACTTATTCAATAAATATCCGATGATGAGTGAAGGGGAACTTACGAAGTTAAGAGCAGCAATCGTTTGTGAGCCTTCTCTTGTTTCGTTTGCGAATGATATATCATTCGGTAAATTGATTTTGCTTGGAAAAGGGGAAGAAATGACAGGTGGAAGACAGCGTCCTGCTTTACTTGCCGATGTATTCGAAGCATTTATCGGTGCCTTGTATTTAGATCAAGGACTTGAAAGAGTCGTTCAGTTTTTGGAAAAAGTAGTGTTTCCTAAAATTAATGAGGGTGCTTTTTCTCATGTGATGGATTATAAGAGCCAATTGCAGGAACTCGTGCAGCGAGATGGAGTTGGAATACTTGAGTATCAAATTATGCATGAAAAAGGACCAGCGCATAACCGGGAGTTTGTTTCAAAAGTGTCCTTGAACAATGGAGAGCTAGGGATTGGGAGCGGTAAGTCAAAAAAAGAAGCAGAACAACGTGCCGCTCAGATTGCATTATCAACTCTTAGAGAAGCAAGGAAATAGATAGAATGAATGATTCAACGAGTAGAGTTGAAAAGAGGGGGAGAAAGTATGTTCCTCAAACGATTGGACGTTGTGGGATTTAAATCCTTTGCAGAAAGGGTTTCCGTAGATTTTGTGCCGGGAGTAACAGCGATTGTCGGTCCAAATGGAAGCGGAAAAAGTAATATTATTGATGCTGTTCGTTGGGTATTGGGTGAACAGTCTGCAAAATCACTAAGAGGCGCGAAAATGGAGGATGTCATTTTTTCTGGGAGTGACTCAAGAAAGGCGCTTAATTTCGCTGAAGTAACTTTAACCTTAGATAACGAAAACAATACGCTTCCAATCGACTTTCATGAAGTCAGTGTTACTAGAAGAGTGTATCGTTCAGGTGACAGCGACTTTTTGATTAATAATCAATCTTGTCGACTCAAGGATATCATTGACTTATTTATGGATTCAGGCCTCGGCAAGGAAGCCTTCTCTATCATCAGTCAAGGGAAAGTCGAAGAGATACTGAGCAGTAAAGCGGAAGAAAGAAGAGTCATCATTGAAGAAGCTGCTGGTGTATTAAAGTATAAATCCAGAAAGAAAAAGGCAGAACATAAGCTATTTGAAACACAGGAAAATTTAACCCGGGTACAGGATATTCTTTCTGAATTGGAAGGGCAGGTCGAACCATTAAAGATTCAATCTTCCCTGGCAAAAGAATTTTTAGAAAAAAAAGAAGATCTTAAACAAATTGAAGTCGCTTTAACTGTTCATGAAATTAAAACACTTCATGAAAAATGGAATAGGCTATCTCAAGAGTTAAAGCGGCATACTGATCAGGAAATGGAATTATCAATATCACTTCAGAAAAAAGAAGCAGATGTAGAAAACATTCGTGATCATATTTATGCATTGGATGAGTCTGTTAATGAACTTCAGGCGGTATTGCTTCACGCAAGTGAGGAGCTTGAAAAACTTGAAGGTCGTAAAGAAGTTTTAAAAGAACGTAAAAAAAATGCCTCACAAAACAAGCATCAACTTGAGAAATTCATTGTAGATGGTGAGAAAAGCATTCTTTCTCTAAAAGATGAAAAGGATCGTGAAGGTAAAGTATTAGCGATTTTAGAGAGTGATGTAAAAGGGCTTCAGAAAGATCTTAATGAAAAACAAAAAAGTATCGGGCTGTTGAGCGCAAATCTTGAGGAAACAATTGAAACCTTGAAGAGTGACTACATTGAATGGCTGAATAAGCAAGCTGCTGCAAGAAATGAAACACAGCATCTGCAACAACAGCTTAATCAGCAGAAAACGAGAAATGCCCGTCTTGATCAGGAAAACGGTAAATATCTCAGTGAACGTGCAGAGGTTGAAAAGAAGAAAGTAATCAGTCTCGATGGTTTCAATGAAGTGACACAGCAAATTGAACAGCATGTTTTTTCTTTTCGAGAAGAACAGAAAAAGCTCGAGTCTATTAAAGCAACCTATCAAAAACAGGAAAAGCTTCTATATCAGGCCTATCAATTCCTTCAGCAATCCAAGTCCCGTAAAGATATGCTTGAAGAAATGCAGGACGATTATGCTGGATTTTTCCAAGGTGTCAAAGAAGTGTTAAAAGCGAAGAATGATACGTTACATGGAGTGGAAGGGGCAATTGCTGAGTTAATTAAAGTGCCTAAAGAATATCAGCAAGCCATAGAAACGGCACTTGGAGCTTCCATGCAGCATATCGTAACGGATACAGAAAATCATGCAAGACAAGCGATCAGCTATCTGAAACGAAATGGATACGGTAGAGCGACCTTTCTGCCTTTAACTGTTATAAAATCGCGTGAGCTCTCACCTTCACAGCTTCAGTTATTGAGCAATCACCCTTCATTTATTGGGACAGCTGAAAGTCTTGTTCAATTCAATAATAGGTATTCGAATATAGTTGCTAACTTGCTCGGCACCGTCATCATTACAAGTGAACTTAAGGGTGCAAATGAGCTAGCGAAGCTTACTTCTTATAAATATCGCTTCGTCACACTGGAAGGTGATATTGTCAATCAAGGTGGATCGATGACTGGAGGAGCTGTGAAGCAAAAGCAATCATCCCTTTTATCAAGAAAGAATGAGCTTAATGAATTGAATGGGAAGCTTTTGGCAATGGAAGAAAAGACAGCTTTGCTTGAACAGCAAGTTAAACAGCAAAAGCGAGATATTTCAGTCGAAGAAGAAAAAATCGAAGAAATTCGTAAAGTTGGGGAAACACTCCGTTTAAAGGAACAGTTATGCAAAAGTGAAATCCGTGAAATTGAATTGCAGGAACGAAATATTAATGAACGATTGCATTTATATGACCTGGACAAGCAAGCTATCTTAGATGAATCTCGTCAGAAATCAGCTCGACTTCAGGAAGTAAATGAACTGTTAAATCGATGTTTGATTGAAATTAATAAACTGGATGAAGAAATTTCCTCATTAAGTAAGCAAAAACAGTCTCAGCAAACGTCAAAAGAAACGCTGATTGAAGAAACAAATGAGGTAAAAGTGCAGCTTGCTTCAAAGCGTGAGCAGCTCCAAAATCAATCCGAAAAATATACACGAATTAACAATAGCCTTATGGAAGAAATCCGTAAGGTAGCGGATTATCAAGAAGATCTGTCTCTATTATCGAGTGAGATGACAGATAGTTCAAGCGGTGAGGAAATAATAGAAACAGCTGCTCAAAATAAGCTTGTTGATAAAAATGAAGCAATAAAACTCATTGCACAGAAACGTAAAGAAAGAGTTGATTTACAATCACAATTAGAAGATTATGAATGTGAGAGTAAGGAACAGAAGCGAGTTCATAAAGGAATTGCAGAGGCAGTAAAGGATGAAGAAGTTCGGCTTAACAGATTGGATGTTGAACTTGAGAATCGACTTAATCATTTACGTGAAGAATATTTTCTTTCCTATGAGGGAGCGCTGGAGCAGTATCCATTAACGATTGAGGCAGATATTGCTAAAAAAAAGGTTAAATTAATTAAGCTTGCGGTGGAAGAGCTTGGGACGGTTAATCTTGGGGCAATCGAGGAATATGATAGGGTAGCAGAGCGATATCAATTCCTCTTAGAACAGAAAGATGACCTTCAGACAGCTAAAGACACCCTTTTCCAAGTGATTGATGAAATGGATGATGAAATGAAACGGCGGTTTGCCGAAACCTTTTATGCGATTCAAAGTCAATTCGAAACAGTATTTAAAGCGCTGTTTGGCGGAGGTAGGGCTGAGCTTAAGTTGACGGATGCCAATGACCTTCTACAAACAGGTGTAGAGATTATTGCGCAGCCACCTGGGAAAAAACTGCAAAATCTTGCATTACTTTCGGGCGGTGAAAGAGCATTGACTGCAATTGCCCTTTTGTTTTCAATATTAAAAGTTCGTCCAGTTCCTTTTTGTATTCTTGATGAAGTCGAAGCTGCCCTTGATGAAGCAAACGTTCTCCGGTTCAGCCAATTCTTGAAAAAGTTTAGTGAAGAGACACAATTTATTGTAATCACTCATCGAAAAGGGACGATGGAAAGTTCAGATGTTCTATATGGAATGACGATGCAGGAATTAGGTGTTTCCAAGCTAGTATCCGTTCGAATGGAAGAAACGAAAGAATTAGTGAAGTCTTAGTATTTTATATAAATGGAGGAAGTGATTAGATGAGTTTTTTTAAAAAGCTTAAAGAGAAATTCACAACACAAACCGATTCAGTTTCCGAAAAATTTAAAGAAGGCTTAACGAAAACGAGAGATTCATTTGCTGGAAAAGTAAATGATCTTGTTGCTCGTTATAGAAAAGTGGATGAAGAGTTTTTTGAAGAACTAGAAGAAATTCTCATTAGTGCGGATGTTGGTTTTGAAACGGTTATGGAATTGATTGACGAGCTCAAAATGGAAGTGAAGCGTCGCAATATTTCAGATACTAAGGAAGTACAGGCTGTCATTTCTGAGAAGTTGGTTGAAATCTATAACAGTGATGATGAAGGCTCATCTACATTAAATCTGCAAAAGGATGCACTTACTGTTATTTTATTTGTTGGTGTGAATGGTGTCGGGAAAACGACAACAATTGGCAAACTTGCTCACAAATTTAAGTCCGAAGGGAAATCTGTTCTGCTTGCTGCTGGTGATACATTCCGTGCTGGAGCGATTGAACAGTTGGAAGTATGGGGCGAACGTGTAGGTGTTGAAGTCATTAAGCAAGGGGAAGGATCTGATCCTGCAGCTGTGATGTATGACGCTATTCAATCTGCTAAGGCGAGGAAAGCTGATATACTAATATGTGATACAGCAGGTCGACTTCAAAACAAAGTAAACCTGATGAAAGAATTAGAAAAAGTAAAGCGTGTGATTGAAAGAGAAATACCTGGAGCCCCACATGAAGTGCTGCTTGCTTTAGATGCTACGACGGGACAAAATGCGTTAATTCAAGCGAAAACATTCAAGGAAGCTACAAATGTTTCTGGAATTGTATTAACGAAGCTTGATGGGACTGCAAAAGGCGGTATCGTCCTAGCCATTCGCAATGAATTGAAAATTCCCGTTAAATTCGTCGGTCTTGGTGAAAAAATGGATGACTTACAGGAATTCGACGCTGAAAAATATGTGTACGGACTTTTCGCTGATGTAATCGAACAAGAAGCCTAGAACGTAACTTAGATAATCTGATAAATAAGCTAATTTCTTTTGAGGCAACATCCTAAACATTAAGAATAGAAGTTGATTTCATCTCTGAAAACAACTTCTATTAAAAAAAACGGTAAATCTGAAACGGAAGAATATATGTAGCGTTTGCACCAAGTAAAAAAAATCAGAAACTGTATTCTGTAAAGGTTTCAGCTTGACATCCGAATAATAAGCAGGTAAACTATAAACTTGTAAAGGGTTTTCACTTAACAGGCAGGGGGTTACACTTATGCTCGAGAAGACAATGCGGATTAATTATCTGTATGATTTCTACCAAACATTGTTAACTGAAAAACAACAGAGCTATATGTCCCTCTATTATCTGGATGACTACTCTCTAGGCGAGATTGCAAATGAATATGAGGTAAGCAGGCAGGCAGTCTATGACAATATAAAACGAACTGAAGCAATGCTAGAGGAATATGAAGCGAAATTATTGCTATTCCAAAAATTTCAAGAGCGTAATGAATGGATTTCCAAGGTGAAAAAGATGGTGGATGAAGGTTCACTATCGCATGAAACCCTTATAATAGCGATTTCCGAGCTTGAGAAATTAGATTAGGAGGCGGTATGTATGGCATTTGAAGGATTAGCCGACCGACTGCAAGGCACCATGCAAAAGATTCGCGGCAAAGGAAAGGTTAACGAGGCGGACGTAAAGGAAATGATGCGCGAAGTTAGATTAGCGCTTCTTGAAGCCGATGTTAACTTTAAGGTTGTCAAAGATTTTGTCAAACGTGTGAGTGAGAGAGCGGTAGGCCAGGAAGTTCTCAAAAGCTTAACCCCTGGTCAGCAGGTCATAAAAGTCGTTAAAGAGGAATTAACTGAGCTGATGGGCGGCGAACAAAGTAAGATTGCCGTGTCTACCCGTCCGCCAACTGTTATTTTGATGGTCGGTTTACAAGGCGCGGGGAAAACGACAACAACTGGAAAGCTTGCCAATCTTTTAAGAAAGAAATACAATCGAATGCCTATGCTCGTTGCAGCTGATATTTACCGTCCAGCAGCAATCAAACAATTAGAAACACTTGGTAAACAAATTAATATGCCTGTTTTCTCCCTTGGTGATCAAGTCAGCCCTGTTGAAATAGCAAAACAGGCGATCGAAAAGGCGAAAGAAGATCATCATGATTATGTGCTGATTGATACAGCTGGACGACTTCATATTGATGAAAACTTAATGGATGAATTGAAGGACATTAAAGATTTGACGAAGCCTGATGAGATTTTTCTAGTTGTTGATGCGATGACTGGTCAGGATGCTGTCAATGTCGCCCAAAGCTTCAATGAACAGCTCGGTTTGACTGGTGTTGTATTGACGAAGTTAGATGGGGATACACGAGGTGGAGCAGCTTTATCTATTCGTTCGGTTACAAATACTCCGATTAAATTTGTCGGAATGGGTGAAAAAATGGATGCACTAGAGGCGTTCCATCCAGAACGAATGGCTTCAAGGATTCTCGGTATGGGAGATGTACTAACTTTAATCGAGAAAGCACAGATGAACGTCGATGAGGATAAAGCTAAAGAACTTGAGAAAAAAATGAGAACAGCATCTTTTACGTTCGATGATTTCCTCGAGCAACTTGGCCAAGTGAGAAATATGGGTCCGCTTGACGATTTACTGAAAATGCTCCCTGGAGCAAACAAGATCAAAGGAATGGATAATCTTTCTATTGATGAAAAGCAAATTGGTCATGTCGAAGCGATTATTCGCTCGATGACACTTCAAGAAAAAGAACATCCTGAAGTCATCAATTCAGGTCGGAAAAAACGAATTGCTAAGGGAAGTGGACGATCGATTCAAGAAGTAAATCGCTTACTTAAGCAGTTTGAGGACATGAAGAAGATGATGAAACAATTTACAAACATGCCTAAAGGCAAGAAAAAGGGATTTAAACTCCCATTCATGTAAAGTTTTTAACAGATTACACACGTCTGTTAAGAAAAAAACCTTTACAAACATGCTAGACATTTGATAATATATTATCTTGTGTGAAACTATTCGGAGGTGCTTATTTAAAATGGCAGTAAAAATTCGCTTAAAACGTATGGGAGCTAAAAAGACTCCTTTCTATCGTATCGTAGTTGCAGATGCTCGTTCACCACGTGATGGACGTTATATTGAAGTTGTTGGGACATACAATCCAGTAACTCAACCTGCACAAATTCAAATCAACGAAGAGCTTGCTCTTAAATGGTTACAAGACGGTGCAAAACCATCTGATACAGTACGTAACTTATTCTCAAACCAAGGCATTATGGAGAAATTCCACAATGCAAAACTAGGTAAGTAATTTTCCTAGATGAAAGACTTAATTGAAACAATTGTTTCAGCTCTTGTCGATCATCCGAGAGATGTTCAAGTAATGTCTCGGGAAGAAGATGACCGAATCCTTTACACCCTCTCTGTTCATAAGGAGGATATGGGGAAAGTCATCGGAAAACAAGGGCGTGTAGCTAAGGCGATTCGGACTGTGGTATATGCAGCAGGATCCTCACAGCATAAGAAAATCTATTTGGAGATTTCCGAATAAGGGAGGGTTAATACCCCTCCTTTTTTTGTAATAAAAAAATAGTACCACTCTAGAAATATACTCGCCGTAAATCCAAATCAATGAAATCATCGTTACATATTGGGTATAATAAAGCATGCATATTAAAAGTTGTTTAATCTTACATATAGAACAAAAACGCAAATGCTGAATAACTTATAGATATCACATTGTAAGGGTTTAGCATGAAAGAAATACAAACATGTAGGAGGCGCTGGAATGAAAATTATCAAATCAGTCATGGTTAATCAAGTATTAACAGAGACCAGCAAGAATCAACTCCTTGAAAAGTACAAATCAAAACGTCTTCAACTTCAAAAAGAATCGGAACAATTGCGCTTTGAATTGAAGAAATTAGAGAAGACGAGAAATTTTCAACCAGCGAGTCTTCGTACCCACTTCGAAAAAGAAGTCAATCAACGACAAGATAAAATTAAACTAATAGAATTTCAAATCGAACAATTGGAAATATTACCAATTGGAAGCGAATTAAAAGAACGTGAAATCCAAGGTATTGTAAGTGTAGAAATAGGCGACAACTGGGATGAAATCATACACACAAAAACGATTGTGATAAAGGATGGAGTTGTCTCTGAAATCCGTTAGAGGTGATAGTATGGAAAATTGGTTTAATGTAGGGAAAATTGTAAATACACATGGAATCAAAGGAGAAGTCCGAGTCATATCTAAAACGGACTTTGCAGAAGAGCGTTACAAGCCCAAAAACGTTTTACATCTATTCAAAGGAAATGATAAACCGATGGCACTCACAATTGAGAGCCATCGTAAACATAAGAATTTTGATTTGTTGACCTTTGAAGGATATTACAATGTAAACATGGCTGAGTCTTTAAGAGATGGGATATTAAAAGTGCCAGAAACACAGCTTGGTCAGCTAGATGAAAATGAATTTTATTTTCATGAAATTATTGGGTGTATGATTTTCACAGATGCTGGTGAAGAAATTGGCCAAATTCATGAAATTTTAACACCTGGTGCTAATGATGTTTGGGTTGTGAAAGGTAAAAAAGGGAAAGACATCTTAATCCCTTATATCAAACAAATTGTAAAAGAAGTGGATATAGCTAACAAAAAGATCATCATTACTCCTATGGAAGGGCTGCTTGATTGATGAAAATTGATGTCCTCTCCTTATTTCCGGAAATGTTCGAAGGTGTTTTCGGTTCTTCGATATTGAAAAAAGCTAGCGAGAAAGATGCCGTAACCTTTCAAGTAACAAACTTTCGTGAGTATGCCGATAATAAGCATTCGACTGTAGATGATTATCCATATGGCGGTGGAGCTGGCATGGTTTTGAAGCCGCAACCGATTTTTGATGCAGTTGATGCTTTAAGCGCTCAATCCGAGACAAAACCAAAAGTCATTCTTCTTTGCCCACAAGGGGAACGCTATGATCAAAGGAAGGCAGAAGAATTGGCGAAAGAAGATCATCTCATTTTCATTTGCGGTCATTACGAAGGGTACGACGAACGAATTAGAGAACATGTCGTAACAGATGAAATTTCAATTGGCGACTATGTACTAACCGGTGGTGAACTGGGGGCAATGGTCGTTATTGACAGTGTTGTTCGGCTATTGCCAGGTGTGCTTGGAAATGAAGACTCACAAGTCCATGATTCTTTTTCCACAGGCTTGCTAGAGCATCCGCATTATACAAGACCCTCAGATTTTAGAGGTATGAAAGTACCGGACGAGCTTATTTCCGGAAATCACAAGAAAATTGATGAGTGGCGAACAAAGGAAACACTGCGAAGAACGTGGAATCGCCGTCCTGATTTGTTAGAAAACTACTCATTAAATGATAGTGAGAAAAAATTATTAGCAGAGATTCAAAAGGAAAAATGACGACACTTGTAATTCTTCTAATATTATGATATGATATTTTTCGTGACTTGAGCAATAATGTTCAGTCTTATAACGATGTTCCGCTGCAACGCTAATGTTGGCAAGAGCATCCGGGAGGAGTAGATAAACATGCAACAACTTATTCAAGAAATTACTAAAGAACAACTTCGTACTGATCTTCCAGCGTTCCGTCCTGGTGACACTGTACGTGTACACGTAAAAATAGTTGAGGGAACTCGCGAACGTATCCAGTTATTTGAAGGTGTTGTAATTAAACGCCGCGGTGGTGGAATCAGCGAAACTTTCACAGTACGTAAAATTTCGTACGGTGTTGGTGTTGAGCGTGCATTTCCTTTACACTCACCAAAAGTAGCTAAATTAGAAGTAGTTCGTTTCGGTAAAGTCCGTCGTGCTAAACTTTACTACCTACGTGAGCTTCGTGGTAAAAAAGCACGTATTAAAGAGATGCGCCGCTAATCAGCATAATCTCATTGATTTTGCGTGTTAACAGGATTGAACTTAACAGAAACAGTATATAAGTGCGTGTTCAAAAAGAAGGATAAGAAGAGCCGAGAAGTTCGAGGAGCGAATCTTGAGAGGACCGGAGCGTATGTAGTAATACGTGAGGACCGAAGAGACAGAGCTTTGATGCAATTCGACAGCTATTTTTACCGGACTTTTTGAACATCCTCTATAAGGTAAGACATCCGTCGGTGGGGATTAGGTCCACCGATGGTCAGTTGAACCGATTGGGCTTTTACGGATAGTTGATCCTCATCATGCTTCTTTGGGCTTAGATAGAGGAAACGACCGTTAATGCGGGTGAAATTAGGAGCTTGTTTATCAGGCTCCTTTTTTGTACCCGAAGTGAGAAAGACCTCGTATAAGATACCTAGTAGTTTTCCTTATCCCCTATATTCTAGTGAAATGAGAAGTGCTTCACTGCAAGGAGGATTATTGTGGCAAAGAAAAAGAATGAGATTTGGGAATGGACAAAAGCGATTTTGATTGCTGTTCTTCTTGTGGTAGTCATTCGTTATTTCCTATTTGCACCGATCGTTGTAGATGGATATTCTATGGCTCCTACTTTGGATACACAAGAACGAATGATTGTCGATAAATTCAATTACAAAATAAGCGATCCAGATCGCTTTGATATTATCGTTTTTCATGCTCCAGAAGGTAAAGATTATATAAAGCGGATAATCGGTCTTCCAGGAGATAAAGTTGAATATAACGATGATACCTTATATGTGAATGGAAAAGCTTATCCTGAGCCGTATTTAGATGAATATAAGAAGCAGCTGACAGATGGCGGTCCGTTAACAGAATCATTTACCTTAATGGATATTACCAATAGTGACACAGTACCTAAGGGGCATCTCTTTGTAATGGGTGATAATAGACGCGCAAGTAAAGATAGCCGGTATATTGGATATGTATCATTTGATAAGGTGGTAGGCAAAACAAAATTAGTATATTGGCCAATTAACAGATTTAGATTGGTTGAATAGTTAGGAAGGTGGATTCCATTGACGATACAGTGGTTCCCAGGCCATATGGCCAAAGCGAGAAGAGAAGTAACGGAAAAACTAAAATTAGTTGATATTATTTACGAATTAGTGGATGCAAGAATCCCGCTAGCATCGAGAAATCCGATGATAGATGAAATTATTCAGCATAAGCCAAGAGTTATTTTATTAAATAAAGCTGATATGGCAGACCCAGCCAGAACGAAGGAATGGCTCGCATATTATCAATCACAAGGAAAAAAGGCCATTGCCATTAATTCGCAAGAAGGACAAGGTCTTGGGCAAATTACCGCGGCATCAAAAGAGCTGCTGAAAGATAAATTTGACCGTATGAAAGCAAAGGGAATCAAGCCAAGAGCGATTCGTGCCATGATCGTCGGTATTCCAAATGCTGGAAAGTCGACGCTTATTAATCGATTAGCGAAGAAAAACATTGCTAAAACGGGTAATACACCAGGTGTAACGAAAGCACAGCAGTGGATTAAGGTTGGTAAAGAGCTTGAGTTATTGGATACACCAGGTATATTATGGCCAAAATTTGAGGATCAAGAAGTCGGCATGAAGCTTGCGTTGACAGGTGCCATTAAAGATACTTTATTAAATCTACATGAAATATCTCTATACGGTATCCGCTTTTTAGAAAAAGAATATCCTGCACGTTTAAAGGAACGTTATAATCTTGAAGTGATTCCCACAGAAACAGTGGAGCTATTTGATGTGATTGGGAAATTCCGAGGATGCTTAGCAGCTGGGGGAATGGTCGATTACGATAAAACAGCCGAGCTAGTTGTTCGCGAAATCCGTTCTCAAAAAATGGGCCCATTAACCTTTGAAAAGCCAAGTGATATGGCTGAACAAACTGAAGAATGAATAAGGAGCAGGAGTGCATGTAAACAGTCAAACTGTTTGACGCAAATTCCTGCTTTTTTTGTATGGAGGACATGGGGACTTAGGCTTCGCGACTTACTAATCTAGCCAACTTAGCGGGTATACTGATTTTATCAAGAAATATTCAAAATTTCGGCTCCGCACCGCTATCATTGCGATTAGGTGGCGTTTTAACGCCATACAAGTTTTGTATTACAGATTATAAAAAGTATTATGAAGATGCCGATAAATAACACAAAGGTGAAAAAAATGACAAAGAATATGAAAATAAAGGACATTGCCGAAAGACTATCTACAATTAAAGAACCCAGTGATCTTTTCCTTGATCAATGTAAAATGGATGATCGAAAAGGTGTGAGTGATCTTTTACTAAAATGGAACAATCATTATCAAAAAGAGCTCCATTTACAAAAAGCATTTAAACAAATGTGTACAAATGAAACTGAACTTAGAAAACAAGGTTTCTCAATTGTTGCTGGAATTGATGAAGTAGGTCGCGGGCCACTCGCCGGACCTGTTGTCGCTTGTGCTGTGATCCTACCGGAAGACTTTTACTGTCTAGGTCTTACTGATTCAAAGCAGTTATCCGAAACAAAGCGAAATCATTATTTTGATATCATCCGCGATCAAGCGGTGGCAATTGGTACAGGTATTATAGATAACGAAGAAATTGATAAAATAAATATTTATGAAGCAACAAAGAAAGCGATGCTAATGGCGATAAAGAATCTAAGTATATTGCCAGACTATTTACTAATTGATGCAATGAAACTTGAAATTCCTGTTCCACAGCTGTCGATAATAAAAGGCGATAGTAAAAGTATCTCAATTGCGGCAGCATCAATCATAGCAAAAGTAACGCGAGATCGAATGATGAAAGAGTATGCAGTTCAGTACCCACACTATGCATTTGAGAAGAATATGGGATATGGAACGAAAGCGCATTTAGAAGGATTAGAACAATTTGGGATCACTCCATGGCATAGGAGGAGTTTTTCACCTGTAAAAGAAATGTCTTAGAGAGGATATTCAAAGAGTTCGGTAAACTAGCTTGAGAATTATGTCATCGCGCATGTCCTGTGCGCAACATAGAAGTCAGCACAACCTGTGTAAGTCCAGTCACAAATGTTGCTGTATACGCGCAAGGTTCCAGAGATGTGTTCCTTGAACTTTTTATCTTCCTTTTTGAACACGTACTAGAAATAAAACGAATGGTTTTAGGATGTGGCATAATGCAACCGACTCAATTACTAACGCACACAAGACCGGTGGATGGGCTTCAAGGGAAAATGACATTCCATAGTGGCCAAATTTTGCTTGGGAAAATGACAAAGCTGTTTCCGAATAATATGGCATCGGTACAAATCGGTTCACAAATGGTTATGGCGGCTTTGGATGTACCTTTGAAGGCTGGAGAAAGATATTGGCTTCAAGTGCAACCAGATGACGGACAAGTCCGTTTAAAGCTTCTTGAAGCTATTGCTTCAAGTGAGATGGGAAGTAGTAAGGCGGCAGAACAAGTACTAACACATCTATCTCTGGGCAAGAGCAAAGAAGCAACCTTCATTGCAGACTATTTTTTGAAAAATGAATTGCCGATTACAAAAGAGATTATGGAGGAGTCACTTCGTTTTTTTAAGGATTCTAGTATAACAGGTCAAGGACTTACCATCATTAAAACGATGCTTGTTCAAGAGCTTCCGTTTGTAAAAGATGTATTTATGGCCCTACAATCTGTGGAAAACGGAAAACCATTTCATATCATTTTGTCAACTCTTCTTCAGAATCTATTAAAAAGTGAAAAACACACGCCTACTTCGGCGCAAACAAAAGAACTACTAGAAACTCTTGTACTTCCGAAACAAGAGTTAATGGAAAAAATGGGTATGCAAAAGGTCCTTTCGCTATGGTTAAAAGCTGAAACTCCTGTTCATGTCCGTGAGGGAGCCTATACACTCCTGCAAAATGCTGGGTTAATTCCTCATCATGTATCTGAATCAGAGTTACTGTCTGCTTTTCTAGACAAAATCATGCCTTCGGGAAGAAGCAATGCAACAGCTGTCGTAAGGGAGGGTTTATCGTATCTTTCCAGTCAAGGACTCATTCAGCCTACTGAAACAAACGATATATTAAGTGAATTAAATCGTTTATTACGTAATGCTGGAGAAAGACAAAACCTACATATCACGTCACTTGCAAAAACGCTCTTGTCGGCTGTTCATGCAAATTTTGAAGCGAAGGCTTTTATCAGTGCTGACCAAGGACAAAATCCAGTGATAAAGCTATTAAACAATAATCCAGATACAGTTCAAGTGGCAAGCAGTAAGATCGGTGAACTTTTACTAAAAGTTGCTACATCTGACCAAATCGTAACTGATACAACGGAACCCCAAACTGTTGCATTAAAATCTGTTTTACAAAACGATTTTAAAGTAGTCAATTTTTCGAATGCTGGATCGTTATCTTCTTCATTCAAAAAGATCATATCTCAAATGGGATTTGGATTTGAATCCGTCTTAGCTACAGAAAAGCAAGTATCCGATAATCAATTGGAAACGCTAAAACCATTATTAATGAAATTGATGCAGGAGGATCTGTCAATGACCGTTAAAAATTCGGCGGAGCAGGCTATTCAACGAATTACAGCCCAGCAAATTCTGGCTCAGGAAAATGGTCCGCTTCAACAGCTGTTCATGCAAATTCCATTAACAATGGGGACACATCAAACTGATTTAACGATGCAGTGGACGGGAAGAAGAAAAAAAGATGGTACGATAGACCCGGCATATTGCCGAATTCTCTTTTATTTAGAACTTGAATCTCTTAAAGAAACAATCATTGATATGGGCGTTCAAAATCGTGTTGTTAACGTGTCGATTATCCATGAACATCCTGATCGGCTTGAAATGCTTGTGACGCCATTTATTGAAGTGCTAAAGAAAAATTTAGAGGAAATGGACTATAAGTTATCAAGTATTGTTTTTGAAAACGAGGCTGGAAAGACACAGCTAAAGAAAAAGTCACAAGTTGCCATTAATATGAACGATACTTATAGTGGATTGGATTTACGAATATGAGTGAAAAACGAAAAGCAGCGATTGCTCTGCAATACGATGCAAAAAAAGAATCAGTCCCGAAAGTACTTGCAAAAGGCAAAGGAAAAGTTGCAGAAAACATTCTTGAAGCGGCCAAAGAACATAATATCCCGATTCAGGAAGATCCATCATTAGCAGAGCTACTTGGTAAGCTGGACATAAATAAAAAAATACCAGAAGAGTTATACATTGCGGTTGCGGAAGTATTTGCTTTTGTATATAAGGCAGATAAAGAAGCGAATAAACAAAAAAATGATAATTTAGGATATAAAAAGTAAGGGTCGGACTTCACACTTCATACACAATAAGCTGTGTATTGTAGTTGTGGAGTCTGACTCTTTTATTTTGGTGAATATGTAAAAAATGATTGGAATAAATTTTCATATAAAACTATATTCCAATCAATTTTTTTAAAAGTACCTGCTTATTACACGAATATAGAGGAGGAGAAATTGGATGAATTTAAACAATATTTTAACTGAAAAAAGAAACCCTAATACGATGAATATCGATGAACTTTCCAGTATTGATGTCATAAAAATGATTAATCAGGAAGATAAAAAAGTTCCTGCAGCAGTTGAGTCTATTCTTCCTGAAATCGCCGATATGGTTGATAAAATTGTGAATTCTTTTCAAAATGGCGGAAGGCTAATTTATGTTGGAGCAGGAACGAGTGGAAGATTGGGTGTTCTTGATGCTTCAGAATGTCCCCCAACGTATGGAACCGATCCAAGTCTTGTAGTTGGCCTTATTGCCGGTGGTTTGAAGGCGCTTCAATTGGCGGTAGAGGGAGCTGAAGATGACCAAGAACAAGCTATAGAAGATATTAAAAACTTACATGTTTCAGAGAAGGATTGTGTGATTGGAATTGCTGCCAGCGGTCGAACACCTTACACAATTTCAGCGATGAAACAAGCGAGAGAACTAGGAGCAACTGTAGGTGCTGTTATTTGCAGTCCCCACTCAGAAATGGAAAGTGTAGCTGACATATCAATGTTTGTAGAAGCAGGACCTGAGGTAATTACTGGTTCGACCCGAATGAAGGCAGGGACAGCTCAGAAGCTAGTGTTAAATATGCTTACAACAGCCAGCATGATTAAAATAGGTAAAGTGTATAGCAATTTAATGGTTGATGTGCAACCAACCAATGAAAAACTTCGTGTACGGGCAAAGGCTATTGTCGTAGAAGCAACAGGTGCAACTATAACAGACGCAGAGGATGCTTTACAGAAATATGGTTCTGTTAAAACTGCTATTCTATCAATTGTAACAGGGGTAGAGGGAAACGACGTACAAGAAACATTGAATAAACATCATGGGGAACTAAAAGCAGCAATCGAGGAATTAATGAAAGAAAATACTAACGGAAATTAAAATCGGCTAGAACATGTTTTTCGTATCAGCATCATAGAATGAACCAACTCCTGAAAATCTGGAAATGGAGTTGGTTCGATTAAAATTATTTCATGGAAATTAGTCATCTAATAAAGAGGGTGGGGGAAAGAAATGAGAAAGGAAGAACGCTTAGCAAAAGAGATAAGTGAAAAAGTCGGAGGAGCCTCGAATATTAGTCAAGTTGCTCATTGTATGACTAGACTACGCTTGCAGTTGAAAGATGCTGGCAAAGCAAACATTGTCGAAATTAAAGCGGTAGAAGGGGTAATGGGAGTTATTGAGGACGAAACCTTACAGATTGTCATCGGACCAGGGTTGGTAAATAAAGTGGCTTTAGAAATGAGTGCGCTTACAGGTCTTGCTGTAGGTGAAGTGGATGAAGAAAAATTGGATGATTTAGCAACGATAAAGCACAATGAAATACGTTCGAAAAACAATACACCTTTTAAAAATTTGCTAAGAAAAATCGGTAATATTTTTATCCCACTAATCCCTGCTTTAGTTGCTTCAGGTATTATAAATGGAGCAGCCAACTTTGCCAAGAACGCAGGTGTTGATCCTACAGCAACTTGGATGCAGTTATTATTATTTATGGGTGGCGGTATTTTTGCCTACTTAGGTGTACTTGTCGGTTGGAATACGGCAAAAGAATTTGGTGGCACACCGGCACTCGGGGCCATTGCTGGAATCTTCATCTTCAACCCTGCCCTTGCCACCGTAGAGTTGTTTGGAGAAGCGCTTCAACCGGGACGTGGCGGATTATTTGCTGTGATCTTTGCAGCCTGGCTGATGGCCGCTACCGAAAAACGAGTTCGTACAATCATCCCAAATGCCGTTGATATTATTTTAACACCTTTAATTACGGTCTTATTTGTTGGTTTTTTAACGTTATTGCTAATCCAGCCAATTGGCGGTTATTTTACAGCAGGAATTACAAATGGAATTAATGCGATTATTGAATATGGTGGAGTATTCGCCGGCTTTATACTAGCAGGTACATTCTTACCACTTGTAATGGTCGGTCTTCACCACGGCTTAACCCCAATCCATATGGAATTAATCTCGAGTACTGGTGTTACAATTCTGCTTCCAATTTTAGCGATGGCTGGAGCTGGTCAAGTCGGTGCAGCTATTGCTATTTTTGTCAAAACGAAAAATAAGAAATTGAAGAATATTATCAAGGGTGGATTGCCTGTTGGATTTTTAGGAATTGGCGAACCCTTACTTTACGGGGTTACATTACCACTTGGGCGGCCGTTTTTAACTGCTTGTCTTGGCGGTGCAATGGGTGGCGCTTTCCAGGCATTTGCACAAACGGCTTCAACGGGGATTGGAGTATCAGGTCTATCACTTATTCCGCTAATCGATGGGAAATATGTGATGTATTTTCTCGGGCTTTTAGTTGCGTATGCTTTTGGCTTTATTTTCACCTACCTTTTCGGTTTTAAAGAAGGAATGGCTGATAATATTAAGTGATGGGAAGAGGTGTTCCGAAAGGGTGTGACCTTTCGTTATGGGACACCCTCTTCTTTTTTGAATTTAAACGACTTGTGTAGGAGGAATGATGATGTTAGGATGTTCAGTTTATCTTGGACACATAAGTGATGAAGAACAGGATGCGTATCTAAAAGAAATGTCACAGGTGGGATTTCAGTTTATTTTCACCTCAATTCATATACCTGAAGACGATTCGACTCACTTTAAGGACTTACTAAAAACTTTAGGTAGACAGGCGCTATCATACAATATGGATTTGATGGCCGACATTTCTCCTATTGCCTTTCAGCTTTTAGGATTCACACCGGAAACCATTGGAGAAATAAAGGAGTGGGGAGTAAATGGATTAAGGGTTGATTATGGCATGGAGCCCTCTACCATTGCTAAACTTTCACACACTATGAAGATTGCGTTGAATGCGAGTACAATTAATCTTGATTTTTTTCAAGATCTTTTAAAAGAAAATATCAATCTGAATCAAACAGAGGCATGGCATAATTATTATCCTCGAATCGAAACAGGTCTTGATAAGGGGGACTTTATTAAACAAAACACGATGCTTAAGAAATTAGGATTTAAGGTAATGGCATTTGCTCCAGGAGATGGGGTGCTCAGAGGGCCACTTTACGATGGATTGCCTACACTCGAGAAACACCGTAATGTATCGCCCTTTCAATCTTATCTTGAGTTAATTCATGCATGCGGTGTAGACAAGGTGGCGATTGGAGACATTTCGCTTAAAAAAGATACCATTTTCCAATTTAAAAAAGTAATGGATGGTACAATTCCGCTAAGAAGTATCTTATATACACAGCATCCGCCAACAAAATCCATCATCGCCCTAGACCATTGTAATCGCATGGATGCTGCGCGGGATGTCATTCGATCAGAAACATCAAGAATTTATACCGCGAACCAGAATTATAGCATTCACCCCGAGAATACAACTGAAAGAGTAGTAGGTAGCATAACGATCGATAATGAACGGTATGGTCGTTATCAAGGGGAAATGCAAATTGTGAAAAGGAATTTGCCGATTAATGGAAAAGTAAATGTAGTCGGCCGAGTTATTGAGGAAGACCTAAGTCTATTAAAGTATATAAAATCAGGTCAAGATTTCACCATTATAGATCATTTATTGAACTAGCTAATTCTCGGAGTAAAAAGAATTGTAGAAAAGTTTTAGTGGGTTTAAGTAGACAAGTAAAATTCCATTATATACAATGAAAACGTAAGCTATTTCATCCCATATGAAAACGTTATATTTAATATAGTTAGCTTCTCTGTAAATCGAAGAGAAGTTAGGACCATTTCGATGAGACGGATTAAAATGATTGGTTGTTTAATTCCGGCTTTTTAACATGTTTATCATGTACATCATTCGAATTTGGTGTAAAATGGGATATGTGTTTTGCGTTTTATCATTTTAATAGTTTTATAGTTGACAAGGAGGATGGGAAATGAATATCCATGAGTATCAAGGTAAAGAGATCCTCAAACAATACGGGGTATCTGTTCCGAGTGGCCGTGTAGCATACACTGTTGAGGAAGCCGTTGAGGCCGCCAAAGAACTAGGAACAGAAGTTGTTGTTGTGAAAGCTCAAATTCACGCAGGCGGCCGCGGTAAAGCGGGCGGTGTTAAGGTTGCGAAAAATCTTGATGAAGCGCGTACATATGCAGAAGAAATTCTTGGGAAAACGCTTATCACTCACCAAACTGGTCCTGAAGGGCAAGAAGTGAAGCGTCTGTTGATTGAAGAAGGCTGCGACATTAAGAAAGAGTACTATGTGGGTCTTGTTTTGGACCGTGATACATCGCGTGTCGTTCTAATGGCTTCAGAAGAAGGCGGAACGGAAATCGAAGAAGTGGCAGAAAAGACACCTGAAAAAATCTTTAAGGAAGTAATTGATCCAGTTGTTGGTTTATCAGCATTCCAAGCTAGGAGAATTGCTTTTAATATTAATATCCCTAAGGAATTAATCAATAAAACTGTAAAGTTCATGTTGGGTCTATATACTGCATTTGTTGAAAAAGATTGTTCAATTGCAGAAATCAATCCACTTGTAATAACAGGTGACGGAAGTGTAATGGCATTGGACGCTAAAATGAACTTTGATGATAACGCTTTATTCCGTCATAAAGATATTTTAGAATACCGTGATCTTGACGAAGAAGATCCAAAAGAAATTGAAGCATCGAAATATGACTTAAGCTATATTTCATTAACTGGAAATATCGGTTGTATGGTAAACGGTGCAGGTCTTGCGATGTCTACGATGGATATCATCAAACATTACAGTGGCGACCCAGCGAACTTCCTTGATGTTGGCGGCGGTGCGACTGCAGAAAAAGTTACAGAAGCATTCAAAA
The DNA here is from genome assembly GCF_044762875.1 of Peribacillus sp. NPDC096379. Taxonomy (NCBI): domain Bacteria; kingdom Bacillati; phylum Bacillota; class Bacilli; order Caryophanales; family Bacillaceae; genus Peribacillus; species Peribacillus sp. NPDC096379. The sequence continues at coordinate 594,481 of NZ_JBIWFD010000002.1, forward strand.
TTATTTTATCTGACAAAAATGTAAAAGGTATTTTTGTAAACATTTTTGGCGGAATTATGAAGTGTGATGTAATTGCTGAAGGTGTGGTTGAAGCAGCTAAACAATTAGGGCTTGATGTTCCAGTTGTTGTTCGTCTTGAAGGGACAAACGTTGAACTAGGTAAACAGATTTTGAAAGATTCCGGTTTGAATTTGACACCTGCTGAATCGATGGCAGACGGTGCACAAAAAATCGTATCACTTGTAGGATAATAGGCAGGGGGGACCAAAAATGGGCGTATTTATTAATAAAGATACTAAGGTCATTGTTCAAGGTATTACTGGTTCAACGGCTTTATTTCACACAAAACAAATGTTGGAATATGGAACAAAGATTGTTGGTGGAGTAACTCCAGGAAAAGGTGGAACTGAAGTTGAAGGTGTGCCAGTTTATAACACAGTGCTTGAAGCTGTTAATGCAACTGGTGCCACTGCATCCGTGATTTATGTACCAGCTCCATTTGCCGCAGATGCGATTCTAGAAGCAACAGATGCAGAATTAGATCTTGCAATTTGTATTACAGAACATATCCCAGTTATGGATATGGTGAAAGTGAAGCGTTATATGGAAGGCAAGAAAACTCGCTTAATTGGACCAAACTGTCCAGGCGTTATTACGGCAGATGAATGTAAAATTGGCATTATGCCAGGATACATCCATACAAAAGGTCATGTTGGTGTCGTTTCTCGCTCTGGTACGTTAACGTATGAAGCCGTTCATCAATTGACACAAGCTGGGATTGGACAAACTAGTGCAGTTGGAATTGGTGGAGATCCAGTAAATGGAACAAACTTCATCGATGTGCTTAAAGAATTCAATGAAGATCCTGAAACATATGCAGTCATCATGATTGGTGAAATTGGTGGAACTGCTGAAGAAGAAGCTGCGAAATGGGTAGCAGCTAATATGACGAAACCGGTTGTTGGCTTCATCGGTGGGCGCACAGCTCCTCCAGGAAAAAGAATGGGACATGCTGGTGCAATCATCTCTGGTGGAAAAGGAACAGCAGATGAAAAAATCCGCGTTATGAATGAATGTGGAATTAAAGTCGCTGAAACCCCAGCTGTAATGGGTGAAACACTAATTACTGTCCTAAAAGAAAAAGGCATCTACGAACAATGTAAGACAAATTAATTTTTGATACATGAGGCTGTCTCAAAACCATGGTTTTGAGACAGCAACTACGAAAAATACAGTGCGTATATAAGACGTAATACTGTGTGTTGTTCCGAGGTCTTCCTCTTTTGAGACAGCCTCTAATTTTGTCAACGATTGTTCCCCACGTTAAAAACCGCTATAGGAGTGATCTACATTGAACATTACCGATAAAATCATTCATTTACACCATTGTCGCGGTGTAGGATGGCAAACCATGAAAAAGATTCTTTTAGCAGACCCCTCTCTAACGACACTTTATACTCAATCCTTTACCCAATGGCAAAAAATCCTTCCAATCCCTGTTACTAAACTACAAATCTTTTATCATGATCTTCATCATTTAAATATTCAAGAACTGATTCAACAATATAAAAATAATGATATTGAAATTGTAACGATCGTAGATGATGATTATCCAAATCTCTTAAAACAAATCTATGATCCGCCTTGGGTTCTTTATTTAAGAGGTGATAGAAGCTTGTTAACCTTTGAGCACAGTTTAGGGGTGGTCGGATCGAGACAGCCGTCTGAGTACGGTGTGGAAGCCCTAAAAAGGGTATTGCCACCTCTTATTAAGAAGGATTATGTCATTATCAGTGGCGTAGCGACAGGAATTGATGCTGCTGCACATCGAATAGCGATCGCTTGCAAAGGAAAGACAATCGGTATTCTCGGAGGTGGCCACTATCATATGTATCCTGTTAGCAATATTCCCTTGGCCACAAATATAATCAAATACGGATTACTCATTTCAGAAACTCCGCCATCAAGACGCCCCGAACCATGGATGTTTCCGGTAAGAAACCGAATTATTAGTGGATTATCCAAAGGGGTATTTGTTGTTGAAGCAAAGGCGAGAAGTGGTTCTCTGATAACAGCGAATCTTGCATTGGAGCAAGGGCGTGAGGTTTTTGCGATACCAGGAAACATTACGAGCGAATTATCAGACGGGTCGAATTTCTTGATTCAAGAAGGAGCTAAGATGGTACTTACAGCAGCAGACATTGACGTAGAGATCGTATATTAAGTAATTTACACCTATTTTCTTCTATTGAATACGAGTTTCCTAGGTGTTAAGTCTTAGTGTGAAAATAAACGATTTGAATGGAGGAGGGCAGTCTTTTCGAGGTGTCCTCTTTTTTATTTTATCCTGTATTAACGGGCGGTAAGACCCCCACTGAATGAAGAGTCACTTTATAAAACCTATTTCCTATTGAAAGAAATCTGATTATAATGAAAAAAAAGCATAGTCAGATTATTATAATAGATATACAAATAGTGAAATATGTACCAAGAATTTTCGTGAATTACATAAATTTATTCCTTTCTTGAAAAAAATAAAAATCTATAGAAAAAGGTTGATAATTTAGTAATACTAGTATAGATTTTGCATCATAGTCCTGTTTTAATCTCTTTTTTGAAATCAATTTCTTATATGCGAAATAAAATAAAAAATGAAAGAAGATTGACAAATGATTTTTCTATGATTAATAATAGTGAAGATTTATATTACCTCTTGAGGAGGATTGATTGAATGTCAGAATACTTGGTAATAGTGGAATCACCAGCAAAGGCGAAAACAATAGAACGTTATTTAGGAAAGAAATATAAAGTAAGAGCTTCTATGGGACATGTTCGTGATTTGCCTAAGAGTCAAATGGGTGTAGATGTCGAACATGAGTATAACCCGAAATATATCACAATTCGTGGAAAAGGTCCTGTACTAAAGGAACTGAAAACAGCTGCAAAAAAAGCGAAGAAAATCTATCTCGCAGCTGACCCTGACAGGGAAGGGGAAGCGATTGCATGGCATTTAGCTCACAGTCTAGGTGTAGATATTGCATCAGATTGTCGAGTGGTATTTAATGAAATTACAAAAGAAGCAATTAAAGAGTCGTTTAAAACCCCTCGTCCAATCAATATGGATTTAGTGGATGCTCAGCAAGCACGAAGAATCCTTGATCGTTTAGTCGGATACAACATTAGTCCTTTATTATGGAAGAAAGTCAAAAAAGGTCTAAGTGCTGGACGTGTTCAGTCTGTTGCGGTACGGATGATCATTGACCGGGAAAAAGAAATTAAGGGCTTTGAGCCAGAAGAATATTGGACGATTAAATCCGATTTTCTTAAAGGGAATGACCAATTCGAAGGATCTTTTTTCAGTAAAGCAGGAAAACGTGTTGAACTTAAGTCAGAAGATGATGTTAAACAGGTATTGGATGCCATCACCGGAAGTGAATTCAAAATCAATAAGGTGACAAAAAAGGAAAGAAAACGTAACCCTGCAGCCCCATTTACAACATCTTCGCTACAACAAGAAGCTGCAAGAAAGTTGAATTTCCGTGCAAGAAAAACAATGATGCTAGCTCAGCAGCTGTATGAGGGGATCGAACTAGGAAAAGAAGGAACGATTGGATTAATCACTTATATGAGAACAGATTCCACTCGTATTTCAGACAGTGCTAAAGAAGAAGTTCGTAGTTTTATCGGAAATGCATATGGTCAGGAATATATTCTAAAGGAAGAACGAAAAGATAAAAAGCAAACGAATTCCCAAGATGCTCACGAAGCAGTCAGGCCGACTAGTTCGCTTAGAGATCCTAGTTCCGTTAAAGAATATTTATCGAGAGACCAATTTCGCTTATATAAATTAATTTGGGAGCGCTTAGTATCTAGTCAGATGGCATCAGCGGTTATGGATACGATGACAGTTGATTTAATTAATGCTGATATTATTTTTAGAGCAAATGGTTCTAAAATAAAGTTTCCTGGATTCATGAAAGTATACGTAGAAGGTACTGATGATTCAGTGGAAGAAAAAGAAAATATGCTTCCTGAAGTGAAGGAAGGCGATACGTTTTTTTCAAAAGATATCGAACCGAAGCAGCATTTCACTCAGCCACCGCCAAGATATACGGAGGCAAGACTTGTAAAAATGCTTGAAGAATTAGGAATAGGACGCCCTTCCACATATGCACCAACTTTAGATACCATTCAAAAAAGAGGGTATGTATCGCTCGATAATAAACGTTTTATACCGACAGAGCTAGGAGAAATTGTTCTAGAATTAATTATGGAGTTCTTTCCGGATGTACTTGACTTGGCATTCACCGCTAAAATGGAACGCGAATTCGATAATGTTGAGGCCGGTAATATAGAATGGGTCCAAGTAATTGATGAATTTTATAAGGAATTCGAAGTCCATCTAATAAAAGCAGAAGCAGAAATGGAAAAAGTAGAAATCAAGGATGAACCGGCAGGGGAAGACTGTGAGGAATGCGGAAATCCAATGGTTTTCAAAATGGGCCGCTATGGGAAATTTATGGCCTGTAGTAATTTTCCGGATTGCCGCAATACAAAACCGATAGTGAAAGAAATCGGTGTGAAATGTCCGAAGTGTCATGATGGTAATATTATTGAAAGAAAAAGTAAAAAACGCCGCCTATTCTATGGATGTGATCGTTATCCGGAGTGTGACTTTATTTCTTGGGACAAACCACTACCAAGACCATGTCCGAAATGTGAAGCAACATTAGTAGAGAAAAAATTGAAAAAAGGTGTACAAGTACAGTGTGTAAACTGTGACTATAAAGAAACACCACAGAATTAGTTTTTAAGGTGAGTGTATAGCTCACCTTTTTAACTTTATTTAAAAGAAACTTTTATATTGGCGTAGAGTGACTATTTTAATCTGCATTACCGGGCAGTAAAGCATGCACCTAAAGGTTTAGAGTTTAGATGGCGGATGAAGAAAACCCGACTGAATGAAGTGTCACTTTATAAAATTACACATCATCTAGTTTTTTATATAATTGGTAAGTGATGTCGATTAACTCTCATTACGTCTCCTTTTACTGACAAAAATGTAAGAGAGAGAGGTATTTATTAGTAAATAGTTGGTGATAATGCTTGAAACTTTCATCTTTCCTGTATGTAAGGTAAAATGCAGTGGACAAGGAGTTTCTGTAGGTTATATAATTTACTATTGCTGATAGTAACAGAAACGATTTCTCGTTGTGAGTGTTTGGGAAAGATAAGCATGATTTACATATACTTGATATTCATATTCATATTTATATGCGGAGGTACGTAAAATGAAAGAAACAGTTGTCAATGTAATCGGGGCTGGACTAGCTGGTAGTGAAGCGGTCTGGCAACTTGCTAATCGTGGAGTTAAAGTGAATCTATACGAAATGCGGCCTGTTAAGCAAACACCTGCCCACCATACAGATAAATTTGCTGAACTTGTTTGTAGCAACTCTTTGCGTGCCAATGCTTTGACAAACGCTGTTGGAGTTTTGAAAGAAGAAATGCGGCAGCTGAATTCCGTCATCATGCTAGCTGCAGATGCATGTGCGGTTCCAGCAGGAGGAGCTTTGGCGGTTGACCGCCATGAATTTGCCGGCAAAGTGACAGAGTTGGTGAGAAATCATCCCAATGTTACGGTAGTGAATGAAGAAATGGCAGAAATACCTGAAGGTCCGACTATCATTGCAACAGGGCCCTTAACAAGCCAAGCGCTTTCAGAAAAGCTGCAGGAAATTATGGATGAAGAATATTTGTACTTTTATGATGCAGCTGCGCCGATTATTGAAAGAGACAGCATCAATATGGATAAGGTATATCTGAAATCTCGCTATGATAAGGGAGAGGCAGCATATTTGAATTGTCCGATGACTGAAGAAGAATTCAACCGTTTTTATGATGCGCTTATTGCTGCAGAGACTGTTCCACTTAAGGAGTTTGAGAAGGAAATCTTCTTCGAAGGTTGTATGCCGATCGAAGTAATGGCGTCTAGAGGGAAAAAAACGATGTTATTTGGACCGCTGAAACCTGTTGGTCTTGAAGATCCGAAAACAGGAAAAAGGCCATATGCCGTTATTCAATTACGTCAAGATGACGCAGCCGGAACTCTTTACAATCTTGTCGGTTTTCAGACACATTTAAAATGGGGGCCTCAAAAGGAAGTCCTTCAATTAATTCCAGGTCTTGAGAATGCGGAAATTGTACGTTACGGGGTTATGCATCGAAATACGTTCATTAATTCACCTAAAGTATTAAAACCGACTTATCAATTTAAGAATCGTGAAGATTTATTTTTTGCTGGTCAAATGACAGGTGTTGAAGGGTACGTAGAATCAGCAGCCTCAGGACTAGTTGCTGGTATTAATGCCGCGAAAGTGGCATTAGGGCAGGAACCAGTTACATTCCCAGCTGAAACGGCAATCGGTAGCATGGCGCGATATATAACAGCCACCAATGCAAAAACATTCCAACCAATGAATGCAAACTTTGGTATTTTTCCAGAGCTTGATGAGAAAATCAGAGGGAAGAAAGAACGAAATGAGAAGCATGCATCTAGAGCGTTGGAAACAATTCAGAAATTTATGAAGAATTTGTAAATTTGTTTGCCTCCGATATTAAAATGTGATACTATTTAATAGCCTTTGCGAGGTGTACTGAATGTTATACGCAAATCAAGCTTTACCTTCTTTTATAGAATATTTGCAAATCGAAAAAAATTGTTCACACTATACCATTGAAAGTTATCAACGGGATATCGAAGAATTTGTTTTGTTCATGACTGAACAAGGTATGCAGTCGATTGATTCTGTTGAATATTTTGATGCGCGCTTATTTTTGACGCAGTTATACGAAAGAAATCTTTCCAAACGAACAGTTGCAAGGAAAACATCCTGCTTACGGAGTTTTTATAAATTTTTAATGCGTGAGGGGCTTGTGAAAGAGAACCCTTTCTCCCTTGTAACGCTTCCTAAAAAAGATCAAAAGTTGCCGCGTTTTTTATACGAAGAAGAGTTGAATCAATTGTTTTCATCACTGGAACTTGATTCACCAATGGGATTAAGAGATGCTGCTTTATTGGAATTGTTATATGCAACTGGGATACGTGTCAGTGAAGGCTGTGATATTAAGCTTCAAGATCTTGATTTTTCTCTAGGTACCGTTTTAGTACATGGTAAAGGAAAAAAAGACCGCTATATGCCATTGGGCCAATATGCCAAAGATGCTCTAGCTTCTTACATACAAGATGGAAGAGCAAAAGTGATGACCGCACATACGAAGTCCCATCCCTTTTTGTTAATAAATTTTCGTGGAGATCCACTAACACCAAGAGGGGTGCGTTATATACTAACAGCAATTATAAAAAAAGTTGCAAAAGATATAGAATTGCATCCTCATATGCTGAGGCATTCATTTGCCACACATCTTTTGAATAATGGTGCGGATTTAAGGACAGTCCAAGAATTATTGGGCCATTCTAAAATTTCGTCAACACAAATTTATACACATGTAACAAAAGAACAATTAAGAAAAGTTTACAATGCATCACATCCGAGAGCTTAACAGCTTTTAAAAGGAGAATCGTTATGGGAGAATTTCATGCAACTACAATTTTTGCTATTTCGCATAAAGGTGAATGTGCCATGTCCGGAGATGGGCAGGTTACGTTAGGAAATTCAGTAGTGATGAAGCATACGGCGAGAAAGGTACGTCGGCTTTTTAACGGAAAAGTATTAGCTGGGTTTGCTGGTTCTGTTGCGGATGCTTTTACATTATTTGAAATGTTCGAAGCAAAACTCGAAGAATATAATGGGAATTTACAAAGGGCATCTGTAGAATTGGCAAAGCAATGGCGGAGTGACAATATTTTGCGCAAATTAGAAGCGATGCTAATTGTTATGGATCAAAATGACTTGCTACTTGTTTCTGGAACTGGTGAAGTGATTGAACCTGATGACGGAATTCTTGCTATCGGATCTGGAGGGAACTATGCTTTAGCTGCTGGTCGTGCGCTAAAGCAATTCTCGGGTGAAAACTTAACCGCAAAAGAAATCGCTCAATCATCTTTAAAAATAGCTGCAGAAATCTGTGTGTTTACTAATACAAATATTATTGTAGAAGAATTGTAAGTGAGAGGAGCTGTGTGATATGGCAAACAAATCGAATTTAACACCGAGGCAAATCGTTGAAAAGCTTGATCAATACATTGTTGGACAGCGTGATGCGAAACGTGCTGTAGCTGTTGCCCTTCGTAATCGTTATCGCCGCAGTTTACTGAACGATCAATTACGTGATGAAGTTGTTCCTAAAAACATCCTAATGATCGGTCCAACAGGAGTAGGGAAAACTGAAATTGCTCGAAGAATGGCTAAGCTAGTAGGTGCTCCTTTTATAAAAATAGAGGCAACTAAATTTACTGAAGTTGGATACGTCGGTAGAGATGTTGAGTCTATGGTTCGTGATTTGGTTGAAACATCTGTACGGCTTGTCAAAGAAGAAAAGAAAGAAAGCGTAAAGGAACGGGCAGAAGAAAATGCAAATAACCGCCTGATTGAGTTACTTGTTCCTTCAAGTAAAAAACAATCGAATTTTAAAAATCCGCTAGAGGTATTTTTTGGTGGTGGAACGAATGATTCCTTTGAAGAAGAATCCACAAAATCAGCCGAAGACTTAAGCCTGCGGGAAAAGCGGAAAATTGTGAAAGAAAAGCTTGCACTTGGTGAACTAGAAAATGAACTCATCACTGTTGAAGTCGAAGAACAGCAAGCATCGATGTTTGATATGCTCCAAGGTTCGGGAATGGAACAGATGGGTATGAATATGCAAGATGCACTTGGCAGCTTAATGCCTAAAAAGCAAAAGAAGCGAAAATTAAAGGTAAGTGAAGCAAGAATTGTATTAGCGAATGAAGAAGCGGGTAAATTGATTGATATGGATGAAGTAACGCAAGAAGCGGTGTACAGAGCTGAACAAACGGGCATTATTTTTATTGATGAAATTGATAAAATTGCCAGTAAGAAATCTGGAAGCTCTTCTGCGGATGTTTCTAGAGAAGGTGTCCAGCGTGATATTTTACCAATTGTAGAAGGTTCTACGGTTGTAACGAAATATGGTTCTGTAAAAACCGATCATGTATTATTTATCTCTGCTGGAGCTTTTCATATTGCGAAACCGTCAGATTTAATTCCCGAGCTTCAAGGACGCTTTCCAATTCGTGTAGAATTGACTAAGTTGTCAGTTGATGATTTTGTGCGAATCCTTCATGAGCCAGATAATGCATTAATTAAGCAATATATGGCATTATTGGCAACAGAAGGTATAGAAATTGAATTTTCTGACGAAGCTATTCGTAGGATTGCGGAAGTTGCTTTTGAAGTAAACCAAAATACAGACAATATAGGGGCTCGTCGCCTGCATACAATTATGGAAAGACTTCTAGAGGATCTTTCATTCGAAGCTCCGGATATTACATTAGAAAAAATAAAGATTACTCCGCAATATGTAGATGAGAAGCTAGGATCAATTGTGCAAAATAAAGATTTAAGTCAATTTATTCTTTAATCTAGGAAGTATGAACCAAAGAAGAATCACCAAATAAGAGAGTGTACTCGTTAGTTCTCCTAGATTAAACGATATTTGGACCCAACAACTATTTAATCATTGAAGCAAGGCAATTTAGGAGGAAAACTGTAATGAATTTATTAGAAAAAACAAGAAAAATTAACTCTATGCTGCAAAATGCGGCTGGTCAACCTGTGAATTTTAAAGAAATGGCTGAAAGCTTAAGTGAAGTTATCGAATCGAATGTATACGTTGTAAGTAGAAGAGGGAAGCTTTTAGGATTTGCTATTAACCAGCAAATTGAAAACGAGCGAATAAATCAAATGCTAAAAGACAGACAATTCCCTGAGGAATACACAAAAAACTTATTCAATCTACATGAAACATCTTCTAATTTAAATATAGAGAGCGAATATACAGCATTTCCGGTTGAGAACAAAGAACTGTTTGCGAGTGGATTGACAACAATTGTACCTATTATTGGTGGTGGAGAGCGTTTAGGAACCTTGATGCTTGCTCGTCTTCAAGAACAATTCCATGATGATGATTTAATTTTAGCTGAATATGGAGCTACGGTAATTGGTATGGAGATTCTACGTGAGAAAGCAGAAGAAATTGAAGAAGAAGCGCGTAGTAAAGCGATCGTACAAATGGCGATTAGCTCATTATCATATAGTGAGTTGGAAGCAATTGAACATATTTTCGAGGAACTAAAAGGCAGTGAAGGTCTTCTAGTTGCATCTAAAATTGCAGACCGTGTAGGTATCACTAGATCAGTTATTGTTAATGCATTAAGAAAATTAGAAAGTGCTGGAGTCATTGAATCACGTTCATTGGGAATGAAAGGTACGTATATTAAAGTCTTGAACGATAAGTTTTTATTGGAACTTGAAAAATTAAAAAATAATTAATTGATTGATTAGAGGATGTCTAAAGGGTTGAACGAGGACCTGTCAAGTAGACACCTAAAAAGAGTTCTATAATACGGCATGAGCTAGGTAGTGTACCTGACTCATGCCGTATTTATTTGGTATTCGCTTTGTGTTAGTATCAATCAAGTATTCAAAAATGAAGTTTTGGATTTCTTATATTCTCCTGCACTTATCACTTCCATGTATCAAACCATGCTTGTCATTAATAATCAGCCCCTCCATTTATATACTTATTCGATCAAAATTTACAAACTCTTATTGGTTATATTACATTTCGCCCCTTTTTCTGTATGAATAAATCCATTAAGATATAGAACAATTGCTTTCATTTTTAGATGAGATAAGCACGTTTCCTGCATATCATTTTGTTTACCTTCTATAAAAAAACCAGAACTTCAAAAAATAGGTTGAAAATACGTCTACATAATAGTTGTTATCTCGTATTTTGAAGCATCCTCCTTTCGTTTTTTGTGAAATTGAGAATGCACATGTTAGAAAAATGTTGTTAGTGTCGATTAACTGTAATAGAGGTAAATTCTCCTTAATCCCCTTTTTGATAATCAAAACTTTGAGATAGAGTTTTCTGAAAATAATGTATAAGAGGGAATTATTTCATAAAATAGGATATTAATTGTATTTAATTACCTAGATTTTTGTCAATGACAATATTTTGTAGCCATAATTCAAATATATTTCACTGAAAATAGTTCTAAAGTATCGGTTAAAAATGCAAAATTTTCTTTATAGTTAATAGGGCAATTAACAAATGTGGAATTATTTATGTCGAATTTTTGTTAATCAGTGAAATAAAAAGCATATATTGTAATAATTATTCCACTAAATAGAAAAAATGTTACAAAATTAGACAAAAAACGACTAAAATAGTTCTTTTGGCATGGTTAATTATGTCGAATCTTAATGGACAGCATTCGTTAACTTCTTTAAAATAGTTATTATACAATTGTGTTTTTTGTTACAGATATTATATTTTTTTAACATTAAATACGAAGGAGGGTTACGATGAACATTTTTTCTTCTACTTTTACTACCCTTGAGCAAGCATTGAATTATTCGAGCACAAAGCAGAAAATTATTTCTGAAAATATAGCGAATGCAGATACACCGAATTATAAAGCGAAAGATGTAAAATTATCTAAATCCTTCGGTTTGGATTTAGAATCTTCCATTCAAGCTTATCGAACAGATCAAAGGCATTTTACATATAAACCTCTTTCTTCTGACCTAAGTAAAGTATTTGTTCAAAATAATGTACAGTACAATAATAATGGCAATAGTGTGGATGTCGACAATCAAATGAGTAATCTAGCATCCAATCAAATCTATTACAATGCTTTAATTGAAAGAACGAGCGGAAAATTTTCTTCGTTGCTAAATGTCATTAAGGGAGGAAGATGATTAGAATGTTTCAAAGTTTAAATACGACTGCATCAGCTTTAACAAGTCAAAGGTTAAGAATGGATGTCATTTCTTCTAATATGGCAAACGCTGAAACAACTCGATCAGAGTATGTCAATGGTCAATGGCAGGCATACAAAAGAAAATCAGTTGTGTTACAGGAAAATGGAAATCAATTTTCGAATTATTTACATAATGCAATGGATAAAAGTACAGGATCTGGTAATGGCGTACATGTTTCAAGAATTATTAAAGATGAGACACCTTTTAAACTTATCTATAACCCTAATCATCCGGATGCGAATGTAGATGGTTACGTGGAAATGCCAAATGTTGACCCGTTAAGAGAAATGATTGACCTAATGAGTGCGACACGCTCATACGAAGCAAATGTAACAGTATTTAATGCTTCAAAAGGGATGTTAATGAAAGCTTTGGAAATTGGAAAATAGATTGGAGATAGTATGTTATGACTGGAATGGATATTTCTATTAATCAAGGATCTTTGCCGGCAATCACCCCGCAAAAACAAACACCACTCTCTACACCATTTAAAGCCCAGCAAAGCTTTGCAGCTGCATTAAAGGAGTCTTTGAATAAAGTAAATGAAGCACAAACTGTCTCTGATGAGTTAACAGTCAAAATGGCAAAAGGGGAAAATGTTGACCTTCATGAAGTAATGATTGCATCACAAAAGGCAAGTGTAACTCTTCAATTAACTTTAGAAATGCGAAATAAAGCAGTGGAAGCTTATCAAGAAATGATGAGAATGAACATCTGACAAGTATCTTTAACTCCACAATAATTCATAGAGCGGTTGACGAAAGGAGACCGAGCTTAAACTTAAAAAGAATGACCGGAGGATTAAGATGAATGAAGTGATCACCAATTTTAAAAGCAAAATAACGGCATTTTGGGGAAGTAAAAGCAAAAAGCAAAAAATCATGATGATTAGCATGGCCACTGCAATAATCTTAATAGCCATAGTATCCTCCATCCTTCTTACACGGACCACTATGGTTCCACTATATAGTAATTTGTCACCCTCTGAGACTGGAAGCATTAAAGAAAACTTAGATAGCAGAGGAGTTGCCAATGAGATTAAGGATAATGGGGCGACGATTATGGTCCCAGAGCAAAATGTTGATACTTTAAAGGTTGAATTGGCAGCAGAAGGAATTCCGGATTCAGGGAGCATTGATTATTCGTTTTTCGCACAAAATGCGGGTCTTGGCATGACCGACAATGAATTTAATGTGTTAAAACTGGATTCGATGCAAACTGAATTGGCAAATTTGATAAAGAACATCGATGGAATAAATAATGCGAACGTAATGATTAATCTTCCGGAAAAAGGCATTTTCGTTAGTGATGCATCAGAAGAAGCGTCAGCGTCTATTGTACTCGATACAAAACCCGGTCATAAATTTGATGAAGGTCAAATTAAATCACTATACCATTTAGTAAGTAAAAGTATCCCCAATTTACCTACTGAAAATATCGTCATTATGAACCAGAATTTTGAGTACTTTGATTTAAAAAATGAAAATAGTTCGGGAAACACCTTTGTTGCTCAAAATGAAATTAAGAAGGAAATCGAACGTGATATTCAAAGACAAGTGCAAAACATGCTTGGGACCATTATGGGTCAAGATAAAGTAGTGGTTTCGGTAACCGCCGATGTCGATTTTACACAAGAAAACCGTGAAGAAAATCTTGTAACGCCTGTAGATGAAGAAAATCTAGAAGGGATTGCAATTTCTGCACAACGGGTAAATGAAACGTATACAGGTGATAATACGGTAGCAGGAGGCGTACCTCAAGCAGAGGATTCTTCTGATTCATTGGGTTCGTATCAAGCTGGTGCAAATGGAAACGGCGATTATGACAAAATGGATGAAACGATAAATTATGAAGTTAATAGAATTAAGAAACAAATCGTGGAAAGTCCATATAAGGTAAAAGATCTAGGTATTCAAGTGATGGTCGAACCGCCAAACCCTAAAGATGTAAACTCACTTTCACAACAAAGTCAAGATGACATCACGAAAATATTGAGTACGGTTATCAGAACGACTATTGATAAAGACAATGTTGGCACGGCACTTACAGATGCAGACCTTGCCAATAAAATTGCTCTTTCAGTACAACCATTTAACGGAAAAGTTACATTTGACAGTCCACAACAAGCTAGGATCCCAATCTGGGTGTATATTGCAGGGGGCGTTCTACTACTAGCTGTCATTATTTTATTAATTCTATATCTTCGTTCAAGAAAACGTGACGATATTGATTTAGACGAATTAGAAGAATTGCAAGAGAGTGAGATGCTTGAAGTTGCTGATTTATCTGAAGAACAGGAAACAGAATCTACATTAAAACGCAAGCAACTTGAGAAATTGGCTAAAGAGCGTCCGGACGAATTTGCCAAACTATTACGAAGCTGGATTGCAGAAGACTAGGAGGAATGAAGGTGTCAGAACGAAAGAAAAAAGGACTTACTGGAAAGCAAAAAGCAGCCATCCTTCTTATTTCTCTTGGACCAGATGTGTCTGCTTCTGTTTATAAGCATTTATCCGAGGAAGAAATAGAAAGACTTACACTTGAAATTTCTAGTGTTAGAAAAGTAGATTCACATGAAAAGGAAGAGATCTTAGAAGAGTTTCATAATATTGCCCTAGCACAGGATTATATTACTCAGGGAGGCATTGGATATGCCAAACAGGTACTGGAAAAAGCGTTAGGTCCCGATCAGGCTGCTACTATTATTAATAGACTGACTTCTTCACTGCAAGTTCGGCCATTCGATTTTGCAAGAAAAGCAGATCCTGCCCAAATTCTAAATTTCATCCAAAATGAACATCCGCAAACGATTGCGTTAATCCTTTCATATCTGGATCCAGCTCAAGCTGGACAAATCCTTTCAGAGCTGCCACAGGAAGTACAGGCAGATATAGCGAGAAGAATTGCAATCATGGATAGTACTTCTCCTGAGATCATTAATGAAGTGGAACAAATTCTTGAAAGAAAACTATCAGCAACCGTTACACAGGATTATTCACTAACGGGTGGAATTGAGGCAGTGGTTGATGTGCTTAATGGTGTAGACCGACAAACGGAAAGAACGATATTGGATGCACTTGAAATTCAAGATCCTGAGCTTGCTGAAGAAATTAAGAAGCGGATGTTCGTCTTCGAGGATATCGTTACACTTGATGGACTTGCGATTCAACGTGTTATTCGCGAATCTGATAATGAAGATCTTAAATTATCACTTAAGGTTGCAAGTGTTGAAGTGAAGGAAATCGTCTTTCGAAATATGTCGAAACGAATGGTTGAAACATTCCAAGAAGAAATGGAATACATGGGACCCGTACGCCTGCGTGATGTAGAAGAAGCACAATCAAGAATTGTTGGGGTCATCCGCCGTCTAGAGGAGTCTGGTGAAATCATCATAGCTCGCGGCGGAGGAGATGATATTATTGTCTAGAATTATTAAATCCCAGTTTGCTAAGACAGCTGAAGTAAAAAATAAACAAATCAAGATTCGTAATTTCGATTTGTCTGATTCACCTGAGGGGCAAGTAAATGTTCAAGAATATTTGATTACAGAGCAAATAGAGGATGCAAAGCGTGAAGCAAAAGCGCTTATTAAAGAAGCTGAAACTAAAGCCGGTCAAATATTGCAAGAAATTGAGCAAGCCAAAGAGTATTGGGAAAATCATGAAAAAGCAGAGCATATGAAGCAAGCCTATGATTCTGGCTTTGCAGAAGGTGTACAAACTGGCAGAAGTAGTGGGTATGAAGAGTGGATAGACAAAATCAATCAGGCGAAAGAGATTGCCAACTCTTCAAAGGAGGAATATGTAAAATATATAAATTCTTCAGAAGCGATGATTTTAGAATTGGCTATTGCTGTTGCTGAAAAAATTATTGATCAAAAGCTAAAAGAATCGAGCGAAGCTTTTTTATCTATCGTAAAAAGGACGATTAAAGAAGCGAGAAACTATCGAGAAATTCAACTTCATATAAATCCTGTACATTATGAGGAAATAATAGAACAAAAAGAAGACTTACAAGCCATGTTCACAAAAGAAACGGCCCTAATTATCTATCCTGACCCTGAACTATCAGAAGACAGCTGTCTGATTGAGTCTGCTAACGGAAGAATTGACGCTAGTGTCGATAGCCAGCTAAGAGAAATTAAGGATAAACTAGTCGATCTGTTAGAAGGGGGGCAATAATGAAAGCAAGTGATCTATTAGCCCATATTCCAGGATTGAATACGTTTAAGCACTATGGCAGGGTAAAGCGTGTGGTAGGTTTAATGATAGAATCGCAAGGACCTGAAAGCTCTATAGGGGACATTTGCTATATCTACACGGAAACAAAAAACAGAAAAAAAAAGATTCGTGCTGAAGTTGTCGGCTTCAGAGACGAGATCGTCATTCTAATGCCTTACACAGCAGTGACTGAAATTTCTCCAGGTAGTATAGTGGAAGGCACTTCTAACTCTCTTGAAATAAAAGTAGGGGCTGGCTTATTAGGCAAAGTCATCGATCCACTTGGATTTCCTTTGGATGGTTCACTGCTCCCAAAAGGACTTTCTTCTGTACCGGTTGACCAAGATCCTCCTAATCCTATGGAAAGACCTCCAATTGACGAACCGATTGATGTTGGAGTCAGAATGATTGATAGTTTACTAACAGTCGGTAAAGGACAAAGGGTCGGTATTTTTGCTGGGAGCGGCGTTGGGAAAAGTACTTTGCTCGGAATGGTAGCTAGAAATACAACAGCAGATTTAAATGTGATTGGACTAATCGGCGAACGTGGTCGGGAGGTGCGGGAGTTTATTGAGAAAGACCTTGGTCCTGAAGGCTTGGCTCGTTCGATCGTAGTTGTAGCAACATCTGATCAGCCTGCTTTAATGAGGATAAAAGGAGCGTTAACAGCAACAGCCATTGCGGAATATTTTAGAGACAAAGGTCTTAACGTTATGCTCATGATGGATTCAGTAACTAGGGTTGCGATGGCGCAACGAGAAATCGGCTTAGCTGTTGGGGAGCCGCCAACTACAAAAGGATATACGCCTTCTGTTTTTTCCATACTCCCTCGCCTACTAGAACGTACAGGAACGAATCAACTAGGAACGATTACTGCTTTCTATACTGTGCTTGTAGACGGAGACGATATGAATGAACCGATAGCTGATACCGTTCGTGGGATATTGGATGGTCATTTCATTCTTGATCGCAAGCTGGCCAATAAAGGACAATACCCAGCGATTAATGTGTTAAAAAGCATTAGCAGGGTGATGAATAATATCGTTGAAAATAATCAAAAACTTGCTGCTGAAAAATTACGAACAGCTTTAGCTACTTACATAGAGTCAGAAGATTTAATTAATATCGGGGCCTATAAAAGGGGATCATCGAAGGAGATCGATGATGCAATTAAAATGCAGCCTCAAATCATTTCATATATGAAGCAAGGTACCCATGAAAAAATGTCGCGAGAAGAAAGTGTCTTTAATTTGAAACAGTTGATGGGAATAGGTGAATAAAAGATGATCTTTCAATATAAATTCGACAAAATCCTAACCATTAAAGAGATCGAGAAAAATGAAGTCTTAGCAAAATATAATGAAACGATAAAAAGATTTGAAGAAGTTGCTGAAAAGCTCTATAAGCTGCTAAAGAAAAAAGAAGATCTGCTGCAATTTCAACAAGAAAAGCTTACGCAAGGTCTCACTGTTCAAGAGATTCGTCATAATCAACAATTCATGGATAATCTTGAAAAGATCATTGTGTACAATCAAAAAGAAGTGATTCAAGCCAGACATGCAATGAATATGCAACAAAGTAAGCTGATGGAAAAAAATATAGAAGTAAAGAAATATGAAAAAATCAAAGAAAAAGATTTTCAAAAATTTCTAGAAGAAATAAAAGAGGCGGAAAACAAAAATATGGATGAAATTTCTATTCGTCAGTTTTTTAGTAAAGGTTAGTAGGTGATCGCATGAAAAAGATAGACGAAACAGAGCATGTAGAGTCGAACAAATTTCAAGTCATATTATTTAGTGTCCTCATATTTCTTTTGTTTACGCTATTAGTTCTAGTCATCTACTTAAGCTTTACAGGAACGAACGTATTTAAAAAATCAAAAGAATTTAGTGAAAAGATTCCATTTGTTTCTCAACTCTTAGACAAAAACGATGAAAAAGATCCAAATACCTCGACTGAAAATTTCCAAGAAAAAGTTGTTGACTTAGAAGCTGAGATTAAAGATCATCAATCGGAGATAAAAAAGCTAGAAAGTTTAATTGATTCTAGAGATAAACAGCTTGAAAGAAACGAACTTGAAAAACAACAATTAGAAATGGAAATCGAGGAACTACGTTCAGCTCAAGAAATAAATAATCGCGCGTTTCAAGATATCGTCAAAACATATGAAACGATTTCTCCCAAAAAATCTGCACCTATCATTTCTAAAATGGGTGATGAAGAGGCTATAAAGATTCTTAGTAGTATTAAAACGGACAAGCTTGCAGCAATACTAGAACAATTGACGCCAGATGATGCGGCAAGATTTACAAAGCTTTTAGCTTCTAAAAGCAGCACGAATTAAAAGTAGTATATACATTCAATTGAAGGGAGGTGAAAAAATGAATACAGGAATGGTAATGGCTTCTATGCCAGCTTCGGTAAGCAAGACTCAAAATCAAACTGCTGTAAAAACGTCGGATAACGAGCATTCATTTGGCAGTATTTTTGGAAAAGTAATCTTATCATCAGAATCAGAGGATGCAAAACCAGTTGATGCTGAAAAGCTTTCTGAAGAGCAACTTTCCATATTAAATGGGCTCATCAATGAATTGAATGCAAAGGGCAATAATGGGGAAGAGGAAGTCAATCCCAATATACTTCTTGTTGATGAAACGGCACAATTATCTGCAGTACTAGAAGAGCACGATCTAAGCACGATGATGAATCTGCTTAATGAGAAGATTGAATCGAATGAAGAAATTGATGTAATAGAAATATTATCAATCTTAACTACTTTAGCAAATATGGATGAATCTCAATGGAGTCGGGTAGATATAAACAAAATTGGTGAAATCCTTACATTTACCAAATTACAAGAAGCCATGATTTCGGCCAACCAGATAACAGATAATGAAGCAGTGATCAGTAAGACTTTGAAACAGCAGCTGGACACCATTTTGACAAAACTAGAATCAATGGTAGAAAGTGAGCAACAACAGTCATCTGCATCTTCTACGTCTAATAAAACGTTGGCTGGTGAAGCATCACTTGCTTTAATCAAGAATACATATATCCGAAACTTTGCGAGTGTAAACCAAGAAAGTGAAGAAAACTTGGTTCAAACACCATCATTAAGAACAATTGAGACCACGCAAACTGGTCAATCCTTTATTCCACAAATGTCTAAATTAGAACAATTTGTATTAACTGTTGAAAAAAGTGGCCAACCAATTACCCAAGAACAATTTGTCAAAGCATTTGAAACGATATTGAATAAATCAAGCTTTACAAATGCAAATGGTACGCAAAAGCTATTGATCCAATTAAATCCTGAACATCTTGGATCAATGCGAATTGAACTTATTCAAAAGGATAATGTGATGGTCGCTAGAATTATGGCAACAACGGCACAGGCGAAAGAGATGTTAGAGAGTCAATTACAAGGCTTGAAACATTCATTTGTAGGCCAAGGTATTCAAGTAGAAAAAATAGAAATATCACAGCAACTTAGCGCATTCTCTCAAGAACGATTCTATCAAAGAGATTCGGACACGTCTGAGCAGCAAAATCAACAACAAGATAAGCAAGCTGATGAAGAAACAGCCACAGAGTTTACCAATCAATTTGAAGAAGCTTTATTAAATGTTGAAGTGTAGGTGAGAAAAATGACAACAATTGATACATCATTATTACTGTCGAACAATTCAAAAAATAAAGTAACCAACAAGGGTGATGCACTTGGCAAAGATGATTTCTTAAAGCTATTGATGGCTCAGCTACAAAACCAAGACCCAACAAGTCCTATGGATAATACGGAATTTGTCTCACAAATGGCAACTTTTACTTCTATGGAACAAATGACAAACATTGCTACTGGAATTAATAGCTTAATTGATATTCAAAATCAAAACAGCCTTTTAGCATATAACAATTTTGTCGGCAAAGAAGTGACATGGCATAAAATCAATGCGGACGATTCGAGAGAACCCGAAGGAATAAAGGTTGAAGAAGGAACGGGTGTTATTTCCTCGTTAGAATATAAAAATAACGGAGTGACTTTTATTCTTGAAGATGGAACAAAGTTGGAGCCAGGTAATATATCTAAATTGAATGCAACGTCCTCAACTAATAGTTTAGTGTCTTCAAGTGAATTAATCGGCAAACTTGTTACATATTTAAGTCCAGAGAATGAAGAGGTTTCAGCTATTGTTAAATCGGTATTGCTGAAGGATGGAAAAACAATATATGAGTTAGCAGATGACCAGTCTACTAAACTGACTGCAGATCAGCTAATAAAAATCTCTGCACCTTAAGGAGTGGAAATATGAAAATGAATGGATTCAGACCGATATCCAATCTGCCCACTCAACTCGCTTCATCCAAACAACCGCAAAACAAGAATGAAAAAACAGGTTTTGCTGCTCATTTTCATACAGCTGTTCATACTAAATCAAGAAATCTTTCAATTAGTAAACATGCTCAAATGAGGCTAGATCAAAGAAATATTCATATCGACGAAACGACTTGGACCAAGATTGAAGAAAAAGTTCAAGAAGCAAAAAAAATAGGGATTACCGAATCATTAGTAGTTCTTGAAAATGCTGCACTCGTAGTAAATACGAAAAATAACATCGTCATAACTGCCATGGACAGGAATGAATCAGCTTCCCACATTTTCACAAATATCAATGGAACGATTCTTATAGATTAAAAGGGCTGGACCTGCAAAGGAAGCCTTGGCTGTGGAATGATAGAAGCAGCCTATTATGAAAGGAGAGTAAAAACATGCTTCGTTCAATGTACTCAGGTATTAGCGGGTTAAAAAACTTCCAAACTAAATTAGATGTAATTGGTAATAATATTGCCAATGTAAATACTTACGGTTTCAAGAAAAGCAGGGTTACATTTGCGGATACAATGAACCAAACTATTTCAGGTGCCAGTGCGTCAACTGCCAACCGCGGGGGGAAAAACTCGATGCAAGTTGGATTGGGATCAGCGGTATCAACCATTGATACGATCCACACCCAATCTAGTCTGCAAAATACAGGCCGTTCACTAGATCTTGGTATCTCAGGTGATGGTTATTTCGTTGTTGCAAACGGTAATGCTTTGTCTTATACACGCGCTGGAAACTTTTATTTGGATAATAATGGTACTTTGGTAAATGGTGATGGGTATAAGGTGCAGGCCTTTGATACCGAAGGAGTTCTTGGGGATGTCACAGTTAACGTAAATGCTGTGTTACCAGCAACTAAAACTACAGAAATTATTTTTTCAGGCAATTTATCTAGTAATACAGTAGGTCGCAACTCTTTCACTCAACAAATGAAAGTAGTTGACGAAAAAGGCGTTTCTCATACAATAGATGTTCATTATATTAGACAAGCTGACACAGGTACTTCTCCTAATACAGTACCCTCAAACAAATGGGACGTTTTTGTTGGCGGTAATAGCCCTTTTAATGCAGATGGTACTATTAATGCTACTGTTCCTACACAGGTTATTGAATTTACTAATGGTAAAGTTACATCACCAAATGCAACCGTGACACCAACAATTTCTTTAAACGATGTGACTCCAAGTGTATCGTTAAATGTTGCACTTGATTTTTCTAATCTAACCCAAATCGCTGAAGCCACTTCAGCGCAAGGTACTCCAGATGGAAGCTTGGAAGGTTCCTTAGAAAGCTTCACTATCGGTCAAACAGGTGAAATTAGCGGGGTTTATTCGAATGGCAAGGTAAATACAATTGGGACAGTGGCAGTCGCCAAATTCAGCAACACATCTGGCCTTACAAAAACTGGTGGAAACCTATTCCAAGAATCGATCAGCTCAGGAACAGCGAATATTGGGTTAGCTGGTAACGGACGAGGCACGCTTGCTGCTGGATCACTTGAAATGTCTAACGTCGATCTTTCAGAAGAATTCACGGACATGATTGTTGCTCAGCGTGGTCTTCAAGCCAATACTAGAATCATTACAACATCGGATGAAATCCTTCAAGAACTAGTGAATTTAAAACGATAAGTTAAGGGAGGGAGGAGGATGATTTATTAGCAAGGTTCAGACCCCGTATCTACTATTACAGTATAAATACAGGTAAACACCCCTGTGTATTATTGTATGTGGAGAGTGAGGTCAGACCCTTTAGAGTCATCCTCTATAAATTATTATTAAAGTGACAAGGTTAAATGGTACTAGCTACACTATCAATGCTTTATTCATAGAAACAATAGAATCACATCCAGATACCACGATTACTCTGACGAATGGGAAGAAACTTGTTGTGAAGGAAAAAGAAGCAGAGATCATTCATTCAGTTATTCAGTTTTACCGTTTGGCCAATGTAATTGGAATTCGTAGAGAGGAGGATGGTTCTGAATATGAAAAATAAGCTTTTGACCATCATATTAATTATTCTCGTTGCGATTACGTTGGTAGGAGTTGCCTCAGTAGCAGCCATTGCTTATTTTAAAAATGATCATGCTAATGTAGAAAAAGAGCTTAGTATTGATGAAATTATTAAGACTTCGGTTAATGTTCCGGAGATTACTACGAATCTTGCCAATGGCGATTTTATTAGGATGACGCTGACGATTCAAACAGACAGTAAAAAAGCCAAAACAGAGCTTGAAAAAAGAGACTTTCAAGTCAAAAACCTTTTAATTACCGAGCTTTCTGAATTAAAATCAGACATGTTGCGAAGTAAAGTTGGCAAAGAGCAGTTCCAAGAAAGTATGAAAACGAAGCTGAATGAAATTATGCAAGAAGGAAAGATTGTACAGGTTTATATAACCTCCTCGATCCTTCAATAAGTAAACTTCCGAGGAATTGTACGAATTTGAAGGAGGAATTTTGGAGGTGAAATAATTGTCAGGTGAAATACTGTCGCAAAATGAAATTGACGCTCTACTCTCGGCACTTTCAACAGGGGAAATGGATGCGGATGAATTAAAAAAAGAAGAATCTGAGAAAAAAGTAAGGGTATATGATTTCAAACGTGCTTTACGTTTTTCAAAGGATCAAATTAGGAGTTTAACAAGAGTTCATGAAAACTTTGCTCGCCTACTAACGACATATTTTTCGGCTCAACTAAGAACGTATGTGCAAATTTCTGTTGCTTCTGCCGATCAAATTCCTTATGAAGAATTTATTCGCTCGATTTCGAAGATGACCATATTAAATGTTTTTGAGGTACCTCCATTAGATGGAAGAATTATTATGGAAGTCAATCCTCATATTGCTTATGCAATGATGGATCGGGTACTTGGTGGTAAAGGCGTAAGTGTCAATAAAGTGGAAAATTTGACTGAAATCGAAACAAGAATAATGTCGAATCTATTTGAAAATGGTTTTGAGAATTTTCAAGAGGCGTGGGCAGGTATATCGGAGATTGAACCTGTTTTAACAGATTTCGAAGTGAATCCGCAGTTCTTGCAAATGGTTTCTCCGAATGAGACAGTTGTCGTTATATCACTTAATACCCAAATCGGGGAAACGTCAGGAATGATTAATATTTGTATTCCTCATGTTACATTGGAACCAATTATCCCGAAGCTTTCCGTTCATTATTGGATGCAGAATAAGAAGAAAGAACGTTTACCAGAAGAGGTTAAAGTACTAGAGGAAAGAATAAAAAATGGAGAGCTGCCGATAATAGCTGAATTAGGAGAGACCAACATATCAATTCAAGATTTTCTCCATCTTGATATTGGGGATGTTATTCAACTGAATAAGACGATTGAAGAGCCATTGAGTATTAAGATTGGTGGAGTGCCGAAATATGTAGCTCAGCCAGGAAAAGTAGGGAAAAAATTAGCCATTCAAATTCTTGAATACATAAAGGAGGAGGCCGAAGATGGTAGGTGATGGAATGCTTTCACAAGACGAAATCGATGCTTTATTAAAAGGCACAGATGATCAATTTGATCAGAAAAGTGGACCTCAAATTGATGAATATCTATCGTCTATGGAGCAGGATGCTTTAGGGGAAATTGGGAACATCTCGTTCGGTAGCTCGGCAACTGCACTGTCTACTTTGTTAAATCAAAAAGTTGATATTACGACACCGGCAGTTACAATTATTGAAAAAAGTAAACTTGCAGAGGAATTCCCTCATCCATATGTAGCCATTCAAGTCAATTATACAGAAGGTTTTTCTGGAGGAAACCTTCTTGTTATTCAACAAAGTGATGCCTCGATTATAGCCGATCTCATGCTCGGTGGAACAGGCATTAACCCGCCTGAAATGTTGGGGGAGATTCAATTAAGTGCCGTTCAAGAAGCAATGAATCAGATGATGGGTTCTGCAGCAACTTCTATGTCTACTGTGTTTAGTAAAAGAGTGGATATTTCACCGCCAAGTCTAGAATTGATTAATTTTATTGAAGGACAAGGCAAAGACACAATCCCTAACGACGATCTCATTGTGAAAATTTCTTTTCGACTTTTAGTTGGTAATTTAATAGATTCTAATATTATGCAGCTATTGCCTTTGAAATTTGCTAAAGAATTAGTTGCAGAATTATTAAACCCAGCTCAGTCAACTCCTGATTCAAATGCTCATCAGGAGGAAGTTACGCAAACGAATCATACAAAAGAACCAGTTGAACAAAAGTATTATTCTGAACAGACAAATAATCAAACTCAGCAACCGAGAAGTGTACCGACGTCAAGCTCTCATGTTCCACAACAATCGGGTCCACAGCATTTAGGATCAGGATCTCATGCTCAACCAGTAAATGTACAACCTGCTAGTTTTACTAGCTTTCAAACCTATCAAATGCAAGAATCAGAAGCTAAGAATTTAGATATGCTATTGGATATTCCACTTCAGATAACGGTGGAGCTTGGTAGAACAAAACGTTCAATTAAAGAAATTTTGGAACTATCATCAGGATCGATTGTCGAGCTTGATAAACTAGCTGGGGAACCAGTGGATATTTTGGTGAATAACCGATTAATAGCTCAAGGTGAAGTAGTTGTAATTGATGAAAACTTTGGAGTTCGAGTGACTGATATTGTTAGTCAATCGGACCGACTAAAAAAACTCAGATAAATTGGAGGAAATTGAATTATGGCTCACAGAATTTTGATTGTTGATGATGCAGCATTTATGAGAATGATGATTAAAGACATATTATCAAAAAATGGTTTTGAGATTGTTGGAGAAGCAGCGGATGGGGCGCAAGCAGTTGAGAAATACCGCGAGTTACAGCCTGATCTTGTCACAATGGATATTACAATGCCTGAAATGGATGGAATTACAGCCTTAAAAGAAATTAAAGCGATTAACCCTGCAGCAAAAGTAATTATGTGTTCTGCTATGGGACAACAAGCAATGGTCATTGATGCCATTCAAGCAGGTGCACGGGATTTCATTGTAAAACCATTCCAAGCAGATCGTGTACTTGAAGCAATTAATAAAACATTAAGCTAAAAAATAAGAGGGTGTCATTTTGTTTTCTATTAAAAAATGGATTACTATCCTAATAATAATTGTTTTCGGGATGATAAGTTTTCAGGGGCAAATTTTTGCAGAAGATCTGACTAATCAAACCGTAAAAGATGCTTATAGTAGCCTTGAGAAACCAAATGATACAAAAGAAGCAGAGAAAGCTATCAAACAAAAGGACGATGCAAAAGTTGAAAGCTCCCCAAGTAAGGAGCTTTCAATTTTAGATTTTGTTCGAGTAGCTGCTGCTATTATTTTTGTTGTAA
Source organism: Peribacillus sp. NPDC096379 (assembly GCF_044762875.1). NCBI lineage: Bacteria > Bacillati > Bacillota > Bacilli > Caryophanales > Bacillaceae > Peribacillus > Peribacillus sp. NPDC096379. The sequence continues at coordinate 620,378 of NZ_JBIWFD010000002.1, forward strand.
TTTTACTCTACGGATTACTTTGGTTTATGAATAAAAGAAATAAAGCCTTTCAGAAAGCTAATTTTGTTGAAAACCTCGGCGGTACTAGTCTAGGATCTAATCGCTCTGTGCAGATTGTAAAAGTGGGTAGGCGAATTCTTGTTGTAGGTGTTGGCGAAAATGTATCTCTGTTAAAAGAGATTGAAAATCAACAGGAATATGAAGAAGTCATTAACAATCATAATGAGAAAATGGATAATATGATGGTTCCAAGGGATATAGTAGCCAAAATGAAAGGAAAATGGGGGGAAAAAGAAAACGAAAGTCATAATTTCCCATCTCAATTAAGCACGCAGCTTAAAGAGATAGCTAAAACAAGAAAAAAAGTATTGAGTGAGCTGGATAAAAAGGAGAGAGACTTGAATGAATGAATTTATGCAGTTGTTCAATAGCGGTGATCCGGCAAGCGTCTCAACTTCAATAAGACTCATTCTTTTGCTCACTGTCTTATCTCTTGCTCCGAGTATCCTAATTTTAATGACTTGTTTTGCAAGAATTGTGATCGTTTTAAGCTTCGTCCGAACAGCTCTAGCTACTCAACAAATGCCTCCAAACCAAGTTCTTATTGGACTTGCTTTATTCATGACATTTTTCATAATGGCTCCCACATTCCAGGAAGTGAATGAGGTTGCATTAACTCCTTTGTTTGCGGAAGAAATTAATTTAGAAGAAGCGTATGACCTTGCGGCTAGTCCATTTAAAGAGTTTATGAGTGCACATACAAGACAAAAGGATCTCGCATTATTCTTAGATTATGCAGGGGTAGATAAACCTGAAACGATACAAGATATTCCACTAACTGCGCTTGTTCCGGCCTATGCGATTAGTGAAATGAAGACGGCCTTTCAAATTGGCTTCATGATTTTTATTCCTTTTTTAGTTATTGATATGATTGTTGCAAGTATTCTTATGTCCATGGGAATGATGATGCTGCCGCCAGTCATGATTTCACTACCCTTCAAGATTCTCTTATTTGTCTTGGTAGATGGATGGTATTTAGTCGTGAAATCATTATTACAAAGTTTTTAAGTAGGTGAGGTAATGAACGAAGATTTTGTTGTAAAAGTAGCTGAACAAGGGATTTATACGGTATTAATTGTTTGTGGACCTTTGCTTTTGATTGCGCTTGGAATTGGTCTGGCTGTTAGTATTTTTCAAGCGACAACGCAAATTCAAGAACAAACACTAGCTTTTGTACCAAAAATTGTTGCTGTATTGTTGGGGCTTGTGTTTTTAGCGCCATGGATGCTAAGTCATTTATTATCATATACAAGTGAAATATTTAATAATTTAAGTAGATTTGTAGGTTAAACGATGCAAGAATTATTGCCGCATTTTCCAGCCTTTTTATTAGTTTTAGTACGCGTTACAGCTTTTTTTGTAACCATGCCTATTTTTTCACACCGTACGTTGCCGACCACATTTCGAATAGGGATCAGTTTTTTCCTAGCTTGGATTATGTACTATACCATTGATTCACCCATTCTAGTGATTGATGGTACATATATGCTTCTAATTCTAAAAGAAGTAATCATTGGATTAGTGATTGGACTTGTCGCTTATATGATTATGGCAGCAATTCAAATTGCTGGAGGGTTTATTGATTTTCAGATGGGTTTTGCTATTGCGAATGTAATCGATCCTCAAACTGGGGCACAAAGTCCGTTAACAGGGCAATATTTATACACGATATCGTTATTATTTTTATTGGCAACGAATGGCCACCATCTTCTTTTGGATGGCATTTATTATAGCTATCAATTTATCCCGATTGATCAGGTAATCATTCCATTTGGTAATGAAAACTTGATAGAATTTATTATCAAGGCATTTAGCCAGATGTTTCTTATTGCTTTGCAAATGTCGATTCCTGTTGTCGGAAGTTTGTTTTTGGTCGATATCGGCCTCGGTATCGTTGCAAGAACAGTGCCACAGTTAAATATCTTCGTTGTTGGAATTCCTGTGAAAATGCTTGTTAGTTTTCTTGTACTAATGATTGTAATGGGCATGATGATGGTTGTTGTTCAACATTTGTTTGAATATTTACTTGTCATTATGAGAGGTTTGATGCAGTTGATAGGAGGGGCCTAGTATGAATAGACTACGTCTGGACTTACAGTTTTTTGCCGGAGAGAAAACAGAAAAGGCCACTCCTAAAAAAAAGCAGGATTCACGGAAAAAAGGACAAGTTGCGAAAAGTCAGGATGTTAATACGGCGATAAACTTGCTTGCGGTATTTCTACTTTTGCTTTTCATCGGTCCTTATATGTTTGAAAAAATATCTAGCTTGCTTATTGAATTCTTCCAAAATTCGATGCTTATTCAAGTTACTGAAGAAAGTGCTCCGTTATTATTGATAGAAGTGTTAAAAGAAATGGGACTCATCTTAGCTCCTATACTGGCAGCCGCTTTAATCGCAGGTGTAGCAGCAAATTATATGCAAATAGGATTTATGTTTTCTACAGAAACGATTCAGCTAAAACTGGAAAAATTAGATCCAATTAAAGGATTTAAACGTATATTTTCAATTCGAGCAATTGTCGAATTACTAAAATCAATATTAAAAATATCAGTCGTAGGCTTAGTCACGTTTTTTGTTATTTGGCAGAGAATGGATGAAATTATGGTGTTGTCAAAAAAGTCAATAGGGAATGCCATGACAACTTTAGCTGATATTACGGTAAAGGTTGGTATTTATGCGAGTAGTGCCTTATTGGTTTTAGCGCTATTAGACTATCTTTATCAGAAATATGACTATGAAAAAAACATCCGGATGTCTAAACAAGATATTAAGGATGAATATAAAAATATAGAAGGCGACCCGCTTATTAAATCTAAAATTAAACAAAAACAGCGTGAAATGGCGATGCAACGCATGATGCAAGAAGTACCTAAGGCAGATGTAGTGATTACAAACCCAACACACTATGCAATCGCCTTAAAATACGATGATCAAAAATCTGATGCACCTTATGTGATTGCGATGGGAGTAGACTTTGTCGCACAAAAGATTAAATATATTGCAAAAGAAAATGATGTAGTGCTGGTTGAAAATCGACCGTTGGCAAGGGCTCTTTATGATCAAGCAGAGATTGGACAAGCGATTCCTGAAGAGTTCTTTAAAGCGGTCGCGGAAATACTTGCTTTTGTTTATAAGACAAAGGGGAAAATTTAAATCATGTAATGGATTTAGGTGTCAAGTGAGTCTGCCATCTGGCAGCGTTCATCTTAAAAGGCGCTTACGCTTTTCCGATAGGAGAGAAGAATATGTCTGCAAGAGATTTACCGGTATTAGTAGGAGTCATAATGATTGTGGCCATGCTGATTATACCGTTGCCAACCTGGTTATTAAGTGTCTTAATATTAGTGAATATAGCACTTGCTTTGATGGTTTTGCTTATGGCAATGAACATGAAGGAAGCACTGGAATTTTCAATATTCCCGTCATTATTATTGATTTTGACACTGTTTAGATTAGGGTTGAATGTATCAACAACAAGGGCTATTTTGTCACATGGAGAAGCAGGTGGTGTCGTTGAAACATTTGGAACGTTTGTAGTCGGAGGCAATGTCTTAGTAGGTCTTGTTGTTTTCATGATTCTAGTTATTATTAATTTTCTAGTTATTACTAAAGGTTCAGAGCGTGTATCTGAGGTGGCAGCGAGATTTACATTAGATGCAATGCCAGGTAAACAAATGAGTATTGACGCCGACTTGAACGCTGGCATGATTTCTGAAATAGAAGCTAGAGAGAGACGTGAGAAAGTAGGTAGGGAAGCGGATTTTTACGGCTCGATGGATGGTGCAAGCAAATTTGTAAAAGGTGATGCGATTGCTGGAATCATAATGGTAATTATCAACCTTGTCTTTGGAATTTTGATTGGAGTTGTACAACTAGGTTTAGCATTTGGAGAAGCAGCCACTCATTTTTCCATGCTTACAGTTGGTGACGGATTGGTCAGTCAAATTCCGGCACTTATGATATCAACAGCTACTGGTATAGTGGTGACAAGAGCAGCATCTACTGGGAACTTAAGTTCGGATATCATGTCGCAACTGTTTGCTTATCCTAGCCTGTTATATGTTACAGCTGGTACGATGTTTTTACTCGGTTTATTTACACCAATACCTGACTTATTAACAATACCATTAGCTGCATTATTCGCATTTGGTGGATATAAAATATCACAAACGCCTAAAAAAGATGATGTGGAGTTCCAAGAATCAGAAGAAGAAATGCAAGCAGATGAAATGAAGAGCCCTGAAAGTGTTGTTAGTTTACTAAGTGTTGATCCAATTGAATTTGAATTTGGATATGGCTTAATTCCGCTTGCAGATACGAATCAAGGCGGTGATCTGCTTGATCGTGTGGTCATGATTAGAAGGCAGCTAGCGATAGAAATGGGACTCGTTATTCCGGTCGTTCGAATTCGTGATAATATACAGCTGAATCCAAATGAATACCGATTGAAGATAAAAGGAAATGAAATGGCTAGGGGCGAGCTTTTACTTGATCATTATTTAGCTATGAGCCCCGGAATTGAAGATGATTCGATTGAAGGCATTGATACAGTAGAGCCTTCATTCGGATTGCCTGCTAAATGGATTTCAGAGGATATGAAGGAACATGCAGAAATAATGGGCTATACAGTCGTTGATCCACCAAGTGTTGTTTCAACGCATATTACTGAAGTGATTAAAACGAATGCACATGAGCTTCTTGGCAGACAGGAAACAAAACAGTTAATTGATCATTTGCACGATTCTGCTCCTATCCTGGTGGATGAAGTGACACCAAACCCATTAACCATAGGTGACGTGCAAAAAGTGCTGGCTAAGTTGCTTCGTGAAAAGGTGTCGATTCGCAACTTGCCGATTATTTTTGAAACATTAGCTGATTATGGAAGGATTACTTCTGATACTGATTTGCTGACTGAGTATGTAAGACAAAATCTTGCAAGGCAAATAACGAGTACGTTTACGATTCCCGGTGAGAGTTTAAAAGTTATTACGCTTTCGGGAAGGATTGAAAAGCTTATTGCAGATGGTGTGCAGCAAACAGAACATGGAAATTTCTTATCGCTTGATCCAAATGATTCACAAGCCATTTTAGAATCAACTGCTTCGAAATTAGAAGAATTGACATTAATGGAACAAACGCCAATTGTTCTTTGTTCACCTGCAGTCAGAATGTATGTAAGACAATTAACGGAAAGGTATTTCCCAAAAGTGCCAATCCTTTCTTATAATGAGCTGGAATCTAATGTAGAGGTACAAAGCGTTGGGGTGGTGAATGTGGATTGAATGTAAAAAGATATCAAGCCGAGTCTATGACAGAGGCGATAAAGATGGTTCGTGATGAATTAGGAAATGATGCTGTTATTTTGAGCTCCAAGCCCATTTTCACCGGTGGTTTTTTAGGGATGTTTAAGAAAAGGAGCATTGAAGTCTTTGCTGCAGTTGATCCGCAAGTCACACCTGCACAAGTAGTCACGAAGCAAAAGCTAAAAAAGGTTCCATTAAATGCTATGAAAACAGTCCCTAAAGACAAGCAACCGGTTGAGGCATTAACGAAGCAAAAGTTAGAACCTATGCAAACATCTACCGAAGTAATGAAAGAATTGGAAGACTTGAAAACGATGATTAAAGAATTGAAGCAGCGTCCGGACAAGACATATCCGGAACCAATCCATTCCGTTTACCAATTATTTGTTGAACAGGAAATTGATCAAACGATTCAAAGAGATGTTATGGATCAACTACTAGTAAATTGGTCTCAGAGTCATGGGGGGAGTTCTGAAGAAGAATTCTCGAATCAAGTTAAAGCAGAGCTATTAAATCAGTTTTCAACCGTTAAAGATTGGGGATTTCATGCAGAAAAAAAATATCTGAATATTGTCGGTCCAACAGGAGTAGGAAAGACGACAACTCTCGCGAAAGCTGCCGCATTGTGTATGTTAAAGCAAAATAAAAGAGTTGCATTTATTACAACAGATACATACAGAATTGCAGCAATCGATCAATTGAAAACCTATGCTAAGATTCTGAATGTACCAATTGAAGTGGCGTACAATCTGGAAGACTTTCAAAAAGCAATCGAACGTTTTTCCCATTATGATCTAGTCTTCATTGATACGGCAGGACGAAACTTTCGCAATGCAGATTATGTTCGAGATCTTCAGAATATTATTGATTTCTCGGTTGAGATGGAAACGTATCTTGTCCTATCGTTAACATCAAAACAAAAGGATATGGAAGACATATATCGACAGTTTTCAATGATACCCATTAAACAAGTTATTTTTACGAAAGCAGATGAAACATCCACTTATGGTGCGATGGTGAATTTCACTATCAAAAATGAAATGGGTGTAGCTTATGTAACAAATGGTCAGAATGTACCAGATGATATTGAAATGGCTAATCCGCAATTATTGGTGAAAATGGTTCTTGGAGAAAAAAACTATGCGTGATCAAGCTGAAAACTTACGAAATTTTATTGAAAAACATGAACATTCGCAAGCTTCCAAAACGATTGCAGTGATAAGCGGAAAAGGCGGTGTGGGAAAGTCAAACTTTTCGTTAAACTTCGCCATAAATTTAGCGAAACGTGGTAAACGAGTGCTGCTTTTCGATATGGATATAGGAATGGGGAATATTGATATATTATTTGGACACCACTCCCCGAATAGTATTATGGATTTCTTTCATGGCAATCTAACAATTAGAGAAACGATTTCATCAGGACCGGACAATATTTCAATTATTGCAGGTGGAACTGGATTAACGAAATTATTTTCTTTAGATGACGAGCTATTTAATCGGTTTATCGAACAGTTTAATGAGTTACTTCATGAATATGACTTGATTCTCTTTGATATGGGTGCAGGGATTAATGAAGATACGGCTAAATTGCTATTGTGTGTTGACGAGTTAATCGTGATAACGACTCCAGAGCCCACTTCCATAACAGATGCTTATTCAGTCATGAAATACATTAATTCAGTAAGTTCTGATATACCCTTTCATGTAATATGTAACCGGATAGCGGAAGAACAGCAAGGCAAAGAAACGATGAATCGATTACAAAGTGTCATGAGAAAATTTCTACAAAAGGAAATCATTCCACTTGGATATCTTCCAGATGATCGAACGGTTATACAAGCTGTATCTAAGCAAATTCCTTTTATTCTTTTTGATCCAAGTGCCAATATATCTATGGCGTTGTTAGATATTACCTCTCGATACTTAAATCATTCTTTCTCAGAAAAAATAATGTTTAGGCAAAGTCATTTTCTTGGAAATTTAAAAAGGTTTTTTCTTGGAGGGTAGGCTGTTAACATGAGCAAAATTAAAGTATTAATCGTCGACGATTCTGCGTTTATGAGAAAACTTATTAGTGAATTTTTAGCAGAAGATAGCAGGATTGAAGTAATCGGAACAGCAAGAAATGGCCGGGATGCTATTAATAAAATCGAGAAAGAAAAACCAGATGTTATCACATTAGATGTTGAGATGCCGATTATGGACGGGCTTTGCGCATTGCAAATCATCATGAAACAAACGCCAACAGCTGTGATTATGCTCTCTAGCACGACAAAAGAAGGTGCTGAAAATACGTTAAATGCAATGGAGATGGGCGCTATTGATTTTATTGCAAAGCCATCAGGTGCTATCTCACTGGATTTATATAAAATTAAAACGGATTTAATTAATAAAATTGTCGCTGCAAGTAAAGCGAATGTATCGAAGTTACAAAAAAATACCTTAAATATTGAAAATATCCAAGGAAACTCTGAAAATTATAGTAAAATAGAACTAGTTCACGATCGTAATTTGAGTCCGCAAATAAGCGAAAAGGCGCCAAATGAGAAAAAAATTATTGTAATTGGGACTTCAACTGGTGGACCTAGAGCATTGCAAACCGTTTTAACACAACTGCCCCCAAATATTGAGGCGCCGATTTTAGTTGTACAGCATATGCCTCCTAGTTTTACAAAATCACTCGCAAATCGTCTTAACACGTTATCGGAAATTACCGTCAAGGAGGCAGAGGATGGAGAGATTTTAAAAAAAGGAACCGCCTATATTGCACAAGGAGGCTACCATTTAAAAATAAAAAAAGTTGGAACTAGTTTGGCAATTCATGTGGATCAATCTCCTTTGAGAAATGGGCATCGCCCTTCGGTTGACGTATTATTTGAATCGGTGAGCCAGATCAATGATGTTGAGAAGGTAGCGGTTGTTATGACAGGAATGGGTATGGATGGTGCAAATGGTCTAATCGCGCTCAGTAAATCAGGTAAACTATCCGCAATTGCTGAATCAGAGAAAACATCGATTGTTTTCGGGATGCCTAAAGCGGCAATTGCAACGAATGTAATTAATAAAATAGTTGATGTGGAAGACATTGCAAAAGCGATTGTGAATTATTGCTAATAAGAAAGGCGGATTACTATGGATCTTAATCAATATTTAGAGGTATTTATCGAGGAAAGTAAGGAACATCTTCAAACTTGTAGCGAACAGTTGCTAGAGCTCGAAAAACATCCTCAAGATTTAGGAATTGTGAACGAAATCTTTCGATCTGCGCATACGTTAAAAGGAATGTCAGCAACGATGGGATATGAAGATTTAGCCAATTTAACGCACAAAATGGAAAATATATTAGATGATATTCGTAACGAAAAAATTCAGCTATCTTCTGAAATATTCGATGTGATTTTTTTAGCTGTTGACGATTTAGAAGCAATGGTCATGAGCATTGCGGAAGGCGGAAATGGAAAAAGGGATGTAAGTGAAGTTGTGGCTAAGTTAGAGATGATTGAGAATGGGGAATCCCTACTTTCAATCGGTGCAGCTGAAGTAGCTGCTGCAGTTGAACTGCCGATACGTGAGTCTATTGAAAAAAGCGTCTATGATGAATTTGAGCTGACTGTTATACAGCAATCAAAGGAACAAGGTTTTGAAAGTTATGAAATAAAAGTGAGTTTGCGTGAGGATTGTCTTTTAAAAGGCGCTCGCGCGTTTATGGTATTCGAAGTATTGGAGAAACTCGGAGAAGTCATAAAATCGAATCCATCTGTTGATAAACTTGAAGAGGAACAATTTGATCATTCCTTTTGTGTAACCGTCGTGTCGAAAGAGTCTGTGGAAGCTCTTCAAAAGAAAATTATGAAAGTTTCCGAGGTCGACGAAGTCATTGTAAGTCAATTAGAGTTGTCTGAACTGAGATTGGCTTTGAACGAAGTAGATGATCATAAATTGATCATGAATAAAGAGAATCAAAAAAGCAATAATGAACCTGTTGTCCCATTAGCCTCCACCAAAGATGAAAAAACGAATCATCCTGCTAGCAAACAGCATAATAAAACAATCAGGGTTAATATAGATCGTCTCGATGTGCTCATGAATCTTTTTGAAGAGCTAGTAATTGATCGGGGAAGATTAGAACAAATCTCGAAGGAATTAGAAAGTACGGAATTAGACGAAACGGTTGAAAGAATGTCAAGAGTAACGGGAGATCTTCAAAATATTATCTTAAATATGAGGATGGTCCCGGTCGAAACGGTCTTTAATCGCTTCCCGAAAATGGTTCGTACATTAACACGAGATCTTCATAAAAAAGTATCTTTGGAAATTTATGGTGCAGAAACCGAGTTAGATCGAACCGTCATTGATGAAATTGGTGATCCAATTGTCCATTTACTCCGCAATGCACTTGATCATGGAATTGAGATGCCGGAGGTGCGAAAAGCGAATGGCAAACCTGAAGAGGGTACCGTCATGTTGAAGGCTTATCATAGTGGAAACCATGTTTTCATCGAACTGAAGGATGATGGTGCAGGGATTAACCGGGAAAAAGTATTGAAAAAAGCCATTGCAAACCAAGTAATTACGGAACAACTTGCTGCAACTCTTACTGATAAACAAGTATATGAATTGATATTCGCTTCTGGTTTCTCTACAGCAGACCAAATATCAGACGTATCCGGACGAGGGGTAGGTTTGGATGTGGTAAAAAGTACGATTGAAGCTCTTGGCGGTGTGGTTTCCATTGATTCTAATGAAGGGAAAGGATCAGATTTTCTCATTCAATTACCACTTACATTGTCGATTATTTCTGTTATGCTCGTTGAAATTCAACAGGAGAAATATGCAATTCCGCTTTCATCAATTATTGAAACCGCAATTATCAATAAAACGGATATCATGAATGGTCATAATCAACAAGTAATTGATTTTAGAGGCAAGGTATTACCATTAATCTTCCTAAAAGAAATATTTGAGGTTCCTGAAACGATCGAAGAAGATGGATATTATTCAGTCATCATTGTTAGAAAAGGTGATAAAATGGCTGGATTAGTTGTCGATTCGTTTATTGGACAACAAGAAATTGTTTTAAAATCTCTCGGTAACTATTTGTCCTCTGCTTTTGCGATATCTGGAGCTACTATTTTAGGAGATGGTCAAGTCGCTTTAATTATTGATTGTAACGCTTTAATTAAGTGAAAAAGAAGGATGGTAATCAAGTGTTTTTTCCAGAAATGACTTGTTCGTATGAGCATGTCCAGAATCATCATACATATTTTTCATGGAGTTTTGACGATGAATTAAAATAATAGATTCACGCAAATGTGATTAAATGAAAACTTTTGAACGGTCTTGATATGCTTTTTTACTTGAATACATATATTTTTAGGAGGTTCTAATATGGAAGAAATCGTCACTTTAGAGACGGTGAAAGTGATCGTTTTTCAAATTAAAGATAAAGAATATGTGATACCTGTCTCCAAAGTTCGTGGAATTGAAAAAATGATGCATATTACCCGTGTTCCAAGATCATTACCATTTGTAAAAGGAGTAATCAATCTTCGGGGTGTGATTACACCTATCATTGATTTACGTGCTCGTTTCGAAATAGAAAAGGCTGAGTATGATGATCGAACAAGAATCATTATTGTGACATTGGACAATATGGAAGCTGGTTTGATTGTTGATTCTGCAAACGATGTGCTGGATATTCCAGAGACAAGTATAGAACCTCAGCCCGACGTTATTGGAAATGTAGCAACGGAATATATTAGCGGTGTTGCGAAGATTGAAAAAAGACTATTAACCTTGCTGAATCTTGATCAAATCCTTAATCAAGATGAAGTAAAAGATTCAGTTGTTAAAGAAGCATAAGACGATGTCCTATATTGATAAAATTACCACCGTTCATTTGGATATCTTAAAAGAAATTGGGAATATCGGGGCAGGTCATGCTGCTACCTCTCTATCCACGATTCTTGGTAGGAAAGTAAATATGAATGTTCCGCGTGTGAGAATTCTATCATTTAATGAAATGATTGAACTTGCTGGTGGACCAGAAACTGTTGTTGCGAGCGTCTTTCTAAGAGTTGAAGGGGATGTACAGGGAAATATGTTCTTTCTATTACCTTTAGATCAGGCCGCTCGCTTCAGTGAACAAATGACGGGAACAGAAGTGTTCTCCTTTGATCATCTTCCCTATTCTGAATTAGCACTTTCTGCCTTATCGGAGTTAGGAAATATTCTTTCAGGCTCTTATTTATCCTCTCTATCTGATTTTACGAAATTAAGCTTTTACCCATCTGTTCCTGCTTTATGTATTGATATGGTCGGTGCTACAATCAGCGCTGGATTGATTGAACTCTCTCAGGTAAGTGACTTTGTTATTGTGGTTGAGACCGAGATTGGCGAAGATGTAGAAAGTTCAACTTTCATTAACGGACATTTCTTTTTTCTATTAGATCCTGATGCCTATGAAGTTGTTTTTACTTCATTGGGAGTACCTTTACATGGTTGAAGTATCCAATATAGTCAAAGTAGGCATTGCTGATATGAATATTGTTCAATCTCCGGCTCTTATACGTACTTCAGGTCTTGGGTCATGTGTAGGGGTAGTTGTTTATGATCAATCAAAAGAAATTGCGGGTATGGCACATGTCATGCTTCCGGACTCTACTTTATCAAAAATGGGTCAAATCAATCAGGCAAAATATGCAGATACAGCAATAAAAGAATTAGTGGAGAGAATTGTTCGAGATGGAGCATCAATAAGAAAACTTAAGGCAAAGATTGCTGGTGGATCGCAAATGTTTCAGTTTTCTTCAGGTACAGATTTAATGAGGATCGGACCAAGAAATGTAGCAGCAGTAAAAAAAGAATTAATGGCGTTACGTATACCAATCGTGGCTGAAGACGTGGGCGGAAATAGCGGTAGAACAATCGAATTTAATCCGAAAACAAGTTTGCTCAATATTAGAACGGTAAATAAGGGAACTAAAGAGGTATAGAAGTAATACGTTTACACTTTAAGTGCTTATTCAAAATTGAAGCGTAGCGGATGTATTAGCGACAGTAGAAAACGGGACGAACCTACAGTGGGGGGGAACAAAACCCCCACTGATGGAAGTTTCACTTTATAGCGTTAGGAGGAGGTCTCGTGTCTCAACTGACAACCGAGGAAGAGCGGTTATATTGGAAATATTGGGTTGAAAACAAAGATCCAAAAGCAGGTGATATGCTAGTGAAAAGGTACATACCGCTTGTATCCTTTCATGTCCAAAGAATTTCAGTTAATTTGCCTAAGAGCGTAAGCAGGGGTGATGTGAGAAGCCTTGGGATGATGGGGTTGTTTGATGCACTAGAACGCTTCGAACCTAACCGGGATTTAAAATTTGACACCTATGCTTCATTCCGAATTCGCGGCGCTATCTTAGATGGTCTACGCAAAGAAGATTGGCTTCCTCGAAGTGTAAGAGAAAAGACAAAAAAAATTGAAGTAGCAGTTGAAAAATTAGAACAGGAACATATGAGGAAAATTGGCGCGAAAGAAATTGCTGAAGAGTTAAATGTTTCTGAAGAAGAAGTATATACAGCGATGAATGAGAATTTTTTTGCAAATGTATTATCAATGGATGAAAACCCGCAAGATCAGGAAGATAAAGAAGGTCTGAGTCATCATATTAAAGATGACATGACTTTAATGCCAGAAGAGCAATTGATGAAAAAAGAATTATACAAAGAACTAGCCAAAGTAATTGAAACTTTAAATGAAAAAGAACAGCTTGTATTACAGCTTTTTTATAAAGAAGAGTTAACGCTAACGGAAATTGGTAAAATAATGAGTTTATCAACATCAAGAATTTCGCAGATTCACTCAAAGGCGATTTACAAACTCAGGACATTATTACAGGGTGCTATCCTGTAATAATGTCCTGTTTCTAGCGAAAGAGGGATATTATGTCAGGCTTTATAATGTTTATTATGTTTGTATTGAACATCTTTACGATTATGGCAATCATTGTTTTATATACGCGTCAAAATCGCTTGGCGAATTTTGAGAAGGTCCAAGAAAGCAGAGCCCGTGAAATGGAAGAATCAATGGCTGCCTTTGTGTTGGAATTAAAAGAAGAAAATGACCGATTGATTCGTGCGCTTGCTATGAAAGATGCTGTTTCAAATGAACTAAATGCTAGTGAAAAGATTCACTCACAAAAAAACTCGAGCAGCTCTCAAAAGCAGTCAGCTAGTCCAACAAGAAAACTAGTGCATAGCAAAGAAGAGGATGCAACATCGTTAAAATTACCAGACTTACCAATCACCCATGAAGATAAACTTGAGATTTCTACAAATCGATTAGAAGAACATGGAGATGGGTCTAATCAGAGTATATCTTTTCAAGAGACATTAAAACAAGAGCTTCAAAATCATGAACACAAGGTTAAGCCGACCCTCTCTGAGCAAGTGAACGATATGCTTCAGAAGGGCATGACCACAGAAGAAGTAGCCAAAAGTTTAAACAAAGGTAAAACAGAAATTGAACTTTTATCTCGGTTTAACAGGCTGTAATACCCCACCTCAATTTGTGTGAGAGAATCAAGTCATAAATTGATGGGGGATAAACAGCTTAATCTAGCTGCGACTCCTAGCCCATCTGAGGTTATAAGCTGTAATACTCTGTGGCAAACTACGCCACGCCGTATTCCATCTTATGCTTGCCGGACTATCACAGGACGTGAGGGATCTTAGGAGACGTACCTTAGACCAGTCGCCTCGCTTTTTGAAGTAAATCCCCGATTGGTGAGATACAGTGAAACTTACCGAGAGTTGCGCAGAGGTTTAGTAGAACGGGACTAACCATTAGTGGGAATGAAGAAACCCCACTGATGGAAGTATCATTTTATTAAGATTTAATAGACAATCGTGAAAACTACTTGCTTGTATTTTGTGATTATGCTATAGTTTGTAATGGTGTTATTACACACGTTTCGTAATCTAGTCAGATGGTGCTGTTTCGACAGTGTCTGCATGGAAATGATCGAAGCGGAGGATAAACAAAACCATTTAGGAGGAACTAATAATGTCAGTAATTTCAATGAAACAATTGCTTGAAGCTGGTGTACACTTTGGACACCAAACACGTCGCTGGAACCCAAAAATGAAGAAGTATATCTTCACTGAGCGTAACGGTATCTACATCATCGATCTTCAAAAAACAGTGAAAAAAGTTGATGAAGCATACAATTTTGTTAAAGAATTAGCTGCTAATGGCGGAACAATTCTATTTGTTGGTACAAAAAAACAAGCTCAAGAGTCTGTTAAAGAAGAAGCAATCCGCTCTGGTATGTACTATGTTAACCAACGCTGGTTGGGTGGAACTTTAACTAACTTTGAAACAATTCAAAAACGTATTGCTCGTCTTAAAGAAATCGAAAAGATGGAAGAAAACGGGACATTCGAAGTACTTCCTAAAAAAGAAGTTATCCAACTTAAAAAAGAATGGGATCGCTTAGAAAAATTCCTAGGCGGTATTAAAGATATGAAAACTATCCCGGATGCGATTTTCATTATTGATCCACGCAAAGAGCGTATCGCAGTTGCGGAAGCTCATAAATTGAACATCCCTCTAGTTGGTATTGTTGATACAAACTGTGATCCAGATGAGATCGATGTTGTCATCCCAGCTAACGACGATGCAATCCGTGCAGTTAAATTATTAACTGGTAAAATGGCAGATGCTATTCTTGAAGCTAAACAAGGCGAAGAAACTGCTGCAGAGCCAGCTAACGCTTAATCTGTATTAATAATTTAGCCTGGCGCTAAAACGCGCCAATTTAGTATAAAGGACAAATTATTTGATGTGCTAAACTCACTTCATTAAAAAGGTGGCGGAGATAAGTCAGATTTCGTAAGCTTACTCCTAGACTAATATGACACTAACAATGGTTGGACATAAATGTATTTTACGGAGTTCCGTCCCCTTGTCCTTCATACAAAAAAGGTGATAAGAGGATAATGCCTTTTATCACCTTTTTTTGGGATTACATATTGCGCTTTGCATTTGAACCCGAAATTTTGTTTGAGATTTGTATATTGTATTTAATAAGAGGAGGATTTTATAATGGCAATTAGTGCACAATTAGTAAAAGAATTGCGTGAAAAAACTGGTGCAGGGATGATGGACTGTAAAAAAGCCCTTGTTCAAACTGATGGAGATATGGAAAAAGCAATTGATTTCCTTCGTGAAAAAGGAATTGCAAAAGCAGCAAACAAAGGTGATCGTATTGCTGCTGAAGGGTTAACTTCAATTATTGTAGACGGAAATGAAGCGGTAATTCTTGAAGTAAACTCAGAAACTGATTTCGTAGCAAAAAATGAAGGATTCCAAGCGCTAGTAAAAGAACTAGGAGAGCACTTACTTGCTAACAAACCAGCAACTGTAGAAGAAGCTCTTGAGCAAACAATCAACGGTGTAAAAGTTGCTGATCATATCAATGCAGCGGTTGCTAAAATCGGTGAAAAATTAACATTACGTCGTTTTGAAGTCGTTACAAAAACAGACAACGATGCATTCGGTGCATACCTTCATATGGGCGGTAGAATCAGTGTGCTTTCTCTTCTTGAAGGAACAACTGATGCAGAAGCAGCTAAAGACGTATCTATGCACATTGCTGCTCTAAAACCGAAATACGTATCTCGTGACCAAGTGGACGCAAGTGAACTTGATCGTGAGAGAGAAGTATTGACTCAACAAGCTTTAAACGAAGGAAAACCAGAAAAAATTGTTGCGAAAATGGTTGAGGGACGTATCAATAAATTCTACGAAGAAATTTGTGTTGTAGACCAAACTTTCGTTAAAAATCCTGACCAAAAGGTTGGACAATTTGTTGAATCAAAAGGCGGAAGCGTTAAATCTTTCGTTCGTTTTGAAGTAGGCGAAGGAATTGAAAAACGTCAAGAAAACTTTGCTGAAGAAGTAATGAACCAAGTTAAAAAAGACTAATTTACACTTGAATTGGTTAAATAGGGAGCACAAATGTGTTCCCTATTTTTGAACCGTAATGGAACATAAGAGCCGAGGCTTGAATGTGGTTCGACTCATTAAGTTATCCATTAAAAAGTTCAGTAAAATGTGAAAGTTAAAATGAAATTAGATTACATAGTTGGAGGTTCTAGATGAGCAACCCGAAATATAAACGAGTCGTATTAAAGCTAAGCGGTGAAGCACTAGCCGGTGCTGAAGGTTTTGGAATCAATCCAGCCGTTATTAAATCAATTGCTGAACAAGTAAAAGAAGTAGCTGAACTAGATGTTGAAGTGGCAGTCGTTGTCGGCGGAGGAAATATTTGGCGAGGTAAAATCGGAAGTGAAATGGGAATGGACCGTGCAAATGCTGATTACATGGGCATGCTTGCAACCGTCATGAATTCATTAGCACTTCAAGACAGCTTAGAACAGCTTGGGATTGAAACGCGCGTTCAAACTTCAATTGAAATGAGACAAATTGCAGAACCTTATATTAGACGCCGTGCAATCAGACATCTTGAGAAAAAACGAGTCGTTATATTTGCGGCTGGAACCGGAAATCCTTACTTTTCTACAGATACGACAGCAGCGCTTCGAGCAGCCGAAATTGAAGCGGAAGTCATTCTGATGGCAAAGAACAATGTTGATGGAGTTTACAATGCAGATCCTGCAAAAGACAAAAACGCAGTTAAATATGATCAGCTAACCTATTTAGATGTGTTGAATGAAGGCTTAGAAGTCATGGATTCGACAGCTTCTTCACTTTGTATGGATAACAATATTCCATTAATGGTCTTTTCTATTATGGAAAAAGGAAATATTAAACGAGTTGTGATGGGCGAATCGCTCGGAACGATTGTTAGGGGGAAATAAAATGCCAAAACAAGTTATTGACAATTCAAAAACAAAAATGGAAAAGGCAATTTCAGCTTATACGCGAGAATTGGCTAGTATCCGTGCTGGCCGTGCTAATGCTTCATTGCTAGATAGGATATCTGTTGAATATTACGGTGCACCGACTCCGGTTAATCAAGTAGCAGGAATTTCTGTTCCAGAAGCAAGACTTTTGGTTATCCAGCCTTATGACAAAACAATCCTAGGCGATATCGAAAAAGCGATTCTAAAGTCTGATCTTGGTTTGAATCCTTCCAATGATGGGTCAATCATTCGTATTGCTATCCCTGCATTAACAGAAGAGCGTCGAAAAGAGCTTGTCAAAATGGTTCGTAAGGAAGCAGAAGAAGCTAAAATTGCAATACGTAACATTCGTCGTGATGGAAATGACGATTTGAAAAAGCTTGAGAAGAACGGTGAAATGACTGAAGATGATTTACGTGGTTATTCAGACGATATTCAAAAGCTTACAGATAACAATATTAACAAAATTGACGATATCACGAAGGACAAGGAAAAAGAAATTTTAGAAGTGTAAACCATTCTGTGAGGGTAATGCGAACTGGGCTATGCTACTAAACAATAGATCACATAACTTGAATAAATAGCTAGTTTTACATGGGAATATGTAATATAGTGCCGCTTGCGCTACCTTATTAGATTTGGCTATCTTTACAAAGACTTTTTCGAATAAAATTATGACATATTAAAGCCATATATGTACTTCTGATTAAAGTAATCAACAACCGCCGGACATTCTGTACCATTCAACATAACCTGAATGATAATGTAATGAAGCTCACTGGAGTCTTCTTTAACATTTTACTTAAGGCATACTGAATGGATTGCAAGAATGATTTCGGCTTTTTTTTTGAAAAAATCTGCACATTCTGATTGAACGAGGGATAATCGGTTCATATTGAAAACAGATAGATGAAAATGTGCTTATATATTGCGATAGAGACTTTTGGGTCATTAATAGTTAATTAAAGGTTTTGATCCTGGTTTGTAGTTTCTCTTGGTCATTTTCTTCTAATCGGACAATCTTTTTCATATTAATAATAGGAGAAGCGGTCTTTTTTTGATATTATAATATAGATTCTGTCATTTTCATTTTCGATATAGTATATAGGAATGTGTAGAGAACAGCACTACCTGATGGGGGACAAAAGTATGTATTCAATATGGAAGCGTTTTGGAAAGAAAGATGCTTCTTCCGATTTAGCTCAAAAAATTCAACAAGTAAAAAAATCTTCAGTTCCAAAGCATATCGCCATCATTATGGATGGGAATGGTCGTTGGGCTAAGAAACGTGCCTTGCCGAGAATAGCTGGCCATCATGAGGGAATGAAGGTTGTACGGAAGATAACTAAACTTACAAGCCAGTTAAATGTGAGCATTTTGACGGTGTATGCTTTTTCCACAGAAAATTGGAAGCGCCCGAAAAGTGAAGTGGATTATATTATGAAATTGCCAGAAGAGTTTTTGGGAACATTTTTGCCCGAACTTATCGCTGAGAACGTGAAGGTCGAGATGATGGGTGAAATTGATTTATTACCAGAACATACAAAACGCGCAGTAAAGCAAGCTGTAGAAGAAACAAAGAATAATACAGGTCTTATCTTGAATTTCGCATTGAATTATGGCAGTCGTGCTGAGATACTTATGGCTGTTAATAAAACAATAAAAGATGTTAAAAATGGTATAATAGATGAAACTGTAAACGAAGTGCAATTTTCTAACTATTTAATGACTCATGCACTGCCTGATCCTGACCTTTTGATTAGGACGAGTGGAGAAATTCGTTTAAGCAATTTTATGCTTTGGCAGGCTGCATATTCAGAACTATGGTTTACTGATGTTCTCTGGCCTGATTTTAAGGAAGAGCATTTGTTGGAGGCAGTAGAAGAATATCAGAAGCGCACAAGAAGATTCGGTGGTGTCTAGTTAAGAAGGCGAGGAAATGTGATTCATGAAGCAAAGAATTATTACGGGTATTATTGCAGCTGCTGTATTTTTACCCATCGTTAGTTTAGGTAAGCTTCCATTTCTAGTACTGATTTATTTGCTCGGTACAATTGGTTTATATGAATTGATTCGAATGAAAAAACTGCCGTTGAATTCGTTTGCTTCAGTGATCTCGTTTGTGATGCTCTGGTTAATACTTATCCCAGAATCAGCAAACGGAATTTTGGCAGGTTCCGGCTATGATAAAACGCAAATTATTATTGGGGGAGTATTAGTACTACTCATTTCCACTGTTTTATCGAAAAATCGTTTCATGTTTGATGATGCTGGTTTTTTAGTAATCTCCGTTATCTATATTGGAATGGGCTTTTATTACTTATTTGAAACAAGAGACACAAATGGTTTAACGTATGTATTTTTTGCCTTATTTACGATTTGGGCAACAGATTCAGGCGCCTATTTTATTGGGAAATCGATGGGGAAACGGAAATTATGGCCTGAGATCAGTCCGAATAAAACAATTGGCGGATTTATCGGTGGAATTATTTCTGCATTAGTTATCGCAGTTTTATTTTCTATGTTCTCTACGATTGACAGAACATTAATTGAGCTGTTGTTTATGAGTATTCTTATAGCGATTTTTGGTCAGTTAGGAGATCTTGTACAATCAGCTTATAAACGTCATTATGGTGTCAAGGATTCAGGTAAGCTCTTACCTGGGCACGGTGGGATATTAGATCGATTGGATAGTTTGATTTTCATTTTACCGATTTTGCATTTTTTACAAATTCTTTAATGTTTGAATTGGTTTTAGGAGATGAATGACAATGAAATATATTAGTCTTTTGGGTGCTTCTGGTTCGATTGGTCAACAAACAGCAGATGTTGTTCGACAACATCCAGATCAATTTAAAATTGTCGCTTTTTCTGTTGGGAAAAATGTGGAACTAGCTAGAAAATATATTAGTGAGTTTCAACCAAGTCTAGTTTGTGTTCAAACAAAGGAAGATTCTCAAACTTTACAATCGGAATTCTTGGGAACAGGTATTTATTTTACATATGGTGATGAAGGGTTAATTGAAACTGCTGTTTTTGACAAAGCAGATATTCTGGTAAATGCGGTAATTGGTAGCGTTGGTTTGTTTCCAACGCTTCAAGCAATCAAAGCAAAGAAGGATATCGCTTTAGCGAATAAGGAAACATTAGTGACAGCGGGGCATTTAGTCATCGAAGAAGCAAGGAAAGCTAGCGTTAAACTACTTCCTGTTGATAGTGAACATTCAGCTATTTTTCAGGCTTTACAAGGTGAAAAAGAAAAAAATATGGAACGCTTGATTATTACGGCTTCAGGCGGTAGTTTCAGAGATCTCTCCCGTGCGGAATTGGTTGGGGTAACCGTAGATCAGGCACTTAACCATCCAAATTGGTCAATGGGTGCGAAAATTACGATTGACTCCGCTTCGATGATGAATAAAGGGCTTGAAGTAATTGAAGCACACTGGTTGTTTAATCTCCCATACGAAAAGATTGATGTTTTGCTTCATAAGGAAAGTATTATTCATTCAATGGTAGAGTTTCATGATTCTAGTGTGATCGCACAACTAGGTACACCAGATATGAGAGTACCCATTCAGTATGCTCTTACCTATCCGGATCGCCTTCCACTGTCAACAAGCCATCGATTAAACCTGGCTGAGATCGGGAAGCTACACTTTGCGGAGATGGATTTTAATCGTTTCCCATGTTTGCAATTTGCATATGAAGCAGGTAAAATAGGCGGAACAATGCCAACCGTCCTAAATGCAGCAAACGAGGTTGCAGTTTCGGGATTTTTAAAAGGAAAAATCTCTTTCTTAGAAATCGAAACATACATTGAACAAGCGTTAAATCGTCATACACCAATTGATAATCCAGATCTTACGACGATTCAAGAAGTGGATGTAAGTACACGTAGATTTATTCAAACATTACTGAAATAGAGGTGAAATGCACGTGCAAACATTGCAAACTGTAATTTCCTTTATCGTTATTTTTGGATCCCTTGTTTTTTTTCACGAACTGGGACATTTAGTATTCGCGAAACGTGCAGGGATACTATGTAGGGAATTTGCAATTGGTTTCGGACCGAAAGTATTCACCTATAAAAAAAAGGAAACTGTTTATACGATTAGACTGCTTCCACTTGGCGGTTATGTTCGTATGGCAGGTGAAGATGCCGAAAATCCAGAACTAAAGCCTGGATATCGTATCGGGTTAGTTACAGATGAAAGTAGCCTAGTTAAGCAAATCGTTTTAAATAATAAAGATAAATATCCTGATATTCGTATTATCGAAGTGGAATCGGCGGATCTTGAACATAAGCTTCTTATTCAAGGGTATGAGGATGGCGATGAGGGAGAATTAAAGACCTTTCGTATTCATGAAGAAGCCGTTGTTGTAGAAGATGGTGTGGAGAATCAAATTGCTCCTTATGATCGACAATTTGTATCCAAATCACTTGGACATAGAACGCTGACGATTTTTGCCGGTCCGATGATGAACTTTGTGCTGGCATTTATTATCTTTGTCATGATTGGATTATTTCAAGGGATTGCAGTCAATGAGTCAAGACTTGGTGAGTTAACGGATGATGGCTCTGCGATTGCTTCTGGATTAAAGGCTGGAGATGAAATTCAATCGATCAATGGAGATGAAGTCACTACATGGGAAGATGTTCAAGGAAATATTCAAAAACATCCCGGTAAAGAAATTGAATTTGTAATCTTACGTGATGGTCAGACATTATCCATTCCGGTCGTACCTAAAGAAATAGAACGAGAAGGTGAGAAGATCGGTGTGATCGGTGTTTATGCCCCAGTAGAAAAATCACCGCTAAAGGCATTTTCGTACGGTTTAACTGAAACTTATCACTGGACGAAACAAATCTTTGTCATTCTAGGACAATTAATTACAGGTGGATTTACACTTGATAGCTTATCTGGTCCTGTGGGGATTTATAAATCCACTGAAGAGGTTGCTAAGTCAGGAATATTCATGTTAATGAAATGGGCAGGGTTACTAAGCATTAACCTTGGGATCATGAACTTACTACCATTACCAGCACTTGATGGCGGCAGACTCTTATTCTTCCTTGTCGAATTTCTACGAGGAAAGCCAATTGACCGCCAAAAAGAAGGCATTGTCCACTTTATAGGATTTGCACTCTTGATGTTATTGATGATTATGGTTACATGGAATGATATCCAACGATTTTTCTTATGATTAATACCTAAAATTTCTAATTGCTTATATGAAATACAAAACAGTCAAAAGACGATAGTGCATTTTGGAACTGTGCTGTTGTCTTTTTGTCACGTTCAACGAATTATCTCCTATATAATTTGTAAACCTAAGGTTTCATTTCTATATCTTTAAGCGTAGAATTGCTGAATTATCTCCTGTATAATTTGATAGAAGGAATTAAAAAGCACGACCGTGATTAAAAATAAAGGTTCCTATTTATAAAAGAGGTGCAATGATGAAACAAAGTATGACGTTCATTCCAACATTAAGAGAAGTACCTGCAGATGCAGAAATTAGAAGTCACCAGCTTTTACTACGGGCAGGCTATATGCGACAAAATTCTAGTGGAGTATATAGCTTTCTACCATTAGGAAAAAAGGTGCTACAAAAGGTAGAGCAGATAGTACGTGAAGAAATGGATAATGCAGGTTCAGTAGAACTATTAATGCCTGCGCTCCAGCAAGCAGAATTTTGGCAGGAGTCAGGTCGCTGGTATACATATGGACCGGAACTTATGAGATTAAAAGATCGTCATGATCGTGAATTTGCCCTAGGTGCAACACATGAAGAAGTGATCACGAGCCTAGTTCGCGATGAAATTAAATCTTATAAGCGTTTGCCATTAACTGTTTATCAAATTCAGACGAAATTCAGGGATGAAAAAAGGCCACGTTTCGGATTACTACGCGGTCGTGAATTCATAATGAAAGACGCATATTCCTTCCATTCTAGTCAGGAAAGTTTAGATGAGGTTTATCAAAGATTGTTCACAGCCTATTCAAATATATTCAGTCGATGTGGATTAGATTTCCGTGCTGTTATTGCTGATTCCGGGGCGATGGGTGGAAAAGACACACACGAATTTATGGTTCTATCTGAAGTAGGGGAGGATACAATTGCCTACTCAGACAGCTCGGATTATGCAGCCAATATTGAAATGGCGCCTGTTGTATTAGAAGATGTGACAAACACCGAACAAGCAAAAGATTTAGCAAAAGTTGAAACAATCGGCAAAAAAACAATTGAAGAAGTGGCTAGTTTCCTACAAACAGATGCGAAAGCTTGCATCAAATCACTTCTTTTCAAAGTGGACGAAAAGTTTGTATTAGTATTAGTTCGCGGCGATCATGAAGTGAATGATATTAAATTAAAAAACATCTTCGGCGCAGCAAATGTGGATCTGGCTTCTGCTACAGATACGGAAGAAATACTAGGTTGTGCTATAGGTTCACTTGGTCCCATTAAATCTTCTGCAAATGTTGAAGTGATTGCAGATCAAGCCGTTGAAAAGTTAGTCAATGCAGTTTGTGGTGCCAATGAAGAGGATTACCATTATGTGAATGTAAATCCTGGCCGCGATTTCTCCGTATCTCAATACGCGGATATTCGCTTTATTCAAGAAGGGGATAAATCTCCAGATGGAAATGGATTAATTAAGTTTGCAGAAGGAATCGAAGTAGGGCATGTGTTCAAGCTTGGAACGAGGTATAGCGAAGCGATGAATGCTGTTTACTTGGATGAAAACGGCCGTAATCAACCAATGATTATGGGGTGCTATGGAATTGGCGTTTCCCGGACACTTGCTGCAGTTGCAGAGCAGTTTAATGATGAAAAAGGTCTCCTATGGCCAACCAATTTAGCTCCTTATCATGTCCACTTGATCCCTGTTAATATGAAGGATGAAACTCAAGCTGCTCTTGCTGAGGAATTATATAGCGCATTGAAAAAACAAGGCTATGATGTACTTATGGATGATCGTCAAGAGCGTCCAGGTGTCAAATTCGCTGATTCGGATTTAATTGGACTGCCAGTTCGAATCACAGTTGGGAAGAAAGCATCTGAAGGGATCATTGAAGTGAAAATTAGAAAGTCAGGCGAAATGCTGGAAATCGGTACAGACGCCTTAGTGGAAACTTTGTCTGAAATCCTAGGCAAATAATAAAAATAGAGCAATAGAAAGGCATCGGTCATTATGAAGATGCCTTTTTCTATGTGAGCATAACTCTTACCAATTCGAAATAATTAATAGAAATGGGAAAACTTTACAAAGTGTTAATGGGGAATTCTGGTTCTTCAGGATAAGAAGAATATTCTTGTTGTGGTATAATTACCACTGTTACATTTTGAACATGAAGGCGCCCTGCCGTTTCTATATTTAGTTTGAAAAATGTAAAAGAAAGAAGGAGGATGACAATTGGATCAACAAATGAACAACGGTCGAGAGAGGTTTCAACTCTTGCTCAGTCAGCTTAAGTTAACGGATGATGCATTTGTACAGTATTTTTATGGTGCTGAGATTGAAAAACTTTTGATTGAAAGAGAATCAAAGAGCTGGCATTTTGTCTTCAAACTTGAAGAACTAATTCCTTTTCGTGTTCATGCAAAATTCTCTACACAGCTTGCGAGTACATTTGCTCACATTGCTAAGATATCATTTAGCTTCAATGTGCTTCAGCCAAAGGTTACAGAAGAATTGGTCAAGGAATACTGGAAAAATTGCTTAAGTGAACTTCAAGGGATTTCACCAGCACTGCTCTCGCTTTTAAATGAGCAAGATCCAAAGATTGTAGGTCATCGGATTATTGTTTCTGCTCGAAATGAAGCAGAAGCTGGTCAGTTAAAGAAAAAGTATTCAAGTTTGATTTCTAACAACTATCAAGTATTAGGCTTTCCTCCAATGTCGCTCGAAGCAGAAGTAGCCGAAATTAAATCAAATAATGATTATCAGCAGTTCTTAAAAGAGAAACAAAAAGAAGACGAAGAAAAAGGTTTGGCAGCATTACTCGAAATGCAGAAGAAGGAAAGTGAAAAATCAGCGGATGGATCTCAATATGAAGGACCTGTTAAAATCGGTTATACGATTAAGGAGGATGCTGATTTCAGACGTCTTGAACAAATCATGGAAGAAGAAAGAAGAATTGCGATTGAAGGATATGTGTTTGATGCTGAAGTCAAAGAACTTCGCAGTGGCAGAACATTACTGACCTTTAAAGTAACGGATTATACAAGCTCAATTATTGTGAAAGTATTTTCAAGAGACAAAGAAGATGCAGCCATTTTGGCCAGGGTGAAAAAAGGGATGTGGGTCCGAGCCCAAGGAAGTATCCAAACTGATACATTCATTCGTGATTTAGTCATGATGGCAAATGATATTAACGAAATTACGAAGCAAGGCCGTATCGACTATGCGCCAGAAGGTGAAAAACGGGTCGAGCTTCACCTTCATACACCGATGAGCCAAATGGATGCAGTCTCACCAGTTTCAGCGCTCGTTTCCCAAGCGAAGAAATGGGGACATACAGCGATTGCGATAACGGATCATGGTGGTGTTCAATCATTCCCAGAAGCGTTTAGTGCTGGTAAGAAAAACGGTATTAAAATCCTGTATGGAGTAGAAGCGAATTTAGTCGATGATGGGGTCCCAATTGCTTATAATGATGCGCACCGTCTGCTCGAAGAAGATACGTATGTTGTTTTTGATGTAGAAACGACTGGTTTATCAGCTGTTTACGATACGATTATTGAGCTTGCAGCAGTGAAAATTCAAAACGGGGAAATTATCGACCGTTTTGAATCGTTTGCAAACCCGCATCACCCTTTATCAGCGACAACTATCGATTTGACTGGTATTACAGATGATCTTGTGGAAAATGCTCCAGATGTGCCGGAAGTTCTTGAAAAGTTTCGGGTTTGGGCCGATGATGCAATCTTAGTTGCCCATAATGCAAGCTTTGATATGGGGTTTTTAAATGTTGGCTATAAAAAGATGGGGCATCCCAAAGCTGCAAATCCTGTTATCGATACATTAGAATTAGGTCGCTTTCTGTATCCAGAATTCAAAAATCATCGTTTGAATACGTTGGCTAAAAAGTTCGATATTGAACTGACCCAGCATCACAGGGCCATTTATGATGCTGAAGCAACGGGATATTTACTTTTAAAAATGCTCAAAGATGCTTTAGAAAAAGAAATCCTGTATCACGACCAATTCAATGAGCATATGGGTGCCGGAAATGCTTATCAGCGCTCAAGACCTTATCATTGTACACTCATCGCCCAGACTCAAGCGGGATTGAAGAATTTATTTAAGCTTGTGTCCCTTTCTCATATCGATTATTTTTATCGAGTACCTCGGATTCCTCGATCAAAGCTGAAAAAGTATCGTGAAGGAATTTTGATTGGCTCTGGATGTAATAAAGGTGAAGTGTTCGAGGGAATGATGCAGAAAGGATTCGACGAAGTCACCGAGATTGCCGAATTTTACGATTATCTCGAGATTCATCCGAAAGATGTTTATCAACATATGATTGAAATGGAATATATTCGCGATGAAAAATCATTAGAGGGTATTCTTTCTAATATTGTGAAACTCGGGGAAAAGCTAAATAAGCCAGTTGTGGCAACAGGGAATGTTCATTATCTTGAGCCGAATGATAAAATTTACCGCAAAATATTAGTAAATTCACAAGGTGGTGCCAATCCGCTTAACCGTCACAAATTACCGGATGTCCATTTCCGGACCACAGATGAAATGTTAAAGAACTTTGAATTTCTCGGTAAAGATCAAGCTCGGAAAGTTGTCGTTGAAAACACGAATAAGATTGCAGACATGATTGATGACATAAAACCGATTAAAGACGATCTGTATACGCCGAAAATTGAAGGTGCAGATGATGAAATGAGAGACATGAGCTATAGTATGGCACGAAGCATCTATGGAGATAATCTCCCTGAAATCGTAGAAGCACGTCTTGAAAAAGAATTAAAAAGTATAATTGGTCATGGTTTCGCTGTTATTTACTTAATTTCTCATAAGCTCGTAAAAAAATCTCTTGATGACGGCTATCTCGTTGGTTCACGGGGATCCGTCGGTTCATCGTTAGTCGCAACAATGACGGAAATCACAGAGGTTAATCCGTTACCACCACATTATGTTTGTCCAAATTGTAAAAAATCTGAGTTTTTCAATGATGGTTCAGTGAGCTCTGGATTTGACTTACCAGACAAAGACTGTCCAGACTGCGGTACAAGCTATAAAAAAGACGGACAAGATATCCCATTTGAAACGTTTTTGGGATTTAATGGAGATAAGGTACCTGATATCGATTTGAATTTTTCCGGTGAATACCAACCCAATGCTCATAACTATACAAAGGTATTATTTGGAGAAGATTATGTTTTCCGTGCTGGGACCATTGGTACAGTTGCTGAGAAGACTGCTTATGGATATGTAAAAGGGTATTCATCTGACAATAATCTTCATATGCGCGGTGCAGAAACCGATCGTCTTGTTGCTGGCTGTACAGGCGTAAAAAGGACGAGTGGTCAGCATCCAGGGGGGATTATCGTAGTACCAAATTATATGGATATTTACGATTTTACACCGATCCAATTCCCAGCAGACGACCGCAATTCAGAGTGGAAAACGACACACTTCGATTTCCACTCTATACATGATAATATTCTAAAACTTGATATATTAGGTCATGATGATCCGACAGTCATAAGAATGCTGCAAGATTTGAGTGGAATTGATCCGAAAACGGTTCCCACCGATGATCCAGAAGTTATGAAGATTTTCAGTGGTACAGAGACCCTCGGAGTCACAGAAGATCAAATTATGTGTAAAACTGGAACGCTTGGCATTCCGGAATTCGGGACCCGGTTTGTCCGTCAAATGCTTGAAGATACGAAACCGACGACATTCTCGGAACTTGTTCAGATTTCAGGACTTTCACATGGAACCGATGTATGGCTTGGAAATGCTCAAGAATTGATTCATAACCGGATTTGTACGCTGAGTGAAGTTATTGGCTGCCGGGATGATATAATGGTGTATTTAATTTATCAAGGTCTAGAACCTTCCCTTGCATTTAAAATTATGGAATCTGTTCGTAAAGGGAAAGGACTGACTGAAGAATTTGAAGCAAGCATGAGGGAAAATGAAGTTCCTGAATGGTATATTGATTCTTGTAAAAAAATAAAATATATGTTCCCGAAGGCTCACGCAGCTGCATACGTATTAATGGCGGTGCGAATCGCTTATTTCAAAGTACATTTACCATTATTGTATTATGCAGCATATTTCACGGTAAGAGCCGAAGATTTTGAAATTGAAGCGATGACAAGGGGATCCCAAGCTATTCGTTCAAAAGTAGAAGAGATAAATGCGAAAGGACTTGATGCATCAACTAAGGAAAAAAATACGCTGACAGTGCTGGAACTAGCACTTGAAATGTGTGAACGGGGCTATTCATTCAGTAAAGTTGATTTGTATAAATCAAGCGCAGATGAGTTCCTCATTGAAGGGAATTCACTAATTCCTCCATTCAATTCAATTCCTGGACTTGGAACGAATGCAGCGATCAATATAGTGCGTGCTCGCGAAACTGGAGAATTCCTTTCCAAAGAGGATCTTCAACAGCGTGGAAAAGTATCGAAAACCATTTTGGAGTATTTGGACAAGCAGGGCTGCTTAGAATCATTGCCTGATCAAAACCAACTTTCTCTGTTTTGAAAACTGCTTTTGACAAAATACGAAGAGATAAACGCGGGCATTATATTCGCCAAACCTTATGAAATAAGGAAATCGAACGAACAAAGCTTGCACTTTATTTGCATAAATCCCTTGACTATGGTATATTTTTATTGGAAATACTAAGCAGAACCAATGGAAAGAGTGGGGAAACCCACTCTTTCGTGTTGTAATTGACTAAATTTTTGAATCCATTACAAAGATATGTATACGGACCATGTATGGAGGAAACGAATGAGTAAAAAAGTAACGGAAACCGTAGAAGAACTTGTGATTCCAATTTTAGATGAATTGGCACTTGAATTGGTAGAAGTCGAGTATGTCAAAGAAGGAAAAAGTTGGTTTCTTCGTGTTTATATTGACAAAGAAACTGGTGTGGACATTGAGGACTGTGGAACAGTAAGTGAAAAATTAGGCGAAAAACTGGACGAAACAGATCCAATTCCGCAAAACTACTTCCTTGAAGTTTCGTCTCCTGGAGCGGAAAGGCCTTTGAAAAAAGAGCAGGATTTTCAAAAAGCACTTGGGAAAAATGTTTACATAAAAACATATGAACCAATCTTGGATGAAAAAGAGTTTGAAGGAACCTTGAAAAGCTTCGACGGAAATGAAGTAACGATAGAAATGAAAATCAAAACTAGAAAGAAAACGGTAGTAATCCCTTTTGAGAAGGTTGCTAAAGCAAGGTTAGCCGTTACATTTTCTTAAAAAATATTTAAGGGGGAACAACCATGAGCAGTGAGTTATTGGATGCTCTCAATGTTTTAGAAAAAGATAAAGGAATTTCAAAAGAAGTTCTGATTGATGCCATTGAGGCAGCGTTGATTTCGGCATACCGTCGTAATTTTAATCAGGCGCAGAATGTTCGTATCGATTTAAATTTTGAAAAAGGTACAATGAGAGTTTTTGCAAGAAAGGACGTTGTGGATCAGGTGTTTGATGCACGACTTGAAATCTCTTTGGAAGAAGCAAAACAAATTAATCCTAGCTATCAGCTTGAAGATGTTGTAGAGCTGGAAGTTACACCGAAGGATTTTGGAAGGATTGCGGCACAGACTGCTAAGCAGGTTGTCACACAACGAGTACGTGAAGCGGAACGTGGTATCATATATTCAGAATTCATTGACCGTGAAGAAGACATTATGACCGGAATTGTTCAACGTCATGATTCTCGGTTTATTTATGTTAGTTTAGGGAAAATTGAGGCATTGCTACCTATTAGTGAACAAATGCCAAATGAACAATATAAACCACATGACCGAATTAAAGTGTTTATCACGAAAGTCGAAAAAACTTCAAAAGGTCCGCAAATATTCGTATCACGCACACATCCTGGCCTATTAAAGCGATTATTTGAAATTGAAGTTCCAGAGATTTTTGATGGAACAGTCGAAATCAAATCGGTTGCACGTGAAGCTGGCGATCGCTCCAAAATTTCCGTTCATTCTGATAATGAAGAAGTCGATCCGGTAGGTTCATGTGTGGGTCAAAAAGGACAACGAGTTCAAGCGATTGTTAACGAGCTTAAAGGCGAAAAAATCGATATCGTTAAATGGTCAGAAGATCCGGTCGTATTTGTCGCTAACGCATTAAGCCCATCGAAGGTACTTGAAGTGATCGTTGAAGAAGCAGAAAAAGCAACAACAGTCATTGTTCCTGATTACCAGCTCTCACTTGCTATCGGGAAGCGAGGACAAAATGCACGCTTAGCAGCAAAACTGACTGGCTGGAAGATTGATATTAAAAGTGAAACAGAAGCTCGTGAAGCAGGGATTTATCCAGTTGAAGAACAAGAGTTTCTGTTAAGTAGAGACAGCTACGTTGATGAAGATGAATTTGTCGAAGATGACGAATAAGGTAGAGGTGATCGATTATGAAAAAAATACCAATGCGCAAATGTGTTGCAACTGGTGAAATGAAGCCGAAGAAAGAGTTGATTCGAATCGTTCGATCAAAAGAGGGCGAAGTAAGCATTGATCCTACAGGGAAAAAAGCTGGGCGTGGTGCTTATTTAACATTAGATCAAGAAACGATTATGCTTGCCAAGAAGAAAAATATCCTGGCCAATCAACTAAGTGCGGCAATCGATCCTTCTATTTATGAACAGCTACTTGAATTAGCGGATAAGGAGAATACTTCTACAAGATGATACAACAATGGATGTCTCTATTAGGTTTAGCAAATCGAGCGCGTAAACTAATTTCAGGAGAAGAATTAGTTGTAAAAGAAGTGAGAAGTGGTAAAGCCAAGCTAGTTATTTTGGCCGCAGATGCCTCTTCCAATACAGAAAAAAAAATCACTGATAAATGCTTGTATTATCAGGTTCCTTTAAAAAAAGTCGAAAATCGGTTTTTACTCGGTCAAGCGATAGGGAAAGATGCACGTGTTACTGTCGCTGTCTTAGATGAAGGTTTTGCAAGAAAACTCCAAACGTTGCTCGATTAAATTTTACGGGGGTGAACGTATGACTAAAATACGTGTACATGAATATGCAAAACAAAAGAACGTTTCAAGCAAGGATGTAATTAATAAACTCAAAGAAATGAATATAGAGGTATCAAACCATATGACAACATTAGACGATTCTACGATCGATAAATTAAATCATTCAATACAACCAAAAACACAACAGCCTACCACAGCTTCTTCCACTGTGGAAAAATATGAAGAAGAAGCAAACGAGAAAAGCAATACAGTTAATAAGGAAAAGGTGAAGAAAAAACCGCCTGTTAAACCGGTTGCAGGCAAAACCTCCCCTCAAGGTGGACAAAGAAACAACTCCAATAGAGGGAAAGGGAATAATTTTAATAACCGTAATAGAAACAATAAAGGCAGAACCCAAACTCAAACACAAGCTCCAGTTCAAAAAAGAAAAGAACGCGAGCTACCTGCTAAAATTACGTTCGTTGAATCATTAACCGTTCAAGAACTTGCTAAGAAATTGCATCGTGAGCCATCGGAAATTATCAAAAAATTATTTATGCTTGGTGTAATGGCTACCATTAACCAAACATTAGACAAAGATGCAATTGAATTGATTGCTGGTGAATATGGTGTTGAAGTAGAAGAAGAAATCTTAGTTGATTTAACAGATCTTGAATCTCTCGTTACTGAAGATGCTCCAGAAAATATGATTGAACGTCCATCAGTTGTTACGATCATGGGTCACGTTGACCATGGTAAAACGACACTACTAGACTCAATCCGTAACACAAAAGTAACAGAGGTAGAAGCTGGTGGAATTACCCAACATATCGGGGCATACCAAGTTGAAGTAAGCGGGAAGAAGATTACGTTCTTGGATACTCCTGGACATGCTGCGTTTACAACGATGCGTGCGCGTGGTGCACAGGTTACCGATATTACCATTCTAGTTGTGGCAGCAGATGATGGCGTAATGCCACAAACGGTAGAGGCAATCAACCATGCTAAAGCAGCAGAGGTTCCAATTATTGTTGCTGTTAATAAAATGGATAAAGAATCTGCCAATCCTGATCGCGTAATGCAGGAATTAACAGAACATGGACTTGTTTCCGAGGCATGGGGTGGAGATACGATATTCGTTCCGATTTCTGCAAAACAAGGTGAAGGAATCGATACTTTGCTTGAAATGGTCTTGCTTGTTGGTGAAGTGGAAGAATACAAAGCAAATCCAGAACGTAGAGCTGTTGGTACAGTAATCGAGTCTCGTCTTGATAAAGGCCGTGGAACAGTTGCTACATTGCTTGTTCAAAACGGTACTCTTAAAATTGGAGACCCAATCGTAGTTGGTAACTCATTCGGGCGTGTACGTGCGATGGTTAACGATCTTGGTCGCCGGGTGAAAGAAGCTGGTCCATCGACACCAGTTGAAATTACAGGCTTGAATGAAGTTCCAGATGCAGGGGATCGTTTTATCGTTTTTGAAGATGAAAAAACAGCCCGTCAAGTCGGGGAAACTCGTGCACAAAGACAACTGGCTTCATCACGTAATGAAAAATCAGTTGTTACACTTGATAACTTGTTTGAGCAAATGAAACAAGGAGAAATAAAAGAATTGAATATCGTTTTGAAAGCAGATGTTCAAGGTTCAGCAGAAGCTGTTGCAGCATCACTTCAAAAAATTGAAGTAGAAGGAGCCAAAGTGAAAATCATTCACTCTGGTGTAGGTGCAATTTCAGAATCTGATATTATCCTTGCTTCTGCTTCAAATGCAATTGTCATTGGGTTTAATGTTCGCCCTGATGTGAACGCTAAGCGAGCTGCAGAAACAGAGAATGTTGAGATTCGTCTTCACCGTATCATTTACAAAGCGATTGAAGAAATTGAAGCAGCGATGAAAGGGATGCTTGATCCTGAATTTGAAGAAAAAGTCATCGGTCAAGCAGAAGTACGTACAACATTCAAAGTTTCAAAAATTGGTACAATTGCTGGTTCCTATGTAACGGACGGGAAAATTACTCGTGACTCTAGCGTGCGTTTAATCCGCCAAGGCATTGTGATTTTTGAAGGTGAATTAGATACATTAAAACGATTTAAAGACGATGTAAAAGAAGTTGCACAAAACTATGAATGTGGAATTACGATTAAGAACTTTAATGACCTTAAAGAAGGAGATGTCATTGAAGCTTACGTTATGGAAGAAATAGAGCGTAAATGATTATCAGTTCTGTCGTTTGTGAATGCATCATTTATGACGCCCATTCTTTAAAGGATAAACGGGCTGTCTTACAAAGAGTGCTGACAAGGCTAAAACAGAAATTCAATATTTCTGTGAGCGAAGTAGGTTTTCAAGAAACGTGGCAACGAACACAAATTGCCATCGTTGCAGTGACCTCTTCTAGAAAAGCGACTGAGAGAGAAATACAGAATGCCCTGCAATTTCTAGATTCTTTTCCGGAACTAGAACGAACACTAACAGATATAGAATGGCTATAGGACGAGCGAGGTGATGTAAATGAGCCATCGTGCGAATCGTGTAGGCGAGCAAATGAAGAAAGAATTAAGTGAAATCATCGGTCGCAAAATAAAAGACCCCCGGATTGGTTTTGTTACGGTTACAGATGTTGCTGTTACGGGTGACCTTCAACAAGCAACTGTCTATATCTCTGTACTTGGAGATGAAGAGCAAAAAGAAAATACGTTAAAGGGTCTTTCAAAAGCAACAGGTTTCATCCGTTCAGAAATCGGTCAGAGAATCCGTTTAAGGAAAACGCCGGAAATTTCTTTTGAATTTGATGAATCGGTTACTTATGGAAATCGAATCGAATCACTTATTACTCAGATTCATTCAGAGCAGCCTGCTAATAAAGATGAAGAATAACAAGTGAATGAGTGCGTCCCATAAAGAAAAGGTCAGACCTGTACCTACTATATACAGATTATATAAAGTGTTTTACTACTTTATACTGCTGTTGGGTGTAAGGTCAGACCCTTTTGGGACACCCGCATTCAGCATTTTTTTCTTTGAAAAAACAGGTAGACAATCGTCTATCTTTTTTTCTGTCAAAAATTAAGAGAATACAAAACGAATATGGCGTTAAAACGCCACTATTGACCATGAAGGATCTATCATTAAGCACGCTATATTGCCTAATCACAATGGGTGGCGGTGCGGAGCCGGAATTTCGGATGCTTTTTCGAGTAAATAAGTATACCTGCTAAGTAGTTTGGCTACATTAGTAAGCCGTGAAGCCCCGTCCCCATGTCCTTCATACAACATGAAAAGAGGTGTCAAAAATGGAAGGGATTTTGCCTTTATTAAAACCTAAAGGAATGACTTCGCATGATTGTGTTTTTAAACTTCGGAAAATCTTAAAAACAAAAAAAGTGGGTCATACAGGCACTCTCGACCCAGATGTTACAGGAGTCTTGCCTATTTGTATTGGAAGGGCCACGAAAATTGCTGAGTATATTACAGATGCTGGAAAAGCATATGAAGGTGAAATCACGCTTGGCTTTTCAACAACTACTGAAGATAGCAGTGGTGAAAAACTGGAAGAAGCAATTATTTCCGATGTGATCACAAGAGAACGAATTCTAGAAGTGTTTCAATCTTTAACTGGTCTAATCACGCAAACACCACCCATGTATTCTGCAGTCAAGGTGAACGGCAAGAAATTATATGAGTATGCCCGAGCTGGTATTGAGGTTGAAAGGCCTTCAAGGGAAGTAACAATTCATGAATTAACATTACTAGATGATCGTGAAGTATTTGCGGGGAATACCATTTCATTTAAATTCAGGGTGAAATGCAGCAAAGGGACATATATACGAACGCTTGCTGTTATGATGGGAGAACGTCTCGGCTATCCAGCTCATATGTCCAGCTTAATTCGAACAGAATCAGCAGGGTTGACTTTAAATGATTGCAAAACGCTTGAAGAAGTGAAAGACCTTTTCGAGGAAGGAAAAGAAAAGGAATTTTTGCTACCGCTTGAACGTGGTCTCTATCATTTGCCGAAATATCAGATTAATGATAAAGTAGCAATGAAAATCTTAAACGGTGCGGTTCTAACGCAACCAGATGATTTAGATTATGTTAAAGGTGAACCATTTGTCATGATAAATGAAAATGGAAGAGCCCTAGCAATTTATCAAGTGCATCCCGTAAAAGAACAAGTAATCAAACCAGTTAAAGTTTTGGTAATAGATGAACTGTGAGGTTTACCGGGAGAAAGAGGAGATTTAAACGTGAAAGTAATGACAATAGAGCATCCTCAAACATTTAATCCTGAAGAATTTCCACCTTTAGTTATCGCCATAGGATTTTTTGATGGGATACATATAGGACATCAGAAAGTGATTCAGACCGCAAAAAATGTTGCTGAGAAAATGGGTGCCAAATCAGCGGTGATGACTTTTGATCCCCATCCATCTGCAGTTCTCGGGATAGAGCAACAATCGGTTAAATATATTACGCCGTTGCAAGAAAAGATAGCGATTATTGAAGAGCTTGATGTTGATTATGTTTTCGTTATTCATTTTACAAAAGAATTCGCAACACTAACTCCTCAACAATTCGTGGATAATTATTTAATCAAACTTCATACCATTCATGTTGCAGCAGGCTTTGATTTTTCATATGGAAGGTTCGGTGAAGGAACGATGGACACGCTTCCACTTCATTCAAAAGGTCAATTTACACAAACTGTTGTTGAAAAGCAAACAATAGCAGAAGAGAAAATTAGTTCAACTAGGATAAGAAAAACCTTGCAAGAAGGCGATTTTATTGACTTTTATAAGCTAACAGGAAGATGGTATTCTGTACGAGGAACCGTCATACATGGTGAAAAACGCGGAAGGCAGCTTGGGTTCCCGACTGCAAACATTGACATCAAGGATCGATATATCTTCCCATCTACAGGTGTGTATGCTGTGAAAATTCAAATAGATCATAAATGGTTTAATGGTGTTTGTAATGTGGGGTATAAACCAACATTTCATGAGAAGAGACCTGAATATCCGTCCGTTGAAGTTCATGTGCTTGGTTTTGATCAAGTGATATACGGAGAAGATGTCGCTGTCGAATGGCATAAAAGGCTCCGCAGTGAACAAAAATTTGCCGGCCTGGAAGAATTGGTTCAACAGATTGAAATAGATAAAAATCATGCAATTGAGTATTTTACGCAATTAGGTGGCTAGAACTTGCATTCTGTAAAAAAAGGTTGTATGATATTCAAGTATGAAAATAACCGTTGCTTGGCTAAGCGAGTCTCCGACGCTGGCTCAGTAATAGGGGATTTTACAGAAACTTTAGGAGGAATAAACAATGGCAATTACACAATTACGTAAAAACGAACTTATCACTGAGTACCGCACTCACGACACTGATACTGGATCACCCGAGGTTCAGATTGCAGTATTAACTGAAGAAATCAATAACTTGAACGGTCACTTACGCACTCATAAAAAAGACCACCATTCACGTCGCGGTCTTCTTAAAATGGTTGGTAAACGTCGTAATCTTCTTACTTACCTTCGTAATAAAGATGTTACTCGCTACCGTACATTAATTAATAAATTAGGCTTACGCCGATAATTATTCGAAAAAGCGGGAGAATTTCCCGCTTTTTTGATGTTTGAAGACAAAAGTCATTTTACATAATGTGTAAAAGGGAGATTATTTGAAAAAAAACTTGTTTTTTTCAAATATACTCCATTTTGCTGTTAATGCTTATTTATTTCGTGCATAATAGGAATAGTTTGATTATGGAAGCTTTATTAATTTGACATATATGATAATGAAGATTTTAGATAAGGTTTAGGTGAAAACGACCAGGCCTCTAAAGTGAAGATCAAGAGAGGGGTTTAATAGAAAGATGGGACAGAACAAACATACGTATTCATACGAATGGGCCGGAAGAACATTAACTGTTGAAATTGGCCAGTTGGCTAAACAAGCAAATGGAGCTGTGCTTGTTCGGTATGAAGAAACAGTTGTATTAAGTACAGCCACTGCATCAAAGGAACCAAAGAACGTTGACTTTTTCCCATTAATGGTAAGTTATGAGGAAAGATTATATGCAGTTGGGAAAATTCCGGGTGGATTTATTAAGCGTGAGGGAAGACCAAGTGAAAGAGCAATTTTAGCAAGCCGTTTGATTGATCGTCCAATTCGTCCTTTATTTGCTGATGGGTTTAGAAATGATGTACAAGTTATCAGTATGGTGATGAGTGTAGATCAAGATTGTTCTTCTGAAATGGCCGCAATGCTAGGTTCATCTCTAGCGTTATCCGTTTCAGACATTCCGTTCGAAGGGCCAATCGCAGGTGTAGTTGTTGGTAGAATTGATGGGAAATTCATTATTAATCCGAATGTTGATCAGCTTGCACAAAGCGATATTAATTTGACTGTAGCTGGAACGAAAGACGCAATTAATATGGTTGAAGCAGGGGCTAATGAAATACCTGAAGAAACGATGCTTGAAGCAATTATGTTTGGACATGATGAAATTAAGAAATTAATTGAGTTCCAAGAAAAAATCGTTGCTGAAATTGGCAAAGAAAAAATGGACATCAATCTGTATCAAGTAGATACTGAGCTTGAAGCTGAAATTAAAAGTCTTTGTGAAGCTGATTTAAACAAAGCCGTACAAGTTCAGGAGAAACATGCTCGTGAAGCGGCTATTAAAGAAGTAAAAGACCGGGTGCTGTTGCAATTCGAAGAAGAAACAGACGAAGACAAATTAAAGCAAATTAAAGAAATCTTAAATAAATTGGTGAAATCAGAAGTACGTCGTTTGATTACAGAAGAAAAAGTTCGCCCAGACGGCCGTAACCCGGATGAAATCAGACCGCTTTCTTCTGAAATCGACATCCTTCCTCGTACGCATGGCTCAGGATTATTTACGCGTGGACAAACTCAAGCTTTGTCGATCTGTACTCTTGGTGCACTAGGAGATGTTCAAATTTTAGACGGACTTGGTACTGAGGAATCCAAACGATTCATGCATCACTATAATTTCCCACATTTCAGTGTTGGCGAAACAGGACCAATCCGTGGTGCCGGACGTCGTGAAATTGGTCATGGTGCACTTGGAGAAAGAGCATTAGAGCCAGTGATACCAAATGATAAAGACTTCCCATATACCATCCGACTTGTATCAGAGGTACTTGAATCAAACGGTTCGACTTCACAAGCAAGTATTTGTGCAAGTACGCTTGCTATGATGGATGCGGGTGTTCCTTTGAAAGCACCAGTAGCTGGGATTGCGATGGGACTTGTTAAAACTGGAGAACACTATACCATTTTAACAGATATTCAAGGCATGGAAGATCACCTAGGCGATATGGACTTTAAAGTTGCAGGTACTGCAAAAGGTGTTACTGCTTTGCAAATGGATATAAAAATTGAAGGTTTATCAAGAGAAATTCTTGAAGAAGCCCTTCAACAAGCAAAACGTGGAAGAATGCATATTCTTGAATCAATGATGTCAACTATCAATACACCACGCGAAAGTCTTTCAAAATATGCACCAAAAATCTTAACGATGGCAATTAACCCAGATAAGATTCGTGATGTAATTGGACCAAGCGGAAAACATATCAATAAA
The DNA here is from genome assembly GCF_044762875.1 of Peribacillus sp. NPDC096379. Taxonomy (NCBI): domain Bacteria; kingdom Bacillati; phylum Bacillota; class Bacilli; order Caryophanales; family Bacillaceae; genus Peribacillus; species Peribacillus sp. NPDC096379. The sequence continues at coordinate 659,465 of NZ_JBIWFD010000002.1, forward strand.
ATTATTGAAGAAACTGGCGTGAAAATTGATATTGAGCAAGACGGTACGGTGTTTATTGCGTCTACTAATGAAGAGATGAACCAAAAAGCGAAGAATATTATTGAAGATATTGTTCGTGAAGTAGTTGTTGGTGAAGTCTATCTTGGTAAAGTAAAACGAATTGAAAAATTCGGCGCGTTTGTTGAAATCTTTAATGGTAAAGATGGTCTTGTACACATTTCTGAGCTTGCTGAAGAACGTGTAGGCAAAGTTGAAGATGTTGTAAAAATAGGCGATGAGTTATCTGTTAAAGTCGTTGAAATCGATAAACAAGGAAGAGTAAATCTTTCTCATAAAGCAATTCTAAAGGCTCAAAAAGAAAGTGAAGAAAAATCAGAGGTGTAAGAGTGTTTAGAAATATCGATAAAATGGATGCATGCGATTCTTTGTGAATTTGCATGCTTTTTTCTATTTAGACATTTAGATAAAGGCCAGAGTAGATCGTTCGCTTGGTCTATTCGTATCGATGAAAGCACGGAGGCACTTGTTTGTGGGGGAATTCGGCGAAACATAAGACTGTGGAGATCATAGTATTTTTCTTTTTTAAAGGAGCTTGCACTATTACTATAGTCAGTGACTACTTTCGTTCTACCTTGTCCATTCTCCTCATACCATTTATATGAGGGGAGCTGTAAAAGATGAGGAAATTAGGCCAGATAGTTGCGTTTAGTGCCATTGCAGGTATATCATGGTTATTAGTGCAAAATCCATATGTAGATTTGTATGTAAAGTCGATAGCAGGGCAGACTGTTGTTGCAGTAAAGCAGAGTGACTCTCTTATGTTAGAGATTGAATCAAAGGCGAAGGAGTATGAAATAGCTCCACAGGATGCAAAAGTTGATTCAATCTGGAAAACGGTACCTGGTCTAAACGGTCTTAAAGTAGACGTTAGGGAATCTTATAAGGCAATGAAAGACAAAGGGATTTTTAATGCAAAAAAATTGGTTTTTGAACAAGTTTCGCCTAATGTACATATAAGCGATTTAACTCCTGCGCCAATTTACCGGGCACATCCTGAAAAACCCGTCGTTTCACTTTTAATAAATGTGGCATGGGGCAATGAATATTTACAGGATATGCTTGCCATACTTAAGGAAAATGAAGTAAAGGCTACCTTCTTTTTGGAAGGAAGATGGACAAAGAATAATCCTGAACTAGCAAAAATGATTGAACAAGGCGGACATGAGATTGGCAATCATTCTTATACTCACCCTGATATGAAGTCACTATCCCAAACGGCTGCTAAGAATGAAATGCAAAAAACAAATGAAGTGATTGAGGCTGTAACAGATAAGAAAGTAAAGTGGTTTGCTCCACCGAGCGGGAGTTTCCGTGATGAAACGGTTGAAATCGCTGACAGTCTTGGGATGGGTACAATTCTTTGGAGTGTCGATACAATTGATTGGCAAAAGCCAAGTCCAGATGTTCTACTAAATAGGGTTCTTAGTAAAGTTCACTCAGGAGCATTTATCTTGATGCATCCAACAGACGCTTCTGCATCGTCATTAGAGGTAATGATTCAACAATTGAAAAAGAAAGGCTTGCAAATTGTAACCGTTTCAGAAGCTGTAAATGAAAGAAGACTGATTCAATAGAGATATCAGTTTACAATTTGCCTGCGCTTTAAAACCGCAAAGAACAAGGAGGAATGTTCATTGATTAAGAAATATACATGTCAAAATGGTGCAAGAATAGTACTCGAAAATATCCCAACAGTCCGTTCAGCTGCGATAGGGATCTGGATTAAAACTGGCTCCCGTAATGAAACACCAGAATTGAATGGGATTTCCCATTTTCTCGAGCATATGTTCTTTAAAGGTACGACCACTCGTAATGCGCGAGAAATTGCTGAATCTTTCGATAGCATTGGCGGACAGGTAAATGCCTTTACTTCAAAGGAATATACTTGCTATTATGCAAAAGTGCTCGACAACCATGCGAGCTTTGCACTTGAAATCCTTTCTGACATGTTCTTTAATTCTACGTTTGACGAAGAAGAATTGAAGAAAGAGAAAAATGTAGTGCTTGAGGAAATTAAAATGTACGAAGATACTCCAGATGATATTGTTCATGACCTGTTAAGTGAAGCAGTATATGAAAAGCATCCACTTGGGTATCCAATCCTTGGCACAGAAGAAACGCTTGATACGTTTACAAGTGAGACGTTAAAACAATACGTTCATGATATGTATACACCGGACAAGGTCGTTATTTCCATTGCTGGGAATGTGGACGAAAGCATGATTCAAGAAGTTGAAAAATATTTTGGATCGTTTACAGGCAGTGATATTCGAACTGAACTTATTAAGCCTATTTTTCATCAAAATCAATTCACAAGGAAGAAAGAAACTGAACAGGCCCACCTATGCTTAGGTTTTGAAGGCTTGAGCATCGGTCACGATGACATGTACAGTTTAATCACTCTTAACAATATTTTGGGTGGCAGTATGAGCAGCCGTCTTTTCCAGGAGGTTCGTGAACAACGCGGCCTTGCCTATTCAGTTTATTCCTATCATTCGAGTTATCAAGATAGCGGTTTAGTGACGATCTATGGTGGTACTGGAGTTAATCAGTTAGAAAGTCTATATGAGACGATACAACTGACTTTAGACACGCTAAAACGGGAAGGGATCTCTGCAAAAGAACTAAGAAACAGCAAAGAGCAACTAAAAGGAAGCTTGATGTTGAGTCTTGAAAGTACCAATAGCAGAATGAGCCGTAACGGTAAAAACGAGCTATTGCTTGAGACCCATCGTTCTCTGGATCGGATTGTAGAATTAATTGATGAAGTAACGGAAGAGCATGTAAACAAGATGGCTCAGCAAATTTTTACAGATTCTTATGCTTCTTCATTAGTTAGTCCGCTAGAGAGCTGGAATAAATAGTCTCACAAAAAAAGAGGGTCTAACCTCACACTCTATACACCGTTTCATGTGTCGTGTTCACATCTTAATGGTATATAGTAGATGTGGGGTTTGACCCTTTTGTTATGAGACAGCTTTATTTGAGAGAAATCCCTTTTTTTAAGTAAATTTCGATGTTCGATGAAAGCAGTTCGGTCACTTAAGGGCTATTGTGAAGCTTGCAACTTTCTTATCACAATAGTCATTCTAATACTTCTATTCTTGGACAAAGTAGGATATAGATGAAATATGAACATATGAGGAGGAGATATTTTGAGGCTTAGTGAATTAAGTGGAAAAGAGATTGTCGATGTGGCCCGTGCTGAGCGATTAGGAGTATTGGGTCAAACTGATCTTGAAATTAACGAAAAGGGACAAATAACAGCTTTAATCATCCCTTCTTTAAAGTGGTTCGGATTAAAGCGGCAAGGACGTGAAATAAAAGTGCCTTGGGAGCACGTAAAGAAGATTGGTTCAGATATGGTGATTATTGATATAGTGGAAACCCAATATGAAGAATAAAGTCTAATGTTTATTTTTACTGCCTTAGGGCGGTTTTTTTGTGACTTACTGCAGTTTTATCTCCAAAATCGAATGTAAGATACACATCATACAATCACCTATCTTGAAAGGATTACATAGGATGTAAGGGTAAAACAATGAAAAAAACGCGGAGATATTTCCATGAAAAAGAAGGTGACGGTTTTAATGCTCACAGGCTTGCAAATCGCAGTTATTGGCGGGGATGCTCGTCAGCTAGAGGTAGTTCGAAAACTGACTGAACTGGATGCAAGACTCTGGCTAGTAGGCTTTGAACAGCTTGAACATTCATTTACTGGTGCGGTAAAAGAGAAGCTTGAGGATGTAGATTTTTCTGAGATTGATACAGTTATACTACCTGTTGCAGGTACAAATCTTGAAGGAAAAGTAGATACAATTTTTTCAAATGAAGAAGTAACAATCACGGAAGAAGTTGTGTCGAAAACTCCACCTCATTGTACGTTTTATTCTGGAATTAGTAATGGATATTTAACAGGAATTATGAAAAATACCAACCGGCGTCTTGTACAGCTTTTTGAAAGGGATGATGTAGCCATTTATAACTCAATCCCGACCGTCGAAGGTACAATTATGATGGCTATACAGCATACAGACTTCACGATCCATGGTTCGAATGTAGCCGTTTTAGGGCTAGGTAGAGTCGGCATGACTACAGCGAGAAGCTTTCAAGCTCTTGGTGCGAAGGTAAGAGTAGGAGTTAGAAAAACGGAAGATATTGCAAGGATTACGGAGATGGCTATGACGCCTTTCCATATCAATGATTTAACGAAGATGATGAGAGATGTAGATATATGCATTAATACGATTCCATATCCAATTATTACAGCAAGTGTACTGGCGAATATGCCTGTTCATACCCTAGTCATTGATCTTGCTTCAAAACCGGGAGGTACAGATTTTCGTTATGCTGAGAAAAGGGGAATCAAGGCATTGCTTGCACCAAGTTTGCCTGGTATTGTTGCACCGAAAACTGCAGGTAAAATATTGGGGAATGCATTGTCCGAATTAATCAATGAAGATATGAAAAAGCGAAAGGGGAAAAAGAAATGAGCCTAAAAGGTGTACGAATCGGTTTCGGATTAACTGGTTCGCATTGTACGTATGATGCTGTTTTTCCGGAAATTGAAAAATTGGTGAATGAAGGCGCTGAGGTCATTCCAATCGTCACATCGACTGTTCAGCATACAGAGACAAGATTTGGAAAAGGGGAAGACTGGATTGATAGGATAGAAAAGTTGACCGGACATCATGTGGTCGATACAATAGTAAAAGCAGAGCCATTGGGTCCGAAAACTCCTCTTGCTTGTATGGTCATTGCTCCGATGACGGGAAATTCAATGAGTAAGATGGCAAATGCATTAACCGATTCACCAGTGCTTATGGCCGCAAAAGCGACGATGAGGAATCACCGTCCAGTCGTCTTAGCCGTCTCAACGAATGATGCTCTGGGACTTAATGGAATGAATTTAATGAGATTAATGGACTCAAAGGATGTTTATTTTGTACCATATGGTCAGGATGATCCGGAGAGGAAACCGACTTCGATGGTAGCAAGAATGAGTCAGATACGTGAAACCATCATCGCTGCATTAGATGGCAATCAAATTCAACCAGTAATCATCGAGAGATTTAAAGATCCCTCATAAATTTTAAATAATGAAACAGATGAAAATGCCAATAAGTAGTCAGACTTTTGTCAATTTTTTGCTTGTATTGCCCCGATTACGACATAAATTAGTAAAATCCTGTTTCTTTCGTGCATGGATATGTTAAAATAAATGATATTTCTATTAAAAATGTTACTAGCATTGATGACAAATAGATAGAAGTCATTATGTGAATGGAAAAGGGGTAAGGGAAATGGAAGAGACAAAAGGATTAAATATTGCGGTTGTTGGGGCAACCGGAGCAGTAGGACAACAAATGATAAAAACACTTGAATCAAGAGAACTGCCTATAAAAAAAATCACTTTTTTATCTTCGGCCCGTTCGGCAGGAAAGAAACTTTTATTTAAAGGCAAAGAAATTGAAGTTCAGGAAGCAAAGCCTGAAAGCTTTGAAGGTATAGATATTGCGTTATTCAGTGCGGGTGGAAGTATTTCTAAGGAATTGGCACCTGAAGCAGTGAAACGCGGGGCGATTGTGGTTGATAACACAAGTGCTTACCGCATGGATGAACAAGTCCCTTTAGTTGTTCCTGAGGTAAATGAAGAGGACTTACGCAACCATAACGGAATCATTGCAAATCCGAACTGTTCAACCATTCAAATGGTCGTAGCTCTTGAACCGATTAGAGAGGCTTATGGTTTAAATAAGATTATTGTTTCGACTTATCAAGCTGTTTCTGGAGCAGGTGCTGCAGCAATCGATGAATTAAGAGAGCAGTCTCGTGACTTACTTGATAACCAAGAAATTAAACCGGCAGTATTACCAGTGAAAGGCGATAAAAAGCATTATCAAATCGCATTTAACGTAATCCCGCAGATTGATACATTTCAGGAAAACGGTTTTACTTACGAAGAAATGAAAATGATTAATGAAACGAAAAAGATCATGCATATGCCCGAATTGCATGTAGCTGCAACCTGTGTAAGACTACCTGTAGAGACCGGCCATTCTGAGTCAGTATATCTTGAAACAAATGCAGAGGGCATTACAGCAGCCGATATCAAAACATTATTAAGTGATGCGCCAGGAGTCGTGCTTCAAGATGACCCAGAAAATCAAATTTATCCGATGCCGTCCGATGCTGTCGGAAAGACCGGCGTCTTTGTTGGCAGAATTCGTAAAGATTTGGATAAGGATAATGGATTCCATCTATGGGTAGTATCTGATAACCTTCTTAAAGGTGCTGCTTGGAATTCGGTTCAAATCGCGGAAAGTTTATTGAAATTAGGATTAGTTACGGTAAAATAAAGATAGCATTTATCAGTAAAGCGAAATTATTCGTTAGATTGTAATGAAAAAGAGATATGAGAAGCAATGTGGCTGGTGAAAAAAGGCAGACCCAGTAACTACTGATTACAGTATAAAAGTTTTATTTAATACCAATTACTGTAGTAGAGTACGAAATCGGACCTTTTTGAGCTAGCCCTTTACATTTGAGGTGTGAAGAATGAAATTCATCGTTCAGAAATTCGGGGGAACTTCTGTACGAGATGAGGAAAGCAGAGCACATGCTAAGCGTCATATTCAAAAAGCGCTAAATGATGGGTTCAAGGTTGTGGTCGTCGTCTCGGCAATGGGAAGAAAAGGAGATGTCTATGCAACGGACACGCTTTTATCACTCGTAAATGGTTCAGACAGCAAACTCTCAAAAAGAGAACAAGATTTACTTTTATCCGTGGGGGAAACAATCTCTTCGGTTGTTTTCACGAATACACTACTGGATAGTGGAATAAGCGCGACAACCTTTACAGGGGCTCAAGCCGGATTCCTAACAAACCAGGATCATACAAATGCCAAAATTATTGACATGAAATGTGATAGAATAAGAAGAGAGCTAGAACTTCATGATGTTGTTGTTGTTGCTGGCTTTCAAGGAGCAACTAAAAACGGGGATATTACGACGATTGGACGAGGCGGAAGCGATACATCTGCTGCTGCTCTTGGCTCAGCACTGCAAGCTGAATATGTCGATATATTCACCGATGTAGAAGGTATTATGACAGCTGATCCGCGCATAGCAGACTATGCCCGCCCACTATCTGTAGTAACCTATAATGAAGTATGTAACATGGCATACCAAGGAGCGAAAGTCATTCATCCTAGAGCTGTCGAGATTGCCATGCAGGCGAAGGTACCGATTCGTATCAGATCTACTTATTCAGATGGTCTCGGAACATTGGTGACGAGTATGAATAAAGGCAGCCATGGCGCTGAGATAAAAGAAAGACTTGTGACAGGGATCGCCCATGTTTCGAAAATTACTCAAATTAAAGTGAAAGCAAAGAAAGACCAATATAATCTTCAGGCTGAAGTATTTAAAGCGATGGCAAATGCTTCAATAAGTGTCGATTTTATTAATATTTCACCAAACGCAGTCGTCTATACAGTTACAGAAGAAATGACAAGCAATGCCATTACTATTTTGGAAAATATGGGGTATGAGCCATTTATCCAAAGGAATTGTGCGAAAGTCTCGGTTGTTGGGGCTGGGATTAATGGAGTACCTGGTGTTGCTGCCAAAATCGTCACAGCATTATCAGAACGAGAAATTAGCATTTTACAATCCGCGGATAGCCACACCACGATTTGGGTGTTGGTGAAGGAACAAGATTTGTCAGTTGCTGTGAATGCACTACATGACGCATTTCAATTGCATGAAGAAACCCCGGAATACCGGATAACGGATCGATAACTTTATTCAAATTATCGTATCCATGATGAGGATCTCATCTTATAAAATCAAGAGGTGTATGTATGATTAACTTTGGTAGAGTTTCAACCGCAATGGTTACTCCTTTCGATAAAAAAGGGAATATTGACTTAGCAAAAACAACATTATTGATCAATTACTTGATCGAAAACGGCACAGATTCATTAGTAATATCAGGTACAACTGGAGAGTCACCTACCTTAACATCTGAAGAAAAAATTGCGTTACTCAAGCATGTTGTTAACATTGTAGACAAACGAATTCCTGTTGTTATGGGAACTGGCAGCTATAATACGTATTCAACAATTGAGCTTACGAAAAAAGCAGAGAAAAATGGTGCAGATGCCATCATGCTAGTGGCTCCTTACTACAGTAAAACAAATCAGGAAGGTCTTTATCAGCATTTTAAAACGATAGCAGAGAACACATCCCTTCCGGTTATGGTATACAATATCCCTGGAAGAGCGGCTGTAAATATTACTCCAGAAACGATTATTAGATTATCTGAAATTGATAATATTGTGGCTGTTAAAGAAGCAAGCGGTGATTTGATTGCCATGACCCAAATCATTTCAGGCACTAATGAGGATTTTCAATTGTATAGCGGAGATGACGGCATTACCCTTCCTGTTCTTGCAATTGGTGGCGCTGGGGTCGTATCAGTCGCATCACATATTATCGGGAATGAAATGCAGCAAATGATCGAGTCTTTCTTTGTAGGGAACCTTAAAGAAGCAGCTAAACAACATCAGGCATTGCTTCCGGTATTCAAAGGCCTATTTGCAGCGCCGAGCCCAGTTCCAGTCAAGACAGCTTTGCAAATGAAGGGGATTGATGTCGGTTCGGTTAGACTGCCACTTGTGCCACTTACTGAACAGGAAAGAACGGCACTTGGCACGACTATTTTATAAAGTGAAACTTCAATCAGTGGGGGTTTTCTTTATCCCCACTGATTGTTAGTTGAACCAATCGGGCAGTTATCCCCCACCTACGCTTCTTCGATTCATCTAAGCCTTGAGGTAGGGGTCCTGACTTTCCGTTAATGCGGGATAAATATAGAAATCGTATACAAGCCAATCGGTAACGATTGGCTTGTTGTATATAATGAATGTATGCGCTTTTAAATTTAAAGAAATTATTTGCAGTAATTTTGACTCCTATTTTTAAAATAAATCAAGTTTGAAAGTGAAAGAATAACCTGTTTTTTAAAGCATCAGTTATAATGGATACAATTGGATTTCGAACTGCATTTACTCGAGGAGGATATAAGGTTGACTAGAGATGATATGAACGGCATTAGAGTTATACCCCTGGGAGGACAGGGAGAGCTTGGGAAAAATATGTATATTGTTGAAGTAAATCAAGATATGTTTCTGCTTGATGCAGGTTTAATGTTTCCAGAAGATGAAATGTTAGGCATTGATGCGGTTATTCCAGACATTACGTATGTGCTAGAGAACAGAGAAAGGGTAAAAGCAATATTTTTAAGTCATGGGCATGACGACCATATAGGGGCATTGTCTTATGTTTTAAAATACATTAAGGCACCTGTGTATGGTACAAAATTAACATTGGCCCTAGCCAAAGAGAAAATGAAGGAAAATGACTTTAAAGGCAAGGCGGAATTTATTGAAATTCAGTCTGATTCAATATTGAACTTTCAAGCGAGCAGAATCAGCTTTTTCCGGACAAATCATAGTATACCTGACTCTATTGGGATTGCGATTCATACAGAGGAAGGTACAATTGTCTATACGGGTGCTTTTAAATTTGATCAGGCGGCACCAGATATGTACAAGCCTGAAATAGGAAAAATGGCGGCTCTTGGAGAAGAGGGAGTACTCTGTCTGCTATCGGATAGTACAGGAGCAGAGTCCCCAGGCTATACCCCTTCAGAAGCAATTGTAGAACAAGATACGATACAGGCATTTCAACAAGCAAGAGGACGATTAATCGTTGCTTGCTTCGCTTCTAATATTATCCGTATTCAACATGTATTTAACGCGGCAGCAATCAGCGGCAGAAAAGTTGTGGTGGTCGGAAAAAACATACAGCGTGTATATGAAACCGCCTTAAAACTAGGTTATCTTACATTACCTGATGATTTAATTATTCCAGTGTCAGAACTTAAACAATATCCCGATCATAAGTTAGTTATATTATCGACCGGTCACCAAGGTGAACCAATTACAGCGTTGCAAAAGATGGCAAAAGGTACGCATAAGCAAGTTTCAATAAAACCGGAAGACACAGTGATTCTTGCAGCTTCTCCTTTAAAAGGTGGAGAGGTGAAACTATTTAAAACGATTGATATGTTATACCGGGTAGGTGCTACAGTTGTAACCAATCGTTATACAGTACATGTTACCGATCATGGCAGTCAGGAAGAACTGAAAATGATGCTAAACCTAATGAAGCCGAAATACTTAATGCCAGTACATGGAGAATATCGTCAATTATATGCTCACCAAAAGCTGGCGATTGGGGCTGGTCTACAAAAAGATCATGTTGTTGTCGCAGATAAAGGTGATATGATTGAAATGACCAATAATCAAATCAGACTTTCAAGCAAAGTATCTTCCGGAAATGTATTAATTGATGGAAGCGGTGTTGGAGATGTGGGAAATATTGTACTCCGCGATCGTAGGCTCCTGTCTCAAGATGGAACGTTAATCGTTGTAGTAACGCTGAACAGAGGAGATAAATCGATTGTAGCTGGTCCTGAAATCATTTCGCGTGGATTTGTGTATGTCCGTGAATCAGAGAAACTGATGGATGAAGCAACAGAACTCGTTTATAACATTGTCCAAAAAGCAAGGACCCGCCATCCTTTCGATTGGGCCGTATTGAAACAAGATATACGTGATTCATTAAACCAATACCTTTTTGAGAAAACGAAGAGACGGCCGATGATCTTGCCGATTATTATGGAAATTTAATATTATGATAAGGTCCTAGCAGTGTGAAATAGCTAGGACCTTTTTGTACAAAAAAGATATTGACAGTTGGGGTGTACTACGTGTATAGTACATATAAATAGTGTATGACCTATATAATACATACACTATTAAAGTAGTTCAAATTAGGAGATGGTTTCATGAATGCTACTTTTAATAATCGTGATCCTGTTTATTTACAGGTTGTACGATATTTTAAGGAACAAATTGCAAACGGAAATCTTGTGGCAGGACAAGAAATTCCATCTAGAAGAGAGCTTGCGGCCACGATGAAAATAAATCCGAATACGGCTCAAAAGGCGTATAAAGAAATGGAGGAGCAAGATTTGATTACGACTGAACGGAATTTCCCAAGCAAAATTACAAAAAATGAAAATATCTTACAAAGTGTAAGAGAGGAATTAATTATTACGGCAGTTGAATCGTTTTTGCAGTCCATTCGCCCGATAAATGTTCCGATCGATGAGTTGCTTCGAATTGTACAGGAAAAATATTCGCAAGAAAGTAGTAAGGAGGGACTCTAAATGATTGAAGTTAATCAGCTCACAAAAAAGTTCGGTAGAAAAAAAGTACTAGATGGTGTTTCATTCACGGCTAATAAGGGAGAGATTACATGCTTAATCGGAATTAATGGTGTTGGAAAAACGACCACATTAAAGGCAATCATGGGGCTGACGTCATTTAGTAAAGGAAGCATATTAATTGATGGACAAAAAATCAATAAGAACATGTATGAAAAAGTAGCATTTATTCCGGATGCGATTACAATGCTTCCACAAATGACAATTAAACAAGCGATGCAATTTATGCAGGATTTCTATCAAAATTGGAATCAAGAACGAGCGACAGAGCTTCTTACTTTCTTTAAGTTAGATGAAAAATCGCGTATTTCAGAATTATCAAAAGGAAACACAGCCAAAATTAACTTGCTGATGGGATTGGCAATTGACGTTGATTATATTTTAATGGATGAACCATTCTCTGGTATCGACATCTTTAGTCGTGAACAAATTGCGGATGTGTTCGCAAGCCATTTAATAGAAGACCGGGGTGTCATCATCACTACCCATGAAATCAATGATATCGAGCATTTGATCGATAAAGTCATTTTATTGGATAATGGCATCGTTTTAAAAGAATTTAATACCGAACAAATGCGTCAGGAAGAGGGGAAATCCGTTGTTGACGTGATGAGAGAGGTGTATCAAGGATGAAAAGTTATGTAAAGCTTGTCAATTTTGAAGTCAATCGTTTTATAAAAATTTATGCGTCATTATTAATCATAACACTCCTTAGCCAATGTATTGGAGTGATTGTTATTTCAACAGGTTTAATGAAAAGAGCACATGAAGTCATGTTTGAGCAGAATTTGTCTGAGAAAGCATATTTGCATCAATTTGGTGGTTTTGATTTTACCCACATTTCATCAACCCTTTGGTTTATAGGTCCGATTGCCTTATGTATTGCCGCCCTTATCTTTTATAGTTTTTTGATCTGGTATCGTGATTGGTTTGGGAAAAATACATTTGCTTATCGCTTATTAATGTTACCAACTGCAAGAATTTCATTATATTTTTCTAAGGCTACAGCGATTCTGGTTTTAATTTTTGGTTTACTTGCTTTTCAAATGATCCTATTACCACTTGAGAATGCATTATTTGAATCACTAATTCAAGAAAACTTCTTACAGACGAGCATGGATGTCTCATCCATTCTTCAGTCAAATGGTATTTTGGGAATCATCATTCCGCCATATTTTAGTGATTTACTCATCTCATATGGAATAGGCATAATGTTTGTGTTTGTTCTTTTTACCTCCATTCTGTTTGAAAGAAGCTTTCGTCTAAAGGGGATTGTATTGGGTATTCTTTATTTTATCGCAGCGGTTTTATTATATCTATCACCCCTGTTTATTATAGGTAACGAAACGATGCCTGTTTTATATCCGGAAGAGATTTTTGCAATTTTTCTAGTACTTGGAATTTTTATAATAGGTGTTTCTATCATAATTGGAAATTGGCTGATATCAAAACGGGTATTAGTTTAAGGAGGAAAGGCTATGAAAAGGTATATGAGCAGTATTATACTCGTATGTGTGTCAATCATCATCATCGGAGCCTATTATGGAAAAATGATGGTTAGCGCTAATAATTTTCCGGAGTACTCAATAAAAACATTAGAGGGCCGTGAAGGAGAAATAAAAGATGTTACTTTAAGTGGTTTTGTTGAAAAAGATGGCAGAACTAATAGTGTAAAGATTACTTCGAATGAAACACTATATCAGAGTGAGCAATCGTATTTGCAACGATTGACTGGAAATAATGATCCTAAAATTGAGAAACTTAAAAAGGAGCATCGCTCCTTTATGCGTGGACAAGGAAATATTCACTCTTTTTATCAAGATTCAGATTTTATTGCGTATGCAGAAGCGGATTACAAATCATCTTCAATAGATCATTCATATAAACACGTGTTTAACATTGGCTTATTGGACTTGGCTTCTGATAAGGACATATCATTCAAAATGAGTGTTCCTGGTGAAATATTCAACCATATCTCAGTGTTAGATGTACAACTCATTCAATCCAAATTAAAAGTGGTCACTAAAAATTACATATATACCAACACTGATGTGGATGATGTGGAAGTACATGTATATACTTTTGATCTTGGTAATCAGAAGCTACTAAATGATGAAGTGATCATCACGCCGCAACAAATCAAAATGGGCTATGATGTCTTAGATTCAATGGGACTAAACCCTCAGTCGCCTCGAAATTCTATCGTTTTTATTAAGCGACCTGAAATTGTAAATCAAAGTGAAGGATCAGCAAGTAATACTAATAAAGCAGCAATATTGGAATATGTTTATGAAAAAAATCATTTAGAAACGATTGAGTTGCCTGAAACATTAGAAACTCGTATTGTGACAAGTCAAAATTATTTGATTGGAGATAAGTTGTATATAATCAATCAAGATGCGAAAGGTATGCATGTAACAACATTTAATATCACAAACGAATCCATAACAAATGATCAAACTTTTCCAATTAATAATAATGATTGGGGAGGAGCATTTCCGATTGTCATTAAAAATGATCGAGTGTACGTACTTGCGACAAATGATTTTGAAAAAGATAATACGTCAAATGTGCCACCGCAATTATTTATCGGCGAATTAAAAACGGGTAAAACTTTATTTAAAGGTGAAGTGATCCCGAAAAAGGCGGATCAAAAGTTTGACACAAAACCATTAGTTTTACATTCATTAGAAATTAACTGAATAATAATCCGCATTTAACAAAATGTGGCCACTATATTCACTTTGAATTCTTAACAAGAACTATTATCAACAGACGGTTAATAAAAGAGGTTGATTATCTACATATAGTAGGTAATCAACTTTTTTTATTCGGGTAGAATTCTTTGGTTCTTCAAGTTAAATGCAATGGGATTATTATTTTTCCATTGATATTACTCTGTAAAGAATGAACCTTACCAGCTTAGTTCATACTAACTCTATTCATAATCTGAAAGGGGATGGGTAGATTGGATCGAGGAAAGATGGAAAATCCTGATGAAGGACGACAAGAAGAGAAAGGCTCGACACTTATAGAAAAAATTCAACAGCTTGGACAAACCAATGTTCCACAGATGTCGAAAGATTCAAAAATACATTGCTTAACGATTGTAGGCCAAATCGAAGGTCATATGCAGCTGCCACCTCAAAATAAAACAACGAAATATGAGCATGTGATTCCGCAAATCGTTGCGATTGAACAAAATCCGAATATCGAAGGGCTGCTTGTTATTTTAAACACGGTCGGTGGAGATGTAGAAGCTGGCTTGGCAATTGCCGAGATGCTTGGTTCATTATCAAAGCCGTGTGTTTCTATCGTGCTTGGTGGTGGTCATTCGATTGGTGTACCAATAGCTGTTTCGTGTGATCATTCATTTATTGCTGAAACCGCTACGATGACAATCCATCCAATTCGTTTAACAGGTCTCGTCATTGGGGTCCCGCAAACATTTGAATACTTAGATAAGATGCAAGATCGCGTAATCAACTTTGTAACTAAGCACTCAAAAGTTACGGAAGAACAATTCAAGGATCTTATGTTCGCAAAAGGAAATTTAACTAGGGATATTGGAACAAATGTTGTCGGTCAAGAGGCTGTCGATTATGGAGTCATTGATGAAGTAGGAGGAGTTGGTCAAGCGATGAGGAAATTAAACGAATTAATCGATCAATCCAATCAAGAGCAAGAGGGTAATGAGGAGGGCATGCTGCAATGACGTTGTATACGATTGTACCAGAGGAATACATTTTCCCAGGGCATTCTGAGGCACATGAAAATATTCATTTTCTTAACTATGGCGGGATTCCAGTAATATGTGAACAATCTGATCATTATTCGTTTCGGGTGGAAAGGATTGTAAGCACAGACCCTGCTCATTTTTTAGTAAAAGGGATTGAGCCAGGTAGCATTCTATCTGTTAAACAAAGCTTTCTTAACTAGAAAAAACGTCCATGAAAGCTATTTTATGCTATACTAAAACTACTTACGAATAAGCAGCCTCTTGGCTGCTTTATTCATTCTTGAAAAAATCGTGTACATAAAATGCAGGGAAAATTAAGGTGATAAAATGGCGAAGAAAAAACGCAGAAAATCAAAAGTGTCAGCGAATTTAAAAAAAACAATGAAATTTGAACTGATTGGCTTAAGTCTTCTTGGCCTATCAGCAATCGCCATTGCTGAGCTTGGTGCAGTTGGTAAGGCGATTACCTTTTTGGTTCGTTTCTTTATGGGCGAATGGTATATTCTGCTCTTACTTGGTCTAATTGCAATCGGATTATTTTTAATGGTGAAGAGGTCGGTGCCATTTTTGCTAAAGCGGCAATTAGTTGGCTTCTATTTAATTGTGATGAGTATTCTTATGCTCAGCCATGTTAGATTATTTACCCTATTGGCAGATGGTGGTCCGTTTCAAAAGCCAAGCGTAATCCGAAATACTTGGGACTTATTTTGGATGGAGGTCAATGGGAAGACAAGCACCCATGATTTAGGAGGGGGAATGATTGGAGCAATCTTGTTTGCAGCATCTTACTTTTTATTTGATGCAGCAGGCTCTAAAATTGCTGCTTTTATCTTCATAATAATAGGAGTCATTTTATTAACTGGCAAAACGTTAGGGGACACGCTCGGTAAGTTTTTTATTTCTTTTTCCAATTTCGTGTCGGAACAGTGGTCTGCTTTTATTGACGATATGAAGACATGGACACAAGAAAAAAAGGAACGTAAAAAGCAAAAAATAGAGCTCAAAGTAGAAAAAGAGAAACAAGAAGAAAGTAAAGAACCTTCATTGGAGGAAGGGGAAATCGAAATCATTGCCCCATCTAATCGCTTAATCTCCAATTTTGCCGAGACGGCATACGGTGAAAAGGATGATTCAAAACCAATTGAATCCATTGAAATGGATAAGCAGTCAGAAGATTTTGAGGGCATATTGGAAGAAGTAGGAGATATTGCCCCTCCTATGACGTTTACTGAAGTGGAGAACAAAGAATACAATCTTCCAGCACTTTCAATATTGAATCAACCTAAAAAGACAGATCAAAGCGGAGAGTATAAATTAATTCATGAAAATGCGGCAAAGCTTGAGCGGACATTTTTAAGTTTTGGAGTAAAAGCCAAAGTAACCCAAGTGCATCTGGGCCCCGCGGTTACCAAATATGAAATACATCCCGACGTTGGCGTGAAGGTAAGTAAAATCGTATCTTTGTCAGATGATCTGGCGCTTGCACTAGCTGCTAAGGATATTCGAATTGAAGCACCTATCCCGGGAAAATCAGCGATTGGAATAGAAGTTCCAAATTCTGAAATTGCTATGGTTTCTTTACGTGAAGTATTGGAAGCGAAGGAATTTGACAAGCAAGAATCTAAACTACAAGTTGCTCTAGGACGGAATATTTCAGGCGAAGCAGTGAAGGCTGAGCTGAATAAAATGCCGCATTTACTAGTTGCTGGTGCGACGGGAAGTGGTAAATCTGTTTGCATTAATGGAATCATTACGAGCATTTTGATGAGAGCAAAGCCACATGAAGTAAAAATGATGATGATTGATCCGAAAATGGTTGAATTAAACGTGTATAACGGCATTCCTCATTTGCTTGCCCCGGTAGTTACGGATCCTAAAAAAGCTTCACAAGCTTTAAAAAAGGTCGTAAGTGAAATGGAACGACGCTATGAGTTGTTCTCTCATTCAGGCACTAGAAATATCGAGGGGTATAATGAATATATCAAAAACTTTAATGAGGAAGAAGAAGATAAACAACCGTTATTACCGTATATTGTCGTCATTGTCGATGAGCTAGCTGACTTAATGATGGTTGCTTCTTCTGACGTGGAAGATGCCATTACAAGACTTGCACAAATGGCAAGAGCAGCAGGAATTCATTTGATTATTGCAACACAAAGGCCTTCAGTCGATGTTATTACAGGGATTATTAAAGCTAATATCCCGTCTAGGATCGCCTTTAGTGTTTCCTCGATGACGGATTCAAGAACGATCCTTGATATGGGGGGCGCTGAAAAACTCCTAGGTAGAGGTGATATGCTGTTTCTACCGGTAGGTGCGTCTAAACCAATTCGTGTTCAAGGTGCTTTTTTATCTGATCATGAGGTTGAGGATGTTGTGAATTATGTGATATCACAGCAAAAAGCTCAGTATAATGATGAAATGATCCCTGATGAGATCGTAGAAACAACTGGTGAAGTGGAAGATAGTCTATATGATGATGCCGTTTCGCTTATTGTTGAAATGCAGACAGCATCTGTTTCCATGTTGCAAAGGCGTTTTCGAATTGGTTATACTCGAGCTGCTCGATTGATCGATGAGATGGAAGCGAGAGGGATCGTTGGACCATATGAAGGTAGTAAGCCGAGAATCGTCTTAATCGCAAAAGACCCTTCTAACGAAGCAAATCTGTCATAAGGTGCGATATGGTATTAAATTGAAGGAAGTAAAGCAAAGAAACTAAGGTGGGGTAGTTAAACTTCAATAACTAGATTTTCCCTGAAAATCTAGTGTCACTTTCAAGTTAATTAATAACCACTTAAAAAGCTGTCTCAAAAACGAAGAAACAGCCTCGAAATTAAATACAGTGAAAATGTGGATGTAACACCTATACTGTATATAGCGTACGAGGCCGGCTTCTTTTTTGAGACAGCCCTTATAGATTATAATACTTCAGGTAAGTGTTCCGTACAAAAGGCTCGAACAGCCTCAATCTCTTCATCTTCCAATTCGAAGTCTAGCGGTTTATCTGTACCTCTTTCAAGTAGATCATATTTAATGATCGCTGATTGATTATCTTCTACTTTATATAATACACGAATGTAAATTCCTGCTTCCGTAAATAGTTCATCATCTTCAGGAACTGTAATATCAAGTAATATTTCATACCGTTCCCCCGTTAAAATCCCAAATGGATCTTTCAGCTTTTCAATACTATACTCCGTAATCATTACCATATAATCATCCTTCCAAAGTCTTATCTCTATTATTATACCTCATAATTCAAGTTTAGTATGCCGAACAAAATAATAAATAGAAATAGTGGAAGGAAATTTCTATAATAGGGTTATATACTAAAAAATCTAAGTAATAGTATGACCTACTCCCCTTTTGATATATAAGAAAATAATGCGTATAATACGAATTTCCTAGACAAAAAATGAATAGTAATACATATGGGGTAATTATCCAGCTTTGTAGTCTGTAAAGTTTCTGAAAAATTAGTAAGACCATATTCGTTATTTTTCGACAAATTGCAAATCTCTATTTATTTATAATGGGAAAAATGGTATAGTATTTTGGATTAGTAGGAATGATTATACCTCAGAGGTCTGAAGTCTGAAGAAAATAAGTTGGAGGAACCTGCATGTCTATTAAGTCTGATCATCGACATTTATACTTACAAGTAATCGATCACCTCAAGCAGGATATTGAAGAGGGTACATATAAAGAGAAAGAGAAATTACCTTCAGAATTTGACCTTGCGAAGAAACTCGGCGTAAGTAGAGCTACTCTACGTGAAGCGTTACGAATTCTTGAAGAAGAAAACGTAATAATCAGAAGGCATGGGGTCGGGACATTTGTGCATGCCAAACCGGTGTTTAGCTCAGGAATCGAGCAGCTTAATAGTGTCACCAATATGATTAAGCAAGCAGGGATGAAACCGGGAACTATTTTCTTGAGCTCGACAACCCTGGAACCGACTGACGATGACATCCGCCGCTTTTCTTGTGCAATAGACGAGGAAATTGTAGTGATTGAAAGAGTAAGAACTGCGAATGGGAAGCCAGTGGTTTATTGTATTGATAAGATCCCGGCAAGTATTCTTAAAGGGAACTTCGATTACAGTGAAGAATCGATTTTTCATATTCTTGAAAGAGAATCCAGCCGTATGATTACTCATGCGATCGCTCAAATTGAGCCGATTGGGTATCATGAGAAGGTTTCTCCGATTCTAGAATGTGAACCGGAAGCTGCGTTACTTGTTTTAAAGCAAATGCACTTCGATGATAGGGACGAACCAATCCTATATTCGGTCAATTATTTTAAAGCGGATGTGTTTAGCTTTCATGTGCTTCGTAAACGAATCTAATTTTTTTGCAAGCGATGGAAACGTAGACAATTGGTCATTGCGTGCAATTCTACTAAGCATCAATTAAACTTAGGAGGTACATACCTTGAAAAAACGTAAAATGGGGTTAGTTATGTCACTTGTACTTGCTGCTGGAACGATTTTGGCTGCATGTGGATCAGATGATGGTAAAAAGGATGAAGGGGCTACAAAAGAAAGCGACAAATTTAAAGTTGCTATGGTAACGGATACTGGCGGTGTTGATGACAAATCCTTCAACCAATCTTCATGGGAAGGCATTCAAGCATTCGGTAAAGAAAATAATTTAACTGAGAAAAAAGAGTACACATATCTTCAATCTAAATCAGACGCTGATTATAATACGAACTTAACTCAATTAGCCCGTCAAAACTACAATTTGGTATTCGGAGTTGGTTACTTACTTCAAAGTTCGATTGAAGAAGTGGCTGCACAACGCAAAGATACGAATTACGCTATTATTGATGCGGTTTCCAAAGGTGATAATGTCGCAAGTATCACATTTAAAGAACAGGTTGGTTCATTCCTTGTAGGGGTAATTGCCGGAAAAACAACGAAAACAAATAAAGTTGGTTTTGTCGGTGGAATGGACAGTGAATTGATTAAGAAATTCGAATCAGGATTTATTGCTGGTGTAAAAACAGCAAATCCTAAAGCTGAAGTGATCATTCAATATGCAGGAAGCTTTGGTGCTCCTGACAAAGGTCAAGCTATTGCGAACACTTTATATTCTTCTGGAGCAGATATCATTTATCATGCAGCGGGAGCTACTGGTAATGGGGTATTTAAAGCTGCTACAGATTTAAAGAAACAAGACCCTAGCAAAGAAATTTATGTAATCGGTGTTGACCGTGACCAGTATGAAGAAGGCGCTGTAGAAGTTAATGGTAAACAAGAAAACGTAACTTTAACTTCAATGGTTAAACGTGTTGACGTAGCAGTTCAAGATTTATCTAAAAAAGCGATGAATGGTGAATTCCCAGGCGGAGAAATAGTTGAATATGGTCTTGAAGAAAACGCTATTGCAATTTCTGAGCATACAGACCATGTTTCTGAAGAAGCTTTAAAAGCTGTTGATGAATATATTACTAAAATCAAAGCTGGTGAAATTGAAGTTCCTAAGACTAAGGCAGAATACGAAGATATGGGATTCTAATTTTGAACTAAAGGAAGAAGGAATAAAAGGGGCAAGCACTTAGCCTTTTATTCCTTCTTTTTATGGCGATTTAAATGGATGTATTTTGAAAAAGGTGAAGGAAAAGCTATGATCATTCATAGTTTTTCATTTGATTTTTTCTAATGTAAAGATAGTAGAAGCATGGTGTTTATCTACCTCTTTAATAAAAAAATCACTTTTATTTCATAACATGGACTACGGGGAAATTATTATGAATACCTGACTCATCCAATCAATCATTTGTGTATTTAAATAATCACGCTGGAAATAGTTCTGTTACTCACAATCCGTTAGTGAGCGAACACACGATAAGTGTAATCGCCTCGTTTTTTTGATGAAATTCTCGTTTGTTTAGAAAAATAATGTTTCCGATAACCGAGAGCCAAAGGTTCAGTTGAAAGATTCACTTAATTATAGGAGTTGATGGTGTGGAATATGTAATTGAGATGCTCAATATTCGTAAAGAGTTCCCGGGCATAGTTGCAAATGATAATGTAACACTACAAGTAAAAAAGGGAGAAATACATGCTTTGCTTGGGGAAAATGGAGCAGGGAAAACGACGTTAATGAACGTTCTTTTCGGTCTTTACCAGCCAGAAAAAGGAGGAATTCGTGTAAATGGCGAACCGGTCAAAATTACAAATCCTAATATTGCTAATGATTTAGGAATCGGGATGGTACACCAACATTTCATGCTTGTAGATCCTTTCACTGTCACGGAAAATATTATCCTTGGTAAAGAACCTTCAAAAGCTGGGAAAATCAATTTAAAGGATGCCAGTAAAAAGGTAAGAGAGCTTTCTGAGAGATATCATCTTAGTGTCGATCCCGATGCAAAAATTAAAGATATTTCAGTTGGAATGCAGCAACGTGTCGAAATCTTAAAAACATTATATCGCGGTGCGGAAATTTTGATTTTTGATGAGCCCACAGCGGTACTGACACCACAAGAAATCAAAGAATTAATGATAATCATGAAATCTCTTGTTAATGAGGGGAAATCGATTATTTTGATCACTCATAAATTGAAAGAAATTATGGAAGTATGTGATCGTGTTACCGTCATGCGTAAAGGTGTAGGGATTGGTACAGTAAATGTAAGTGAATCAGACCCGAATTCTTTGGCAAGCCTTATGGTTGGACGTGATGTTGTATTTAAAACGGAGAAAAAAGAAGCAGCTCCAGCAGATGTTGTTTTAGATATTAATGGTATTAGCGTCAAGGACGCTCGTGGGATCCAGGCTGTTAATCAATTAAGTCTTTCAGTCAGAGCTGGTGAAATAGTCGGAATAGCGGGTATTGACGGAAATGGTCAAACAGAGCTCATAGAAGCAATTACTGGATTAAGAAAAACAATTAGTGGTTCTATTAAAATCAATGGGAAAGAAATACAAAATCTAAAACCGAGAAAAATCAGTGAATCTGGTGTAGGACATATTCCAGAGGATCGTCATAAACATGGCTTAGTCTTGGATTATAGCATTGGTGAAAATATCGTCTTACAAACGTATTATCAAAAGCCGCTTTCTAAATCTGGCGTCTTAAATTATTCGAAGATTTTTGATCAAGCTAGAAACATTATCGCGGAATACGATGTTAGAACACCAAGCGAATATACGCCTGCTCGTGCACTATCAGGAGGTAATCAGCAAAAAGCGATCATAGGTCGTGAGGTAAACCGTAATCCTGATCTATTGATTGCAGCACAACCGACACGTGGCCTTGATGTTGGTGCGATTGAGTTCATTCACAAACGTTTGATCGAACAACGTGATAATGGGAAAGCAGTTTTACTTATTTCATTTGAACTTGACGAAATCTTGAATGTTAGTGATCGGGTGGCGGTTATTTATGAAGGGGAAATTGTTGCTATCGTCAATCCAAGAGAAACAACTGAACAAGAACTAGGATTGATGATGGCTGGAAGCAAGCGTATGGAAGTAGGTGGGAAATCTCGTGGTTAAAAAAATGTCCGGTTTGTTTATACCCATTTTATCGGTTGTGCTCGGCTTATTAGCAGGAGCTATTATTATGCTTGTCAGTGGTTATAATCCAGTTGACGCATATATCGCATTATTTTTTGGGGTTTTTGGTGATTCATATTTTCTCGGAGAAGCGATCCGAACAGTTACACCGTACATTCTTGCTGGTTTAGCTGTAGCATTTGCTTTTAGAACAGGTCTTTTCAATATTGGTGTCGAAGGTCAGCTTCTTGTCGGTTGGTTGGCAGCTGTTTGGGTGGGAATAACTTTTGAACTGCCAATGTTGATTCATTTGCCGCTTGCTATTCTTGTTGGTGGATTAGCAGGAGCTTTGTGGGCATTCATACCTGGGTTATTAAAAGCCAAATTTAGAGTACATGAAGTAATTGTATCGATTATGCTTAATTACACGGCTCTTCATGTCACTAATTATATTATTTCCTATGTGCTAACTGATAAATTAGACAAGACCAATAATATTTTTGAAACTGCAACACTAAGATCACCATTTTTATCTGGATTAACGGATGGTTCACGCCTCCACTGGGGAATCATTGTTGCAATGATCTGTGCCATCATTATGTGGTTTATTCTTGAGAAAACGACAACTGGATTTGAACTGAAAGCAGTTGGTTTTAACCAACATGCATCTGAATACGCTGGAATGAATGTAAATCGGAACATTATCATGTCAATGGTTATTTCAGGAGCATTTGCTGGATTTGCTGGTGCGATGGAAGGGCTTGGTACATTTGGTTACGCTTCGATAAAAGGCGGATTTACCGGAATTGGTTTTGATGGAATTGCAGTTGCCCTTCTAGGTGGTAATACAGCAATAGGAGTTGTACTAGCGGCATTCCTATTCGGTGGTTTAAAGGCTGGGGCTCTGAATATACCAGTTGAAACGCCGATTCCCAACGAGATCGTAGACATCGTCATTGCTCTGATCATCTTCTTTGTTGCATCTAGCTATTTCATTCGCTGGATCTTAAACCGAATTAATAAAAAGGGGGTGAAATAAGTGGATTTTTACCAAGTACTGCAAATTATTATTCCATCGATGATTGGACTTGCAGCCCCACTTATCTTCACTGCGCTTGGCGGTGTGTTTTCAGAACGTACAGGTGTTGTAAATATAGGTTTAGAAGGTTTAATGGTAATTGGTGCTTTTACAGGTATTGTGTTTAACTTGACGTTTGCTGATGTATTTGGATCAGCTACACCTTGGCTTGCTGTGTTGGTTGCCATGGTTGCCGGAATAATTTTTTCCCTTCTACATGCCGTAGCATCGATTACGTTTCGTGCTGATCAGACGGTCAGTGGGGTTGCGATCAACTTGTTGGCTGTTGGTCTTACTCTTTTCTTAGTTAAAAAGCTTTATGGAAAAGGGCAAACAGACATGGTTACAGAAAATTTTGATCGCGTTGATATCAAATTCCTAAGTGATATTCCGTTTATCGGTAAAATATTTTTCTCTAACGGGTATTATATCTCTTACATTGCGATTGTTTTAGCCGTTGTCGTTTGGTATATTATATTCAAAACGCCATTCGGTTTACGTATTCGAGCTGTTGGCGAACATCCAATGGCGGCCGATACAATGGGAGTAAATGTTGCAAAAATTCGTTACGCTGGTGTCCTTTTATCAGGAGCATTTGCTGGGATTGGCGGAGCTGTCCATGCAATGACAGTATCCAATGAATTCAGTCACTCCACGATTAATGGGCAAGGTTTTATGGCAATTGCTGCAATGATCTTTGGTAAATGGCATCCTCTTGGCGCAATGGGTGCGGCACTATTCTTTGGTTTAGCGCAAAGTTTAAGTATTGTTGGAGCTAGCTTGCCATTTTTCAAAGATATCCCTGGTGTCTATTTATTGATAGCACCATATGTGTTAACCATTATCGCTTTGACTGGCTTTATTGGACGTGCAGACGCTCCGAAAGCATCAGGTCTGCCTTATATTAAAGGAAAAAGATAAAAATTAGTTGAACGAGGGTGTCTCATAAGGGTCTGACCTCGCACTCTAAATCAGTATGTAGTGTTTCATACACTTCTTTTATACTGATTTTAGTTGTTGCGGGGTCTGACCCTTTACTTGTTTTTTGTGCTTAGCGTATAAGATGCCATACTTTATATGGAAATTGTTTTAGGTCTATCCGCATTATTCGCAATCGCTTTCCTTCAAGGCCTATCTAGTCAGGCGCTTGCACCTTTGTTTTTATCCTCATAAAATAGTATGAAATCTAAAAAATTAAATAATAAAAACCATGATACTTGCATGAATTTTCTTAAACAAGGTATATTTTAGAAGAAGAGAAAAGTTCTTGAAGAAAAATTGTATGCATTCAATTTCTTCTAACAGGTTTAAAAGCACTTGAACTAACAAACAATATAAAGATAAAAAATGAATGAGGAGGTCTATTTAATGGGAATCTCTCTTGATACAATAAAGAAAAACCCTGGCTATTCAGTGCATATCGTCAAAACAGCTCAATACAAAACGAATACACTTGTACTTAAAATGAAAGCACCCCTTAAGCATGAAACAGCGACATATCGTTCATTGCTTCCGTATATATTGCAAAGTAACACAGCTACATACAAGACGACACCAGCATTACGTTCGTATTTGGATGAATTATATGGTGCGAGCTTTTATGTAGATGTTGCCAAAAAAGGGGAATATCAAATCATTAGTTTTGTCCTTGAAATAGCCAATGAAAAATTTCTTCATGATTCTGAGCCTTTACTAGAAAAGGGAATTGCCTTCTTAGCAGATGTCCTATTTAATCCGAAAAAGGATGGCGAAAGCTTTGATATAGGGACGTTTAATAATGAAAAAAGATCGCTTCAACAGAGAATTCAATCCATTTATGATGACAAAATGCGGTATGCAACGACGCGCCTTGTGGAAGTAATGTGTGAAGAAGAGCCTTATGGTATAGATGCTTTGGGGGATATCGAGTCATTAGACAGCATTACAGCAGAATCATTGTATAGTTATTACAAGCAAGTGCTCGTGGAAGATGAAATGGACGTTTATGTAATAGGTGATATTAATGAAATAGATGTTCAAAAGCTGTTCAATCAACATTTCAAGCTTCCTAACCGTGAGCCCGAAAGAATGAAAAGTGTGCAGAAAAAGGTAAACACAGTGAAGGAAAAGATTGAGGAAATGGATGTTAAACAGGGGAAATTAAATATTGGATATCGTACGAATATTGTATATGGAGACCCTGATTATTATGCTTTACAAGTCTTTAACGGAATATTCGGCGGTTTTTCTCATTCGAAACTTTTTATAAATGTCAGGGAGAAAGCAAGTTTGGCTTATTATGCGGCGTCTCGTTTAGAGAGCCATAAAGGCTTGTTAATGGTTATGTCGGGCATTGAATCAGCCAATTATGATCAAGCTGTTACCATTATTCATGAGCAAATGAAAGAAATGAAGCAAGGTAATTTCAGTGATGAGGAATTATCTCAAACAAAAGCAGTAATCAAAAATCAACTATTAGAAACAGTTGATTCGGCTCGCGGTCTCGTAGAAATCCTTTATCATAATATTGTTTCTGGCTATGCTATTTCTTTGGAAGAATGGCTGAAAAAAACTGAATCTATTACGAAAGAGGAAATTGTAGATGTTGCCCAAAAAGTTGAGTTGGATACCATTTATTTCATGAAAGGGACGGAGGTGTAAAAAATGGAGAAAATAACATTTGAACAACTTCAAGAAGAAATATTCCATGAAAAAATGACGAACGGTTTGGAAGTATATATTTTACCAAAGAAAGGATTCAATAAATCATTCGCGACTTTCACGACGAAATATGGTTCGATTGATAATCATTTTGTTCCTCTTGGTAAAAAAGACTATGCAAAAGTACCAGATGGTATCGCGCATTTTCTAGAGCATAAGCTGTTTGAAAAAGAAGATGGAGACGTGTTTCAACAGTTTAGTAAGCAAGGGGCTTCTGCTAATGCCTTTACTTCTTTTACAAGAACGGCATACCTTTTCTCTAGTACTGCAGACTTTGATCTTAACTTAAAGACACTCGTTGATTTTGTTCAAGATCCTTATTTTTCTGAGAAAACAGTGGAAAAGGAAAAAGGAATTATTGGTCAAGAAATAAAAATGTATGATGATAATCCTGACTGGCGTCTTTATTTTGGCACCATTGAAAATATGTATCATAACCATCCTGTGAAAATTGATATTGCTGGAACAGTTGAATCCATTGCTGAAATTACGAAGGATTTACTTTATGAGTGTTATGAGACTTTTTACCATCCAAGCAATATGTTGTTATTTATTGTTGGACCTGTGGAACCAGGAGAAATTATGGAGAAAATCCGCAGCAACCAAGAAGGTAAGGAGTTTCAATCGCCGCAAGCAATAAAACGCCAATTTGAAACGGAGCCTTCGGATGTAGCTGTGAAAGATCGAACATTGCACATGAGTGTTCAAACACCGAAAATCATGCTCGGAATTAAATCGGCAGATCTCAATTTAAGTGGTCAAGAGCTATTAAAAAAAGAACTAACCGTAAGCATCTTGTTGGAAATGCTTTTAGGAAAAAGCTCGCCTATCCATGAAGATCTGTATACGAGCGGTTTAATTGACCAAACATTTTCCTACGACTTTACCCAAGAGAATGGCTTTGGATTTGCGTTAATAGGAGGGGATACGGCACATCCTGAAGAATTAACAGCGAAGTTGAAACAAATTCTTTTTGAGGCGAAAACGGGGAAAGGGATTAGTGAAGAAAGCATGAAGCGAGTGATTAAGAAACGAATCGGCTTATTTTTACGTTCACTAAATTCCCCAGAATATATTGCAAATCAATTTACACGCTATGCTTTTAATGATATGAATTTATTTGATGTTGTACCAGTGCTTGAACAAATTGAATTTAATGATGTCTTGGCTACTACTGAAAGATTGATTGATGAAAAATTTATAACGGTTTGTCAAGTGCTGCCTAAATAAGTTGAGGATGGCTCATACAAATGATTTTTCTTTGTATGAGCTGTTTTCTTTTTGTGGTGGTTTTAAGGAGGGAATTAAGATGGAAAAACGGTTTGCACTTATTACAGGAGCAAGCGGGGGAATCGGGAGCGCAATTGCAAGGAAGCTTGCAGCAGAAAATTATTCATTGTATCTTCATTACAATCGGAATGAAGAAGCAATTGTTGCACTTATTAAGGAATTATCATCTTATGATATTGAACTCATTCCGATACAGGCTGATTTAGGTGATGTTGATGGATATAAACATTTATGCAAACAAATCTTTTCTTTACATACGATTGTTTTGAATAGCGGCAATAGCTTTTATGGATTAGTGACCGATATGGATGACTCTACTGTTGCACAAATGATTCAGCTTCATGTGACTAGTCCTTTTCAGCTTACAAGAAATTTGCTTCCTAAATTAATGAGTAATCGCGGTTCAATTGTCGCAGTTACATCAATATGGGGACAGACTGGTAGTTCATGCGAAGTGCTTTACTCGATGGTCAAAGGTGGGCAAAATGCATTTATTAAAGCATTGAGCAAAGAAACAGCGCTAAATGGTATCCGAGTCAACGCCGTTGCGCCTGGAGCGGTATCGACGGCTATGCTAGAATCCTTTACAGAAGAGGAATTAGAAATCTTACAGGGAGACATTCCAATGGGAAGAATCGGTGAAGCGAATGAAATTGCTGATGTTGTCGCATTTCTTCTCTCTCAGAAAGCCTCCTATATGACTGGACAAATTATAGGGGTAAATGGGGGCTGGTATGTGTGACTTCCTTGAATAAAAAATAGTCAATTTTCGCATGCTAATATGGTACCAATTAAGGAAAGGATGATAATCAATGTCTGTATTAGAAAATTGGGATCAATGGAAAGATTTCTTAGGTGACAGATTGAATCAGGGGGAAGAGCAAGGACTTTCCCAAGATGCAATAACTGGCTTGGCAGTTGAGATTGGGGATTATCTGGCGAAACAAGTAGATCCAAAAAATGACCAAGAACGTGTATTGTCTGATCTGTGGTCGGTAGCAAATGAAGATGAGAAGCATGCTATTGCTTGCTTGATGGTTAAGTTAGTCGACAACAACGGCACGAGCTAAAGACATTAGGATGATTCAGAAGTTTTGGACCTCAAATTAGAGGGACTGACTAATTGAATCATCCTTTTTCATTAACATGTAATCTAGGTACGTAGAGAATCATCTTAAATTAAGTTAAGTAATGTTTTCCCTTTTAACTTTTACTGAAATGCTATATTATAGAGACAAGACAATTTTATTTTCATGAAATCGGGTTTCTTTGGGAAAAATCTCTTCTTCATTGATAAATTGCGTAATCTTTAAATATGATAAAAAGTCTAGGTTCCCCTTTCTTGATAAGGAGTGTGTATAGTGGAGAATAAAGAATGGTATTTTGAATATGAAATACAAAAAAACCGACCAGGTTTATTAGGGGACATCTCTTCATTACTTGGTATGCTATCGATAAATATCGTAGCGATTAATGGTGTTGATGAAGGAAGAAGGGGCTTGCTTTTGCTGGCTAATGACAGCAGAAATATTGAGAGATTTGAGTCAATTCTATCGACAATGGATACAATAAAGGTAATTAAGCTGAGAGAACCTCATGTGCTTGATAAATTAGCTGTCAGACACGGTAGATACATACAAAGGGATGCAGATGAAAAAAATACGTTTCGTTTCGTGAGGGATGATTTAGGGATTCTTGTAGACTTTATGGCTGAACTATTTAAACAGGAAGGTCATAAATTGATTGGGATTCGTGGAATGCCAAGGGTTGGGAAAACAGAATCGATTGTCGCATCTAGTGTCTGTGCGAATAAACGCTGGTTATTTGTATCGTCCACATTGCTTAAACAAACGATCCGCAGTCAGCTTATTGAAGATGAGTACAATAATAATAATATATTTATTTTAGACGGGATTGTATCTACAAGACGCGCCAATGAAAGGCACTGGCAGCTAGTTCGGGAAATCATGAGGCTAAATGCAGTGAAAATAATTGAACATCCAGATATTTTCGTTCAAAATTCGGAGTACAAACTTGAGGATTTTGATTACATCATTGAGTTAAGAAATACTCCTGATGAAGAAATTACATATGAAGTAGTAAACCAAAACGATCAATTACAAGGGTCAGAGTTTGGTTCATTTGATTTTTAATTTGGCAGGTGTTTGATTTGACGGAATTAGGTAACAGATTGAAGGAAGCTAGAGAAGAAAAGGGTTTAAGTTTAGATGACTTGCAAGAAGTAACAAAGATTCAAAAACGTTATTTAATAGGGATCGAAGAAGGCAATTATTCGATGATGCCGGGTCAGTTCTATGTTCGGGCGTTCATTAAACAATATTGTGAAGCGGTTGAACTTGAACCAGAGGAAATTTTTGATCAATATAAAAATGAGGTTCCTGCCGTATATCATGACGAACTACCTGAGTTGTCACGCGTTCAATCAAGAAGATCGCTACCGACGAGTTCGAAAGCCATGGAGCTATTTCCGAAAATATTAGGATTATTATTTTTCATTGGAATCATAGTCTTACTTTATTTCTTGTATTTGAAATTTTTCCCAAGTGAAAGCCCAAAGGTAGTTGATGATAATGTAGGTGTTGTGGATCACGGACAACCTGATAATTCACCATTAAATCAAGGTAGTAATACTGATGCTAATGAAGACAAAAACACTGATAAAACAGATAAGAGCAAAGATGAGCCAGTTAAAGAAGAGGTTATTGTGGAAACACCAACCCAGGAATTAGCCATGATCAGTACTAGCGGTTCAAACAGCGTATATGCACTGAAAAACGCCGCAACATTTAAATTGAAAGTTGCCTCTATAGGGGAAGCGTGGGTTAAAGTGAAAAACGGTAGCGGCCAGACACTTTTTAATGGACTTATAAAATCTGGAGAAGCCAAAGAAATTGATGTAACGAATGAATCCGAAGTAGTCATCCGTACGGGAAGAGCCTATGAAACGGAGATTTTTGCTAATGATCAGAAACTCGAATATGCTATTTCTCCAACAGAGAAAGACGTTCAAAATGTAACGATACAATTTACAAAAGCTGAATAGTCATCTTTATGATGGCTATTTTTCGCTTGTCGTATAAAGAAATGAATCTTATGCTATTCAACTTTGGAGGGTACTATTGTGAATTTGCCAAATAAAATAACAATATCAAGAATTATCTTAATACCTATTTTTGTAATTATTATGCTCGTACCTTTTTCTTGGGGGGAGTTGATGCTGGGGGACTACACTCTTCCAGTTAATCATTTGGTAGGGACTATACTTTTTATTCTTGCTGCTTCAACGGACTGGGTGGATGGACACTATGCCCGCAAATATAATATGGTCACAAACCTTGGGAAATTTCTCGATCCTCTTGCTGACAAATTACTCGTTTCAGCAGCTTTAATTGTATTAATTGATTTGGATTTAATGTACAACCAATCATGGATTGCTATTGTCATTATTAGTAGGGAGTTTGCCGTTACAGGCTTAAGGCTAGTACTTGCGGGAACGGGTGAAGTAGTTGCCGCCGATATTTTAGGGAAAATAAAAATGTGGGCACAAATTGTAGCTATATCAGCATTGTTATTACATAATATTCCTTTTGTTTTGATTTCATTCCCATTCGCTAATATCACTTTATGGATTGCGTTGATTTTTACTGTTTGGTCTGGATGGGATTATTTCGCAAAAAACAAAACTGTATTTATTAATTCTAAGTAATTGAATTTGTGGGGGATGGAAATGAACGCAGAAATCATCGCGGTTGGATCTGAATTACTATTAGGTCAAATAGCCAATACAAATGGGAAATTTTTATCTAAGCAACTAGCAGAAATAGGAATTAACGTTTATTTTCATACTGTTGTAGGTGATAATAGTGAACGGCTTCAATCTGTTATCGAGATTGCAGAATCTCGTGCTGACTTCATTATTTTTACAGGCGGACTTGGACCAACAAAGGACGATTTGACGAAAGAAACGATTGCCCGTCATTTAGGAAAAAATCTTGTTTTTGACAATCATGCTTTAACAGCTATCCAAGCGTATTTTACAAAGACTGGACGGGAAATGACAGAAAATAATAAAAAGCAGGCACTCATTTTAGAACATGCGGATGTACTTGCAAATGATCACGGAATGGCCCCTGGCATGATTCTTACTTTAAAGGATAAGACATATATGTTACTACCCGGACCTCCAAAAGAGTTGGAGCCTATGTTTTTAACATATGGGTATAAAAGGTTAATGGAAAAGCTAGATAAACAAGAACGCATTGAATCAAAGGTACTGCGCTTTTTCGGGATTGGAGAGTCGTTACTAGAGACGAAGATAGATGACTTGCTTGAAAATCAAACAAATCCGACGATTGCTCCACTTGCAGGCGATGGTGAAGTGACGCTAAGGATTACCGCTAAACATGAGTCAAAAGAAATATGTGATCAGCTGATTAGCGAAGTTGAAACGGAAATAATGAAACGTGTGGGAGACTTTTACTATGGAAGCGACCAGACTTCTTTAATTAAGGAACTGGTAAAAGAGTTAACTGCAAGAGGTATGTCAATTGCCGCTGCAGAAAGTTTGACAGGTGGGATGTTCCAAGAGCAATTAACGACAATTCCTGGAGCTGGTAAAGTCTTTAAAGGCGGAATTGTTAGCTACACAAATGATGCTAAATCTAGTCTGCTACAAATTCAAGATGCAACTATTTCCACATTTGGTGTCGTAAGTCAGCAATGTGCAATCGAAATGGCCGAAAATATTCGAACACAGCTTGATGCAGATATTGGGATCAGCTTTACTGGAGTAGCGGGTCCTGATGAACAGGAAGGGAAACCTGTAGGGACCGTTTTTATTGGCATGGCTTTTCGCAATGGGATTTCGAAAGTTGAGAAACTAAATCTCTCTGGTAGCAGGGCACAGATCAGAATAAGAAGTGTAAAAAAAGGTTGCCATTATCTATTGAACCATCTATCTACCTAATTTTACAAGAGAATGTCTCATAGGGTGAAATGAGGCATTCTCTTTTTGTTTTGGAAATATTAAACAATATCTTTATGGGGAATTATTTAGCTTGCAGAAGCAACAAGGGCTAAAACAAGCCACAAATTGCATCTTTTTATAATGCTGCATTAATTTTCAAAAAGATCAAAATTGTATTATTAAAGCTTTTGTTAATGGGAAATGGAATTTTTGCTAGACAGAAATGCTGTTTTTAAGTTATTATTGCTTTAGTAATAAACGAATGAATGTTCGTTTTTTGCTTGGCAAATGAAAGAAAAGAGTATATAGTAGAGATAGACACCAAAGAGGGAATTAAGCGAGTATTTTAGATGGATGAAAGACAATCACAAATAGAAATGCATGAACGTATTCTTACTTTCTTCCATTCTTTTTTAGAAGTCGAATTAGTACAGAAGTTTGAATATTACCCTAGCATACTAAGCCTGGGGAAGAGCTACTGCTTTATTTTAAAAATTTATTATCTAATCAGCTAAGCTGATTAACCTATAGAGGAGGAACTTGAGTGAGCGATCGTCAAGCGGCACTAGAAATGGCATTGAAACAAATTGAAAAACAATTTGGTAAAGGTTCCATCATGAAGTTAGGAGAACAAACAGATAGAAGAATCTCAACAATTTCAAGTGGTTCATTAGCATTGGATGTAGCTTTAGGAGTGGGTGGATATCCACGAGGCAGAGTTATTGAAATATATGGTCCAGAAAGTTCTGGTAAAACAACGGTTTCCTTACATGCGATTGCAGAGGTTCAGGCTAATGGCGGTACCGCTGCATTTATTGATGCAGAGCACGCTTTGGACCCCGATTACTCACAGAAACTCGGAGTCAACATTGATGAGCTATTGCTATCACAGCCAGATACTGGTGAGCAGGCACTTGAAATCGCAGAAGCATTGGTCAGAAGTGGTGCGGTAGATATTATCGTCATTGACTCTGTGGCGGCACTCGTTCCTAAAGCTGAAATTGAAGGCGAGATGGGAGATTCTCATATGGGTCTTCAAGCTAGGATGATGTCACAGGCACTTAGAAAACTATCTGGTGCAATTAATAAATCCAATACCATTGCTGTTTTCATTAACCAAGTCCGTGAAAAGATTGGTGTAATGTTTGGAAACCCTGAGACGACTCCAGGCGGCCGTGCTTTGAAGTTTTATTCATCAGTAAGACTTGAAGTGCGTCGCGCTGAACAATTGAAACAAGGTAGTGACATAGTCGGTAACAAAACGAAAATTAAAGTCGTTAAAAACAAGGTAGCGCCTCCATTCAAGCAAGCAGAAGTAGATATTATGTATGGTGAAGGAATTTCCAGAGAAGGCGAAATCATTGATATGGGATCAGAATTAGATATCGTTGAAAAGAGCGGGTCATGGTATTCCTATAACGGTGAAAGACTAGGGCAAGGACGAGAAAATGCTAAGCTTTTCTTAAAAGAAAATAAAACTATTAAACTTGAAATAGCACAGAAAATTCGCAATCATTATAATCTAGATGGTGAACATGAATTGCCTGCAGGTAGTGAGGAAGAAAAGGAAGACATGAGCCTGCTCGACTAATTGTGCCAAAGAAAAGAAGCCTGATGAAAAACTAGGCTTCTTTTCTTTATATATATCTTTATATATATGGTTTGAATTGGTAATTTTTGGTCAAGAATAATAATATAGCTTAGCAAGGCTAATTCGATGATCAGGCAAAATAATTAAGGTTGTAAGGATATTTTCTAATTTTTTTGGAACCGTTCTGAATATTCATGTATAGAGTCTTTGCAAACTCTTGACAATAAAATTTCTCAACTATACAATTAACATGTATATTTTACATTTTTTAAAATGAAGAATTTTGAAAAGCCAAGTGCTGTATATTGAAGTCATGTACAATGTACTTGCCGACAGTTCAACTTTATTAAGTAAAAGTTCATAGCAAGGGGAGGTGAAACGATGGAACCTATTCAACTCATCATCTCCAGTTTGCTTGGCCTATTCGTCGGTGCAGTTGTTAGCTATTTTGTTTTTAAGAATATTACTCAAAACAAAATAGCAGGGGCGAGAAATTCTGCTGAACAAATTCTTGAAGATGCAAAACGGGAAGCAGATGCTCTGAAAAAAGAAGCCCTATTGGAAGCAAAGGATGATATTCACAAAACTCGTTCAGATGCCGAGCGTGAAGTTCGAGAACGAAGATCTGAATTACAAAAACAAGAAAATCGATTATTACAAAAAGAAGAAAACCTTGACCGTAAAGATGAATCGTTAGATAAACGTGAAACTCTTTTGGAAAAGAAGGAAGATTCTCTTGACCAAAGACAACAGCATATTGAAGACATGGAAAGCAAAGTGGATGAGATGGTTCGTAAGCAGCAAACAGAGCTTGAGCGTGTATCAGGCCTGACTCGTGATGAAGCAAAAGCCATTATTATTGATCGTATTGAAAATGAGCTGGCACACGATATTGCTCTTATGATTAAAGAAACAGAGAACCGTGCAAAAGAAGAAGCTGACAAAAAAGCAAAAGATATACTCTCACTTGCAATTCAGCGTTGTGCTGCTGATCATGTTGCTGAGACCACCGTTTCAGTAGTCAATCTTCCAAACGATGAGATGAAGGGTCGTATTATTGGTCGAGAAGGCCGGAATATTAGGACACTTGAAACGCTTACAGGAATCGACCTTATTATTGATGATACGCCTGAAGCAGTAATCTTATCTGGATTTGACCCAATAAGACGTGAAACAGCTCGTCTAGCACTAGAGAAGCTTGTACAGGATGGTCGTATCCATCCAGCACGAATTGAAGAAATGGTGGACAAAGCAAGACGTGAAGTGGACGAGCACATCCGAGAGATCGGAGAGCAAACCACATTTGAAGTAGGGGTCCACGGATTGCATCCTGACCTTATTAAGATTCTGGGTCGTTTGAAATTCCGTACAAGCTATGGTCAAAACGTCTTGAAGCATTCTATAGAAGTAGCACACTTATCTGGTTTATTAGCTGCTGAGTTAGGTGAAGACGAAACACTTGCACGTCGAGCAGGACTTCTTCACGATATCGGAAAAGCAATTGACCATGAAGTAGAAGGTAGCCATGTAGAGATTGGTGTAGAATTGGCCACGAAATATAAAGAACACCCAGTCGTTATCAATAGTATCGCTTCTCATCATGGTGATACTGAACCAACATCCATTATTTCTGTACTAGTCGCTGCTGCAGATGCTTTATCAGCAGCAAGACCAGGTGCCAGAAGTGAGACGCTTGAAAACTATATCAGAAGACTCGAAAAGCTGGAAGAGATATCTGAATCCTATGATGGAGTGGAAAAATCATTTGCGATTCAAGCTGGTCGTGAAGTACGAGTTATGGTAAAACCAGAACAAATTGATGATCTGGGGGCACATCGACTTGCAAGGGATATCCGTAAGCGGATAGAAGAAGAGTTAGATTATCCAGGACATATTAAAGTAACCGTGCTACGTGAAACGAGAGCAGTTGAATATGCAAAATAAACAAAGCGTTTGGGCCATTAAGGTCCAACGCTTTGTTTTTCTTTTAAAGTGTAAGTAAAAGTGATTTAAAATGGATTTTGGTGTCGAGATCTCGATTTATGGTATTTGTCATTATGATTATGTTAAAATAACTAGTTTTTTGTATCGGATGGTCGGCGACGATTTTTCTAAGTGGTTATCCACGTAAAAGTTCAGGAAATGAAATGTGGTACAATAGAAAAGAATAAATGATTAAAGTTTGGTTTTTGGAAAGGAATTAACTATGAAATTGCTTTTTGTTGGAGATGTAGTCGGTTCACCAGGAAGAGATATGGTGAAAGAGTATTTACCGAAAATCAAGGAGAAATATCGACCGCAAATTACCATTATTAATGGGGAAAATGCTGCTGGGGGTCGCGGGATTACCGAGAAGATCTATCGGCAATTCCTTGAATCTGGAGCTCAGGCTGTGACGCTTGGTAATCATGCTTGGGACAACCGTGAAATTTTTGAATTTATTGAATCTGCGAAGAATTTAGTACGTCCTGCAAATTTTCCAGAAGGAACCCCAGGTGCAGGGATAAAATATATCAAGCTAAATCAATTAGAGATTGCAGTGATTAATTTACAAGCAAGAACGTTTATGCCTGCTTTGGATTGCCCATTCGTTAAAGCAGAAGAGCTTGTAGAAGAAGCTAGAAAGCGTACACCGATAATTTTTGTTGATTTTCATGGCGAAGCTACGAGTGAGAAACAGGCGATGGGTTGGTTCCTCGATGGGAAAGTGTCTGCAGTTGTTGGTACTCACACACATGTTCAAACGGCAGATAATCGTATTCTTCCAAAAGGCACAGCTTATTTATCGGATGTTGGAATGACGGGTCCGTACGATGGTATTCTTGGAATGGAGAGAGACGCTGTCATCCATCGTTTCTTAACAAGTCTACCTGTGCGTTTTGAAGTACCAAAAGAAGGAAGAACAATCTTAAGTGCAGTCATCATAGAGATTGATGAAAAAACTGGAAAAGCAAACAAAATAGATCGATTATTAATAAACGACGATCATCCGTTTTTTCATTAATCATTAAAACAGCCTTGCGTAAGCGGGCTGTTTTTCACGTTTTCCTGCATTAACGGACAGTAGCATCTCTATGCTAGGGTTTTATGTAGGGGAATTTGAAGAATTCTAATAGAGAAAACTGTCCGTAAATGCCTGATTGATCGAAGCGTTTGCTGCGATCTTAGCGACAGACAGTAGAACGGGACTAACCATTAGTGAAAAGGCTGTCGCTAATAGAAGTTTCACTTTATTTTC
The DNA here is from genome assembly GCF_044762875.1 of Peribacillus sp. NPDC096379. Classification (NCBI taxonomy): domain Bacteria; kingdom Bacillati; phylum Bacillota; class Bacilli; order Caryophanales; family Bacillaceae; genus Peribacillus; species Peribacillus sp. NPDC096379. Next base: position 697,017 of record NZ_JBIWFD010000002.1, read on the forward strand.
CCATCTTGTCATACCTGTATTTATTCATGAATATAGTAGCAGTGGATAGAGTCATACCTTTTGAGCCACATTTCAAACAGGTAAGGGAAAACAAGGAGGGCTAGGAATGGAAATATTAAAGGTTTCAGCAAAATCTAATCCTAATTCTGTAGCAGGCGCCCTAGCCGGGGTTCTAAGAGAAAGAGGATCCGCGGAAATACAAGCTATTGGTGCCGGGGCGTTAAATCAAGCTGTCAAGGCAGTAGCAATCGCAAGAGGATTTGTAGCTCCTAGTGGAATGGACTTGATTTGTATTCCTGCCTTTACAGACATTAAGATTGATGGAGAAGAAAGAACAGCAATAAAACTGATCATAGAACCAAGATGAAAATAAAATTCAGAATTTCCTGTTTGGATAGCCAAGCAGGTTCTTTTTATGGAAGAAATGGCGTCAATATGCCTATTAACTATCTGATCTCCTGTATAAAAAAGAGAAAGGAAAGGAAAGGAATCACAACATGAAAATATTCGATGCTCATTGTGACGTTCTGATGAAAATGTTTAGTGACGCGACTATTTCCTTTCATGATCAAGCCAAGTTAGATATAACATATGAATCATTAAAAGAGAACGGAGGAAAAGTTCAGTGCTTTGCCATATACATACCTGAAAAAGTTCACCCTGATCTACGTTTTATGGCGGCTTTGTCTATGGTCGAGTTGTTTGTTAGTAAAATCGTTTCATTGCCACAAATAAGATGGATCCGTACGAATGAAGACATTCAAAATCTTAAAGTTGATCAAATTGGAGCCGTTTTAACACTTGAAGGATGTGACTGTATCGGTGCAGACATATTGAAACTCAAGACTTTACTAAGGCTTGGAGTTCGTTCAGTGGGACTTACTTGGAATTTCGCGAATATGGTGGCAGATGGTGCTAAGGAGTTAAGAGGAGCGGGTTTAACAAGATTTGGTGAAAATGTGATTCAAGTATTAAATGAGTATAAAATTTGGACGGATGTTTCCCATTTATCAGAGCGGGCGTTCTGGGATGTAATTGAACGGGCCCATGATATTATTGCTTCTCACTCGAATGCGTATAAACTTTGTCCGCATCGAAGGAATCTTCGAGATGACCAAATTTCTGCATTGATAAACAAAGGAGCACCGATTGGGATCACATTCGTACCTGAATTTCTAAAAAAAGATAAAAAAGCAACAATTACAGATGTGTTAAAGCACATTGATTATGTCGGTAGCCTTGGGGGACAAAAAAGTCTTGGCTTTGGTTCCGATTTTGATGGAATTGATGATAAAGTTTTAGGCTTAACAAATTATCGTGGATACTATGAATTAATCAATACCCTCACAAAGAACTACTCAGCTGATTTTGTTAAAGATCTATTGTTTAATAATTTTGTAAAGAAGTTTCCTTCTGATTTGCAATTTTGTTAATTAAACATGCTAGTGGGATGCTAAAATTTGAATTTAAAAAGAAGATCACATAAAAACAGACTATAACCTCATAGTCTGTCATAATAAACGGTTTTAAAAACCTGCATTATTAGAAATTGTTACGGCAGCCACAATGATTTTTTCTGCGATGGCAGCAGAAGTTGAATGAAAATAAACAGCAGCAATTTTTTTGATGATGATTGTGATGATGATTGTGATGATGATTGTTATTAGAGGAATCTACGATGTTTTTTGTAGAACACTGGCATTTATCTTTCTTTTTCTTCTTATCACAAGAACATGGTTTGAAGCATTTAGAGTGATTGGATTGGTTACAAGAACATTTATGACACGGTTTAAAGCAAGTAACCGGGCCAACTTCTTCAAATGACCGGATTCCGCAATTATGCTTTTGACCCATTTGTTTCCCTCCTTTATATGAGTGCTACAGTACAAGATATTGTATGCGTGCTTTGTAGTGTGGGTTTCAGGCATCAGCCCGTTAATAAGATAAATGTGCCAGTACAATTTACTTAGTATCGATAAAGAAATTCAATTCAATAGTTGCTTTTAGCGCAGAAAAGCATTACATCAAGAGTGAATTAATCAGATGAATGAATTTTTATGTAAAATATATGAAATCACATGAATAAAATATGGTCGTTTTACAATCCGTATTAAGTATTATCCTTGTTTTTATGTCGGGAGAGTGTACATGATGAATGGAAAAATGAAAGCGATTGTCAAGCATAAACGGGGGTATGGTGCTGAAATACAAACGGTCGACATTCCAAAGATTCATGATGAAGAGGTACTTATAAAAGTTAAAGCTACATCCATATGTGGTACGGATGTGCATATTTATACATGGGATGAATGGTCAAGGAGAAGGGTGAATCCACCTTATGTGTTTGGCCATGAATTTTCAGGTGAGGTAGTGGAAATTGGTGCCCGTGTTACGAGTGTAAAAGTGGGGGATTTTGTATCTGCAGAAACCCATATTGTATGTGGAGCATGCCTACAATGTTTAACAAGTCAATTTCATATTTGTAAAAATACAAAAATAGTAGGTGTGGATACACAAGGATGCTTTGCGGAATATGTAGCATTGCCACAAGGAAACTTGTGGAGAAATCCAATTGGTATGCACGTAGATATTGCATCCATTCAAGAGCCGTTGGGCAATGCGGTTCATACAGTATTATCTGGGGATGTAGCAGGAAAAACTGTGGCGATTATTGGTTGCGGTCCGATTGGATTGATGGCGATTGCTGTAGCAAAAGCGGTAGGTGCATCAACCGTTCTTGCTATCGATATAAATGATTATCGATTAAAGTTGGCGGAAAAAATGGGTGCGACACATGCCATTCATTCCAAACTCCATGATCCAGTAGCTTACGTAGAACAGCTTACCAATGGTAGCGGTGTCGATGTTGTTTGCGAAATGAGTGGACATCCAACAGCTATCAAGCAAGGATTTAAAATGATCACAAATGGTGGCCGTTTATCGATATTAAGTTTACCTTCAGAATCTGTAGAAATTAACATAACCGAGGATATTGTATTTAAAGGCATTACCGTGCAAGGAATCACAGGTAGACTTATGTTTAAAACGTGGCATCAGGTTTCAAGTTTGTTAGCATCAGGTCAAGTTAATATTGGCCCATTGATTACTCATCATTTTCCATTAATAGAATTTGCAAAAGGCTTTGATTTAATGATAAAAGGGCAATGTGGAAAAGTGGTTTTACATCCGTAACCAGATTAATAGATTGTCACCTTATATGTTAGGAGGAATAGAGATGAAGGGTTTTGAATATTTGCAAAAAGAATTAGATACTATGCAAAAGCAAGGTGTATTTCGAAGTTTAATTGAATTAGAATCCGAACAAGGATCAAAAGTTATGATTGAAGGAAGAAGCGTGATTCAGCTTTCTTCAAATAACTATCTAGGTTTATCCAATCACCCACGTTTGAAAAAAGCAGCATTGGCTGCAGTTGAGCAATTTGGAGCTGGGACAGGATCTGTCCGTACTATCGCAGGAACATTTACTATGCACAATAAACTTGAAGAAAAACTAGCAAAGTTTAAACATACTGAAACGGCTCTCGTATTTCAATCAGGATTTACAACGAACCAGGGCGTGCTTTCTGCTATTTTAACAGATGAAGATGTTGTTATTTCGGATGAATTGAATCATGCCTCTATCATTGATGGAATCCGATTAACGAAAGCGACGCGTAAAGTATATAAGCATGTTGATATGGAATCGTTAGAGCAGACACTCAAAGAAACGCAAGAGTATCGAAAAAAACTAATTGTCACAGATGGAGTATTTTCGATGGATGGAGATATCGCTCCCCTTCCTGCAATTGTCGAACTGGCGGAGAAATATGATGCGCTGGTTATGGTTGATGATGCGCATGGATCGGGTGTATTAGGGGAGAATGGCCGAGGAACTGTTAACCATTTCGGTCTGGATGGCCGAGTGCATATTCAGGTAGGTACGCTTAGTAAGGCAATTGGGGTACTTGGTGGATATGTTGCAAGCACAAGAACATTAATCGATTATTTAATTCATAAGGGCCGTCCATTTTTATTCAGTACGTCGCACCCGCCTGCTGTAACTATGGCTTGTATGGAGGCGGTGGACGTGTTGTTGGAAGAGCCTGAAAGGATTGAAAAGCTTTGGAATAATGCCGAATTTTTAAAGGAAGGCTTGAACGCATTAGGGTTCAATACGGGACACAGCAAAACGCCTATAACACCTGTAATAGTTGGCGATGAAGGATTGTCTCATCAATTTTCGGATAAATTGCTTCAATATGGAGTTTTTGCACAAGACATTGCTTTCCCAACCGTAGCAAAAGGAAGGGCCCGAATTCGAACAATTGTAACGGCTCAGCATACGAAGGAAGAATTACAACTAGCGTTGCAAGCTTTTGAAAAAGCTGGAAAAGAGCTTGGGATTATTCAATAAGAGGGGTTTCCTATAAGATAGGGGCAGACTACAACAATTATTACTGCCAGTTTAAAGACGTAAGTAACATGATAGGAGCGGTGAAACCTTTTGGAATATCCTTAATCCGTGGCTGAAATCCGAATAAAAAGGATAAAGGATTGTTGAAATTCCTTTAATAGTTTAAAATGGTATGTTGTAAGTCAAGAATAATAGGATGTATGAATGGTACATGCAAATGGAATTGAAAGAGGGGATATTCTTGAACGAAAAACAACGCCTGGAAACGCAACAAATAACTGCTGAAAAGCCAGCGGACAAAAAATCCGAAAAGGACTACAGCAAATATTTCCAAGCTGTATACGTTCCACCTTCCTTGAAGGAAGCGAAAAAGCGCGGCAAAGAAGAAGTGAAATATGATCAATTTGCCATCCCAGAACAATTAAGTGGAATGGGCGAGGGTCGTAAGTTTTTTATTCGTACTTACGGCTGTCAAATGAATGAACATGATACAGAGGTTATGGCTGGTATTTTTATGGCATTAGGGTATGAAGCAACTGACACAGTTGACGATGCCAATGTAATCTTGCTTAATACATGTGCAATCCGAGAAAATGCTGAGAATAAAGTATTTGGGGAACTCGGACATTTAAAATCATTGAAACTGGAAAAGCCGGATTTATTACTTGGTGTATGTGGCTGTATGTCACAAGAAGAATCAGTTGTAAATCGAATTCTATCGAAGCATGGTTTCGTAGATATGATTTTTGGTACACATAACATCCATCGCTTGCCTCATATTTTACATGATGCCTATATGTCTAAGGAAATGGTCATTGAAGTATGGTCTAAAGAAGGAGATGTGATCGAAAATCTTCCTAAAGTCCGTAAAGGGAAAACCAAGGCTTGGGTTAATATTATGTACGGTTGTGATAAATTCTGTACCTACTGTATTGTTCCGTATACAAGAGGGAAAGAAAGAAGTCGCCGCCCTGAAGAAATTATTCAAGAAGTGCGTCATCTTGCAGCACAGGGCTATAAGGAAGTCACCTTACTTGGGCAAAACGTAAATGCTTATGGGAAAGATTTGGAAGATATCGAATACGGTCTAGGAGACCTTATGGACGAAATACGCAAGATTGATATACCGCGTGTTCGATTCACAACAAGCCATCCGCGAGATTTTGATGATCATTTAATTGAAGTTCTTGCAAAAGGTGGCAATCTACTTGAACATATCCATCTACCCGTCCAATCTGGAAGCAGTGATATTTTGAAAATCATGGCTCGTAAATATACGAGAGAACAGTATTTGGAGCTTGTAAGAAAAATTAAAGCAGCGATTCCAAACGCTACATTAACAACGGATATTATTGTTGGTTTCCCAAATGAAACAGATGAACAATTCGAAGAAACGTTATCATTGTTCCGTGAAGTCGGATTCGATGCGGCGTATACGTTCATTTATTCACCTCGTGAAGGGACTCCAGCTGCGAAAATGAAGGATAATATACCGATGGAAGTCAAAAAAGAGCGTTTGCAACGATTGAATGCACTTGTAAACGAATCGTCTGCTGAAAAAATGAAGACATATGAAGGTCAAATTGTTGAAGTGCTTGTCGAAGGTGAAAGTAAAAATAATCCAGACGTTTTAGCCGGATATACGACGAAAAATAAACTAGTCAACTTCAAAGGACCTAAATCTGCAATTGGCCAAATTGTGAAAGTGAAAGTGATCGAAGCGAAAACATGGTCGTTAAAAGGTGATATGGTTGAAGAAGTGGCAGCGGTCAAAGGGGAATAAAGATGGCGAACTTTACAAAAGATGAAATTCTAGCTAAAGCAGCAGATCTAGCGAAAATGATTGCAGAAACAGATGAAGTTGACTTTTTCAAACGTGCAGAAGCGCAAATTAATGAAAATCAGAAAGTGCGTGAAATGATTGCGAGCATGAAAAGTCTGCAAAAGCAAGCTGTGAATTTCCAAAATTACGGAAAAGAGAAGGCTTATCAACAAACACAAAGCAAACTTACCGCAATTGAAGAAGAATTGGATGATTTACCAATTGTTCAGGAATTCAAGCAGTCACAGGTGGACGTAAACGACTTATTACAAATGGTTGCTTCACAGATTTCTAATCGAGTAACAGATATTATTATTGAAACGACTGAAGGCGATCTATTAAGTGGCGAAACGGGTTCTAAAGTGCGCGCAGGTGGTAATGGTTGTTCATAAATAAGACAGAGAGGATGCCCCAATTAAGGGACATCCTCTTTCTTTTACCTGAAAAAAGCGTGATATCATTACTAATTCTTGCTATCTACCGACTCCAACAAGCTATGACACATATCCCTATGGGGACGCATAGACTAGTGTAGGTTAAAAACTAATTACATCCAGTTTCTAAATCAAAATAACTTGCACACTAGACTTTTTACACGCATAGGATGAATGGAAACTGTATGAGGAGGGTTCGCTAGCATGTCACACTATAGAGAGATTATAACGAAAGCGGTGGTGGCAAAAGGACGAAAATTTACGAAGTCCCAACACACCATTTGCCCGGCTCATCATCCCACAAGCATTCTAGGCTGTTGGATCATCAACCATAAGTACGAAGCAGAGAAAATTGGCAAGAAGGTAGAAATTCGCGGCAGCTACGAGATTAACGTTTGGTATTCGTATAATCATAATACAAAAACCGAAGTCGTCACAGAAAAGGTTACGTATTGTGACTTTATCTCGTTGAAATATCGTGATCCTGATTGCCATGATGATCAAGATGTTATAGCAAAAGCTGTACAACAGCCAAATTGCATTGAAGCCTGCATTTCTCCATGTGGACAAAAAATCATTGTTCATGTGGAACGGGAATTCTTTGTGGAAGTCATTGGAGAGACGAAGGTTTGTGTTGCTGTTAATCCACATGGCTGTGATGATGATGACTGGTATTCAGATTTAGACGATGATTTCGAAGATCTAGATCCAGATTTTCTAGACGAATTTGAAGATGAATAAATCCAAGGATTAAACTTTAGCACCTGCAATCAGACCGGATGTGCAATCGTTCATCCGGTTCCATTATGGAAAAATGTTGCTATTTTTTATTGTAAATAAAATGATTTGAAATTTTTGCTTGACGCTTTTCCAAAAGAGTATACGTGAAACCAGCAGGGGCCGTATGTTATAATGAATCCAAACAAAGATCTTAGCAGGAAAGGTTTTGAAACAATGGCAGCGAATACGCCGATGATGCAACAATATTTAAAAATTAAGGCAGAGTATCAAGATGCCTTTTTATTTTTTCGTTTAGGCGATTTTTATGAAATGTTTTTTGAAGATGCCGTACATGCTTCACAAGAACTCGAAATTACGTTGACAAGCCGTGGTGGTAGTGAAGACCGTATTCCAATGTGCGGAATCCCTTATCACTCTGCAGCTTCTTATATAGATGTTTTAATAGAGCGAGGATATAAAGTCGCAATTTGTGAGCAAACTGAAGACCCTAAGCAAGCAAAAGGAGTCGTTCGTCGAGAAGTAGTCCAATTAATAACCCCAGGTACGAAAATGGATGGTAAAGGGATGGATGAGAAAGAAAATAATTACATTGCCTCTATCACTGATTTTTTCGATGGGACATTCGGATTTGTCTATGCTGACTTAACAACTGGGGAAAGTAAGGTTACTATTACGAATGGTTCTTTTGATAGCGTGTTTAATGAATTAGCGATCGTTGGGGCGAAGGAGGTCGTGTTAGAAGCTAATTTCCAAGAAGCTCGGCAAAAGCAGCTGAAGGATCGAGGTGTTTCTGCACTTTCTTACGAAGATCAAATCGATGTAAACGATCAGTTTTCAAACTTATTAACAAATCTAGAGGATCAAAAGAGTAAAAAGACGGCATCAAGACTGATGCATTATTTATTTCGGACTCAGAAAAGAAGCCTAGATCATCTGCAAATTGTGCAGTCCTATGAAACGGATCATTATATGAAGTTGGATTATTATTCTAAAAAAAATTTAGAACTCACCGAAACGATTCGTGGTAAAGGCAAGAAAGGTTCCCTTTTATGGCTACTCGATGAAACAAAAACAGCGATGGGTGGAAGGATGCTCAAGCAATGGATTGATCGCCCTTTAATTGACAGGGCCCAAATCGGTCATAGAAGCAATCTTGTTGAAACACTTATTCGTCATTATTTTGAAAGGCAAGACCTTCGCGAGCGTTTAAAAGAAGTATATGATCTGGAAAGATTAGCTGGTCGGGTCGCGTTTGGCAATGTCAATGCAAGGGATTTAATTCAGTTAAAGCGTTCGCTGAAACAGCTCCCGAATATACGTGACATTATTGCTAGTATTGAAAATGAAGATATGGCTTTGCTATCTGAAGCAATTGATCCTTGTGAAGAGCTGACCGATTTATTGGAAACATCACTCATTGATAATCCACCACTTTCGATAAAAGAAGGGAATTTCATTCAAGACGGGTTTCACGCGGAATTGGATACATACCGTGATGCTAGTCGGAATGGGAAGACATGGATTGCTACGCTTGAACGAGAAGAGCGAGAAAAAACCGGGATTAAATCGTTGAAAATCGGCTATAATCGAGTGTTTGGTTACTATATTGAAGTAACGCGAGCAAATCTTCAGAATCTGGATGATTCCCGTTATGAACGGAAACAAACCTTATCGAATGCAGAGCGGTTTATCACTCCTGAATTAAAAGAAAAAGAAGCATTGATTCTTCAGGCTGAAGAAAACAGCATACGGCTTGAATATGATCTGTTTATCGGGATTCGTGAGCGTGTTAAAGAATTTATCCCACGTTTGCAAGCTCTGGCTAAACAAGTCAGTGAGCTAGATGTGCTACAATGCTTTGCGACGATAAGTGAAGAACGGCATTATGTAAAACCTGCGTTTTCAGATGATAGAAAGATTGTATTGCAGAATGGTCGACATCCAGTCGTTGAGAAAGTATTGCAATCACAGGAATATGTCCCTAACGACTGCTATATGGACACTGAAAGAGAAGTTTTGCTTATTACAGGTCCGAATATGTCGGGGAAAAGTACGTATATGCGTCAGATTGCCTTAACGTCTATTATGGCGCAAATCGGTTGTTATGTTCCGGCAGACGAAGCGATATTACCGATATTCGATAAAGTGTTTACCCGGATTGGGGCTGCAGATGATTTAATTTCTGGGCAAAGTACTTTTATGGTTGAAATGTTAGAAGCAAGGAATGCCATTACGAATGCGACTGCAGATAGTTTAATATTATTTGATGAAATAGGCCGCGGTACAAGCACATATGACGGTATGGCACTTGCTCAAGCGATCATTGAATATATTCATGGAGAAATAGGAGCGAAGACGCTCTTTTCGACTCACTATCATGAACTGACCGTTTTAGATGAAGAACTACCAAAATTGAAAAATGTTCATGTAAGTGCTGTTGAGCAAAATGGCCATGTTGTATTTCTTCATAAAATAAAAGAAGGTCCTGCAGATAAAAGTTACGGAATCCATGTAGCAAAGCTTGCTCAATTGCCAGAGGCGTTGATCAACCGTGCAAACGTCATTCTTTCACAGCTTGAACAAGGAAATACATTAGCTGTCCCACAAGCAGCCAGCTCTGAGATTGTTTACGAAGCAAATAATCAACCTAAACAAGAATCAGCAAATGAAGCTCAATTATCATTTTTTGAACAGGCGTTGCCTTCAGAGGAGAAGGTCTCTTCTTCAAAAGAAATTAAAGTACTTGAGGATCTAAAAAAAGTAGAAATATTGGACATGACACCACTTGATGCACTAAATATGCTTTATAAACTGCAAAAAAAACTAAAATAAATGTGAGGTGATAACTTGGGAAACATTGTCCAACTCGATGAAGCGTTATCGAATAAAATCGCTGCTGGTGAAGTAGTTGAACGACCTGCATCAGTTGTCAAAGAACTTGCGGAAAATGCGATTGATGCGAACAGCTCAATCATTGAAATTGAAATTGAAGAAGCGGGGTTATCCTCAATTCGGATTATTGATAATGGTGATGGGATTCTTCCAGAGGATGTAAAAAAGGCATTTCATCGCCATGCGACTAGTAAAATCAAAGATGAAAATGATCTATTCAGGATTCGTACTTTGGGGTTTCGTGGTGAGGCGCTCCCAAGTATTGCATCCGTTTCTAAATTTGAAATGAAAACAAGCACAGGAGACGGACCGGGAACGAAGATTATGCTTGAGGGGGGACTTATTAAAGAGTTATCCGCCCATTCCAGTAGAAAAGGCACGGATCTGCTCGTTTCTGATTTGTTTTATAACACGCCTGCACGTTTGAAATATATGAAAACCATCCATACGGAGCTAGGGAATATTACAGATGTCGTCAACCGGCTTGCTCTATCCCATCCAGAAGTCTCTTTTCAACTTACACATAATGGGAAAAGATTACTCCATACGAACGGCAATGGTGATGTTCGACAAGTTCTTGCTGCCATTTATGGGATTAATATTGCGAAGAAGATGATCCCAATTACTAGTGAATCATTAGACTTCACCATTCAAGGCTATCTTGCTTTACCGGAGATTACTCGTGCATCCAGAAATTATATCTCAACGATGATAAATGGAAGATTTATCAAAAACTATCCATTGGCAAAAGCAATCTCGGAAGGTTTTCATACGCTACTTCCAATCGGTAGATATCCTATAGTTCTTCTATCTATTCAAATGGATCCAATATTAGTCGATGTCAATGTACATCCTGCAAAAATGGAAGTGAGATTGAGTAAAGAACAAGAGTTGAACCAGCTTGTCACTGAAACAATAAAATCAGCCTTTAAGGAAAGAGCATTAATTCCAAGTGGATTCGCTCCAATACAAAAAGAACAGTTGAAAAGTGAGCAAACGTCACTAGACCTAGGACATGTCGATCAAAAGGGGAATGAAATACTTGAAAGTGCAAAAAAAGACTCAACGATTATAAAAGAAACGTTGAGGAATGAAGGGGAAAATCATCAAATCAGTGGTCAGTCATATATTCGTGATGAGTCTGCTTTGCAACTTGACAGAGCATATCCCGATAATCTACATGAAGAAATAAGAGTCTTTCAACCATACCAAGAAGATAGAGTGAGTCATGAAGCAGCAGATGAGGACTCACCGACTGAATTTCATTGTGAAACAAATATGAATGCGGTATTTTCTGATGGGACTGAAATCATTGCGAAAGATGTGCCAAGAGTGCCTGTTCTTTATCCGATCGGTCAAATGCATGGAACGTATATCTTTGCCCAAAATGAAAATGGCCTGTATATTATTGATCAACATGCTGCCCAAGAACGAATTAAGTATGAGTATTTTTCAGACAAAGTGGGTCGTGTTGAAAATGAACTACAGGAAATGCTCGTCCCTATTACATTGGAATTTTCTAATGACGAGTGCATTCGCATTAATGAGAATACGGAAGAGTTGGAAAGAGTCGGGGTTTTTCTAGAAGAATTTGGTTACAATTCCTTCATTGTACGAGCTCATCCGCAATGGTTCCCTAAAGGGATTGAACAGGAAATAATCGAAGAAATGATTGAACAACTCTTATCTATGAAAAAAGTGGATATAAGGAAACTTCGTGAAGAAGCAGCCATCCTCATGAGTTGTAAGGCTTCCATTAAAGCCAATCGCCATCTTCGCAATGATGAAATTCAAGCACTTTTGGATGAACTCAGACAATCATCTGATCCTTTTACATGCCCTCACGGCAGGCCGATTATTATTCATTACTCAGGTTATGACATGGAGAAGATGTTTAAACGCGTGATGTAGTTTATAAAGGTAAGACTAATTTAGTGTATGCAGTCTGGAGAAAATAACTTTACGTGCGTTTAATAGGTATAAACGATTTATCATTTGTCTATGATGAATGATGTTTGACTGCTTTAAACGTACGAAAAGTAAAACTTAAATAAGGCAGTGAATGTTTTGGAACAAGAGAACAATAAGTTACTTGTCATTATCGGCCCAACAGCAGTTGGGAAAACAAAACTGAGTATAGAAATGGCGAAGCGTTTTAATGGTGAAATTATAAGTGGAGATTCTATGCAAGTTTATAAAGGGATGGATATCGGAACAGCCAAAATAACACCTAACGAAATGGATGGCATCCCTCACTTTCTGCTAGATATTAAAGAACCAAATGAATCATTTAGTGCGGCTGATTTTCAAGAACAAGCGAATCAGGCAATTGCAGATATTCAGAAGCGTGGTAAACTGCCGATTATTGTTGGAGGTACAGGTTTGTACATTCAATCTGTAATTTATGACTATCAATTCTCAGAGGCCCCTTCTAATTTAGAATATAGAAAAAGGCTAGAATCTATTGTGGAAACAGATGGAATTGAACCTCTTATTGAGAAGCTTCGGTCAATTGACCCTGAAAGTGCTGAGAGAATTCATCCTAACAATATTAGGCGCATTATTCGAGCGTTGGAAATTTATTATTGCACAGGAATCACGATGTCTAATCAACTCGAAAAGCAAACATCCGAATTAAAGTATGATACAGCTCTTATCGGCTTGACGATGAACCGTGAAGCACTTTATCGGCGTATTAACCACCGCGTTGATGTTATGGTGGAACAGGGATTAATGGAAGAAGTAAAGAGCTTTCATGAACAAGGTTTGAGAGATTGTCAGTCGATACAGGCAATTGGATATAAGGAATTATACGATTACTTCGATGATAGGTTAACGATCGATGAATCAGTTGAAGCATTAAAACAAAATTCACGACGCTACGCTAAGCGTCAACTTACTTGGTTTCGTAATAAAATGGATGTAAAATGGTATGAGGTGCAGGAACAGGGAAATAATTCATTTGTTTCTGAAGAAATATCCACATATATAGCAGGAAAGCTATCACTTAACGCGAATATGTAATACATAGAGAGAATGAGGAGGAATAATGATGAAACAAGTAAATATTCAAGATCAATTTTTAAATCAGTTAAGAAAAGATAGTACATATGTGACTGTTTTTTTATTAAATGGTTTTCAAATTAGAGGACTTGTTAAAGGATTCGATAACTTTACCGTTTTATTTGAATCTGAAGGAAAGCAGCAGTTGGTCTTTAAACATGCGATTTCCACTTTCGCTCCACAAAAAAATGTGCAAATTGATTTTGAAGCAAAAGAATAAATGAAATTATACGTACAACGATCCCCACTTAAAAACAGAACCATTCTTCTGTTTTTAAGTGGGTATTTTTATTTGGTCTAGAAAATATAGCTGTGGTGGAGTTGTAGTTCGTTAAAATGGGGTGTTTGATCCAAGTCGCGTGCTTCATTTTTCGTATTGAAGCCCCACGAAGGTCTAGTCTTTCTAGTTCCAGTACCCGATAAAGCTGTAGAAGAAAAGATAATAAGCTTCAAGAAGGATAAACACACCTTCTTGGCTTTTCTTATGTTTGCTCTTTTGTTGTGCTGTACTATTTTTAACAAATACTACTGATATAACTCGTTCATGAATATAAATAAATGAGGGATTATTTCTCGGGAAAGCGCAGGAAATGACATGATTCTCATTTAATTATGGAAAAACAAAATAATTGGCGAACATTATGAGAGTTTGTCATTTCTAATCGTTCTATGAGAGGTGAATACATTGGAACAACCGATCCGTAAAAAAAATAACGGACAGATTAATATTGTCTTAAATGGACAAAAGCGGAAGCCTATACCGAAGGATCCGCCGATACGTGAAAGACACGATCAAGATATTCCTCCTCAACATATAGCGCTGAAAGAAATGGAAGAGGAACTAGGAGTATTGGTCGGGATGGATGAAATGAAACGGATGATTAAAGAAATATACGCATGGATTTATGTAAACAAGAAACGGGAAGAGCGGGGGTTGAAGGCCGGACGGCAAGCTCTTCATATGATGTTTAAAGGTAACCCAGGAACAGGGAAAACTTCAGTAGCTAGGTTAATCGGCAGGCTGTTCCATAAGATGAATGTTTTATCTAAAGGTCATTTAATTGAAGTGGAAAGAGCGGATCTTGTAGGCGAGTATATTGGGCATACAGCTCAAAAAACTCGTGATTTAATTAAAAAAGCAATCGGCGGAATCCTGTTTATTGATGAAGCTTATTCTCTTGGTAGAGGAGGAGAAAAGGATTTTGGGAAAGAAGCGATTGATACGCTTGTAAAGCATATGGAAGATCGTCAGCACGAATTCATATTAATCCTTGCCGGTTATTCAAAGGAGATGGATCATTTCCTAACCCTGAATCCTGGTCTTCATTCAAGATTTCCTATTGTGGTAGACTTTCCGGATTATTCGATTGAACAATTGATGGAAATCGGACAAAGAATGATCGATGATCGGGAATATGTACTTAGCAGGGATGCGGAACGTAAATTGAAGGAGCATTTAATCATAATCAAGGCCGATCCGAGATTGGTGTCTTTTTCAAATGGGCGTTATGTTCGAAATATTATTGAAAAATCAATACGGTCACAAGCGATGCGATTATTGCTTGAAGATTCATATGATCGAGGAGACCTTGTGACCTTAAGGAGTCAAGATCTTGTTTTTGAAGAAGACGAAGAATAGATAAAGTGAAACTTCAATCAGCGGGGTTTTTCTTCATCCCCACTGATTGTTAGTCCCGTTGTAGAGTCGCTAATATCTCCGCTATGCTTCGATAAAGCGACTCTACGAATCATAGACTAAAAAGTACGCCGCGTCCTGCGGCAATGTCTGTGCGACCCACTTTCTGTGGCCTCAACTATATCTTTTGAAAACCACAAAGGTAAGTTTCACTGTATCTCACCAAACGAACCTTTATGGGCAGTTTGTCCCCTACCTATCTTCTTTGTTCCTCATAAGCTTGAGGGGATACTGTCTGTTAAGCGTGAGATAAAAGTAAACCCGATTTACTAATTGAAAATTGTCTAAAAGAAAACAATATTCTTGATGATTATTAGAAAAGGGCTGCTTTTAGGAGATGAGAAATGCCTAAAGTGCAGCCCTAATTCATTTAAATTCACCTTATATAACATACTAACAATCAGTTGTATTGTTTAATATTCCTTGCCGGAAGTTTCCAGTTGTACGAGTAGGAAAGAACTCTTAATGCTGTAATCGCAAGGAATAAGCTATATAACTGCCAAGGTTCTATAGAACTGTTGAGACCTATGAAAAGGCCACAAATAATTGCCCATAAAGCGTATATTTCATCCTTCAAAACAAGCGGTTTTCTATGCGCTAATAAATCTCGAATCATTCCGCCGCCACAACCTGTAAGTACGGCAGCTACGAGAACGGCGCTTAAAGGCCGATTTAAGTCAATGGCGTAAAGTGCTCCTTGAATGGCAAAAGCTGAGAGCCCAATTGAATCAGTGAAATTGCCCCATGTTTTCCAATGTTTTAATAAATTTTTGGGGAAGAGAAATACAATCGTTATAGATACTATTGCAATAATAAAGTTTGTGCCTTGATCCCATAACGCGGAAACGGGAACACCAATTAATAGATTTCGTAAGGCTCCCCCGCCAAAAGCGGTGACGACTCCCAAAATATAAACGCCTAATATATCATATTCTTCTTCCATCGCAATAATTGCGCCGCTTATAGCAAAAGCAATCGTGCCAATTATTGTTAATATTTCCCATGTCATCGAAATTCCTCGCTGTTCTTTCATTATTCTATTTTATGACAACCTATCTGATTTTAGCAGAAATCACTGGTTTTTCAAGAGTTTTCTACTGCTAACAAGCTTAGAAGGTGTTATGATTATTAACGACTTTTCTGTGGAAAAGGGGCGGGACTTCGCAAAATTAGCTTCGCGCCACCACCTTTATAAGATGATGCAATTTGAGAACCTGAATCTTTTTTTACGCTTTAGTTGGGTTCAGGATGCTCATGACTGTTTTATTAGGATGAATTGTGAAAGGGGATGTTCATTTGTTATGATTAGGACATTCATCACTACTTTATCTTAAAAATCTGATTTTAATGATTGGAATAAGAAGGAGACTCAACATGTATCAGCATTTAACGAATGGAGATAGACTTAAAAAATTAACAGAACAGGCTGAAGCTCAAATAGCCCCAATACACCAAGATATTCATACGATGATGGAGCTAAACCAGTTTCGTGTTTTACAAAGCTTCCAAAGCAATAGAGTAAGTGATTCGCATTTTATTCCTACTACAGGGTATGGATATGATGA
Source organism: Peribacillus sp. NPDC096379 (assembly GCF_044762875.1). Lineage (NCBI taxonomy): Bacteria > Bacillati > Bacillota > Bacilli > Caryophanales > Bacillaceae > Peribacillus > Peribacillus sp. NPDC096379. Next base: position 713,644 of record NZ_JBIWFD010000002.1, read on the forward strand.
TTATGGAAGAGATACATTAGAAAAAATTTATAGTGAGGTATTTGGTGGAGAAGCAGGTCTAGTACGACCGCAAATCATTTCCGGAACTCATGCGATTTCCATTGCATTGTTTGGTATTCTACGGCCGGGAGATGAGCTATTATACATAACAGGCAAGCCTTATGACACATTAGAAGAAATAGTAGGGATTCGTGGTACGGGAATCGGTTCATTAAAAGAATTTAATATTGATTATAATTCTGTTATGTTAACGGATGAAGGGGGAATAGACTTCAATGCTGTGAAAAAAGCAATTACTCCTCAAACAAAGATGATTGGTATTCAACGTTCGAAAGGATATGCAACGCGGCCATCCTTTATGATATCTGAAATTGAAGAAATGATATCGTTTGTAAAAGATATTAACCCTAACCTAGTTGTTTTTGTTGACAACTGTTATGGGGAGTTTGTTGAAGATAAGGAGCCTTGTCATGTAGGTGCGGATTTAATTGCAGGTTCTTTAATAAAAAATCCAGGTGGTGGCCTTGTAAAAACGGGCGGCTATATCGTCGGAAAAAAAGAATATGTTGAAGCGTGTTCCTACCGTTTAACGTCGCCAGGTATTGGAGCGGAAGCAGGAGCCTCTCTTTATAGCCTTCAAGAAATGTATCAAGGTTTCTTTCTCGCACCTCATGTAGTCGGTCAAGCTTTAAAGGGTGCGGTTTTTACATCAGCATTACTTGAAATGTTGGGTATGAATACCTCACCGAGATGGGATGCCAAGCGAACAGATTTAATTCAATCTGTTCAATTTGATGATAAGGATAAAATGGTGGCGTTTTGTCAAGCGATCCAATATGCCTCACCGATCAATTCTCATGTTACACCTTATCCGAATTATATGCCGGGATATGTTGATGATGTTATTATGGCAGCAGGTACATTTATTCAAGGGGCAAGCATTGAATTGACAGCAGATGGTCCTACTCGCCCACCGTATGTAGCGTATGTTCAAGGTGGGTTAACGTACGAACATGTAAAAATTGCTGTGCTAACAGCGGTAGATTCCTTGATTGACAAGAAATTGATTTAGGGGAAGGTTATGATGGGAAGCGTGTGAAATTGCGTCTTCATACGAATGGGTTGCAAAACTTTTTATGAGCAATTCTGTTATAAAAAAACTAAAATAAAAACGTGTTAGGAAATGTAACATATGATTGACAATAAATCTAACATTTAATATAATATAAATAAGAAAACCAATAAGGAGGATGCTGAAGATGAGTAGTAGCAACATTCGGCGTTCGATGCCTCTTTTCTCAATTGGAATTGTCATGCAGCTTACCGAATTGTCCGCTCGTCAAATTCGTTATTACGAAGAGCATCAATTAATTACTCCTATGAGAACAGAAGGAAATAGGCGACTGTTTTCCTTGAATGACATAGATCGTCTCTTAGAGATTAAAGATCTACTAGAACAAGGTGTCAACTTAGCCGGTATTAAGAAACTTTTATTTGTAAATGAAACGGAACTTGTTCCAAACGAACCGATTCAGAAGTCAGAAGAAATCAAGAAAGATCTCAGTGATGGAGAATTGCGGAAGCTTTTAAAATCAGAACTTTTGCATGGTGGCAGACATCGCACTACGCTGCGTCAAGGAGATATGTCTAGGTTTTTTCATTAAATAAAATCAAAAAACAGAATTTAGAGAGGAAGTTGTTCATGGTAAAGTATACTCGTGAAGATATTATTCGTTTGGCCAAAGAGGAAAATGTGAAATATATTCGACTCCAATTTACGGATATTCTAGGAACAGTTAAAAACGTAGAAATCCCAGTAAGTCAGTTAAATAAAGCACTAGATAATAAAATGATGTTCGATGGTTCTTCAATTGAAGGATTTGTGCGTATCGAAGAATCTGATATGTTATTACAACCAGACCTTAATACATGGGTGATTTTTCCGTGGACTTCAGAAAAAGGGAAAGTTGCACGTTTAATCTGTGATATATATACGACAGAAGGAATTCCTTTTAGTGGTGATCCACGTACCAATCTGAAACGAGTCTTAGCTGAAGCGAAAGAAATGGGCTTTACAGAGTTTAATCTTGGACCAGAGCCAGAATTTTTCCTATTCAAATTGGATGCTAATGGTGAACCTACACTTGAATTAAATGATAGAGGTGGTTATTTCGACCTTGCACCAACAGATTCAGGTGAAAATTGCCGTCGTGATATCGTACTTGAACTAGAAGAAATGGGCTTTGAAATAGAAGCTTCTCACCATGAAGTAGCACCAGGTCAGCATGAAATCGATTTTAAATATGCAGATGCCGTGAGTGCTTGTGATAATATTCAAACGTTCAAACTTGTAGTAAAAACAATTGCTCGTAAACATGGTTTGCATGCAACATTTATGCCAAAACCACTGTTCGGAGTAAGTGGATCTGGTATGCACTGTAACGTATCTTTATTTAAAGATGGTGAGAATGCATTCTATGACAAATCAGGTAACCTTCAATTAAGTGAAACGGCTGAACAATTCATTGCAGGGATCATTAAGCATGCTCCGAACTTCACTGCTGTAACGAACCCAACCGTTAACTCGTATAAACGTTTAGTACCGGGTTATGAAGCACCTTGCTATGTTGCGTGGTCAGCTCAAAACCGTAGCCCACTTGTACGTATTCCGGCTTCTCGTGGAATAAGCACTCGTGTTGAAGTACGAAGTGTTGACCCAGCAGCTAATCCGTATTTAGCACTTGCTGTCATACTGAAAGCAGGTCTTGATGGGATTAAGAATAAAATGACTCCACCAGCTCCGATTGACCGTAACATTTATGTAATGACTAAAGAAGAACGGGAAGAAAATGGTATCGTAGATCTTCCTGCAACATTATTTGCTGCATTGGAAAAATTAAAAGAAGATGGAGTGATTATGGACGCTCTAGGTGATCACTTATTAGAACATTTCATTGAAGCAAAAGAGATTGAGTGGGATATGTTCCGCACGCAAGTTCACCCATGGGAACGCGAGCAATATATGAACATGTACTAATATAATGAAAGCCTTGGTATTACTGAGTTTATCAGTAACCAAGGCTTTTATATTTATTGTGGAATACTCGGTAAAATTCCAATTGACCACATTTTGACCACATTTTGACCACATTTCATTTTATTTCATATTTATATTGTTCATAATCCATGTATTTTGAATAATTATCAACGCTTCTTACTTCCAAAACTTTTGAGACGTGAGCATATACATCTGCAGTAGTCTGAATCGATTTATGACCTAAACGTTCTTGGACTTCTTTTAAACTAGCCCCGGATTCAAGAAGCAAAACTGCATGTGTATGTCTCAATCCGTGAATAGTTATATGTTTTGAAATTCTGGCATTTTTGCATATTCTATTAAATGATCTTTGTAATGTGGATTTAGCAAAGGGAAGACCGTCTCCTCGTTCAAACACAAGATTCGTTTCACTATGGATATGGTATGTATGCATAGACTATCCATAGACTGGGGGGAGAAGAAGAACTAAGAACTAAGGATAAGAAAGAGAATAAGAATATAGATGATGATGATACGCGCACGCGCGACTCCTTAATTCAATTTTTCATCTTTCAAAAAATGTATAGGCGTCTCGATATAATCTTCGATGTCATATTGAAATTTACCGTCTACTAATCTAAAATTATTGAGCAGAGGGACTTTCACCAACTTCACGTCTGTTTGTTTAGACTTCTGAATTTCTTCTTGCAGATTGAATTTTTCAACTTTATTTATGATTTTCATTGTGAAATCTCCGATAGAGAATATATGTTCTGTTTAGGGTTAAAAGAAAAGCCTACAGTGAGGCTATTTTAAAATTGTTATTTTATATTTTTGAGAATCTTGTTCATCTGTTCTTCATTCGATTTTATCGAATCACAAGTGTGTTTTGTATTTGGGAAAAAATCAAAAGCAAATTACTCTATTGTTTCTTGATTATCAATGTCATAATAGCTTGCGATTATCTCTGAAAAAAGATTATTGGATATTCTTGAAAAACGTATCAATATCTTCAACTTTTGATACAAGATCTGGAATATCTCTAAATGAAAGATTGGTTAAACAACTTTTCAAATAGTAGGTTTTCTCATTTGTGTTTTTGTTTGTCCGAGATCCCAGTCGTGCATTGATAAAGCCTGTTTCTTCAACTATAGGATTTCCTTTCAAGAAATTGGCAATTTCGTTAGATTTTACTGTGTATAATGTAGTATCTTTTTGTTGATTGGAATATTGTCCAACCAAATACCCAACGATTGCATTGCCTTGTGTAAGAACCGATGAAACAAAAAAGTCGCTTAAAGGATTTCCTTTTTCAACTGAGTATTCTTCCATCTTCATTTTTAATAACTTTTTATAGGATTCAGAATTTGGCAGAACTACATTTACACCTTCAAATTCTTCGAAAGTTCCTAATGATTCGATTTCTTCTGTAGTGTAATAAGTCTTTTTATCATCATGTTGTATTTCGCTTATATCTGTTGTTCTTTCTTGCGTTGCTTGATTATTCGTTGTAACGTCAAACTTTTCGCTAATAATTTCAGCTAAGGATTCTTGAATACATTTTTGAACTAAAGGTCGAGCGGTATTAATAAACTGTTGAGTTACTTTAAATTTAAACCGTTCTTTTATTACAAATTTAATAAAGTCATCGTTTGGACTTTCAAAAATTTCTTTAATAACTGATTTGAAAGATTGAGTGTACATAAGAGATTCAGCTAGATTTTTTATACTTTCATAATCGTAAAGATTTTTAGAAAACTTAACTAAGTGGTCGAAATCTTCTTCAATATAATTGGTTAAATTAAAAATAAAAAATGGTTTGGAATCCATGATGTTGGCATTATTTAAATCAGTAAAAAAGTGATACTCTATTCCGTTTGTTAAAATTCCCAATCTCACACTAGGGAACGTACTAAAATATCTACTTAATTGCGGTGCACTTTTATTAATCTTATTGTTCATTGATTTAGCTTCAACAAAAATTTTAGGTTCCCCATTTATAGAGATAGCGTAGTCTACTTTCTCATTCTTTTTATGGAAATCTGCTGTGAATTCTGGTGTAACTTCTTGGGGGCTATAGGTATCGTATCCAAGTCCTCTGAGGAATGGTAAAATCAAAAATTGTTTTGTTGATTCCTCATTATTTATTAGTTCCTTATTGTCATTAACAACTTTATTTAACATTTCTAACGTTTCTTTAAGATTCATCTTGCGTACTCTCCTTTAGATTTACCATTTTCAGGTGTTAAATAAATTCTTTAAGCTTTCTATTTTGTTATCAACTATTATTTATTTATATGTTTATCGGGCGAAAAGCCCAGAAATACCCAAAATAAAGACACGAACATATTTTTGTGATGTAATCGTAACGTGTGAATATACCTAGTTAATAGTTAAATTTTTTTATGTATGCTAATTCCTTAGGAACAGAATATTGCTCACATATTTTATGAATTGATATACTGCTATCTTTGTAGTCACATATAACATTGTCAGGGACAAGCAATTCAACAGCAAATCGATTAGCTTCTTTCTCGATTTTATCCACTGATAAGAGTGTATTTTTTCTCATAAATGGAGTATTTGCTCTTGGATGAAGCACGACATGACCTAATTCATGAGTACAAGTAAATAATTTATTATTGCTAGTTAAATTAGAATTGATATATATGTACTTGTTTCGTTTGTCATACTTGTATACCCCGTTGATTTCTTCGTGAAAGTCCCATTCGAACACAAAGCCATTTAAACACGATGCAAGTTCGAATGGATCTCTAGTATCATATTTCTTCGTAAGTTCAATAACCTTTTCTTTAATCCAACCCACTTGATTCGCCTCGCATTCCTATTCGGTTTCTTTATCTCTGTACTTCTTAGGAATGTATTTCTTATTGATTCGTTGAGTTTGACGAACCATGTGCTCCATCGCTTCCATAAGCGATTCTACTGCTTCCTCGCTAAGGGGTTCACCAGAAAACATGAGGCCGTCTTGACTAGATAGGTCTTTTTTTATTTCTTCCATACGCTTTGCGATGTCTTTCTCGTCTTTTTCTATGAGCGCGGATTTTGTAGTGCTTGGATTTGAAGTATTATTAACGCCGGTAAGTAAGTAGTCAATTGATACACCAAAGTAGTTTGCAAACTTTTCTAGTGTATTAAAATCAGGTTTTCTTTTATCTCTTTCATACATGCCGATAGTACTTTCGCTTAAAGAAAATAGTTTTCCGAAGTCCCCTTGAGATATACCAGACTCTTTACGTAAATCCCTTAAACGGCTTCCAAATGTAGTCATGTTCATCACCTGTTTACAATAATAACACGATTTGTGTTTGTTCATATTAAACCGCACAAAACGTGTCGTAAACACGTAGTGTGCGGTTTAATATGAACACATAGCAACATGATATGTGCGGTAAGGAGGACAAATTCATGGCAATGAACTTAAATGCAATTTCTCCTCACGATATGAGCCGTATGGAATGGCTTGAGGAACGTACAAAGGGTATCGATGGATCAGACGCAGGGATCATTCTTGGCTTAAATAAATATCGTACTGCATTTGAATTATGGCTTGAAAAAACGGGACAAGTTACACCACAAGAAATCGATAATGAAGCCATCTATTGGGGAAACGAGATGGAAAATGTGGTTGCCAAGGAATTTGAAAAGCGGACTGATAAGAAGGTGCGCCGAACAAACTTCATGTACTCTCATCCGGAATATCCGTTTATTAAGGCAAACCTGGATCGGCTTGTTATCGGTGAATCTGCTTTGCTTGAATGTAAAACAGCAAGTGCTTATCTAGCTAAGGGATGGGAGTCAGACGAAATCCCAGCTACTTATCTTGTACAAGTTCAACATTACCTCGGTGTTACTGATAAAGAAAAAGGCTATATAGCGGTGCTTGTCGGTGGAAATAAGTTTATTTGGAAAGAAGTAGAACGTGATGAGGAGCTTATCAATATGATTATCTTTGCTGAAAAGCATTTCTGGGAACATCATGTTCTACAAGGTATTCCTCCAGAGTTGGACGGATCCAGTGCTGCTGAAAAATACCTTAAAGAAAAATATGGCCGCGCTGAAAAGGACAAGGAGATTATTCTCCCATCTGACTATAAAGAGTATTTGTCTCAATATGAAAAAATCAAAGCTGATGAAAAACTCATCAAGTCTGCAAAAACGGAAATTGAAAATAAAATCAAGGCTGAACTAAAAGACGCTGAAACAGGACTGGTAGACAGCTTCCTTGTATCTTGGAAAAATCAATTACAAAGCAGAGTTGATACAAAGACTTTGAAGGAGAAATTTCCTGACATTTACCGTGAAGTCTTGAAAGAAACGAGTTTTCGTAAATTCGCTGTGAAAGAGATGGCTAATTAATGGCTACAAATGCTGCTTTAAAAAATCAATTAGGAAGCAAACAATCAGATGCATCAAAACAAGTTTCTGCCCAATCACTTGGTCTTAAGTCACTTCTAAATACACCAACTATGCAGAAAAAGTATGAACAAGTGTTAGCGAAAAAGGCTCCACAGTTTATGTCTTCTTTACTCAATTTATATAACGGTGATTCTTACCTTCAAAAAACAGATCCGATGACAGTTGTTACTTCAGCAATGGTAGCAGCCACTCTAGATCTACCGATTGATAAGAATCTTGGATATGCCTGGATTGTTCCATACAGTGGAAATGCCCAATTTCAATTAGGTTATAAAGGATACATTCAGCTGGCTTTGAGAACGGGTCAGTACAAATCAATTAATGTCATTGAAGTACGCGAAGGTGAATTGGTTAAGTGGAATCGTCTTACAGAGGACCTAGATCTAAATTTAGAAGGTGCAACATCTGAAAAAATATTGGTTATTGTGGATTTTTCAGATTAATCAACGGATTCGAAAAGACTGTTTATTGGACCAGAGCTGAGATTGAAGCCCATAAAAAGAAATTTAGTAAATCCGATTTCGGATGGAAAAAGGACTTTGACGCAATGGCTAAAAAGACAGTTTTATGAAATATGCTATCAAAGTGGGGAATTCTGTCTATCGAAATGCAGACTGCTGTTTCCAAGGATGAAAAGGAACCAGAAATGAAGGATATTACTGATGAAGCGAGTGAGGTGGAAGATTTTATAGAGCCGGAAATCATCGATGGGGCTCCTAAAACAGGAAAAACCGATTCGAAAGAAAAGCCTTCTGTAATTGATTAGGAAATTCCGTTTGACTGATGAGTAATTTCGAATATAAAACAAATGTCCTCCTTCCAGCGTGGAACTGGGAGGAGGCAAAGGATAAGGATCACTTAAAAAAGCTTGTCCTCAAATATATGCAAAAATCGTATCCAGATTATACCGTTATATCAGTTAAAAATGGTTTTGTGATATGCGAAAGGAGATAAGAGTATGGCGAAATATAGACAGGTACATATTGAATTTTGGCAGGATGGGTTCGTACTTGATCTTACACCGGAGGAAAAATACTTTTACTTGTATCTCATGACTAATAGCAAAACATCACAATGTGGTGTATATGAGCTCCCGAAAAGAATCGTTGAAACAGAGACGGGCTATAACCGAGAAACAGTAGATAAATTGCTTCAGAGATTCATTGATTACGGAAAAATCATTTATGACGATAGATCGAAGGCAATCATGATTGTCAATTGGGCTAAGTACAACTTCATCAAGAGTCCGAAAGTGATTGCTTGTATAAAAAAAGAACTTGAGGGTATCAAAAACAGGCATCTGGTTAGTGAGTTTATCAATAACTGTATAGCTCTTGGATATCAGATAGATGGTCTTACTATTACTTCTTGGGAGCCATCAGAGATTGCTCAATCAGAGATAGGTGTAGAAGAAGAGGACCAGAAATACGTAGAACCCTTTGTTATAGATGAACCTGTAGATGTAAGTCCAGTTCCACAAGAGGATCCTTTTCGGTTCTATGAAGAGAACGGCTTTGGTGTAATTGGCAGCTATATATCAGAAAAAATATCTTCCTGGTGTGCAGACCTTTCGGATGAACTAGTTGTATTGGCAATGAAGCGTTCAACAGAACAGGGGAAAAAGACGTGGAGATACGTTGAAGCCATCTTAACAGATTGGTTTGATAAAGGTTTAAAAAAAACATCAGAAGTCGAAGCCTATCAGCTTGAATTTAAAGAAAAACAGGCTCAGAAACAGAACAAGGTTACTCCATATAGAAGGGGATCAGCGAGGATTGAGGCTGTTCCAAAATGGATGCAAAATCAGCCAGCCGAAGAGTCTAATGAACCTGTGGATATTAAAGATTTGGAAGATCGTAAACGTAAAATGGACCAGATGTTTCAGAAAATAAATCCATAGTTGGAAAGGAAGGGTGCTTGATGGGATTACTTTACCAAGCTGTTCAATCTCAAAATGAAATGAAAAGGAAGTTTGTCTTATCTAGGTTAAAAGATATGGGTATCCATCATTCCCATACCGGTTTATCTATTGATCTATTAACTTATGAAGAATTGAAAATTGAACTAGCTAAAGCATCGGCGGTGAGGTCGTGAATTGCCCAGTTTGTAACCGCCCGTTAAAAAGCAAGAAAAGCATTGCTAAGGGCATTGGTCCTGTTTGTGCAACTAAGGGTAAATAAAATCGATATACGGCAACAAGAAGGTCATGGTCGATGGCCATGAGTTCGACAGCATTGCAGAATCTACATAACATCCGCATAGATGATGTTTCAAGAGTATTGATAAACAACATCGAAAATTAATGAATAGTAGACACATACTGTGTAACAAATCGCTCTGTTAATAATTGACCAAAAAGAACCTAATGCGGTTCTTTCTCATTCTACAACTTTAAATGGAGCGGCAAGTCCGCCGATAGTAGCTCGATATTCACCTGGCGTAAGCTCATACTTTAGATCATTTACATTAAGATCTAGGGATGACAATTTAGGATGAATAATACCTTCTTCTGTGAAAGACTCTGCTTTCATTGGTATTTTTCGCCATAGTCCTTCAACTTTTTTTTCGAGAAACACATGAGCGCCTGTCATATATTCTTCATTACTGTCATTTTGGATTTCAACAACAATCGTCTTAACTGTAGTTGGATATTTAGCTTTTTCAGTTTTGATGGTAACACCATTTTCAGAATCTGGACGTTTTTGAGCAGGGGATTCTTCAAGTTGTGAGTCATCTGCTTGGCAGCCAGTAAAGAAAAGAAGTAAAGCCGCAAAACAAAAAGCAATTAATGGATATTTTTTAATCACTAAAAAACCTCCTATCTTTATTGTACCAACGACTGGATGGGAAAACAGTAAGAGAAGTTAATGGATAGTACGACTATGTTATGCAACTGGATAAGCATTGTGTTGCTTAAGAATTTTCAAAAAAAACTGCTCCGAAATGGAACAGAAATATAAGAATTTATTTCACAGTTTTTAAAGGAACGATTACTTTGTTATAAAAAAATCTTTCCCATTTAGCTAACAATCCGTTCACGTTTTCACCACGTTGTATCTGAATTTCGTGATTTTTATGGAATGCTCTAACGCGCTCATTATGCTCTTTATGCCGTTGGTGCAAAGTATTATGGTTCATTATTCATCCTCCTTTCAGTGATTAATTTAATTATATGGTTAGGATAGATGAATTAAAAGTGATTCTATCAATAAAATGTGTGTTTCGGTGTAGACACAAACTGCGACATAGGAATAGAAAAATAAAAAAGAAAGAGCATAGTACTCTTTCAAATGTAGGATAAGTATTAATCTAATTATCCAGCCCATTTAGATATATTTCCATAACAACATTTTTTTCAATAAACTTAAGGGATTTCAAGAAAATAAACTATGAAGCAAAAAAAGTGTCGAACTTAAAAACTACTTTGGAATGATTTGGTTTTGGACTTTTTTTGTCAGTTTTTTAAAAACTAAATTGTAGGAATGTAGAATTAAATTTTCTAAAAAATCATCGGATAGATTTGAATCAAAATAAATAGAGTTCCAGTGTGTTTTATTCATATAATGCCCAGGAATAATGCCTTGATAGGTTTCTCTTAATTCTTCAGCACGAGTAGGTTCGCATTTTAAAGTGATAATTGGCTTTCTTTGAGAGTCTCCTCCCATCAAAGCAAACATCTTCCCGCCAATATGATAACGATCTGCTTGCCAGTCTACTTGGTAATCATGTGTCGTTCCGGGTAGTGTCAGACAAAATGATTGAAGTCTAGCTTTATCCATTTATAAGTCTCCTTTTTAAAGCCATCACTAAATACACACGTTCGATTACATTTATTATAATCAAAAACCTATGTATTTCAATAATTATTGTAAATGTAACGACTTTACTTTTAATAAAACAAGAAAAGGATCATGCGTAGTACGAATAAACACCAACAGAATAAGCTTCGCAGGGAATTGGGATGAAAAAATGGATGAAGATACTATCTTTCATCCAATGTAAGAACCATTAATCTGTAAATGATGAATACTCCAAGATAAGATCCAGTTATCAAGAAATAAGGATTAAGAAAAATACCATGAATTGTAGTCATAAATACAGCGTTGTCAATTAGGATCTGGTAAATAGATGTTGCCGCAATATTTCCAAAAATACTAGTTGATATAACAGCGATAATATTAAAAATTATTCGGAATATCTTTCTGTGATTCTGTAGAAAAACCATAATAATAGGAAAAGCAATGCTAGACACAACTAATAAAATCTTCAAAATGCCACTCCTTTCATAGCATGTAAGACTGTATTTAGCTAATTATTCCCTGAAATATAGGTAAATAAACAAAATGAAAATCAAATTTTATTACAAGTAGACACAAACTGTATAGTAAAAAGCCGATTGAAAAATTTCAATCAGCCCCTGTTCTTTAGATTTTTACTAGTTTCAATACCTGCGTTGAAAATAGATCCAACCATGATAAAGAAAAAAAGAATTTGTATTGCTGGGTTAGCTGTCCAATAGCCCAAGAAGTTCATGAAAACAAGGATGACAAATAAAAGAGCAGTAACTGTGGTTATAAAAAGGCGCCAGTTTAGAGTCATTTTAATCCCTCCAATATGTAAACTTCCTTTATTAAAAGGTTAACATATATAATTGGGATTTTGAACCATTAAATGATTTTACTAATATGCAGTTTGACTAAGCAGAGAAAAAAGAAGCTAATCAGATCAGCTTCTTCATCCCGCAATTGACGCATTCTCTTAGGAACTCACCATTGCCAACCGTAGACATAAAGTGAGCCTTGTCGCAATTGTCACATCTTCCGGACAGTTTATCTGGCATCTCTTTATAAGTGTATGTTTTTGTTAAATCTATCTCAACTGTTTCACTTTCCAAATCTTCACCTCAATCAACCTTTAATTATAAGGCAGAAATAAATATTGTAAACCGAATAAACAGTGAAGGAGTGAAGAGCATGTTCGATACTGTTGAGTGTCCTTATTGTGAACATGAAAATGATATGTCAGAAGGAACAGTTGATTTACCTAGTGATAATAAATTCGACCATGAATGTGAAAAATGTGAGCAAGAATTCGAAGTGTTTGTTGAGTTTGAACCTTCTTATAGTAGCGGGGCAATCGAGTATATAGAATGTGAAAGGTGTGGAACTGAAACAAGGGATATATGTAAGAGAGGGTGGATTTTTCCGTATCCCAAGCACATCAAGGAAAACAAAATTTGTAGAACGTGTTTTTATAAAGGGATGCACGAAGAGTTATCAAACAATTAATGCCAAATTTCGAATATCATGTACAGTGTGAAAGCAAACGTCATTTTGATACTAACGAAAGACACAAAAAAATCCGGCATTTGCCGGACAAATTAATGGGATACTCTTGAAAAAGGTTAGGGGTCTCTTCACTTCTTTATCTTAACGAGTAGATGTTACAAAACTATGAATAAATGTTTAAGATTCTATAAAAAATCATAAAAAGAAGCAAGGCTCACTGGTGATGTAGTGTATCTGACTAAACGCCTTGCCCTATACCTAACATATTATCCTTAATTATTATCTGCTACTCATGACTAAGGAGGTTTTATTTATGAGTCAAAACGAACGTGAATTTTATATCGAATGGCTTGCTATGAAAGGGGAATATGAAAAAAGCTTATATGTAAAAATGAAAGATCCAGAGCTTGAATATTATTACAAAGAGTTATTAGAACCAAATAAATAAAGACTGAGATTTCTCCCAGCCACCCAATTACATTTTACCACGGGAGGGATCTCAATGAAAGAAGCTGCCAGGCTTATTAATGAGAAATCTACTAGACTCCAAAATCTTGAAATTGATCCTAGGACAAAAAGACTGGAAATTGATATAATGGATGTAAAAGGAAGCTTTGCCATTGTTGTATGTGATGGGAAGGCAAAGCTTACTCGATTGCCGGAACATGGGGAAACGAAAATCGTCACTCATCAAGGTAAGATTAAACGGGTTAAGTTTGATGAGGGGGAAGAGTTTTGAAAACAGGTGTGTTTATAATTGAATCATTAGATCTTGAAGATGAAGTAAATGAATTATTTGAAGGTAAGATAATAACTCAAATGCTAAAAATGCTTGGTGTGGAGGTTTATTATACTTATATAAGGACAAAAAAAGAATTAAAAGTAATGATAGATAGGTATGAAAATTCAAACTATAAATACCTTCATATATCATGTCATGGTACTAAAAAAGGAATTGGCATGACTCTGGATGCTGATGTAATACCTTATAGTAAATTCAGTAATATGTTTAGCTACGAAGGAAACAATCAAAGGCTTTTCCTATCTTCCTGTAGTGCGCTAAAAGGAGATTATGCTCTAGAGGGTCTACATGATACTCAGTTTTTATCTGTAACCGGTCCATTAAATAATATCGCTTTTTCAGATGCTGTAGTATTTTGGTCCTCATTTTATCATTTGATGTTCAAAAAAAGTATTAAGAGGATGGAAAATGATCACTTTAAAGATACGCTAAACAAATTATCAAGTACTTTCAATTTAAATATGTGCACTTTAATTCGTGTTGGTCAAAATTATAATAGGCATGAATTTAAATATAAAAAGCAAAAAGATTTACAACTTTCATAATGAAGTTCTACCAGCTCTCTGGAGGACACTGAATGATCGGTTAACACCGTCGTTTGGTGTTCTTTTTTAATTTGATTAAATAAAGGAGCGATTGAATTGAAAGAAGCTGCCAGGCTTATTATTGAAAATTCTACTAGACTCCAAAATATTGGGGTTGATCCTAGGACAATGAGACTAGAAATTGATATAATGGATGTAAAAGGAAGCTTTGCCATTGTAGTTTGTGATGGGAAGGCCAAGTTTACTCGATTACCAGAACATGGGGAAACGAAGATTGTCACTCATCAAGGGAAGATTAAGCGAGTTAAGTTTGATGAAGGGGAAGAATTTTAAGCTTTTTCTTTAGAGGGAGACAATCATATGAAAGAAAAAGTACTAAGGTCTACTCACAAAATTGAAACTGAAGCAATTTTTAGTGAGTGTGGAAATTACCGATATTCTTTATCGCGCAGTGTAGCAGGGAAAGACGGGAAAATGACTTTTATAATGTTTAACCCTAATGTTAGAGATGACATACAATTAGGTGCTACAGCAAATTATTGCTTTAATTACGCAATTGAAAATAAATATGGAAAAGTTGAGATAGTTAATTTGTTTGCGCTGAGGACTAAAAGTATACGTGCTTTGAAAGAAAAAGTGAAAAATAATGGTATTGATCCAGTTGGTCCATTAAATAATTACTATATACAAAAATCTATACAGAACTCAGATAAGATTGTATTAGCTTGGGGTTCAAATGGTGGTTTTAATAGAAGGGATAGAGAGGTTTTAAAATTACTTAATGATTCGACGCTATTTTGCTTTAGTAAATCAAGAAAAGGTAAACCAGGTTATCCAAAACGTTCGATGGATATAGATATTACTCTGTTTGATTAAGGAGAAGGGTTTTGAAGGAATTTCAATTAAATAAATTAAGATATCAAAAGAAAGACAGCGTTGGATATCTACGAGCAATTGAGAAGAGTATAATGAAGAAAAAGCAGGTAAGGTCTCTAGAAGAAAAAGCAATTTTTAGAACGTTTCTAAAGAAGCATCATTCAGAAGAAGAAATTGAAATGATGATAAATGAACTAGAACTTAATAACACTAACGATAGTGACTATATTAAACTTGTATATTCCATCGTTATTCCTTTACTTGTTACTTTCTTTTCAATTATGTCAGTTGTAATTGTTTTTTTGTTCAATAGCGATTTTCAACTAGCTTTAAAAATAGCAGAAGCGAAACAAAGTTATGAACAAGTAAATGCATTAGAACTTCTTAAAAATTTTCTTATGACATGGCTTGCGGCTCTAATTTTTGTAATATGTAGTTCGCGTATATGGATGAAACAGTTACCAAAGAAAAAAATATTATATATATCGATTTTAAAATCAATTAAACATAAATAAAAGTTCTACCAGCACTCTGGAGGACACTGAATGTACGGGTAACACCGTCTTTGGTGTCCTTTTTAATTTGATTAAATAAAGGAGTGATTGAATTGAAAGAAGCTGCCAGCAAACAGATTGAGAGTATTTTGAAAGACTACCATTGGATGATGAACTCCATAAAGATATTACGAGATTCAATGAAAGATGCAGGTGAAGGACTTACTGCTCAATACGGCATTGAAGCCACACTCCCGAAACCACAAGGTTATACCGATGTGATTATGGAGCTGATAAACAGCCATAACACACAAACAATGGTGCAGGGTGAAAAATACTACTACAACGATTCGGATATTAAGAAGCGCAAATTTCATTACTGGAAAGATGGAATAAAGCAGATTGATGAAGATAAAACAAATCACCGTATACCTCATGGGTGGCACAAATTATTAGTGGATCAAAAGGCTGCTTATTTAGTCGGTAAGCCTGTTACCTTTAATGTGCCAGATGAAACTTACTTGGAGAAACTGAGTGAAATACTTGCTGATGAATTTGACGATGTTATGCCTGAACTGGTCATAGCTGCATCAAACAAGGGCAGAGAATGGCTACATCCTTTTATCAATGAGGAACAGATCCCTGCCGAAGAAGGTATTCCGATCTACGGTGGAGCTAAGAGAAAGAATATCGAATCTTTTATTCGTTTTTACCATCTGGATGAAGGCACTATAAAAGTTGAAGTTTGGGATAAACAACAGGCCATCTATTATGAGAAAACAGACCACGGTCATTTAGTCTTCGATGTGACAGAAGAAATCAATCCAGCACCACACTTCACCTATGGTGATAAAGGATACGGGTGGGGAGAAGTCCCTTTCATTGATTTCAAAAATCAATGATAGATTTTCGATCCAGAATGAAAGCAGCACTGCCTTCATTGTATCGTGGGTTACTGGTGAGGTGGCGACCTTTAATACAGGAAATAACTCGAAAATTAAAGTGGTTTTCGATGGTGGAGCAGGGGGTGTTAAACCTTCAACATACAAAAACCCGATGCTCACACTAGGCTCAACAGCAAAGCCATTCTTCCCACGCAATCCATCTTACCTGTTCGCCAACGTCAAACTAGGTCAAATTGGTGATAAAAAAGATAGTCTATTTAAACAGGATGGGAATTGGCTTTTGCGGAAAGAGGTTGAGAAGGATGTTGTTTTGGATGGGAGTTTGTGGTGGGCGCACCAACAATCAGCTACAGGTTTTAAAAGATTTAGTACGGTTATCCCAAGTACACTACCGACAACTAATGACCTTTTTACAATGACGAAACATGATGGAAAAAAAGTAGGCTACCAATATGGCTCATTTACAGAGGGAGACAAAGCATATGTCTATAATAACGCAACGTCTATATCAATAAATAACCTGGATTCAGGATATGCAGAAACCTACACACCATCAACAGACGAAATCAAAGCCTACTTCAACGGTTGGCAGGTTAAAACGGCAGACGGAAGCGGCAGCAAGCCTACAGCCTGGAAATCCATCGTAGACGGCTCGGATGCACCAACGCAAACCCTTGCGTATGTATCAGCTAACAAAGCACCTAATTACACGCCTTATAAATTGAGTTACGCTTTAGCTACTCCTGTTACGGAAGTCGTTAACCATTTAGTCGAGGGCGATTTGGTTGTTAATGGGCTGACTCAGGTTGAGGTTGGGGCTGGCGTGATTGTGAGGGAGAAGATCTTGCCTATTTTAAGTGGTGTATCTTACATTTTTAATGACAGGAACATCTCTACTGCTCCGTCAGCGCTATTCTCTAAGAAGATAGATAAAGTTATTTCTATATACAAGAACAATTCTTTAGATGTTAAATGGAAGATAGATACAGGTGGAGCGCCACACGGTAAACAAAGAATATATATTCTGCAAGCTGACTTTGATCCCACGGCTGAGTATACTGTTTCTTACACTGTCTTGGAAAAAGAAAAGCTAACCACGAATCCTGTATCTGTTCCTGTGAGTTGGGCGGGATCGTTACCTTCAGCAGTGAAGGATATAAATACAAAGTTGAGTGACGTGGCAACTACAGTGAGTGTCAACGTCAAGTCGATCGTCGATCTATATGTCAGAATCAAAGCGTTAGGAGGGTGAATATGTCATTTATTGAAAGAGTTATCGAAACGTTAATTGGTGACGGGATAATCACCGAAGAGGAACTTCAAGCCCGTATTGACGAGGAAAAAGCTAAGTCCCCTATTCCTCCATTGCAGGATGATAGCGCAGCTATGATGTTTCAAACGGCCATTCAGGGTATGGAGATTATGTCTCTGCAAGATGAAAATGCGGAGCTATTATTTAGACTAGCGATGATGGAGGCGAATGCAAATGTATAACTCGATTAAACGTTATTATGATATGGGTAAGTATACGGACGATCAGATGAAGGTTTTTGTGCAGGCAACGTGGATCAATCCAGAACAATATGAGGATATAACAGGCAAAGCGTACACAGAGTAGGCTTTTTTATTTTG
This sequence comes from Peribacillus sp. NPDC096379, assembly GCF_044762875.1. Classification (NCBI taxonomy): domain Bacteria; kingdom Bacillati; phylum Bacillota; class Bacilli; order Caryophanales; family Bacillaceae; genus Peribacillus; species Peribacillus sp. NPDC096379. The sequence continues at coordinate 731,663 of NZ_JBIWFD010000002.1, forward strand.
CGTGACTTGAATAAAACAAGTTTGTCATTTTCCATTATTTACTTTAAACTGAAAAAGTGTAATATTACACCAAAAAGGGGAATGTGGATAATGAAAAAGTTTTTAATAGTTTTATTTTCGTTTTTTCTTATTTTTTTACTAGTTTGGGGAGGAATAAAACTAAACTTCTTCCTTTATGAAAAACGAGCTAATGAAAGAATAGCAAAAGTAATTGAATATCAAGGAGCATCTAAAGAGAATAGTCATATACTTGTTAATGTATATGACTATAAAAGGGAATGTTGGTATCAGAAGATTAAATTTAAAGATGATCCCGAAATCTCATATCAATATGAATATACTAGATCAGAAGATGAAGTAAGAATTTTTGCTATGTATAACAATATGTCTTTAGATTTAGCAAATAAGAAATCGAAATACCCTGTATATGATGTTTACTTTAAAGATGATAAGATAATAGAAGTTAATAAACGTTAAATTAATCAGATTTACCAATTGTTTAGGAAAAAGCATAGTAACAAAATCAAGTCGTCTACATGGGCGGCTTTATACTTGAGACATACCATACACAAATAAAAATGGAACTAGAAGCACCTGCAGAATAGGTGTATTTTTTATGTTTACATTTCGACAAAAATCAATTAATCTATTTCTCGGGGAAATAAGAAAAAGGTCCTACTGCTGACGGATCGCCGTGTGCGATGAAAGTCGCCTGCACGGTGAAGGCTCGTTATAAAGCCGAGATAGAAGGTATAAGACGAGAATAGTGGATTTACACCTTCCGATGTAACTGGAATAGCAACAAATGATAGAGATATGGAATTTACTTTTGCAATAAATCCAGAGACTGAAGATTGGAGAGCACATATTACTGGAATTTATTTAGATGGCGATAATTACTTATCTGATTTTACAATAAATCAACCAGGAATTATCTCTACAGATGGAATTGGTTGGGCTGCTGGAGCAACAATGACATTTACTATCAAGTCTACAGGTTACGAAGATGTCATTAAAACAGTAACATTCATAAATCCTTATAATTGATTACTTTTCTAGAAAAACCTCACCTTTATTGGCGGGGTTTTTCTGTGCAGCGAGAATAATAGAAAGGAGGCGGTGCTATTGCTTGTAGTTAAAAATCTAGCTGGTGATACGGAATTATACGAACACCCATTGAGGTGTATTTTTTCTGTTTACATTTCGACAAAATTCGATTATTCTATTTTCTGGGGAAATAAGCAAAAAGTACTATTATTGACGGATCGCCGTATGCGATGAAAGTCGCCCGTACGGTGAAGGCTCGTTATAAACCGAGATAGAGAGAAGGATAAGACGAGAATAGCGTACAAGAATTAGCTATAAATAATATTAATAGTGTTGTAAAAGATACAGGTGATACAAGCGGTATTAATGAAACAGTTTTAAATTCAGCAATCAATGGAATAAATGGAGTAACCGCAATTGCGGAAAACTTAGAAGTCTATCGCATTGCTATTGTAGAAGCCGAAGATGATGAGTTAGACTCAGCACAAAAAATATCAAATATGGTAAGCGAAATTAATAGGATATTTACTCTTGTGGATGCTGGAGTAACAGGTGGAAAAAATCCTGGAAAAAATAATTTAATAGTTAATATTGATGAGGATCAGATAGCTCCAGAAATTATAAAGAACAACTGGAAATATGTTGTACCTACCGTATATTCAAATGTTATAACAAAGACTGATTTATATCTCGATATGAAAGAAGCTAAAAATTATTCCAAATTGGAAAAGTCAGGGGCAGGTATTACATCTGGAACTTTTGGCTACGGTTCTAATACCTATTGGGCTGTTCTTTTCTTAGATAAAGATCTTAAAGTAATTGGATATGTCCCTATGGGCGCTTTAAATTAGATTGTGTAACTATCCAAAATCTGTCCAAGGTTAGTAGACGAATAGTTTGAATAAAGGCAATGTAGAGATTATACTTCTGCATTGCCTTTACTTTTTTAATGTATATTCTATGATCTTGAATATGCATTAGCAAGTTTCAATTCCAGTTATGAAGGTGTATTCTCACTTCTTTTATCTGTGCGTATTACGCATCAGATTCAAACTGTCTATTAGTTCAAATTGAATAATTACATGCCGAGAGTCCAATCACAGGGCTCTTTTTACATGCCCTAAGGAGGTTATTGCTTGTAGTTAAGAATCTAGCAGGAGATACGGAATTATACGAACACCCATTGAGGTGTATTTTTTCTGTTTACATTTCGACAAAATTCGATTAATCTATTTTACGGGGAAATAAGCAAAAAGTACTACTATTGACGGATCGCCGTATGCGATGAAAGTCGCCTGTACGGTGAAGGCTCGTTATAAAGCATGAATATGTATAAGGCGAGAATAGTTTAGTAAAACCGTTGGCTACAATAGGAATAATAAATAATGAAAATGGTTTTTCAGTTGACTTTTCAGAAACAGTTAAGTTGCAAATGGCTGGATGGACAAGTACTCACTTTGCAGAGTTGCCTAATGCTACGACTGATTTTGATAACTATGAATTTATATTAGCCGATCCAGCTGACTCTGATGCTGATGATATTACATTTATTATTAAAAATGGTAATAATCTTCAAACTATGTATAAAGCAACTTATAGTACAGCTTCGGAAAAATGGTCTTTAGCTGAATTTACACCAGCGCCATAAATTTATATAAGAACCTCACCTTTATTGGTGGGGTTTTTTGCGCAAAATTACTGTGTATCTAGTAGATAGAAAGGAGGCGGTGCTATTGCTTGTAGTTAAAAATATGTCTGGTGAAACGGAGCTTTTAACCAGCATCAAGAATTGTGAAATAAACGAAGAAGTAAACGGAGATTTTTCAATTTCCTTTACTTCTTTTTTTACGGCGAGAAATGCTCATTCATATCCTTTGTTGGATTATGAATCAATCGTAGAACTCGATGGCCACGAATTTCGTGTGAAAAATTTCTCGGAGGTCCGCAATCAAAAAAACATCGGAGCGCAGCATGTCTTTTTTGACCTAATTGAACATCAAGTTTATGGTCTTATCGGTGGCACAAGGCATGCGTATGATATTTTTTCTTTTATATTAACAGGCACAGGGTGGACATTCGAGAATATGGATGTCGGTAATTTTGAGTTGGTTTTGAACTTTGGTGACAGCAACGTTTTATCTCTTATTTGGGATGCGTGCAAAATTTTTGATTGCGAAATTAAGATTATGCCCAACAAGCACATTAAAATTTATAAGCGCATCGGAGCAGATACAGACGAACAATTTCGTTATAAACACAATGTTAAAACGCTCAAAAAGTCCGTTGATACTACTAATTTACGTACGGTGATAAAAGGTTTTGGTGGAAATGGATTAGAGGTAACGTATAGGTCTCCTATGGCAGATGTGTACGGAGAACGACACGCGGAGCCTATCAGAGATGATCGCTATACAATTGCTGAATCCATGGTTGATCGACTCAAACAAGAATTAAATGATACTCCCGAAATCAGCTTTGAGCTTGAAGTTGTACAACTTGGCTTTGATGTAGCTTAGGGGACCGCCAGTGGACAATTCATGAGCCTATGGGGATTGACTTCAAAACTAGAATTGTAGCCCGCAAGTGGTATCCATTCACAAGTCGAAGTCCTGTTGTCACGTTGGGTAATAAAAAGACAACATTTACTAACCGTCTTACCGAAACTCGAATTGAAATTGATGAAAATAAAAAAGAAACCCGGTCTAAATTTGAGCAGACGAATGAAAAATTCAGCATGGAAGTTCAGCACATTGATGGTAACGTTTCGGAAGCAAAAGTATTTTTTGAAATAACTGCAGATAATATCACAGGACAAGTCGAGCGCCTAAATGGAGATATTCAAAGTGCCGTATCTCTTATAGATCTAAAAGCAGATGGTGTTTTAATAGAGTCTAAGGCTTACACGGATTCGGAAATAAATCAAAATTATAATTATTTTGACGGTCAGATTGAAGCTGTGGAAGCATCGATAAATGTGGTTGCCGGAACAGTTGCCCTTAAAGCATCTGTCAACTATGTAGATTCACAGGTAGGCGCTGTTAATTCAACTATCGGTGGACTAGATACTTGGATTCGAAGCGCCGAAGGGTCATCATTAAGTGTTCAAGCAGGGTTGATAGCCTCAAAGGTAAGCCAGAGCGATTTTAACGGCAATACAATAGCATCTTTGATTAATCAATCTGCGACTACAGTTGATATCATAGCAAGCAAGATTAACCTTGTTGGAGCCGTATCAGTCCTGTCTGATATAACTGGCAGTCTTGGCACTATCACAGCAGGAAATATAATCGGAACAACTATTCGTGGTGGGCAATTTGTTTTAGATGGCGGAACTTTAGACCTGCGTTTAGGTAATATCATATGGGGTAATAACGTGCCGGGTAATGTGCTGTATGCTCAAAAAGCAGGGAATGCTAATACATTAAATGGTTCTTACACATATCAAAGTTTTAGTTTATCAGGACATGTCCACGCGGATAATCAGTACGTTAAGCCGTACACAGGGCAATCTCTGAAGCTGTGGCGCAGTGGCAATAGAGTGCGGATTTATGACGGCTCATCATATACAGAACTAACAGGAACAGTAGGATAAAAAAGGGAGGAACTAAAATGAATATTACATTTCAATTAGCGAGTGGAGCAACTATTAACGCAACAATACCAAATTACGATGCAAAAGCATTAGCAGAAAGCTTGAACGATCATCGCACACAATTTGTATTATTAGGCACAACAGGTATGCATAAAAATGAGATTCGTCTTTGGTATCCAACGCCGACAAATGAACCGACGGGATAGTTTATATTTGAGGGTTCTATGAGCCCTCTTTTTATTTTGATAAAAGGGGAGAAATGTTGGAGAGATTAGACATATTTTTTAAAGTAGCAGCCACATTAGCAGGAGGCGTTACAGGTTATTTATTTGGGGGGGAAGCATTGATAAATACCCTATTAGTGTTTGTTGCTATTGACTACTTATCGGGATTAATTGCATCGGCTGTTGAAGGGAAACTAAGTAGTAAAATTGGATTCAGGGGCATTGCGAAAAAGGTAATGATATTTGCTATTGTTGCCGTTGCTCATCTTATCGATAGAGTAATAGGAGAAAATGACCTTGTTAGAGATGCAGCCATTTATTTTTATATGGCGAATGAGTTACTATCAATTATCGAAAACGCAGGGCGCACAGGTCTGATCGTACCGGAGCAAGTAAAAGGGATGGTGCACGTGTTAAAAGGAAAAGCGAAATAAGCTGTCCACACGGATGGCTTTTTTGTTCATATAAATAAGAATAAGAGGTGACAAGTATGAAAAAAGTAAAAATTGATCCAGGACACGGTGGGAAAGATCCGGGTGGGGTAGCTAACGGCCTGCAAGAAAAAAACATCGTTCTTGATCTCTCAAAAGAAATGAAAAAGTATTTGGATGAAAATTATACAGATCATGAAACCACACTTACACGGAATACCGATGTCTTTATAGAACTATCTGAACGAGCTAATATTGCCAATAGGGCTAATGCTGATGTGTTTATCTCCAATCATGTGAACGCTGGTGGTGGTACAGGCTACGAGTCTTATATCTACACTAAACCAAGTGCTGGTTCTGTAAAATTACAAAGCTTAGTTAATGCTGAAGCTCTTGCTACTGCTAAAAAATACGGTTTAGGCCCCCATGGTGATGACAGTAAACAAGGTAATCTTGCTGTTGTTCGTCAAACTAATATGCCTGCAGTATTAACGGAAATTGCTTATATCGACTCCAAAGATGCTGAGTTGCTAAAGAATAATAATTTCATCAAGGATATGGCTGCAGCATATGCGAGAGGTGTTGCGAAGTATTTGAATTTACCAGCAAAGCAAGTGGTTTCAAATGTAGTTACTGATACAAAGAAATATAGATTAAAAACTGGAGTCTTTCCGACTGCCGAGGCGTTGGTCGAAGGCAAAAAGCGCCTGTCCGAAAAGTACAACTGGCTTCTTTATGAAGTACCTGAAAGCACTAACTTTAACCCTGGTTATCGTATTATTACAGGTACATTAACGAGTAAAATAGTAGCTGAAGGATATGCTGAAGAAATCAGAAAAGTATTCGGGTGGACTGTGTATGTTGCAGAAGCCTAAGTTTAGAACGAATTGGTTTGGGGAAAATAATGATTACCCCTGTGATTCATATGCGAAAGCCCTTCTCTTAATCGAGAGGGGCTTATCCTGTTGAACCTTTATGTAAATAAATCCTTAACAATTCCTCAGTTCTATTCCTCAAGCGCGGATTAAAGTAGGTGTGATGTTCTTCGACGTCTTTGTATATAAAAGAATACATCGTGAAATCAGCATCTCTTTTAATTTCTTCTAGTTTAATTTTTTCCTTACACAAATGGTCCCTGGCAATTTTTAAATCCTTCCGTACAGCCGTAATTGCACTCTCAACTATATCCACATAGGGTGATTTTATTTTAAAAGATCCTTGTTCAATCAAAACTTTATCTCGTTCCAGTATTTTAAGAAGCATTGATAAATACAAAGCTGTTTCTATAAACTCTCTGTCTTTCTCAGGAATCCTAGTCATGGTTATACCTTTCTACAGCTACTACACAATCGAGATCAATCCTAATCTCCCCACTTAATAAATCAAGTATTAAATATTTCATTTGCTTATCCACTTTGGCCACAATTCCTATATTATTGACGAGATTATCTGCCTTCCAGAAGGTGATACGAACTGGCAACGTGTAGTTGAGTGACTCCATTACTGCAATACCAATTTGCTTGAATACTTGCTCGTCTAATACCGTCTTCTTTAAAAGTTCACTTCTTATCAAATAATCATCTCCTTTTTTATTATTATATACAAACGAACGTTCGGAAACAACTTGAAATCAAACAATCGTTCGTATAAGATGATTGTAATAAAGTTGCGAAGAAAGTAGTTTAAAAGATCGAGTGAAACTGGTTTTTCATGCTATCTTTAATTATTTATTTGTAAAAAAAGGTATGAATATTTCGGTACTTGTTAAGTGTAAGAAAAATGATAGATGTATAGGAGAGAGGAGTTAAAATGAAATCTGAAAGTTTGTTCCGAGATATTATGAATGAGGTTGGAAGTATAGAGAACTGTGTTCTAAAAAGAGAAGTCCAAAATAGTGAATATGAGGGATTACTTTTAATAATAAATAAACACGTTTACAGAAGTAGACTTGCTAAATTAACTCCTAAAAAGAAGGGATATTTTGTTGCATTTTGGGAAAAAGATACTATGGGAATCAATCACGCTTATAGCTATGAGAATTCACCAGAAAAATTAATCGTATCTGTCATAGATAACGAGAGGCGGGGGCAATTTATTTTTCCTAAAAAAGTGCTTCTTAAATATGGAATATTGAAGAGTCCTAAGCAGAAAGGGAAAATGGCACTTAGAGTTTATCCAAGTTGGGTAACTGAATTGAATACAAATGCTGCCAGGACTCAATCATGGCAAACAGAATATTTTATTGATTTATCAGATGACTTTGAAGTTGAAAAATTAAAGAAATTGTATTTATTATGAAAAACGATATTAAGGAGAGCTACTGTCAAATTCGCAATTGGGGGATTTCTTTAACGATTCGCCTGCCGAAATTGGCAATCTTTTTTATAAAATGCTCGTACAGAGAAAAAGACTCTCCTACATTTTGATCAATCTTTGTTCAAAATGTAGGAGAGTCTTTTATTATGAAATCAATGTTTTAAACTAATTTTTAATCGAACTTTATTTCAAACCAACAAAAAGCCAGCATTTTATCAGCTGCTAAACCACGGATTCGAAAAGGGGTAATTCATGCGTAATTCTATACCAAGAAAGAGACAGCAAGAGGTTTTAGATGCTGATCATTCGGAGCAGATTTGTTATTTAATAGTTTCATAAAAAAACTCTTTTATGACCTAGAGTTCTATATGGTATCATGCAATCACAGAAAGATGTTCGTGACCAACAAATTATTTTTACCCATAATTGGCTTGAAAGTTGAAATAAGTAACCGATATAAGTTGGGTGGTAAATTTCAAGTATTATAAAAAAAGAATAGTTTCATAAACTACTAAGAAAGGTGTCAACTTAATGAAATTTAAACCACTTAAACTTACTTCAGCCATTCAAGCGAAACTCATTTTCATATAATTCTTTTATTGATTGTACCGATGTTAATTTTGGGAATTTTTAGCTATCATAATAGCGCAACAAGTTTAGATGAAATTGGTAAGTCAATTTAAAAAATAGTGTGGAATTTACCCTTGAGATAATTGAAGCAGGAAATAATAGTAAGCTAGTACATTAGGCAATTTTGAACAACCGTGGAATGTAAACTATAAGAAATTGAGGTACAAGAAGTGAAGAAACGATTTAATTTTAAAAGTATTAAGATGAAAATGTTATTTGGGTTTTCATTAGTTATTTTACTTGTCGTTCTATTTGGAATTTATAATTTTTCGGCAATTAAGAAGAGTAACGAGGAAGCTAAAAATATTGTAGAGAAAGAGGTGCCGCTATTAATTGCTAATGAACAAATGGCTAGAACTATGGCGAATCGAATATCAACAGCCCGTGGTTACGTGTTATATGGTGGTGATTATAAAGATCGATTTAATGAATATACAGAAGAGGGTAAGCGTAATGAAGCAATTGTTAGAGAGATAGGGGCTTCCGAGGAATTTGACCAACTTATCGAAAAGACCGTTGAGTGGCGACAGTTTGTTGCAAAAGAAGTATTCGAAGAGTATGACAAAGGAAATATCGAATTGGCTCGACAAAATCTAGCAGAAAAAAACCAGGTTGTACGTGAAATTATGGTTGGTTATGAAGAGCTGGCAAATAAAAGTCGAGATTCGATTAATAAGACAGAGAGTAAAATTATAGCAAATGGGGGAAAAACACTATTTGTAGCCACGATAGTAACAATTTTGGTTATTTTGGTTAGTGTAGCTGCAGCACTGATTACTTCCAATATTATTGCAAAACCAATCATAAAAGTGATGGAGCGAATGAAGTTAATTTCAAGTGGTGATCTAAGCAATGAACCATTAGAAACAAAGTCACAAGACGAAGTAGGTCAGCTTGTTGTTGCAACAAATGAAATGAGTAATAATATTCGTGAATTACTAAGTGAAATCAATGTAGCCTCTGGATCAATAACAAGTCAAAGTGAAGAGTTAACTCAATCTGCAAATGAAGTGAACGCTGGTTCTCAACAAATTGCCACTACTATGCAAGAATTAGCCGCCGGTACTGAATCAGAAGCCAGAACTGCAAGTGAACTGGCCAACATTATGGGGTTATTTTCAACTTCAGTTCAAGAAGCTAATTCTAATGGAGAGCTAATTCAAAAAGCCTCAAATGAAGTTTTCCAAATGACTAGTGAAGGTAGTCAATTAATGGAATCATCCAACAAGCAAATGGCTAAAATTGATCAAATTGTGCAAGATGCAGTACATAAAGTGCAAGGTTTAGATGTTAAGTCACAAGAAATATCGAATTTGGTTTCGATTATTCAAGAAATTGCTGCCCAGACCAACCTCCTAGCATTAAATGCAGCAATTGAAGCTGCCAGAGCAGGAGAACACGGTAGAGGTTTTGCCGTCGTTGCAGATGAAGTCAGAAAGCTTGCTGAACAAGTCTCTAGTTCTGTAGCAGATATTACTGACATTGTCGCTGGTATACAATATGAATCCAGTTTAGTAACGACATCATTACAAGATGGATATAACGAAGTTAAGCAAGGAACAACCCAAATAAAGACGACTCGAGAAACCTTTGCTTCAATCAGCTCAGCTGTAACAGAAATGGTAAACAGTATTAAAACGGTATCTGAGAACTTATCAAGTATTTCATCAAACAGTGAAATAATGAATGGTTCTATCTCAGAGATTGCAGCTATTTCGGAAGAGACAGCTGCTGGAGTAGAACAAACCTCTGCCTCGTCTCAACAAATAAGCAGCTCGATGGAAGAAGTAACCAACAGTTCTGATGACCTTGCGAAATTAGCTGAAAAACTTAATAGATTAGTTCGTCAATTTAAGCTTTAGTTGCATGATATAAAAATAGAGAGTAGTTCGCCAAAAAGCGAGAATAAAAATCTAAGATATTAAATTCATTGATATATGTAGATTACTCTCAAATTCTAAAATATCATGATTCTATTGAAGAGATTGCAGCTTCCGTTATTCAATTATAGGGCGCGATTGTGGAATATCCAATTGATTACAAGGCCTTTTTACAAATGAACTTTAAAGGAAATCGGGAATGGAGTATAATTGACCACCATCTGACCACCAAATAAAAGTTTATAGTTGAAATAGAATGAAAGAAGGATGTAAATAGGTTTTATAAATCACAATAAATAAGTAATTATGTACCATTATGAAATTCTATGAAAGTCGAAGATATGTTCCGCACGCAAGTTCACCCATGGGAACGCGAACAATACATGAACATGTATTAATAGGTAAAAGTCCTGATACGGCTAGTATCGGGGCTTTTTTTTACATCGGGCAATTAAATAGTTTTCCGCCTATTTTTGTGATTGCCCGATTTTTGCCCGGTTTTGCTTTAAAAAAATTATTCAAGGACATTTTTCAAATGTTCCTCAAATTTATTCATAGTTTCAAAATCGATACTTTTACTAATGTGTGAATAGACATCAGAAGTTATTTGCATACTTCCGTGGCCTAAACGCTCTTGTAACTATTTTGTGCTAGCTCTGGCTTCCAATTGTAATACGGCATGCGTGTGCCTTAATGAATGAATTGGTAAGTTAGGGAGACCAGTCCTTTTTAATATTCGGGCAAAGGAATTAAACAGACTTGATTTTGGCATGTAATCTCCGTCATTCCGACAAAGAACAAGATTATATTCAAAATGATAGTTATCATTTAGTGCGGTTTTGTTTTGATTCTGATATTTCTTGTGGAAATGCAGATCATTAGCAAGTCCCTGACTAATTGTGATGGTTCGTTTAGAATGGTAAGTTTTAACGTCTCCAAACATTTCGTCAGGGTTTTTAGATGCTTCTTGGAAATCAAGTGACTTATTAATATTGATTGTTTTTTCTTTCAAGTCCATATCCTAGCTTACGCTGAACCAACAGGGGAAAGTAGTCCTAGGGTGGTTGTCCCATCTACGATAGCAACCGACTATGTTGAGCTCGAAATCGAACTCAAGCCCGAAGCAATCTTACACGATCCACGGCTGCCACTTTTTGAAGTCGGCAAAACCGAATATGACAAAATACTTGTAAATTGCGATGAAAATACTGTTTTATCGAGATATCCTTGTGTACAGGGTAAGCAAGATTTACAGGGCGTTTCCGTGATAGCAGCTCTTTACAAAAAAGAGCATTAAAAATTCTATGCTTATATAAAAACGGTAACCCAATTGTTAATTGTACTGCCAGTTCTAATGATAGGTGGGCGAAAGTATCTGAGTCTACTGCCTACGGAAATGAAAGATTAGTTGTTGTCAGCAGTTTATTCGACTCAACAGCCGAGTACACCGTAACCTACATCGCCGACAAAGAAAAAAGTATACGGTGAATCCAGTGAGTGTTCCTGTGAGTTGGGAGGGATCGTTTAAGTCCGCATTTAACGATGTGGTGGCAACAGTAAGTGTCAACGTCAAATCTATCATTGAGTTGTACGTCAAAATAAAAGGATTAGAAGTGTGAAAAAATGTCATTTATTGAACGGGTTATCGAGAAACTAATTGGCGATGGGATAATCACCGAAGAAGAACTTCAAGCCCGAAATGAAGAAGAAAAGGCTAAATCACCTATTCTTCCTTTACTGGATGATAGTGCAGCTATGTTGTTTCAAACGGCAATGCAAGATATGGCGATTATGTCATTGCAAGATGAAAATGCGGAGCTCTTATTTAGACTAGTAATGATGGAGGCGAATGCAAATGTATAACTCAATTAAACGATATTATGATATGGGCAAATATACGGACAATCAGATGAAAGTATTTGTCCAGGCTGGATTGGATTAATGAAGATGAATATGGGGTTATTACAGGCAAAGCGTACACAGTGTAGGCTTTTTAATTTGTTGAAAGTTTCAGAAAATAAAGAGTGACATTTTTTTATTTCTCTTTATAATTAATTTCGGGGAAATAAGCAAAAAGTACTATTATTGACGGATCGCCGTGTGCGATGAAAGTCGCCTGCACGGTGAGGGCTCGTTATAAAGCCTTTGGGTATAAGACGAGAATAGCAATCATGCACCAGCTATTATAAGTCAGTATGAAGGAGCGACCTTGAATGTCGGGGAATTAACATATCCATCACTAGGCAACCGATTCGAGGATGTTGATGGTGACGCATTAACGTACAAGTTTGAATCAAGTGATCCATCAGTTGCAATTGCTTCTTTATCTAGTAATGGTTATGACATGGAAATTAGTGGATTATCCGCAGGGTCTACAACAATAACTGTCACTGCAAATGATAATCATGGCGGAACTGTGGATATGTTTTTTACTGTCACAGTAACTCTGCCATTAACTAATCCTTCCTCAGGAGATATCTTAGTATTAAATACTGTAGGTACGGATGAGATTTTCGTTTACGCTCCACAGGGGTTCACAGTGAAATTATATGCTATGGAAAACGGTGGTAATATTTTAGGTCAGAAGGTTTCTGAATCATATGATGATGAAAATGGACGTGGTCCGGTATTAAATGAGAACGGCGAGGTAATATACAGAGCTGCTATTTCTCTATCAGATGTATCATCATTATCAAACGTATTTGTGACTTTAACAGAACCCGGAAAGAGGGAAAGTGTACGAGTTCTTGCACCAGTAAATTCTGAAAGTAGAATAATAACTAAAGACAAAAATGTAGTCAGTGTGAACAATTCAATTGGTTTCATTTCAGTCAAATCTACTGTAAAAGTCAGTGATATTAAAGCAGCTATTAATTCTAAAAACGGAACAACCCAAAGTTATAAATTTATGTATAATATAGGCGATGATAATTATGAGTATTCCGATTCAAGTTTAATATCTAATGTCTATGTATCATGGATAGACGTGATCGCCCAAGACGGTTCAAGCAAAGGGCAGTATATTATTGACTTTATCAAATAAGGAAATAAAAAGTCGTCCAATCGGGCGGCTTTTTATTATGTGTAAAGGGGAGAAACGATGGAGAGATTAGACGTATTTTTCAAAGTAGCAGCCACATTAGCAGGAGGCGTTACGGGCTATTTATTCGGGGGGGGGTATACTTTGTTTCAAATTCTATTGGTATTTGTGGCAATCGATTATATGACAGGATTGCTTGCATCAGCGTATGAAGGCAAACTTTCAAGCAAGATTGGATTTAGGGGTATTGCAAAGAAAGTGATGATATTCGCAATTGTCGCTCATTTAATTGATACGGCAATTGGTGAGAATCATCTTATTAGAGACGCAGCCATTTACTTTTATTTAGCGAATGAACTTTTATCAATTTTAGAAAATGCAGGTAGAACAGGATTACCGGTTCCATCGCAAATTAAAAATGCAGTTCTTGTTTTAAAAGGAAAAGCAAAATAAGCTGTCCACACGGATGGCCTTTTTTGTTCATATAAATAAGAATATAAGGTGATAACGATGGTAAAAAAAATTTGATCCAGGACATAGCGGGAAAGATTCGGCTGGGGTAGCAAACGGACTGCAAAAAAAAACATCGTTCTGGACATTTCAAAAGAAATGAAAAAATATCTTGATGAAAACTATACAGGTCATGACAGTCAGTTAAAGTTGTTTAGTACGCAATTCGAAAATTATCAGCAATAAAATAACTACTTTAAAGATACATTTATTAAAACAACTATTCAAGAAAATAAATTGTGGTTACATTCAGTATACTTTAATATTATTTTAAATTACTAATTATTATAAATAATCAGATTTAGTACTAGAAAATGCTCATGGTACTATGGTATTATATTGGTGTCGACATGAATATACAAAATCCAACAATTTGATTAAAGGAGAAATCTAACATGAGGAAATACATAATTAAAGATAATAATTCGAGTCAAATCACAGGGAGGCAAGTATTCCTAAAAGCAGATAAAACACAAACTTTGAACTTTGACTATGCTCACGTATACCCTGAAGTAGAGGCATTCAATATAATAGAACATGATGATAACATGGAATTGATTGAGGTCAATGTAGTAGTTGTTTGAGAAGTTAGATAGATACACAGCTTTTGAATTTATTGAATCACTAACCCGATTGGTGAGGCATTAGTGAAGATATGAAGATTATTTACGATATAAATTAGATAGCTTTATATCTTCACTCAATGACAATATAAAATCTAATTAATAAAGGGGAGAATTTAACTATGAAAAAATACGTAATTTTAGACGTTGTTTCAACTAAGTTAACCGGGTACAAGTGTTTCTGAAAGCAAATAACACTCAAGTATCAAACTATGATCGTGCTCATGTATTCCCTGAAGATGAAGCAATGGTAATAAAGAGGGAGAATGATAAACTGGAATTGTTTGAGGTAATTGTTTTATTAGTTTAAAGATAACTTTACATAATATATAGCAATCGATCATATAATGAAAATAAGAAGCAACAACTCAATAAAGAGAGTGCATAAAATGACTAAGAACATAAATTTATTAAATGAAGCGTTTAATATACTCGCGAAATACAACTTGGTTAATATGGATATTGAACTACAAATGAGAATTGAAAATCACTACAGTTGAAGGGGATGTATCTAATTAAGTGGGTAGAGAACGGGAAGAACAAGAGTATAGTTGCAGCTTCTTGGATTACACGACTAGTATTAGAAGAAGAACTTGTGAATAAACAAATTCGGTTTGAAAGTGAAATTATATAACAGAAAGGATTATTAATCATGATAGTAATGACTGTAGATGAATTAGAGGAGCATTTAGCTCCTCATGTACATACTGGAAAATAGAGACAAAGACAATCAAAAGGCCTCACGAAATACGTATAGATGTGATTGAACGTGATGATTATGTATACGAAGATGACAAGGGTAAGATGTGCAAAGGTCGAGATATCAATAGACCATATTCAATGTTACTGAGTAGGAAAGGTGTAATTGGATATGTGGAACATCCGTATAAGGAAATAACAGCAGCAAATAAGACTGATTTTGAGAGAATGACAAAACTAATTGGAACAACTGTTAAATTTGACTAACACATATATTGAAATAGATAAAATTACAATTAAATCACGATTTTCATAGAATTTAGAAATAAATTGTACGGTAGAGAAAGGAGATAAATATGGATATAAAAACTTATCATACTGATGTAAATAGTACGCATATTACAGTTTCGAACGGTGAAAAAAGACTTCTAAATAAAGTGTTTGGATTACTTGAAGAGAGGGGATTCAAAATTCAAACAGACCAACGTATTTTGAGGGAAAGTCCAATTTTAGCGGATACACATTGGGAAGGTATTAAGGGGCAATTACAGTTCTAATCCCATATTTATCTAGCGGGGTTTGATATAGAGTTCTTTCAAGAAGTAGTAATTGAAAATAGAAATGGGGGCTATTACGATTTTGACAAACTTGAAAAGATGCCGTATCTCATCCGGTGTGAATTCTTAATATCACGTAAACATATTTGCGAGTTATTAGAATCAGAGGGATATTCCAATCGAGCTGAGCCGTCATTTAAATATGCATATGACAGAGTAATGTATAAAATTAAAAGCCGATTGAAACAATTAAGGCATAATGTGAAGCTATAGAGTTTATTAATGGTTATTTAGAAGGTGATATCAGAACAGTGACTAAAAAAATAGGCGGAATATTCAGTAATTTTGTAGAGATTGATGTGAGAGATGGAGTACAATATAGGAAGGTTAGGAAAGTTAATAGTTTATTAATGTCAGTTTGAATATATTAATCAATTTAACTTAATTGGGAATAAAAGGATAATGGTTGTGCGATATAATCCTGACTTGCTGTTTACTAGAAATAGTTTATCTAGTTATTTAGAAAGTATTAAAAATCAGGTAAGAGATGAAATTCAGAAATTGGAATAAAGTTACATTATGGGCGTTGCCAAAGAATCATTTATTCAATATGCGAAGGAGAAATATACTGCTGAAAATATAGTAGTTGATATAGATAATGCTTTTGTCGAACCAATTGATGAAAACATACGTGCAGAGGATTTTCCTGATTTTTTAAATGTATATGCTGGAAAGTCATATCCAAAGCCCGTTTATTATTTCTATTTACCGTTTAGTGGTAAAAAAGACTTGCTATTTATGCAAGCTTCCACTTATACGTATAATCCACGGAGAGCATCAGTACAAAGTGAGTTCTTAGTTTATAGATATGTTCAGTATGATGATGATATGGAAAAAGTAAATAATGAATAATTCAATTATGGTAATGAGATTTTTGCAAAGTGGCAACCTGTAATTGATATGTTCGAAGACAGTGGAATCTCACCTGAAGAAATTTTACTTCTAAAGGAATTCTTCGAACAGGTTAAGCAAAAAAGTTTAGGATAAGGAGGGACGTTATGAACAATCTTCTTTTGAATAATATTAATAAAAAACTAACTAATGTAGAATTTACTTATAATGGTAATGAAATAGAGGCTATATATTTAACTTTTGATGAGACTAACAAGGTAGAAATTAGTTGTGAAGCACCTTTTGCTGATTTTGGTGCATGGTTAAATCTGAAAAGCAATCAATAAAATCTTAGATTTACTAGGATATAAAAAGAATAATAGGAGCTGTCTATGAGTTACGGAGGAAGCGCACGGATAAACGGAGTAACATTTCAATCTGATGACGTCGTAGTTACGGCAAGAAGAGTAAAAGGGAAAATTAAAGTGGATGATAGTGGAATTTTCGATGAGTATGAATATGTAGAAAATGAAGGATTCGATATTGATTATACTATTAGTAAAATTCCTTTTTCAAGAGGGCTGTGGGCGCTGCTGAGAACAATATTTAGAACAGTAATACTTTTTATTACTTTAACTGTAGCATACTTATTGATATTCCGGGATGATGTTAATAATGAAGTTATAAACATACCTTACCAACTAATAATATCAATCCTAATTTTCGGTGCTTTATTAATAAGATTCACTCCATTGTCAAAATATCATGCTGCTGAGCACATGGTGGCAAACTGTTATGATAATAATGAAAAATTAAATGTCAAAAATGCTTTGAAACAGTCAAGAGTTTATGCGAACTGTGGTACAAATTTTGTATCTTTTATAGTAATTATTTTTGTATTGTTGATTTTTATTCCCGTCACAAAAGAAATAAACTATTTTATATTATACATTATGTCATGGGCAATCGTATATGAGCTAATCCAAATAGAGAATGAGTTATTAAAAAATTACTAAAACCTGTCTATTTAATTGGGTATTTTCTACAATATACTTTATTTACTTCAAAGCCAGACAAGAAACATATTGAAGTATCTTTAGCTGCATTTACTAGGATGCTTAAAATACAAAAAATAATTGACGATATGTACTCTTAATAAAAGAGGCATTGCATTCGGAGTTATGGTCAGTGCTATTTACAATTGGAGCTAATAAGCTTATTATTTATACTTACTTTAAATTAAAGTAGGGGAGTTCTAATTAGTGAATGCTATAATATTTGATTTAGAGTTAAATAAGACTTTTAGAAAAGGTCAAACTACGAGTATAGTAGAGATAGGCGCAGTTAAAGTATGTTTAGAAGATATGAAAGTGTTGGATACTTTTCAGGTATACATTATGCCTCATATCGGTATAAGAAAAGCAACGATAAAAATGATAAAGATGACTGAAGCAGATATAAAGACTGCTGTAACACCCAAAAGAGCCTTAAATAGATTCATTGACTGGATAGGCGAAGACTATTATCTGTGCTGCTGGGGGAATTCAGATAAGCTATTCTTAATAAATGAGTGCGTAAATGAAGGTATCACCTTAAAATGGTTAAAAAATTATAACGACATTCAACCGAATATATCCAATGTACTTGTTAACCGAGACCAAATGAAACTAAAGGATGCAATAAACCAATCAAATATCGCTGTACAAGGAAATTTCCATAGTGGTTTATATGATGCAATCCACACCGCAATGTTAATGACTAAGCACATTGATAAAATAAGACTTAAACGAAACTCTGCTGAATTTAATTATTCAATTAGGTGTCCGATATATAAACGTTGTAAAATATGTTCAATTGAAAAATTCTATAAGGAATTTCAATTGATTAAGGAAAACAAAAGAGGATTTACTTGTACAGAGTGTATAACTAGTATGATGGTACTTGATAAAACATGAAATTTATAAGGAAGTATGCTGCATATTCTTCTTGTGAGTGTGCAGTAAAAGTACATATGAAGGTGAATTTATAAAACTAGAAGGATATACTAATGAGGAAGTCGAGCTATACATATAGCTTATATGATTTAGAGCCGAAATTAGAAAAACGTGTCACTGTTGGATCATTACCTTTTAGAAACAAAAGAGAGAAACGGAAAATCAAGTATAATCTTATATTGGCATTTAATAATAATGTAAAATTTATTGAGCAAAACGGCTTCATTATGTACGAATATCAGGAGAAAGTACAGGCTATTTAATAAGAAAAATAATTAAAATCATAAAGATAAATTTACATAATAAATAATGATGAACTTTACGATACATGGTATATTAATTATAGTTGGGAAATTAATTCCAGCTCTTCCAGTCGAGGACTATCATAGGAAATGAACACGCTTGGTACTAGTAGGGAAAATATACTTGTTGAGGTGATTAGCATTGAAATACTTTGATTTTAAACTCTACATAAGAAATTTACAACTGAATGATGAAACCATTCTATCAAAGCTTGCTGGGTATGCATCTACAAGTGGTTTCATTAAATGGTTGGATGATCCTAAGCGTGATATTCAAGATTTTGACAGATTAATTAAAATAGTAAAATATCTTTTCCCAGATCGGGAAACAGAAATTATGGAAAGATACGCTATGACATTAGAGTCAAATGAAAAGACTGCTAGACAAATTTTGGAATATCTATCCTGCAACAGACGAATGGAAGCCTTTAGACAGCTATTGGATAGGATGTTGGGAACAATAAATAAAGAAAGTCTAGAATGGGCTAAAGTCCATAATTTACAGCATGAGTGGCTGATTAATTCTTATACTCTAGATAAAAATCAATTCTTAAATGATGTATCTCACTTAAAAGTGAAGGACGAATACTTGAATGTTTTTGTGAAAATAATGAAATGCTACATTTACCATTATAAGAGAATCATAAAATGGCATGTGAGATAACAAAAGAGGTGCTATTGAAATAGACAATCTAAAAGGAAGTTACCTAAAGAATGTCTACACTGCTAAATTGAACGAAGTTATATCATACATTAATTTATGGGTATTCGAGAAATACTTTCTTATTGCGGTAGAGATTTGTATGAAAAGATTAAGAATGATGAGTTAGATTGAAATATAAGAATTAATCGAAATGATTAAGTATAAAAACCTCTCCAAATAGAGAGGTGTCAAAGCAATTTAAACTTGAAAATCTTTTTTTAATAGCACTTTACATAGCGGACAGTCAACTTTATCAAGCTTTTTGAATTTAATCTTTCTTAAGTCAGATCTTGTAAAAGTTAAAAAATGGTTATATTTTTCTCCGCAAATACAAGTGTGTTCATCTTTTACAATGTGTATCTCATTGGTATTACTCAATACAACTGTGGGGTAATGCAAGACACGCCCTCTTTTCTCTAATTTTCAGGCAAATTAGAAAGGGGATAAACTTGGTAACCCGGCTGTCATGGTGATTAGATATCACTTTAGACCCGTGGCTTTGCGTCTTTTACTTTCATAAAATTTGCCACATATATTGTATCACAGGTAAATAGTAATAGATAAATTTATGTTACTTCTATTTACTCAGTAGGCACTAGATTTTCCTGAATAAAACATTTATTTTATGAATAAACGACAGTTGCACGAAGGTTTGTGATATTGCTAGAAAAATTAACGGAATATTATAATAGAATGTGAGGTGATAAAATGAAAATCGACCATCATGTAATGTACAGGTTGGTACAAAAAGTAATAGGAGTTAGCGATGATTGCAAAATACAAAAATATATCAATGATAATTATTATGAAGTTGTCTACAGAATACTGGAATTCATAAATGAATCTATTTTATTAATTGAAAATTATGCTCCAAGTCGCCGTGACACACTCGATTATTATATAAACGGGGAAACTTTGCTTATTATGAAACCAAAGAAGGCCGAATTAGTTACGCTATATGACATTACGCTTGATGCAGAGGATAGAGAGAACAGTCATAAGATTAGACAATACGTCAAAAAATAAAATTAAATAATGGCAATGTTAAACGAATAAGTAAACGACAAGCTCAACAAGATCAGATTACTAAGCATCTAGAGTATATGCTAGTTTATCTAGAAGGTATTCTAACCGAAGATAAGGTTTCCAGCATTGAATGTGAAATAAAAAAATCAATAGAAATTTGCAAAGATCATGCTTCTGAGGCAAAAAGCTTAAGGATGGAAAATAGAGAAATGATTCATTCATCTTGAAAGTGTTGTGTCAGAATGCTATATATTGTGGTATAATTATAGATCATACAATTAATTTGATTAATGAAGTATTGATACATTTAGGAGGAAATTATTTTAATGTCAATCGAAATAGGCAGCAAGGTACAGGGGAAAGTAACAGGAATCACTAATTTCGGAGCATTTGTAGAGTTACCAGGAAACATAACCGGACTTGTACACATTAGTGAGGTTGCAGGTAGTTATGTAAAAGATGTTAATGATCATCTTAAAATAGGAGATCAGGTTGAAGTAAAAGTCTTAAGTGAAAAAGAAGGCAAGATTGCTTTATCGATAAAGCAAACCATTGATAGGCCTGAAGGACAGCGTGAAACTTATACTAAGCGACCATTCCGTAAAACTGATAATCGTCCAAAAAGTAATTTCCAACCAAAAGAAACCTTTGATGATAAAATGTCCAAATTTCTAAAGTCCAGCGAAGAAAATTTATCATCGCTTAAACGTAATACCGAATCCAAACGGGGCGGTAGAGGCGGAAGAAGAGGTTAACATATAATAAAACAGCGATTTTAACTTAAAAGATTGTGAATTCAGCTAAGGAATCCTTTATTTAACAAGGGTTTTTATATGTGTAAATTCACAATCTTTTTTTGTTTTATATTTGAATATAATTTAAAGATAAATTTATGAAATTAACTATAAATTGGTTGTTGCATAACTTTACTGTATAAAGAGTTTGTACAAAGAATACTTGGGAGGAAAGATAAATCATGATGTTAAAAGATGGGGAAATATTAAACCATGTGGTTCAGCATTCGCCTAAGTGGAGTACATACAATCAAATTAAAGTTAAAAAAGAAATGATCGAAAGCTAATCTAAATGATATTAAAAATAAGATTACAGAAAAAACATTCCGGAAATACATTCATCAGAAGTATATAAGCAAATAATGAGGTTTTTAGATCAAAAGAAACCTAAAAGTAATAAATACGAAAGCAATGAAACGAGTAATGCCTATACTAAAGATGTAACAGATTACTTTTCAATAATTAGAGACCAAGATATTAAATTTTTAAAGCAAGAAGATATGAATATTAGACTGGATGACTTTGAATACTTTATAGAGTTTCTAGAATTGTCAGGACTATACGCCAATGCGACCATTAATAGGAAGGTGTCTAGTGTGAAGTCGTTACTTGAGTATTTACACTCAAAGAAAATTGTAAATGACATCAGTTACTTGAAACGGATAAAAAGTAAGGCAGATGATTCTGAACGACACGGCATATTGACAGTTAGTGAAGTAAAGCAGATGTCTGATTTAGCTCTTGAGGAAAGAGAGAAGGGCATTATAAAAAAGTATTTCTTTCTTACTGGGATTAAATACTGCTTTAAGAAAAGACGAGCTACTAAATTTAAAGTGGATTGCCTTTCATATGGAAGGTTCAAGTGTTTTGATAAGTGGTATAGGAAACGTTAAATTTAGAAAAGAGATTTCTACAAAGTTTTATGAGGAGTTAATGATTTTAAATAAAGGCCAAGAAAAAGTATTTGATATATCTTCAGATAGTATTGTAAACGTGTTCAATCGGATTAGGAAGAAAATGAGCTTTCCTAAACAACGTAACATTGTTATTCAGAGTATTAGAAAAGCTGTCAGCAGTAATTTTTATAAGTTAACTAAAGATCCTTTTACAACTATGAGATTTGCAAATCATAAGAATTTTAACACTACAGTTAGATATATTCAGGAGGAAGGTTATGGAGCAATTACAATTACTGAAGATATAGATTTAGATTTGCACAAGAAGATTAGTCATCAGAGTTTATTGGATGCTTTAAGTGAGATGGATGAATCTTTTGTGCTGTTACTTAATAATAAGATTAAAGAAAATCAAAATAGAGAGCTAAGAAATTAAGGGGAAAATATGTAATTATTGTTTACGTTGAATTTTAAAGACTGTATATTATTATCAATAGATATTTATAAGATTACGCTTAAAGGGGTGGCACTATTTAGTGAGAGCAAGTAGAAGTGAATTAGAAAATACATTGCAAGATGTTATATTAGAGATAAAACATGATAAGAAGAAAGTTAAAAATATTAAAACAGGATTGAAGGCGTACAGTATTCCTCCTGGAGCAGTACAGAGATATTTTGCTAATCCTCAAGAAATTCTTCCGGAATTAGATCTGAGAATTCTTTGTTTATTAACTGAAGAAATCTATTTAGAAACAATGTTAGATGGTTTAAATCCTACAAATATATTTGAAGAACAAGAGTTAAAAGTGGCTAGAACTTTTGATTATTCATTATTAAGTAGCATTAACATGATTGATTTTCCTATATATTTAAATAATGTCATCATGATTGATTCTGAGAATTTTGTTACAGTTTGGAATGGTAAATTTATAAAACAATTAATGGATAATCAGCTGTTAAGGTATAACTTTGATACTCAAAGAGAGCATATTAAAGTAAAAAGAAATAATACAATTCAAAAGGTAATCAACTTAAATAGTAAATCTGTAGATGAAATTGCACAAGCAGCGTTAAAAGGTGAGTTAGAGAAAACGACTATAACTATTAACGCATTAGTTGGTACTGCTGATGACGGAGAAGAGTTAGAGTATGATGCTAAAAAAATGCAATTGATTATTAAAGATGGAACATTCTTGGACATTGTTGATGGGATGCATCGAATCTTTGGGATAATTAATGCATTAGAATCTAATCCTGAAATAGAACATGAGTTTATTATTTCAATAAAAAACTTTAACACTAAACAAGCTCAACGTCATTTAGCTCAAATAAGTACATTCAATCCAATTTCAAAAACACATATAGAAGCATTAAAGGAATCAAGAAAATCAGATATGGTTGTTAGACATTTAATGAGAGAATCTGATTTAAAAGGAAGAGTATCGCAGACCTCAACTCCAAAGCCGACTTTGGGAGAAGTTGTTTCTTATAATACTTTAGCAGATACAATAGATGAAGAATTTCAAATGAAAACCAAATTAGATGCGGAAGAAGTTGGTGAGTATCTTACTAAATTTTTTGATCATTTAATTGGGACTTATTCGGAGGAATTTGTAGATAATCTAGGAAAAGATAGGAATTTGATTAGTGAAAATATAATGTTCGCAGGTTATATTATATTAGCAAGAAAAATGTTGGATGATAAACTTAAAATTCGAAATCTTAAAGAGATAATAGATGAACTAAATATAACTAGAGATAATGAAGTCTGGGAAAAAGTAGGAGTTCTAGATAAAAATAAAAATTTTGTAAGTACTGCTAAACCGAAGGTGAAAATGTATTTCAGGAATCTTGAGTTGAATAAGTTTAAAGCTGCAGGAGGTATTGAATAATTGTGGCCGAATTATATCAAGAACACATAAAGGAACAATTTTTAAGTCAATATGATAATAAAAGTACAATAGATACAATAAAGCATATTTTTATAAAGAGTGCTGAAACAGAGTTATTAAAAGAAAAAGACTTGTTTGATTTCACTATAGAAGAAATTGAAGATATGATGAGGGAGTTAAATCCGAAAACTACAAACTCAGCAAGAACATACGGGAGATTTATTAGAAAATACATCGAATGGTCAATAGAGCCTAAAGGTTATAGAAGAAGTAATATTAACCTAATATCGTCAAAGCATATGTCTTATTTTGATAATTTTATAGATAGGTCATTGAAACTTTTATATACAGATGAAGAGATAAGTGAAATGTTAGAGAAGCTGGTTAATTATCAAGATAAAGTGATAGTTTGTCTTTTATTTATAGGGGTAGCAGGGGATGGTCTTTCTGAGATATTAAATTTGACAAGTGATGATATAGATTTTGAAAATAGAATACTTAATTTGAGAGATGATGATGGGGACAAACGACCATTAGAAGTATCTAAAGAAGTAATAGAAATAATCGAAGGTGCACTAGATAAAGAAAATATCCATTATTTATTAAAGAACGGACAATCGACTGGTAAGAAACCACATGCCCTTTTGGTGGATAATGATTACGTAATTAAATCAACCTTAACTAATAATCTTGTGAACCCAGAGAAAGCAAGTAAGCATCTAATATTTAGAAGGCTTTCAATGATGTCCGATAAAGATGTTCTTGATTATCCATATTTAACTGCTAGAAACATCGAGAAATCAGGTAAAATAGCTTTAGCAAAAGACTTATATATAGAAAGAAAGACACTTGGTAATGACGAATTAAAAATAATTGGTGATAAATTCGGTATGAAAAAAATTATGAGAAATGGTGAATTGGGCTATAATCTTCATTCTCTAAGGCAATATATCAACATAGAAAATTTGAAGGACTTGTATCCAGAAATATTTGAATGAATTAGCAATTTTAAATCCCTTAATAATTAGAAGGATTTAAAATCACATACAATAAAGATAAAATTATACGTTGCGATTTTATTAAAATGAAAATGAAATTTGGAAGTTTGTGAATTATATACATGAAAAAACTAGTAAGAGGTAAACTTGTAATTGACATAGAAGTGGTCATGGAAGTCGCGAAGGAATCTGAAATACTTAAAACATTTACGAATGATTCACTGCAATTTAAGGATCAACTATTAGATACTGGGAAAAGTATACATAAAATAAAGGAAACATCTCATGATATGAAATGGGAAACAGTAGAAAATGCCAATGAGGAAGAATTTGAGACAGTGGTAGAGTTTGAAGAAAGAATTTTGAAAGAAGAGGACAAAAAAATACTGAGCGTCAACTCAGCATTAAAGCTTTCCATATCATGACTGCAATCATGATTGGTGAAAAGTAGATACATCTTAAAGATATTGAGGACTTTTCTTTTTAACATTAATAAAAGTAAAATTACGTGACGTGGTCAAATTAACGAAACTTGTATTTTAATTAAAAATAAATTTACAATAAAGGGAGTGCCTAGTATGAACATTGAGCTTACACCAAATGAATATTATTAAAGAAGAGCAGAATAAGGTTGATGATCAACCATGTACAGTAAAAACTGGTTGCCTCTAAAAACATTAAGAAGTCAACCAGAGTATTTGATTGAATAAATTATTGTGCAGTTAAGCCACCATCAATTACGAATTCAGAACCTGTAGAATAGCTTGATTCTTCGGAAGCTAAGAATAAAACAAGATTTGTTACTTCTTCTGACTTTGCGACACGTTTAAGTGGAATATGTTTCGCAAATTCTTTAATGACTTCAACAGCATCGCCTTCTGTTACCATTGGTGTTTCTATCACACCTGGATGTACTGAGTTTACGCGAATACCGTAGCGTGCAAAATCTATCGCTGCTGCTTTTGTCATTCCGCGAACTGCAAATTTAGTATCGGTATAACCAATTGCTCCAGCTACTAAGCCATTCATTGAAGAAATATTGACGATTGATCCGTTTTCTGTTTTTTTCATAGATGATACAACTGCTTTCATCCCTAAAAATACAGATACTTGATTAATATTTACGATTTTTAAATATTGCTCTAATGCTGTATTTTCAATAGAATTGTTGACACTAATACCAGCGTTATTCACTAAAATATTTACGGGGCCAAAAGCTTTTTCAGTTTCAGCGACGACTGCTTCCCAATCTGCTTCACTAGATACGTCTTGTTTAATAAACATAGCATTTTCGCCAAGCTCCTGAGCAAGTGCTATACCTGCTTCTTCGTTTAGATCTGTTATTACAACTTTTGCGCCTTCTTCAACAAATTTACGTGCATGTGAAGCACCCATACCACGTGCTGCACCTGTAATAATAGCGACTTTATTTAATAATCTTGTCATAATAGCACCTCTTTTGGTTATTTTGATAGTTCGACTATCATTTTCTACAAGTTTATTTTATAATAGTTATAAGAATATATCAAGATAATAGAAAGGGTTGTAAAATTTTGGAGATTAATACTAGAGAAAAAAATAAAAAGCAACGCACAGAACAAATTATTCTTGCTGCTGAGGAATTATTTTCAGAGAAAGGCTTATATGACGTACAGATGCAGGATATTGCCACAAAGGCTAATGTTGGTATCGCGACATTATTTCGTTATTTTCCAAAAAAAGAAAATATAATTGTGGAAGTAGCAGTCTTTGTTTTAGGCAAGTTTCAAGAAGACTTACAAAAGATTGCTGAATCAGAAAAAAATGCATTTGATAAACTAGAGCAATTATTTGATTACTTTTTAGAGGTAGCAAATGGGCCAGCTAGAAAAGTTACGTTATTTCGTGAAGCATTTGAAAGTTATTCTTCATACAGAAATGAGCCTTTAGAAAATATTAATGCTTATATAGAAATACAAGAGGTTTTATCGCATGAGATATTCAAAATCATTAAGCAAGGCGAAGTTGATGGTTCCATTCGTTCAGATATAAAAACGGAATTAGCTCTTGCCACAATAACGAATTGTTTTGGTATGTTTTCAACTAAAATTACGCTGCATGAACAGGTGGCTAATTTTTCATCAGGAATTACGGCCATTGACCAGCAACAATTTTTAAAAGAGTTGTTTCTTGGTTATATTAGGGCTTAAAGGATCGACCATCAAATTTTTCAATAGTAGTCAAACCTACAGATGAGCAAAAACATAAAATAATTAATTTTAATAAAGCATTAAATGAGCTGCCTGTATTAGAAGCTTTGATTTCTATGGATGGTGGGATATCCTATTCAACTGAAAGTATTAAGTTAGATATAAGGAAGTTATATGTGAGTGATTTATTTCTATAAGAGTCAATTAAGATAACTTTATACAAAAAACAGATAGTGGCCGACGTTGAGGGTGAATATACATGTCAACCTTATACAATATCGATAACTACAAAGAAAAACTAATTGAGCTAACTGGTCATTCTGAAGCACACGTTGATAAATTCATAGAAACTTTCAAAGCAAGATTAGACAATGTGAGTATTTCATCGTTTCGTGATGCGTTTATCAGTTATGAAGCTGTTAAACATAATGCAATAGAAGTTAATGACTTCATAACTCAGTTATTTGGTAGATATCCCTTGTTGTTAGGAAGATTGTTAATTCATCTAGTTGAGGAAGAACTAAACATATAAAAACAGAGTTTCATTGTATACATAAGAGGAGAGAAAGGTCAGAAGGTAATCTCTCCTCATCTATAACTTTTAATATCAGTTGAAGATTAGCGGGTATATCCACCAAGTTGTTGTTCAGCCATTTGTACTAAACGTTTTGTAATTTCTCCACCTACAGATCCGTTGGCGCGTGAGGTTGTTTCAGCTCCTAATGTAACTCCGAACTCTTGCGCAATTTCATATTTCATTTGATCTAATGCTTGTTGTACTCCTGGAACAACTAAATTATTACTGTTGTTACTTGTCATGATGTACATCTCCTTAGAATTTTAGAATATGGTGTTGCAAGAATAGTTTGTGTTAGTAGGAGAGTTTTATACATAGAATTCGAAAAATATTAAAAAGATAACATTATGTGATTTAGAGTATTGGTTGTTTGGCGAATGAAGGTAAGATTTTTGAGCAGTTGGTTGAACAAAGTTGCTCCGAACAGGGTACGTTTTTCTTTCGTGTACGAGATGTGAATCCTATGGCAATTAAAAAAGGGCAATCTGTTCCAAAAAATAAATATGATGCTCTAATATTTCGTAAAAATCATCTGTTTCCTGTTGAGTTAAAAAGTACGAAAGCAAAAAGCATTTCAATGAAGGAAAGTATGATCAAAGCTCATCAAATTAAAAATCTGAAAGAAGCAGCAAAATTCGATGGCGTAATAGCGGTTTTTTTGTTTAACTTCCGTGAGCCTGACAATAGAACGTTTTTTGTCCATATAAATGACTTTCTGGATTATCAAAACATAGCTGAGAATCAAATAAAGGAACATACATAAGTAAAGTGAATAAGAGTTCTATTCCGATTGCCATCTGTGAGGAAATTGGGACTGAATTAAAGAGTGTGAAGAAAAAGGTTAACTATAGGTATTTTATTAATGGATTGATTTTGACAATCCTTTTAAATTCAATACTTCTCCTCTTAAATATTGGTGAATATTAGGTTGGGATATGTTCCGCACGCAAGTTCATCCATGGGAACGTGAGCAATATATGAACATGTATTAAATCGTGGGAAGCCATGACACATCTAGTGTTGGGGCTTTTTTGTTTTGGGCAGATTACGCCTTTTCCATTGGCGTTTTAGCAATTGCCCAAGAATTGTCCAAAAAATAAATTAATCAAGGACATTTTTCATATGTTCTTCGAATTTGTTCATTTGGTCTTGATCAATTTTTTTACTGATGTGCGAATAAACATCAGAGGTTATTTGCATACTGCCATGTTCTAAACGTTCTTGTAAATATTTCATACTCACATCGGCTTCCAATTGTAAAACGGCATGTGCGTGTCTTGAAGAGTGAATAGGAAGTTTAGGCAAATTAGCTTTTTTAAAAATTCTAGCGAACGAATTAAAAAGACTTGACTTAGGTATATAGTTTCCAGCGTTTCTGCAAAAAACTAAATGTAATTCAAAGTGATAATTATTATTTAATGCGGTTTTATTTTGATATTGGTATTTTTGATGAAACCTCAGATCATTAGCAAGTCCCTGGCTAATTGTGATGATGCGTCTCGAATTTATATGTTTTTGTATCACCAAACATCGTATCTGGATCACCTTTAGGTGCTTCTTTAAAATCAAGAGACTTATTAGTGTTTATAGCGTTATTTTGGAAATCAACATCTGTCCACTGAAGTGCAGCTGCTTCACCTTTACGCATTCCTGTTTCAATAAGAGTTTTATAAAAAAACCAATAAATATAATCATAATTATAAGCTTCTCTTAGGAAATCTGATATGTGCTCCGATTCAATGAACTTAATTTCTTGGTCTTTCAGCTCGCCCTTAATCGTAACGCTAACGCAAGGATTCTTTTCTACCTTATGTAAGGTAATAGCTTTTTCAAAAGCGTTATACATCGTTTCATGTATTATTACGACAGTGAGCTTGCTATATCCTTTGGGGTGATCGAATGAATGCTGTTTATCAAGATGAATTGAAACGAAATATTGTCATTGATCGATCGAAATAAATGAACATGACACATTCGTTACAAGAAGATGCTATCGACACCCTAGATGAATTGAAATACGAATTGGTTTTAGCTTCATTTCGTGAATTGGATATGAAAAGTAATACTAATAAGTGGTTTTATCCAAACGTTGATACTGATAAATCAACTTGTCTAGTTCTTGACTATATTTAATAGTTTCGGGACTAGAGATTCCATTTTCCATACCTGATTTAATCATTTGATTTTTTAACATATTAATATTTTTGTACAATACTGTGCAATTTAAGTGTTTTAGCATAATCTTTTAGCTCCTAAATTTTAAATGTATTAGTAAATTATGCAATAAATTGAGTAAAAATGGAACAATTTATTGTTCTGATTTATGAAGAAGTAACAATATGTTTAAAAACGCAACAGTCAACATTTGACACAAACTCAACTTCCGAATGATTCGAAACATCCCTCTGAAACACTCGAAACCATTCGGAAGTTCCGAAAGATCAAAAAAGTACGAAATAGAATTATTTTACAAGATTCGACAAAAATAAGTACCGCATAATAGTGTTAAATTCGCGTTAATTTTTATTTCAAGGGTAATTTTGGTCTCGCAATCGTTAAAAGGCCGTAAGGAGCTTTTAACTAGCAAATAAACAAAGGTGGTAATTTACGCATGGGATATTCTCGTGAAGAACAAGAAACTTCATTGGTTTTTGAAAACAGTACAGGTGAATGGATGGTTTACTCTACCGTTCCGAAACACATTAAAAAACTTTCAAATTTGTGTGAGTTAATCGTCATAGAATCGGAGGATGATAGACCGATCGCTGTAAAGGGTGTTTTATCGGAAAGCAGGTAAGTATGAGAAATCCCCGTGTGATGTCCGAAGAACAGAAACGAAAAGCATCTAAAAGGCTTTCTAAGGCTAGAAATCATGCAGTTAATCTACTATCTTATGTTTTAGGTGTAATTAGTCCGGTTTTGTTAATAAGGTCTGAAAATGACTATAAATAAAGGAGAATACGAGAATGTCCCAAACTCAATTGAATGTTTTATTTAAGAAGATCCAAAAAGATGATAAAAAAGAGGTTCTTGAGTTCCATGTGCAAGGGGACGAGCTGCCGAACTCTGAGCAACTAGTTGGGATGGCTGGATCCATTGTTTTTCTGAATGTAGAAACAAGCAAGGCTGGAAAGATTAACACGGAATCTAAGTCCATACAGCGTGACTCCAAGAAAACAACATTGAAATTCAATGTTAAAGGTGACAGTGAAGAGAAGATGAACAAGCTTTACCGTTTGCTGGCCGAAGTGTTTCTCACCTTCTGGAAGCTTCACAAACGTCCATTGAAGATATTAATAAACCGCATGAAGGAATTGAGTACACAATCGAGAAAGATGGTACAACAAAGGTTGCTGCCGATCAAATGTCTCTGGAAGATGTGAAGGAAGAGGAAGAAGGTCAGGTACATGATGTACTAGAGCAAAAAGAAGAGGATCCATTTGATTCTCCAGGCATTGACGAAGCAGATCAGCTAGATTAATAGCAAAAGCCTTAGGAGGAGAACGGATGATGGGTATGCAATTATCTTTCTTTCCATACGTTGACGAGAAACAGATTCGCTCCATTGTTGTTCAAGAGCTGAAAAAATATAAGGCACTTAAGATACAGCAGCAGAATAGACAGGAGCTAACGGAAAAAGGCATTTCGGGTAATATCTTTCCAAAACTTCTAGAAAATGATTTGGAGAACGAATTAAAGGTTATACATATGGAAAGAGCCTTGGAAAATAGCTTGGACCATATCGAAATGAAGTATCTAAGCCCTGAGAGACAGAATGACATTAATATATATGGAGCTTGGTTTGCAAAAGACACCATACTGCGAAAAGAAGAAGGTTGCTATATTCATGATTGCTTCTCTTTAGGAATAATATAGGACAAAAATAAGGACAAATTAAGGAGAAAAAGGCTGCTAAACTTGTGGACTTTTTTTCTGCGTATTTTTATAAGATTATCTCAGGAAGTAATTCAATGAAGGTTAAGGAAACGTTTAATGACTATGTTGGAAATTATGGTATATCAACTTCAGTAAGATACATAAATAAAATGTTAGCTGATGTGTATTTGCCTCATGGTATCAAGGTTCCTATAACCTATACTGCAGAAGTGGATATAAGGCAGATGAAAATACCAATAACATTAGAATTTCATTTAACTGAGGATGGAAAATTATCAGCAGAGTGGAGAATTTATTGGTTTGCTAATAAAGATTTGTAAGCATCCTTTCGAGGGTGCTTTTTATTTTGGAGAAAGAAGGAGTGGTTCGATTGAGTAAATTTATTAATCAATCCGATTGTAGCTGTTGTTAACATTCTTGAAGCAAAAGGAATTTTGACTAAAGAAGAAGTAAAAGCAGAAATAAAAAACTGGATGAAGAAGACAGGAAATCTTAAGGGAGACTACTTGTCCTTTTGTATCATCGGATACCTTTAACTCTTTGTTTCACCTCTAAATCATTAACCATTCGAGTTTGGATGCCCTCATAAAAACTATTCAATATAACATCTAGTGCAGCAACTAAATTATCATTTTCAATACCGTGATTCTTTAATTAGTTCTTCGTACATTATTACACCTCCTACCTAAGACATATTTCAACAGGAAGTGAGGAATAACCTTTTATTTTTGAAGAAAGAAGGTGATATGGGTTTTTCAATTTAATTTAGTTTTTTTGTCTAGTACAAGTTCTCACCTTTTGTCATAAGCTACAGCGTAAAGCATTAATAAAAAAAAGGGTGGGATTTTTTTATGAGTTGTAATTGTAGAAGATGTCGTGAGCATGCACAAAGGGAGGAAGTAATTACAAGCCCAACTAAAACAGTAGTAAACACTAGAACAAAAGAACGTGTGGTAAAGCACATTCATCCAACAGAAGTTATTAATGTTAACAGAACTGTTATTAGAAACGAACATTTCTTTCCAGTACATGAGAGAGAAGTTAATGAAGTAGTGGAGGAAAACGTTGATTGTGGAAGAGACTTTAATGACAACAATAGATGTAGACCGTTTTGGGACAGGTAATTGTGTAGGTTTAATATAAGAGAGCACTCATTCAATGAGTGCTTTTTTTATTATGAAGGATGATGGATATGGAGAAGCAGCAAGCAAATTGTATGAATAAATATTGTGGGGCAAGAATAGTCGGTACTTGTTTAGATGGAATTAAATGTCCTGTTTGTAATGATCTTGTTTAGTCTGCTCCTTATGATGGAATGCCAGGACATATTTAATTACAGCCTATTCAAAAAGAATAACAGACCTAAATATAACAAAGGATTATCAATAGAAATATCAGCAGATACAGATAATCTTACAGCGAAGCTAAGAGCAATCTCTAAACATGCATAAGCACTAGCCGATGAGTTGGAACAGATTGATTTATCTGTATGTGATTATTATGGATGGATTATGAATGGCAGCTGAATACAAAACCAAGGAACAAAAGAAGAGGTTCTACAGGTCGAGTGGATGGGAGCAGCTAAGACTCGAGGCTTTAAAGAGAGATAACTATGAGTGCCAAGAGTGCAAGCTTTAGGCATATAATTTCTATCATTATTACTACCAAAAGTGATTAATTAAAGAGAGAAGGCTTATGATGGCATATTAAGGGAACAGAACAGCTCCATTCTTTTCTTTATTCGAGGGGGAGAAAAATCCTTTACTACACAAGCTTCTCATTAGTACTATTTTGATAAATTACCATTTTTTGTTTATAAATGTCGAGTTGTGTGGTAAAATGACAGTGAAAATAAAAGGAGGAACACACAGTAGGATGAAGAAAACTAAATTGCTTCTCAGTATTGTTTTGTTGATTAGTCTTTGGATACCTCTGGGAGGTTCAAAAGTCCATGCTTCCAATACGTTTACAGATATCTCTCAAAATCATCGAGCTTACAATGAAATTACCTATCTAGCTACTGGTGATATTGTTAGCGGATCACTGAATGGTAGATTCAATCCGAATGATTTAGTTACAAGAGATCAAGCAGCAGCGATGATAGGAAGAGCCCTGGAACTAAATGGACAACAGAGGCCAACAGAGTTCAAAGATGTCGGTTCGGGTAACTTTGCATCAGGATACATACAATCGGCAGTAGATAAGAAGATTTTATCGGGTTATGGCGGTGGCATATTTAGGCCTGCGGCTGTTGTTAGCCGCGGAGAAATGGCTGTCATGATTAGTAAAGCATTTGGCTACGAATTCGGAGGTACGCTATCGGGTGCAGCAAATGCTCTGATGAGCATAGGAATTGCTCAAGGAATGACGAATGGCTCATTTGGAGCGGATCATTCATTAACGCGAATGGATTTTTCTATTTTCTTGGCAAGAGCCATAAATCCCAAACTGCGTGTTAATTCTTCAGTTACCTTTAGCAATGAATTATTCGTAACATCAAGTTCATTAAATGTTCGATCAGGACCAACTACGAAATACCCAGTGGTTGCATCAGTTGCTAATGGAGCAAGTGTGAAATCAGCGCACAAAGTAGGAAACTGGATATACATTCAAACGGGTGCAAAGGAAGGGTTTGTTAGTGGTTCATACGTAAGTTCTTCAGTCGACGCACCACCTGCATCATCACCTTTGGCGGATAAAACGATTGTCATCGATCCAGGTCACGGCGGTACAGACCCGGGAGCAGTTGGTTTTGGTCTCTATGAAAAAACGGTTGTCTTAGATACTGCTCTAAAGGTCAAGCAATTGTTAAAACAAACACCATTTGATGTTCAGCTTACTAGAGAGAAAGATGTTTATATCTCTAAAGATAACCGGTCAGCTTTTGCTAATAATTTAAAAGCGGATATTTTCGTCAGCATTCATGCGAATTCTGTTAACGATAGCAGTGCAAACGGAACTGAGACCTATTATTATAAGTCTGCTGCGACTAATACTAGAATTACTGAAAGTGCAGAACTAGCAAAAGCTATTCAAGCAAGACTAATTGAGGCTTGGAATCTCAGAGATCGTGAAGTGAAAACCGCTGAATATGTAGTTCTTAAAAAGACGAACATGCCTGCTGTGCTTGCGGAGTTAGGCTTCATAAGTAATGCCTCTGATAATGAAAAATTAGCATCACCATCTTGGCGTCAAAAAGCAGCGGATGCTATTTTTCTAGGAATATTAGATTACTACAAAGGAAATGGCTATGACGTTAAGAAGTATTATAATCTCGTAGAGTGAACATAGGAGGAGCTTTATAGGCTCCTTTTTCTCTACCCAAAAAGGAGAGTAGATGCGATTTTACCTATCATACACACGAAAATGTTGTTAAATCAATAAAAAAACAGAGCGAGTTCATATGCGGATTCGTCTGCTATTATACATACTTTTATATGTGTTTTTAGACCTGCGGGTACTCCAAAAGAGAACGGCTTAATAAAAATGAAAGGTTTGTTTATGTATTCATACGAAGAGAAAATGCCCGTTGATATTATGTATATAGGAGGGGTGTAAAAATGAAGAAAATATTACTAATTAGTATAGTATCACTTTCTCTACTGTGTCTTACGGCATGTACTGATAAAATAGAGACTCAACCAAAAGAGGAACAGAAAGAAAATGATGAGAAAGAAGTTACTCAGATTACACCAGAAGGTGGGTTAGGTGACACCTTAAAAGTGTTTGAACAAAATTATGGACCTAATTCAGGAAATAACGACCTGGCAAGTTTTAAAAACGATTACATACAACCAGGTTTTTGGGAGGGTAAAGCCAATAGTTTTTATTTTATGTTAATAAGGACAGACAAAGCCAATTGGACGAAAGAACAAGTATTAAATGAAATGAAAAAGGTGATTCCGAACGATGCTGTAAAGGTTAAGGAATATTTCTATCGGGACAATCCCCAAATGGAAGTTATTGAATATACGAGTGAATCTCTAAAGAATGTCTTTGATGATTTGTATGAACCAGAAGAGCCAGGAAATTTTAACGTCTTATTATATAAAGAAGAAGACATTTTTATTAGTGCTAGTGCGCATGTCGGTAAGCCCCCTGAAGAGTAATTTGATATTTTGCATAGAAAAAGTCCCTTCTCTTAATCGAGATGAGCATCTTTTGGATAATCGTTTGTTAAACTAAAGCACCAGTAAGTTGAATAAAAAACTTTATTTCGCTAACCACCACAGTTATTAATGGTAATTGACGTAGTTGCATTTGTTCCATAGGAAGGAAGAGCTGCTGTAATGTTCGCTATACCTGTATTGCTATTAGCTATATATGTTGCGTTAAAATTCCCCGCTGTGTCCGTTGTAACCGAGGATGGATTGACGCTACCAAGATTATTGTCATTTACTTGAAAATGTACAGATACCTCTCCGGCAGGACTCCCGTTTACGAATACTCGACCCGAAAGATTCGATGTGTTTCCACCTGTTCCGGCTGTACATATGGGACTTTGGGCAGCATTGAAGTTATTAATAGTTGCGGTAGGTTGAGAACAGTCGATGATGGTAATTGAAATGCTAGCGATTGTTCCAGAACAATCTGGCAGCGTGGCAATAATTGAGACTGTACCCGTACCGTTTGTGGCGATAAATACAGCTGCAAAATGCCCAGTTGCATTGGTAGTAGTCGCAGTGGGGATGAGAATACTAAGAGACGGGTTACTTACGGAAAGACTAACAATCATCCCTGCTTCAGCAGGACTCCCATTTATGAACACTTAGCCAGAAATAAATCCTGTGTTATTTCCTGAATTTGACGAACATAGTGTAGACGGGTTAATACTTAAAAATATCGACGATTTTGGGTTTGTTGTCCAACAATCATGCTGGCTTGTTGGACAATATTCATGATTGAGTTGTCTTGGGCCTGTTTTTCGAGTGACAAAACAATATCCCATCGAATTAACACCTCACTTATATAGGGTTAGTTAAGTTTATTCCAAATGATTAAGTTTGCTTGGACATTTCTCCCTTTCTTCGCAAGTGATGGTGTCTATATGGTTGTAAAAATGAAACCAATCATTTAATCTCTTACCTTCCCTCAAGCTCAGCCCTATTTTAATAAATCATAAGTTTTCAAGGGAAATTGCTTTGTACTTTTTTTATGTATACCCTCATCAACTCTTCACACCTATTTCTTAACCGCGGATTGAAATAATTATGGTGCTCGTTACCACTTATGCCAACCAACCAGTTTGACCCGATGCAAAGCAGTTCCAGCAGAGGTATATGAAACAGCTCTTAACAGGGATGCGGAGCCATATTTATTTCTAATTTTGTTTACCACATAGCCTAGCTCTCATTTTTTTCACCTGTATGGGAGGAAAGAAGAACAGGGACATTGTATAGTTGTTTACTTTAATTTGTATAGGTTTTGTGCTTCAATGACACAGAGTATGTTTGAAACGCAAGTCCACTCATGGGAAAGCGAGCAATACATGAATATGTACTAAGAGCTAGAACCCTTGATATCGTTGGTATCGAGGGTTTTGTTTTGTGGGCAGTTTGCCAAATTAATTAGGTTCAAAAGTAACTGCCCATAAATCACATCGCTCTCTATGAATTTTTGCTGGAAGAAGTTGATCTATATTTCATGATGGATTTCTCTTTAGATACAGAAGATAGGCAGCGGCTTGATGAGTTGCAGGATCGTTTGCCGCAGGAACTGCCGTTTTAAAGAGCTGACACTTGAAGATAGTACCCGGAGATCTTAGTTGGTAGAGGGAGGATTTTTAGGTTGTATTATCGGTTATATTTATTTCATTTGTTTACTTGGAGCCGAATCCAAAACGTTTTTAAAGAATTGGACCGTACAGTTCATTTAATCTCCAGTTGAGTTAAATGAATGTATTAATAATAATTTCTATGATTATGACAATCGTTTGGACTAAAACATCCAAAGGAATTGTCTAAAGAAATCATTCATTAACAGCACCACCTGGGCAATTATGAAATTGTATTTGAGCAATTGATATTACGTTCATTTTTGTTCATTAGCCATTTTACACAAAATTTTCGTAATTATAAATAGGTGTTTTAAGGTTATTAGACACATACTGTTAATTAATTCTCTAACAACCATCCTAAATCAGATGGTAGAAATTATTAGCCATTATTTCATAGCTATTATTATTCAATTATTTTCTTACTTGAAAGGAGCTCTATGTTTATTTTTAAAGGCTATAACTGCCGTTTTTAATGAAGCGTAATTGCCAATAGCAGCATATCCATAAAACCAGCCCATAAAAACACCTGCAATTAAGTTGTGTCGATGACTAATGAAAATGGAAATTAATAAACCCAGTATTAGTGCAGTAAGAGGCACAAACTTATCGGGGACTTTAAAAAATACTTTTATTAGTTGAGTTAGAATCATTACTACCGGTACTGCTATCACAGCATCCCAAAAATTTGTATGGATTATTGGAAAATTCATATTAAGTCACCTCTTAGATAGGGTGCCCCAAAAAAGAAATTTAATCTGCTTTGAATAATAACCAACCAAATGTCGCAGTATAGTCAAATAGGTGCAATGAACAGTTTGGATATCTGACACAAACTGTGGTACGAAACGTTACCTTATAAGTGTATAGGCACGAAATAGGAGAACTACTAAATAAGCAATTACAACTGATTAACCGAAACTCAGAAGGAAAGCCGTCATGTTGAGTTGAAACGAGTTATCTAATCTTCCTCTGCATGTAATGGTAGTAGCCTGAATGTGTATGAAGCTAGGTGAAGTTGGCTGAAAGAAACCTAAGTTGCTTATATAGGATATGGTTTATGATAGGTCGAGATGCTAAAATATTTATGGTGAGAATGTCTAATAGGACTGACGAACTTACGAATGTAAGGGTCTATATAGTTACTATGAGTGAAAAATATAGATTGATACAATCAGGGTCTCCATTGGTATGAAGGATTTTTGTTTTATGGGCAGTTTGACAAATATATTAGGTTCAAAAGTAACTGCCCATAAAATTTTGCAAAAAAATTATCCAAGGACGTTTTTATTTTTCAAATTTGTTCATAATGTCCTATTGGTTTATATCATTTTTGGGAAATACTAGTAGATTAAACTGGTTATTATTCTTTAAAACTACCTAAATTTGATTTTGAAACTTCTGATGAAAGCAAAATCTATATTCAGTGCCTGGCTTATTATGATAATATGTTTAGGATTATAACTTATTTCATCACCAAACAATTTGTTTTTATCGGGTAGATTAAAAAATGTTCATTAAGTTTATGAAATATTAATTAAGCTAACTTTGGTTGGCTTATTTTTATTGCAGTGTGAAGATTACGTGCAACAAACCATATATCGATTAAGTTGGTAATGTTGAATTACTCGACATCCTAAAAGTTAATATACTATTGATTAAATAATATTTATCGGGAGGGAACGAATGATGTGCGAAAAAAATCATCATATACTAAGTGTTATTGATTTTATGCATACGGATAACAAAACCTTATTTGTGAAAGTTGTAGGGTACGATGCGAATTTCAAAATAGAATTTAATGGGGAAATAAAATTCCTGAATGGAATGCCATTTGGAGATTTGATCCATGGACAAAGGTCAATTTTATCACCTGATTGCAGACAGTATATACGAGAGAATTTGTTAAATAAATATAGCGAGGGGAACTTTAATTAACTGAAGTCCAAATGGCTCCCGAGTTTGAATTAAATAATTAGCCTAAAAGACGTCCTGAAGCATATTTTGAATAATGTGCACTTTAAAAAGTCCCTTATTAGGTTTTTTTTATCTTTATCATTGTTGTATTACTTGGACATGTATAGTGTTCGTGACCAGCCAAAGTGACACCATTATACAGTTTAAATAAGTCTAAGAATAAAAAACATAAAAAGGGACATTCACCAATACACTAAACTATATGTTTTTGTTCAAGAAAATAGATAAGAACGTAAAAAAAGTATTGATGTTTCATTTTTAAGGCAATTATCTTCATACTTACGACTGTTATCAAATACAGGATGTATTACAGATTACAGGCAGTAAGACTCTTACGAAGGGACTTAGAGGAATCAAGAAAAGATAAGAGTGGATGACAAACTGTCCGTAAAGGACCGATTGGTTCATCTAACCATTTTTTGGGGATGTTGGACCCGGAAAATGGAAAACTCACTTTATTAGGTTTATTAAAGTAGAAGAGTAAAGGCTTATTAAAAGCCACTTTTTATGTTCTTTGTGAACCGTCTCCAAGATTTTGTGGCAAATACTTTGGAAGTGGGTTTAGAAAGAATATATTCTGAAAAAGGAGGGGTTAGTATGTTTGAAAGAGACGAAAAGTTGATTTTTGAAAGTATTGAGCGATTAGAAAACAATGAGTTGTTGGTTGAAAGTCAAAAAGAGGAATATTGCAAACTTTTAGAGCTACAAGAAATGAAATTTCTCGAAAGAGCTGAAAAAGTAAAGCCAATCATTTCGTACTTAAAAGAACATCATTATTCTTTCCATAATAAAAAGTTCGATTGTCGTTCATTCAAAGGCCCTGTTATTGGTCGAAATGAAAATATAGTGTACGTTTATGAAGGGGAATGGTCATTGGTTACTTCAATTAACCTTCAAACAGGGAAAAGAGACTCAATTATACTGAAGACTTTCTTAGATGAAAATTCATTTAAGGATGCAATGGATGCGTTATTAGAAACGACGTTCGTACAAGAGGATGAATTAACAAAAAGTCAAAAGAGAATAGAAAACGCAAACAAAGATCTCAATAGTGTATTTGGATAACTTTGAATGAATAGGATTGTTTTATAAGTAAGCGTCCAAAAGTCCCCATCGGTTACAGGTGGGGACTTTTGAACGCTTACTTTTCATTAACAAAGCAACAACCTAGAATTATAGAAAACGAATTCCGAATTTGCTAAACCACTGATTTAAGAATTGATAAATTATTTGTAATAGTTTCTAGAATCAGTTCATATGAATTAGCATAGAGAGGTTGTCCAAAGATCCGGGGAGAATCACTTTATTTACATGAATTGTATGAGTAACTGAAGTTAGAATGTTATCGAAAAAATAAACCTCCTGCAATAAACAGGAGGGAAAAAACACTATTAATGGATTTGACGATAAAGTCCAATAACTCTTCCGAGAATTGATACATTCCCTAGAATGATTGGTTCCATATTGGAGTTTTCTGGTTGTAATCTGATGAATTCTTTTTCTTTAAAAAAGCGTTTCACTGTTGCTTCGTCATCATCAGTCATGGCAACAACGATATCACCATTATTCGCGGTACTTTGTTGTTTTACAATAACATAATCGCCATCATGGATTCCGGCTTCAATCATACTATCACCCATAATCTCGAGCATGAAGACTTGTTCGTCATGTGCCGCCATCGATTCTGGAAGTGGGAAGTATTCCTCGATATTTTCAATTGCTGTAATTGGAAGGCCAGCTGTAACTTTTCCTAGTAATGGGACATTAATGACATTATTTTTTGGTATATTATTCGTTTCAGATTGATCTAGTATTTCAATGGCGCGAGGTTTGGTAGGATCTCGACGAATAAGTCCTTTACTTTCTAATCTTGATAAATGACCGTGAACGGTTGAACTTGAAGCTAAGCCAACTGCTTCTCCAATTTCTCTTACTGAAGGTGGATAGCCTTTAGTGCGTACTTCGTCTTTAATAAAATCCAATATATCATTTTGCCTTTTTGAAAGCTTTGACATATATTCACCCCTTCTCTCCTATTCTTATTTTTATTATATCACGCGAGAAATAAAGATACAAACATAAGTTCGAATGTTGTTGACTAAAAACAGGTGTTCGATTTATACTAGGATTATCAAATGACGAACAAGTATTCGATTTTGGAGGGATAAAAATGAAAAAACTATTAAAGAGTCATACCTATACACTTTTATTAGCAGGAATCGTATTTATTTTTTCTTTATTTTTCTCAATGAATAGAAATTATGATAATCTTGACAATTATATATCCGTTACTGTAGATCATGGAGATACTCTATGGAAAATGGCTGAAATGTACAATACAGACGATTTATCGAGAGATGAGTTCATTGAATGGATCATTACACATAATGAAATATATGCTAATTCGCTAGTACCGGGAGAATCTATTATTTTACCAGTAACTAAAACAAATCTAAGTCTAGCAAGTAAGCAATAAGAAAGTTGGAAAGAAAAATGAGAGCGATTATTTACTGCCGAGTAAGCACAGAAAAAGAAGCACAGGAAACATCACTTACGAGGCAGGAAGAAGAGTTAAGAAAACTAGCTAACAAATCAGAATTTGAAATCGTTTCTATAATTAAAGAACAAGCAAGTGGATATGAACTTAACCGTGATGGAATTTTTGAAATGCTGGATATTTTTAAAAAGAAGCAAGCTGATGTTCTTTTAATTCAAGACGAAACGCGACTCGGGCGTGGAAATGCGAAAATTGCGCTTTTTCATGTAATCATAAAAGAAGGTGTAAAAATTTATTCCTTATCACATGATGGGGAAATTGAACTATCTGATTCTGATTCGATGGTCATTAATATTGTTGGAATTGTTGAAGAGTATCAGCGGAAGTTACATAATATTAAGATTAAACGAGGCATGAAACGGGCGGTTGAAAATGGGTTTCGCCCGCAAAAAAATCTGAGCAATCAGGGAATGAGTGGTGGAAGAGAACGAAAGGAAGTTCCAATTGAGGAAATAGTAAAACTTCGAAAGAACGGACTAACATTTGCAGAAATTGCAGCTACTTTAAGAGGGTTTGGTTATCCAGTTTCAAAAGCTACTATAAATCGCAGATATTTAGAATATCAAGTCTCAAAAGAAGATTAACAAAAAGCAGAGAACTTGTATTTTTGCTCTTTTTTATATAACATGACACTATTGAAACAGTAAAGGAGCAAAAGTATGTTATCGAAAGAAAAATTAGCTCGGATAAATGAGTTGGCAAAGAAGGCTAAGTCGAGCTCTTTAACAGTGGAAGAAGCGAAAGAACAATCTAAGCTGAGAAGTGAGTACTTAGAAACGTTCCGTAAATCCATGACAGATACAATCGAGCATTTGACAATTGTTGATCCCGAGGGAAATGATGTAACACCTGAAAAGCTTAAAAGTATCAAAGATATAAAGAAGCGTTTGCATTAAGGAATGTAGAGTTAGAGAATATCGAATTCGATATTCTCTTTTGTTTTTTTGTCTTAGAATTCACGGATTTTAGTAGGGGAATAGGGTACTTTAATAAAGTGTCTGAATTATTGTTGTCTTTAATTTACATGACATTATAAAATAGTAAGGGCATACATACATGAAGGAAGGATGGTTTAATGTTAAATAAAACAGATGCACTTTCAATCAATACAATTCGCACTTTGTCAATCGATGCTATCGAAAAAGCAAATTCTGGACATCCAGGAATGCCGATGGGGGCCGCCCCGATGGCGTACACTCTTTGGACCCAGTTTATGAATCACAATCCAAAAAATCCAACTTGGTTTAATAGAGACCGTTTTGTTCTTTCTGCAGGACATGGATCGATGCTTTTATACAGCCTTTTGCATTTATCAGGCTATGATTTATCAATGGATGACATTAAAAATTTCCGCCAATGGGGTAGTAAAACACCAGGACATCCTGAATATGGCCATACTGCAGGAGTAGATGCAACAACTGGGCCTCTCGGACAAGGGATAGCAATGGCAGTAGGAATGGCTATGGCTGAACGTCATTTAGCAGCAACATACAATCGCGGAACATATAATGTAGTAGATCATTATACATATGGTATTTGCGGAGACGGAGATTTAATGGAAGGTGTTTCATCTGAAGCTGCTTCACTAGCTGCTCATCTTCAGCTTGGAAGAATGATCGTTTTATATGATTCAAATGACATATCACTTGATGGAGATTTGGATAAATCATTTAGTGAAAGTGTTGAAAATCGTTTCAAGGCATATGGCTGGCAATATATACGCGTAGAAGATGGAAATGATTTGACTGAAATCACTAAAGCTTTGGAATTGGCGAAAACAGATGAAACGCGACCAACACTTATTGAAGTAAGAACTGTTATTGGTTATGGTTCACCTAACCGTTCTGGAAAATCTTCCGCTCACGGAGCGCCTTTAGGTGCTGATGAATTAAAACTCACAAAAGAATATTATAAATGGACATTTGAAGAAGATTTCCATGTTCCGAATGAAGTTTATGAGCATTTTAATAAAACTGTTGTGGAAGAAGGCGGCAAGAAGGAATCGGCATGGGAAAATCTTTTTAATGATTACAAAAAAGATCATCCTGAATTAGCTTCTCAACTCCAAGTGGCAATCAATGGCGAATTACCTGAAGGGTGGGATCAAGATATCCCGGTATATGAGGAAGGGAAAAGTCTTGCTTCAAGGGCTTCAAGTGGTGAAGTATTGAATGCAATTGCATCTAACCTACCAAGCTTTCTTGGTGGTTCAGCTGATTTGGCTGGTTCCAACAACACGATGATTAAAACGGCATCAGACTTTGTTCCAGGTGAATATGAAGGGCGCAATATTTGGTTTGGCGTTCGTGAATTTGCAATGGGTGCGGCACTAAATGGAATGGCTCTTCATGGTGGAGTAAGCGTATATGGTGGAACTTTCTTTGTATTCTCTGACTACCTACGTCCAGCCATTCGTTTAGCTGCGCTAATGGGTCTTCCAGTAACGTATGTATTCACACATGACAGTATTGCGGTCGGCGAGGATGGACCAACTCATGAACCAATCGAACAACTGCCATCATTGCGCGCGATGCCAAACCTTGGTGTTATTCGACCTGCGGATGGAAACGAAACAGCTGCAGCTTGGAGAGAAGCCATTCAATCTAAGAACAAACCAACTGCACTTATATTAACTAGGCAAAATCTACCTACTTTAAAACACACGGCTGAACTTGCAAATGAAGGAGTTAAAAAGGGTGCATACATCGTGTCTCCTGCTAATAAAGTAGAAGCAGATGTTTTACTACTTGCGACA
The DNA here is from genome assembly GCF_044762875.1 of Peribacillus sp. NPDC096379. Lineage (NCBI taxonomy): Bacteria > Bacillati > Bacillota > Bacilli > Caryophanales > Bacillaceae > Peribacillus > Peribacillus sp. NPDC096379. Next base: position 776,433 of record NZ_JBIWFD010000002.1, read on the forward strand.
GGTTCAGAAGTTAATTTGGCTGTTTCAGCTCAGGCAGAACTAGCGAAAGTAGGAATTGACGCCGCAGTAATTAGTATGCCATCATGGGATCGTTTTGAAGCTCAATCTAAAGAGTATAAACAAAGTGTTATCAACCCTGCAGTGAAAAAGCGCCTAGCTATCGAAGTTGCGGCTCCATTCGGCTGGGATCGTTATACAGGAGATGAAGGGGAAATTCTTGCAATTAACCATTTTGGAGCGTCAGCCCCAGGAAATAAAATTATGGAAGAATTCGGTTTCACAGTTGAGAATGTTGTAAATCAAGTAAAAGCCCTATTAGAAAATTAATTTAGAAACGAGTTGGCATCTAATAAAGATACCGACTCGTATCTCTGTTTATTGAAGAAAATTAAGTGTAATCACTTTTTCATGGGGAAAAACACTATATTTGTAATGGTACATGGAAAAATAATAATTTCGACAAAAAAACAAGCTTTTTTCTCCATCAAACAACATATCTTTTTCGCTTTCAAGAATATAATACAGAAAAGAATGTTAGGAGGCAGTTAAATGAGAAGTTATCAAATCTATTTAATCGAAGATGAATTTGCCCGACATTATTTTGGTAGAGAGAAGATTTTTTTCAATTTGTTTTTGGAGTATATTCAATCATCTGACTGGCATAAGGGTATTTTGCAAAAACAAATCGAATATATTACAAAAAAAATTCCTGCTAGTAACGTTCATTTTTCATTCGAACAAAGTTTACAACGTAAACAAGGGTATTTAACCCAAAACGGGGTATATTATTTAAAAACAAAGAGTAACAGTAAAGCTACCGTATATATTTACGAACATTCCATTATGTTAAAAGCTGAAGGCGATTTTGATGCGGAAACTACTTTTTTTGAATGCATCCGTAAATGTGGGGCGAGCTTTCTGGCTTTTGATTTTGAGAATAAACGTTACGGCTGGTTAAAACCGATAAAAGAAAGAAAATATGGATAAATAGAGGACATGACGATGTGGAGTATTGTATAATAACGATTGGTCTAGTACACTTATAGTAGACAACATGAAGGAGGAAATAATATGCTTTGGCAAATAATTTTAGCCGCAGTTTTGGCTTTAATCGCCGGTGTAGCACTTGGCTTTTTCATCGCTAGAAAATATATGATGAGCTACCTAAAGAAAAATCCGCCGATTAATGAACAAATGCTTAAAATGATGATGATGCAAATGGGGCAAAAACCATCTCAGAAGAAAATTAATCAAATGATGAGCGCAATGAACAAACAGGTAAAATAAATAATCCCTTGTGGCTCTTACGTTCACAGCTCGTTTGATTACGATTATTATACAAGTTCTTCTCCTAGAAAATGTAGGAGAGTGAATCTTTCATTAGTAATTTGTCTTTTTTCTGATTTATCTTTCATTACTTTAATCAAAAACCACCTTTTCTGTTGAAAAATAAAGCAGATAAAGGTGGTTTTTTTGTTTGTTGTTAGAAGAAATTATTGAGAAATATTTGTATCATTGCCAAGCAAAGGGATTCACATCTAAAACCGTGATAAACAAAAGGTAGGGATACAAACAGTTAAAAATTTGTAACTACTCAGTCTACAGCTTTTACGCAAGACAAATAGAGGTCACTGCTAGTAGACAATGCCTCTTACTTTAGGAAGAAAAGAGCTCGATTTTCCCCTTCCCGAATGAATGAGCTTCGATTGAGTGAAAGACTGGTTTTCCTTGATTCTGATCCTTCGTACATGAAAATTTCTCACTGACTTGACTTTATGAACAGCTTTTTTTAGATATTTTAAACCCACCTTGAGAAATCATGCAAGGCGGGTTGTATGGTTTGAATGATTAACTGCTTATGCTAACCAATTTTTTTTAGGAACAATTGGTTATATTGATTTAGCAGTATGTCCAATTCCTGACTGTATACGATCGTTATTTGAGAATTAAGACCGTTTTTAGAAACGATTTTAATGAGCTCATTACGTTTTATTTCGATAAGCTCGAGAAATTCTAATCGGGTCACAACTGCTAGTCCTTTCTAAACATTAATAGAGAGGTGCTTATACCTGATGTAATCTTGTCCCTAAATATGTATGATACTTACAATATTAATTATACAAGCTTGTGGAAATAAATTCAAACACTTATTCATATTTTTATATGTTCACAATTCAGTAAATATCTTTTTCTTAGTGCATTTGGTAGAATGAGGGTAAATTGCTTTTCAGAGGAGTTGACATGCTTGAGTGACGTTAGCATATTATTAGCTTTTGGTGCGGGGTTTCTAAGTTTTATTTCTCCTTGTTGTTTGCCACTTTATCCAGCCTTTTTATCGTATATTACAGGGATGAGTGTCAATGAACTTAAAACAGAAAACGCTATGCTGCAGAAGAGAAGTTTATTTCACACGTTATTTTTCTTATTGGGTTTTTCTCTAATATTTATCGCTTTAGGTTTTACTACTTCCTTTCTTGGTGAGTTTTTTGAGAATTATCAAGATTTAATACGTCAAATTGGTGCTATCATTATTATCTTTTTTGGTTTAGTAATTGTCGGGATATTCAATTTTGAATTCCTAATGAAAAATAAACGAATTGAATTCAAAAACCGTCCAAGTGGGTACATAGGTTCCGCATTAATTGGTTTAGCATTTGCTGCAGGATGGACCCCGTGTACAGGTCCTATTTTAACAGCTGTTTTAGCAATGGGCGTCAACAACCCAAATTCTGCGATGCTGTATATGATTGCTTATATTCTAGGTTTTGCAATTCCGTTCTTAATTTTGTCTTTCTTCATCGGTAAAATGAAGTGGATAAAAAAACATAGCCACCGTATTGTTAAAGCAGGTGGATACATCATGATTCTTATGGGGATTGTGCTCTTCTTTGATTGGATGACGAAAATTATCATTATTTTCACAAATATTACTGGTGGTTTTCAAGGTTTCTAATATGTATTTTACATAACCATCCATCCATTAATAAATGAAATAGTAAATTCTGGTGAGTGAATTGTTTGAATATCTTATGAGATTACGGTAGCCTTTAAGGATACATATTAATTAGTTAGACTAAACATGTTGTTGAATTCTGTTCAGTATTATTTTTACTTGTTGCATGATTTGGGAGGGTTAAAAGGAATGGCTAGAATATTAGTAATTGATGATGCAAAGTTTATGAGAATGACCCTTTTAAATATATTAAATAAAGCAAATCATATAGTGGTCGGCGAAGGTGAAAACGGGGAAGAAGCAATTGAACTATATCGGCAATTACAGCCAGACATCGTTACTATGGATATAACTATGCCAGTAATGAGTGGCATAGATGCAGTGAAGGAAATAAAAAAGGAATTTCCACAGGCAAAAATAATTATGTGCTCAGCCATGGGTCAGCAAAAGATGGTTGTTGAGGCAATTGAAGCCGGTGCGAAGGATTTCATCGTAAAGCCATTTGATGAAGATCGAGTGGTAGAAGCGATTAGTAGGGTGAATAATTAAATGATTTCCTGCGATACCTAATAGAATTAGCCTCTTTGTGAAAGAACTTTTGATAATTTTTTGTAGTAGGATATAATAAGGTCACAAGTAACATACCTTATTAAATAAAAGGAATGAAATGGTTATGATTTATATATCATCAGCTGTAGCGCTGTTTATGGCCATCACTGTACTTATTGTTCGTTTAAAGGCAGCGAAAAAGCCAGTTAACTTGAAGAAAATTATTTTACCCCCGATTTTTATGAGTACAGGGGCTCTTATGTTTATGTTTCCGATGTTCCGATTAACTGGGGTAGAGGTGCTTGAAGCTGTGTTGGTAGGGATGGTATTTTCTATTTTCCTTATAAAAACCTCAAGTTTTGAAGTTCGGAACAATGAGATTTATATTAAGCGATCAAAGGCGTTTGCTTTTATTCTTATCGGATTGCTTATTGTCCGGTTGGTGGCTAAATGGCTATTAAGTTCCTCAATCGATGTTGGTCAGTTAGGTGGTATGTTCTTTCTTCTTGCATTTGCAATGATTGTACCTTGGCGGATTAGCATGTATCTTCAATATCGTAAAATCCATAATGAACACTTTGGAAGCAGTAAAATCGTAAAAGTATAAAAATCATGAATGTAAAAAGCGGTAGCAACTATTGCTAACCGCTTTTTTAGTGGCTTCATACTTCTCTACACAGACAAGTCATGGATGAAACTTTAATGAAGTGGCTAAAGCATAGTAGAAATTCATAAAGTTAATCTGAGGTACTGCTTGTCAAGATTTAGCAAAGTGTCTATAATAAATAGTATTAAATATTTGGAAAATTCGAGGTGGATGACGTGCTTGAAGGTTGGTTTTTATGGTTTATCCTTGCATGGACGGTCATTTTGATCACATTAATGGGGATTGGTGGATTCTTCATGTTCCGAAAATTTCTTAAGCGTTTTCCTAAAGAAGATGGAAAATCTGATATGGATTGGGAAGAATATTATGTAAGTCAAACTACTCATTTGTGGACAAGTGAACAGAAAGAATTACTCGAAGATTTAGTAAGTCCGATACCTGAACTGTTTAGAGATGTAGGTAGACAGAAAATTGCTGGTAAAATTGGAGAATTGGCATTAAAAGAAAAGTCGCAAACGATTACTCAGGATCTAGTTGTTCGGGGCTATATTATCGCTACACCTAAACGAGATCATAAATTTTTAAGAAAAAAATTAACAGAACGTCAAATTAACATGAATCCATATGAGCATTTATTTAGCTGAACATAGTGAAGCGGACAGTTTACAGGCTGTCTGCTTTTTTTATTTTCCACACAAAGCTTTAACTTGCTACTTGCCTTTCAGTCGGTTTAGTCCGACTACGAAGAATCTCCATACTTTAGTGCAGAGTCGTTCAGTATATATTGAGTAAATTCTTCGAGTTAACGATATGTAAAATGTGGTGTGACCAACTAATTATGAGTTTTGGTATAATGGAAGTACGATCAGGAACGGAGTGATTTCATGAAATTTATTCATACAGCAGACTGGCACCTAGGTAAAATTGTTCATGGTGTACATTTGACAGAAGATCAGGAGCATATGCTTTGGCAGCTAGTAGATGTCATTGAAGAAGAAAATCCAGATGCAATAGTTATTGCAGGTGACTTATACGATCGTTCTGTACCACCTACTGAAGCCGTAGAATTGCTTGATGAAATTCTTTATACAATTAACGTGAAAATGAAGAAACCAATTATTGCGATTTCGGGTAATCATGACAGTGCAGAACGGTTATCCTTTGGAACGTCTTGGTATCGTCAGAGTAATCTTTTTATCCAAGGGAAATTTAATAAGGATTTAATGCCAGTTCAGGTGAACGGCGTTAATTTTTACTGTGTTCCATATGCGGAGCCAGGTGTTGTACGTCAAGTACTGCAAGATGATCGAATCACATCTCATCAAGATGCAATGGCCACTATTACGTCGAAAATAGAACAAAATATTAATCCAAATGAACCGAATATTTTGGTCGGGCATGCCTTTGTCTTAGGCGGAAAAACAACGGATTCCGAGCGAGTTCTGTCTGTTGGAGGATCGGGTTGTGTTTCAGCGGAAGTTTTTAATGCATTCGACTATACGGCACTTGGTCATTTACATAGTCCGGATGCGCTCAATCATCCTAAGGTTCGGTATTCAGGCTCGTTAATGAAATATTCATTTTCAGAAGCAAAGCAAAATAAATCCATTTCCATTGTTGAAATGAACGAGAATGGTAGCTTTGATTTAAGGTATCGCTCACTATCCCCGAAAAAAGATATGCGAGAGATAGAGGGTTATATGGAGGAGCTGCTTGATTCTACTTTTTATCAATTTCAAAAAACGGAAGATTATTTGAAAATTACACTACTAGATGAAGGCGCAATTATTGATCCGATTAATCGGCTTCGTAAAGTGTATCCAAATGTCCTTCATTTAGAAAGAAAATGGGATTTGCTCGACCTTCGTCGAAAAGAATCGTTCTCATCCATTAAGGATGAAAAAAAATCAGAATTAGATTTATTTGAAACATTTTATGTGGAAATGACAGATCGTCATTTTGATCAAAAAAAGCGAGATATTATGGCTTCCGTTATTGACAACGTGAAAAGAGAAGGTGTATTGAGATGAGACCACTTCGATTAATGATGCAGGCATTTGGACCATATGCAGGGAATGAAATCATCGACTTTTCACAGCTTGGAAATCGCACAATGTTTGTGATTTCCGGAAAAACAGGAGCTGGTAAGACGACCATTTTTGATGGAATTAGCTATGCAATCTATGGAAAGGCAAGTGGCGAAGATCGAAATGGACAGGAGCTAAGGAGTCAATTTGCAGCAGATGATCAATTGACAGAAGTAAGTTTGGAATTTATGCTCCGTGGAAAATTGTATTATATTTGGCGTTCACCACAGCAAGAACGGAAAAAGAAGTCAGGTGAGGGCACGACAACGGTTACGGCGAAAGCAGAGTTATATGAAGTCCAATCGAACGATGAGAAGAAATTGCTTGGTGCGAATGTTCGTGAAGTGGATGAAAAGATCAAGAGCATTATCGGAATTGATGCCAATCAATTCCGTCAAATCCTAATGATACCACAAGGTGAATTCCGAAAGCTGTTAACTTCGGAAAGTAAGGAAAAGGAACAGATTCTTCAAAGACTATTTCATACAGAATTATATAAAACGATTGAAGATAAGCTGAAAGAAGAAGCGTCTGAATTAAAAAAGTTAAGTGAGAAAAGCAGGCTTGACAGAATTCGTTATATGAATGAAATTGCAGCAAGCGATAATGAAGAGCTGATAATAGAACTTAATCAAGATGAACCAATTGAGCAAAAGGTACTACCACTACTAGAACAACAAATTTCACATGATGAATCCCGTTTACTAGAACTGCAAACTGTCATCGATCAGAAACAAAAAGCTCGTGATTCTCTTAAGGAAAGCTTATTTCGTGCAGAAGAACAAATCAAGCAATTTTTAAATTTGGAAAAATTAACGATTGAAAAAGAAAAATTAGAAGCTGTAAAAATTGAAATTGATCAAGTGAAAATTCAAATTTCCAACGCTTACAAAGCAGCTGCGGCAGAGAAACAAGAACAATTTTATTTAAGAATCGGTAATCAAGTAAAAGAATTACAAGCAAATCACGAGCAATTAGAAAAGAAGCTTATGCAAAGTGAAGAAAAGAAAAAGAATTTGCAACTTCAATATGAAGAAGAATTAGCTAAAGCAGGCAAACGTGAGGAAGCAGCAGTAGTTGTTTATAACCTACAGCTGTTGAAGGAGTCAGTTGAAAATCTAGCTAATCAAATTCAAAAGACGACTCATTTGGAAAAGCAATGGCAGCAAATGGCCATCCAAAAGAATACGGCAGAAAATGATCTCATTACGATTGAAAAAGAAGAAGAAGCTACGCACATAATAAAACAAGAATGTGAACAAGCGGCTATACAATTTGCCGAATTGGAGAGGCAATCGGATCTCAACGATCAGATTTTGTTTAGAATAACGAAACTTATTGAAGTTACGAAAACAATGAATCAAGTAAAACAAGCAGTAGACCGCAATCAAATTAGTCTGGCTAATTCAAGTAGCAAACTTGAAAATGAAAAGTTGGGACTGGACTTATTAAACAAAAAATGGCGTGAAAGCCAAGCAGGTATATTAGCACAAATGCTCATTTCTGGTGAAGCTTGTCCTGTATGTGGTGGGGCAGAACACCCCAATCCTGCTCACTTTCAAGAAGATATGCCAAATGAAGCCGATATCGACCGACAAACGATTCTTGTACAAGCTGCTGAACAGAAAAAAGTACAATCAGAAACAGAATATTATCAAGTTAAATCACAATATGAATCAATCCAAGACACATACAATGAAAGAGCAGCAGAAGTAAAAGAACGAGCCCCTGAAATTGACTTTAACAACCTAGGCGAATTTGAAAAGGATTGTAAAGCCAATAAAAGAGAATTGGAACGTCGTTTAATGATGCTCGCTGATAAAAAAGCACAACTTGGGCAAATTACAGAAAAACTCTTTACCTTAAAAGAGAGTAAAGCAGAACTGAAACAGCGCTCGGTAGACTTGAAAAAAAGTGAAGATACTTCCCGTATAGCATATTTAGAGGAAAATGCCAAACTTGCTTCCTTAAAAGAAGCAGTACCTGATGCGATTCGAACCCCACAAGGGTATGAGAATGCATTGAACAATGCCATAACGCAACAAAAAATACTGCAACAGGCATTTGAAAGCACTCAAACGGCTCTGCAAACAGCGTTAGAGCAAGTGACGATCATACAAACCAATCGAACTTCGATTGGTAAGCAGTTGGAAACAGTAAAGCTTGAGCTTGATAAAGAACGACTTCGATTCAAAGATGATTTGAAAAATCAGGGATTCGAGTCGTACGGACAATATACAGCTTCGAAAAAAATAGAATCGGAATTAAAGGGGTTAGAAAATCAAGTTCAGGAATATGATAAACAATATCATACAGTAACAGGCCTTCATCACGATCTTGAATTGAAGTTAAAAGATATTGAGAAACCCGACTTAGTTAGCTTACAGAAAACTGTGCAAACGATTGATGAAGATTTGGAACAACATCGCAAATTGTATAATTTCATCTTTACATCGAAAGAACAGAATATCGTCATTCAAGAGAAAATTCTTGCGATTATTGAAGAACAAAAAGAATTGGATGAAAAATATGCGGTTATTGGTCACCTCCATGAAATCTCCAAAGGACAAAACCCGTTTCGCATTACATTTGAACGATATGTCCTTGCCGCTTTTTTAGATGATATTTTAAAAGAAGCAAATACAAGATTAGTAAAGATGACAAGTGGACGATATCAATTATTACGGAAAGTTGATCCGACTAGAAGAAATATTCAAAGTGGATTAGAGCTGTCTGTGTATGACCAATATACGGGACAAGAAAGGCATGTAAAGACATTATCGGGGGGGGAAAGCTTCAAAGCAGCATTGGCGTTAGCTCTTGGTTTAGCGGATGTTGTGCAACAAAATGCAGGTGGTATTTCATTGGAAACGATGTTTATTGATGAAGGCTTCGGTACACTTGATCCGGAATCTTTAGAACACGCGATTGAAACATTGATGGATATCCAAAACAGCGGTCGTCTCGTTGGCATCATTTCTCATGTGCCTGAGCTAAAAGAACGAATTGACGCACGTCTCGAAGTCATTGCCACACAGAAAGGGAGCAGAACAGTATTTCAATTTTCAAGCTAGTGTTAGTTGACAAAAAAGAAGGGCTACCAAAACAGGTCAAACTGAATCAAGAAGATATGATTGTTTCAATTATTAAGTTAATTTCAGAAACCAACATGCAATTTGGGACACATTCAGTAGAAAGGCTAAGTCTGCTAAATGTTTGATACTTGGTAGAGCTTTAAACCATTTGCCAAATCAGCTTTTTTTGATAAAAGAGAATATGACAAGGTAGTCGGGGCTTTAGTGAGCGAGCTTATTTCATACAACAAATAGACAAAGAGTCAGACCTCACACGTTCTATATATAGTTCGAATTGTAAATAGATAACTTTATAAACTGCATATAGAGTGTGAGATCAGATACTTTTGGACAAACTGTTATTTTTGAGCTTACATATCGTGACTAGAGTTGTGTTTTTGGCGGCTGTGATTTCTGTTTTTTACTTTATGCGACCCACTTAAAGGTGCAGGCTGTCCTGGGTTATCGCCTTTGGGAGCATTTTTCCTAATATCTTTTCCATCGTTTTTGTTCATTTTCTATCCCTCCTCTTACCATTTATGATGAGCAGGATTTTTTAGAATATGCACGGAATCACTTTCTATTTATTGTATAAACTTTGTCAATAGGTAAAACCTACTCATACATCGCAATTCGATGTTTTTTAAAAAAGGAGTGGGCAAAATTGCTGGATAAACAAGATAAAAGGCGAGCATTTCAAGAAGCCGACCAAAGCTTTAAGCAAGTGCAGGAAACGATGTATGAAATTGTTAAAGACGGACCTGAGTATGGTAGTCAGCTTAAACATGTGAAGCAAGAAATGGATGAAGCTTATCAACAAATTCAAAGTGCGCTACAGGTTGCCTCAGAGCATCAGAGGGAGCAACTACAGCGGTACCAAGAGGATCTTCAAAGTATGATCGAAGATGTTGAACAATCATAGTACTGAAAGAACCGCCAGCTGAACGTGTCACTGGCGGTTTTACTATTACTGGTTTTTCTTTCGCTTTTTATTATTTTGTTTTTGTTCTTCTGTCAAAGGTTGAGAAAATTCTTCGATATATTCTGCATTATTCCCTTTTGCCCTAGCTGCATTCAACCGAATAATATTGTCCGCTTTACGTTTAGTCATGAAGATCACCTCCACGTATAGCTTTAGTCATAAATGGGGTTTCTATGTAGATATATCGATAAAAGGAAGAACAGTCAGGATGCTTTGGAAAGAAAAATAATAATAACTAGATAATTTTTACTAGACGTTACTAATTCGTTGGTTTAATTATTAGTTTGTAAGAAAAAAATCACAAAAAGGTAAGTTAAACAAGATTGGTTTTAAGTTCTCTAAGAATTAAAAGAACACCTATACCATACACAATAGAAATTACTAAAGGCACAAGAATGAATGCTTGACTAACAAGGAGCCCACCTAAGATTAGAGAGGAAAGACAGGTGCCCAATGTAACAAATAAATAAGCTCTGCTTTTATAAATCCACATGTAAGGTAGAAAATGAGAACCTGCTAGTAACCCGATTGTGAAAGGGAGATATTCAGGTATATGCATATACACCATTATAAATACAGGTATGTAAAAAGCTTGTGGAGCTGCAACTATTCCTGCTAAAGTACCTAAAGGGTTGCCAGTAGCAAATAGATTAACACGAAGAATTTTACTAATTAGAATACCAAAAGGAAAAATGGCGCCTAAACCAAAAATCCAAATTAAATGTACAATGTCCATTGAAAAAACTAAGGGCATAAAGGTGAAAAGTAAAAAGACAATTGTGCCAGATATCAATAATGGAAACCCTTTTCGTGCTTCAAACGTGATTTCAGTTTGTAATTTTTCAAGTGTTCTACTCATAAATACACCCCCTGTCTAAGAATAGTAGTTTGTTTATAAGATAGCAGTGTTTTACTCAATTTACCATACCAGGTTAGAATTAAGGGCCTAATTTTAAGAATAGTCTAAATATAAGGTGCGGAAAAAAGTCCGTCATTGTCCGGATAAATAAGAGTCCTCTTGCAAAATGGGTTATTATCTTCACGGCGTTATCTTACCGCATGGAGAGACCTAAGTTTTTTACCCGAACCAAATTGACCACGAAAATACAAAATTTGACCACTAACTTTCCGATAAAATATGAAAAGTTATGGTGGAAAACTAATTATACTAGGGCGTACATATGAAAAGTTACGTAATGAATGAAATGAAGTCCGTAAAAGTGACTAATATAAGTAAAACTTATCAAAAACAATAACTTACTTGTTATTTACTTATACTCATTTCTATATTACTATTAGTTTGTAAGAAAAGTTTTGATGGGAGAAGATTCAAACTTTTCGACAAAAAAGGGGTTTTTTTATATAGTATTTATATAGTATAAGAAGAACATGGTGATGTGGAAATTCTTACACACCACGTTTCACTTTTTATGTTCAAATGTTTTTCGTAAAGTCTTATAGGGGGTAATATTCTGATGACAAAAAATGATGTGTATCAATCACGCTCTTCTTTTGAAATCGATGGAAAGCGCTATAACTATTATAATTTGGAAGCGCTTGAGAAAGCAGGAGTTGGAAATGTTTCTCGTCTTCCATATTCCATTAAAGTTCTACTCGAAGCGGTACTACGCCAAGTTGATGGTAGAGTCATTACTAAAGAACATGTTGATAATTTAGCTAAGTGGGGAACTAGCGAATTAAAAGACATTGATGTACCATTCAAACCCGCACGTGTAATTCTGCAGGATTTTACAGGCGTACCAGCTGTTGTTGATCTTGCATCTTTGCGTGGTGCAATGGCTGCACTTGGTGAAGATCCTGATAAAATCAACCCTGAAATTCCAGTTGATTTAGTTATTGACCACTCTGTACAAGTAGATAAAGCAGGTACATTAGATTCACTTGCAGTTAATATGGATCTTGAGTTTGAAAGAAATGCTGAGCGTTACCAATTCCTTAGTTGGGCTCAAAAATCATTCAACAACTATCGTGCGGTTCCACCAGCAACTGGGATTGTTCACCAAGTTAACCTTGAGTACTTAGCGAATGTCGTCCAATCTGTTGATACTCCAAATGGGGACTTAGAAGTCTACCCAGACTCTGTTTTCGGTACCGATTCTCATACAACAATGATTAATGGTATTGGAGTTCTTGGATGGGGTGTAGGTGGGATCGAAGCAGAAGCAGGCATGCTTGGCCAACCTTCATACTTCCCAGTTCCTGAGGTTGTAGGGGTGAAACTGACAGGTGAACTACCTAATGGCACTACAGCTACTGACCTTGCTTTAAAAGTGACACAAGTGCTTCGTAAACATGGTGTAGTTGGTAAATTTGTTGAATTCTTCGGTCCAGGAGTAACCAATCTCCCATTAGCTGACCGCGCAACAATCGCGAACATGGCTCCAGAATATGGTGCTACTTGTGGTTTCTTCCCAGTTGATGGAGAAGCAATTGACTATCTTCGTTTAACTGGCCGTGACGAAACTCTTATTCAAGTAGTTGAAACATATTCCAAAGCAAATGGAATGTTCTATACACCTGACAAAGAAGATCCAGTTTACACAGATGTGATCGAGCTTAAATTATCTGACATTGAACCGAATCTTTCTGGTCCTAAACGTCCACAAGATTTGATTCCACTTTCACAAATGCAGCAATCATTCAAAGAAGCGCTTAATGCACCTATGGGGAACCAGGGCTTTGGATTGGAATCTTCTGAAATTGACAAAGAAGTAACTGTGAAATTCACAGACGGACATGAGTCAAAAATGAAAACTGGTGCAATTGCAATCGCTGCAATTACAAGCTGTACAAATACGTCTAACCCGTATGTTATGCTTGGCGCTGGTTTAATCGCGAAAAAGGCAGTAGAAAAAGGCTTGACTGTACCTGATTATGTAAAGACATCATTAGCACCAGGGTCTAAAGTTGTTACTGGGTACCTGCGTGATGCAGGTCTTCAAACTTATTTGGATCAATTAGGCTTCAACGTAGTTGGTTACGGCTGTACAACATGTATTGGGAACTCAGGTCCACTTGCTGAAGAAATCGAAGCGGCAATTGCTAAAGGCGATCTTCTCGTAACGTCTGTACTTTCCGGTAACCGTAACTTTGAAGGGCGTATCCATCCATTGGTGAAAGCGAATTACCTTGCATCTCCAACACTAGTCGTAGCGTATGCTTTAGCTGGAACAGTGGATTTCGATCTACAAAACGATTCATTAGGTAAAGACCAAGATGGTCATGATGTTTACCTAAAAGATATTTGGCCTTCTCAAGATGAAGTAAATACTGTTGTTAAAGCAACAGTAACACCAGAATTATTCCGTAAAGAATATGAAACAGTATTCAACGACAACGAACGCTGGAATGAAATTCAAACAAGCAATGAAGCGTTGTATACGTTTGATACAACTTCAACATATATTCAAAATCCGCCATTCTTTGAAGGAATGTCACCTGAACCAGGTACTGTTGACGCGCTTTCTAGTTTACGTATTGTAGGTAAATTTGGTGATTCAGTTACAACGGACCATATTTCTCCTGCAGGCGCAATTGGTAAAGATACACCTGCTGGTATTTACTTGCGCGAAAATGGTGTAAAACCACGTGATTTCAACTCATATGGTTCACGTCGTGGTAACCATGAAGTCATGATGCGCGGAACATTCGCAAACATTCGTATCCGTAACCAAGTTGCTCCTGGTACAGAAGGTGGATTCACAACTTACTGGCCAACTGGCGATGTTATGGCAATCTATGATGCTTGTATGAAATATAAAGCAGATGGTACAGGTCTTGCTATCTTAGCTGGTAAAGACTACGGAATGGGAAGCTCACGTGACTGGGCAGCTAAAGGTACAAACCTTCTAGGCATCAAAACAGTTATCGCTGAAAGCTTTGAACGTATTCACCGTTCTAACTTAGTGTTAATGGGTGTTCTTCCGCTTCAATTCAAAGCGGGAGAAAATGCTGAAACACTTGGATTAACTGGTAAAGAAGCAATCGATGTACAAATTGATGAATCTGTAAAACCACGTGATATCGTAAAAGTTACAGCTACTGATGAAGCTGGAAACAAAAAAGAATTTGAAGTACTCGTTCGTTTTGACTCTGAAGTTGAAATTGACTATTACCGCCATGGCGGGATCTTACAAATGGTCTTACGTGATAAATTAAAAGGCTAATTTCACTAAAAAAATAAGGATGTCCCAAAAGGGTCTGTCTTCGCTTACAACACAAAGTTTATTGTGTCTTACACTTCATGTAAACTGTATGTTGTAGGCGAGGTTGCCCCTTTAGTTATGGGACATCCTCTTTTTTTGTGAATTGCGTCAAAATTATGAAAAAATTAGTTGGTTTCATTGAGGATTCGGTTAAAAATCTTTATAACTTCTATAATTATTGGTAAAATGTAGTTGAGGATCAATACGACATATAAAAATTATCGAATAGAATTAGGTGAATACATATGTATAAAAAAGTAATTGCAGCAGTTTTTCTACTTGCGCTCATTGCTGTTGTTATAGTTCAGGCTATGGAGCCAAAAAGAGGCCTTGATATTGGCCTAAAAGCACCAGACTTTGAATTGGAAACGCTAAGTGGTGAGAAGGTAAAGTTATCAGATTATCAGGGTAAGAAGGTAATGCTTAATTTTTGGGCTACTTGGTGCGGCCCTTGTCGCGAGGAAATGCCTGATATGGAGACGTTTGCAAAAGGATTAGATAAGGATACAGTGATTCTTGCGGTCAATTTGGATCCACAGAACGATGTTCAAACCTTTGTAGATGAAATGGGGGTTACTTTTCCAATCCTTCTAGATTCTCAAAACATAAAAAACGCTGTAAAAAAACGATATAAAGTATCCGCTATGCCGACTACATATTTTATTGATAGTGAAGGGCTTATAGCCGTTAAGCATATTGGCCAAGTGTCCCTGCAATCAATGGAAAAATATATCGCGGATATGAAATGACGAAATCAAATGATTTCGTCATTTTTATGTATTCAGCTAATTGAATTTTTTGAAATTTCACTTATAAATCATTCGTTAATTGGTAATAGTAGTGATAAATACAATTAGTAGGTGGGTGAAAGGTTTGAAACGGAAAAAAAAGACGTTTGAAGAGTTAATTAATGAAAATAAGCAAGAATTGTTGCAAGACGAAGAGCGTTTGGCAAAGATTGAAGATCGTATTGAACGAAGGCATTTACAAAAAGTGGAGTAGCATTTAACAAATAATTCCGGTCATGTTTGCTTATCATTCGGTCATCCTATTCTTGAGGAGGGGAAAATTGATGAGCAATCCTAAAAAAGATTCTAAACATTTTGCGCCGAACCAAACCGGAACAAAATCTCGCGCTGCAGGTGGGAATAAAGGAAAACAAATGCAAGACCAAAGTGGGCAGCACCCTCAAGTTATTCAGACAAAGGGTGAATAACATAAAGAGTTAACATAAGCTTAATTATGTTAACCTTTAGGATTTCATTTTTTTATGGGAGGCATTTCGATGAATCATAAACATAATCCAGATGATCGTAGTGATAATGTCGAAAAACTTGAAGATATGATTCAGAACACGATGGAAAATATCGATGCGGCTGAAGAAACATTGGAGTTCACTTCCGGTGATAATAGAAATGCGATAAAGGAAAAAAATCAACGAAGACAAGAAAGCATTGAATCTTTTAAAAATGAAATTGAAGATGAAAAACAAGCTCGGGAGAATGGTTTTGAATGAATAACATTAAATAGATGGTAAAAAAGAAGGAAGAAGGAATTCTTCCTTCTTTTTTATGGGGGAAAAAGTGAACTATTCTTTCAACGAGAAAAGGGACGGCTTGATATGATAAGATGGAGAGGAATTCGTAACTGGAAGATGGGATAATAATGGATACTAGGAAGATGATTGAACAAAATTATTATGAAGTAAAAATAAAAGAATTAACAGAAGAGATAAATCAAAAAGGGTATATAAGTGATTTACATACGATCTTGAATGTCTTAGCTGAGATTGAAAACGATGATTCACCAGCAGATACGTATTCTTACAAATCAGAGCTATTTAGCATGCTTGCCGAAAGTCAGAAGTTTCTTCATGGAGAGGACTCACTATATGAAACATGGCTCAGAGAAGCAGTCAGCGCTGATGCGAAGAATATGCGGGCAAATGAACTTCTAGTACGCTCTGGCTGGAAGAAATATCGCGAAGTGTTTTCTGCCATCGAATTTCCGTTAATACGTGAAACAGATAATCGTACAGCAAAGAAAAAAATAGCCGAAGAGTATATTTCTTTATGTAAGAAATATATGGGAGCGATGGTAGAACAGCGTAGTAATCTTGAAAAATCACTAGAACAGGCAAAAAATCATGTTGACCTTGATATCATCCAAAACTATGAAGCGGCAATTTCTCTGCTTTTTGAAGTATCTAAAGAGATTACAGAACTTCTTCAGGCAGCAAAGGAATATGAGGAGTCCATTTCAGGTGTATTTCATACAGCGACACATTTCAACGATATGAAAGAACATCTGGATCGTATAACGGCAGTGAAAAAACAGTGGACGGATTTATTTCAAACGAGCAACGATGTCTTACCCCAAACCAAAGATGCACTTGACGAACTGCAATCAATGATTGGGTTAACTGAAGTAAAAAATAGAATGAATGAGTATTATCGATTTCTGCAATACCAAAATAAAAGAAAAGAACTTGGTCTTCAAATTAAAGATGAGCTAAGTCTAAATATGGTTCTAACTGGTAATCCAGGAACAGGTAAAACGACCATTGCTCGACTTCTAGCTAAAATTTATCATGAACTAGGTGTACTTCCCCGTGAAGAGGTAACAGAAGTGGATCGCTCTCAGCTTGTAGGCTCATTCATTGGCCAAACAGAAGAAAGAGTTCAGAATGCTGTGGAAAAATCTCTCGGTGGTGTGTTATTTATAGATGAAGCATACAGTTTAAAACGAGAAGGTCAATCAGGGAATGATTATGGACAAACAGCAATTGACACGCTCGTTTCACTGATGAGTAATCAAAAATACGCAGGTAAATTTGCAGTGATATTAGCCGGTTATCCTGATGAAATGCGTCAATTTTTACAGGCTAATCCAGGCTTAAGAAGCAGATTCCCTCAGTCTAATCATTTCCAGCTCCCGGACTACACAACCCAGGAATTGCTCCAACTTGCAAAAGGGATGGCGCAAGATAATGATTATATGATGACGAAGGATGCAAATATTGAGCTTGCGCTTCGTATTGAGGCGGAAAAAGTAGATGAAACATTTGGAAATGCGAGAACCGTACGATCTATCGTCAGTGAGGCTATTTTTAAAAGAGGAGCTCGTTCAGACTTAAATGAACAACCTATTCTTCATTATACATCGCTCACTGGGGAAGACTTCCGGCGAAATGAAATAAAGTCTACTATCACTCCTGAAGAAAAGCTAGGTTTATTAATAGGCTTAGAGGAAATCAAAAAAGAAGTACAAGCGATTATTGCATTTGCTGAGATGCAGCAAGTTCGTCGCACTCATGGTCTCAAAGCCGTTCCTATTCAATCACATGCAGTGTTTACCGGGAATCCTGGGACAGGTAAAACGACGGTAGCCAAAATATACTCGGAGTTATTAAAAGAAACAGGGATGCTAAAAAGGGGCCATATGATTGTAGCAGGTCGCGCCGATTTTGTTGGTGAGTATGTTGGGCAAACAGCCATTAAGACGAAGAAAAAAATCCGTGAGGCACTTGGTGGTGTCTTATTTATTGACGAAGCCTATTCCTTATTTAGTAAGTCGGAAAATGATTTTGGAAAAGAAGTCATCGATACACTAGTTGAAGAAATGACAAAGCATAATGAAAACCTAGTTGTCGTTCTTGCTGGATATATCAATGAAATGAACAATCTTCTTGAGAGTAATCCAGGACTTCGTTCTCGTTTTCGTAAATTCATCCATTTTCCTGATTATAAAACTAAAGAGCTTTTACAAATTATTGAAAACTATGCGAATCAATATCAATACAAATTGGAAGACCAAGCCATTAGTTGGTTGAAAGAATATTTAACTGAACATCAGGTTAAAGGGAATGGACGCTTTGCAACGAGTTTAATTGATGAAGCTATACAAGAACAAGCAATGCGGTTAATGAATGAGTCGTGCGAAAAAGATTTGCAAAATTTGACCGTCTTAACAACAGATGATTTGAAAAAAGCAGCAAAAAAAATAGGGAAGAGTGAGATGTAATGTTAGTATCTGATAAAGAGATTGAAGTACGATATGCAGAAACGGATCAAATGGGCATTGTTTATCATGCCAATTATGTGATTTGGCTAGAAATTGGGAGAACGCAGCTTATTAAAGATCTGGGTTTTAATTACGCAGAGATGGAAGCAGATGGGATTCTATCTCCAGTCATAGATATTCAGGTATCTTATAAAAAACCGCTGCGTTACGGTGAAACAGCCACTGTTAAAACATGGATCGAGTCATACGATGGATTGCGTGTTGTTTATGGATATGAAATTTTTACCGGAAATGGAGAGTTAGCAGTATCTGCTAAGTCTTCTCATGTTTGTGTGAAAAAAGAAAACTTCAGACCGATTTCAATTAAACGACTTTTTCCAGAATGGCATGTGGCATATGAAACGAACAAGAAAAAGAATGAATAACAGTCAAAGAGTTCAAAAAGGCGAGTACATTAATTGTAATGACAGCAGCTTTAGAAATGGAGGCGCTTGTCTTGGCATTCGGTATCAAACGTAAGGATATTACTGAGTGGAAACAGAAAATAGATAACGGCGAAATTGCGTTTATTACTCACTACTGGTTGGATGATCGATTTCCAGATTGCAATACTGTTACGAAAGTAGGCTGTAATGATTTGGAGCAGCTAGCGGAGTGGGGAGCGCAGTATGGACTTAAGCGGGAATGGATTCACATCCGAAAGGACGGTTATTCTCATTATGATCTTCTAGGCGAAAAACAATGTGAAATCCTAAAAAAAGAAGGCATAGTGAATAAGCTTGATCGAGTGTAAGTGAAGTGTAAATCGTCTTGAGATAAAAAAAGCACCGAGCATCGGTGCTTTTTTTATCTCAATCATTATTTTTCGTAATGGAATTCAGGCTCGTTATATTTTTCATTAAAATTAACTTTCAAGTTATGACCATCAAAATACCATATGTCACTTTCTTCAACGAAAAAAGTAATGTCATCTTTTTGTACAGATGAACCCATATCAATAGGATGATCTTTGTTTACGCCTAATGAAAACCCACTCTGGATCGGGCTATGCCCCCCATATCTTGCAAAAAACCGAACGCTATCGCCATTATTTAAATTCAATTCTTCCTTATACCACGTGATGGCTTTATCAGAGATAATAATATTCATCGTAATCTCCTTCCAATATGCAATAAAGTGAAAATTCAATCAGTGGGGGGCTTCATCCCCACTGATTGTTAGTTGAACCAATCGGGCTTTAACGGGCAGTTATCCACCACCTACGCTCTAAGCCTTGAAGTGGGGGGACTGCCCGTTAAAGCGGGATAATTGTAGTATAAAGCATATTGAAAAAAGATGCGAATGATACGAATGTAGTCGGTTTAACAGGATGTTGGTCTATTTTTGCCACTTTCATGATTGGACAGCCTAATTAGAAAAAAAGAAGTATCGTGTAGGTATACTTAAAGCCACTTAATTTTCGGCTCTGTTTTATTCATAATTCGTTTAATATTTGCCCGGTGACGATAGCATATAAAAATGAAAAGTACTGTTAAAACAATTAATAAACCCCATTGCTCTATCTGAAAGACTAATACGTAGATAATTGCAAACAATGAAGTGATCATCGATGATAATGATACGTATTTTGTTACGTATAACGATAGAAAGAATACAGCTAGGACGATAGCAAATAATAAAGGGGCAAAGCCAAGCAAAATACCGCCAGAAGTAGCAACTGCTTTTCCACCTTTAAAGCGAGCAAAGATTGGGTACATATGCCCAATGACTGCGATGACACCAGGAATCAAAGGATGAAGATTATCTGCCCCGAATATAACCGGTAGCAGCGTTGCAAGTGTCCCTTTTAAAATATCCATACTCGTTACAATGAGACCGGCTTTGATACCAAGGGTTCGGAATGTATTTGTCCCCCCAAGGTTTTTGCTGCCATGTTCACGAATGTCAGTATTGTAAAATGTTTTGCCAATAATTAACCCAGAAGGAATAGAGCCTATAAGATAGGCAAGAATCAAAATTAGAATAATAGTAAACATATAATAGCCCTTTCTCGTCAAAGTTTAGAAGGTTCCTGTGTATGTATTTTATCATTTCTTCTTAAAAATACCATGGTTGTTAGAAAAAATATTTACTATTTACTATTCATGTTGAATGAAAGATGCTTAGTGTTTATTTTTATTCCAAATATATCCATTTCGTTTGCCGCGTAATCTTCATCCGCGGTATCGGATGCTTTCCTTCATAACTCTGATATTTTATCTATCAATTTTTAATCACAGGCAATAGTCTAAAATCTATCTTGAAAAAAGGGAATTCAAACGTTCAATATAGAACAAGTCTAATCAATCAAATTTTCGTAACAAGTAAACATCCCAAACTAAACTGTTACTTCTGGCAGTTTTAGCGATGGTATGCTAGAGGTTTCTGAGAAAAAGTGTTACTATTTTTTATGGCTCTTAAAACAGTATAGATTTTTTCAGATGATTGAGTGGATTTATTTTTATAAGAATGAAGGGATTGAGGATTCATGAAGACGATTTTTGCAGCCATACAGTGGGTGGCTTTTATGCTTGCGTCATCAATTGTTGCTCCGATAGCTCTGGCTGATTTATTCGGGTTAACAGGAGAGGATGCTGCGAGTTTTGTACAAAGAACTGTATTTATCTTTGCGCTTGCTGGACTTTTGCAAATATTTTTTGGACATAAATTGCCGATTAATGAAGCTCCCGCCGGACTCTGGTGGGGTGTTTTTGCAATTTATGCGGGCTTTAGCACCACGTTATTTTCGTCAGCAAGTGAAACTTTGCAAGCCCTTCAAGGAGCATTGATTGCGAGCGGGGTTCTATTCATTATATTAAGCATAGCAGGCCTAATTGATAAGATTAGCAAGTTGTTTACGCCAGCTGTAATAGGCATTTATTTATTATTACTCGTCATTCAATTAAGTAAATCATTTTTAAACGGTATGCTTGGTGTCGGATATGTTAGTGAAAGAGTAGATTTGAAAATTGCTGCATTAAGTTTCGTAACGGTTCTTTTGACATTTTATTTTACGAGGCATAAGCTTGACATAGTCCGCCAATATGCAGTGCTTGTTTCGCTTGCAGCAGGTTGGATTTTGTTTGCCGTATTTGGGGCAATTAAACCTAATACATACGCACCTGATCAAATTTTCACTGTGCCGCAAATATTCGTATATGGTAGACCATCATTTGATAGCGGAATGATCATGACATCGGTGTTTGTAACTTTGCTATTACTTACGAATATGATTGCTAGCATTAAAGTCGTTGAAATTGCGGTTCATTCGTTAATTGAAAAAAAAGCAAAAACAAATTTGCGGGCAGCGGGATATATGACTGGTATCAGCCAGATACTTGGAGGGGTATTTAGTGCGGTTGGTCCTGTACCATTATCTGGGGCAGCGGGGTTCATAGCTACTTCAAAAATTGCTGCTAAACTGCCATTCATCATTGGGTCCCTCTTGCTAATTGCATCTAGTTTTATTCCAAGTGTCATGAATTTTCTTGCATCCATCCCAGTTCCGGTAGGATATTCTGTCATGTTTGTTGTTTTTACCAGCATGATTGGTATGGCGTTTTTAGAAATAGAAAAAGAAGAAGAAGCTAACCGAGTGAGAACAGTGATTGGAATATCGCTTTTAGGGGGAGTAGGCGTTATGTTTGTTCCAGCTAGCGCATTTACAGGTTTACCTCCAATTGTCGTTTCTTTATTAAACAACGGATTAATTTTTGGATCGGTATTGTCAATTATTACAGACCAATGGACTAAAATTATCTATAAACGAAAACAAAGTTAGGTTTTAAAACAGTTCAATATGGGGAATGGATAGGATACTTCTCTCTTTGTTTAAAAATTTTCTTAGCAACAAGGAATTAGATCAAGGTAAAGCGAAGTTAAAACAAAAGGAGTGATGTACATGGCTATTGAGAATCCTAGTAGAGAAGAAATCGGTATTATATTAAAAAAGGCAAAACGAATCGCAGTAGTTGGTCTATCAGATAATCGAAACCGCACTTCATACATGGTTTCAGAGGCAATGCAGAAAAGTGGGTATGATATTATTCCGGTAAATCCAGCAGTAACAGAAGTTTTAGGCGTTAAAGCTGTTTCATCTTTAAAAGAAATTGAGGGGCATATCGATATTGTCAATGTGTTTAGGAGGTCTGAATTTCTTCCTGAAATTGCAAAGGAATTTGACGAGATTGATTCAGATATTTTCTGGGCTCAGCTTGGAGTCGAAAATCAGGAAGCATATGATTTCTTAAAGGAAAAAGGTTATACTGTTATAATGGATCGGTGTATTAAAGTCGAGCATGCCCTTACAAAGTAAAGGAAAAAGGAGCGGACTAACGCTCCTTTTTTTTGCCCTGTATTTGAATCATTATACACTCGAATTCAGAGTATACGAATTGTAAAATCATCAAGCTAATTTGCTATATTGAAAAATTTCGCTACAATAAACATAGATATGCCTTCGATAGGGCATTATTAATTATTCAGGTTAGAACATTTGTTCTTTTTGCTGGATTCATATATAATTGATTCATAATCATTTTTTATCCTTGCAATTCGTTTTCGCTTTTCCTAAGAGAATGAATAAGTTTTAATGAATTTTAGTGGTTAGCGCAAACTTAAACCTGAGGTGTATCTAGTCAAGGTTTGAACAACAAGCTAGCGCTTTTCTTAATATTTTCAGTCATTTCATCTTTTTGATATGGCCCGGAAATGGTGGTAAAGAAGGAAAGGGGAATTTCTGTGGCAAGAAGTACAAAAAATATAGAATATAATGATGAGGCCATTCAAGTATTAGAAGGACTTGAAGCAGTTCGTAAGCGGCCGGGAATGTACATCGGTAGCACAGATGCGAGAGGATTGCATCATTTGGTATATGAAATTGTCGATAATTCCGTTGACGAAGCATTGGCTGGTCACGGAGATATTATTATCGTTAAAATACATAAAGACAATAGTGTAAGTGTGACGGATAAAGGGCGAGGTATGCCAACTGGAATGCATAAAATGGGCAAGCCGACACCAGAAGTTATCTTGACAATTTTACACGCTGGTGGAAAGTTTGGACAAGGCGGCTATAAGACAAGCGGCGGGTTGCATGGTGTTGGTGCATCTGTTGTTAATGCTCTTTCTGAATGGTTAGTCGTTAGAATAAAACGAGACGGTTTTATTTATGAACAACGGTTTCATAATGGTGGAAAACCTGAAACGACCCTGGAAAAGTTAGGCAAGACAAATCAAACTGGCACAACGATTCATTTCAAACCAGACCCGAGCATCTTCTCAGTGACGACATACAATTATGATATCTTGTCGGAGCGATTACGAGAATCTGCATTTTTATTAAAAGGTATGAAAATAGAGCTGATTGATGAACGTCATGACCAAAAAGATGAGTTTTATTTTGAAAATGGACTTGAAGCTTTCGTTGAATATTTGAACGAGGAAAAAGATACTCTCCATAGTGTTGTAAGCTTTGAAGGCGTTCAGAATGAAATCGAAATGGACTTTGCCTTTCAATTCAATGATGGGTACTCAGAAAATATTTTGAGTTTTGTAAACAATGTTCGTACAAAAGATGGTGGAACGCATGAAGTCGGAGCCAAAACTGCGATGACACGGGCTTTTAATGATTATGCGAGAAAAACAGGATTATTAAAGGAAAAAGATAAAAACCTTGAGGGGACGGATATTCGCGAAGGTCTTTCAGCGATTATTTCTGTAAGAATTCCAGAGGAGCTTTTACAATTCGAAGGTCAAACAAAGGGGAAACTAGGAACAAGTGAAGCCCGTTCTGCTGTGGATGCCATTGTGTCTGAACATCTTACGTATTTTTTTGAAGAAGATCCTAGTACAAGTACGATGTTAATAAAAAAATCAATAAAAGCATCCCAGGCAAGAGAAGCAGCTCGAAAAGCAAGAGAAGAAGCTAGAAGCGGGAAAAAGCGAAAAAAATCAGATTCGATTCTTTCTGGAAAGCTTACACCTGCACAATCGAGAAACCCAGAGAAGAATGAAATTTATCTCGTAGAGGGTGATTCGGCCGGTGGTTCTGCTAAACAAGGCCGTGATCGCCGTTTTCAAGCCGTGTTACCATTACGTGGTAAAGTCATCAATACTGAAAAAGCAAAGCTTGCAGATATTTTTAAAAACGAAGAAATTAATACAATTATTCATGCGATTGGAGCGGGGGTCGGCCCTGATTTTAATGTAGAAGATACGAATTACAATAAAATTGTTATTATGACCGATGCAGATACAGATGGTGCACATATCCAAGTCTTATTACTTACGTTTTTTTACCGCTATATGAAGCCTCTTTTTGAAGCAGGCAAAGTATATATTGCTCTGCCGCCGTTATATAAGGTGAGTAAAGGGACCGGGAAAAAAGAAGTAATGGAATACGCATGGAGTGATGAAGAGCTTCAAGGAGCCATTAATAAAATTGGCAAAGGCTACATTATTCAACGATACAAAGGACTCGGCGAAATGAATGCCGATCAGCTTTGGGATACGACGATGAATCCAGATACAAGAACATTAATCCGTGTCAAAATTGATGATGGTGCACGTGCAGAACGTCGTGTGACAACGTTAATGGGTGACAAGGTTGAACCGCGTCGAAAGTGGATAGAATCCAATGTTGCATTTGGTCTCGAAGAAGAATCGAACATTTTGGATAACGAAAATATGTCGATTTCAGAGGAGGGCAACTAAGAGATGACTGAGGAAAAAGTACTTGACTTACCTTTAGAAGAAGTAATTGGCGATCGATTCGGTCGTTATAGTAAATATATTATTCAAGATCGTGCTTTACCTGACGCACGTGACGGATTAAAGCCTGTTCAACGTCGAATCCTTTATGCTATGCATGTTGAAGGAAACACCCATGAAAAGAATTTCCGTAAATCAGCCAAGACTGTCGGGAATGTCATTGGTAATTATCATCCTCATGGTGATTCTTCGGTCTATGAAGCAATGGTACGAATGAGTCAGGATTGGAAATTAAGAAATGTTATGATCCAAATGCATGGAAATAACGGTAGCCTTGATGGTGATCCGCCAGCAGCTATGCGTTATACAGAGGCGAGGCTTTCTAGAATTGCTTCAGAATTGCTTCGGGATATTGAGAAACGAACGGTTGATTTTGTGCCAAATTTCGATGATACCGCTGTCGAACCAGTTGTGCTTCCAGCGATGTTTCCGAATCTACTTGTTAATGGCTCGACCGGTATTTCAGCAGGTTATGCAACCGAAATGCCGCCACACCAACTTGGAGAAGTCATTGATGCTGCCATTATGCGTATTGATAACCCTAAGGTGACGGTTGATGAATTGATGACCGTTCTTAAAGGACCGGATTTTCCCACTGGAGGAATTATTCAAGGTGTTGGTGGTATTAAGAAAGCGTATGAGACAGGTAAAGGAAAGATTATCATTCGGGGAAAAGCCGACATTGAAGATCTCCGTGGTGGTAAACAACAAATAGTTGTTACGGAAATACCTTATGAGGTGAATAAGGCAAACCTGGTTAGAAAAATGGATGAATTCCGCCTGGATCGAAAAGTAGAAGGTATTTCCGAAGTTCGTGATGAATCGGACCGAACTGGACTTAGAATTGTAATTGAATTGAAAAAAGAAGCAGATGCCAATGGGGTTCTGTATTATCTATACAAAAATTCGGATTTGCAAGTCGCTTACAATTTTAATATGGTTGCCATTGACAAAAAAAGGCCGACTTTGATGACTTTACCAAAACTTTTGGATGCTTATATTAATCACCGAAGAGAAGTAATCGAAAACCGTTCACGTTATGAACTGCAGAAGGCACATGATAGAGCACATATTGTTCAAGGTTTAATGAAGGCTTTATCCATTCTCGATGAAGTGATTGCAGCAATCCGTGCTTCGAAAGATAAAAAAGACGCAAAGAATAATTTGATGGCGAAGTTCGGTTTTACAGAGCCTCAGGCTGAAGCGATTGTTTCCTTGCAATTATATCGTTTGACGAATACGGATATTACCGCACTTCAGGAAGAGGAAAAAGAGCTGAAAAAGAAAATTGAAGAGTTAACGAAGATTTTAGAAAGCGAAAAAGCACTATTTCAGGTCATGAAAAAAGAATTAAAATTTATTAAAAAAGAATTCAATGATCCACGCCGATCAGTTATTGAAGATGAAATTGAAGAAATTAAGATTAACCTTGAGGTGTTAGTTGCAAGCGAAGATGTGATTGTAACTGTCACGAATGAGGGATATGTTAAACGAACGTCCTTAAGGTCGTACACAGCATCTGGTGGTCAAGATTTTGGAATGAAGGACTCAGATCGGCTATTGCAAAAATTAGAAGTTAATACAACGGACGTGCTTCTGATGTTCACGAATAAAGGAAATTATCTATACTGTCCGGTTCACCAGCTTCCGGATATTCGCTGGAAAGAAACCGGTCAGCATATTGCTAATATTATTCCAATCGACCGCAATGAACAAATTGTAAAGGCAATTCCAGTTAAAAACTTTGAACAATCTCATTATTTGTTATTTGTAACAAGAAACGGTCTTGTAAAGAAAACAGAGTTGGGTTCGTATAAAGCACAGCGCTATTCTAAGCCTTTAGTTGCAATCAATGTAAAAGGCGACGATCTTTTGGTAGATGTTCATTTAACAGATGGAAGCAGCGATGTTTTCTTAGCAACGAACATGGGCCTTTCGCTTTGGTTCGATGAAGAAGAAATCAGTCCTATTGGTGTCAGGGCAGCTGGAGTTAAAGGCATTAACTTAAAGGATGGAGATTTTGTGACGGGTGGTAAAATTCTTGAAAAAGAAACATCAGAAGCCATCTTAATTGTGACACAGCGCGGAGCCGTGAAGAAAATGAAGCTTGCTGAATTTGAGAAATCAACGCGTGCTAAACGTGGTCTCGTTATGTTAAAAGAACTAAAATCAAATCCTCATCGAGTAATTGGTCTTGAAACAGTCATACCGAGTGATACAATTTTTATTGAAACAGAAAAAGGTATCATTGAATCTATTCATGTTAGCGGATTACGTTATACAGATCGCTATACAAATGGCTCGTTTATTATAGATGAATCGGAGGCAGGAAAAGCGAAAGAGATTTGGAAGAGAAGTGTAGAAGTAGATAAAACAAATCCAGATTCCAGATAACTGGTGTAATCTTAGAATGTTCTACAAGATTGAATGCTTATTAATAATAGTTTTCAAAAGAAGCGTGTACAAGGAAATTTCTTGTACACGTTTTTTTCATATTTTACATTTTGTTGGTAACAATAAGACATGCTTACAAATAGTAGAGGAAGAACGTAGATGAATGTTTTAAATTCTCCACACATTATATGGAATAAAAATATTTCGAAGTCGAAAATAAGTCAGAATAGAACAAGCGGATAAATAAAGCTTTACCAATAGATTGGAAGGTGCTTACATGAATGTTCAAACTAATATACTGAAATACTTAATTTTCCTACTAGCCGTTTTTTTTACATACCAAGCAGTATCTGCCCAAGACAAGGACATTGCAAACGAGATAATTTTGGTTACAGAAAAGCGAGATGTCACAGGAGATAATATCGCAGATCGATTGGTGATTAAAGGCCTAAAGTACGAGGAAGATACAGAATTTTTAAAGGAAATAACATTGTATGTTGATACGGGAGAAAAAAAGTTTGAACAACCACTCTCAAGCGGTTATAAGCCAACCATTCAATTTGTTGATGTTAATAAAGATGGCACTCTCGATGTGTTTATTACTACAGAAACTGGCGAAAGCGGGGGAATATTGAATTCCTTTTTATTCAGTTTTAAGGATCAAATGATGAAGGATTTAACAGTGCCAAAAACGGTCCCAATCACAGCTCAATTTCTAGATAACTATCAAGCGAAGCTTACTATAAATGGGAAAAAGCCATTGGTCATTGATTTGTCTGACCGTAAAGAAGAGTACGAACAATCAGGAATTTATACAAATGGTATTTTGAATGAAGCGACAGAACTTTTGGTCGATGGTTTTTCTACTTTAAAACCAGCATTTCTTGTAGGAAAATGTACAGGGTTAGTGGGGATTCAATTAGTCAGCGGTGTATATCATACGGATGGAATTGCGCTTGTTGAATCAAAATGGATTTATGAAAAAGAAAAATGGAAGCTCGTAAAAGCAAAAATCAAACCGCTGCAGCCTAAATAATCCCCACTGATGATTATTTAGCTCGTAGTTGTTTATTTCTACGTATTGTCATTCATGACTATTTTATTTCATATGTATTAATACAAGCAGAATAAGCAATTGGATTTAGTAAATCCCCGACAGACAAACTGCAAAAAAATATCAAATCCTTTGTTACTGTAATAGACGTCTATAAAGCGTATATCTCCTTTTTTTATCAGGAAATTACGTACTTAAAGCCAGACCATAAAAAAACGGCAATCGTATTTAACCGCCAACTAGTCGGTCTGGGAACTTGATTCTTAGTATCCCAAACAAAAAGGAGGCTTATTATGGATTTTGAATTATCGAAAGAGCAGCAGATGATAAAAAAAATGGTTCAAGAATTTGCAGAAAAAGAAATCAAACCGATCGCCATTGAACTTGATGAGAATGCTCGATTTGCCGAGGAAGTATTTAAAAAAATGGGGGAACTTGGTTTATTAGGTCTGCCATTTCCAGAACAATACGGTGGTTCAGGTGGAGATACGATTTCTTATGCCATCGCTGTTGAAGAAATTGGCAAGGCTTGCGGAGGGACCGGGTTAAGCTATGCTGCAGCTGTATCACTTGGATCAAGTCCAATCTATTACTTTGGCACAGAAGAACAAAAACAAAAATACCTTGTTCCATTGGCTCAAGGGGAAACATTAGCAGCCTTCGGATTAACTGAACCGAATGCTGGTTCCGATGCAGGTGGAACGAAAACGACAGCTGTACTTGAAGGCGAGGAGTATGTGATCAATGGTGAAAAATGCTGGATTACAAACGCTGGCTTTTCGAGAACTGTCACGATTACAGCGGTAACTGGAAAAGATAGTCGAGGAAAGAATATCATCTCAGCTTTTATTGTACCAACAGATGCATTAGGGGTATCGATTACTTGTAATTATGAAAAAATGGGTGTCAGAGCCTCTAACACTTGTGCAATTGTTCTAGACAACGTCCGAGTTCCAAAAGAAAATTTGCTTGGCAATGCAGAAAAGGGATTTAAACAATTTTTGCATACACTAGATGGAGGAAGAATTTCCATTGCGGCTCTTGCAGTCGGTATCGCACAAGCGGCATTTGATCGGGCCCTTGCCTATTCCAAAGAACGTATTCAATTCGGCCAATCGATCTCGAAGTTCCAGGCGATTCAATTTAAATTAGCTGACATGGCCATGGAAATTGAATTAGCACGCAACATGGTATATAAAGCGGCATGGCTAAAAGATAAAATGAAATCGTTTACGAAAGAATCCGCATATGCCAAATTGTTTGCAACAGAAACCGCATTCCGTGTGAGCAATCAAGCAATCCAAATCCATGGTGGATCAGGCTATATGCGTGAATACGAAGTGGAACGATATTTACGTGATGCAAAACTGCTTGAAATTGGCGAAGGAACTTCCGAGATTCAGAGATTAGTGATTGCTAGACAGCTTGGTTGTTGAAGATAAATACGTTTAACAATCCAAACATGTTCATGTGAAGAATAAATAAATTACGCGAAAAATCATTTGAGAATTTGACTGAATCTACTTCATCTGGAGGATTATGATGATAAAAAAAATACTAATTGCAAATCGGGGTGAAATTGCTTCAAGAATCATACGAACTTGCAGGAAAATGGGAATTGCTTCAGTAGCTGTTTATTCGGAGGCAGACAAGGACGCCCCTTATGTGTCAAAAGCGGATGAAGCATTTTTGCTTGGAGGTCCTCGAGTCAATGAAAGCTACTTAAATGCAACGAAAATATTCGAGATAGCTAAACTTGCAAACTGTGATGCTGTGCATCCAGGCTATGGTTTTTTAAGTGAAAATGCTAATTTTGCACGAAAATGTGCCAAAGAAGATCTGATTTTCATCGGTCCGCACCCGGATCTGATCGAAAAAATGGGTAATAAAGTCGCAGCGCGCCAATTGATGGAATTAAAAGGACTACCAGTAGTTCCTGGTTTGTCGCGACCGCTCGTTGATAGCAAAGAAGCAGTTTGGGAAGCGGAAAAAATCGGCTATCCCGTCATGTTAAAGGCAGCAGCTGGCGGTGGCGGTATAGGCATGCAGGTAGCAAACGATGAAGTGGAGTTACTGAAGATATACGAAGGCAACCAAAAGCGAGCTCTTATGTTCTTTGGGAATGGTGAGATGTTCATAGAAAAATTCATTGAAAAGCCGAGGCATATCGAAATTCAAGTGCTTGCAGACACATTTGGTCATAGTGTTTATTTATGGGAAAGAGAATGCTCGATCCAAAGACGGCACCAGAAAGTTTTTGAAGAAGCTCCGTCTCCGTTTCTAGATAACGAAACAAGGGAAGCGATGGGAAATGCAGCGGTGAAAGCTATTGAGACGATCGGCTATTATAATGCTGGAACACTTGAGTTCCTCGTTGATGTGGATAAGAACTTTTATTTTTTAGAAATGAATACTCGGCTTCAAGTTGAACACACGGTTACCGAAGAAATCACGGGTTTGGATCTTGTTGAACAGCAAATTAGGATTGCCCAAGGAGAACCATTGGCTTTTAAACAATCAGAGATTCATAGAGATGGTCATAGTATTGAAGTCCGAATCTATGCTGAGGACCCTGTTACATTTTTTCCTTCACCAGGGAAAATTACCGCGTTGAAAGTGCCGCAGGAAGAATATATTCGCCATGAGTTAGCCGTTCATGATCGCTCTGTCGTATCTCATTTTTATGATCCGATGATTGCGAAATTAATCGTAAAAGGCAGTTCCCGATCACAAGCAATCCAACGCTTAGTTGAAGCCCTTGATTTCTATAAAGTGGAAGGCATTAAGACGAATTTACCATTATTAAGACAAATAGCAGTTCATGAGAAGTACAAACAAGGTGAAACGACTACTGATTTTATCGAAACATATATTAAGAAGAATGGCACAACGATATAGGAGGGGTCTACATGTCAGAAGTAATTGCAAGTATGGCAGGAAGTGTGTGGAAAATTGTTGTGTCTGAAGGAGAAAATGTAAGCAGCGGACAAGAAGTCATCATTCTTGAATCGATGAAAATGGAAATACCACTTGCAGCAGGAACATCAGGCAAGATCAAGCAGATTCATATATCGGAAGGTGATTTTGTAAATGAAGGCGATGTCCTGGCGATTATAGAATGAACTGGCCCAAAAACGTAACGATTAAGGAAGTTGGACCACGGGATGGTTTGCAAAATGAAAAATTAATTTTATCGACAAGTGACAAGATTGCATGGATTGATCGATTGTCTTACTCAGGACTTACTTATCTTGAAATAACTTCATTTGTCCATCCAAAATGGATTCCACAGCTTGCAGATGCAGTGGAAGTCGTACGAAATATCAAGAGAAACCCAAATGTCACCTATGCGGCCCTAGTTCCAAACATGAAAGGACTTGAATCGGCAATCGCTTACTCAGTTGATGAAATATCCGTTTTTATGTCAGCGAGTGAAACACATAATAAACAAAACATTAATAAAACCATATCAGAGACGTTTCCTATATTACAGGAGGTAATAGCAGCGGCGATAGATGAGGGAAAAACGGTTCGCGGCTATATTTCAACGGTATTCGGCTGCCCTTATGAGGGGGATGTTGATTACAATCAAGTGCTTAGAATATGTGAAAAACTATTTACATTGGGGATTGGCGAAATATCGTTAGGTGATACAATCGGCGTTGCTTCCCCAAAGCAGGTAGAGGATTTTTTAAATCAAGCGCTTAAACGATATCAACCGCAGAGTTTGGCGATGCATTTTCATGACACGAGAGGAATGGCACTTGCGAATATTGTAAAAGCACTTGATTATGGCATTACAACCTTTGACTCGTCACTTGGAGGACTAGGAGGGTGCCCATATGCGCCGGGTGCAAGTGGAAATGTAGCTACAGATGATTTGGTTCATATGCTTGAAAAAATGAACATCCATACAGGTGTGAATGAAAAATCCCTAGTAGATTCAGCTTTGTTTGTTCAGAAAAAATTAAATAAACCACTACCAAGTCATAGAATGGCTATGTACTCCTATTCAAAAGGATGAAAAATGATGAGTGGCGGTGTTTGTAAATGCCAAATCTAATTAAAATATCGAAACAGGAAAATTTTGTAAGTGTCGTAACGTTAAATCGACCAGCTCAAGCCAATGCATTATCAGTCAAACTATTGGAAGAGCTTAATCATGCACTAGAGACAGTAACAACGGATCCAACTGTACGTTGTGTCATCATAACCGGTACTGGAGATAAGGTTTTTTGTGCCGGAGCCGACTTAAAAGAAAGATTGGAGATGGATGAAGCTCAGGTGAGACGGACAGTCAAATTAATCTGTAGTACGATGGATGTTGTTCAAAATCTACCGGTTCCAGTTATTGCCGCCATAAACGGTGCTGCTTTTGGCGGCGGATTGGAGCTGGCTTTAGCGTGTGATATCAGGATTGCTTCGAATATAGCGAAAATGGGCTTAACGGAAACATCATTAGGGATTATCCCTGGTGCTGGTGGGACACAGCGTCTACCTCGAATCGTTGGCGTGCCTTTCGCAAAAGAACTCATTTTCACCGCCAGAAGAATCGATGCTGAGGAAGCACTTAAATTGGGCTTACTTAACAAAATTGCTGAAGCGGATCAGCTAATGAACAAAGCATTAGAACTCGCTGCCGAAATTTCAAGAAATGCTCCGCTAAGTCTAAGAGCGGCGAAAAAAGCCATAAATGAAGGAATCGATACGGAAATTGTAACTGGTTTGGAAGTTGAAAAAAGATGGTATGACACAATTATTGAATCGAAAGACCGCTTGGAAGGACTTCAAGCATTCATGGAAAAAAGACGGCCCTTGTTTACTGGAAAATGAGAGGAGTTGCACGCATGTCAATTGTAGGAAAGTTACAGCAAGCCACCGAACAAATAAAACGAGGCGGCTTACAAAAATACCATGAGAAAAATATGGAAAAAGGAAAATTATTTGTTCGTGACAGATTACGCTTACTTTTAGATGCCGACATGGAAATCGAAGACGCGTTTTTTGCAAACTGTGAAAGTGACGGCCTGCCTGCTGATGGAGTTGTTACTGGAATAGGGAAAATCGACGGACGAACCGTATGTGTAATGGCCAATGATTCTACAGTCAAAGCTGGCTCATGGGGAGCGCGAACGGTTGAAAAAATAATCCGTATTCAAGAAACAGCTGAGAAATTAAATGTCCCACTCCTATATTTAGTTGACTCAGCGGGAGCACGTATTACGGATCAAGTAGACATGTTTCCTGGAAGAAGGGGAGCAGGTCGAATTTTTTATAATCAAGTAAAACTGTCTGGAAAAGTTCCACAAATTTGCCTACTTTTTGGCCCTTCAGCGGCTGGGGGAGCGTATATTCCCGCCTTTTGTGATATTGTTGTGATGGTAGAAGGTAATGCATCAATGTATCTTGGCTCCCCAAGAATGGCAGAAATGGTCATCGGTGAAAAAGTGAGCGAGGAAGAAATGGGAGGAGCAAGAATGCATTGCAGTGTTTCTGGATGTGGTGACGTTCTTGTAAATTCCGAACAAGAATCGCTTGCATTTGCTCGTCGTTATCTGTCTTATTTTCCTGAAAATTATCAACAAAAGCCACCTGCATCCGAAATTCGTCTTCCTGTAGCGTCGGAAAAGACACTAGAAGAAATAATTCCGGCCAATCAAAATGCCTCATTTAATATGTACGAATTGATTGATCAGCTTATTGATGAGGACTCCTTCTGTGAAATCAAAAAGCTATTTGCTTCTGAACTCATTACAGGTTTGGCAAGAATGAATGGCCAATCAGTGGGCGTTATCGCCAATCAACCGAAAGTAAAGGGCGGAGTGCTGTTCCATGATTCTGCTGATAAAGCCGCCAAATTTATTATCTTATGTGATGCCTTTAACATTCCACTATTATTTTTAGCGGATATTCCTGGGTTCATGATTGGTACTAAGGTGGAAAGAGCGGGTATTATTCGTCATGGAGCGAAGATGATATCGGCTATGAGTGAGGCGACAGTGCCGAAAATTTCCGTTGTAGTGAGAAAGGCGTATGGCGCTGGATTATATGCAATGGCAGGTCCAGCTTTCGAGCCAGATTGTTGTTTGGCATTGCCTAGTGCATCCATTGCCGTCATGGGTCCGGAAGCTGCTGTCAATGCTGTTTATGCAAATAAAATTAACGCATTACCTGAAGAAGAACGAGCGGCATTTATCGAATTGAAGCGTGAAGAATATCGAAAGGATATCGATATATATCGGCTAGCATCAGAAATGATTGTCGATGATATCGTCCAGCCAAATCAACTCCGATCAGAGCTGATTCGCAGGTTTACCGCATATAACAGTAAACAACTTTCATTCACTCAGAGAAAGCATGGGGTGTACCCAGTCTAGATACAAAGCCTTTTCATATTGTGAATCTGTCTGAAAAGAGTATAATTTCGAGCATTACACAGATGTACACTTTTATTATGTTGAATATCGTAATTGTGAGGCCTGACCAAATACGTTTGGGACAGCCTCATTTTTTTGTATATTTCCAAACTACCAATCATCCAATTTTCGATTACTGACGCCTTATAAAAGGCATGAAAGCAGGTAAAGTTATTGAAAAACAAGTGTAAGGAGTATAGTATAATAATAATTATGTATTTTAGGGAGTGAGGGAATGGGGAAAAAAGCCTTAATTAATATTGATTATACAAATGACTTTGTCGCAGATAACGGTGCTTTAACTTGTGGTAAGCCTGGTCAAGAATTGGAAAGAAGAATTGGAGATATTACGAAAGAGTTTATTAATCAGGGTGATGAGGTCTTTTTTGCCATTGATATCCATGAAAAAGATGACCAATATCATCCAGAAACGAATCTATTTCCACCGCACAATATTAGAGGTACAATGGGAAGGGATTTGTTCGGTTCTTTACAAAATATATATGAAGCGAATAAGAATAAAGCAAATGTTCATTATATGGATAAAACGAGGTATTCGGCATTTTCCGGAACAGACCTCAGTATCAAATTACGAGAACGCGGTATAACCGATGTGTACCTTGTAGGTGTTTGTACAGATATTTGCGTGCTTCATACAGCTGTAGATGCATATAATCAAGGATTTACAATCTCGATCTATCAAGATGCAGTAGCATCATTTGATCAGGCTGGGCACGAATGGGCTTTACGCCACTTTAAAAACTCACTAGGAGCAAATTTGCTCTAAATAAAAATAAATAGGAATAGAAAACCTACCCACATCTTATTTGAGGATAAGCCTGTGGGAATTTTGACGATATGGATGATGATATAATTCGTCAAAGAATGTTGGTTGTTCTTAAAAAAGGGGGATTTTCTCCGTCATTGCAGGGGATAGTACATTTTAATACTGCTGTGCGGGAGGATGTTTTTATGGGGAATACATATATGGATGATAGCTATGCACTTCATACAGATCTATACCAAATCAATATGACACAAACCTATTGGGAAGACAATATTCACAATAAAATGGCCGTGTTTGAAGTTTACTTTCGAAAGCTACCTTTTAACAGTGGCTACGCAATCTTTGCAGGTCTTGAGAAAGTCGTTCATTATATTGAGAATTTTCGTTTCTCCCACTCTGATATAGAGTATTTACGAGAGCAAATTGGATATGCAGAGGACTATCTTGCTTATTTGGAAAGCATGAGGTTTACGGGTCAGATTCGATGTATGAAGGAAGGTGAGCTTGTATTTGCTAATGAGCCGATTTTACGTGTGGAGGCTCCGCTTGGGCAAGCGCAAATCATTGAAACTGCCATTCTTAATATTATAAATTATCAAACGCTTGTTGCTACTAAGGCCTCACGGATTAAGCAAGTGATTGGCGAAGAATCAGCGATGGAATTCGGCACAAGACGGGCTCAAGAAATGGATGCTGCTTTATGGGGAGCAAGAGCTTCTTATTTAGCTGGCTTTGATTCAACAAGCAATGTGCGAGCAGGAAAGGTGTTTGGTATCCCTGTTTCAGGAACACATGCTCATTCCATGATCCAGGCATACAAGGATGAATATACCGCCTTTTATAAATATGCCACATCACATAAAGACTGTGTATTTTTAGTTGATACCTATGATACCCTCCGTTCAGGCATCCCTAATGCAATTAAGGTTGCCGATGAACTTGGTGATCGGATTAACTTTATAGGTATTCGTTTAGACAGCGGGGACTTAGCATATTTATCAAAAGAAGCACGAAAAATGCTCGATGAAGCAGGATATCCTAATGTGAAAATTGTTGCTTCTAATGATTTGGACGAATACACAATTATTAACTTGAAGCAACAAGGAGCAAAAATAGACATCTGGGGTATAGGAACAAAGCTTATTACTGCTTTTGACCAACCAGCTTTAGGAGCCGTATATAAGATGGTTTCGATTGAAGGCGAAAGTGGGAATATGATCGATACGATTAAAATTTCCTCGAATCCAGAAAAAGTTTCAACACCGGGTTTGAAACGTGTCTACCGAATTATCAATTCAATAAACTTACATTCTGAAGGCGATTATATCGCTATGGAAAACGAGAATCCTCAAGCAGAGGAGAAATTAAAGCTGTTTCATCCCGTTCACACATTTTTAAGCAAGTTCGTCACCGATTTCAATGCAGTTGATTTGCATGAAGATATTTTTATCAGTGGTCAACTTGTCTATGAACTGCCTCATATTGAACAAATAAGAGAATTCTCAAAAGCGAATTTATCTGTTCTATGGCCTGAATATTTGCGTGCACTTAATCCTGAGGAATACCCTGTTGATTTAAGTCAAGCCTGCTGGGACAATAAGATGAAGAACATTCAAGAAGCGACAACTAAAGTAAAAGAAATGCTATGGACTAGATAAACTGGGAAGAGAGGTTTAGGAGACTATGCGTCCTTTACAGAAAGAAATTGTAAAAAAATTATTAGTACAGCCTACGATTGACCCGAAAGAAGAATTTAGAAACAGTGTCGATTTGCTCAAAAATTATCTTGAAAAATATTCATTTCTAAAAAGTCTTGTACTAGGCATATCGGGTGGTCAAGACTCCACTTTATGTGGGTATATTGCTCAAACTGCAGTGAATGAATTGAATGACGAATCAGGTAAGGAGGAGTATCAATTTGTCGCTGTCAGCCTGCCATATGGCGTTCAAGTAGACGAAGATGACCGTCAATTGGCATTGCAATTTATTCAGCCGAGTAAGACGGTAACGGTCAATATTAAAGTTGCCGTTGATGCTTCAGTTAAAGCAGTAGAAGACGGTACAGGCGAGAAGCTGAATAATTTCTTAAAAGGAAACGTTAAAGCACGTGAAAGAATGAAAGTTCAATACGATTTGGCCGGAATTTATAGCGGTGTTGTATTGGGTACTGATCATGCAGCGGAAGCAGTAACAGGATTCTATACAAAGCACGGAGATGGAGCAGCAGACTTAGTCCCCCTTTATCGTTTGAATAAGAGACAAGGGAGAGAAATTCTAAAATATCTGAATGCTCCAGAACGTTTATATGTAAAAATCCCAACAGCAGATTTGGAAGATGACAAACCGCAAATTCCTGATGAAGTGGCTTTAGGGGTTACCTATGATGATATTGATGATTACCTTGAAGGCAAGGAAATCAAAGAAGATGCGGCTGAAAAAATCGAAGGCTGGTATAAGAAAACAGAACATAAACGGAACCATGCGATAACGGTTTATGATACGTGGTGGAAATAAGAAACAAGAAAATTTGCTCTTGCAACGGCAGGAGCAAATTTTTTTGTTTTTTTTACATAGTTAATCATATTTGAGCTAGTTATCTATTAAGTGTTTTCTGGATGGTGTCTACCTGGTGAACTTTGGGGATTCTTCTTTACTTGAAAGTAGAGATATTTTTCTGAATTATTAAAAATCTCATTAATTATCTCAGATCTAGCAATGTGTGGCCCGTATTACACATACAAGATTATCACAATGATTTCATACAACTTCTGATGTCGCCACTCGAATAACACCATATATGAAATTCAATCAGTAGTGTAACCTTACCCTCCCACTTTAAATAAATTATGTGAAAAACGCCTTTTTTAGCGGAACATGACAAATGAATGAGCCAAGCTGTCCGAATTAGCATTAACTATATTAATCATTTAGAAAAGAGGTGAATTATATGTCTGCTAGTATTATTAGACGCCCGGATGTAGTAACTATACTTTGGCAAAGAAATCTGTTAACACCTTTCACACCTACAATTGTAGAGGCTACAGTGATTGGAAGCGCGAAGCCCTGCAATTTAAATGCTGGTCAATCTCTCATTACAGCATCAATTTGTTTATTGTCTAATCGATTTGTATTAGTATCGAACATAGACTTAGGTGTATTCGGAATTTCTGAATTTGTCCGTCTATTCTAATATGTAAATAGGGGACAAGTTATTTTAGAGTGTACGAATCTAAAATAACTTGTCTATTTATATAAACAGAAAAACCAATTAAATTATGGCAAATATAACTGAATCTAAAGAAGGAGAGGAGAATTCTATGATTTCAAAAGATGAAGGCAGTATAGCAGAAGATTTTAAAAAGTTTAATTAACTGCCTACAAATCAAGATTCATTTAATTTAAAGCAATAAATTTTTTTCTCAATTCTTCTTCAGAGACTACGATCTTACCACTCATATCTTCAGATTGCAGTACATAGCTTTTCACGCCAATGAATTCTGATTCGGAAATTACAAAGAATTTAGTACCTTTTTTGTACATATTGCGATAATTTTCAATTAATTTAAACAACTTCACATTTATCACCCTAAATTAAGCGAGAACCTGTTCTATTAACTTGCTTGATGTGGTTAATTGTTTTTATGATAACTTAAACATACGTCTTACAGTGTTGCATGCAAGAATATACTTTAATCATTCAAATCGTTTAAATGAAATCATTAATATTCTCATTTACCCAGACATATATAGTATCTCGAACTTCTGCATCATTTTCCCCAAGTTGTTCAGCAAGTAATTTAATTTCAGATGGAAGATTTTTCAACACTTCATCAATTTGTTGTTCTGATGGACCAGTACCCAGTACATCAACAAAACACTCATGGATTATATCTCTCATTTTATTAGTCTCCTTTAATTAATCTTTTTACTAAAAGCCCCATGCCTTTATTTCTAATCGTTTTGTCGGGAGTTTTATTATAATGTATTTCCTATGCTCTTTCTCTTTAAGATATGAGGGTAAATATCTCTCTACATTATGATTGTTAGCATAGCAAACTGTCTCTAATAAACCGTTCCCCTTATGTTGCTCACGATCAGTCTTATACTCTTGCTCTGTGGATTCTGTGAAGTCTTGTTCATTTAAATACTCGTGAACTTGTTCATCCGTAAGCGAATAGTACATTTTGTCACCTTCCTTAAATACTATTATAGATCCTCTCATAGTTCAACTTATTCAAGCAATATTTATTGACTACATATACATATGGTATTCTAATAATTATCAAGTAAGAAGAAGAGCATATGATTACCTAAAAAGGGAAAGAAGTCGCCTATTGAAAAAGTTAGAAAATAAAAGGTAATAATTATCTATTGTCGAAAGTATAGTTGGGGTGTTAAAAAAAGAAAACGTTGAAATATTGTAACGTTTTGTGCGAGGTGTAATTATTACGAAATACTACAAGAAGGAAGACTTTATAAGCACTCTGTAACAAGGGGAATATTGGAATTCAACTTATGCGGTTATCATTTAACTAGAATATGTTTTAGACTCGGAATACATATCTACTTTTTAGGGGTGATACTATGAACGAATATAATGTTACGGTTAAGAATGGTAGTACGATCATTTTATCAGACGTAATTGAAGCTGAAGATGAAAGAGATGTCCTTGGGGCACTATTAATAAACAGCGAATTATTCAAGCAACCATTTACAGATATTAGAATTTTAGAACGTTAATTTGTTACCGACAAGCTCATCTGCTAGAATCAACCTCACTAACCATACGAGTAGGTGGTATTATGTGCGGACGCTTTACTTTGTTCACTGACATAGAAGAAATGATGCTGATATAAGTAGTGTTAACTTTGAAAACTTAGAGAAATATTTAGCTATGACAAGAGCTGATATTTAAACATCCTTTTTTTCAATCCACACAGACTCCTTCGAATAATGTATAATGATGGTATATTTTACATATAGGAGGATGCAATTAATGAATGGTTTCTTTGGCCTTTTTGCAATAATACCTATTTTAATTTATCTAGGTCTTCTTGTTTTAAGTGTTTATTTTATTGTTAAGGTGATAAAGTTTATGAATGCTAAGACTAGATTAGATGAACAGAAAAATGAAAAGCTTGATGAACTGATTAGGGCTATTGAAAAATGTAATAAAAATGATGTTTAGAACTTCATAGATCGAAACAGACAATTTAGTGCCAATCTAACTTAAGGAGCACAACATCATGTCATTTACAGAACTATTCTTATTATCGGACATATGGAATATTGCAGGTCCATTAATCATAACTGCAATATCAATACTTGTTACTGGTATAGTCTCAATTATTATACTTAAAAGCATTCCGAAAGGGCTTTTAAAAGAGGTTATACGAATTTTCTTAATGGTTGCTATAGTGGGTATCACGTTAGGTACACTGTACATATCAGCAGAAGTTTGGGGATCATAAAAGTAATAAATTTATATAAGATTAAGAAAGATGACTTACAAATTAGGGGAAAGGGGGCTATGAAACGTTCTTTACATGAAGCTACCGCACGAAAAGGACGTAAGATCAAAAATGTTATCAGTAAGCGAAATGAAAAGAACACCAAACAACTCAAGGGGTTGTTGTTTCATTACAGGGTTTACAGGGACAAGCGAGGCTTACGTCAAAACGATTGACGGGGAGTACATCACGATGCCGAATAAATCTTATCAACAAGTGAATGTAAGTTTAGTAGAGCGGTTATGTCGAAATAATAATTGGCAGTTTGTTCAAAACCTTTAGGCTAAAGCCTACAGAAATTCATCTCCCCCTTATCGTTGGGTTACGCCCTTCACACGATTGAAGAGGGAGACTTCTTCCGAGTACGTTAAAGTGTTATAAAACGGACGGTAGATTAGAAAATAAATTGATCGGAAGTTATTAAGGCAGTTAGCTGAAATAAGCTGAATGGATAGCGGAGAATGGAGAAACAGCGTACAGTAATACACAGAAAAAAATAAACCATAACAAGAAATATTATATAGAATAGCTCGTTAGAATACATAAATCACAACAGCTAGAGGGAAAAGAGATGAACTAATGTAAAGATGTTCAAGTGATGAATAGCTCTTTACAGGAATTACATCTCGAGTTCTAAAGTAAGCTATCATTCTTGGGTACATAACTTGCACATCGTTGGGCCATTCATTTTCAATATATAAGTTTTTAGATGAAAAGGTAAGCTGATATTAGCAAGATGATTGAAGACACACACTCATTAATTAGGGAAGCTTAAAAGAATGTAAGAGAAGTGATTGGGTTGAATGATGAAATGATTAAAATTATAGAGAGAAGTATTCAGGAAGATGATTTCTTTTACTGTTATAATATGAAAGAGTAATCAGTAAAGGAGAGTATAAGAATGAAAGAAACAATTCTCAAATTGGCAGAATTACTTAATAATATCCATGACTTTATTCAAATCTACGTTAGTAATCAGTTAAATCTAGGTTTAAATGATAAAGACTTACACTTCTGGGTTATGGGTATTATTGGGATTTTTGTGTTTATTTTTGTGCTAATTGTATCAAAATTTATATCCAAACTGCCTTTTGGGATTACAATACTATCATTTATATATAGTTTCACGTTTATGGTCGTTTTAGTTTTTGCAATTGAAATACAACAAGCACTTACAAAGAGAGGCAATATGGAATTTCAAGATGCTGTTGTGGGACTATGGGGATTCGTTGTATTTTTTATAGGTTTTGTGATAATTTCATCAATCTTCTTACTAATTAAAAGGTTATTAACTAGGTTTACTGATAAAGATTCTAATGGAAAAGTTCATCTTTAATATTTATTATGAGAAATTTAATTTGATTAGCATCCATTTTGGGTGCTTTTTATTTTTGTCTAAATTTGAAGGGAGAATGTTAAATAGTAATAGGTTAAGAAAGTAGACACAATTTTATTTGATTTTATCATCTACCATGCTTTTGCTTGGTGGTCTGTTGATTCAGTACAGAAGGTCTTCTGTACTGAATCAACAGGATACATATTGTGTCACCTTGAGTTAGCTATAACGTCTTTCAAAATCATTAGGTGATAGATCATCATTGGCGGAATGAAGGCGTTTGGCGTTATAAAAAATCTCGATTTACTCGTAAAGATCTTTCTTTACTTGTTCACGTGTTTTGTACTTGTATAAATAAATGAGTTCTTCTTCTAGTACACTGTGAAAAGACTCTATACAGGCATTGTCGTAACAGTTCCCATTTCGGCTGCCGGTAATTGTACGCTCGAGTAAGAGCCAATAGAGTCAATTCCTTTGCCATTTGTTTATCAGCTGCCCATCCAATAATTTTACGAGAATATAAATCCATGACACTCGCTAAATACACTCAGCCTTTAGAAGTAGGAATATATGTGATATCTGAAACCCAGACCGATTGCGGTTTATCTGCGTTAAACTGTTGATTTAGAATGTTTTGAGCGACTGGCATAGTATGTTTAGAATTTGTAGTCGCTTTATTCTTCTTACGAGTCTTGGATTGAATGTTTTTTTCTCCATAATTTATGCCACCTTTTTTGGGCTAACCTTCACACCTTGGTGTTGAAGATTTTTGACGTTTTGCACGCAGACTTACGGGACATCAAGCCACTTATAATAGCCGCATCGTGAAACACCCAGCACATTGCCCATCTTCTCCGCATGGTAACGGAAGCGATTCTCATAGATAAAGATGGTCTTTAGCGAAGTAGTGCATCCCCTTTTTTTAGATGACATATCCTCTTCAAGATCTCTTATTCGTTATTGGAAAGCTCTCATTTGTTGGCTTTCCGGCATGGAAGGTAGGCTTTCACTGATAAATCTTCTCCATATTTTCTTTTCCAGTTATGAATCGTATTTGCATTAAGATCTAAATCTCTGGCAGTTTGAGCCACTGTTTTGTTCCATCATCATCTGAACAATACTTCTTTTAAAATACTTATCAAATGTTTTTACTTGTCATTGTAGACACCCCATTATTCGTCCTTATTTTTATAATAAACTGTGTCTACTTTTGAGTCTAACATCACTTATCGGTTTTGCTACTAAATTAGAATAGTAACAAAACCAGTGAAAAAACTTCCAATTAGGGGTATTACAGTGCTTACACTCCCAATCGTTCTTCCAGATATAAAATTCTAAACTTTAATTCATAATTGCTATCTAAGATCCCTATAACAATCTGATTATCTTCAGTTAATGTGACATATCTGAAAATTTCACCACCTTCGATCATTAAGTTTGTATCTGGTGGTGTCTCCATTTTTGCAAAAACAGATTGTGTGTATTCAAGTGGAAGAATATCATCAATTCCTTCCACTGGTCTACCAAGCCACTTAAACATTATATCTTTCAGTGACATTTGCTCAATTATCGATAAATTCCCCTTAAATGTTAGTTTATCTACAGTTACTTCTTTCAACTTGATCACTCCTTAATAGTAGATAAAGTTTATACGTAAAGATCCTTAACAACAAGGGTATTCCAATGACAAAGGTTTTACATTTTGATTACTTTAAGGAATAAAGAACTGATTTAGTGTGTTTTAAATCGGAAACTATTAAGACTAATAGAAGTATTATGCAGAATCAGATGAAAAAGACAGGCTATACATATGAGGGTGTTAAGAAGTTAATGGAAGAATATAAGGCAAGTAAATAATTGAATTTCACAAAAGGTTTGATTATTGTCACTGACAAATTAGCTGAGTTAAAGAAAATACATAAAGACTTAATAGCTGAAATATCGAAAACGCAGGGCGAACAGGTCTTATCGTACCAGAGCAAGTAAAGGAGTGGTACAAGTTTTAAAAGGAAAAGGGAAGTGAGCTGTTCACACGGGTGGTTTTTTTAATTCATACAAATAAGAATATGAGGTGATAAAAATAAAATTGATCCAGGGCACGGTGGTAAAGATCCAGAAGGGGTAGCCAATGGTTTGCAAGAAAAAAACA
Source organism: Peribacillus sp. NPDC096379 (assembly GCF_044762875.1). Taxonomy (NCBI): domain Bacteria; kingdom Bacillati; phylum Bacillota; class Bacilli; order Caryophanales; family Bacillaceae; genus Peribacillus; species Peribacillus sp. NPDC096379. The sequence goes on from NZ_JBIWFD010000002.1 coordinate 821,390, forward strand.
TTGTTCTGGATATCTCAAAGGAAATGAAAAAGTATCTTGATGATAACTATACAAATCATGAAACTATTCTCACGCGGGCTACAAATGTATTTATAGAACTATCTGAATGTGCTGCTATCGCCAATAAGGCTAATGCAGATGTTTTTATAAGCAATCATAATATGATAAGTAAAAGAATTGGGAGGGGAATTATGGCGAAAATACAAGGGGAAATTCATATAACTAAGGATTACATTTACGTTTTTGGAGATTTGACAAAGAAGTCAGTAAAAATTGAAAACCGCATGAACCATGAACATTTTTTAACTGGTGAGGCTTTTAGAAGGTATGACGAAGCGAATCTCATTACTTTGAGAGAGAAAAGGAAGCTGGAATATGGGGAAGTTGGAAAATAAGTATTAACAATAGCTATCTATATGGGGGTGGAGAAATGGAAATTCAATTTCTAAGTTATTAAATTTTATAGGAGTTATTACAATAATTTTAGGAATAGTTATCGGTTTCATTCTAGGTTATGAAGAAGGCTTATATGAACCGACGATGAAATGGTCAACAGTAATAATCTTCTCTATGTCAGGCGCGATATCAGGAATTATGTTTATTAGTTTTGCAGAAGTTATCAACTTGCTTAATAAATATCTATAGGTATTAATGGTTCGGGTATAGAAAGTGTTAAACCAATTCAAATAAATGATTCAGTAACAAAAACTAAATCTGAAAAATATGACAAGATTTTAGGGAATGGGAAATAGGAGTGAACTTATCAATTCGGAGCTGTGGTAATAATATCTTTCTTTTAATTACAAAAATATCTAGGAATATCTCTCCGTTTGCTACATACGTATAGAATGTGTACGGGATACTAAATTAGTTAAGGGGAGTAGCCACATTGAATCAAATCGTAATCAAAGAAAATATTAAATTCGCAAATAACTATTTGTCCAATCTTCATGAAGAAGGAGTTAATGATCCTAACAAATATATAAAATATCAGCAAATAGTGAAAATTAACTATCTCATTCAAAAATACAACTTGCAACCTAATCACAAAATTATCAATGAATACTATAGTGATGAAGGCAATCTAGTTAAGCGTGTAGAACACACAGTAGAAGAATACATTCACATATAAATTGAATAATGGCCAAATAAAATTTATATGTGAATGTATGGATGAAGGAGTAGAGTCTAATGAAATATATTGTTCCGCCATTATTAGCCTACTTACTTGTATGTATTATTGCTGTCTTATCCCCAGCTTCTGAAGGTTATAATGCAGTAGGTTGGAAATTGTTTGTTGGGCAACTTTATGCAATTCCAGTTTTAATCGTTGTTGCATTGATCACATTATACTTGAACAAAAAACGTTTAAAAAAGAAAAATGAATAAATAAGATGTGAATAGCCAATTAATGAGTATTATTGCATATTAACAAAGTTGATATTTCCGCCGTTATCGCTCACTAATCAGTGGGCTTTTTTTGTTTAATCTTCCAATCTATACAGCATTATAGAGTGATTCACAGCGGAGATAACCATCCAACTAAATATAAAGGCGATATAAAATAAACATTCAGGATCAGAAAAAAAGAAAGTTCAAATTTTAAGGGTATTAGCGTAAACCTTTAGTTTACGGTTTGTGTTTTTTTCATAAAATCACAATTTTATTGAAATAGGAAAGAGATCAATCTAGAAGAACTTCGTAGGAGACCTGAAATTCAAGTTCAAGAAGATGTAGAAAAAATCATAAAAAGCGCCCCATTAAGAGGCGTTTTTTTGTACACCTTATTTAATTAAAGCCCCCGTTAGTTTAGAAAGATTGATTATTTCTTAATTCATCATAATGTTTTTTTGGATTAGAGATATTGTTATTAATAAAAAACCTTGCCTGTTGTTTGAACATATCAATGTAAGAGTCTCTATCAATGCTTAAATTTCCCAATTTATCAACGACTCCTTGAACTTGTACAGTATCAGTTTTTAAATCAATCTGAGGAAATTCATGACGTACTCCTGTTGGTTTAAAAATCGTATATCCAATATTAGATTTATCTGTGTTATCATTCATTTTCCCCCTAATAAAATTTTGTATAAATACCTATCTAAAGAAGTCAAGGCTGATCAAAATGATTTACAATTCGCTTCGAGTTTAAGGTGGAGAGAGAAAATTACTGAAGATTGTGGTATTGACAATGAAGATATTGATTTTATTATTAAAAGGTTAGAAAGAACAGGTTTTATTAGTGAAATTACAGGAACATATTTTGATTATGCTGGAGGTGAAATTAAGATTACAAAATCAATTTTAAGATTCATGGAGTATATTAAAACAGATTCCTTAGTGAGCGAACTTCAACGTATGGTTATAATAAATAATTATCGAAGCATTCTACTTTGGGTGCTTTTTATTTGCAGGAATTTATCTCCTTTTTGCCGAAATAAGTACAATAGGGAGATGATGCTATGAGTTATAAAGTGAAATATATGTTATTTGACCGTGTTGGTGCTAGGTTAGTACCAAACAAACAGTATAACTATACCATCGTTAGTGTGAAATATACTGAAGATCAAAACGATATGTATACGAATGTAAAAGACGAATTGTCAAGAGTCATAGGACGCCCATCTACAGAATTTAAAGTACTAAGTTATAGTGAAGTTTAAGAGTATCCTTTCAGGGTACTTTTTTATTTGGATAATAGAGAACATTTGTTATTAGAACCAAGAGAATCTATAAAGGCTGTTTAAGGTATATAAAAAGAGATATAACTAGAGTCCTTTTAATAAATGGGATGATTTGTTTGGTTTGTGTATCAAAAACGGATGATTTTGACACATATTAAGGAGAAGACAAGGAAGAGGATACTCCAGAAAATATTCATCTGAACTCCTTTATGTTTGAACCTATTTTAGATATTTCAGACCATCATTTAAAGCAACTATACAAAGATGTCGTAAGATTACTTGAAGAAGTAGAAGGTACAGAGTCATTAAGGTAGGTCGCGTCGATTCTTAGAAGTTATAACCTAAAACAACACAAATTCATTTAAGCATGGATATTTTGAATTAATTCAATTTCAAGAAATGTTTGATTTATAGCGTAATACTAATTGTACAAGCATTCAGACAATTATTTAATGATCTCATCAAGTTTATCGCTTACTGAACGTTGCATGTCTGGGAGCACGTGGCTATATGTGTTAAGAGTCGTTTCGATATCTTTATGGCCGAGCCGATCTACTATAAGCTTCACATTTACATTTTGTTGTATCAATAAGCTCGCATGGGTGTGTCGTGTATCACACGCCTTATAAGCTGTCATATGTGCTCGCTAATCTGAGAATCACTTAGTCGAGGGTGATAGCTGATGGATTTAGAACATATTAGAGTCAACATGGAATTCCTACTGAGGAATTGGATAAAGTGGAAGAGTCAGTGGCATTGTCCGAGCTAGGAGAATCATTAGTCGCCACCTTTCAAAATGACAATCAGCTAGGCGATTTAGTTGCTTTATTGTTCGTGCAAGTGAATGATCTTGCCAACCTAGTTTTACAACAGCAAATGGAATTGGAGGCGCTAAAGAATGCTTAATTTATATCGTTACATGATTGATAATAACATGAAAAAACTTGAGGGAATTCCTAATCCATATAGACGGATGCTGGAGGAAGAAGGGTATACAGTCGAGGAAGCACCTACAGTAGAGTAAGGTGTATTTTTTATTGAAATAAGGAGTTCCATGAATACTATAGAACTATATATATTGGGGAAATAAGTTTTAGAGATCTATTGATGACGGATCGCCGTGTGCGATGAAAGTCGCCCGCACGGTGAAGGCCCTATCGAAAGCCGAGAGATAGAGAAGGTATAGGCCGGGGATAGTAAACCTGAATTAACTGAATTAAATGCCTTCGTTGGTGGTAAGCCTGTTTTCACTTTTACCGACAATCCGGATTGGAGAAACAAACTGCATACAATTAAATTGGTTGAAAATAGATATTCTGGTAATATTACAGATTTATTCGAAGTTACATCAGGGAAGTTAACATACACAGGACCAGGTTCATATGGTCCTTATATCTATCAATGGACGTTCTCAGCTACTAGTTATGAAGATGTTTTGTTGTAACTTTAGATTTAAGCGGTTCAATCGAAGCATTAAGTGTGACAAACAGCGATCTTTTGCAAAAAGATTAAATTTCTAAAAAGCATCCCGCACTCGGGGTGCTTTTTTCTTTAACATTAGGTGGAAACTGCGACATAGATTGAATCAGGGATTAGCATTTTGTTAGTCTTTTTTTGGTTGACTCCTCTTCGATATCCGACTGAATGAAATCACAGTTTTATAGAAAACAGACCTAACAATTATTGTTGGGTCTGTTTATGTTTCACTTATAAACGGTATATGGAATATTTACTTTAGGATGCCCATAGGCATATGCAGCTACCTCATACTCTTGGAAAACTAATCGCATTCCACCATCAGCATAGACAAACTGAGTATCTCTAGTAATATCGAAATCATTCAGAGAACCAATAAAAAAGTTTTCGTTACTGACCATTGTATTATAAGCATGTCTTTTAACTTTTAAATAGTTGTTTCTATTTTTTAGTACATCATGGATAACTATACGGTTTCCGGTACTAAGACTGAAGTTATAAGTAGTAGCAACTGTACTTCCGTGAGCACCGCCCATGTATCTGTAATCATACATGATAATGCTTAGAGTGTTGTTTTTATTGTAAGCAATTTCATACGAAGTCAGATACTCCCATTGGAATGCGAAGTCAGGATAAGTCCCATCATCTTCTAACTTCCACTCATCTAAATCTTCTAACATTAATTGTTTGTATTTTATTGAATTTTTAATGTGATTTCGAAGAGTATTATTAATCTTATCTTGAACTGACTTTGTCGATAATCCAGAAATTTGTGGATAAACTAATTCTTTATCTGCTTGAACTGTTGTTTTTCCTACTTTAGCTACAATTGTTTTAGCTGCGTCAAACTTTAGGGATTTAGTAGTAACATAGGCTTTTTTCTTGTTGTATTTAACTTCAGACCAACCTGACTTAGTTTTAGAAAAAATGGTGATATTGTCACCCTTTTTCAAGTATCCAACCACTTTATACTTTGTCCCTGCACCATTTCTAATTTCAAGTTTATTCACAGTAACCGTAGCTTTTGAAGTGGATGCAGCTTCTGAATTAGTAGTAAATGAGATGAGTAAAGTAAATGCAATAACTAAAGCAAATGATATCTTCAATATTTTCTTCATTTTACTTCCTCCTTATTTTGATTTGCCATATCAGTATAAAGGAAAATAAATGAAACTTAAAGGATAATTTTAGGTAATTTTTTATGAGGGGAGTAATACAATTAATTTATATTGATGAATTATACCAGTCCATTCAGGGCTTATTTTGTGTTTTAAGGAGGTGGGATTTTTGATAACAATAAGAGATGCACAAGGCCATATTGAACCTATAAGTGACTATCAAGATTTAGAAATAATTGAAGAAGTTAACGATGATTTTTCTTTAACTATAGCAGTATTAAACAGTCCTCTGTTTCATTGACGATTTTAATTTTTAGCAACTCTAAAGTACCGCCTTCTACTATGCCTTTTTGTCCAGCTTCAGTAAAAACAATTTTACCAGTTGCAGTTTACTCAGGTTTATTACTAACTTCTTTTTGTTCTGCCTGTTTTGGTCAGCACTTCCTTGCTTTTCAACGGCGCCACACGTAGCTAAAAACAGAGTTGAACTAGTAATAATGAACTAAAAAATAATTGCTTCAAGATAGTGACCCCCTAATTTTTTTATTAAAGGAAATAATACTATGTAAAAGTAAATTTTAACAGACAATTGGTCTGTTTTTGTGAAACAAGCCATGCAGAAGAAGCGTTTGAAGGGATGTTAGGTAGGAGAATAGAACGCCTATAAACGTCTCTAATGGCGATAAAATGGAATTTAAAAGTAATGGGAATGGAGCGTTGAGCGTTGAGTATTAGGATTTGAAAGAGTATTTAGTTTGAAATATTTGTTTTATTAACTATTTATATCCTATGATGGTATAATTTTACTGAAAAGGAGGGGTATTATGTTAAGCAAGTTAAGTAAGTATGTATTGGCAATACTGATAGGCGTATCAGCACTATTATCTTTTAGTTCGTTAAGTGTTAAAGCAGAATCACCGACAAAAACAGCATATGTGAATATTTCCAAAGGAACTCTCGCTGCTAGAAGTGGAGCTGGTGAGAAATTCAAGACCATTGGCTCTTTTAAAAAGGGTGCTAAAATTCAAGTCTATTCTCAAACTAAGAATGGTTGGACTGAAACACGTTATAATCAGAAACAAGCTTTTGTAGCCACGAAGTATATTAAAGTCAAGAATCCAACAGTGTCATATATGATGGATAAAACAAAAATTTATACTTATAATTCTAAAGGAAAATCATATACACATGTGTACACAGGTAAATATTCAGGTGACTGGGATGTATGGAAGGTAAATAGAGATAATATCTATTTAGTGTTTGAAAATGACAAAGGATTATATACTGGTTATCCGGAATCAGAGTATTATATTGATTTAACCTACCCTATTAAAATAAGAGGATCATGGTATCAGGGATACGAAGACGAGGGAAAGACTCGTTATACATCTACAAATAAATCAGTATCAACTGCTGCTGGAGTCTTCAAAAATTGCATAGAGATAAAAAGTGACAATGGATATGTTTCTTATTATGCAAAAAACGTTGGGTTAGTAAAAACTAAATTCAACGGAAATACAGTATCAGAACTAACTAGTTTAAAAAAGAAATAACAGTTGGAATTAATGTAAGACTATGAAGAGCCTTATTTTATGGGCTTTTTTATTTGTATTAATTCTTTCAATCAAATCCGTAATTTCACAATCTAAGGCTTCACATAACTTGTCAAGTGTATCGAATTTAATACCAGCAGTTTCTTCATTCAATTTATTTCAATTATAATCACATTTAGTACGCACTGGTTAAACCTGCGTAGGTAAAAGATGTTTATTTCACAGTCTCGACTTTTGTTTCACTAGCAGAAGAAGTGGTCATTACAAACAAAAGGCAAATGCTTAATGAGATGGAAAAGGCAATTAATGAAGTTACTGTCAAACAATTAGTTAATCAAATCGCTAAAGAAAGCCTTACAGGAAGAATTGACGATTTTAATTTTGAAATGATCAAAGAAAGAACAAGCGTTATTAAGAAGTTTTAATCGCCACGTTTAAAGTGAGCGAATTCATCGGAAGACATAAGGACCCTTGTTTTTAGTGGGAGTCCGTACATGAAAAATTCGAATTATAAAGGGGATAACTAAAATAAAAAAATCTAATATAAATGTAAATGTTGAGGCTAAAAACACAATGGAAAATTTCTATAGAAACGAAACTTGGTGCATATTGTTGGAAAGGGGAAACGGAAAGTACCTGTGTTGATATCGCTGGACTAGTTGAACTGTTAGAGAACGTGAAACCTATCCATATACAGCCTGGTGTAGAAGTTACGTTTGAGATAGATTATGAACCAAAGCCAAAGGAAGTCAATGTATCAAATGGTGATGCCTTTTATGCCTTGGTTTTGGAAGTGAGATGAATATTTGTAAACGCAACTAAATAGTGGAGGGAGAAGTGTAGCAGGAATGGAAATATACGATTTTATAAGATTAGTTTTTATAACTTTTATTATTGCTATATCTATTGTTTTATTTGCCCAAAGAAAACGAACCAACATCGTTAATGGATTCGTTGTCAGTATCATTGCAATCATTTCTATAATTGTTACTGGAATTAACTTAATTATTATGGGATACATAGCTGATGAATTAGGCTTAGGAGGAGATGTTGTTTCCTCATACATGTTTCTTATTATTTTAGGACTGAATGCACTTAACTCGTTTATTTATTTCAAAAATAAAAAGGTAAAGAACTATTAGGTTAAGCAATAAGACCTTTTATCGTGGTTTAAAAAGGGAAGTAAAGGGAGGAGGGATATGATGATAAGAAGTAAAGTGGCACTCATTAGTTCAGCTATTATTTTAGGTATATGCATGTATTTATATTTCCCGTTTCCTAATCACGTAATGTTAGAAGTACGTTCCACATTCATGTCGTTTCCAATCCGTAATCAAGATGGATTTATTCCCCTTGGTATAATTGGGTCCATTTTGTTTATAATCGCTATGTTTTTATTTGTCATTGGCATGAAGAAATATCGCTTTCGGACAATTATAATAGTTGTAATCGTATATACAATTTTACCTAATCTTCTAATTGCAATGTACCAAGAAACGTTAGCAAGTGGCATTTTAGCAATTTCATACGATGGTAATGGCAATTGCCATTTTGAGTATGTGAGCGAAAACGAATTGAATGGGGAATGTAATCTTGTGTTACATAATCGAAGTAGTAAAGATGTGTCATTTGAATTAGAATTTTTAGATTCTTTTTTAATGGAAGATGAAGTACGAATGGAGTCACTTATGAATATTGCTGGTCCATATAGTATTACGATAGAAGCAAATCGTAAAAAGTCTATTCATTTGAAGGAGTTACTCGAATTATCAGATGTTCCCAAACATATTGAAGGAGGAACATCATTCAATATTCATTTTAAGTTAATTGAAGGAGGGAAAACGCGAACATTATAGCAGATGTTTCTCTTTACTTAAATGGAGTTAAATCGGTTGGGAGGTGAGACATGAAGAAGCTGATTCTAATTATATTGGTTTTTACAATAATTCTTATGTTAATTGGATGCAATTTCATGGAAGAACAGAAGGCAAAAAGCGTTACTAAAAATTATTATAATGCTCTTAAAGATGAAGGTTATGGAGAGGCGCTTGAACAACTGTATTTGTATGATTATACAGAAGATAGACATCCTACAGATGGCACAACATTGAGCGAAGAAGAGGCGAGAAAGTTTTATTTGTGGAAGATTGATTATTTAAAAGAACAAAATTATAAAATCAAGGGTTATGAAATTGAAAATATTAGATATGAAGATGGTCATACATTTTTCTTGAAATTTCACTTAATGTTGAGCAAAATGGGGAAAGTTTTGAACGGTCAGAAACAGTAGATGTTTGGGAAGGAAAAGCATGGATTATCGAAGAGGATGACCCTTTGGCGACGTTTCGTGATGGAAAGATGAATTTTGATATAGAAAAAGAACTGCAAGAAGATGGAATTGATTTCCCTGTTCGATTAAACGATATAAACTAACAATAGTAATAATTTAACAATCTTTTATACGGAGTGAGGATGTTGAGAAAATATTTATATGCAGGGATTTTACTTGGAGCTATCGTTTTAGTAGGGTGTGTAAATGAGGAAATGGAAATTGAAAAGACATCGGAATCTTTGACTGATGGACAAACAGTAGAAATTGAGAGTTTATCTGATACCAACAAAGCCGAAGAAGTTGTAGTGGTAGCACCAACTCTTTTAGATTTAACTCAAGAACAAAAGGAGGATTATTACAAGGAATATGTTACTACCATAGAGAAAGTAAATTCAGAGTATGGAGCAAACTTGGAAATTGAACCTATTGACGAGTTTCTTGATGAATATTGGGTTGAAGTAGAAGAATTTGAGAAAATGGTAGAAGATAGAGCAAAAGCTAAGATTATTGTGTCAAAGAACACCGATACTTATGCTCCTGATTTAGTACCGAAGATAGCAAGACTTCATACTGGGTCCAATGTAAGGACAATTAGTTTTTCAGGTTCTTTTGAGACACAATTAAATTCAAATACACCTGAAGGCAGACAGTTGTTCTCAGGGATGAACTCTATATCTTCGCAAGTAGAGGGTGACGATGGAATCTGGATACAAACAGGATATGATTATTTAACACTTGATAGTGGTCGTTCATATAGTGTTATTGTAGGAGGAAAGTACTCAGAAAAGGGTGTTTCTTCTCCTTGTTTCGTAGAGATAGAATTTCATTGTAATAAATATGGTGGCATTAGTTGATGATGTTGTAGATATAAAACATTAGACGAAGAATCACCAAATACCTACTACATATGTAAAATTTGTTTTTGGGAAGATGATGGGATTCGATTTGATGACCCCGATTATGAAGGGGGGCAAATGAAGTATCTTTAAGACAAGCACAAAAAAATTATTGAATTTGGAGCATCAGAAAAACGCTTTATTAAAGATGTGAGAAAACCAAACGAAGAAGATATTAAAGACTCTAATTGGAAATCGTTTATTTAGAGAAAGGTATTAAACTAACAAGTGCGATTGTTAAATAAGAGCAGTGCAGCGGCTTTTTTTTCTAAATTGGAAGGAGTGTACATATGAAAGCTAACCAAATTATTTTGTCATTATTTCCAATTCCATTCTTATTTCACTTTTATGAGTATAATAGTCACCTTGTTAAACAAGAAGCCTATATATATCTATGATGAAGACGGATTGTGTGGGTTTTTATGGCATGTATTTAGTTATGAGAAGAAGAAGTGTTTGAAAGAGGAACAAGTAGATATAGCCTTTAACAAAGGACAAAAACAGTCTTGTTATGTTTTTTATCAGCATTCCGATGATGCTTATATACTTGAAAATGCTTCATCTTTAACTGCTAATGATTTCGTAAATGAATATGATGTTTATGTGGTGGATAAAGGATTTAACTGGACTTATGTAAGAACTCATGAAACAGGCTGGTGTGGTCCATATTTCAGTAGAAAAGTTAAGACAATCTAAAGCTATATAGAGAGTGGGAGTATCTTGAAAGCTATTTTTCCAATATTGATGGTTATCTGTTGTCTGATTTTTGCGGGTTGCCAATCACCACAAGCAGAAACAATGGTTCTCTTAGATGAAAAAATATCAGAAGTTAAAATTTCAAAATCAAAGGGATTCGGAGGGATGAACGAAGAATTTATTCTAACCTTCAAAGATAAAGAATCCTTAGATATTTTTGAAAAGGCAATTACAACTGCTATTAAACAACTAGGGAAGGTTGATATAGCTGAACCAGAGTACGATGTAATGGTTGAATACATGGCAGAAGAAGGGGAACTGCCTACACATGGAATTCATTTATGGCTGGGAAAGGAAAATGAAAAAAGCACCTTCATGTATATTGCTGATGATTCTGTTTATCTTACATCTCCGCAAATTACGAAGAAATTAAGAATGTTGATATTTTCAGAAAAATGAGCGTAATAGTTTACTCTATGCAAAACAAGATGTATCAGACGTATGGAAATGGGTGAGAGAACCAAGGATTTATATTAAGGAGAATATCGCCTACATCCATGTAGTTAAGTTAGATGGGCTAAATATCTTCTACACTTTAGAAAAAGAAAAAAATCAGTGGAAAGTTGTTAAAAAGGAATCGAAAAAACTTCTGACTGTAGGAAGTGAAGTGATTCTTGAAAAGGTATTTTTAAGGTCGATAGGTAAAGAGATACTCGAAGCGTCTAAAACATACTATGGAGAATTAAGGCTATTTGATTCAGAAAGAATTATTGATATCGTACGTAATGGATTTGATACAATCACAATGCGGGTGCCAGGGTTTGAAGTAATAAAATATGAACATAAAGATGTTTCGGATATTACGAAAATACCATTTGAAATAAATTGATTTTTGCGAAATAAAAGATTTAGAATGGTTTTTGACTGGTTTTGCTCTTTTGCCCTTCCTCCTAACCCTGACACGAGTTAAAATTGGGTGACTCCAGTTTTCATCGTGTTTTTTATTTTTTATGAAAAAAAAGCAGGGGGATAGCAGGACCTGGAAGTGAGTATATGAGAGGATAAAATAGTTTTCAAAGATTGATTTATCGATGTTATAAATAAAGAGAAAAAAGTGAAAGAAGGCAAGAAGGAACATAAGGGAAATGATTCTTTTTTAATCTCGAAGAATAAAGAATGCAGGAAAAATGGCTGAGTAAGCGCATGAAAAAAATAGGAGAGAAGGGAAAGCTTTTAGTGTCTTTCGATATTGTAGGGTTAGTGTTACTTTGTAAATTGTTTATATCAAGCAGGGTAAAAAAATAAGTATAAATAAAAGAGGAAGAATGAGAAAAAACGAAAATGTGTTATAGCATTCAAAACTATTGAATCATGTGTGAGGATTAAAAAAATGGATAAAGAATCGGTCCAATCTTTTTGCCATTCCGCAATATTTTTTCATGACTTAAAATCAATCATGTTCCTTTATGATATAAATAGGAAACTTATTAGCAGAGAGGATGAGTCAAAAGGATTTGGCACTTTTCTTATGAGTCATCCTCACTACTATTCGTGTGAAAATTGTAGGAGAACTTTAACAAGTGAAAGAACAGAATTATTTTTTTATGGTCACAAACCTTCTATTCATGCCTATTTCGTGTTCACAATATTGGTCACATTTTTGGCCATAAATCCAAATTTTTACGCTATACTCCCCTTAATCTCTACTCCGTCTATTCCTTCTGCCGTATCCTCTCCAAAATCGCCATCACATCATCAGGTTTATGAAATTCAATCGGTGAGACGCCTTTTTCAAACACAATGGATTCCGCATCCACAAGTAAAACATAACGGCCATTAATTTTCCCTAAATGGACATTCTCGCCGAAATCAGAAAGCAATCCTTTCACAGAAGTATTGCCAATTGTCATCCGCATTTCTGCATCAGGTGTATGTTCAACGATTTGTGCTGTGGCTTCAATCACTTGATGTGTGTCGAGTCGCTCTTGAATCTCACGTTTTTCGCTCGCTTCCCAAACTTCCATCGCCTGTTCAAATTGTTGCAGTTCTTCGCTGTTATCAGCGAATGTTTCTTGAACATGCTCCTGTACCATATTCATGACTTGTGCTTTCAAAATTTCTGGCATGGATTCACCATAATCAACGAATTTCAAGAAATCTTCGAAATAACGAGCATGTGAAGCTTGATGAATTTTCAGTTCGCCAGGTTCAACCATGCCTTCTTCTGGCATGTAGGGATATTGGATGGATTTCATGTTGATTTATCAGGCATTTGATACACTATTCAAGTCATTGGTCACGCACTTGGTCACATTCCAATAATTTTATCCAATTTTTGCGAGACGGATTTTTGCATATCTGGTAGAACATGACTATAAGTATTGAGCGTTGTTTGAATATCGGAATGACCTAACCGCTCCGAGATAAGCTTCACGTTTACATTTTGCTGAATCAAAATTGTGGCATGAGTATGTCTAAGGTCGTGAAAACGTATCTTAGGTAAGCCCAGCTTCTCTACTAGATTATAGAACTCTTTTCGAAAGTTTCTCGGTATCATGGGTTTACCGTCTCGAGTGCAAACAACTAAGTCGTTATTATGATAACTTTGCCCGTGAATAAGCTTTTCTTGCATTAGCTGCTTCCTGTAGGTTTTCAACTCATCGACAAGTTTATTTGGGATGTGGATGGAGCGTATGCTTGACTGGTTCTTTGCCCCTGCCTTTATTTCAGCGTTTTGCATAAGTGTTTGTCTCACAAAGATAGTTTGTGCTTTGAAATCAATGTCTTTCCACCTTAGACCTAAAACCTCTCCTTGGCGCATTCCAGTATAGATTGAAATGAGAAATCCGATATTACAGCGGGTAAGCCGCTTAATATTCTTAGATTCCCTGATAAAGAAATTGACTTGTTCGATAGACCAAACATTTATTTCTTTTCGCTTTATCTTTGGAAGTGTAATTCCTTCTGAAGGGTTATACTTGATAAGCTTCAAGACTTTAGCTTTCTTTAGAGATGCGCTGACAATTCGAAAAATGAGATGAATAGTGTGTTCTGAATAAGATGTGTTGTTCACGAGGTCATTAACAAATTTTTGAATTTGGATTGGAACTATTTGCTGTAATTTAAGATGACCGAGTCTTGGTCTAATGACATTTCGATAAAAGATTGAGTGAATCTCAAAGGTGGATTGCTGTAATCGATTTTTTCTTTCTTGAAACCACTCATCCATGTATCTATCGTAGGACATTTGTGTTAAATCAAGAAACTCATTTTCTAATATTTCAGCCTTTAACTTAGTCATCGTTTCCATGGCATGACGTTTGGATTCAAAACCTCTTCGTTTGATTTGCTTACGTTTCCTTGTGAGAGGGTCTATCCCGCCATCGAAAACAAAATCCCATTTACCTGTCTTTTTATTTTTAGTAATGCTTCCTTTCATTGCACAAAGACCTCCATATGGTCGTAGGCTTGTTGAAAGGTTTCCATTTATTACTGCATTTTATCATAAATTGTTGATTAGGTTAAGAGTATTGAATTTTTTATGCGCTTTACACGAATAAAGAAATGAACGCCATTTAAATAATTTAATATTCGTAAGCCAAACCTGCTTCCTGCTTGCTTTATATTGGGGGGGCTAGTTAAAACTAATTGAAGAAATTAGTTCTCAAAAACATACTCTAGCACACCATTTCCCCGACTTTTGAGTAAATCCGATTCGAAGACACTCATATTTGCTTCAAGATTATCATAATTAAAAAAGTTCTAAAACAGCGCCAAATCAACAAAATATTTAAAAGGTTAACTTTTTACTTGTAATATAATACAGAGTATATATACTCCGAAACTATAAAATATAACTATAAATATAATATAAGTTAATATATTTCTGTATTAAAGTAGTAGTAAAAAGTTAACCTTTTATATTTGATTGTTATAAAGCTCTTTTCTTGTATGAGTAAGTGCTTTAGTTATGAATATGGTTACGTCAATGTTCAACTAAATAGAAACGGAGAAAGAACTCTTTATAAGACTTTTGAATTATGGAAAAGAGCTTTTCCTGAATTGGATGAAAATGAATATAACTGCATGAAGTAAGCAAAGAGAAAACAACTTTACTATATGTTTAGATTATTAATTTTAATTTATAATAGATAGAACGGGAGCGGCACTCTTTCCTTGGGTGGGATAATTTATATCAATTTAATATTATTTATACTTTAGAGTACATATAACATGTTTCCTGCCAATTCAAATTGAAAGTTAGCTGTTTGTGGCAATTAAACTATGCATGTTTCGGAAGTATGAATTCTAATAGGAATGTATGTTTAATACAAAGATAATCAAAAATAACATGCAGTTTTCTGCATAAATATTATTTTTTGTTATAACGTCCTTATTAAAGTAACGGGCAGTTTAGTGGAACAAGGTTTGCCACATACCACCATTGATATCCTTATGATTTTATCTATACAATGAAGCAAAAACATACTTTGAGAGAGTGAAAAACTTGAAACATAATCAACTTTTATTCTTGTCGTTAGTTAGTAGCATATTGGTTATTTTAATTGCATTTTTTCAATGGAATCTGATTGAAATAGTAACAGAATTTTTAATGCTACCTATTTGGTTAGTGGTATTTGGATTTTTTATTGTCATTACAGTAAAAACAATTATCAATTTATTTAAAAATACGGATTGGAAGCCGTTTGCTATCCAGTTATTAACCGTCTTATTATGGCTGTTCTTTCCTTTCACTCAAGTTATGTTAGATTTGGACTTCAAAACGAATAAATCAGAAAGAGAAGAAGTTGTGAAAATGGTGGAAAACGGCACTCTTAAACCGAATATTTCATACGATTCATCAATTATCCAATTACCTGAAAAATACGACCAATTATCTAAAGGTGGAGGGGAGATTGTTATTGAAAAAAACGGTAGCTTCATTTTATTCTTCACATACCGTGGAATGTTAGATAATTTCTCTGGATTCGTGTATTCACCTAATGATAAGAAGCCAAGTCAACATGATTTTGATGGAGATTTTAAACAAATAGAAAAGTTAGATGAAAATTGGTATTTTGTAGGTTCTTACTAAGCTAACGGGTGCTTTAGTTGAACAGTGGGGTTGCTGTGGGAATCCCATTTCTTATTTGATCGTTACGATTGTGCCCTATCAGTTAGTGTACGATTTTTTGTCCAAAATGAAAATCAGTAAAGAAGTGCCCTTGCCCGCAAATTATGCATGGGCACTTTATTTCAATAGATATCCATTCTTACTTTTGTGAATTAGTAATTGTACCAATCGTCGTAATCGTTGTAGCCGCTATAACAACCACCACAACCACCACAGCCGAAGCAGCCGAAGCAACCGAAACATCGGAATCCTCCACAACGCATACCGCCGCAACGCATACCGCCGCACATCATGCCACCGCACCGCATACCGCCGAATATTATTCTCGAATCCTGACTCTGAGGACCCATTGGAATTAACTGACCAACTTGGAAATTATCCATTCCCAAAGTTTGAAGGTCATTTTGAAAATTGAGCATTTTGATCACCCCTGTTTATTTAATAATTAGGTTGAACTGACATCTAACAAGAGATTTGAACGAAGAAATTTTTTCAGTTATGTGTAATTAAGAGATACTACGTGTACTATCTTCAATAAAATATGCTTACTTTTAGGTGGCTGTTACTGGTTTAAAAGCCTATTTCATGTTAGAAGTATCATAAAATGTTGTGTCTAGAAGTAACGATGGTGATTAATTTTATTCAACTTGTTTTAATTCTCAACGAAAGATCTCTTTAAGGGGAAGATTTCCTTTTGAAAAGGAAGGAACCCCATCAACCTTATTCTTGTTAGGAACGAGAGGTGGACTACTATCCTTGTTTGTATAAGAGCAAGATTGTGAAGTATTACACTTAAACTAACGGGTGCTTTTGTTTAATAAAGAAAATAATTAATAAGTAGAAAATATGCAAATTTTTATTCAAAACTTGATTTCTTTCGGCTTATTTCCTATGCAAAAAAATACTACCATAAACTGCATTTTTTGATTGCCGAATACAAGTTAGCTTAATTTGGGGTGCATTTCACATTGGCTATTAGTGTATGAATATTCTATCCTTCTTGAGGACAAATATTTTCAAGACAGACTATCATAAATTCTATATAATAGGAATATGGGTATTTTGTAGGAGGTATATAGAATGGGTTTATTTCGCGAACTAGGTAATGGGCTGGGAACTCTAGCTGGAACCGTTGTTGGTGGACCAATTAAATTTATAGGAGAAGTCACAGGTGCATCACTACTTGAGGATATCGGTGATGGTGTAAAAAAGGCATCTGCTTTCGCTGGAGATACAATTGGAACGTTAACGGATGGAGCAGTTAATACGGTTTCAGGAATCGTTCAAGATGATGTAAATAAACGAGATGAAGGTCTCAATGACATGGGAGCTGCTGTAGGTATAACAGCAAAAGGTGTTTATTATACAGCTAAAAATGCAGTAAAGAACAGTGGTGAAGTTATTGTTGGAGCTATTGACGGTGATATGGATATGGTGAAAAAAGGTGCTTCAGGACTTGTTACAACTGTAGCAGTAGGAGCTTTAGCTATAGGGGTCGTCGATGTCTTAGATGGAGCGGATGGAGTTTCTACAGACGCTAACATCGCTCAGGAAAATACAGATAATCAGTCACCAGGTACTCATGATGTAAAACCTGGCTATGTAGAGGGCTATACAAGGGCTGACGGTACGGTTGTTTCAGATTATTATCGTGATGGTGATGGGAATCCAAATACTCAATTAACAGAAGAGCAAGGCGGTGGATACGACCGTTCAAACCCTGACAATAATCCTAATAATAATCTAAATGTTTAATCTAATACATTTGCTCTCATCCCCCCCTTGCTAAGCTAAGAAGGGGGTTTTTGGTAAGGTGGGGGATTGCCCATGATATTAAATAGGCGAATATTAATGCTCTAGAAAGCTTTAAACAGGGTGTTACAGGGTGTTAATAAATCATTACTGAATTTAACGCTGCTTAAACAGTCTATTAAAGGGAATAATTGTAGGGTATGGGTTTCTAGATGGTATAAGTAAGAAGTCGTAAATCTGTTAAGATATGATGCTGTAACAATAGGTAACCATATGGAGTAGACTTTTTTAGATAGTGAACTAAAAGGCTGAGTATCCTTATTAAATTAAATGATTACAATATTTTACAATTTAAAAAGAAATTTAATTATATTTATCATTTTTATGTATCAATCCATTGACATTGGGTCATTCGTATAATACAATTATTAGTTGACTAAAATTACGACGGCGTGTTATTATGTGATTAACATAATAACTTTTTTTATTGAAAAAAAGAAGAGTACATGGGGTGGTAAGGTGATAAATTTAGAACATCAAAATAATGATTTTGAGGAAGACTCTATTTATGCTTATAAAGAGTTAAATATTAACTTCCTGGACACTGATGAAGGTAGAGAATACGCAATATCAAATTTTGAAGCCAATAAAATGATTCAAGAATTAGTAGAAAAGGAAATAGAAGTTGATGAAGAAGAACACAAACTTGTTTTTCCAAACCCTTATAGAAATGACAAATATGCCATTGAATATAAAAAAAGATATACTAGGAAAATAGATATTTTTGAGAAAAGTATATTGGACAAAGAAACAGGAGTAGGCATGTTCAGCGCAGTATGCATGGAAGCAGGATTAGGTAAGTCATACCATGCTAATCGTATTATAGGTAACCACTTGAACGAATTCTTAACTGAAAGAGAGCCAAGGAATTTTCTTTTAGTAAAAAGATTTAATTCGGAAATTGAAGAAGCTGTACGTTCAATTCCAATTCTTCCAAATGATACAAGAGTGTTAGGTATCACTAGTGATAATTGGAGTGAGGAATGGGTTAATAAACTCGAAGACTTAGAGAAATTTAGAGTAATTGTGATTAGCCATAAAAGATACATGGATTTGTGTTTAAATGATGAGTTCCGCATGGCATTTACAAAAGGCAGGCACACATTAATCATAGACGAAAAGCCTATTTTCCCTAATTACTCGTTTTCTGAAAAAATATATAAAGAGGTACAACAGGTTGTACCACCACAATTAGACTCTGAGTTTATAAAAATTTCAAGCCCCTTTTTAGAAGCCATTAGGAAGCAAAGGTCATTATATGATGCTAATAAATGCCCTGTTGTTAAAGATATAGGAAACTTGGAAGACTTAAAGGTATTTCAAAAGAAAATTGAGATAAATAAAAATTCAATCACTAATATTAGTAAAATTTATGATTATATTGATACTCTAAGAGTGATAGGAGCTTCTAAAAATATATTCTATCATGGGCAAAGATTGGTTACCTCTAACACAAATCATCGATTGTGGGGTCTAAAGAACAACATAATACTTGATGCTAGTGCTGATATAGATTATACATATAGGATTTCACCTTGGATAAAGCTTTCAGTGCAAAAAGGAATTATCAAACATAAAAATTCTATTGTTTATAGAGTAAACTATAACTCAAGTAAGACTTCAATAAATAAAAGGAAGGAAGAGTATTTTGATAAGGTTTGCGAATTGATAGTAGAAAGAAAAAAAATAGGAATGAAAGTTTTAATCGTTTGTTTAAAGACTCACGAAAAAGACCTTCTAAATGCTTTGGAAAAAAGGGATTTTGATTCCATTGGAGTTGGAAACGATTACAAAGATGAAGAAATTGCAATAAATTGGTTTGGAAACCTAATTGGTAAAAATTTATATAAAGATTTTGAACAATGTTGGGTTGTTGGTACTCAGCATTTACCCATGGAAACCTACCCAGTACAATATCTTCAATATAGCGGAGTTGAAGCACTTGAGGAAGATGTAATTCAAATAGAAAAAGGTAGATTTAAGAACAATAAGTATAAATCCTTACAAATTTCATATTTAGCTAGTGAAATCTATCAAAGTATTAAGCGAATACAAAGAAATGAAAAACCTAATGCAGAATTTTATATTGTTAATAACGATGAAGATGTTTTTGAAATGGCAATTAAAAAATTGAATGGGGTAAGGAGAGGAGGATTAATTGAACTTAACATCGAAAAGAATGATAAACGTAAAATGGGTAAAGATAACAAAATAGTTGAATTAGTAGAGTATCTTAAAAATTTGCCAAAAGGGATTCATAAGAAAAAAGATATAAGAGAAAAATTTGGAATACATCCAAGTAACTTTAGTAGATATTTAAACCCGAATAATTTAGAAATTAAAGCACTAATAGATGCTGGGATTATTGAAATTCAAAAACAAAAAGTTATTAAATTCTAAGTTTATTTCGTGAATACTATATCTTTCTCTTTCAATATTAAAAATCTCATCACTTTCTTTTATTATTTATGGAAGTAGTGATGAGTTTTTATTAGAAAGTGAAAAATGGAGATATAGATTAGGTTACGTCTTAAAATCTGCGAAGCAGTTTTAAGGCGACACTCCACTTTGTGGAACAAGAGTGGAGGGGCAACAGCGAACGTAGTGAGGTGAATGGGGAGCCATCTTTTGGGTTTATCTTGGTTTAAATAATGATTAAACCCATTCCATATTCTTTATATTAAATTTCTATAAAAGGGATTCTACTTCCTTTGCTACCGCACATTTTGCTTCGCAAGAATGTTTGGTTCGTCTTGAATCTGCTGCGCAGAATTCCAGACGTAAACTTATACATACCTACAAATTTGCTTTTAAGCAGCGATATTAATGTAAAAATTAAAACGTAATATGTTTTTTTTATTCCGTATACAACGACAATCTACATCTAAACTAAAATGAGGGACAAACATCATGAAAGATTTACTTAAAACATGCACTAAATGCAGAAAGAAAAAACCTAATACAGATTTCTATCCCAAGCGGGGTAAATGCAAGACTTGCTATAAAGAAACATATGGATATCTTAGTATAAAAAGAAAAGAATTGCTTGAGAGACTTCCCAACACGTTAACTAAAGAAGAAGAATACCAACTCATGGTAGACTCTAACTTTAATTGTATGCTTTCGGGGGTTGGTGGAGGAATAAACCTTGACCATTTTGTACCGCTTGCTTTAGGAGAGCTAGTGTTAGAGTATGGTCTTGGTGGGACAACTTACGAGAACATAATTCCTATTTCTGCAACATTAAATCAATCCAAACAATCTAGAAATCCGTTTGAATGGTTTGAAAAAGCGAGGGTTAAGTACCATCTTGATTCTTCTCTTTGGAATCAAGTAGTTCAGTATATGGCTGATAAAAATCAAATGACTAGTATTCAATATAAGAATCGTATTAACGCTTGTTATAAGCATGATAAAGTAATAAAGTGGGCTGAAAATTTAAATGAATCTCTGAGTAGAGCTAGTCGGAATCCGAAAGCATTATTAAGACAGGCAATACGAAAAGGAATAAATATTGATGTTGTGATTAAAAAATATGGAAACCAACTTTCAGTAGAATATATAAAGTCGCAAAAAGAGTATATAAATGAAGTAAAACTTGAATATGTTGAAAGAGGTGGTTTAGAATTTACACGTCAACGGTAGAAATATATATGTGAGATTTGCT
This sequence comes from Peribacillus sp. NPDC096379, assembly GCF_044762875.1. Classification (NCBI taxonomy): domain Bacteria; kingdom Bacillati; phylum Bacillota; class Bacilli; order Caryophanales; family Bacillaceae; genus Peribacillus; species Peribacillus sp. NPDC096379. The sequence continues at coordinate 842,758 of NZ_JBIWFD010000002.1, forward strand.
TTTGCTTAGGTGGAGTGGTGGTGAAATAAGTATTTTGTTTTTATTTATAAATATAGTAAAATAGTGCTAAAAAAGCAGGATGTTGAATTATGAAGAGACAAGATATAATATTTGAATTTAAAAAGAAGATAATGAAAGTTGAAGATGAGCATCTCTTAAAGTATTTCTTTGATGGTAAATACTTTTCATTACATCCACTTTTATCATCTTTATGTTTATCACTGGGAAATGTAAATGAAGTTAACCCGGGATATGCTGATGAAATGATAAGAAGATTAGTAGCTTTAAAGGGTAAAAAGGAAGAAACATTAGAAGATATTTTATCAGTCTTTTCTGAAATACTTATCGCTAACCACGCAGTAAGTATTGCAGATTCTATTGATGGGAAAAAATACTTTTTGAATGAGCCTGGATTGAAGCAAAAGAAAAAGAATCCTGAATTTCGGTCTGTTTATAATGGAAAGTATTATTGTGCTGAGGTTAAAAAGCCAAAATTGATTAGTTATAGAAAGACTAGAAAAAGACCATTTCAGTTACCAGCTAGAATGCCTTCTGATTTGTCTTTAGGGTCTAAGGAAGAGACTACCTTACCAAGGGATAATCCAATTAAAGATTTTTTGATTAGCGCTCAGGCAAAGTTTGAAGCGTATCGTGAAGAGTATTCTGATGATTATCGACTATTATTTATAATGTGGGATGATTTCATGTATGAGCCTATTTCTGCTTTAAAGCATCCTTTCCAAGGTTTGCTTACAAAGAATTCGTTTTATAAAGATTCTGAAGGTTTTGCTGTTGAATTTCCTCTTATAGATGGTATAGTCATAGTTAAACATCTTCATAATTTCGAAAACGCTCTTTTAGAATTTCCCCTTAATGACGATATAAGACATGTTTTTCAATATGAAAAGCAATATCCTTTACATGCATTTATTCAGAATCCTTCTGGTCGAAAAGTTCCTGGCGAATTTTTAGAAGCTTTCGATTGTATGGAAGAAGATGCGTTTAACTTATTTGCAGATTATGCAATTACAGACTTTGTTTTTTGGATATAGAAGATATAAATTATTTATTAGCGTTAATTGTATATCCGAGCGTATTTCATAATATAGATATGGTGCAGCGAACAACGAGAGATTCGGTTGTTTGTTTCAGTAATCATGATATATAGCCCCTTGGGGGCTTTTACTTATGGGTTGTTGATAGTAACAATATTATTGATACAAACTCTAATATTATTATAAGAATGCATTAAAGTATATAATATTACCCAAAAACACTTACATTTTGTAGGTGTTTTTTTGGTAAGGGATTGTTAAAACTGCTTGAAATAAATTTTCATTTTGAGGTAATAACACACCTAGTCCCCCACCCCTGTTAATATTTTTACGATACGAGACCGATAATTCAAGAGATTATTAACCTTTTCTATATATCATTCTGGATTATTATGTTAATTTAATTTATGGCGAAAATACCACATCGTTAGGTTTTCTTCGCATTATTACGATGATGAATTTCTCCTTTTAACTACAAATACTCCAGCTTAGAGTGATTTATAAATCGAAGGATGCGGGATTTTTTAATACTTTTTTTAGGATTATATTATACGTGGTATAATTTACCTAAAAAGAAAGATAGTGTTGAAATTGAAGATAGCATTTGTGAGTTGTACTAAATAAAAAAATTTTATCCATTTTAAGCAGGTAAGATGTATCAGAAGTTTACAATGTTTAGCAAGGCTGTTAAATACATTGAACAGAACAATTATGATAACTGGTTTATACTATCTGCTAAATATGGACTACTAAGTAAAGAGCAAATGATAGTACCATATGATTTAACATTAAAAAATATGAAAGTATCAGAACGAAAAAGTGGTCTGAAATTGTCCTTAAACAAATAGGGAATTTAAAATTTAATCAGACCACAAATTGACTTTTATGCAGGGGGAAAATATCGGGAATGCTTAATCCCAGCTCTTGAACATCAGGGTATTGTCTAATGTGCCACTGCAAGGAAAAGCAATAGGTGACCAATTACAATTCTATAAGGAAAACTCTAAGTAACAATAATTTATAGTGAAAGGGTTTAATTAGATGGCAATTCCAAAAGAGATTAGTCGAATACATGTCCTTGAAGCACTTGAAAAAACGAAGAGAGTAGGTATTGAGAGTTATAGGCAATCTACTGGTTATGACCTTGTATTTAAAGGTCAAAGGTATCCTCCTAAAGAGGTGTTACACCTAGCTAGTTTTGAAGCAGTTGGTAGAGAAGTAGATATATTGTATGGTGGAGACCAAACCAACGATAAATTGATTAATCTTGGCTTTGAAATTGTAATTAAAAATACAGATATTGAAATTGGTTTAGTTCATGTAAGAACAATGAGACTAAAGAAGAAAGAACAAAATGAAGAAATTGAACTAGAAATATTAATTGAGGATATCGAGTCTGAAGAAATCGAACAGTATGAACCAAGAGCTGAAGGAGCTGTGGTCACAATTTACGGCAGCAGATATGAACGTGATGCAACAAACCGTAAACGTGCAATTGAAATACATGGTTTGTCTTGTAAAGTATGTGGTTTAATTTTGAAGAAGTTTATGGGGCTAGAGGGAAGAACTATATAGAAGTACATCATATTAAACCTTTAAGTACACTAGAAGAAGAGATGGGCGTAGGCACTGAGAAAGACCTTGTACCAGTCTGTGCTAACTGTCATAGGATGATACCTAGAAGAAAAGATGAAGTTTTAACGGTAGAACAATTAAAGTTATTAATCAAAAATAAAATTTGAAATTAAAAGTTTGTGAATGAAGTAGTCCAGTTTGTGTCAGTTACTCGGAATAAGGCTTTGTATTCTACCCTGCCAAATGAAGAATAAAGGGAATATGTTTGAAAAATATAGTAAGACTTTAGTAGGATTGAAAGACAGATAAGGGAGGTTAAATAATGAATTATAAATTTAAAGGTTATAATTGGATTGAATTAGCAGAATGTTGGGGAATTGAAGTTGGCTATGATTATCTTAATGTAGTTGGAGAAAATGCTGATGAAATGAAAGAACTTTTAAAATCACCAGAAAGCATTGAAATAACAAAATATATTAATGGTACTAAAATGGTCTTTACAACAAATAATGAAGAAGAAGTTTTGGCAGAAAAGGTCAGAAGGCATATATTATCAAGCCTTGACAAAGAAACAGGCGATTTTAAAGATAAGCAAATCCGTATAGACTTGAATGAATTCTTAAAGGCACTCATAATACAGTCAAAAAAAGTTGATTATGCGTATCCGATTTATGAGGGAATATTGGCTGTAGAAGATGATGATACTCTTGCTAGATGGATTTGTAATAGTCTGGAGAGTTTATGGAGTTAATGCATCAACTATTTCTTAAACTGTTGTATACATATGTGTGAAACATGATAATAAAAGACACAATAATTAAAATAATGAAAGGTTTCTTGTGAAATGCGTTGTACCATATGCTTTTTGTGATTCTTTCGGGATAAGTTCTCCTTGCAATCAGCATTGCAATACGGACAAAATTCTTTGCTGTTTCTCATCAAACCACTCCTTTTAGAAAAATCCCATAGCTACAGGTGGAGCTGATATAAAAGAGGTACAAGTTTCTGATGATTTTAATGTATTATGGATTCCCAAATAGCTAATTCTACTGTATTTTCTATGAATTTAAGTATAAAGAATAAAAGAAATCGGCTAATAATGCAGAATAAAATTAAAGCAATTAATAAGGAGTTAGTTTTACAAAAAGACTGTTGGTTTTCGAGTCCCTTACAAGCTGCTGCGAATATAATGGAGCGAGGTACAGATGGAATGAATGGAATTTGTTTGCAGGACAAGACTTAAAAGAAATGGAATGAGTTATTTAGAATGCGAGAAGAATTGTTTAAAGATTTAAATGATGAGTATATAAAAGAACAGGCAGAAGAATTTAATACATATAGTAAATATATGTATTACAGTAAATTGAAGATTAGGTCTTTAGTAGCGGTAGTGATCGTATTGTTATTAGCAATGATTTGCAAATATCTTAAATGGGAGATCTTAGAAGATAATAATATCTCTAAGTCTTTGAAGGATTTTGGGATTTATGACCTGTTTGAATTAACTACTTTTAATTTTGAAATAACTATTTTTAGTTTTTATATTATTATAATTATTGTCTACAGTTCTATAACCGTTTTTTTGAAAAATAAAATAATAAAGAGAATAAATGCAGATTATACACGATTGCCATGGATGACTATTTTTAGAAAAAGAAATTTTTTTTGGATTTTTATATCTCCAGACTATTTATTAGCTAATGAAAGTAAAGATAAACTGGTGGAAAATATTGAGATTCATGAGATAAATAGCAATAAAAAACCGAGATGGTTTGAAATAAATGAAGGTTGTAGGGAACTTTCTAATTATGAATGGTTAAAAATTCAAATAGAGAGAAAATTTCTTGTTAAATGGGCTAATTGGTTAAATGTATTTTTAAGTTCAATGCTATTCGTAATAATAGTAAGTGGTTTATATTTTTTAGAAATAATCTTTAAAGAACGTGTATTCTTTGATAAATGGAGTGCGATAGTGTGGATATTTATTGCTCAGTTAATAAGTTTTAGAATTCTTTCTAGGGGTGTAGAAATTATTATCGCTTTTTATAAAGATGTTGTAAGAGTAGATTCAAAGATGTTTTATAATAAGTGGAATAATAAAGAAATGGACATTGATCAAAAATTAGATAATGCTATCTATTTAAATGGTTTCCGTTTTACAATTTTAAGGTCGCAAGGAAGATTATCTTTAGCAATACATACATTGCTAGAGATGTTTATTTTGTTTGCAGCAATTTACATAGCGTTGTCTATTAATATTACAGATTTTTGGGGTAAAGACGTTACTCCTAACCTATTAACTCCTATTCTACATAGTTTGAGTATAGGTGTTTTTAATGTTTCGTTTGACCCTAAATTTAATTTAATACAAAGTATTTTTCACGTAGCGCAAATTTTGTTGAGTTGTGTGTTAATTTTGTTATCTGTTTCACAATATTTAAATGGTGAAACTGAATTTAATGATAAAAAAAGCTTTGAATATAGATTTTATAAAGCTTTAGATACGGTAAAAAGAAAACCCGATGATAAATTAAAAAGGAGGTTTATGGAAAGTAATATAGGTGTTTATAAAATATATTATGGCGAAGGAATAAAAATAAAAGTTAGAGAAAAAAATGTACATCATAATTATATTGATAAAATTGGACTACAAAGCTGTTCTATAAAGTGGAAAAGGAGGAGATTTTCTACAAGAGGGAGTCTTGAAATCCAACATTGTAAGTCCATAACCATGAAATTTGTAGGTAAGGATAAAATATATCTTTACTTATCTTGATTACATAACCCGGATTTTTTTAAAATTATGGGATCTTTATTATTTTTTATATTTTTCAATAAAAGGTATATAATATGGTTAAAATGGAAATTAAGAACAAATCGTAAAGTTGATTTGGTATATTTTGTGGAAATGAAAAAGGGGGAACTAGGAGGAGTTTGGTAGATCATTATTATAAAAAATTCAGATCATTAGCCTACGGCTTACGGATATTTCCGTAGGCTTTATTTGTTAATAGGTACTTTTAAGATATTAGATTTGATATATAGTAGAAAATCCAAGCGTTATGATAAACAAAAGTTATAAATTAATGAAATATCGATTTTATTAATTGACTAAATTCAAATCATAATTGTTCTCTTTTTACTTATAAAAGCCCTTCTTTAACGGTAGAACTAAATTTTAAATATTATTGCATTGTTCTTTTATAGACAATAGTTCCAATAGTTAATGTTAATATATAACTAGTATAGTAAAATTTACATAGAAAGAACTTGAGAGGAAGAAAATTTTAATGAAAATTTGGGAAGGAAAAGAGTGGGAGAATCATATACAGCTACTCTTGAAAAGACATCATGGAACAGATTATCAAGATGTTTCAGATGAAGATGGTGGAGACTATGGACTTGAAGGTTTTTCTCTAGATGGTTGTGTATACCAATGTTATGCAGCCAAAGAACCTGTTACAACAGAGGAATTATATGAAAATCAAAGAGATAAAATCACGAGAGATATAAATAAATTTGTAAAAAATAAATCACATTTAACAAAAATATTTGGAGAATTACAAATTAAAAGATGGATTTTAGTTGTTCCTAGATACAAAAGTGCAAGATTACTTAAGCATACTGAAAAAAAATCACAAGAAGTAAGACAGGAAAAATTACCTTATGTAGCAAATGATTTTAAAGTATTAGTTATTACAGATGATTATTTTAAGGTCGAACAACAAGAATTGAAGAATACAACACTGAACTTTATTTCAAAAGACGTTTCATCAGAGGATATAGAAAGTTGGAAAGGTGAAAGTGAGAATTTAACTTTAATCAATAATTTAGTGAGGAAAGTCGATAAAATAAATCGATTATCACCTTCACAGAAAAATAATTTTATTGATACAACAATAAAGTATTTTATTACAGGTCAACATTTACTTTCACACTTGTTTAATTTATATCCCGATATATATGAGAGAGTAATTTCTTTTAAATCTTTTAAAGAGGACTTTATTCAATTTGGTTTACTTACAGATATGGACGAGGAGTTAAAAAAATTTCAGAGCACTTTTTTTCAGTATAAGAGTGATTTGGAGAAGGAGTTAGATGGAATAAATCCTAATTCCTTATCGGTTTTATCATATGAAGCTGTTTCAGATTGGCTAATGAGATGTCCATTAGATTTTTAAGGAGATTATAAAATGAATGAAAATGAGTATTTAGATGCTTTAGATATTAATTATAAATTTAATAAAAGGTCTTCGCCAATCCCCCCTGAACTAAGACCTATTTGGAAACTAGCGATAGTAGTATTAATTTTAGATAAATGTTGTTTGAAGTACACAAGTAGTTTTCAAAAAATGCAAATTTTATGTTGGGCTGTAAAGAATATGAAGAACCAAAGTGAGTTATTAAATTTTATAACCAATCGAAATACTGATGGTTACTTTAATCTGGTGGTTAGATATGAACCAAGTGTTAATAGAATAATAGATATTGCTTTAGCTGAAGAATATATAGAACTAGTTAATGGAAATAGAATTAGACTTACTGACAAAGGGAAGAAATTTGCTGGTGAAATTGACAAAGCAACTGACATTCTTGAAAACGAGAAATGTTTTTTCAAATTAATAGGGAAAGGTCTTAGTGAAAAACTTTTGTCGGAGTTAACAAAGGAGCTAAGAAAGAATGACATTAAAAATTAATAGGTTAATAATAAAAATTGAAACAACAGATGGAATGTTTGGAACTGACATGTTATTTAACAGAGGTCTTAATGTTCTTAGAGCAGAAAACTCCAGTGGAAAATCAACTTGTGTAAATTCAATTATATATGCTCTTGGACTTGAAGGAATGTTGACTTCTAAACATGAAGTACCTTTGCCTTACGTTGTGAAAGATAAATTAGAGTATGAGAAAGATGTCTATACAGAGGTATTTAAATCGTCAGTGTATTTAGAAATTGAAAATGATAAAAAGGACGTTATTACTTTAAAGAGGGATGTAAAGGGAGGAAATGATATTCATTTAATTACTGTATATGAAAGTTCATATAGTAGTGATTTAAACCTTCAACAGTCAAGAGATTATTTTGTTAGACAGTCTGGTAGTGCAACAAGAGAGCGTGGCTTTCATAAGATGTTAGTAGAATTTTTAAGCTGGGAATTACCAGAAGTAACAAAATATAATGGGGCACTTACTAGTCTTTATGTTGAATGTATTTTTCCTTTAATGATAGTGGAACAAAAAAGAGGATGGTCCGGGATACAAAGTAATACTCCAAAACAATTCAGTATTAAGGAAGTAGAAAAAAGAGCATTAGAATTCTTATTGGACTTAGATTCATACTCGCTTACCTTAAAACGTGAAAAGCTTATTTCAGAACTACAAGAACTGAAAAATGGTTGGAAAAATAAGATTAAGGAAGTTGAAAGTTTGCCCAAAAGGATAAATGGAAAGGTAGTAAACTTACCATTGAATCTTGACGAAAAAACTACTCTAGAAAAGACACAAATATTGGTTTATGCAAATAACAAAGCATTAAAATTAACTGAAGTGTTGAAAACAGAAATTGAGGAACTAAAAAAAATAAATGCTCGTGATTTGCAAACAGTGGAAGAAAATAGAAAAGAGTTATTAAAAAGTTTGAACCACTATGAAGAAGAATACTATAGATTAGAACAGGTATCTCAGGAATCTATTCAAAAATATGAACTTGAGCAAAAATATTTAGTTACTGTTAATAAGAGAATTGACGCTACTATTGAGGATTTAAGAAAATATAAAGATATTGAAAAAATACAAAAATTAGGTTCACTAGATGAAATGGAATTTAACACGGGATTATGTCCCACATGTCATCAAAAGGTAGAGGATTCATTATTAAAACAGCACAGTAATTCAAATCCGATGTCAATAAAAGACAACATTAAATTTCTAGAAGAACAGAAAAAAACATTTGAGTTTATAAAAAATAACTCTGAAAGAAAACTTGAGGAAAATAGCTCTCAATTAAAGACTTTAAGGGATGAAATAGAAAGAGCTAGAGAAAAAATAAGAAGTATTAAGTCAAATTTATTATTACCTGAAAATCATTTGAATGAAGATTTAATTAGAGAAAGGGTAATTTTAAAAGAAAAAATTAAATTTAAACAAGAAATAATGAATGATTTCGAACTGGTGATGGGTGGCTTTGAGAATATAAAAGAAGAATTTACTTTGGTAAATAAACAATTAAAAGAAATACCTGACAATCTTCTTTCAAAAAAGGATAAACAAAAGTTACGGATTCTAGAAAAGAAATTTAAAGAACATGTAAGTGCATATGGTTTATCAAGTGTTGATACATCCTCATTATATATATCATTTGATACATACAAACCTATGCTTGATGGATTTGATTTAGAATCTAACCTATCTGCAAGTGATTTAATTAGAACGATATGGGCTTATTATATTTCGTTAACAGAAGTAGAAGGAACTAACCACTTAAATTTATTAATTTTAGATGAACCAAAACAACAAAGTGCAGATAAAATGAGTTTTAATAATCTATTGAAGGAATATTCTAAAATAAAAAACACTCAAGTTATTTTTGCAACAAGTGAATCTGAAAAGGATATTAAACCTGTCTTAGATAAAATAAAATGTAAATTAATTAATGTTAGCGAAGGAAAGATTTTTAAACGAATTGATTAATAATTAAAACAGTTGATACCATGAATAAAATGCTTAAGGATTTGCAAGTAGTCCTAATTATAAGAGGATGTGAGTAAATAATAAGCGTGTTTCGCATCATGGATTTTTAGCCATCTTCCTCCTACATACCTTTACAGGAAAGTAGGAGGATTGAAAAGTGGTTTATATGAAATTCGTTAATGAGATAATAATTTTTAAATGATACTAAATTGAAACAAAGGAATGAAGATGAGTTTTATCTATTTTTCTAATATGTTAAAATTAACAGTTTGAACCGACGTATAGACCGTACGAATATTAGGTAGAAAACTGTCGGAGTGGTGTGGATAAACATTGATATATCAACACTTTCTAGGGGCTAAATGTGGTACTGGTGTCTGCCACGGTCTTCAAAACCGGGAAGCAGGGTATTAACTACCATTAAAATAATTACATACAAATAAAAAGCCAGTTAACAGGTTTAAAGCTGACTGTCTTTTGTTTTTTCCTTTTCTCAATAAATTTTTGATTTTATTCAATATTAGTAGTTTTCTTCTGTAAGGATAATATAAGTTGTTTGTAAAAAAGGAATTGATTTAGGATTCATGGTATATTTTATTTAGAAATAAAAATTGTAGGGTTTATCTGATTTTGAGGTGACTATCTAGTTAGGCGAGAGCATGTATAAATGAGACAGAATCGCTGGAGGTTTTCAAGTACGAGGTATAGAATACAAGAAAATTAAAATTTTGGTGGTGTATAGTTATTGAGTTATAATGCAAAAGTTTTTAGAGTTCTAATTGCATCTCCCTCAGATGTAACAAAAGAAAGAGAGCTTATACCCGAAGTTATTTATAAATGGAACACTATCAATTCAGAAGAAAAAAAGGTAGTGTTACTTCCAGTAAAGTGGGAAACACATAGTACGCCACAGATGGGGAGTAGACCTCAGGAGATTATTAATAAACAAATTATAGGATCTACAGATATTCTAATTGGGGTATTCTGGACAAAACTTGGTACTCCAACAGGAGTTGAGGAATCTGGCACTGTTGAGGAAATTCGTCAGTTTATTGATGCAGAGAAACCTACGCTCCTTTATTTTTCTGAAATGCCAGTTGTTATGAAAAGTATTGATTTAGCTCAGTATACAAGGTTACAAGAATTTAAAGAAAGTTGCTATAAGCAAGGGTTAGTACGTAGTTATGATAGTGTGGATGAGTTTACAGAACTCCTAAGCAATCATCTGACATCGACTGTACGTGAATTAAATGGTGAATTTACAGAATTAGAAGCCAAGCCATCAAACAATTTGTTACTTAACTATGAAAAAGTTTTAAGACGTTATGAAACAGAATGGAGCTTTGAAAGAGATGGTTCGCCAGTTAATGTAAATGAAGGAAAACGGATACTAAATCGTATGTATAATGAACTACTAGCTATAAGCGTTGAGGGTCTATATGAAGATAACTCAGAAAAACAGAGCATTCTTCATAAGAGCTTAACGAAGATTAAAGGATTAGAGAAACATCAATTATACCTCGATGGTGGGAAATCCTATAGTGAGTTTTGGAGACTAGGTGACAGTGTATTTGAAGATCTTAGAAATGGGATTTTAACTTAATTATCTTTGTGCAACAGTATTATCTTTCTGTAGATAATACTGTTGCAAGGTTGAGAAGAAAAGTGAGACCAGATACTTCATCGTCAGACTGAGTATTTATTCTTCTATTTTCAATTCCCGTTCCTAATGCTACTCCTGTATCTATAATATCCGATCTTGTACCTACTGGTTGTCCCATTGACAAACACAAACTATCTTTTTCATTTGGGGAAAGGATATTTTTAAACCTCGTTGCTCGTTCTATCCTCATTTTAGCATCAATATCAATTAGTATAGGTCTAATATGGCTGTCGACAAAATCATTGGAATCATACATTAAATCAGTTATAGAAACATTTGAATTCAATGAGTTTTTAAATTGTTGAGAAAAACGAAGCATTTTTGACCAAAACAAGGGGAGGTAGTCTCTTAGATTGTATCTGGTCTCTAAGATTACTTCGGGATTAGCTGCTTTTATTGGGGGAAGAACTAGATCTATAGATTTCATAGCAAGAATAGATGCAAGAAACTTAGTAGAATATTTATCAGCTTGCATGTGTTGATGGATATGATTTTTTCCGAAAATGGGTATAAATCCCTGTTGTAATTTATCTTTATAGTGATCCTCATCTTGATTATGAGCTAAAGTAACTTCCATAGGATTTACTCTAACTTTGTATGTATTCAGTTCACCAGGAGCGCCCTGCTTTACCAATTCAGCATTCATTACCCTGTTATTTGGAAAAAAATCAGACATTAAAATTTCACCAAATAATTTATGATTATGAACAGAAAAATCTAATACTGTTTTCAGGTATCTATTAGCAGTGATTTGTTGATTAGCTGTTAAATTTATTAAAGGATTTGAATCATTTGAAGAAACAGCTTGTATTTCGATCTCTATTTTTTCAGAAGAGTTTTGAAATCTATACCTTTCTGCAAAGTTTATCACATATTCAAGATTGTTAGGTAAATGAATTTTATCAAAGAGTAAACACATAGTTGTCAGTAGTCTTGCGTCGTTTATATAAAACCCAGACATATAAATGCCAGTAAAGGTAGAGAATTCTGGTTTAAATAGATTTATGATAATCACCTCTTTTTAAGTTAACAATATTATAACATATTAAATATTAAGAATGGAGAATATTAGGAAGCATTGATGTAAGAACTAAAATCTTATAGCTTTTTTGGTCATTTATCCTATGGGATAATTTATGTTGCTGTTTTGAAGGACGTTAAGGGGATGGATGCTAAGCAGATTAAATTGTTGTAAATCCTTTATTATATCATTACTACGTGACAAAATTAGTCAATCGTTTTATTCGGTGTTTTAGTATCGATGATTACAAAAGAGTGTGTATGAGCCCAAACTGTAGTCGATTTGCTACCAACAATAAGAGTAAGTCTTTATGGAGATGTAATGAAGATTTAGCTAAGGGAAATAGAGATATATAAAATCTCATATGAGTATACTCTATTGATACATTTTGGGATGATTGATATACTTAGGTTATAAGTGTCTCATATACATGTATCAAAATGTGAGGGGTGTTGGGATGAAATATGGTTATGGTCGTGTATCGTCAGCAGGGCAAAATCTAACTTCACAGATTAAACAATTGCAAGAGACAGGGTGTGACACGATTTTTAAAGAGAAGGTTAGCGGAAGAAAGAAAGAGGATAGAGAGCAATTCAATCTACTCCTTGAGACTGTGCAAGAAGGTGACAAAATTGTTGTTACGAAGTTAGACCGATTTGCGAGAAGCACAAAGGATGCTTTAAACACAATTGAATACTTAAACAACAAAGGTGTCTCCCTGATGGTCTTGAACATGGGAGGGGACAAGGTTGATACAGGAACAGCGATTGGTAAATTAATGATTACTGTTCTATCTGGTATAGCCGAATTTGAAGCTGACATGATTAAAGAAAGACAATTGGAGGGTATTGAAGAAGCCAAAAAAAGAGGTGTATACAAAGGAAGACCTAAGAAGTACACAGAGAGGAATACAGGATTGCAACATGCTCTTAATTTATTTCATAATAGAGATATAAATAAGATGACCGTTAAAGAGATTGAAGAGATAACGAAGATAAGCAGAGCGACATTGTACAGAGCGGTCAAGGAGCGGGAGGGAAAACAATGACAATAATAACGGAAGCCATTTGGCTATCTGAAAAAGTTTTGTGAGGTATAGGTCATTTGATATAATTAATCTTGTGAATTTTCGTAAAAATGTTATGAGTTGATTTTTATATAACGGATTTTTTATATAGCTTTAGTTAAAGGAAATTATTTGTATCATAACAGGAGGAAATAATGCAAGCACATGAAACAAAAATTCAACCAATCATAGAAGGCACAAAACAATATTTAGTACCTATGTTTCAACGAACCTATAGTTGGAAAATTAATGAATGGAAACAACTTTGGGAAGATATACTTGAAATTGACGATCTTGAGGAAAATAAGGGACACTTTATTGGTTCAATTGTTAGTATGCCAGTACCTTCTGCTCCTCATGAGGTTCAGAAATATTTATTAATTGACGGTCAACAGAGACTTACTACAATAGTAATAATTTTAGGAGTAATCCGAGACCTTGCAAAAGAAAATGATAGCATAAGGCTATCAAAAGAAATCAATAATACATTATTAATAAACGAATATGAAGATGGTGACTCCAGATTTAAGTTACTACCTACTCAAGCTGATAGAGCAAGTTTTAGAGAAATAATTTTTCCTAATAGTGATGGTAATATCGACAATAACAGTTTAATTATACAGGCATACAACTATTTTAAAAAGCAAATAAGTAGCTCTGATATTGAACTAAGACAACTAAAAACCTCATTAACAAATAGGCTTTCATTAGTCAGTATTGTATTAGCATCTGATGACAACCCTTATTTAGTATTTGAAAGTTTGAATGCTAAAGGAAGACCTTTAACACAATCTGATTTAATAAGAAATTTCTTTTTTATGAGGATAAATCAAGAACAACATGATTTAATTTATAATCAATACTGGAAGCCAATGCAAGAAACATTAGGAGATTTCTTGACTGAATTTATAAGACATTTTTTAATGAAACAAGGGAAGTTAGTAAGGAAAAGTGAGGTATATATCAAATTAAAAGAAACTGCAGAAAAAGAAGTTGCTCTAGAATATATACAAAAAATATATACATATTCAACTTATTATAATAAGTTAATATATCCAAATGCTGAAAATGATAAAGAATTGAGAGCTAGTTTAAGTAAACTAAATAGAATCGAAGCAACAACTTCTTATCCGTTATTATTAAATCTTTATAATTTATATAATGACAATATTATTAACAAAAATGAATTTAAAGAAATTTTGGATGTTCTAGAAAATTATTTAATACGTAGGTTTGTTTGCGATATACCTACAAACGAACTTAATAAGATATTCCTATCCTTATGTCAAAAAATCGAAGGCTATAAAGGTGTAGAGGTTGTTAAAGAGATAAAATCCGCTCTTCAAAATAAGGGCTACCCTAAGGATACAGAGTTTAAATATAATCTAATACATTCAAGGTTGTACTCTGCAGGTGACAGAAGTAGAAAAACGAGGTTAATATTGGAGATTATTGAAGAGTCCTTTAATCATAAGGAAAAAATTGATTTTCATAATTTATCTGTGGAACACATCATGCCCCAAACACTAAAGCAAATTTGGAAAGAGGAGCTAGGCACTGCTTGGGAGGAAGTACATAATCAATATTTGCACACTTTAGGTAATTTAACACTCACTGCATATAATTCTGAACTGTCTAATGAAACATTTGCTGTAAAAAGAGAACAGCTAAACAATAGTCATTTAGAATTGAATAAATATTTCAAGGATATCGAAAAGTGGGATGAATCGAATATTAAAGATAGAGCAAGTAGTTTGGCTGAAAGGTGTTTAGTTATTTGGGCTTACTTTGGTTCAGAAGAATTTGAGATTAAAGATGTCAAAGGAACATCACCTAGATTACTTTATTTCTTTAATAGGTGGCATGAGGTTAATTCGTGGAGAGACGTATGGGCAACAACTATAAATAAAATTATTGAAAAGGACGAGAAAAATTTAGACGTATTACTAGAAAATTACCCGAATTTAGTATCTAGAGATAACAAGGCATTTAAACGAAATTATGTTTTAAATAATAATATTTACATTAATGTAGATTTGGATGCCCGGGATGTTTATAGACTTTGTAATAGGATATTAGAGTTACTAAAAATAGATAAAGAAGAATGGTCAGTTGAAATAAAAAATTAAATGTTATGATTAATTTATTGAATTAAAACACTTACTAAATATTGTGAGTGTGTATTAGTTTGTTAAACGGGATATGTTTCTTCAATTTTTTCTTACTTTGTTAACGTTTCTAAAGAAATAGAATAAATGTTAGGGACGCTTTTAACTATTGTTATTTATAATTTTTTTGAAATGTTTAAGAGCTCATCTGTCCTCAAAATCAAATTGGAAAACCTATTGAATTAACTTATTCCTCCATATGTGATAAAATGGAATTAATCCGTACATAGTTCAAATTATTAATTAGAGCTATTTACGAACTATGCAATACCTTCACATATAAATAGGAAGAAATAAGTTAGATAACGTTGATTTAATCATGTTTTGTATAAAATTCTATGTCACGTACAGACCGTATCGCAAAATATATTGCATTTGGAATACGTTGGAGCGTAAATAATACTCGTATTTAAAGCTAATATTGTAGGCACTCTTGAAGAGTGTCTTTTTTATTTATGTAAGAACATAAAAAAATCAATGAAACTTGTAAATATTTGATAAAATATATTTAAGGAACTTATTGACTGTTAGGAAACTAGGAGGTTTTTTAACAGTGAAAGGTAGTATCAAGAAGGACAAGAAAACAGGTAAGTATTACTATGTAATCGATATGGGCATTGACCCATTAACAGGGAAACGGACACAAAAAAAGAAGAGGGGTTTCATCTTTAAGAAATGCTACCAGAACAGGTGAAATAGTTGTGAAAGGCATCCGATAAAGTAAGGGTGCCTTTTTTATTGTACAGATAAATATTAATAGGAAAAACCACTCTGCTTTTTTGCAAGCGGAGTGGCTCCAGAAGTATAATTTCATTAAATGGAAACCTAAAATACAAGCCATAAGACCTTGATTTTTTATTTCTTGTGGTCACAATCGTGGTCACAAAAATGCGTGGAATCACAGTTATATCAACACTTTTAGCGTTCAAACATACCCAACAAACCCCTTAATATTCACCTATTCCTTCTGCCGTATCCTCTCCAAAATCGCCATCACATCATCAGGCTTATGAAATTCAATCGGTGACACGCCTTTCTCAAACACAATTGATTCTGCATCCAATAGCAACACATAACGACCATTAATTTTCCCTAAATGGACATTCTCGCCGAAATCAGAAAGCAATCCTTTCACAGAAGTATTGCCAATTGTCATCCGCATTTCTGCATCAGGTGTATGTTCAACGATTTGTGCTGTGGCTTCAATCACTTGATGTGTGTCGAGTCGCTCTTGAATCTCACGTTTTTCGCTCGCTTCCCAAACTTCCATCGCCTGTTCAAATTGTTGCAGTTCTTCGCTGTTATCAGCGAATGTTTCTTGAACATGCTCCTGTACCATATTCATGACTTGTGCTTTCAAAATTTCTGGCATGGATTCACCATAATCAACGAATTTCAAGAAATCTTCGAAATAACGAGCATGTGAAGCTTGATGAATTTTCAGTTCGCCAGGTTCAACCATGCCTTCTTCTGGCATGTAGGGATATTGGATGGATTTCATGTTTTTCGTTGTGATGGCCATTTCTACGTTGCGAATTAAAGTTGCTTCGTCCGAGATAGAAGCGACTTTAGGTTCGAAATCGCATTTAAGCAGGAATACGAATGGTTCATCAAAGTATTTTGTTAATTTTGCACTTGCAATGAGAAAAACCCCACCGCGAACTGCACTTGTGTCTAAATATGCGCTGACAAATTGCTCATTTTCTTCATGAAATTGTTCCTTTGAGTCCGCAAAACGAACACGATTGAATAAATTATAGTTCGGATTAGAGTCTAACTCATGACCTTCCTCGACGATAAAAAAGCCAATTTTAGTTGGAACTTGTTCGGCTTTTGGATGCCGATCTACTTTACGCTTGCTAATCTTCATTAATTCCCCATCAAGGAAATCCTTGAGTGAACTTTCTTCATACTCTTCTTCGTCCAATGTTTGGAAATGCTTATATCGCTTGTCCGCCTGATCACCTTTTCCCTCGACGGATATAACGTAAAAGGATAAATATTGTATTGAAAAATCCATTGCATTCACCTATTTTCTTTATTTCATGCTTATTTAGTATAAGAATGCGTGCTTGTTCCGTCAATGAGCATGTTTTAGTTTTTGATAGAACAGGGATGTTCAATCATTAAGAAATAGTATTCATTCAATTGGCAGGAAAGCGAGTGTTAAATTTACCATTGTTGTTAAAGTTTTAAAATTTTTACCGATATATAATTAAACGATTTAATACAGTTTTGAGGAGCTAAGATTAATGAACCCATTTATTAAGAGAAACAAAAAAAAACATGAGGGAAACTTGTACGAACAATATGAAGAGATCGTTGAGATTAATGTTGAAAACTATCAGGATGTTTTAACTCAAATGAACATGATTCAACTAACGAAAAAAGATTTATGTATTGCGCGTTCGTTTCAGCCATTGGTTAAAGAAAATTTAGAAGAGATTGTTGGAAATTTTTATCTGAATTTAGAAAAACAGCCGGGGCTGATGAGAATTATTCAAGATAATAGTTCAGTTGAACGATTGAAAAAAACATTGTTTCGACATATATATGAAATGTTTAGTGGACAAATTAATGATGAATACATAAAGCAGAGAAATATCATTGCACATGTGCATGTTAGAATTGGGTTGCAACCAAAATGGTATATGTGTGCATTTCAAGATTTACAAAAATCATTAATTGATTTGGTTACACCAATGGCAGAAACTATTGAAGAGTACCGTGAAATCGTACTTGTAATCACAAAACTATTAAGCTTAGAACAACAAATCGTTCTGGAAGCTTATGAATTGGAAAGTGAAGAGATCCGTAACCAAATTGAATCGGAAAAACAAGTTATTAAAACGACTATACAAACAAACACTCATGAATTAGCGGCAGTCAGTGAAGAAACGAATGCTGCTACACAAGAAATTCAGAATAAAATCAGTGAAATTCAATCTTTAACAGAGGTAGGCTCCAATATTGCAATTGATACTGTTCAAAAGTCAAAAGAAGGAGTTACTCTTTTGAAAAATGTGGAAACGTTGATGGTCAACTCTCAAGAAGCCATGAATCAATTCTCTAACCAGATGGAGCACTTAACTAATACTTCGCTTAAAATAAATGGAGTGGTTACAATGGTTACACAAATCGCTGACCAAACAAATTTATTGGCGTTGAATGCTGCAATCGAAGCAGCAAGAGCTGGTGAAAATGGTAAAGGGTTTGCTGTCGTAGCAGGAGAAGTAAGGAAGCTTGCTGAAAATACGAAGAAATCAGTATCTGAAGTTTCATTGTTAATTAGTGGAATCCAATCTTATACAGAAGAGATGAGCTCCTTTATAAATTCAGTCAAGGATGATATGAAGAATGCAAAGGAACATTCTGGAGAAACGACGGTGTTTTTTAATCAAATTCTATCTGCGATGGAAAAAGTAATGAAACAAAATGTGAATATAGCTGGTGAAATGACCGATTTTACAGAAATCTTCCAAAGTCTTAGCTCTGGGTTTGATAAAGTAGCCGTTTCTTCAGATGAATTAAGTCGCTTAACGACAAATTTATAAGTTGAAAACTAAGGAATCTGAATCGAAAGATAAATGAGGGTGTCCCATAAAGACCTAGCACTCTAAATCAGTATACAGTGTTCCATACACTAATTTTGTGCTGTATTTAGTTATTGCGAGGTCTGACCTTTGATTTCGAGAATAATTATTACAGGAATTTCCTCGTTAGAATATATAATAATTCTCTAGTCAATTAAAAAATGAAGTAAAAAGCCAAATAAACATTTTTGTTATGAAAAACCCGAATTTCCAATGAAATTCAGATCTCATCTGAAAAAATTTGGTGATTGAGTTTACGGTTATTTCAACATTAACCCCGTTAGAATATTTAATTTACTCCTATTCTCAAAAAAGTAAAAGTAAAAAATGTTTCTTTAAGGGGCGGATTGAGAAAAATGTATCTGAAGCTAAATTAAAGGAAGCTAGAAAAGACAAGAGATTTCCTATTATTAGATAGGAATTTTAAATTATGCTAATGTATATTTTTGGTTCAATAGATAGCTGTCAGTGTGCTATTTAAAAGTCTACAAATAAAAACCTTGTCTGCTGATTAAAAAAATGGTATAGTAATAAAGCGATGAGCTAATTTGCATAAGACGAGGAACATGCTTAACGCACGTTAGGGATGTGGCCCAACGGTTTCTCGCCGCAAACGCATCAAAGACGCCTGCTTTGCAGGCGTCTTTTTCAATGTAATAAATGGAAACTAGGTTACCCTAAAAAACACGTAATTAGATCTCGCATTTTAGGTTATAAAGACTATTAATTGTGTGTAGTGTGCACAAACTAACCATTATTGGAAATCACGTTTATTTTTTTGAAACTTCTTTTGCAATTTTTATGTCTTCTTTTACATCCTCTTTAATATCATCTGTTAATTCTTTTGTCGCTTTTTTAAATTCCCGTAGTGAATTTCCGACGGCTCGTCCAATTTCAGGAAGCTTACTAGGACCAAAGACGATAAGTGCTAATATAAGGATGAGAATTAAACCTGGCACACCAATATTGGAAAACATATTTTCACTCCTCTTGTGTAGATATCTATTATTATAGACTTTTATCAAGCGTTTGCAAGATGGATATTTAGCGTAAGACTCCTGATCATACTAAGAATAAAAAAGTAAAATGAATTGTATTTTTCTCAATCATTTAGGCTTGCAATCTTTGTTCATTTCAGATATTATACTAATACAAGCTGCGTTGTACGTATTGATAATTAAGTTTTAACCTTTAAGCTGTAATAGGGAGTTTTATATCAAAACAAGAATGTCAGGCCTTTTTCATTGACTGAGGACATACAGGACTGTTTTTGCAAACACCCACTTTGAGGAGTGGTGGTTTAAAACTTTATTACTGAGCTTACGGCAATGGCGGCTACCTAATTGTTAGGGACAAAACCAGTTCTTTATAGAACTGGTTTTTTTAATATTCCAAAAGAAATCTCTCGTATCCAAGGATCCAATTCTTGGGTATGGGAGTGTTCTACATATATGTCTTAAGATTTTCCACGCCTCAGGAAACAGCTAAAGTACATGAATCTCATCAATTCTAAGGATTCAGTATCTGTTTTTAACTCCGCCAATTCATTAATATATTGTCTTCATTCGTCTAATCTATCTTACCAACATTTTAATCTTTTTATGAAAGAACAGATGTGTTCCTGCAAAAGGAGCTCATTTAAATGAAAATTATAATAAGACTTTTAGCAGTTCTTGATTAAATTTGTCTTTTTCATCATAAAAAAGACCATGTCCGCTATTTTCAAAAGGAATGAGTTTAGACTGAGGGATATTCTTGTGCATCACCTGAGCTAATTCATACGGACATACTTGATCTTTTTTACCATGCAGAATAGTTGTTGGAATCCTGATTGCAACTAAGTCGTTTCTTAGATCTTCATCACGTAAGGATTCAGAAGCCTTCATTGTCCCTTGACCAGATGCTTCAAAACCAAGTGTCAAAAACCAGTCGTTAAATTCACGACTAATTTTACTTGCAAAAAACATCTTGCCGAATTCATCAAGTATCTTTGGTCGATCCTGATAGGCTTGACTAATAATTGAATTTACTGCCGAAACCGGCATTCCATACGGAAAGTTATTCCTTTGAACAAACGATGGGGCTGCAGCACCTGCAAGAATTAATTGGCTAATATTGTGCCCGGCGTGTCTAGACATATAACGGGTTGCAATGACACCACCGATTAAAAAGGCAATTAAAGTAGGATTAGTTAATTTTAACGTGTCAATAATCCCGCGGATATCATCAGCCATTTCGTTATACGAGTATAAGCTAAAGGGGCGATCTGATTTTCGAAATCCACGTAAGTCAAGTGCAATGCAGCGAATCCCGTATTCAGGCAGAATATCTAACTAATATTCGTACATTTTATGATTGACAGGCCAACCATGAATAAATAAGGCTGGTTTCCCATTTCCAATATCCTCTACAAAAATATTTACATTGTTATCAGTCTGGATATAATAGGCCATTAAATCACCCTCTCATTCACCGGTATATGGATCGAATGATGAAAAAAATGATAAGATATTCGAAACTATTTACAACGTTTATCCCTGAATTATCTGACCAAATAAAAAGATACTTGCGAAATCAGACAAGATGATATAATCTTAATCCCAATAAACTTTTTATTGCGAGAATTCAAAAAATGAATAATATTCAAACGATAGGTGTTAAAAGCAACAAGCAACATGTTTTTAACTTAAAAGGGAAGTTCGGTGTAAATCCGACACGGTCGCGCCACTGTTATGGGGAGTTCTTTATCGTTAACCACTGTTTCATCATGAAATGGGAAGGGATAGAAAACGATGAACCTAAGTCAGGAGACCTGCCTATTGGATGCGCTTATTACCTACGCGAAAATAGGGAGGAGTGATAGCCGTATGTTGAAACTGATTGCTAGTCTCAACTCTAGTTAACTATGTCTATCATTAGTCTCTCTTTATTGCAAAGAGAGACTTTTTTATTGAGGCAATTAAAATTGAAATGGGGGAACAATAATGGGAATTAAAAGTTCAAACGTAGGCTATCCGAGAATTGGTGAAAATCGCGAATGGAAAAAATGTTTAGAATTGTTTTGGGCAGGAGAGCTGACCGAGTCGCAATTTACAAGCAAGATGGAAGAAATTCGCCTATCACATTTACGAAAACAACAGGAAAAAGGAATTGATCTCATTCCTGTCGGTGATTTCAGTTATTATGATCATGTATTAGATACAGCTGTTATGTTTGGGCTCATCCCAACACGATTTAAAACAGAAGGAAAGCAACTTTCACTTCAAACCTATTTTGAAATTGCCAGAGGCAGTAAAGGTAAAGTAGCATCAGAAATGACAAAATGGTTCAATACAAACTATCACTATATCGTGCCCGAGTTAGAAGATGCACAACCGGTTTTAGTAGAAAACTGGCCATTGAAATTATATAAAGAAGCAAAAGAAAAATTAGGGATAAATGGGAAGCCTGTCATCCTCGGGCCGATCACTTTTTTGGCATTGTCAAAAGGATACGATGATCAAAAACGCAAGGAATTGTTACAAGCGCTTATTCCACTTTACGTCGAAGTATTGCAACAATTAGAAGAAGCGGGTGCTGAGTGGATACAAATTGATGAACCACTTTTAGTAAAGCAGATTGATCGTGAAATTTTACGTGATGTTAATGAAGTGTACACAGCTTTTAAAAAGTCCGTCCCAAACGTAAAAATCATTCTACAAACGTATTATGAAAGTATCGAACATTATCAAGCCATCGTTCAATTACCAGTTGCAGGAATTGGTCTCGATTTTGTTCACGACGAAAACATGAATATTGCTCAATTACAAGCAATTGGTTTCCCGAAAGATAAGGTTTTGGCAGCAGGAGTCATTGACGGCCGAAATGTCTGGAAAGCCAATTTACAAGAGAAAGCAAAACTCATCGGAACATTAACAAGTATAGTTGACGATAATCGTCTCATAATTCAACCATCTTGTAGCTTACTTCATGTTCCTGTGACAGTGAAAAGTGAACAAAGCTTAGAGGCCATTGTTAAAAATGCACTATCTTTTGCAGATGAAAAACTGGATGAAGTGGTCTTGTTAACGAAATTTGCAAAACATGAACTAACTGTTGAAGAGCTTGACAAATGTGACCAAGCAGTTAGATTATTAAATCATTCATCGTTCCGAAACGTGAGAGAAGTGCAAGATACATTAGTAAATTTATCTCATTATTCAATAACTCGCGTAGATGCAAGCGAACGAAAAGCATTGCATGATAAACGATGGGATTTACCATTACTTCCAACGACAACAATCGGTAGTTTCCCGCAAACGAAAGTGGTACGAAAGCAACGTTTGAAATGGCGAAAAGGGGAACTATCAAACGAACAGTATGAGCAATACATTAAAGAAGAAATTAAAAAGTGGATTGATATTCAAGAAGAACTTGGTTTAGATGTACTCGTTCATGGTGAATTTGAACGGACAGATATGGTTGAGTTCTTTGGTGAAAAATTAGCAGGTATTGCGATTACAACGTATGGCTGGGTGCAATCATATGGTTCACGTTGTGTTAGACCACCAGTTATTTTTGGTGATGTCGTCTTAACAAAACCAATGACAGTAAAAGAAACGGTTTATGCGCAAAACTTGACCACAAAACCTGTAAAAGGCATGTTAACAGGCCCTGTGACCATTTTAAATTGGTCATTTGTGCGTGATGACATAAGTCGTAAAGATGTCTTAAGTCAATTGGCATTGGCAATCCGACAGGAAGTCGAAGCTTTAGAAGCAAGCGGTATCGGTATGATTCAGGTCGATGAACCAGCCTTAAGAGAAGGATTGCCGTTGAAAACAGAAAAAACTGAAACCTATTTAAAAGTAGCGGTTGATGCTTTTAAATTATCAACATCGTCTGTGAAGGAAGAAACACAAATTCATACTCATATGTGTTATGCGAACTTTGAAGATATTATTGAAGCCATTGATGCACTTGATGCAGATGTCATCTCGATTGAAACGTCAAGAAGTCATGGTGAATTAATTCGCTCATTTGAAGAACATTTGTATCATAAGGGGATTGGTCTTGGCGTTTATGATATTCATAGCCCGCGTGTACCAACATTGGAAGAGTTATCACAAAATATAGAACGTGCCCTGCAAGTCTTAGATTACCGTTTATTCTGGGTTAACCCTGACTGTGGTTTAAAAACGCGCGGTATTGAAGAAACAGTCGTGGCATTAAAATTAATGGTAGAAGCAACAAAGCTTTATCGTGAAAAGCTTGAAGTAAAACAAACACTGAATGTATAAGAAGGATAATAAAAGGTGTAGGAAATATGGTGAATGCTTAAGAGAAAATGCTTAGGCCTTAATAGCGACTTATCAAACGAATGAATAATCGTTTTATTCGGAATTTTCACCAAATTATTTCTTGACATTTGTTAATCACAGCTATAGAGTAATAGTTAATTAAAACTAAATATGTAACTTTCTTATCCAGAGAGGTGGAGGGACTGGCCCTTTGATACCTCAGCAACAGACTTTTTTGTACTGTGCTAATTCCAGAAGCGAAAAGCTTGAAGATAGGAAGAGTGAATAGCCATGGTGCAAAAACCTCTTC
This sequence comes from Peribacillus sp. NPDC096379, assembly GCF_044762875.1. NCBI lineage: Bacteria > Bacillati > Bacillota > Bacilli > Caryophanales > Bacillaceae > Peribacillus > Peribacillus sp. NPDC096379. The sequence goes on from NZ_JBIWFD010000002.1 coordinate 867,178, forward strand.
TGATCTTAAGAAGAGGTTTTTTATTTTAACACGCGAAATAGCGGTAAAAACTAAAGAAGGAGGATGATTTTAAAATTAATGGAATATTCGTGATATGACATCAGTATTAAATGAGTAAATTTATAGCTAGATAATTTTGTTTTTTTAAAATCAATACTTCTCGAGATGTGCGAAGGGATTGTCCCGAAAAAACCTCAGTAACCGGCATATGCTAAAGCGAGTAAGTGAATGTTTGATAGATGGAGAGAATGTTTCGATAATTCCTTCATCAACATGTTGTTTTTTTCTTATATAACAACGAAATTAGTGAGAGTATCCTAAAACGAGAGCGTCACACCACAGAACTTCAATATATCGTTAAAATTATGTGTATATCACACAATAAACCGTGTATAGGGAGTTAAGGTTAGATCTCTTTAGGACGCCCTCAGAAAGGAGGGATTTATGGATTTTCGTCAAGAATTGAAGAACAGAATATTAGTTGGAGAAGGAGCAATGGGGACATTATTGTATTCCCACGGCATTGATCTTTGTTACGAAGAATTGAATATCACGAATCCCAATCAAATTGAAACAATTCATCAGGCATATTTGAATGCGGGAGCAGATATTATCCAATCGAATACATATGGAGCTAATTTTCATAAATTAAAGAGGTATGGATTGGAAGATCAAGTAAGTCAAATTAATCGTAAAGGCATTGCGATTGCTAAAAAGGTCGCTGTACAAGGGAACGCATTTGTATTCGGTACGATAGGTGCATTAAGGAGTATACGTAAATCAGATTTAAGCTTAGAGGAAATCAAACGTATTTTCCGAGAACAATTATATAGTCTCCTACTTGAGGCACCAGATGGACTATTGCTTGAGACATTTTACGATTTGGAGGAATTAGAGACCGTTCTTCAGATTGCACGGCAAGAAACGGATTTGCCAATTATCTCAAATGTCTCATTACATGAACTTGGAAATTTACAAAACGGGATGTCGTTAAACGAGGCTTTTCAAAGATTAGAGCAGTTGGGAACAGATGTAGTCGGCATCAACTGTCGACTTGGTCCGCATCATATGATTCGCGCATTGGAATCCGTTTCGTTACCAAAACAAGCGGCACTTGCCGTTTTTCCGAATGCTAGTTTACCAGATTATGTCGATGGAAGACTTGTATATGATGCAGTACCTGAATATTTCGCTTCATCAGCACTAGAGCTCAGAGAGCAGGGGGCATCCATTATCGGTGGCTGTTGTGGCACGATGCCTATCCATATTGAAGCAATAAAAAATGCGGTAAGATTGTTAGCGCCTGTTCTAGAAAAGGAAATTAAAGTAAGGGAAATTGAGATTATCGAAGTGGGAAATTCTGATGAAGGGCTAGCATTCCATGAAAAAGCGAAAGTGGAAAGAACGATTTTAGTAGAATTGGATCCGCCGAAAAAATTAGGGATTGAAGCCTTTATGAATGGTGCCGTTGCCTTAAGGAAAGCGGGGGTAGATTCCGTTACAATGGCTGATAATTCGCTCGCCTCACCGCGAATTTCCAATGTGGCATTAGGTACACTTTTGAAAACACAGCATGAAATAAAGCCGCTTCTTCATATAACATGCCGTGACCGTAATTTAATAGGTCTACAATCGCACTTGTTGGGGCTGCAAACGCTTGATCTAAATGAGATTTTAGTCGTAACAGGTGATCCATCTAAAATTGGTGATTTTCCAGGTGCGACATCTGTATATGATTTATCATCATTAGATTTAATTAGTCTTATCAAACAATTTAATGAAGGACTTTCTTATTCAGGGCAAAGTCTAGGTCAAAAAACGAATTTCAAAGTTGCTGCTGCTTTTAATCCAAATGTCAAATATCTCGATAAAGCAGTTAAGCGGGTTGAAAAGAAGATTGCCTGTGGAGCTGACTCCTTCTTGACGCAACCGATTTATTCCGTCAAACAAATTGAAGATGTATACGAAGCAACGCAACATTTAGATACACCTATCTTTCTTGGTATTATGCCATTAACAAGTTCAAGGAATGCGGAATTTATCCATAACGAAGTGCCTGGTATCAACTTGCCAGAAGAAGTCCGCAGAGCGATGGCATCTGCAGGCAATGATCCAAATAAAGCCAAAAATGAAGGGATAGCCATTGCCAAGGAATTGGTGGATGCTGCAATGGATAAATTTAAGGGCATCTATTTAATTACCCCGTTTTTATACTATGAAATGACGGCAGAATTAACGCAACATATCAGAAAAGTAGATAGTAGGCATACTTCGGAGGTGGGAGCATATGAGTAAACGGTTAATTCAGGAACAAATGAAAAGAAAAATTTTATTATTAGATGGCGCGATGGGGACCATGTTACAAGCTGAGGATTTAACCGCTGAGGATTTTGGTGGTGAGCAATATGAAGGTTGTAACGAATATTTAACGATTACCCAACCCGATGTCATTCGTTCCATTCATGAAAAATATTTGGCAGCTGGTGCAGACATCATCGAAACAAATACATTTGGTGCAACAAGTATCGTGCTTGATGAGTATGATATAAGTTATCTGGCATATAAACTAAACAAAGAATCTGCCGAGATTGCTAAGGCGGCCTGTGAAAAATATTCGAGTAAAGAATGGCCTAGATTCGTGGCAGGAGCTATGGGACCAACGACAAAAACTTTGTCTGTAACTGGTGGAACGACATTTGAAGCATTGACCGCTTCTTATGAAGAACAAGCGTTAGGTCTTCTTGATGGAGGGGTAGATTTACTTTTAGTTGAAACATGTCAGGATATGTTAAATGTAAAGGCAGCCTTTTCTGGAATCAAAGGGGCGTTTGTCAAATACGGACGGGAAATCCCGATCATGATTTCTGGCACAATTGAACCGATGGGAACGACACTTGCCGGTCAGTCGATAGAAGCATTTTATCTTTCATGTGAACATATGAATCCACTTGCAGTCGGATTGAATTGTGCGACTGGACCAGAATTCATGATTGACCATATCAGAACACTGGCGAATTTATCAAATAGAGCAGTTAGTTGTTACCCTAATGCGGGACTCCCAGATGAGGAAGGGCATTATCATGAATCGCCGAATTCTTTAGCAGAAAAAATGAAACAGTTTGCAGAAAAAGGATGGGTTAACATTATTGGTGGTTGCTGCGGAACGACACCTGAGCATATTGTTGAATTGGTAAAAGTACTTGAATTGATTGAGCCACGAATAATTGAAACTCATACACACGGTCATGCAGTATCAGGAATCGAACCTCTTATCTATGATGATTCCATGCGTCCATTATTTGTCGGAGAACGAACAAATGTTATCGGATCGCGTAAGTTCAAGGAATTGATTAGAGAAAAGAAATTTGAACAAGCGGCAGAAATTGCTCGAGCTCAAGTGAAAAAAGGAGCTCATGTTATTGATATTTGTCTGGCTGATCCTGATGACGATGAATTAGGGAATATAAAAGAGTTTGTTACTGAAGTGGTAAAAAAAATCAAAGTACCACTTGTGATCGATACGACGGATGAAGCTGTCTTGGAGGAAGCGTTAAAAAGATCGCAAGGGAAGTCAATCATAAACTCCATTAACCTGGAGGATGGAGAAGAACGATTTGAAAAGATTGTGCCACTTATCCATCAATATGGTGCTGCCGTCGTGGTGGGTACAATCGATGAAGAAGGGATGGCGGTTACAGCGGAAAGAAAGCTTGAAATCGCCAAGCGTTCTGTTGATTTACTTGTCAATAAATATGGTTTGTCAGAAAGTGATTTGATTTTCGACCCACTTGTTTTTCCAGTTGGGACAGGCGATGAGCAATATATCGGCTCAGCCCTTGAAACGGTGAAAGGAATTCAGGCAATCAAAGAAACATTTCCGGATTGTTTGCTGATTCTTGGGATATCTAACGTTTCATTCGGTCTCCCACCAAGGGGAAGAGAAATACTTAATGCCGTTTTCCTTTATCACTGCACGAAGGCGGGGCTGGATTACGCAATTGTCAATACGGAAAAACTAGAACGTTTTGCTTCGATACCGGAAGAAGAGATCAAATTGGCTGAAGCTCTTTTGTTCGATACATCATCAGAATCATTAGCTACTTTCACAGAATTTTATCGTGGTAAAAAGGCGGAGAAAAAAGAAAATGCGGCCATCTTACCTCTAGATGAACGATTGGCCAATTATATAATTGAGGGAACGAAAGAAGGTTTAATTACTGATCTCAATAAGGCGCTTGATCGTGGGGATGCACCGCTTGAGATTATCAATGGACCGCTAATGGATGGCATGGGGGAAGTAGGACGTCTATTTAATGACAATCAGCTCATCGTTGCTGAAGTTTTACAAAGCGCAGAAGCTATGAAAGCGGCGGTTACATATCTTGAACCGCTAATGGAAAATGAAGAAGACAGTGCAAAAAAAGGAAAAGTGCTACTAGCGACTGTCAAAGGGGATGTGCATGATATTGGCAAGAACTTAGTGGACATTATTCTTTCCAATAACGGCTATGAAGTGATTGATCTTGGGATAAAAGTATCGTCACAACAAATTATTGAAGAGGTTCGCAAGCATAACCCGACAGTTATTGGACTTTCAGGCCTGCTTGTAAAATCAGCCCAGCAAATGGTTCTCACGGCGCAGGATTTAAAACAAACAGGCATCGATATTCCCATTCTAGTAGGGGGTGCCGCATTATCACGTAAATTTACAGATTTTAAAATTTCGCCAGAATACGATGGCCCTGTTTTATACTCAAAAGATGCAATGGATGGGCTTGCTGTCGCAAATATTTTACATGACGATCATAAAAAAATAGAGTATCTGAGAGAATTAAGTGAAAAACGGGAGACAGCAAGGGTCAATGCGGCGATCGTGGCTACGATGGAAAAACCGGAACGAAAAAAGGTAGAAGTAAAACCGTTATCTGTTGTTCCTGTCAAGAAGCCACTTGATCAAATCCGTCATATATTGAAGGATTATCCGATAGATGTTGTTCAGCCATACATAAATCGGCAAATGTTGATTGGTCACCATCTTGGTTTGAAAGGAAAAGTAGCTGAACTGGTAAGAAAGGGTGATGAGCGGGCGATTGAACTGAATGAACTTGTAGATGAATTAATCACTTTCTTAAAGTCGGACCATGAGTACGGTTTAAATGGAATTTATCAGTTCTTCCCTGCTCAAAGCGAAGGAAATAAGGTCAAAGTATATAATCCTGACAACCACAATGAAATTTTGGAAGAATTCGATTTTCCTCGTCAGGACAGTAGCCCTTATTTATGTCTTGCCGATTATGTAAAACCTGTTTCGTCAGGTGAAATGGATTATGTCGGCTTCTTTCTTGTTTCGGCAGGCAAGGGAATTAGAAAATGGGCAGAAAAATGGAAGCAAGAGGGTGACTTTTTAAAAAGTCATGCGATACAATCACTTGCTCTTGAAACGGCGGAAGGATTTGCTGAAAGAATGCATCATTTGATGAGAGACGCACAAGGTATTAGTGATCCGATAGATATGACGATGAAAGAACGTTTTGCAGCAAAATATACAGGTCAACGTTTTTCATTCGGTTATCCAGCATGCCCTAATCTCGAAGATCAGGAAAAGATTTTCCGTCTCTTAAAACCACAAGATATTGGGGTAGAATTGACTGAAGGTTTTATGATGGAACCAGAAGCTTCCGTCTCAGCAATCGTTTTTGCGCACCCTGAAGCACGATATTTTAATGTTGAAAGGTAAAATCTTAGTAAACAATAATTCTTTATAAACAATCGATATATTAACAACTAAAAAGGTACTTGTGAATACATAGAGTAGTATTCTAAGTAGATTTTTGTATAGAGATGGAGAATATTAGATTTGTTTTTTAGGTAGTCTACCATTATCTACAAATGTATTCATATTACCACTACTGGTAGTCTAACTATTTAAGCTGTGGACTCATTAATAGTTGTACACAGCATATTTTATTTGTCATTAATAAATCGAAGGTTAATGACAAAGTAATGCTGATCCGTAATCTTATTTAAATCGATTTTTGACAAAAAATAACTTTTACTAAGCTATCCAAAATGGACAAAATAAGTGTTAGTTATTACAAATACCTGATTTGGTATATATCTACTAGTAGTATATATTTCTTATCTTTCTCAAGCTGGAGAAACTTAATAGCATTCGTCATCTATCTACAAACATCGTTCCTTTTATAATTTTTGTAGACCCTGCTTTGTCCTTTCTCTGGGATATTTGCTTGCTGGACATATTATTGATTTTTGGTGGATTGATCTAGACGCTCAAAGCTTTTAAACCTATTGTTCATCAAACTAAAAACTATTGTAGAAAAATGATCAGATAAAAGATAACTTGGTTCGAGAGCTGCTTTAGTTGCAAAAGGACTACTCTTAAGCGACGTTGTTGTTACTCATATTCAGAAAATTATTAAAAAACAAGAAAAGTAGATAATTATAAATAGCACCGATCGATTTAAAGGGAGGTGTTTTTTTATAATTATAGAAGTTTGAGTATTTTAGATGAATTAAAATAAAAAGGTGGGTAAAAAGTAGTGAAAATGCAGCTGGATAATAATGGTGTGAATATTATCAAATTTCGCAAACTAAAAAGCCCATCTTTTGATTTTAATTACTCCTGTAAAATATCTATCCATAAATCACAATAAAAGTTATACTGTAGTAATAATGCTACTTTTATACCACTTAGAATAAATACATCTTGGAAATAGTTTATAAACAAAGGGTGGTAAGTTTGAGAGATAAAATAGTCGTAACGGGATATGGGGTAAAAGCACCGAATACAAATAATATAGGACAATACATATATAATTTAAAAAATGGGGTTTGTTGTTTAGATACTGTTACAGACCTTTCACCAAATGGAGAAAAAACTATTATTGGACGTATACATAGTGGTTTAGATGAATTTGAGTCTGATAAGAGGTTTAAACGATTACCAAGGGCTACTTTGCTTGGTATGGCATCAGGAAAGGAAGCCTTGAATCAAGCGCGACTTTCGAATTTAGCGGATAAAAAGGTTGGACTGTTTTTTGGAATCTCAGTGGGAGCAATTGGTGAGAAGCTTTTTCATGATTCGATCATTCATGTAAATGAAAATAATTATAGGAATGTGCCCATAACTTTTTCACATTTTTCGAATTATCATAGCATTACTGCTGAAATTGCCCATTATTTATCAATAAAGGGGATAACAAAAACGATAACGACTGGTTGTACATCTAGTTTAGAAGCTATCCAAGACGCAATGGTTTACCTGAAGAGTGGTATTATAGATGTGGCTGTTGTTGGAGGTACAGATAGTTTAGTAAATAAAATGGCTTGTTTTGGTTTTGCCAAAACAAAGTCAATTCCCATAAATCAAACACTAAATGTAGGTGCAGTACCATTCAATCAAAATAGTAAAGGGTTTGCTATTTCTGAAGGTTCTGGCGTAATAATTCTGGAAAGAGAAGAAGATGCACGAAAGAGGAAGATTGAAATCTTAGGTGAAATTGAAAATATAGTTTCGAACAATGATGGTGTACATATCTATTCTGTAGAAGAAACTGGTGAACAAATGATTAGCGCTTTAAAAGAAGTGATAGAAGGGAGGACACCAGATTATATTAATAGTCAGGCATTAGGAATTCAAGTGAATGATAGGATTGAGGAACATTGTTCAAAAATATTATTTAACCACAAGGTTCCTTATACTTCAATCAAAAGTATGATTGGTAATCCATATGGAGCTATTGGAGTATTGCAGGTTATTTCTTCTTTAATTAGTATTAATCACGGATTTATCCCTCCAACAATTCGAACCAATAAAGAGGGATATGAAGAAATGAACATTGTAACAGAACCTTGGCATCAAGAGGTAAATGAAGTAGCAATAACGAATCATGGTCATGGGGGTAACAATGCCTGTGCATATATAAAGAGACATAAATAGAGTGGTGAGTTAGAAATGATCATATCGTTTTTGATTATTAGTATAGGTATAATCCCTATAGTATTGGCGATTTCTATATTAAAGATTTATAAAGGTTCGGAATTATCATATGCCTTATTGTTTTATATGCTATCCATTAGTTTTTGGCAAATAGATATTGCAGTATTATATTTGAAAGGGATCCTTTCCGAAGAACTTATTCTCTGGCTATTCAAGTTTTTTAGGGCAGGTCCAACATTCATGATACCCTTAGTGTTTTATTTATCCTATGTAACCGTAAAAAAACATTCGGCATATATTAAAGATAACCAATTTTATCGTCCTTTAGTATCCATTTTTACTCGGAAAGTATTGGTTTTATTAGTGGTTTGGAGTACCTTTGTTTTTATTGTTAATTTAACAGATTACGGGGTAAGTGGATTGAGAGAAGTCCAGATTACCAATACCAACAATACTTTTTACTTTCCAGAGTATGGACGGCTTCATTCTTTATATGTATTTCACACAGCAAGTTTTCTAATTTTTATCGCTTTTTCTTATTTTGTTTCTAAATTCATTCAGAATATTTATTTAAAAGGATTTTTAGGTACATTTTCTTTATGCTCTTTTTTATTGTATCTTTCAGGTTTTTTAAACTTTGTACCTGGAGCAGGAGCACTGTATAGCAGCTTGGGCGTTATTATTTTTTCTGTCATCATAATCTTCTCTTTTGTAAAAATGAATACAATGATGACAATCAATTACAACCGATTATTAGAGCGTCAAAAGAAGCTAGATTATACGGGTAATTTAACTGCGAGTTTAGTTCATGAAGTGAAAAATTCACTACAAATTATTAAAGGCTATTCAAAATTAATGAGTGAGCTAACGCCGTTACCAGAACAAGGTAAAAATATGAATGAAATGATTCAAATTGCTGCAGACCAGTTGCATGATTTAACAGTAAATTACACTGAATATATAAAATATAAATCAATTGAATTTAAAATGTTCGATTTAAATGAAATAATAGATCAAGCAATTGAATTATCGATAGAATCACTCAAAGAAAACTCTGTAGAAATTTCCTTTGAGAAAAAATATAAAACTTTAAAAGCTTATGTAAATCATACATATATAAAACAAGTGTTTGTAAATTTAATTAAAAATAGTTTAGAAGCTATTCCGCAGGAGAGAAAGATCAGACGAATCGCATTATCTACTCAAGTTGAGGGTGATAAAATCATTATAGATATCGTAGATACTGGAATAGGGGTGCCTTTAGAAAATTGGGATGCAATTTTTGATCCTTTTATATCTTTTAAGAAAGAAGGACTAGGTTTAGGGCTACCTTTTATAAAAAAAATCATTTTTGAACATCGTGGAAATATAAAAATTGTCGATAGCAGTTCTCATGGAACACATTTTCAAATAATATTACCCCAATATGTATTCAGTGACTTTTATACTCATTGAGTGATTCGTATAAAATATTTTCCTGTTGAATAAGTGAAACTTCTATTAGTAGGATGTTCTTTCATCCCCCATCTAACTTCTTTGTTTCTCATAAGCTTGAGGTGGGGGCTTACTGCCCATTCGTTCAGTGTGGGATAAACAAAAAATAATATAAATTATAGGAAAGCACCTAATTGGGTGCTTTTTATTTTTCCGTAAAGGTATAATCGCAATTAACACAAGTAGCAAACGACAGTATATGTATTTACTGCTTAACATGGGACCTTTTTAGTGAATCGTGTCTTAAAAAGAGGTCTGATTATTTTTGTAAGTCGAACAGCCTACCACGCTCACCTCTCATTTTAACTTTAGGCTTGTTAAAGCTCATTGTTGTTTGAAAAGAAAGGCGTGTGAGACTCCTGCGGAGAAAGCGAGTCAAAAAGGGAAGACCCCACAGGTTGCACTGCGCCGAGAAGACTCCCGGACCGCCCGCTCAAAGCGAACACCTCTCACTGCAATCAACAGGCAAGTTTAACAGAGCCTAATTATAAAGAGATGGATACAAAACGTATCCTTTCTCAACGTGAAATTTAATTGCCAACAACCCATAGAGGTATATATATCCAGTGAAATGAATAGTAAAGAGTAAAAGGGGATGGTTACAATAACTATGATTGTTTGGATAGTTATATCAAGTTTTCTTTTATTTATTATCCTTGAAACAGGAATATCTCTTTGGGTAAACAATTGGTCATTTGAATTTCGATTATCTAAATTAAAAGAACTCTCTATTAAAAAGTATATAAAGATTAAGCGTGGTAGGAAAGAAGGGAAGAGGTATACCGAGTAATACACAAAATTTTAGTCAAGATCAACAGTTGCCATTGTGGTGGTTTTAAAATCTATCAAACGCTGGTGTTTAGCCTATTAAATTAAAAGTTCAAAATAGACTAAGGTTTATAGCAAAAACTCGTCCCTATTCATAGAATAAAGAAACGCTGTAATCAGTGCTATTAGATTGGAGCTACCCAAAACAGGTTATAAGTGCGGATTCTCCACATTTAGCATTAGTAAAGGTGGTGGCGCTTGCATGTTTTGGGTTAAATTGAAGGGAGAGGATAGCGTTGCCTAATGTTCAATTAATACCCTTCCATGTAAAAGGAATTACAGAAAATACTTTTGAAGTCCCACGTGGGATTAGAATGATTCGTGCGCGTTCTATTTGGAGAGAAGGGTTTAAGGGTGAGAACATAGTCGTAGCCGTAATCGATACAGGATGCCAGCCAGACCACCTTGATTTAATGGGTCAAATTATTGGAGGGTATAATTTCACGGGCGATTATAATGGTAACCCTGCTAATTTTTCCGATAATAATGGACATGGGACTCATGTTTGCGGAACCATTGCAGCAGCAGAAAATGGGTTTGGCGTAGTTGGTGCAGCACCTAAAGCGAAGTTACTAGTCCTTAAAGCTTTAAATGGATCAGGAGAAGGAACAACAGACAACATTTCTTCAGCTATTCAATACGCTATCAATTGGACGGGCCCAAGAGGGGAAAAAGTACGGGTTATCTCTATGTCATTAGGGGGACCGAACGATGATCCAGCCTTACATTCATCGATTAAAAACGCAGTTCAAGCAAATATAATGGTCGTATGTGCTGCAGGAAATGAAGGGGATGGAATCGCTGATACAGTCGAGAATAGCTATCCAGCTGCTTACCCAGAAGTTGTAGCAGTAGGCTCAGTTAACCAGCGTGGACGCATATCTAGATTTAGTAATTCTAATGGTGAAGTAGATTTAGTAGCCCCTGGAGAGCAAGTTGTATCAACCTTTCCTGGTAACCAATTTGCCGTCTTATCAGGTACATCGATGGCTGTTCCTCACGTGTCAGGAGCAGTTGCACTTTTGATAGATAAATATGAAACAATTCGTGGGCATAAATTAACAGAGTTAGAAGCATATAATGAACTCTTAAATCAAACAGTTTCACTGGGCAATCCAGAGACTCAAGAAGGGCATGGATTGCTGAAACTAAATCACCAGAAAGTAGAAAAATTAAAAGAACTTTTAACAGGGTTTAGTTTGCGCTTAGAAAACAGCTAAGATTATTAACATCATAAATACAGTGTATATTATGACTTTCCATGTAAGAACTAATTACAAAAAAGGCAAAGGGATAGCTACGTCGAAATTAGAAAGCGACAATATCGCTGACTTGTAGCTTTGATTTTGACAATGAGGTATGTAAATAAAATAACTAAAGATATTTTCCCATAAATAAAAACTGTGGGTTTGGGTGCAATAGAAAACGGCAGCGATACTTTGCTGCCGTTTTCATTTCTAATTATGTTCTTTACTATCTTTTGCTTGTTTCGCCATTTTTTTATGTATTTCTGATTCAATTGCCTGCACATGATCATCTTCAAGTTTTTGCATTGGTTGAGGATGAAACCATTGAATTTCTCCTTCATGAACAAAGCCTTTGTATTCATCTCCTTGTACTTGCAAAGTGAATTGTTGGCGTTCATGTAGCCGGTCTTCAAATGCTGGGATTATTTCAAAATCTTTAATTCCACTAGAAACGCCGTATTGACTCATTAATTCATATATGGTATTTTCAATAATTTCTACTTTACCTTCACCAATCATTTGTTTTGGATGAGGATGAAGCCATTGAATCTCATCCTTATGAAAATGACCTTTAAACACATCTTCCTGAATCTTAAAGGTAAATGCGTGACGCTGATAAACCCGATCCTCAAACACTGTTTCTACTTCAAAATCTTTAATTTCAGACATACTTAGCCTCCTTAAGAAAGTTTCTAAATAAGTATGTTCCCTAGCTTATACTAAATATCCTAGTTTTGCAAGAAAAGGGAGCACATTACCAAAAAATAGAGTAATATTTCATTAATATGATATATCTGTGATATTTGGTAATGTTACTTCAATTAGGTGGGAATGCTGTGCTAGGATTTTTGAATCAAAGTTTTGTAAAGTAAGCATTTATAGAGTGAATACCATCTGCGTTGTTTCGAAAAGCTTCGGTAGTGAATGTACCCCCATTGTTCGCTTCATATAGAATTCGTATAGTCTTCCATAAATCTCAAGAATGATAAGATTTGTTGTATAAGAGGAACTTATTGAGGTCTTAAAACAAATACAGAAAAAGAAACTTATTAGGAGATAAAAAATCTGAGAATCATTTAGATCCAATCCATAGATTATTAATGGGAAATCGTGTACTCTGTAAAAGTATGTTTTACAGCACTTATTTTTTACATACAGATATAAGACAATGAAGGTTCTTCTAATGAAGATATAACTTTGTAGGGAATCATATTTCAAGACAGAAATTGAACAGGAAAGAGGAAAGGGAAGAATGGAAACACGAAGCTATAAGCAGTCTACGATTGTAGCGCTTCTGCTTGCAGGAGCGTTTATTGCAATATTGAATCAAACACTTATGATTACAGCAATACCGCCGATTATGAAAGAAATGAATGTTACGGCGAATAGCGCTCAGTGGCTAACGACCGTTTTTATGTTAGTGAATGGGATTATGATACCGATCAGTGCCTTTTTATTGGAGCGTTTTTCAACGAGGCAGCTCTTTATATCCGCGATGAGTATTTTCGCTTTCGGAACATTAGTTGCGGGTGTCGCTCCTAACTTTGAAATGCTTTTACTTGGAAGAGTGATACAATCAAGCGGAGCCGGTGTGATGCTGCCGCTTATGCAAACCGTATTTTTAATGATTTTTCCAGTTAATAAGCGCGGAGCAGCAATGGGTTTAGTTGGACTCGTCATGTCCTTTGCACCGGCGATTGGTCCAGCCTTGTCAGGATGGGTAACCTCTCATTATTCTTGGAGGCTCTTATTTTTCATAATACTACCGATTGCTCTTATTGATATCTTGATTGCATTTTTTGCAATGAAAAATGTGACAGAGGTAACTAAACCAAAAGTAGATATCCTGTCAATTATTTTTTCTTCTTTCGGGTTCGGAGGATTACTTTACGGATTTACGTGCGCTGGAAATAATGGCTGGCTAGCCACAAGTACGCTCGTCACGCTAGGGTTAGGTGCATTTGCACTTGTGCTGTTTATTACAAGGCAATTGCGATTGGAACATCCAATGCTTGAATTCCGGGTGTTTAAGAATTCTATTTTTCCGCTAACGGTGCTCGTTGGAATGATTACCTTTATGGGATTAATCGGGTCAGAGACGATCATCCCACTATTTATGCAAAACATGAGGGATTTTACAGCATTTGAAGCAGGCCTAGCCCTATTACCCGGAGCTCTAATTACCGGTTTGATGTCACCTATTACAGGGAGAATTTTTGATAAAATCGGTGCGAGATGGCTAGCGCTTACGGGCTTAACGATTATTACAGTGTCTTCGTTTGCCTTATCGAATTTAAGTCCCTCCACATCCTTTACGTTCATCACGATTATGTACGGAATTCGAATGTTTGGTTTATCGATGGTAATGATGCCGGTCGCAACGGCAGGATTAAACCAACTGCCGAAACGGTTGATTGCTCATGGAGCAGCCATGGACAATACCATGAAAATGATTGCGGCGTCGGTCGGTACTGCTATTCTTGTCACTGTAATGACTACGACGGCTGAAACAGCCCAACAACGTCCGGAAATCTCTAATCCAGATATGTACGGAGCAAATGTTGCGTTTATCGTCATCTCGATTCTCTCATTAGTAGGCGTAATGATTTCTTTTTTCATAAAAAACAAGAAGTCACCGGAAGAAGTAAAGGAAAAACAATCTGAGGATGGAAGTGCAAATGAGCAGTAACATCACGTATTCTTGCGCTCCATAAACCGAAGATGAAAAGGGTTCTTGATACTCTTTTCATCATTAATTCGAACTTGTGAGAAAAGCCATCTTCCCCTTTATACCTAAATTCCTTATGATGGGTTTAGAGGGGAATTAAGGAGGCTTTAGATGTTATTGTTTTTCAAAATTTTTGTATGGTCGATATTTGCTGCTTTGGTCAGCTATGTCATTTTATCTTGGAAATACCAGGAACAAATTAGGAATAAGATAGAAGTAATCCGGAAAACATGGTATCTTTTATTTGTTTTAGGTGCAATCATTTATTGGAGCATGTACCCTACAAGTATTTTTGTCGATTGGAACTATTATTTGATTATTGCCCTCGTATTTGTGTTGATTGATATGTTTGTTTTTCTTAGTATGTATTTTACAAAAATTGGAGACAACGAATTGTCCTTTGCATCGAAGGCGATTGCTGAAAGTGATCAATTAATTACGGATAATCGAGAAAAACTAAAGAATATGTTTCAACTATTAAAGAAAGAGGGAATACCAGAATATTACCAAACTAATTCGGAATATTTGGCCTATTTGGGAATCCTTCTTCAAGCTTATGTCGAGAAAGACGGAATGAGCGTTCAAATCCATCCTTTTAGGACAGAAGAGGAGAAACAATTGGCGTTAAATGGATATCCTCACTTGAATGAAAGTGCCATCCGTGCTACATTGGAAAGAGAAGATACGTACTATAATGACGATGAAAAGATGGCTCTACATCCTGTAAGTCTTTTAACAGAACCTTTTATAATAAAAATAAAATCTCGAAATTTTGTATCAGAAGTGGATTGTTTACTGATTGCTTTGCTGATTATGATGTTCGATATGGTTATAAAACATAGATAAAGGCGGTGAAGGATCTTGAGTATTTATAACAAAGCCAATGAAAATGACACTGTTGCTGTAAGAAAACCAAAGGTGAAAATCCCAGAGGTCAGTTTAAGTCCACATACAAAAAAGGTCATGGAACAAAATGAACGCATTATCCTAAACCAAAAGACTAAAGCGCCGAGATTAAAACGACTAAGAGAAATATGGTAAAAAAATAGAGGATGCCCCATATGAATGCCCCGCATTTATTACATACAGTTAATGAAGTGAAAGTAACACTAAAAACTGTGTGATGAATACGAGGTCAGACACTTATGGGACATCCTTATTTTTTCATGGTTTTCATAATATTACATATACTATAAAAAACATATATGACGGAGTGGAATCATTTGAACAGAAAACCCGAGAGAGTGAACATACCGGTACCTTCAACATCTCCATCGGAAAGAAAAATTCATGAGCAAAATGAATCTGTAATAAGGCTTCTCAGGAATTTAAAAGAAAAACGCAGGATTTTCGGAAAATGACTTTTTTTAACAGGCTGTAATAACCCCGGAATTACCATCAGTGGGACTAAAAATGCTTCACTGATGGATGATGCTTCGCTTTATTTATAAATAGTGCTAGGAATTATAATTACTGGCTGTCCAGAAGAATAGGGTGCTACTTCATATGATTGAAAAATCAAAGCGATACCATCAACAACAAAATAAAATGCATGATCTTTGGTCACCTTAAAGGCATTTAATGTATCACTGTCAGTAAAAAATACATCTGGATGCTGTTTGATATATTCTGTGGCATAAGTTGTTACCTTAGCAAAATTGGCATCATTTATAATAATATCATCAAGCTTATACCGTTTGCCGTTATCTGTATTGAAATTATAAGTCGTGACTACTGTATTTCCGTGGGCACCACCAGAAAATTGATAATCATATATCAAAATGCTGATTTTATGATCTTTATTAAATAATACTTTATAACTCGAATTATATTCATATTGACACGCAGAGGGCGCTTCTTTACAAAGGGGATCGCCTTGGATTTTTTCCATGGACTTCTTTAATTTCTGATAGTCATTATACGAATTTTGTATATGTTTTTTTAAAATAGCATTGATTTTGTTTTGAGCCGTTTTGTTCTTTAAATCAGATATTTGGGGATAAGTTAAAAAATCTAAATCTTTATATGTGTGTGCCATAACTTTAACTGGAGCACTGGCATAAGATTTTGCTGAAGATAGTGCGAAGAAATTCAATAGGAAAAAAATAATCATCACCAATAAAGCTTTCAATACGAATGGTTTTCTCATAGAATGCCTCCAATAATTTGGTATATGCTGTTAAGCTAAGTATTCTTTAAAAAGGTGTTCTTTATCCAAAGGGAAGTAAGATAAAGATAATTTTTCAAAACAGCATAAAAAAAGAGAGTTATTTATGATCGATAAAAAACTCTCCATTAAATAAATTATAGGATTCATCAATACAAGCATCATCATCATGTATAATCGGTTCCAAACAGTGTCCTTATCTTCGGAGATTCAGATCTGTAAATTCAGCTTCAAGAAAATCTGCTTGTTGGTGCGAAAGTTTAATTGTGACTTCATTATTGTTTTCATCGGAAGCTTTAAAAAGAACGTAGCTATCGACTGAATTACGCAAAGTCACATTGCTTAGTGTTAGATTCATATTAATAAGTTCATACCTGGCTTTCATAGTTAAAAGAGTTCTCCGAATGCACTTCAATAGTATGTGTCCATTATATTTTACTTGATGATGTATAAATATACAATTGTTCTACTTACGAAATTACTGAAGAAATAGTGAAATATAAGATCTATTTTTGCAAGTGGCTAGTAAAATTATTTGTATAGCTATGATACTAGTAATACGAATCGTTCGTTAAGTAATTTGGAAGGGGAAAGACCATGGGAAACAAAATTGCGATTGTAACGGGTTCATCCAGCGGATTTGGATTATTAACTTCATTAGAATTGGCCAAGCGAGGTTTTCAAGTTATGGCTACGATGAGGAATCTGGAGAAGAAAGCTGAACTAATAGAGAGGGCAGAGTTGGCTGCAATTGCTGATCGGATTGAAATCTATGAGTTGGATGTTACGTCTGAAGCTTCGATACGTCGGTTGAGAGATTGTATTGAAATGAAAGGAAGAGTAGATGTATTAGTGAATAACGCTGGGTATGCGGGTGCTGGATTCGTGGAAGATATTCCGATTGATGAATATAGACAACAATTTGAAACGAATGTCTTGGGTGTAATTGCAGTAACCCAGACTGTACTTCCTTTTATGAGAAAACAAGGCAATGGGAAAATCATTACAATTAGTAGCATTAGTGGTACAATGGGCTTCCCTGGATTATCTCCCTATGTTTCTTCGAAGTTCGCTATTGAAGGATGGAGTGAATGTCTTCGTCTAGAGCTGAAGCCGTTTGGAATAGACGTTGCCCTCATTGAACCAGGCTCATATAAAACCAATATTTGGACAAATGGAAAACACATAACAGAAAAATCTCTACATAAAAATTCCCCATATCATGAATATCTCATGAAAATGGAAAACTACCTTAAATCTAGCGAAAGTTCATATGGTAATCCAATAGAAATCGCTGATAAGGTTGCAAAACTATCGACAAGTAAAGAAATGAAGCTCCGTAATAAAATTGGAAGAGGCGTTACATTAAGTATTTTACTAAAAAGCATACTTCCATGGAGAATTTGGGAGAAAATGATCTTAACGCGATTGGATAAGTACTAATAGGATTTATTTTACTTTTCCTAGGTGACAAAAGAAATGACCAAAATAGGGTGGGAACAGATTGGATAATCATAAGCAAATACCAACTTTTATATACACGTATGCTTGTCGTATGGATGAGCGTGCACTTTGTTACATGGAGATGCGGTCTTTATTTGGGATCGAGACGAAAACAAATATTTTGAAAACAGGTATTAAAGTCGATCCGAGCCGGAGTCCTTTTATAAAAGAAAGAATTGACGTCATATTTGAAGGGGATGACCTATCAGAAATCCTAGAGCAGGTTCAATCTATTGAATTGCATGAATCGACATTCAAAGTGAATTTTGTGAAAATTAATGACCTTGATAAATCGGAGCAAATTGAATATAAGGATCGTCGTAAGATAGAACGAGAATTAGGTTTACGAATCAATGGAGAGTTCGATATCCATCAACCTGATTATGAGTATGGCGTAGTGACCAAGGCTGGGCGCTGGTACTTTGGAAACTATCGAAAAGGTGAGTCCATTTGGCTTCGCCATCAAAAAAAGCCTCATGAATATTCGACTGCGCTCAGTACACGTGTAGCAAGAGCTGTTGCTAACATTGCGGTACCGAATCCTGATGGGGTTCAAGCGATAGATCCATGTTGTGGTATTGGGACTGTTTTGGTTGAAGCACTTTCCATGGGAATTGATATTGTCGGGCGCGATATAAACCCACATATTATAGATGGAATAAATGAAAATATTGCCTATTTCGATCTTGAAGGCGATGTAGCATGTGGTCCAATTTCAGAAGTATCAGAGGATTATGATGTAGCCATTATTGATATGCCATACAATTTGTTTACACATGCTACACCTGAGGATCAACTATCCATTCTAAAACATGCCCGCCGTATTGCTAGTAAAGTAGTCGTGATATCGATTGAAACAATTGATCAAATGATTAAAGACTCTGGATTTGAGATTACAGATCGATGTATAGCTAGAAAAGGATTATTTTCAAGACAAATCCTTGTTTGTGAATAGTAGAGAGATCCTCATGCAGGATGAATAGATGCGTAACGCGATTTTGATTGACAGAGCAATAAACATGGGTAATCACTCAATTGAATGTATGGAAATATGATAGAGAAACTCTCAATTGGTGACGTCGAACTTGTAGTTTGACGTCATCAAGTAAAAAAACTGTTATTTTACTTGATAACAGTTTTTTCTTTCTCTCTTCTATCCATCCTGAAAATCTTTCTTTGTCCTCGTCTGTTAACCTCCTGCATTTTTATATTAACTTTAATTTTTTGAATATAAACCGTGATTGACTACGCTAAATTTTTAACATGGATTGAGATTGTTTATAAATTTCTTTTATTGCATTAATAATGGGACATTTTCTTGGGGAAGATGGTATTTATTCTGTTAGCTCAAATGCGCGAAACAGTTAATCAATGATACTTAATTTAAAAACAAGTTAAAAAGTGTAAGAATACCTAACGTTTGATATTGAACAAATAGTCTTCATACAATATAATGGTAAAAATAGTATATTTTGATTGGTGAAGGAGGCGTTTTATTGATTTTTGGCTATTATTTTCAATTCTATCCAACTTCATACGGGTAAGATACATGAATGGAATGATTATGTACGTGTATTTGTTAAAAAGTCAGAAAATTAAAAATTTTATTTCTGGAGATTTTCGATTGATTAGACATAAAGAGACAACTGTTTTGGTGGATAAGGAATCAAACTCATCGGTTCTTGCGTGCATGAATGAATGTATGTTTTTCATTAAAAATTCCTAGAATCACTTCTACATACTATAACACCTCTTTAAAATGATTAAATAAATCATTAGTAATTGTCTTCACTTCTTCACATTATTATTTGTTCAGTATGAAAAATGTAGACGAGATATCTTGTACCCACCTTATTAATAATAGAAAGGATCGTGGAACTATGACTGAGTTTATAACCAAATTAAGTGATATTATTTGGGGGCCACCGCTACTAATTTTATTAGTAGGAACTGGAGTTTATTTAACATTTCGTATATCTTTCCTTCAGTTTAGTAAACTACCATATGCTTTAAAACTCGCTTTTTCAAAGAATCAAGATCAATCTTCAGAGGGTGACATCTCTCACTTTCAATCATTAATGACGGCTTTGGCTGCTACGATTGGTACAGGTAATATTGCGGGTGTAGCTACTGCCGTTGTCTTAGGTGGACCAGGTGCAGTATTCTGGATGTGGATTACGGCACTTGTTGGAATGGCAACCAAGTATGCTGAAGCGATCCTTGCAGTAAAATACAGAACAGTTGGAAAACGTGGCGAAATGGCTGGTGGTCCCATGTATTATATTGAAAGAGGGTTAGGATGGAAATGGCTAGCTGTTCTATTTGCTCTTTTTGGTGCCATTGCTGCGTTTGGTATAGGTAGTACAGTTCAATCCAATTCTGTAGCTGCCGCAGTTGAATCTAGTTTTGGTCTAAACCCTTGGATAACGGGTGCGATATTAACGATTGCAACTGCCCTGGTTATTTTAGGTGGTATTAAAAATATCGGTAAAGTTACAGCATATTTTGTACCGATTATGGCCATTTTTTATGTAGTTGGTGGACTAGTTATCATTTTATTTAATATTACGGAAGTTCCTGCAGCCTTAGCTTTGATTATTAAAGATGCGTTTACAGGGGAGGCGGTAGCGGGAGGTGCGATCGGTGCAGTTATTCGTTATGGCGTAGCTCGCGGAGTATTTTCTAATGAAGCGGGTATGGGATCTGCTCCAATTGCGGCAGCTGCGGCTAAAACCGATCATCCAGGACGTCAGGCACTTATTTCGATGACTGGAACCTTTCTTGATACGATCATCGTGTGTTCGATAACTGGTATAACGTTAGTAATGGGAGGGTTATATACGGATAGCAAATTATCTGGTGCAGCATTAACTACCAAAACTTTCGACCAGATGCTTCCAGGAGTTGGTGGGTGGATTGTTACGATTGGTATTATCTTTTTTGCTTATTCCACCGTATTAGGATGGGCATATTATGGAGAGAAATGTTTTGAATACTTATTTGGAATTCGCTCAATCATATGGTACAGGATTTGTTACACTTTATCTGTCGTTGTTGGTGCTGGTATGAGCCTCGGGTTGGTGTGGACCATTGCTGATGTCTTTAATGGATTAATGGCGATTCCGAACTTGATTGCTCTTGTTGCTCTGGCCGGAGTTGTAGTATCAGAAACAAAAGATTTTAATAAAATATTGGCGCAGGAAAAAAGAGAGAAAAAGAAAAATGTCGATATCACACATTCCACATAATAAATAGGATAATGAGAAAAGAGGCTAACTAAAAGTTGATACTTTTGGTAACCTCTTTTTTGTTTCCTAATACATATCATTTAGAAAGTATTTCAAGGAAAAATTTAATTGAAGTATAATTAATTATTGAAGAATAGTTCATTGTTAAGCTATTTTAACGAAATAATAATTGTTCCACCATTTGGAATAAACATTAGGTGGGGTGGTCAACAATAATTTATTAAAATAGGAAGTAATGCCCGTTTTCAAGGAGCAGATTTCATTTATTCCTATGCGATCAAACTCCAAGATCTTTTAAAAGCTATGCGCTATTAGTCTTGAACTTTTGTATTCATGACTTGAATAGTCAGATGAAAGTATAATCAAGTTTCAAGTTATTGGATGACCTGTATACATTGGGTGATGTCGTACATCAGAGCTAAATAACATTTTGTCTAGGTTTCGTTAACCAAACGTTAATCCCAACCTTTTTACATATCGTTACATAATGCATCATGGTTAGTAAAATAGCTCCTGTGTTCATGCCTAAAATAACACCAGTCATATTCAAAGAGGCTTGAGATCCTAAGAGATACATCAGCATAAATGAAATGATGTGGGACCATACCGTATGGATGAAAGCGTCTTTCACTAATCCTAATCCGATTAAATAAGCCTGCATCGGGATGATGAAGAAGTGGAATAAGAAATAAGGTCCTAAAAGTTTTAAGTAGACCGCTGCTGTAGTCGAAGAAAAAAAGAGTGAAGTTAATGGTTCTGAAAATAGGTACATAATGAAGACAGCAGGGAATCCATAAAGTAGTGTTAAGGACATGGATTTTTGCAATAAATTCCTTAATTTCTGGTAATCTTGCTTGGCATAAGCGTCTGATACATTCGGAATGAGCATAATCATCAATGAATGTGCGATAAAAGCAGGGAAAAAGCCGATTGTCATAGCGACTCCCATCAACATCCCAAAATGTTCAGTCGCCATAACGGCACCAAAACCAGCTGATAGTAGGGCTGAGTGAATTAAAAAAGGCTGGATGGCATTGGTAATGGCGTGAAAAATACGAAGTCCCACGGTGGGAACCGATACAGCAAGCAGCTTATAACGTGCATGTTTACCTGAAATCATGGTATTCGAAACTTTTCTCATCGTTTGCATTTGAATGATAAATAAGCTAATCAAATAGAGAAACACAATGAATTCACTAGCAATTAATATAATCAACGCACTTAGTAGCGATTTTTCTTGGTCAAATTGTAGAAAATGAAAGATAAGTAAGAGCAATAGAAATTGAAAGCCTTTTTTTAGGAAGTTTGAAAAGGCGATTTTCCCCATTTCTTGAACACCCATGAAATACCCTCTTGCGATCGTTGAAAAAGCAGCGATCGGGATTAACCCAATTAGTAGCCATTTTACATATGGATGGAAGTTATTCAAAACATTCGAAAATGATACGACGATTAATATTAAAAGAAACGTAATTAGTATCGCGTATCCAGCTAATTTGAGGGCATGCTGTAGTAAACTATAATGAAGTTTTGGTCTATTTTCAGCGACGAATTTTGAAATGGAAACCTGTAATTCGAAACCAGAAATAATATAAGCCAAGAAAATGATTGGCAGTATAGACATATAAAGTCCCATTCCTTCTTCACGAAGTTCCCTAGCAAGGATCATATTGACAAAAAATTCAACACACTCCCCGAAAAACGCTGCAACAATCAATATAATGGTCCCTTTGTAAAAAGATTTCATGCTGACTCACTCCCAATAGGTCTTTGTATAAAGATATGAGACAGGCTTTGGATTATTCTTATGTCAAAAAGAAGAATGAATGATAAAGTGGAATTTGTGTAAATTATTTCCATGAAAACAGAGGTTATGCCGTACAAAATGTTACGAAGTTCTGTAATCGTAATGATGTGATTAATGCTATACTTGAGATAGATTCGATATCTAAAAGGAGTGGAAATCCCATGAAGTACATGAAATCGCAAATGAAACAGTTGATCAAAGACAATGAAGAATTACAAAAGCGCTTAAAAGAGTTGATGGAAGAACACGAACTTGAGAAAAATTTTGCCCTTAGAGCTTTGTACCATTCAGAAGTTGCTGAAGGAGGAAAGTATCAGTTGGCATACCAAAAACTTGACTTACCCAAGGGGTAGGTCATTTTTAAAAATTCGTACTTAAGACTATTTACGGAAAAATAACAAGCTCATTTATATTCATTACGATGAATAGTGCCACTTGAAATCATTATAAGGATTGTGAATAGTTGTACTTAAACTAACAAGCAGTTTAGTTGAACAAGAATGAAGATACATAGGGGGATCAGATATGATTGATGTTGGTTGGCTTAATATTGGCAGTCTCGTGCTTGGAATAATTGCTTGGCTACTTCCTGTTGTTAATCTCATACGAGATAAAAAGCAGGACAATAAGAATTGGGTCGCTCTTTCCATTATGAGTATTAGTGCTTGTGCTATTTCGCTATGTTTCCAAATTTTCTATAACTATCATCTGGTAAAGATTGAGGATTGGGGTGCTCTTATGGACACAATGTATGCTGTGGCGTTTGCCGCAACAGTTCTTCTCATCGTTACCATCATATTAAATGGAATTAATCTGATTGTATATCGTAACAGAACAGCAAAGTAGGATGTAAATTCCAGTCTGTAAGGTTGAAATAATTAATTCATAATGCAAAAAGGATTAATTCACACTTTTCTTAACGAAGATTGTGAAAGGGTGTACCTAAGGTAACGGGGTCTTTGGTTCAATAAGTATAGTAAAATATTACATCAAAAAAACGCTCAGATTTCTGAGCATTTTTATTTTCCATTTATATTTCCAGTGTGCTACTGATATATATGCTGATTAGTATGATATTTCCATTGTTTTCCCCATCAACCGAACTCGTTAGAAGCTATCCCCCTGTACTTTTTGTCGCTTGAGAGAGTTTGATTTCTCTGATCGAATGCATGTGATTAGATGAATCTCTGGACTACCCTATCGATAATGCTCTAACAAAGAGAAGAACTCTTTAACAAAATGATAAAAGACTTGTTCAGTTGGCGCCAAGCTTCTATTTTTTGAAGTGATAACCCCTACGGTCCTTTGCACTTGTGGTGTATCAATCGGTATTTTTACAGTGAAACGTGGTGTTGTTTCATAAAGTGTCCCATCCGGTAAGATGCTCAGCCCTATCCCTGCTGAAACGAGACCCTTTATTGCATCCATATCTTCTCCCTCTGCAATGATGTTTGGTGCAAAGCCTGCTTGTAAGCAAGCATCTACTGCTATTTTCTGAAGGACATATCCTTTGGGAAATAATACAAAGTCGTCATTTCGCAATTCGCTAAGGGACAAGCTCTTTTTCTCTGCCAAAGGATGACTAGCAGGGACTAAAGCGGAAAAATTTTCAGAAAATAAAATATCAGCCTTAATATCTGGTTCATTTGTCGGAACAGGACCAAGCAAAGCTAGCCCGATATCTCCATTTTTAACAGAATCTATTAAAAATGCATAGGAGCCTTGACGGAGGTGATAGGAAACGTTCTGGTATTTTGCTTTAAAAGCGGAAATGACCGTTGGTAGTGTATGGTTTGCTAAGCTAGTTGGATAGCCGATTTTTATCGTTCCGTTTTCCGGATCTAAGTACTCGTCAACCTTCTCTTTCGCGTAATCAACGGCCTTAATCGCTGCTTTTGCATGAATTAAAAAAATTTTTCCGATTTGCGTGAGTTTAACATTTCTACCGACGCGCTCAAATAAACTCACACCAAGTTCTGCTTCAAGTTTAGAAATTTGTAAACTAATTGCAGATTGCGCTACATGTAGATGATCTGCAGCGGCTGTTACATGCTCCCGTTCAGCGACTTCGATGAAATAGATTAATTGACGCAGTTCCATTACTTCCCCTCCTTTATTCTTTTTCGAGATTGTTTATATCTAAATGATATATTATTTAAATCGATTTGGATACATAGAATATCGCGTGAGTTTAAAATTTCTTACTAATTTAAATGATGCGAAAATAGATGAATGTAGATATTAGGATGCATGGAACACTACATTTTTATTAATCATATAAAATCAATATAATTTATATCTAAATGATATATTGTTTATATTGATTGGGAAAATTACAATAAAAAACAAAGATACTGTGCAAAAAGAAACGGGGGAGAAAATGATGACCTATAATCAATTACCAAAAGCGCAAGGTCTCTACCGTCCTGAATTTGAACATGATGCATGTGGAATTGGCTTATACGCTCATATAAAAGGAAATGCAACACATGATATTGTGAAACAAGGACTTCAAATGCTTTGTCAATTAGATCATCGTGGCGGACAGGGAAGTGATCCGCATACAGGGGATGGCGCAGGATTAATGGTGCAAATTCCAGATGAATTTTTCCGGAAAATTTGTTTAAACTTTCATTTACCTGAAAAAGGACGTTATGGGGTAGGAATGATCTTTTTTTCAAATGATCAGACGGAGCAAATAAAGATTGAGGCGCAAATAAACGAATTAATAGAACTAGAGGGACAAACGGTTCTTGGTTGGAGAACTGTGCCTGTTGATGTCAGAATAATCGGGAAAGTCGGTATGGAGACATGCCCAACGATTCGCCAGGTTTTTATCGGAGCAAATAGAGATATCCAAGATGATTTAGCATTTGAACGTAAATTATTTATAATTAGAAAACAAGCCGAACAATGGGCGAAAGAACGTGAGTATCGTTTTTACTTTGCTAGCCTTTCAAGTAGAACGATTGTTTACAAAGGATTGCTAACACCCAAACAAGTAGATGCCTTTTACCTAGACTTACAGAACGATTCTTTTGTTTCTGCTTTCGCTCTCGTACATTCCCGATTTAGTACGAATACTTTTCCGAGCTGGGAAAGAGCGCATCCGAATAGGTACCTTATCCATAATGGAGAAATCAACACGCTACGGGGGAATATTAACTGGATGAAAGCTCGTGAACAAAGGCTTGTTTCTGAAGCATTTGGAGAAGATTTATCAAAAGTGCTACCGATTATTGATACAAATGGTAGTGATTCATCAATATTAGATAATGCTTTGGAATTCTTTGTGCTAGCAGGTAGGAAACCCGCTCATGCAGCGATGATGCTAATTCCTGAACCTTGGGCAAATAACCCGCATTTGTCGAAAGAAAAGAGAGCATTTTATGAATATCATAGCTGTTTGATGGAACCATGGGATGGACCGACAGCCATTTCTTTTACGGATGGGAAACAAATTGGGGCTGTTTTAGATCGAAATGGTTTACGTCCAGCACGTTATTATGTGACAAAAGATGATTATATTATTTTCTCATCGGAAGTTGGTGTCATCAACGTTGAACCAGAAAATGTATTGTACAAGGAACGTTTGAGCCCAGGGAAAATGCTTTTACTTGACCTAGAACAAGGACGCATAGTTTCCGATGTGGAAGTAAAATCGGAAATGGCAGGGGCTTATCCGTATCAAGAATGGTTGGATGAACATCTTGTTCAATTAGATAATATGGAAAGAGAAGAAGACGAAGTCGCGGATTTGCTTTCGCGTCAAAAAGCGTTTGGTTACACGTATGAGGAAGTCAAGAAAAATTTGCTGCCCATGATCACGGAAGGAAAGGACCCGCTAGGTTCTATGGGGAATGATAGTCCACTGGCTGTATTATCGGATCGTCCACAATCTCTTTTTAACTATTTTAAGCAATCCTTTGCCCAAGTTACCAATCCACCAATTGATTCGATTCGTGAAAAAATTGTTACGTCAACGATGACATACTTGGGGGCAGAAGGGGATTTGCTTCAACCTAATGAAGAAAATTGCTCTAGGATTCAGCTTGAAACGCCTATTATAACGAATAGTCAAATGGAACAATTGAAAGTGATCAAAGGCTTTAGAAGTGCATGTATACACACTATATTTTCTGAAAATTTAGAAAATAAACTTGAGTGTATTTTTCGAGAAGCAGATCAAGTAATTGCTGAAGGTGCAACCCTATTAATATTATCAGATCGATATATGAATAAAGATGAAACGGCCATCCCATCTTTATTAGTAGTAAGCGCCTTACATCATCATCTTGTTAAACAAGGAAACCGTACAAATGTAAGCATAATTGTTGAAGCCGGAGATGTAAGAGAAGTTCACCATTTTGCTGCACTTATTGGATATGGTGCGGATGCGATCAACCCATATCTTACTTATGCCACTTATAAAGAAGCAATCTTAGATGGAAGCTTATCTGTCTGCTATCAAGAAGCAGTTAAAAGGTACGGCAAATGTATTACCGATGGTGTCGTTAAAGTTATGTCAAAAATGGGTATTTCGACGGTACAGAGCTATCGTGGTGCACAAATTTTCGAAGCAGTAGGCATTGGTTCAAGCGTTATCGACCGTTACTTTAGTGGAACGGCTTCACAAATTGGTGGGATTGACTTAGCGACTATAGAGGAAGAAGCTAGGATTCGTCACATGAAGGCATTCGTTGATTCGAATGATGATACGTTAGAGTCAGGAAGCGATTTTCAATGGAGAAAAAACGGTGAACATCATGCCTTTAATCCAAAGACAATTCATACCCTGCAATGGGCTACCCGCAAAGGTGATTATGAATTGTATAAACAATATTCATATATGGCAAATGAGGAAAGGATTGGATTCTTACGCAATTTATTTTCATTTGATCCATCTCGCCAAACCGTAGCAATTGAGGATGTGGAATCTGTTGACTCGATCGTCCGCCGATTTAAAACCGGTGCGATGTCCTTTGGTTCTTTAAGTAAAGAAGCGCACGAAACATTAGCAATTGCGATGAATCGGTTAGGTGGGAAAAGCAACAGTGGTGAAGGCGGGGAACATCCAAATCGTTATATCATAGACGAAAATGGCGACAATCGTCGAAGTGGCATTAAGCAAATTGCCTCAGGTCGCTTTGGTGTGAAAAGCCATTATTTGGTCAATGCAGATGAATTGCAAATTAAAATGGCACAAGGAGCGAAACCAGGTGAAGGAGGGCAGCTTCCTGGTAATAAAGTGTATCCATGGGTTGCGGAAGTCCGGGGTTCTACACCAGGTGTTGGACTCATTTCTCCGCCGCCACATCATGATATTTACTCCATTGAAGATTTAGCACAGTTGATCCACGATTTGAAAAACGCCAATCGTGACGCAAGAATCAGCGTGAAGCTAGTATCAAAAGCAGGCGTTGGGACCATTGCAGCTGGTGTAGCCAAGGGCGCTGCAGATGTTATCGTTATCAGTGGGTACGAAGGCGGAACTGGTGCATCTCCTAAAACTAGCATTAAACATACAGGGTTACCCTGGGAACTTGGACTTGCAGAAGCACATCAAACATTAATGCTGAATGGCTTACGCGAGAGAGTCATTTTAGAAACAGACGGAAAGCTCATGACCGGAAAAGATGTTGTCATGGCCGCGATATTAGGGGCAGAAGAATTTGGTTTTGCGACAGCACCACTTGTTGTTCTAGGTTGTGTCATGATGCGTGCTTGTCATTTGGATACTTGTCCTGTCGGGGTTGCGACACAAAACCCGGAGCTTCGTGCAAAATTTACCGGGAATCCAGATCATATTGTGAACTTTATGCGTTTTGTTGCCGAGGAAGTTCGTGAACTTATGGCGGAACTTGGATTTAAAACAGTTGAGGAAATGGTTGGTCGTACAGATGTCTTACAAGTAAGTGAGCGAGCAAAAAATCATTGGAAAGCAAAACATTTGGACTTATCCACGCTGTTATATCAGCCTGAAGGAATTCGTACGTTTCAAACACCCCAAAACCATAAGATTAATGAATCACTAGATATTCAAGTCATTTTGCCAAGCGTTCTCCCAGCTTTAGAAGATCAGATACCGGTGGATATCACGCTTCCGATTACAAATGTCAACCGTGTTGTTGGAACCATCGTTGGTAGTGAAGTTTCAAAACGATATGGAGAAGAAGGATTACATGAAGATACAATCACGCTTCGTTTTACAGGATCAGCCGGGCAAAGTTTCGGTGCCTTTATTCCGAATGGATTGAGTCTTCATTTAACTGGTGATGCGAATGACTATCTCGGAAAAGGACTATCTGGTGGAAAACTGATTGTGAAGGCACCTTATGAAGCTCAGCTTGTAGCGTCAGAGAATGTAATTGCCGGAAATGTTGCCTTAATTGGTGCAACTAGCGGTGAAGCCTATATCAACGGTCGCGTTGGAGAACGTTTTGCGGTTCGTAATAGTGGTGTAAACGTTGTTGTGGAGGGAATTGGCGACCATGGCTGTGAATATATGACTGGTGGATGCGTTGTCATTTTGGGCAACGTTGGAAAAAACTTTGCGGCAGGTATGTCAGGAGGAATTGCTTACGTTCTTGCCGATCATCGTGATGAGTTTATGGCACTGTGCAACCAAGAGATGATCGAACTTTGTGAGATTGATGATCGACGTGATGTCGCGATACTGTGGGAAATGATTCTTAGTCATTATATTTACACAGGTAGTATCAAAGCGTGTAATGTGATTGAGAATTGGGATGAGATCGCTGGAAAATTTGTAAAGGTCATTCCAAAAGACTATAAACGCATGTTGGAAAGTATTCAAGAACAAAAACAAACTGGTTTAACAGACGAACAAGCGACAATGGCTGCATTTCAAGCGAACACCGGACGAGAAAAGAGAAATTCTATTCAAATATTTGAAACAATGATGAAATAAGAAAGGAGAGAGGAATATGGGAAAAGCAACAGGATTTATGGAATTTACTCGTCAAAAACCAAAAGATAGAGATCCACTTGCGCGATTAAGCGACTGGAAAGAGTATTCATCCCCTTTGTCTAATAAGATGTTAAGTCAACAAGGAGCGCGGTGTATGGACTGTGCCACTCCTTTCTGCCATATGGGTTCGGAAATACAAGGGATGACAACCGGGTGTCCAATTCACAATTTAATCCCAGAGTGGAATGATTTAGTTTATCGTGAGCGATGGAAGGAAGCGTTAGAGCGGTTGCTTAAAACGAATAATTTCCCAGAATTCACAGGTCGCGTTTGTCCAGCTCCTTGTGAAGGGTCTTGTACAGTAGCCATTTCCGATCCAGCGGTCACAATTAAAAGTATTGAGCGAAGCATCATTGATAAGGGATTTGAAAATGGCTGGATAACACCGCGTATACCAGAAAAACGGACAGGGAAGAAAATCGCTATTATCGGCTCAGGCCCTGCTGGTTTAGCAAGTGCGGATCAACTAAATCAAGCAGGCCACAATGTAACCGTCTATGAACGGTCAGACCGTGCAGGAGGATTATTAATATACGGTATTCCCAACATGAAGCTTGAAAAAGACATTGTCGTGCGCCGCATCCAATTACTAACTAAAGAAGGCATCAACTTTGTCACAAATACGGAAGTTGGCAAAGATATCTCAACCGAAGAACTTCAAAACCAATTTGATGCCGTTATCCTTTGTACAGGGGCTCAAAAACAGCGTGATCTAATGCTTGAGGGCAGGGAAGCGAAAGGAATTCATTTCGCAATGGATTACTTAACAACTACTACGAAAAGTTTACTAGATTCCAATTTTGAGGACGGCCAGTTCATTGATACAAAAGGCAAGGATGTAATCGTAATCGGAGGTGGAGATACAGGAGCTGACTGTGTCGCTACCGCAATCCGCCAAAATTGTCGTAGTGTCGTGCAATTTGGCAAGCACCCAAAATTACCAACATCTCGTACGTCCGAAAATATGTGGCCAGCCTATCCGAACGTCTTTACACTCGAATATGCGTATGAAGAAGCTGAAGCAAAATTTGGTGATGATCCCCGTGAATATTCTATCCAGACGAAGAAAATTGTCGCAGATGAAAAAGGACATGTAAAAGAGCTGCATACCATTCAAATGAAAAAAACAAAGGATGGAGATGGAAAATACTACTATAAAGAAATTCCAGGATCCGAAAAAATCTGGCCCTCACAATTGGTCTTCATCGCAATCGGGTTTGAAGGAACAGAACAGCCGTTATTAACTCAGTTCGGTGTAGCAACAACGAATCAAAAAATCAACGCTGTCTATGGCGATTACAAAACAAATATCGAAGGAATCTTCGCGGCTGGTGATGCAAGAAGGGGTCAAAGCCTCATTGTATGGGCGATTAACGAAGGTCGTGAAGTTGCACGTGAAGTAGACTGTTATTTGATGGGAAGTTCAAAATGACCTTAAGTTCTTTCATAAAAAAACCTGATTCCAAAATTAGTGGAATCGGGTTTTTAAATGCATACGTCATTAAGAATAAGACTACAATCTGTTTTTTTAAGTAAAACAGAATTACATGGAGTCTAAAAAAATATTTTTTCGCTTAATGATTGCTAGTGAATTGGGTAAACCTAAAAGAAAAGCTTGTACACTTTATAATTAAACTTATTTTAAGAAGATAGTGCTTAAGGAGGACCATATGAAAGTAACGGATATACTTGTTCAATGTTTAGAAAGTGAAGGGGTCGAATATGTTTTCGGCATTCCTGGTAAAGAAATTCTTGATCTCGTAGATTCCTTATCCCGATCTAACCAAATTCAGTTTGTGAATGTTCGACATGAACAAGGGGCTACTTTCATGGCGGATGTATATGGAAGGTTATCGAGTCAGGTGGGGGTATGTTTATCGACGCTTGGACCCGGTGCTACTAATTTGTTGACAGGAATAGCAAGTGCGAAGCTAGATCATTCACCTGTAGTGGTCATCACAGGACAAGCTGCTTTTGAAAGACAACATAAAGAATCCCATCAGTATTTGGATATAGCAAAAGTATTTGAACCTGCAACAAAATGGAGTATTCAAATCAAAGATTCACAAAGAATTCCTGAAATGATCCGAAAAGCCTTTAGAGTCGCAAGGATGGAGAAACCAGGACCAGTAGTATTAGAATTACCGGAGAACTTAGCAGAACAAATGATTTCAAGCAAACCCTTACCGGCTACTTTTGTTCCACAAAGTATTCCTGTAATGGATTCGCTAAAGGCTGCAATATCACTTATTCAACAATATAAGAAACCACTTGTTATTATTGGTAACGGAGTGATTAGGCAAGAAGCCGTAGCTGAACTTCATACCTTTATTGAAGCTCTTCAAGCACCGGTGATTCATAGCTTTATGGCAAAAGGAGTTTTACCTAAACATCACCCACTTAATTTCTTCACTTTTGGGTTCAATAAAAATGATGAAGTTTTAGCTGTCATCAAGGAAGCAGATTTGCTTATTGTCATTGGAGTTGATTTCGTGGAAAAGTTACCTAAAGAATGGAATGAAAAAAAACTGCCGATTTTACATTTAGATGCAATACCCGCTGAAATAGATGAGTATTATCCCGTACAGGTAGAATTGGTCGGAAATATCAAGCAATCCTTAAGGGAGTTTAATCGACTTACTATTCCAACTAAATCATGGGTACCTTTCGGAGATCTTCAAGAAAAAATCAAGAAATCTTATCAAATTGAAGAAATACCACAAGATCTTAAATCATTACCTTTAACGATAGAGAAAGTCTTACATATTATCGAAAAGCTCTCTTCAAAGAATACTATTGTGATTTCAGATGTCGGTGCCCATAAAGTGTCAATTGCTCGTACTTATCAGCCAAAACAGCCGAATAGGCTTATTATATCAAATGGGCTAGCCTCAATGGGAATTGCTATTCCAGGGTCCATAGGTGCTAAGTTAGCTTGCCCCAATGATTCCGTAATTTGTATAACTGGAGATGGTGGGGCTTTAATGAATTTTTCAGAAATAGAGACAGCCAAGCGTTTAGGACTTTCTATCATTATCATTATTCTAAATGATTCAATATTAAAATTGGAACAGGAGACGATGAATAAAATGTTTGGAAAGAGCTATGGAGTAGCATTTCAAAACCCGGATTTTGTCCAGTTGGCAACTAGCTTTGGAGTCAAAGGGGGACGAGTGTCTCGAGTAGCTGAATTTGAAAATATGCTGAAAGAGGCATTAGAATCTTCAAATGAGCTTGTAATAATTGACGTTTCTTTACAAATCTAATACGTGCTTTCTTTTCAATACGATAGAATAGGGACTACTCTCCTTTGAATATATAAAAATAGAGGCTTTTTAGGGGGGGTACGGTGGAACGTCCTTATCCAATGGTTCGAATTACAAAACCGGAAGATATCTTGGTTCCATCAAGCTATAAAATTAAAGTATTTGCTGGGAAACTTATGACACCCATTAATTTAACGTTTACAGATCAAGGGGATGTGCTCATCGCAGATGCTGGAGTAGGTTCAGGAAATGGTAAAGTGTTAATACACACCTCAACCGGAATAAGAGTAATTGCTGAGGGATTTAACCCTCCGCTACGGGGATTACATTTTATAAGGAAAAACATCTATGTTGCTCATCGAGGGTTTATTACAATAGTAAAACCAGATGGTTCTAAGAAGGAGATTATTTCAGGATTACCGAGCCTCGGTGATCATCATAACAATCGTGTGATATTCGGCCCTGAAGGTAAGATGTATTTCGGCCAAGGAACAGCGACTAACTCCGGTGTTATTGGTGAAGATAATAGCAGGTGGGTGAAGCAGCATCCGTACTTTCATGATTATCCAGGATCTTTCATTCCGCTAGTCGGACAAAACTTTGAAACAAGAAATATTTTATCTGATCAATCAGGTGAACGTGTATGGACAGGAGCGTATTCTCCATTTGGTGTCCCTTCCTATCGAGGGGAATATATAAAAGGCATGGTGAAGGAGAGCGGTAGTATATTGAGAGCCAATCCGGACGGAACTCAGCTTGAATTAATTGCTTGGGACTAAGGAATCCATTTCGTCTAAAGTTCGATCGACCAAATCGCTTATTTTGCGGAAATCATGGAATTGATGTCCGAGGAAATCGGCCTGTCAATCAATCTCCGGATGAATTTCAATGGATCAGGCAAGGAATGTGGTATGGATGGCCTGGTTATACAGGGGGGCAACCTGTGACAAATTCTATGTTCAAACCAGAAGGAACGCTACAGCCAACCTTTTTGCTTAGACAGCACCCCATGTAGCCACCAAAACCTGTCGCTACAATTGCTCCCCATTCGGCCATAATGGGCTTTGATTTTAACTATGACCCTATAGGATTTATTGCTGAGTATGGAAGTGAGGCACCAGATACGACTGGTGGAAAAGCCTCTCCGTTAGTTGGTCACCGCGTTTCTAGGGTTCATACTGAAACAGGAAAAATCACGACATTTACTGTCAACAAAACTGGACTTGCAGCAAGTGCAACGGGTGAAGGCGGCTTGGAACGGCCGATTGATGTTACGTTTGGGAAACAAAATGAAATGTTTATTACCGATTTTGGCATCTTTAAACCACCTGGAAGTACTAAACTACTGATTCCAAACACAGGTGTAATTTGGAAAGTTACGAAGATATAATCGCTTTTACTCTTTTAAAAATGGTTATACTGATTTCAACCCAAACCCAGTTATAAAGGATAGCGAATAATAAAATAAGACCTAGTGTGAGGAAAGAAAAAGTCTGAGAAACAGTAGGACCTAGTACTGGGAATTCGAAACCGTACAATAAGATGATAATTCCAATCGTTAATAGTGTAGCACCGCTAACAATAATACTTACCCTCGTTTTGAAAAAGTAAAAAGCAGCTCCAGCACCAATCCCTAATAAACCTGTTGTAAAGGGGAAAATAATGAGTTCGCTTGGCTGAAGAATAAGGAGTAATCCGATTGTTAGCAAATAGGAAATCCAACCAAGAGGAATGGAAAGCATGGAGCAAAAAAGGATAGGAGCAGTAGCTAGTGGGCTAATGAAATAACCGATTCCAGGGAAAAGGCCTCCAGCTGATTGAAAGAGTGCGGCTAGACTCGCGAAAAGAGAGCCTAACACAAGCCGTTTGGTTTTAGATAGTCTAAGAAAAGTATGTTGAGTAGATTTGATCTCATCAGAAATGGATTTTAATGAATCCATGGACTTCACCTCATTTAGACTTTTTTACACTATATGTGTCATTTCTAAAATATTTGCTTGAATTGATAAATTACGTGATACTTCTCATACAAAATGGCATCCTTTTATAAATAAGAAAAGATATACTGTATTAGCTTTCAATATACTCAATAGGAAATATGATAGTCGATGTACTCTTAAATAAATGAAGATGTCTCATAAGCTATCTGGACGAAACTACTATCACAAAGTAACTATGGGGACATCCAGTTTACATGTGGGGCATCATCATTTTTTTGTTTTTTATGTTGTCCATTAGACGAGGCAGAAGGACGAAGAAGAAATAAGAATGTGGCGACATTATAAGTTCTGAATTTTTAAGACGCTTGAGACCTATCGCTACTCAAAAAATTTACTTTTCAAGAATGATCTCTTTTTATGATCTATTCCTTTAAAATACCAATCAGCTGCGAAATTTGATCTAAAATTCTAAATATAAACTAAAAAAAGAATATTTTTTTACATTAGCGCTTTCAATTTATTATTGACGGATAATGTCGAAAGTGATATTCTACATGTATAAATAATTAGTTAGTTTAATGAACAAATTAATTAATTGCATTTTAATTCGAAATTGGGTAACACTTTTTATTTAATTCCTTTTGAAAAGGATTACAAACGAGGGTACTTTTAACTGAAAAAGGGGTGGGTTTTATGGGAGCACCAGCATTAGCATCAAAAACAACAGCTACTAGTTCCAAAAAACTGAGTTTAAAAGAGAAAATGTCCTACGGTTTTGGGGATGTTGGAAACGGTCTCATGTTTGATATGGGACAGATTTATCTTTTGAAATTTTATACGGATATATTAGGAATTTCATCGTACTGGGCCGGCTTAGTCTTCTTAATTTCAAAAATTTTCGATGCCTTTGCCGATGCGAGTGTCGGGGCTTTTGTTGATTCTCGAACGAACATCTCAAAACGCGGAAAGTTTCGACCATTTATTCTTTGGGGGTCCATTCCTCTCGCCATCTTAACAGTCGTTTCATTTATAGCACCGGATTTTTCCGATAGTGGAAAAGTTGTCTGGGCATTTGGTACGTATATGGCATTTGGACTTGCGTACTCTATTGTAAACATTCCTTATGGATCTTTATCTGCAGCAATGACTCAAGATCCAATAGATCGCGCGTCACTTGGATCATTTAGAGCGATTGGGAGTCAAATGGCTTTACTGATTGCAGGGGTTTCTGTTATTCCGATTGTACTTCAGTTTTCTGACCATAAGACTGGTTATCTTGTTGCCGTTTCAATCATGGCATTGTTTGGCGTAGTTTTCCACTTTATTTGTTACCGTAACACAAAAGAAAAAATTGTAAGACAGCAGAGAAAAGAAAAAATTCCACTTCCAGTATTGTTTAAATCATTGTTATCTAATAAACCATTAATTGTACTTTGTTTAGTATCATTGTTCATGATTGCAGGTAGCAATCTTCGTACAGCTGTCCAGTTATACTATTTGGAATATAACTTAAACAATCCGAGTTTAATGGCGATTCTGACTTTCCTGAGTATTGGACTTGCGATTGTTGGTTCTATGTTTATACCGGCTCTTGTAAAACGAATTGGTAAAAAGAAAACGTTTGCTCTTGGGCTTGTGATTGGTATCACAGCTGATATTGTTAACTTTGTGTTGCCAACTGATACGACAACATTCTTGATTGCATTTTCAATCGGGAGCTTTGGACTTGCTTTTGCTATGGGCCTTCCATGGGTGATGGTTGCTGATGCTGTTGATTATCATGAATGGAATTCAGGCGAACGGACAGAAGGTGTGGTCTATTCATCATACAGTTTCTTCCGTAAATTGGCACAAGCACTTGCAGGTTTCATTCCAGGGGTTGCGTTAGGAGTGATTGCTTATGTTCCAAATGTACAGCAAACTTCAGAAACACTGCTTGGCCTTAAAGGACTAATGTTCATGGTACCTGCTAGTCTAAACATTATTGCACTTGTTATTCTGGTGTTATTTTACAAATTAACAGATGCTATGTATAGCAAAATCGTCGAAGAATTAAAAGAAAGAAATAGCAAAAATAACCCAGATTTAGCTTAAGTTTTATCACTAAATTAAAGAGTATGATTCGAATTAACAACTAAATTCTTTAAACAAACTCCCCTTTTAGCAGACTTGCTAGAAGGGGAGTTTGTTGTATTTAGAAAAATAGAATCCATTTTTATCTTGCATTGGCGGAAAGTCAAGTCTCCCACCTTAAGGTCTAAAGGAATCGAAGAAGCATAGGTGGGGGATAACTTGCCCGTAAATGCCTGATTGGTGAGATAAAGTTGTAGTGTTAAAAGGGTAAGTTTGCATCCACAGGATGTAGATCAAATAGACGAAGGACTAAAGGACGCGGCGTACTTAGTCTGTGATTCATTGTATTGACAGAATATGTTTACGGATATATCATCCATCCATACTTATTAAACGGGATCCGGTATCTTTTATTAATTGCAAACAAAAAACTCCCCTTGTTAGCAGAATGCTAGAAAGGGGAACCGCCTATATAATTACTTTCGATTTTAGCATCGCATCTTCTTCATATGTTAAATTAAGCATTGGAACATCGAGGAAATGTTTGATGGCTAGTGCGCAAGCTCCCATAGCGCAAGCTTTTTTCCCAATTGAGGATATCGACAGTTCACGATAATGACTGATAGAAGACGTAAGGTTTTCTTTAATTTTATTAACGGACTCTGGTAACATTCGAAGCAGTTCACTATATAACACTAAGACATCGGGATTATACAAATTAATCATATTGTTTAAACCAATTGATAAATAGTAAATAAATTCTTCGATTCTCTCAAGCACGACCTCATCGCCTTCGTCCATCCATCTTTGAATTTGATCATAACTCAGATTCTTGATTTGCCGTTCTTCAGACAGTTGTTTGAAAAAACTCGTTTCGGATGCGTATTGCTCCCAACAACCCAAATTTCCACATTTACAAGGTTTTCCTCCAGGTACGACAATCATATGGCCGATCTCACCTGCAAATCCATCATGACCACGAAAAAACTCACTGTTCATCATCATGCCAAGACCGATCCCTGAAGAAAGGCTTGCACATAACAAATTGTCAGTTTCATGATGGACAAAGACTCGTTCAGCAAACGAGCATAAGTTTGCATTGTTTTCAAGATAAATATTAATGTCAATTTCTTTCTGTAGGTCCCTTTTTAAAGGGATGTCTCGCCACTGTAAGGATGGAACATATTGAATAACTTCATCTTTCGTAACGAGCCCATGGATACCGATGACAATTCCAATAATTCCATAGAGGCTATCTGAAAAATTTGTAATGAATGATTTGATCTCGTTGATTAATATACGAAAAATCGATGTGTATTCTGTGGTATTTATTTCGATATCTTTTGTAGAAATAGGATGGCCAAGCAAGTTTGATAGAGTAAAAGAAATATGGCCATAGTCAAGGTCAATACCTAACGAGTATCCTGCTTCACCGTTTATAGAAAGCATAATTGGCTTTCTGCCGACTGCATAATGCTCTAGTTGCCTTTCAACAATGAGACCTTCTTCTAATAAAGAAACAGCTTGTGCTGAAATGGTTGCTCTTGTTAAGTCTGTTGCTTTCGAAAGATCTGCTCTAGAAATCATGCCTTCCTCAATGATTTTTTTGATGATTAATGATCGATTGATTTTTTTTATATAAGATGCATCCCCCGTAACCATGCATTTATTCCCCCGTTCGTGAGCTGTTTTTATGTATGCGTTTTCATTATAACAGTTTTCACAACATTATTCCTAACTATTTTAAGAATATCTTCAATAAGGGGAATTGACGAAATAAAAAAAAAGTGATAAATTAGATTTGTAATTAATTTGTTTAACAAACAAATTAATTGAGAGGGAATTTTGAGTAGTATTATTACTGTTTTTGAAAAGGTTTACAGGAAAGTGTAATATAAGTTTTATCACAAAATTTGGAGGAGAAAACTTTGAAGAATTTTTTAGACAAAGACTTTTTACTAGATTCAGCTACTGCAGTAAGTTTATATGAAAATGCAGCCTATCAACTACCGATTTTTGACTTTCACTGCCATTTAAATCCACAAGAAGTGTGGGAAAATAAGCCTTTTGAAAATATTACACAATTATGGCTTGCTGGAGACCATTATAAATGGCGAACCATGCGTATGAACGGGATAGGTGAAAGATTCATTACTGGTGACGCATCGGATTATGAAAAATTTGCAGCATGGGCACAAACCGTACCTCATTTAATTGGCAATCCACTTTATCATTGGACACATATGGAATTAAAATCATATTTCGGTATTGAAAAAAGCCTTAGTCCAGAAACAGCAAGTGAGATTTGGGAAGAATGTAATGAGAAATTGCAACAGCCAGAATACAGAGCAAGAGGATTTATTGAAAAATCAAATGTTAAATTTATCGGAACTACAGATGATCCAGTGTCAAATCTTGAATATCATCAATTACTAAAAGATGATTCAACATTTACAGCTATCATCGCTCCAACATTCCGTCCAGATGGAGCACTTTTTATAGAACGTCCAACATTTGAAAGTTGGCTTGAAAAATTGGCACAAGTTTCAAGTTTTGAATCTAGTTCTCTGGATGGTTTATTGAATGGACTTAAACAACGAGTTGCATTCTTCCATGAGAACGGTGGCCGCGCATCTGATCATGATATTCCAAAGATGTTTTATAAGGAAACGACGAAATCAGAAGCAGAAATGATTTTCAATAAACGACTTAGTGGCGCACAACTTTCAGAGGATGAAATCGTCGCATATCGTTCATTCCTTTTAAAAGAACTTGGAAAAATGTATGCTGAAAAACAATGGGTGATGCAGCTGCACATGGGAGCAATTCGTAATAACAACACAAAAATGAAGGAACTGATTGGCCCAGATACAGGCTTTGACTCAGTGGGTGAGGCAAATGTAGCAGAAGGGTTGTCACATTTCCTTGACGCACTAGAACAGCAAGATGCGTTGCCTAGAACCATTCTTTATAATTTAAATCCAAAAGATAATGCTGTGCTCGCTGGAATGATGGGGAACTTCTACGAAGAAGGTGTTCCAGGGAAAATTCAATTTGGGTCTGGATGGTGGTTTAACGACCACATCGATGGAATGGAAAGACAAATGAAAGATTTAGCTAATGTTGGCGTACTTAGCCATTTTGTCGGCATGCTGACAGACTCACGTAGCTTCCTTTCTTATGAGCGTCATGATTATTTCCGTCGGATTTTATGTAATATCCTAGGAAATTGGGTAGAGGAAGGTAAAGCTCCTAACGACACGGCTTACCTTGAACAAATGGTTAGAAATATTGGATATAACAACGCTGAAAGATATTTTTTGGAGAGATAAGATTAAGTTGAGTAAACTTCTTGAAACCGGGCAAATGCCTGGTTTTTTTCATAGTGCTTTAGGATTTCGTAGTAAGTAGTCCAAAAAGGGTCTTTACAGTAGTCAATATTCTTATTCGTGCGAGCCAAAATCAACTGAGAATACGTACAATAATAAATAAAACGGTTTTTCTCGAAAATTCTACATGAGTTAATTGACTAACAATAAGAAAAATGTTAAATTATCTATATATTATAGTTAATTTGTTTAATAAACAAATTAATAATGCTTTGTTCAAATTTAAGCTACTAAAACGATTGAAATAGGCAAATTCCAGAAAAAGTTTTCCTATTCACAAGTTGAAAAGAAGATCTTTTTCATTGCCTCTTACATACCCTTAAATATTTTGAAAAAGCAACGATAGTATTTTTTTGGATTTAACCAAATTAATTATAATCAATTGAGTAAACACTAACATCGATGTTATGAATTTAAAGGCGTGATAAAGATGTTATACCCAATTACTACAGAATGATGTAATGAGAGTGTTAAACTTTATCTAAACTTTATATTAGATATTTCTGTCTTATTCGACCAATTTTATGTAAAATGGTATAAGAGAACTCATATCATGCTTTAACAAAAAAACTAATGTGTCAAGAAAGGAATTCGATATGTCAAAACAACAAATTGGAGTTATCGGTTTAGCAGTAATGGGGAAAAACCTTGCATTAAATATTGAAAGTCGTGGATATTCTGTTTCTGTTTTCAATCGTTCATATGATAAAACAGAAGAGTTTTTAAAGAACGAAGCAGAAGGAAAAAATTTCGTTGGTGCAAAAACAGTTGAAGAATTTGTTAACTCATTAGAAAAGCCACGTAAAATTCTTTTAATGGTTAAAGCTGGTGCAGCGACAGACGCAACGATCGATTCATTAAAACCATATCTTGAAAAAGGCGACATCCTTATGGATGGTGGAAATACTTTCTTCCAAGATACAATTAGACGTAATAAAGAACTAGCACCTACAGGTATTCACTTCATCGGTACAGGCGTTTCTGGTGGTGAAGAAGGAGCGTTAAAAGGACCTTCGATTATGCCAGGTGGACAAAAAGAAGCATACGAGCTTGTGGAACCAATCTTAACTGCCATTTCAGCAAAAGTTGAAGGCGATGCTTGTGTTACATATATTGGACCGAACGGTGCTGGCCATTATGTAAAAATGGTTCATAACGGAATTGAATATGGGGATATGCAATTAATTTGTGAAGCATATTTTATTCTTAAAAACGTACTTGGTCTAAGTGCAACAGAACTTCATGATGTGTTTGCAGAGTGGAATAAAGGTGAGTTAGACAGCTATTTAATCGAAATTACTGCTGATATCTTTACAAAAGTGGACGAAGAAACAGGAAAACCACTTGTTGATATGATCCTTGATACGGCTGGACAAAAAGGAACAGGTAAATGGACAAGTCAAAACGCTTTAGATTTAGGAGTTCCACTTCCGATTATTACAGAATCAGTATTTGCTCGCTTTATCTCTGCAATGAAAGATGAGCGTGTCAAAGCAAGTAAATTGTTAACAGGACCTAAAGTTGAAGCATTTAAAGGTAAAAAAGAAGAGTTAATTGAAGCAGTACGTAAAGCACTTTATTTAAGTAAAATTGTTTCATATGCTCAAGGATTTGCACAAATGCGCGCAGCATCAGAAGAATATGATTGGAATCTAAGCTATGGTGATATCGCGATGATTTTCCGCGGTGGTTGTATCATCCGTGCTCAATTCCTACAAAAAATTAAAGATGCATATGACCAAGATCCTAAATTGGCAAACTTGTTATTAGATCCATACTTTAAAGAGATTGCTGAAAGTTACCAAACTGCATTGCGTGAAGTTCTAACGTTGGCTATTGAGAGTGGAATCCCAGTACCATCATTCGCGAGCGCAATTGCTTATTATGATAGCTATCGTACTGAAACTTTACCAGCTAATCTTTTACAAGCTCAACGCGATTACTTTGGTGCACACACATATCAACGTGTGGACAAAGAAGGCGTGTTCCATACAAACTGGATGGGCGAGTAAGTAAGAATAGAAATGAGAAAAAGGACGAAACCTTATGTATAAAGGTTTTGTCCTTTTTCATATTGTTTGAATCTAACCCATTTGAATATGTTCTTGACCAATTCCGTCAACAGTTTGTCAATAAAGTATGATGGATTACATTTGAATAGACTATCCAATTTCAAGTTGCTTGTTGGTCTACGGATTGCAACGTATGTCTCTAAGTATCCATGGTAATACCAATACTAGAATGACCCAATCTTTCAGATATTAATTTCGCATGAACACTTTGATTGATAAAAGATTAATATATGGTTCATTATAAAAATTAAATGCTTGTTGAGAATTTGTTTTCATATTTCTTATCAAAGACATTCTGAGTCATTTTCTTTTGGTGCAGATTTTAGATTAATACCTTTGAAAATACGTATTATAGGGATCTATCTTGCAGAAAGAATTGTGCTCAATTTGCTTTTAAGGGACATATATATTTAATTAAATAATAAATTTTTTAGAAGTGATTTATAACAATTAAGTGCTGTAGAACCAGCAATTGAGAATGTGTAGAAGCAATAAATATAATAGCGAAACGAAATAAAGACCTACTAACCATCCGTTAGTAAGTCTTGTCTTAACTTTTTGTCTTTAATCTAAATGATACTGTTGTTTAATCACTTCAAAAACATCGTGTAAAACTGGGGTATTTTGTCGGCTTACCAATAGTAAAATTCCGCCTTCAATCATGGCACAATGGATTCTGCGTTTTTTTTTCAGATTAATTGATTCATCTAACTGATGATTCTCAATCATTTCCGTTAAAATATCAGTGACTGAGTTTATCCAATGATTAAAAAAATTCTTCAATTTTCACTTGAAATTCCTCATCTTGGACACTCATTTCAATTGCCAAATTTCCCATTGCATATCCGTACTTAATTTCCATTTCTGCATGACTTGTCTTGGCCCATTTGAGCATACGATTTAACTTAGTAATAGGGTCATCTGAATTATTAAAAATTCCAATTATTAACTGTCTTTCCCAATCTTTGACTAGATCTTCTACAACAGCTAATCCAAGATTATGTTTTGATTGAAAGTAATGGTAAAATTGTCCTTTTCCTATATTAGTAGCTGCCATAATATCGCTGACTGATGTCGTTTGGTAGACCTTGGAGTGTATAACCTCTCTAGCTATTCGTATAATTTCCTGTATTTTAGAAGACATAATAACACAACCACAATCTTGATAACTTTGAATCATACTAGCCGTGTGTGCATAGGAACCACCTGCGCGTAATGCGGAAGTAACGATAATAGCTTCTGCGAGTTCTTCACTTGTTGCATCGAGTTTTTCTGCCTTTTTAGTATGAACGTCGATGCAATATGGACATTGACTGGCTATTCTAGATGCAGTCGCGATAATTTCTTTAAATTTAGCAGTGAGTTTTCCTTCTTTAATTGTATATAAAA
The DNA here is from genome assembly GCF_044762875.1 of Peribacillus sp. NPDC096379. Classification (NCBI taxonomy): domain Bacteria; kingdom Bacillati; phylum Bacillota; class Bacilli; order Caryophanales; family Bacillaceae; genus Peribacillus; species Peribacillus sp. NPDC096379. The sequence goes on from NZ_JBIWFD010000002.1 coordinate 911,280, forward strand.
TCAAATATGATAGACAGAAATGTGAAAAATGACTAAAAAAGAAGATCCTCGTGCCATTAGAACACAAGAAATGTTAAAAAACGCTGTATTAACTCTATTAAATGAGGGATTATCCATTAATCAATTATCTGTGCAAAAAGTGACGCAAAAGCTTTATTAAATCGAACAACATTCTAATTACACTATCAAGATATGGACGATTTGATTGCTCAATTAACAAATGACATTTTACGTGAGCTAACTGATAAAATTGAAGCGCTCATTCAAGTGCAAGACATCAATGAAAAAAACGATTAATTCAATTACTAGATTATCTTTATACACAAAGACATCACCTACTCGTACTTTTTCAAATTGAACAATTTGAAAAACATCTGTTTAACCTGATGAAAAAATTGATTGAAATACGTAGAATTAACAGTAACAAAACCACTCCGAAAATTTATATCGAATTAGAAATTAAAACAGCTTCTTTAGTCGGTGTCATTATGTGGTGGTTAAAAAATGGCTTACATTTAAGTGCTGATTATATTGCCGATCAAATTTATCTAATGTATAAATCCTAGTTAATATTACTAGACACGATAAGTACAAATTAAATTTCTTGGTAGAAAAACCTCACTTACTTATGATAAGGCTCAGCGAATCATAAACGGAAGAATGTCATTTATTAATAAAGTGTAATCAATGCAGGAATTGTAAAATTTGGATTCGTTTCAAGTGGTGTTTGGACAACTCAAGAAGTTAAACTCTTAATTCGGTTGCTGTACATTAACCGAATAGTTGAACGCAAATATCATCCTGAATGAGTTGGTATCCTCGTCCTTGCTTTTCGAAGATCTTCATGCTAAAAGGAAAATAAACCTGTTGTCCAATTTGAACTAAACTTCCAAAGTAGGAAGGATCTTGGCGATGTACAAAAGAACAAGAAAAAGGATTTTGATCAAGAACTTCTGGGTCAAGTAAACGGCAGATAAAAAATAACTTTATTGGAAATAGAATATAAAACATGAATGCTCTTTTCATTTTGTTTTACTTCTTTCATGTAGGAACTTTTAATTTATTTCAAATAATTGTACTATAGTATAGTGTGTACATTAGCAAGGAGTGAACATCTTTTGAATACAGAAGGAAATCTAGCTTTGAAGGAGCAGCCAGAAGAAATAACCCAACACAACGTCCCATCTTACCTAATTAAAATGAGGGGAAGAGGAAAGAGTCCTCTGAAAGTAAATGTGAAAGATGTTATAACTGGATTGATAGGTGGATTTATTACGATCTTTATTCTTGGATTATTAACAAGCTTTACATCTACCCCATGGTTAATAGCTTCGTTTGGTGCAAGTTGTGTATTAGCATTTGGGCTTTGGCATTCTCCTTTATCACAACCTAGAAATATCATAGGCGGACACTTCATTTCAACTTTAATAGGATTAGTTGTTTATCATATATTTGGAAATGAACCATGGTCTCTGGCCTTAGGAGTAGGATTAGCTATCGGTTTGATGATGTTAACCAAAACAACCCATCCTCCCGCCGGGGCAGATCCAATCATTGTAATGTTTGGTGCTTACTCATGGGAATCTTTATTTACGCCAGTATTAACAGGATCCATTATTATTGTGTTGATCGCATTATTAATTAATAATTTACGAAGTAATAGAAAATATCCTGTGTTTTGGATATAAAAGTAATGAAAAAAAGCCCAATTTCTCAATTTAAAGCTGAGAAATTGGGCTTTTTAATATTGGTATTTCCTTCACATTGTAAATTCACGTTTTATTGGTGGTACCCCATGCCCATCAAGCTAATGAAACGAATTTCCCCCAAAATAAAAAAGCGTTATTCTTTCAGTAAACTACTCGAAAAGGATGACGTTTTTTCATGGACCTCTCGCTTTCTGAAGAATTACAATGCTTTCTATTTCCAATAGTCCTACAAGATCTCGCCAAATAAGTTGGTTTTGTGCAGCGATCCAGTAAATATCAAGAAGACGAACTCATCGCCCTTTGCGTTTGGCTCAGCCAAGAAGTCGCTAGTACATCGCTTACACTATATAAGTCGATTAAGAGGCTTCGACGGGCGTACTCATGAGCCCAGAAGGACTGAATCAACACTTTAATCCATTACTTCGATTTACTCCGTACACAGAAACTCTGTGCGACAAAATCGCGAACTTCACGTATCATTTCTATTTTCAAACGTATTCGGATTCTAGATGCGATGGTGTTTCAGCTACCTGATTCCTTCGCCACTGATTATCAAGGCTCTGGAGGGAGTAGTAACAGGGCTGGTGTAATACGATCTGCTTAGTGGCCAATTCTTAAATGTGCAGCTAGGGTCAGGAAAAAATAACGACAAAACATATGGTACGGATAGCCTTGAAAATGTGAGGCAGGTGATTTATGCCTGCGTAACTTAGGTTATTTTGATTTGCGAGATATACAAGCGATTCATGAGTTGAGAGCCTATTATATATCTCGATTGAAATTAAATACACGTATTTACGTGAAAAAACCGGAACCAGAGTATTTCAAAAATGGAACGTTGAAAAAGCACACAGAATATACTCAGCTCGTATGGTACAGATCATGAAGGAACTGGAACCAGGTGAGACCATTGAAATTCCGGAAGCATGATTTCATTCATGATTCTCTTTTTTTATGGTCTAGGAGTAAATGGATGGGGAAAAAAGTATTGAAGTGGATGATTAAAAATCATTTAAATTCATTAAGATAGAAGAGTAGGTTACCTACAAATCACATTAACCCTAAAAATGGTTGGGTGTGTGAATTGATTCACACTTATTTTGATTAGTTTTTATAGTGTGTTTTAAAGGAATTACTTTATTAATTGGGGATGATGTGTTGGTGTACACCGTCAATCAGATTAAGAAGCGGAAAGCATTGGATAATATCAAACCATATACGTCAGGTAAACCAATATGGGAAGTTCAAAAAGAATTAGGGGTAGAAAAGGTAATTAAGATACAATGTTTTAAAAGGGGATTATATAATAACCATCTTGCTTTATTCTTTTTTAGCTATTGGATTGATATAGATTTTCATCATTCTTCCTTACCCTTTATATAAAATTCTTTAATATGTAGTCCCAACACCTCGGAAAAAGGGCTTAAAGTAACGATAAAAAGACACCCTAGTGCATGGTTTTATTGAGAAACGCGCTTACCATACAAAAGAGGTGTCCTACATAACATGTTAATACTAACCAATACACGAAGACCAATAATGATCTGCGAGAGTAAACATACCTAGTACTATCTTAAACTGCGTGAAAGTTCTGTGAAAATAACACCTAGAGCAAAGGCGCCAGCATCAGGATAACCCAGGCTTCTTTCTCCAACCGTACCAGCACGGCCCATTCGAGCTACGATTTCCTTTGTATATTCGGCTCCTTCAACAGCAGCCAATGCCCCTTTTTCAAAAGCGGTCTTAAAGTCCGCACCAGCAGCTGCACTTTCTGACCAAGAATTTGCATAAGGCACAAGCGCATCCACAAGGGTTTTATCGCCTATCTCTGCTCCTCTTCCGAAAGATCGCTCGCCAATGAACTGTATTCCCTTGACTGAAGCATGCAACATTTCAGCAAACTCTCTTACTGTTAATTCCATTTTCTCTTCCGTAGCCTTACTAGCAGCTCGGAAAGCTGCACCCCAAATTGGACCAGAAGCACCTCCACAATGTTCCATAATAATCATAGAGCACGCATCGAGAAAGTTCCCTATATGTAAGCGCTCTTGATCCAAAATCATGCTCCATTCTCGTTTTAATTGCTTGAATCCCTTGGAGATGCTCATCCCAAAGTCGCCATCGCCTGCATATGTATCCAATTCGCAGAATGGCACTTCGTTCTTGATAATAACTTCACTCATTTTATCTACAAGATAGATGATATTATCTAATGTGATTACCTTATCTTTGATTATAGCGTGTTCTATTGCTGTTTCTGTCTCGAAAAAAACAGGCTTCTTCTCTACGGGATCCCTAATGTCAACGTATTCCACACTCTCAATTGGTCCATCTACTCTAAAAGCAGGTGTATGACATTCTCTAGATAGCAATGTTTTCAACTCATCATCTAGTTTCATCACTGTCAGGGAAATTCCGGCCATATCAATACTAGTCATGTAATTACCGACAAAGGTTCGATCAATTCGTATATTTCTTTTATTCAACTCGCGAGAAACCGCATTGTTAAAAAGATAAAGCTCTTGCAATGGTGTACCACCAAAGCCGTTTACTAGGATAGCAATTTCTGAAGGAACATCATCATCTAATCCTAAATCCTTCAGAAGGTCAGTTGTCATGCGTAAGGCCAATTCGTCTGCGGTCGAAACTTTTTCCCGTTTTATGCCTGGCTCTCCATGAATGCCTACACCATATTCCATCTCATCCTCATTTAATTTGAAAGTGGGCGATCCATTAGCAGGAACCGTACAGGAGGTTAGTGCTAGACCAATGGTTCGAACATTTGCCGCTGCTTTTTCCGCTACGGTTTTGACCTGCATCAGATCCCTACCTTCTGCTGCTGCTGCTCCGGCTATTTTATGTACCAATACAACGCCTGCAACGCCACGACGCCCTACTGTATAGAGACTGTCTTCTACTGCAATATCATCATCTACTCTGATATATTCTACTTGAATGCCATCCTCGGTAGCTAAGTAGGCTCCATTTTTAAAGTTCATTATATCCCCACTGTAATTCTTAATGATCAGTAGAGTACCTTGTTTGCTGGCGGTTGCTTTAATCGCCTGATATACCTGTATCTGTGAAGGGGAAGCAAACACGTCTCCGCATACTGCAGCATCTAGCATTCCTTTTCCGACAAACCCGGCATGTGCCGGTTCATGGCCACTACCACCACCGCTAATTAGGGTTACCTTATTTTCGTTCAATTCTTTTTTCTTAATTATCTTATACTTTTTTAAGAACTCGAGTTCGGGATGAGCCATAACCATCCCATTGCACATCTCCATGACGAGAGTTTCAGGTTTATTAATAATTTTTTTCACTTGTTATTCCCCCTTTATTTGACAATCTCAGAAACTTATTAGTTTATTGATTTATGGAGTAGTGAGGAGATACCTACTTTTAAAAAAGGTATCACATATTATTTCGCCAATGTTATTGGCATCCCTTCTTCATCTTACTTGTCTCTTTCGTATTATAAGATTACTCAGAAACTTTTTTGGGTTGACATTATAATATGAAAGGGGGGCAATCACATAAAAAAATAAAGAATTATATAGAATGTTAAAGGGAAAATACTTTTAGATGTAAATTATATGCGTCTAATTTTTATTTTCCTTTTATTTCTAACAATTTTACTATATACCAGTAGATTCTTGAAAACATCAGTACTAATGGTTACGATACTCCTTCTAAAGGTTTGAAATAATATTATCCATCCAAAATAGTTAGAATAAATTATCAATAAAGTGACCAGAATTAAAATTTATTGTAAAATCATAAAAAGGTATTGTGAAATCTTAACAGAGACAAACCTAGATCCATACATTCAAGGTTTGTCCCTGTTTTCTCTTGTATTGTACTGAGGTTTCAATAAAGAAAGCAATATGAGTCAAATAACATTGAAATCTAAGCAGTTTTAGAGAATGTTTTTTATTAAAAATTCCATTAAAATAAAAGTAGCTTCAGTTATATCAACATAATTGATAGCGTTTTCGTAAAGGTGTGAGGAAGATGGATGAATGGATATATGGCCAGTATAGAATGCAAGGAATGCTAACTCCTTCATTTACTTTTCATTCTCACCACGAATATGAAATTTATTTTTTTCATGCAGGAGAATGTAAGTATTTAATTAACAATCGGATTTATGAATTGCAACCGGGTGACATTATTCTCTTGGATGGTTTAACTTTGCATAAACCGAACCCTCGTTTAGTAAGTACGTATACGAGGAGTGTTATTCATTTTTCTCCGACTTGGCTGCAGGAATTATTGTCTGTTCTTGGACTGCCCAATTTATTGGATCCGTTTCAAAAGCTGAACAATTTCTTGCTTCGTACCGGGTATGATGAATCAGGAAGATTTGTTGATGGAAAGATCGAGCGGATAGCGAGCTTGCTTTCGTACAGTAATAAACTGAGACAACAAACAGATCAAAAAAGCGAGTTAGTTGAAGCTGAAGTCAAGATTGAGTTAGTTCAATTATTGTTGAAAATTTATAAAATGAGTCAAAAAGATTTAGCTCATGTGATAAGCGAAAAAACGGAAAAGGAACATCACGCTGAGGCCATTGCCTCATGGATAGATGCCCATTTTTCCGAAAAGATTAGTTTAGATCGTATGGCGACGGAGTTGAATCTGAGCAAGTACTATGTCTCACATGTTTTTAAAGAAGTCACAGGGTTTACAGTGATGGAGTATGTGATGGGATGTCGTCTAAATCAAGTGAAGTATTTGTTGGAAATGGAACCAAACCAATCTCTAGCAGAGGTATCTCGTGCTTCGGGATTTGAGAGTGTATCGCATTTTAGTCGGTTTTTTAAAGATAAAGTGGGCATTACGCCATCACATTATCGTAAAAATAAACAAATTCAAGCAAGTAATTCCCAAAATTAATCTTTCAAACGATTGATATTCAGCATGAAGGAGGAACACGCATAAATGAATATGGTTAAAGACTTAATGATTTCAGGTTTTTCAGATGAAATCTCGTCTGATTTTGATACTCAGCTTGAAGTTGTCGCAAAACTAGGTATGCATTATATATCATTACGTGGGATTGACGGTAAAAATATTGGAGATTTCAACGTAGATGAGATAAAAGAAACTGTACTACCACGTCTTCAAAATGCAGGCATCCGTGTTTCTTCAATAGGGTCGCCCATTGGCAAAGTGTTTATTAACGATGAAGAAGGTTTCGCAAAACAAAAAGTGATGTTGGACGAGCTTTGTCAAATTAGTAATTTATTAGATTGTAAATATATCCGTATCTTCAGCTTCTATATTCCAAAAGGTGAAAATGCCGATCAATATAGTAGTGAAGTAATAACGAAAATAACAGAGTTTGCTGCTATTGCAGAAAAATATAATGTTATTTTATTGCATGAAAATGAAAAGGATATCTATGGTGACATAGCAAAACGCTGTCACGAGATTCTGAAGGCGGTTGATTCTCCATATTTTAAAGGGATCTTCGACTTTGCAAACTTTGTGCAGTGTGGTGAAGACACTATGGATTGTTACGATTTGCTAAAAGATGAGATTGTTTATATTCACATCAAGGATGCTGTAACAACAGATAGTGAAAACGTTGTGTGTGGTACTGGCGAAGGGAACATACCTGAGTTACTTGCCCAGTTTATCCAAAGCGGTTACAAAGGCTTTTTAACACTTGAGCCGCATCTTGTATTATTTGATTCATTAAAGGATTTAGAACTTGAGGATGCTACAGAAGTGATTAAGGATAACAAAGGGCTTGATGGTGCTGGAGGATACAAACTTCAATATGATTCATTATTAGAAATACTTAAAAATATAAAGAGCGAGGAGAAATCATTATGAAAACGGTTAGATTAGGAATTATCGGAATTGGTGCGCAAGGTGGAACGTATGCTGGATTTATTTCAGAAGGAAAAGTGAAAAACATGGTAATTGGAGCTATTTGTGATATTGATCCAGCTAAAAAGGCAATGTGTGCAGAAAAGTATCCAAACGTACCATTCTATGATAACTATATTGACATGCTTGAGAGCGGTAATGTTGACGCAGTCGTTACAACTGTTCCACATTACTTACACCCAGAAATCGGAATCGCAGCATTACAAAGAGATATCCATGCATTGGTAGAAAAACCAGCAGGTGTTTATACGAAGCAAGTAAAAGAATTAAATGAATTTGCAGCATCAAAACCAGAGTTGACTTTCGGTATTTTCTTCAACCAAAGAACAAATCCACTTTATCAAAAAGTAAAAGAGATTATTGATAATGGTGAAATTGGGAAAATCCGTCGTACAAACTGGATGATTACAACATGGTGGAGACCACAGGGTTATTATGACCAAAGTGCCTGGAGAGCAACATGGGAAGGAGAAGGCGGTGGTGTATTAGTAAACCAAGCACCACACCAACTTGACTTGCTTCAATGGATTTGTGGTATGCCTAAAAAAGTTTATTCTAACGTCAAATACGGCTATCAAAGAGATATCGCTGTTGAGGATGAAGTAACAACATTGCTTGACTATGGGAATGGAGCAACCGGAGTATTTATTACGTGCACACATGATATTTTGGGTACTGACCGTTTTGAAATTTTGGGTGATAAAGGAAAAATTGTTGTGGATGATAGTAAGAAAATTACAATTAAAAGACTTAACACACCTGAATCTGAAATGAGTGCTACTATGAGCTGGGCAGATGTAATGTCCATTTTCACTGGTAAAGGTCTATCAGATATTTACACTGAAGAAGTGCTTGAATTTGAAAGTGTATGGGGTGGACAACATATCTCTGTTTTGGAAAACTTCGCTGCAAATATTGTAGAAGGTACACCACTAATTGCACCTGGTAGCGATGGTATACATGGTGTTGCGTTTGCTAATGCGATCCATCTATCAAGCTGGTTAGGTAAAGAAGTTGAGCTTCCAGTTGATGAAGACTTATACTTTGCTGAATTAAACAAAAAGATTGAAGAAGAAAAAAAGAGTCCTGTTAAACAATAAATATAATATTCAATGAACTCATGGCTAGATTGGTCATGAGTTCGTTTAAAAAGGAGTTGGGCGTATGCTTAAAGTAGCAGTTATTGGACTTGGAGATATATCCAAAATCCATATCCCAGCTATTATATCCAATCCAAATGTTGAACTAGTAGCGGTATGTGATACTGATCAAACATTAAATGATGCTGTACCTGGTGTGAATTTTTATACAGATTATCACGAATTACTTGATAAAGAATCGCTGGATTGTGTGCATAATTGCTTGCCACATCATCTTCATTTCCCTGTAACAAAAGCATGTGTTGAAAAGGGAGTTCATGTATTTCAAGAAAAACCTTTATCATTGAACACAGAAGAGGGATATGAGCTAGTAAAACTTGAGCAGGACAACAAGGAAGTTAAAATTGGTGTCTGTCTTCAGAATCGATTGAATGAGTCTTTTGAAAAACTTCAAGAACTTGTTATTAGCGGACAATATGGCAAAATAATCGGTATTAAGGGAATAGTTTCCTGGTTTAGACCGAAAGATTATTATGATGCGAAACCGTGGCGGGGCAAAATGGAGTATGCCGGTGGAGGAGTCATGATTAACCAGGCACTTCATACTTTAGATTTAATGCAACTGATCGGCGGTGAAATTGCATCCATCAGGGGATCTATTGACAATTTATTGGATTATGGCATTGAAGTGGAAGACACAGCGACTGCCAACATCAAGTTCAAAAACGGTGCTTCCGGTCTATTCTTTGCAACGGTTGCTAATTCGGGAAATTCCAGTGTTGAACTTCAAGTCGTCTTTGAAAAGGAAAAATTCACAATCAAAGATAGCATTTTAACAAGATTAAATGAAAATGGTAGAAAAGAAGAGATAATAGAAGACGAAAAATTGCCTGGAACAAAATTCTATTACGGCGCAAGCCATACAAAATTAATTCATAAATTCCATTCCTGTATAGAAAACAACATGCAGGATTATGTTCATGCTAAAGATGCACTAACATCCATTCAAATGATTGACGCGATTCGCAAATCATCAGAGTTAAAAAAAGAAATTAAATTGGAGGTTTGACAGAATGACAAAAGGTAAAATTGGCGTTCAAATGATGATGCTTAAAGGCAAAGTCGAAGAACTAGGTGCTTATGAAACAATGAGAAAAATAAATGAACTTGGATATCACGCTGTCGAAGTATCACAAATTCCAATGACTGCAGAAAATGTATCTGAGTTAAAGAGAGCGAGTTTTGACTTTGATATCAAAATCGCTGCGATGTCTGCTGCCCTAGAACCAATGTTACCAGGCGCTCCAGGTGAAACATTGACAGATGATTTCGAAAAAATTGTGAATGATTGCAAAACATTAGATTGTAATTTCTTACGTATCGGTATGTTGCCGTTAACTGTAATGGGCGATAAAGATAAAATCATGGATTTTATTAATAAAGCTGAAATCATGGCAGAGAGATTAGCTGAACATGGTATTGAATTATACTATCATACTCATCATCTCGAATTCCAAAAATACGATGGCGAATATCTATTAGATTTGATAAAAAATAACACGACTAAGCTTGGTTTTGAGTTAGATGTTCACTGGATTCAAAGAGCTGGCGTAAATCCTGTTGAGTTTATTAAACAATACGCAGGTCGTATTTCGCTATTACACTTGAAAGATTATCGAATTGGACAAATGGATTTAAGTGAAGTGGACTTTAATGATATGGCTAAATTCATGAATATCTTCACAAATACGATTGAATTTGCAGAACTTGGTGAAGGTAACCTTGATATGAATGCCATTATTGAAGCTGGACTAGAAAGTGGCGCACAGTATTTCTTAGTAGAACAGGATAATACATATGGCCGTGATCCATTCGATTGCCTGCAAACGTCTGCTGAACACTTGAGAAAAATTGGTTATGCAGATTGGTTTTAATTGAAAGGGAAAAAAACAGAAATAAAATAACGGTATAAAATCAAGGAATCAGGAACCGAATTTAGACAAATGTCTTTTTCGGCTTCTGATTCCTTTTTTAGAATTACCTTTACTAACGACTTACTTACAATCCGTCGATATAAAAATTAAGAAATGTCAAAATAATTTCAATTAGGTAAAAAAAATCTATATGATTCTATTAATAATTTTCATACAATAATTAGTGTAGCCAATAAACATAAGGGGGTGTAAATGATAGGATCTTCTAGACTTATGAACAATGTATATGTTGTATGTGATTGGATAATTAGATTACTTTATCTTAATCTACTATGGATTGTTTTCACGATCGCTGGACTAGTAATCGCTGGTATATTCCCTGCTACAGTTGCTTTGTTTTCAGTACTCAAGGAATGGATTCATGAAGGGAAAAATGTAAGGGTTTTCAATGTTTTTTTGAACATATATAGAAAGGAATTTTTAAAAGCAAATCGATTGGGTATCATATTATTTTTCATTTCTATCGTTTTTTACACGGACTGGCTATTTACAAACCAACTCTCAGGTACCTTGGGGATGATTACAAAAGGAGTTCTGCTAGGAAGTGGTTTCGTATTCGGGATTACATTGTTGTACGTGGTTCCGGTATATCTTCAAGTAGATGGAAAGGTGTTTACTACTATTAAATTAGCTTTTCTAATAGGAATCATCTACCCTCATTATACTTTTATCATGATGTTATCGGTTGCCTCTTTAATGTTGATAAGCTTCTTACTACCAATGGCAGGCTTTCTCTTTTTTGCAAGCGGTTTAGGGTGCGTGCTCATGTTTTTCTCCATGCATCTAATTAGGAAAATAGGAGATCGAACAAAAAAAATACAAAAGCAAGGAAAATCTCAATTGGCCATCCATAACTAAAGTTTTAGCAAATGATACTCTCGGGAGGGAAGGTAATATGAGTGTTGAAGCGAAAAGTGTGATTGGAAATGTTGTAGAAAATGCTAAATCTGTAAAAATCAAAAAGAAAAGTGGAATTGAAAAAAAAGAAAATCTAACAGGTCTATTGTTTGTATCTCCGATGTTAATAGGGGTTGGAATTTTAACGCTTCTGCCAATTATTGCAACTTTTATACTAAGCTTTGCAGATTGGAACTTTATTATGGGGATTGCGCAAATAAAGTGGGTAGGCTTCGATAATTTCAAAGCATTGTTTGAAAATGAAGGGTTTCTTAAATCAGTATCCAATAATTTACTTTTCTTATTAACGGTTCCTTTAACGATGATTTTCTCTTTGTTTATAGCAATTGTCATTGATAAGCATGTGTATATGAAGAGTTATTTCAAAGTAGCTTTTTTTATGCCGTATATTTCGAGTATTGTTGCCATAGCCGTTGTTTGGCAAGTGTTATTTAATCCAACAGATGGACCGATTAATCAATTTTTATTCTCAATTGGTATCGAAAACCCACCTACATGGATAGCAGATCCCAGTTTCGCACTAATTTCGGTGATGTTGATTCAAATTTGGGCAGCCATTGGGTTTAATATGATCCTCTTTTTAGCTGGTTTACAGTCGATTCCTAAAGAACTTTATGAAGCAGCTGATATGGATGGGGCGACGGCCTGGGATAAATTTAAGAACATCATGCTTCCTGCTTTATCTCCAACAACGTTTTTCCTTTTGATTACAGGAATTATTGGTACATTTAAAGTGTTTGACTTAATTGCTGTATTAACCAAGGGTGGTCCTATTAATTCAACAACCATGCTTGTATGGCATTTGTATGAAAGCGCATTCGTAGATTTGAAAATTGGTTATGCTTCCGCAATTGCTGTTGTCCTATTCGTATTTGTTCTTATCATCACTTTATTACAGTGGGTAGGGCAGAAAAAATGGGTGAACTACTAATCTACTGAAACGTGTTCTCTTTAAATTAAATAATTGGTTGAAATATCGCTGAGGGAGGAAGACACATGGAGAAAAAATTCACTCTACGAAAGTTAATCATTACTATTATCACCTTTGTAGTCAGTATCGCCTTTTTACTACCTTTCATTTGGATGCTATCCACGTCCTTTAAGATTGAAGCAGATGTTTTTAAATTTCCGGTTGAGTGGATTCCTACTAGATGGAATGGATTAGAAAACTTTAAAGAAGTTTGGTTAGGGCAATATCCTTTTGCACTATATTATTGGAACTCAATAAAGGTTACTGTGATTACAACCGCGATTTCTGTAATCGTGTCTGCTATGGCAGCTTATGGATTTTCAAAAGTGAATTTTCCGGCGGGGAAGTTCCTTTTCTTAATCGTTTTGACCACATTTATGGTACCTCAACAATCAATCTTAGTTCCACAATTTATTCTATATCGTTATTTAGGTTTATTCGATAGTCATTTCGGTTTGATTCTTTTAGGAAGTTTTAGTGTGCTAGGTACATTTATGTTAAGGCAGTTCTTTATGGGGATCCATTCAGACTATATTGACGCAGCGAAAATAGACGGTGCTGGCCACTTTAGAATTTTTTGGTCGATTGCCTTGCCAATTGTAAGGCCAGCTATTGCGACATACGCGATTTTGCGTTTTATTTGGACATGGAATGATTATCAAAATCCACTCATTTTCTTACGAACAGATGGATTATATACGATTCAGTTAGCTATGCAGAAATTCACTTCATTAAATGGTGAATTCTATTCCTTGATTATGGCAGCTGCTGTTTCAGCAATACTTCCACTCGTAATTGTCTTTATCATTGGGCAAAAACAAGTTATTGAAGGAATTGCAATGGGTGGAGTAAAAGGATAATTGGTTTCACAGAAAGAAAAAAATAGAAATGAAACGAATTCAGGGGGGAAGGAATAATGAAAAGATTCTTATTACTTTTTTTAAGCTTCACTTTAGTTATTGGGATACTAGCTGCATGTAGCCAAAAAGAATCCACAAGTCCAAGTGGGAAAGAAGGAGAACCTGAAACAATTAAATTTTATACGCATGGAACTGAAGATGGGTACGCATGGAAGAGAACAATCAGTGCTTTCGAAGAAAAATATCCTGATATCAAAGTGGATGTTGTTCAATTAAGTGAAAAACAGGATGGAGCAGAATCACTGAAGAAAATTGATTTAGCTGCCGCTTCTGGAGAAGAGATGGATGTTATAATGTTCACGAATACACCTAACTATGCACAGCGCGTCAATTTAGGCATGCTAGAACCGATTGACAGTTATATTGAACAAGACGGCTATAAAATGGAAGAAGAATATAAAGTTGATACGAGTGTTGGCGGGAAATATTACGGACTTCCTGGGAAATTTGTTGCGTGGTATGTCTTATTAAATAAAGATCGTTTAGCTGCTGCTGGACTTGAAGTGCCGAAGAATTGGACTTGGGACGAGTTTATGGAATATGCTAAAAAGTTGTCTTCTAAAGGCCACTATGCTACTTATTTTCATGGTCCATGGGATGGGGCTTGGATAAACTATATGAGCTTAAGACTACAGTCTCAAGAAAAAGATGCTGGTTTCTTGAAAACGGATGGGACTTCAAATATGGACAACCCATTGTATAAAGAATCATTAGCAATGCGCCTAAAAATGGAGAAGGAAGATAAAACGGCTGTGCCTTATTCTTCAATGATTTCTCAAAAAATGAATTATCGTGATCAATTCTTTACACAAGCAGTAGATATGATCATAACGGGTACTTATATGACAGCGGAACTTGGCGGTTCAGAGCGCTTTCCTGCTGAGTTCAATATTGCGGTAGCACCATTTCCACAAAATGAATTAGAGGAAAAAGGTTCTTATTCGGTGGGAGATGGAGACATTCTGGGGATATCCGCTAACTCAAAACATAAAGAAGCTGCATACAAATTTATTAGATGGTATACAACTGAAGGTCAAGTGGCACAAGGTATTAATATCCCATCTTGGACTAAAGTGACAAATGAGCAAATCGTGGATCTAATTACCGATACCCTTGCAGAAGCAAACAATCCAGAAAAAGTAGATAAAGAATCATTAATTCACTCAATTCAAACGGTTATTACGGCTAAAGCAGGAAAGCCAGTACCATATCAAAATGAAATAGATCAAGCACTTTCTTCAGAATTTGAAAAATTAATTCTGGATAAACAAAATCTTGATGAAACAGTGGCGAATTCCAAAAAAATTGTACAAGATATTTTAGACAAAAATAAAAAATAAATACTCAATAATATTGTAACGATAAAGAGCTAATGCGTTAGAATCATTCTGTAATAGTTGAGAAGTCTACCGCCTTAACTACCTATTTTAATAGGGAGTTAAGGCGGTTTTATTTTAGAACGGATTAATGGAAGATGTCCCTGCTTCAACACAAGGATATGAGGGAGATCAACTTCAGTATAACCCCGATAGATTCATCTCACTTTCGGTAGGGGACGCCCCATCATTTCTGTAATATTCGCATTTTCGAAAAGGTGTTTCTTAGAAGAAATAAAAATGATAAAATAGTAATAGGAAAAAATAAACTACGAAATAAAAACGACTAAAATTCGCAATATTCAATTGAAATACAGTCTTTTGATGAGTTTGGTATCTGGCGCCAACGTCTAGCTAGCTATGAAAAAGATGATTTTCTCAAGGGTAAGAAAGCATATTCATGGTTCGCCCCAATTTTCTTTTACGGCTGATCAAAATGTTTACGTTTTTCCATTTATCTCTTGGACTAATTCGTTTAGGTTAGAACAACTAGCTTTTTGTAACCAAGTACCGGGAACGGTTTTTACTGGAGGTTGGAAATGAAGACGCGAATTCTACAAATAGTATCATTTCTTTCATTTCGTGATAAAGTACTGTTACTATCAATAACTTGCTTAATATTACCTGTAATAGGCACATTATCTATTTACAATTATTTAACGAAAGATGCGGTGGAAGAACAAGCCATTATTAGCGCTAAAAACGAATTGAAACTAACAGACGAGTATTTAAAGAAAATCTTCGAGGATATGTTATACACACTTAACTTTATTCAGCTAGACACAGAACTGAACCACATTTTTAAAAACCCTGTAATGAATTCGGTGGATCTAGATCATGATAGCCAGTATCTAGTCTTCTTAAATGATAAAAAAGTGAACAAAACATTGGAAACCCTTACATTGAAAAACCAAAGTGTCTATATCACGATTATACTTAATAACGGGAAAATATATACGAATTACTCATCTAATGAATATAACCCGAAAAATGTAAGTGGAGAAACGTGGTTTGAAAATCTACGTACTCTAAAAGGGTATCGCCCTATTTGGATGGCTCCACAGACAACTATGTTTGCATCTGAAAAAATAAAAAGTCCGGACTCATTATCTGTTGCAAGAGTATTGCAAGATAGTATTTCTGGGGTCTATGGATATGCGATCGTTACGACAACTGTAGATAGAATAAGTAATATATTGGAGAGTGAAAACAAGGACAATAGCATCTTACTAATGAATGAAGCCAATCTATTAATTGGGACGAATAAAGATTTTGATAGAAAGCTTTCGGAACAAGTGAACAAAAAAGAAAACTTCCAAACAGAACATATCATTCGTATCAAAGGTAAAGATTATTTGATAAATACACGTGAACTTTCCATTACTGATTGGAAATTAATATCCCTTATTCCCTATGAAAAAGCCATATTTAGAATTAATTTAATTTTCCGTAAAATATTCATAACTCAAACAATCGCATTCATTTTATTTTTGTTTTTACTTACTCTTATATTAAGCAAGATATTAAATCGGTTAGTAGTATTAAGGAATATCGCTAAAAAGGTACAAAGTGGTGATTTGACTGTACGTTCATCTTTAAAAGGAAATGATGAGATAGCCACTCTTTCAACGTCTTTCAACCTTATGTTAGATAAAGTAAGGGAAATGATAGAAGAAAATACACTTATTCAATCAAGAAAAAGGCAAGCAGAGCTAGAGATGTTACAAGCGCAAATAAATCCTCACTTCTTATTCAATGTCTTAAATTCTATCCGGATGAAAGTAATGATGAAGCGTGACAATGAAAGTGCGGAAATGATCAGTTCTTTGTCAAAGCTATTACGAATAACGATTGATAAACACAAAGGGATGATCACTTTTCTGGAAGAGCTTGAGATTAATCATGATTATGTTCGATTAATGAATATGCGCCAAAGACATGAGGTTGGCTTGAAAATGAATGTTTCAAGTGATACGCTTCACATCAAATTACCACGCCTAGTATTACAGCCAATCATTGAAAATGCTATTATTCATGGGTTGAACGAGCAAGTAGGCCTCATTGAGATAAGAGCAAAATATCGCAATCATACATTGATGATTGTAATTGAAGATACCGGATGCGGAATGGAAGATGAACAACTTACGAAGCTTAAAGAAAACCTAAATAAACCAGGTTTAGGTTCGACCCAAGAAAGTGAATCCAATGGTTTTTCAAGTATTGGTCTATCGAATGTTTATGAAAGAATGAAATTAACATTTGGTGAAAACTTTAGCATGCAAGTACAAAGTGAACTGAATAAGGGTACCAAAGTATCTATGGTAATTCCTATTCAGGAGGAGTGAATAGTATGTATAAAGTGATGTTAGTAGATGACGATTATCCAGTTTTAGAGTTTCTTTCAGAAATGATTGATTGGAGGGACCTTGGTTTAGCTTTACAAAGTATTCATGTTAATGGCATGAGTGCGTTAAAGGAAGCTGAGACAAGTATGCCAGATATTCTAATAACAGATATTGGAATGCCTAAATTGGATGGTATTGAACTCACAAAAAGATTAAAGGAAAAAAACTCTTCTTTATTAGTAGCTATTCTTTCATGTCATAATGAATTTGAGTTTGTGCAATCAGCTTTAAAATTAAAGGTTCAGGAATATATTTTAAAGGATAGGTTGGATCTTGAGCAAATTATTAAATTATTAAGTCAATTTAAGAATACATTGGATATTGAACTGAATCATCAGAGAAATCAATTACAAATGGCTCATACAATAGAAAGAAATAGAGCTATCATGTTAGAAAAGTTCATGAATAAAACCATCTACCAGCCATTACATTGTGAAAAAGATTGGTCTAATGAAGCTGAATTACTTGGCATTCAAGCAAACCAACAGTACATTATCATATTGTGTGTAGTAGAGGGTTACCAATCATTACTTAATCAGTTTCGTTCAACGGT
Organism: Peribacillus sp. NPDC096379; assembly: GCF_044762875.1. NCBI lineage: Bacteria > Bacillati > Bacillota > Bacilli > Caryophanales > Bacillaceae > Peribacillus > Peribacillus sp. NPDC096379. The sequence continues at coordinate 929,129 of NZ_JBIWFD010000002.1, forward strand.
TTTAGTGAACTTTCTCATTTATAATGTCATAACCGAAATCATGGGAAATGAAGCATTGAAGGGTGTGTACGGTCACTTCGAGCAAGAGGAGTCTTTTTTATTTGTTCCAATTAACCATGTATGTGAAGAAGAGAATCAAAAGATTAAAAAAGTCATTCAAAAAATACAATTCATATTTCAAAAAATGTTTGGCATATCCATATCATTTGTTCTAGGTAAGGCTTCTGCTACTCCTCTAGACATGAAGAAACAGATGATTGAACTAAGTGAGTCAACTGTTCAAAAATTTTATCTGAAACAAAAAAGCATAGAGAATTTTCAAGTATTAACGATTTCAAAAGAAAATATTTTTAGTTGGTATAATGAAGCATCTAGTGAATTTAAAGATCTTATATTACTAAATAGCATGGAAATGGAACAGAAATTGGCAATCATAAAAAAATGGATTCGTTTTATTATAGATCATCAATTTTCTCCAGCTTCCGTTAAAGATTGGATGTTGAAGATATTACTTGATATCAAGGTGAAAATTCAAGCTTTAACAAATTTCAAATTGTATGGATCAAATGAAAATCTTTATGAAATGATTTCGAAAATTAATGGAATTTATGAATTGGAAAATTGGCTAATCGAATATTTTTATAAAACTAATGAAATGGCTAGTTATGAATCAAATTCGAATATAGAAATTGCAAATGCTTGCAGGTATATTTCAGCAAATATTCACCGTAGAATAACGCTAGATGAGGTAGCGAGTTATCTACATCTAAATTCTAGTTACTTCAGCCGTTTGTTTAAAAAAGAAGTAGGGGAAAATTTCGTTAAGTATGTTGTAAATATAAAAATGAAACGTGCAAAAGAATTGTTAGACCAAACAAATTATTCAATAATCGAAATCAGCGAACAGTTAGGTTATGAAAATCAGAGTTATTTTAATAAAACATTTAAAGCATTTACAGGTATTGCCCCTATAGAGTATAGAAAGGGAAATACAAAGTAAGATAAGCGAACAAATTATTACGGCTTGAATCAGAGATATTTTCTATATAATTTTTGTCCTAACAACGATTCAGTTTAATAATGTAATAAAGAGGAAGTCTGATAAGATACTCTCAGCCCCTTACTAGACAACCCTTTTCAATTCAAATTATGTAACTACTGAAATAGTCATTCCAATTAACAAATTCCATTCTTGCTACAGAGTATAATCCACATGCTAAAACCTATGAAAATCGTAAATAATGATAGGAAAATGAAGAGGTAACTATTAACTTTTCTGCCTGAATGTTTGCCCATTTGCCGAGCGACTTTTACATAACTCTTTTTTTCTTAGCGATTGTTTCTTCGCCAAATTCCAAGACCTTTACTGAAGTAGGAAATGCTTGTAAAGTCAGTAAAGAAACATCCGAATATAAGGCTCCAAAACCCCCACATTATTCAGGGAACACTTGATCCAGAACTGTCTGAAATTGCAGTTTAGTTTGTACAAACATGCTTGTAATATTTTCATGTTGTCTTGTAAGGGTTCGTGGGTTTAAGAGTTGTATTCCTCGCTGTTTTTAAGGTACTATGTCCTCTTTATAATACAGCTTGCAGAGATGATGAGCGTCAATGACATCTGATTTTAGCTTGTGTAAATTAGAACTCTTAGCTCGATACGATATGTGTGGATTCATGATCATCAGTAAGTAGCCACTATCCTCGAAATACCGTACGATTGGTATATGATATCTAGTAGATTCCAAGACAATGGGAGTCCGTCCCCCTGACACGTCGTCTACTTCTCTAATAAATAACGTCATTCTTTTCGGGTATTTTATTGAAAGAATAACGTTTTTTTATTTTGGGGGAAATTCATGTCGTTAATTTGATGGTGATGAGGACAAGGAATTTTTTCTCATGCAATAATATTCTTTACAAATAAAAGTAATGCGTTTTATAATAATGTTAACTTAAAATGAAAGTAGGTTAACATTGTGAAGTTAAAAGATTTAATGTATGTTTCAATGTTTGTAGCAATTATGGGCGTACTTGGAGTTCTTCCTCCAATTTTGTTCGCCTTTACTCCTGTGCCTATTACTTTACAAACATTAGGAATCATGTTATCAGGTAGTGTGCTAGGAGCACGTTTAGGTCCTAAATACGCAGCTCTTAGTCAAATTTTATTTTTATTATTGGTTATGACAGGTTTACCGCTATTATCTGGTGGACGAGGTGGAATCGGTGTTTTTTTTAGTCCATCAGGAGGCTATCTTATCGGCTGGGTAGCAGGTGCCTATGTCATTGGACTATTATCTTATCGTATGAAAAATGTGTCTTTGGTAAAGATTCTTCTTATTAATATTATTGGTGGTATAGGTGTTGTCTATTTATTTGGAATTCCTATTCAAGCTTTGATGATGAATATTGGGATCGATAAAACGATGATCCTTAGCTTAGTGTATCTTCCTGGTGATTCAATAAAAGTGGTCGTTGCATCCCTGATTGCTATTAAGCTACGAAACTATATTCCACTCGCTAAGAGGGTTCAAGTTTAAGTGAAAATTACCAGTACCTATAGTACGTATGCTGAGTTGGATAGCAAGCGACCCGCTATCATAACAGACGAAGAATCCGTTTTATATGGTGAATGGCTTGATTTAGTGAAGCGAACCGCTACCTCTTTTTTTAGGGCAGCGCAAGAAACGAAAAGAGTGGCATTATTCTTACCAAATGGACGCTTGTTTTTACAGCTATTCGCTGGAGCGTGTGAAGCAGGCTGGGCAAGTATAGTTGGAGATATGAGATGGAAGAAGCAAGAGATTGAGGAACGAATTCAACAAACGTCTCCAGATTTGATTATTGCTGATGAAAGGCTAAAAGGTTTTTTTCAAAAGCAACGTGCGCCTATCATTTATTCAGATGAGGTAGAGAACTGGATCGGTGCTAGATGCGACAGTCCGCACAGTGACGCTAATGCTCCCTTTTATATTGGCTTTACCTCTGGTTCTACAGGAAAACCAAAAGCCTTCGTTCGCTCTCATGCTTCGTGGATAGAAAGCTTTCGGTGTAATAGAGTCGACCTCGGGATGACGGAAAAAGACCATGTCTTAATACCAGGTTCGTTTGTGAATTCCACTTTTTTATACGGTGCCTTGAGTACCTTATTTTTAGGTGGAACGATATATGTGTTGAAAAAATTTTCTCCTGCACGATTGACGAATGTCTTAGAGCATTATCCGATTTCTCATGTGTTTGTGGTACCTACGATGATCAACGCCTTATTAAAGGAAGAATATCAGGAAACCAAAGACATAACTTTTATTTCAACTGGTGCAAAGTGGCTTCCCCGAATGAAGGAGAAGATGCACCTACAGTTTCCAAACGCAGATTTTTATGAATTTTATGGATCATCCGAGCTTAGCTATATTTCGGTTTTAAAAAATAATGAACAGATTGAATATGCCGATTCAGTTGGAAGAGCCTTTCACAATGTTGAAGTGAGCATTCGTGATGAAAAAGGAAAGGAAGTATCAACTGGAGAAGAAGGCGTATTGTTTGTCAAAAGTAACATGCTTTTTGATGGATATATCGATCAAAAGGAGGAAACAAAAAAGGTCTTACAGGGAGATTGGGCGACGGTTTATGATGTCGCCAAAATGAATGAAGAAGGGTATATACATATTCTCGGTCGGAAAAACGATATGATTCTTTACGGTGGAATCAATGTGTACCCCCATGAAATCGAACAGGCATTAATAAAATGTGACGGTGTAGAAGAAGTAGTGGTTTTAGGAATCAACGATGAATATTGGGGCGAGAAAATAGCTGCTTGCATTAAAGGAAATGTATCTTTAGCCTCTTTGAAAAATTATTGTTTTCATACTCTATCTTCTTATAAAATTCCACGAGTGTGGCGAAAAATCGAACAGTTTCCATACACAACGGGAGGCAAGATTTCACGCCAGGAAGTTAGAAAGTGGTTGGAAAAGGATGCGTTATGATGAAAAGAGCAGTCATTGTTAAAGCAAAGAGAACGGTAATTGGAAAAAAAGGCGGCATTTTAAAAGAATATCGCCCTGAACAATTAGCTGCTGCTGTCATTCGAGACCTTGTTCAAGATTTGCCCGAACAAGTAGATGATATTATTTTAGGAAATGTAGTCGGTCCTGGAGGAAATATGGCGAGGCTGTCAAGCTTAGAGAGCAATCTACCTTTTTCTGTTCCTGGGGTGACAATTGATCGGCAATGTGGATCCGGATTAGAAGCGATCCGCCTTGCTTGCCATCTCATTCAAGGAGGAGCAGGGGATATCTATATTGCTGGTGGTGTCGAAAGTACGAGTCAATCACCATACGAAAAGAGAGCCCGTTTCACACCTAAGCGATATAGAGATCCTGAAATGGGGATGGCTGCAGAATATGTAGCTGAAAAATATGGAATCACACGACAGATGCAAGATGCATATGCGCTTCTTAGCTATCAACGGGCTATTTATTCCTTACAACACGATTATTTTTCAGAGGAACTTGTAAAGATCGATAATCTTTCCTTACAAGACGAAGGATTAAATGCCGAGCAGAATTATGACAGAATGCTGCGTCGCTTATCTCCTTGTTTTAAGGAAAATGGAACGATAACGCTTGGAAATTGCTGTGGAATTAATGATGGAGCAGCAGCGGTTCTTGTAATGTCAGAGGAAAAAGCAAAGAAATTAGGCTATAAACCGATAATCCGCTTTGTCGATAGTGTGGTGACTGGCGTGAATCCCAACTATCCAGGAACAGGTCCTATCCCCGCTGTTTCAGAAATTTTATCTAAACATTCGCTGTCGATTCAAGATATTGATTTGATTGAATTGAATGAAGCATTTGCTTCCAAAGCTGTCGCATGTGCTCAAGAGCTTTCTATTCCTTTTGAAAAATTAAATATAGAAGGTGGCGCAATTGCCTTAGGTCATCCTTATGGGGCATCGGGAGCCATTTTGGTCACCCGATTATTTTATGAAGTACAGCGTAACAAAGCAAATTATATCATTTCGACGATCGGAATCGGTGGCGGAATGGGTATCGCTGTTTTATGGGAGAGTATGGTATGAAAACCGAGATTACTTTAGTTACAATCACAGACGAAATGGTACAAAACTATGAAGCGATTTTTGGAAAACAAACTAGTTTGCCCCCAACCTTTCCCATGATTTTTTATCGTTATATGAAGATGCCAAGGAGCTTTAAGACAGCGCCAATTCATCGGAAACAGACCTGTTCGTGTCACAGGGAACTTTCCATCGGGGAAAGCTACCAGTGTGTGGTTACACTTGATCAAGAAAGTCAAAAAGGAAAATATACGTTTTACACCCAATCTCTCATAGGCTATAACTTGGAAGGAAGCGAGTGTTTTCAATGTGTGTCGGAATTAGTGGTTCGATTACCCTAACGAAAGAAAAAATCAAACAATATGCATTGCTTTCGGGAGATTTCAATCAGATTCATTTGAATCAAGAGGCAGCCGAACGCTTCGGATTTAAAGCACCGATCGCTCACGGAATGTTGACAATGGGGCTCGCATTAGAAATTGTCTCTTCTTTTATTGAGAAAGGGATGAGGATTTCTACATATGAGATGCAATTTCTTAAACCGATATTTCAGAATGACACGATTCATTTAGTTGGAGAGAAAATGCAGCCGGAAAATGACTCTCCTACATTTGTGATCGAAGGTAGAAATGGAAATCAAGTAGTAGTTAAGGGAGAATTCGTATTAACAAGAGAGTGATTGTGTCATAGCCCTCAAATGTGAATAACGATCTTTATTCAGATACTTACTGAATAAGGATCGTCATTTTTTTGTTTTTCTAAATCATGTACTTAACTTGTTGCACATATTGTTAAAAAAAGAGCGGTTTGAACAAATGGAATATTTAATAATGATGTCGATAGTGTATAAATTATTGTGTCATTTTTAAGGAGTATATAAGTTTAAACTATTATGTCACTTTAGTCTAAATTTTTGTGTCACTCTTCAAATATGGAATTTAGTTAATTAAGTGCAATGAATAGTATCGGAGAATACAAATGGAAAACGTCAATTATAGGGGATTTTTTAATTGTGTTATTATAGCCATTTATAGTCGAACTAAGCCTTGTTATCTAAGTTGAGCATAAGAGGGGATTGGTAGCTTTGGTAGTATCTTTTGCAGATATTAAAATAATAAAACCTATTATTTTTCTCGTTGACAATATACCTATACGGGTATATGATGTGAGTGTCAGCAAGAAAAAAACAAAGTAAAGGGGGGGCACACTTGAATTCATATGATGATAAATTGAAAAATCGTATTAAGCGAATGGAAGGTCAACTTCGCGGAGTATTGAAAATGATGGAAGAAGGAAAAGACTGTAAAGCAGTCATCACTCAACTTTCAGCTGTCCGTTCAGGCGTCGATCGTTCAATTGGTGTGATCGTTAGTCAAAACTTGCTCGAATGTATCAAAAATGCAAATGGCGATGAAGAAACATTGAATGATTCCATTCAAGAAGCAGTGAATTTATTTGTAAAAAGTCGCTAGTAACCGACTTTTTATTTTATATAAAATAAAAAGTCGCTAGTAACCGACTTTTTATTTTATATAAAATAATACCCATACAGGTATAATTGGTAGTGGTTGGCACTTAAGCAATTACAAGTTTCAGACTCGTGTAAGTACCAAACACTAGCTTTAAAACGAGAGGAGACTATCATTGGAAACTTGGATTATTATCGCTAGTGCTATTGTCTTTATCATTTGGCGTATGAAACCAGCAAAAGGCATAAAAGCTATTTCGACAGAACAATTGAAAGGAATACTTAAGGATCATGATAAAGTGTTCGTGGATGTTCGTACACCTAGTGAATATAGAGCACGTAACATTCGCATTTTTAAAAATATTCCTTTAGGATCAGATTTCTCGAAACTGCCAAAAGACAAAGAACTTGTAGTCATTTGTCAAAGCGGTATGAGAAGTGCACAAGCTTGCAAGCAATTAAAAAAATTAGGTTATGAAAATGTCACGAATGTTCGTGGTGGGATGAGTGCATGGAGAGGATAAGGTGAATCAAGATGAAAGAAATTAGTGCAAAAGAAGTAGAATCTCGTTTAGATAGTGGAGAACAACTAAACCTGATTGATGTACGCGAAGTAGAAGAAGTACAAGAGGTAAGTATTCCTGGAATCGTTAATATACCTCTAAGATTATTAGAATTCCGAATGCATGAATTGGATAAAAACAAACCATATATAATGGTTTGCCGTTCTAGCGCAAGAAGTAGCCGCGCTACACAATTATTGGAAGAACATGGATATGATGTAACAAATATGGTTGGCGGCATGCTAGTATGGGAAGGCAAAGTTGATTAACTCTATTTCTATATATTTTTTTGAGAAAAATAATACCCTATACGGTATATGAAACCTGGCACTCCAACTATTCTGAATCGTACAGTTCCAGGCACCTAATTACCAAATTCGAAAGAGGAGGCTGTGAATTATGGCTATTAAAGCAGATGTACAATTAGACGTTAAAGGGTTAACTTGCCCGATGCCAATTGTTAAAACGAAAAAAGCAATGAATGATTTAACCGATGGTCAGATTTTAGAAGTTCAAGCGACAGACAAAGGTTCAAAAGCAGATTTAGCAGCTTGGGCTGAGAGTATTGGGCATCTATATATTGGCATCATTGAAGAAGACGATGTATTACTACACTACATCCGTAAAAGTGGAGATAGCGAAGTAGTCGAAAAGAAATTTGAACAAACGATTAAGAACGAAGAAGTTATTGACCGGGCATCAAACGGTGGCTTTATTCTAGATGTTCGAGAAGAAGCAGAATTTACTTTTGGGCATATTGAAGGTGCGAAATCAATTCCACTGGGCGAATTAGAAGAACGATTGGAGGAACTAGATAAAGAACAAGAAATTTATGTGATTTGTCGCACAGGAAAACGCAGTGACTTAGCTGCGCAAAAACTTTCTCAAAAAGGGTTTACAAAAGTGTATAACGTCTTACCAGGTATGGGTTCATGGAATAGCGAATTATCAAAAGAATTATAAATTGGAGGAAATGAATTATGTCTAACAAAGTAGCTATTATCGCAAGTAACGGGGGTCTTTTTGACGCTTATAAAGTATTCAATATTGCAACTGCAGCAGCAGCAACAGAAAAAGAGGTTGCCATCTTCTTCACATTTGAAGGTCTTAATTTAATTCACAAACAAGCAAATCAAGCACTACCAATGCCAGAAGGAAAGGAACACTTTACGGAAGGTTTTGCAAAAGCTAACGTTCCAAGCATTCCTCAATTAGTCGAAATGGCGCAAGATCTAGGCGTGAAATTTATCGGTTGCCAAATGACTATGGATGTAATGGGCTTAACAAAAGAAGATTTCATTGATGGAATTGAAGCAGGTGGCGCTGTTACTTTCCTTGAATTTGCAAAAGATGCATCACCAACATTAACGTTCTAATTCCAAAGTAGGTATAGTATGAAATTCTAAGTTAATTGTATTAGGCCAACCTAGTGGAAGGAAACAACCCTTACACTTTAAAATCAAAAGTAATACCTACGGGGGTAGTTGGATATGGCAATATCAAAGATGACAGCAGCACAAGTTGCTCGCAAAGCAATTGAGAATCATGAATTATTTATCCTTGATGTACGTAACAAAGATGCTTTTGAAGATTGGAAAATAGAAGGTCACAAATTTGAGTACTTGAACATTCCCTATTTCGAACTATTAGATGGTGTTGAGGGAATTTTACCGAAACTACCTAAAGATAAAGCTGTTTTGGTTGTCTGTGCAAAAGAAGGATCATCAATAATGGTTGCGGAAATGATTTCAGAAGTAGGCTGTAATGTATATTACCTTGAAGGAGGAATGAAATCTTGGAGCATGTACCTAGAACCAATTAAAGTAGGTGACTTAACAGGTGGCGGAGAACTTTATCAATTTGTTCGTCTTGGTAAAGGATGTCTTTCATACATGGTCATTTCAGAAGGTGAAGCAACTATCATTGATGCGGTTCGTTTTACAGAAGTATTTACAAACTTCGCAAAAGAGAAAAATGTACAAATTAAACACGTATTTGATACGCACTTACATGCTGATCACATCTCTGGTGGACGTCATATTGCAGAAGAAACAGGTGCAACCTACTATTTACCACCAGAAGATGCAGAAGAAGTAGTATTTAATTACACACCACTTGAAGATGGTTTAACAGTTTCAAATGGTGCTTCAAAAATTGAAATTGGTGCACTTTACTCACCAGGACACACTATCGGTTCAACATCTTTCATTGTAGATAGGAAGTACTTATTAACTGGTGATATTTTATTCATCGACTCAATTGGTCGTCCTGACTTAGCTGGTCTTGCAGAAGACTGGGTAGGCGATCTTCGTGAAACTTTATATCGGCGTTATCGTGAACTAGCTGAGGATTTAATTGTGTTACCGGCTCACTTTATGACTATTGATGAGTTAAATGAAGATGGTACAGTTGCTAAAGGTCTAGGTGATTTATTTGCAGAAAACCATGGTCTCAATATTGAAAGTGAAGAAGAATTCTGTCATACCGTGACAGATAACTTACCACCTCACCCCAATGCATATCAACAAATTCGTCAAGTGAACATGGGTAAAGTTACACTAAACAACGATGAACAAACAGAAATGGAAATCGGTCCAAACCGTTGTGCTGTACGTTAAAAGGAAATGTAATGAATTTGCGAGAAGAAACGACTTTTATCCTTATTTCGGTAATAAAATGATCAATAAAATTTATTATAAAAGGAGAAATTTAAATTGGATTCAACAAAAGTATTAGATGCAAAAGGTTTATCATGTCCAATGCCAATCGTACGTATGAAAAAAGCAATGGATACATTAAACTCGTGCGATATTTTAGAGGTGCATGCAACAGATAAAGGTGCTTTAGCTGATATACCTGCTTGGGCAAATGCAGCAGGTCATTCAATTGTTGACCAAAAAGAAGACGCTGACGTTTTAACATTCTACATAAAAAAAGCTTAGTAGACAGTGGAAGGTTAGTTGCAAAACGACTCACGTTTCTTTGTTAAAGAGAGGGAAAACCAATGGATATGATATATATATGCACTCTTTTTGTTATCGGATTTATTGGTTCATTTCTATCTGGTATGCTTGGTATTGGTGGAGCTATCATAAAATACCCAATGCTACTCTATATCCCGCCATTATTTGGATTTACAGCTTTTACGGCACATGAGGTTTCAGGAATAAGTGCCCTCGATGTGTTATTTGTATCAATAGCAGGGGTACTAGCTTTTCGGAATGGTGGCTATTTAAATAAATCATTAATTACCGTAATGGGTATATCTGTTTTATTTGGAACGCTGATTGGTAGCTTTGCTTCCCATCAATTATCAGAGGAAACTGTAAATATTGTTTATGGTATTTTAGCTTTATTAGCTGCCATCATGATGTTTATACCTAAGAAACAAATAGATAATTTACCACTTGATCAAGTAACTTTTAATAAACCACTTGCAGTAGTTATAACATTCCTAGTAGGTATTGGATCAGGTGTAGTTGGTGCAGGGGGTGGCTTTTTACTTATTCCAATCATGTTATTAATTTTACGGATACCTACACGTATGACTATAGCTTCAAGTCTTGCGATTACATTTATTTCATCTATTGCTGGTTCATTCGGTAAGATTGCAACAGGGCAAGTCGATTATTATTCAGCTCTCATTGTCATTATTGCCGGTTTAATTGCAGCACCACTTGGAGCAAAAATTAGTAAAACAATGAATACAAAAGCTTTACAAGGTATTTTAGTTGTACTAATCTTTGGAACGGCTATTAAGATTTGGATTGATATCTTATAGAATTACATTTTGTGAATATTGTTACTTTTGAAAAAAACAAAACAGGAGGCTCAATCTTTGGATTTCCACTATACAGTCACAACTAGTAAAACTATAGATGAATAAAATCTAAAACTAAAAGAAAATAAAATGGGTGTTCTTTGGGAGCTTAACTTGACTAATAATTTACACAAAAAGGGAGTGGAGAGTTTTAATATGCCTTACCAAATTAAGGGGGGGTGTAAACCGGTAGAATCTGCACGTGTAGTTGGTTACTTCCTACCTACCATGTAAAATCACAGTTTACTGGGATAGTTTGTTGAAGAACTCAGCACAATAGAATCAATCTTTTTTATAAAAAATGTCCGCATTAAATACAATAAGAGCATGTTTTGATCAATCTTTTTTTCAAAACATGCTCTTTCTATTTGCTCTTGTATTAAGGTTTTTGGCATTAGTTTTATCAAACCTATTTCAAACCAGCAGTTGCGGTTTATTTGTTTGCCTTCCTTTCTAGAGGTATGTATTCATAGGTGCAGTGTAAATAAATTAAACTACCGTAAAAATGAAAGAAAAATGGTGAAAACATGTGAAAAAGTGTATTGCTGTAATTTTCATAGGAAATATTATCGTTTTCTTGATGGTTGTTTCCGTTTTCGTCCAGGTTGTGAAAAAAGTATGGTTATCTGATAATAAAGGGAATTAGTGGACAAAGAGGAAGTCTATTATGAAAAATTTCGGTGAATTACTCATTGTAGCTATTGTAAAATATGGTGTGTATAATGCTCATCATTGAGATCGATTTCTGGCCAAGTTCCGTAACTAAAATGGGAATTGTTCTTTTTTAGTAAAATCTATACGATCCTCACGATTCAAACAACCTCATGAAACGATCTACTCTAAGTATATATAAGCAATAGAACTAAGACTCTTCTATAAAATAACCGCTATAAAAAAACAATTGAATTAACATATCCCAACCAAATAATTCACGTAACGTCCACTACAAAAAAGAGGGTGGTCCAAAACGAAAGGGGAAGATCCCACAACTATTATATATCGTTTATAAGTGCGGAATAACACGATATATAATAGTTGTGAGGTCAGAGTATTTTGGACACCCTCATTTGTAAGTTCATTTGGTGTTTCATATTCTACGGCTTATCAACATAACGCTCTTGTTAAGAATTTTCCTCGTCATTCATATTTAAACTTATATCTGAAACGTCAAAAAAGTTCTTAATAACTAAAGCACAGGCACCCATGATGCATGCCTTTTTTCCGAATTCTGATATTAGCAGTTCACGGTAATGTCCAACAGTTGACTTTAGTTTGGACTTAATTTCAGTGATAGCATTTGGATATAAACGCAGTAATTCACAATTAATAACTAATATTTCTGGGTTATACAGATTTATAATATTATTTAGGCCAATTGAGATATACTTGATAAATTGATCCATTTGATGGCAAGTGACTGGTTCATGTTCTGTAATCCAATTTTGTATATCTTCATATTTAACATTAGTTTTGAGTTGGCTTTCAGATAAATGTTTAAAAAAGCTATATTCTGATGCATATTGTTCCCAGCAACCTGAATTTCCGCAACTGCATGGTCTTCCATCAGGCACTACAATCATATGACCAATCTCCCCAGCGTATCCATGATACCCTTTGAGAGATTCACCATTGATCATGATCCCGAGGCCGATTCCCGAATACAAACTTACACTTAACAGATTCTCGCTTTGATGATGCTTATATACTCTTTCGGCAAAAGAACACAAATTTGCATTATTTTCAATATATACGTCAATTCCTATTTCATTCTTTATGTCGTTTTTTAAATTTTTGTTATGCCATTGATGCTGAGGTACAAAATAAATCATCTCATCTTTATTAACAATCCCGTGAATCCCAATGACTACACCGACAAGTCCGTATTGGGTTTTCGTGCATCGATGTTTGTAATCGTTGATATTCTTTATTAAAAGACTAAGAATTACATCGTAATCAGATGTTTGCAATTCAACTGTATCGGTATGAACTGGAAAACCCAATAAATCTGAAAGGGTAAACGTAATCGTATTTTTATCAAGATCAATACCTAAAGCAAATCCTGCCTGCTGATTAATAGAAAGCATAATCGGCCGTCTACCTAGATTTTTGTGTTCTTGAAGTGTTTCGATAATTAGTCCTTCAGCTAATAAATCAGATACTTGCACTGAAATGGTTGCTTTGTTTAATCCTGTAATCTTGGCTAAGTCAGCCCTAGATATCATTACGTGCTCAATTATTTTGCTAATGATAATACATCTATTTATATTTTTGATATATGCGGCATCTCCAGTAAGCATATATTCCCTCCTCGTTTTTTAAGGATTAATAAGTAACTCTTAAGAGAAAGAGTATTGTTTTTACTTGAATCCCTATTGTTAAAAAAATAATTAATTATTCATAAATCTTTACTCAATAAATATTGACGAAAGAATACCTTAATGATATTATACAGTTAATTAATTTGTTTGGTAAACAAATTAATATAAAATTTTAATTTATTTTAGTTATATAATAGTGATATAATCGATATACTTCTAATTTTGAAAGGGATTACAACTAATCTCAGTCAAGTACCATTTTTATATGATCTATATTCATATTTTACAGAAATTTGAAGGAATATAAAGAAAAAGGAGTGTAGCTAATTATGGGTATTCTACAAGAATTATTAAAAGATATTCCAGTACCAAAAATGGCAAAAGTAAAAGTAAAGTTTGACGACAAGCAGATAGATGATCTTGAACAAGAATTGATGAAAAAATTACAACAAGAATCGATTGAAAAATTGATTCAGCCAGGAATGGAGATTGCGATTGCAGTAGGCAGTAGAGGATTAGATCGCCTCGTGGAAACGACTGCAACAACAGTGAAATTTTTAAAAGAATTAGGAGCGAAACCTTTCATTGTACCAAGCATGGGAAGTCATGGTGGTGCAACTGCAGAAGGGCAACGTGCAGTATTAGAACATCTTGGAGTGACAGAGGAAAGCGCAGGTTGCGAGATTCGATCTACGATGGAAGTAGTGAAACTCGGTGAATTACCGAACGGCTTGCCTGTTTATATCGACAAATATGCTTCACAAGCAGATGGAATTATCGTCATCAACCGTGTGAAACCACATACTGCATTCCGAGGACCGGTTGAAAGCGGAATTATGAAAATGTTAAGTATTGGCTTAGGTAAGCAAAAAGGAGCCGAAGCGTGCCATCAAATGGGCTTTAAATATATGGCAGAAAATGTACCAGCAATGGCTAAGGTCATCATGGAGAAAAAACCAGTGCTTTTCGGCGTTGCTACAGTTGAAAATGCCTTTGATCGAGTGGCTATAATTGAGGTACATACACCTGAAGAAATTATTGAAAAAGAACCAGCACTTCAAATGAAAGCGAAAGAACTATTGCCGAAGCTTTTCTTTGATCAATTGGAAGTCCTTGTTATAGATGAAATTGGTAAAAACATCAGTGGTGATGGTATGGATCCTAATATTACTGGGCGATACCCAACTCCATATGCATCCGGAGGACCAGAAGTTAACAAAATGGTCGTACTTGATGTTACGCCTCAATCAGAGGGAAATGCCAATGGAGTCGGAACAGCAGATTTTACAACTCAACGCTTAGTAGACAAGATGGATAAAGAAGGAACATATGCGAATGGATTAACTTCAACTGTTGTGTCTCCGACAAAAATAGCAACAACATTACCTAATGATCGAGAAACTATTCAAGCAGCCGTTAAAACAAGTAATGTTTTAGATTTTACAACAGTAAAAATGGTACGCATTAAAAATACATTAAAACTTAGTGAAATTGAAGTATCGGAAACTTTACTAGAGTATATCGCTCAACATCCAAATATGGAGCAAATTTCAGATCTATATGAACTAGGATTTGATGAAAAAGGAAACTTATTTTAAAAATTGGGGGAGTATTAATATGACACAATTATTCGATTTAACAGGAAAAACAGCAGTTGCAATTGGCGGAAATGGTGTATTGGGATCTTCAATGGCAAAGGGATTAGCTGCTCAAGGAGCAAAAGTTGCGATTGTCGGTCGTAATTTGGAAAAAGCAAACGAAGTCGTTCAAGAAATAGAAAACGATGGAGGAACTGCAAAAGCTTTTCAAGCAGATGTAAGTTCACGTGATTCTTTAGTTCAAGTAGCTAATGAAATTGAAAAATGGTCTGGCGGGTGGGACATTCTCCTAAATGCACCTGGTACAAATAGTGCGACACCGTTTTTTGAACTTGGAATGGACGAATGGGATCAAATTATGGACATTAACCTAAAAGGGATTGTACTATCGTGCCAAATTTTTGCGAAGAAAATGATTGAGCAAGAAAGAAAAGGCAGTATCATTAATATTTCATCTGTTTCATCTACTACTCCATTATCAAAAGTATTTACATATTCAGTGTCAAAAGCAGGGATCAATAGTGTAACTCAATATTTAGCACGTGAATTCGCTCCAAATGGCATCCGTGTAAACGCGATTATTCCTGGTTTCTTCCCGGCAGAACAAAACCGGAAAATTTTAAGCCCGGAAAGAGTCGAGTCAATCATGAACCATACACCAATGAACCGTTTTGGTACACCAGAAGAACTACAAGGGGCTACGGTTTGGCTTGCATCTGAAAAGGCTTCAAGCTTTGTTACAGGGACTCTTATTAGAGTTGACGGCGGTTTTGGAAGCATGACCATTTAATTTTGTACTCATAAAGTAATAACTAAATAAATATGGTAAACTATGGTTTGCTCAAATCTAGATAAATAAACTTAATGATGGAGGGAGATGAGACCGTGCTAACAGAGAAATACAATCAATTAACGTCGATTCTCCGAGAAATGGAATCAGTTGTGGTAGCTTTTTCAGGTGGAGTAGATAGTACGTTTTTATTAAAGGCTGCTGTCGATACATTAGGCAAAGATCACGTACTTGCCGTAACTGCTGACTCTGAAACGTATCCATCTAGTGAACTGAAAGAAGCAATCGTTCTGGCTGAAAAAATTGGCGTCAAACATCAAGTGATCGAGACATCAGAATTGGCGATTCCTGGTTATTCAGAGAATAACAAGAATCGATGCTACTTCTGTAAAAGCAGTTTATTTGATCACTTACTTCCTGTGTTAGAAGAAAAGGGTTTTCACAATGTGATTTATGGAGTCATTGCTGATGACATGAATGAACATCGACCTGGTATGCGAGCAGCTAAAGAAAAGGGAATACGTGGTCCATTGCTAGAAGCTAATTTGTTTAAAGAAGAAATTAGGGAACTTTCACGTAAGTATGATTTACCAACATGGGATAAACCTTCTTTTGCATGTCTTTCATCAAGGATCGCCTATGGCGAATATATTACAAAAGAAAAGTTAACAAAGGTTGAAAAGGCAGAAGCATTCTTAAAAAGCCTTCATATACGCCAAGTTCGGGTCCGAACGCACGAAGAAATTGCTAGGATTGAGGTAGAACCTAATGATATGAAGATCGTTTTAGAAAATCATAATGCTATTGTCAAAGAACTTCAAGATTACGGTTATAAATATATCACGTTAGATTTAATTGGCTATCAGAGTGGTAGTATGAACAAAGTTCTTACAACGTAAATTTATTAATTAGCTTGCTATGATTATGTATCGGATACAAAAGAAAAGGCTTTGGAGGGATCCAAAGCCTTTTCTTTTAAGAGTAAGAACCAATATAGTTTTTTCACATTGACTAATGTTTATATAAAAGGAAGATGAATCATGTCAAGAGAATTTGTTATTGGCCTTGATATTGGAACTACAAGTGTTAAAGCATGTGTTTTTAACTTAAATGGGCATGTAGTTGCAGAAGCAGAAAAAATGAACACATTTTATTACCCACAACAAGGCTGGGTAGAGCAGGATCCAGTTGAAATAGAACGATCAGCTGTATTTGCTATTAGAGAAGCTATTGAAAAAGCGAATATCAAGAAAAACGAGCTGATTACGCTCGGGTTTTCTGCTGCCATGCATTCACTTATTTGTGCAGATATCAACGGTAAGCCACTTTCACCAGCGCTTATTTGGGCGGACGGAAGAGGTATTGCTCTAAGCGAAAAATTGATGGAAACTCAAGGAAACGAAATTTACAAAAAAACAGGAACGCCGATTCATCCTATGACCCCATTTATAAAATTATTATGGATGAAAGAAACGGAATATAAACCTTATCAAGAAGCAGAATATTTTATGTCGATTAAAGAGTATCTAATTCATAGCTGGTTTAATCAAAAGGTTATTGATTATTCGATGGCATCGGCAACAGGGTTATTTAATCCAACTACACGTAAGTGGGATCACGAATTATTGGAGCTAACGGGTATTAATAAGGAACAGCTATCTGAAATTGTCTCCCCAACGGAACGATTAACGGGAATCAAAAGCCATATAGCTGCAGAAATGGGAATAATGCCTGAAATGCCTTTTGTTGTAGGGGCCGCTGACGGCCAACTAGCCAACTTGGGAATTGGAGCAATACTTCCAGGAGAAGTAGCTGTTTCTGTTGGTACAAGTGGAGCAATCAGACAAATAACAAAAGGATTTAAAATTAGTGAAAATCGTGAAACATTTTGTTATTCTTTTACAGAAGACTATTCCATTGTCGGAGGTCCGACGAATAATGGTGGAATTGCTTTACAGTGGTTAAAGGACTTACTAAATTACGAAGGCAGTTTTGAGGAATTTCTCGCTGAAGCAAAACAGGTAGCTCCAGGCGCAGAGGGAATTGTTTTCCTACCTTATATAAATGGGGAAAGAGCGCCATTATGGAATCAGAATGCAAAAGGAAATTTTTATGGAATGACCCTTACACATAAAAGAGAACATTTTATTCGAGCAGTTCTTGAAGGGATTACTTTAAATCTTTATCAAATTGGGAAAGCTTTAGAGAGAATAGCTGGGGAACCCGAAAAAATTTACGTAAATGGCGGCTTGGCAAGATCTCCTTTATGGCTTCAAATGATGGCTGATGTTTTTGGAAAAGAAGTTTTCGTACCAGAGAGCCATCACAGTGCCGCATGGGGAGCAGCCTGGACAGCATTGGTTGCCATTGAAAAAGTTGATTCTTTTGCAGATATTAAAAAGAATATCCCTATGGGTGAAGTGATTAAACCGAATAAACAAGCGAATGAGTTTTATAAAAATATGTATGAGAAATATGAAATGATGGCAAAAGACTTGTCGAAGTATTTTTAATTTTTCCTACCACGTCAAGATGAAAGAATAATGGGAGTGAAATCATGCTAGAGAATATTTTGGAACAAGTCCAAAAAGGAACGTTAAGTGTAGAAGAAGCAAAAGAACAATTAGCTACATATGAGAATTTAGGGTTTGCTAAAGTTGATCATCATAGGAAGAAGCGACAAGGTTTCGCGGAAATTATCTTCGGAGAAGGCAAAACGGCGGAACAGATTGTTTCTATTTCTGAGGCTCTAAGATCTAAAAACAACCAAGTCTTGATTACTCGAATTTCAAAAGAAAAGGCTGAAATGGTGCTAAAAGTATTGCCTGATTTTATTTATAATGAAACGGCCCAAATTCTTTATTGGAAAGATCAAAAAGAGATCGAAAGAAACTCTCAAGGGTACATAGCCGTTATTTGCGCAGGAACATCTGACTTACGTGTAGCTGAAGAAGCGGCTGTTACAGCAGAAGTACTAGGAAGCAAGGTACATCGAATTTATGATGTAGGTGTGGCTGGGATTCATCGGTTATTGAATCATTTAGAGGAAATTCAACAGGCTACAGTCTCAGTAGTAGTTGCTGGAATGGAAGGGGCACTCCCGAGTGTAGTAGGTGGACTTGTTTCCCATCCCGTTATTGCTGTCCCAACGAGCGTGGGATATGGTGCGAATTTTAATGGGTTATCAGCCTTACTCACTATGTTAAATTCATGCGCTTCAGGGATAAGTGTTGTCAATATTGATAACGGGTTTGGTGGAGGATACAACGCTGTATTAATACATCAACTTGCACAAAGAGAGGTAGGGAACAATGAAGACACTGTATTTTGATTGTATATCAGGTATTAGTGGAGATATGGTAATCGGAGCTCTTATCGATGCTGGCGCTGATCCTAATATACTGGAAGAAGAATTAAAGAAGCTTCAGATTGAAGAAGAATATCAATTGAAGTGGAAAAAAGTAATAAAAAATGGAATTACTAGTACGAAGTTTGATGTTTTATTAACAGAAACGCATGATTATAACCACCAACACGAACAGGATCATAGCCATGAACATGACCACGATCATGCGCATAGCCATGAACATGACCACGATCATGCGCATAGCCATGAACATGACCACAATCATGATCATAGCCATGAACATGACCACAATCATGATCATAGCCATGAACATGACCACGATCATGCGCATAGCCATGAACATGACCACGATCACGCACATTCCCATCATGATCATCGTAGTTATCAAGATATTGTGAAGTTAATTGAAGCAGCTGGATTTTCTGACCAAGTAAAAGAAACAGCTTTGAAAATTTTTAAGAAAATTGGCGTGGCAGAAGGTCGGATTCATGGGCTTCCATTAGATCGTGTCCATTTTCATGAAGTTGGGGCCGTGGATTCGATTATTGACATTGTTGGTGCAGCCATTTTACTTCATCAACTAGACATATCCATCATCAAGTCATCGTCCATTCCTGTTGGTACGGGGAGAATTCATATCGATCATGGTATTTATCCAGTTCCGGCACCTGCTACACTCGAAATATTAAAAGAAGCATCTATTGAACAATCGAATATTAGAGCGGAACTTACGACTCCAACAGGAGCAGCTATTGTATCGGTACTTGCAGAGGAATTTTGTACGATACCGTCTATGAAGGTTAAATCAATAGGGTATGGAGCTGGGACAAAGAGCTTCCCAAATCATCCGAATGTGCTCCGTGTCATTATTGGGGAATAGGCTAAAACCAACATTTAAGCGAGAGGAGTAAGAATGATGGGTGCCAAACATCCTCCAAATCATGAACATCTTGATGATCAAATGATCAAAATGGAAGTGAATCTTGATGATATTCCAGGTGAATGGCTTGGATATGTGATGGATTTACTTTTCGAATCTGGTGCGAATGATGTATTCTATACCCCTATTTATATGAAAAAAAATCGGCCAGGTATATTACTTCAATTGCTCTGTTCAAGTAAAAAAATCAACAAAATGAAAGAAATCCTTTTTAAAGAAACAACAACACTTGGTGTGCGCTATTATCCCTTAACGGTTCATCGGTTGGAAAGAGAGTTTAGAGAAGTAACAACTGAATGGGGAACAGTAACGATTAAAGAGGGAATATATGATGGACAAGTTGTACAAAGTGCACCAGAGTATGATGAATGTAAAAATATTGCCCAACTTCATGATATTCCTTTGAAAAAAGTGTATGAACAAGTATGGAAGTCATTTGAGAGTGAAAAGTAAACCAATCTATCTAGTTTCGTCGTTTTAAAAAGGATTTAGCGCATTTGTAACACTTCAGAGATGTAGATGTATCCGCAATATCAATGAAGTGTAATGCATATGAGCGAATCCCCATACTAAATAATTTACTAGATTAGGAGTGTAATAGATGAAGACATTATTAAACGAAACACAAATTGATCAATTAGCTATTAATACAATTCGAACATTATCTATTGATGGTGTTGAAAAAGCAAACTCTGGTCACCCAGGTATGCCAATGGGGTCAGCTCCAATGGCATATACACTATGGGCAAAAGAGATGAATCATAATCCAGTAAACCCGAAATGGTTTAATAGGGACCGATTTGTATTATCTGCAGGGCATGGTTCTATGCTTTTATATAGCCTTTTACATGTATTTGGTTACGATGTGACAATGGAAGATTTAAAAAGTTTCCGTCAATGGGGAAGTAGAACGCCAGGGCACCCTGAATTTGGTCATACACCTGGAGTTGAGGCAACGACAGGTCCTTTAGGACAGGGGGTTGCAATGGCTGTAGGTATGGCAATGGCAGAAAGACATCTTGCAGAAACATACAATCAAGAGGGGCATAACATCGTTGATCATTATACGTATAGTATTTGTGGTGATGGAGATTTAATGGAAGGTGTTTCAGCTGAAGCTGCATCACTTGCAGGTCATTTAAACCTAGGCCGCCTTATTGTTATGTATGATTCTAATGATATTTCTCTAGATGGAGATTTGAATTTATCATTTTCAGAGAGTGTAGAAGACCGATTTAAAGCCTACGGTTGGCAAGTGATTCGCGTTGAAAACGGCAATGATGTTGATGCCATTCAAACAGCATTACAAGAAGCTAAAGCTGATTTGAATAGACCAACTTTAATAGAAGTTAAAACGGTAATTGGATATGGTTCTCCAAATAAGTCAGGTAAATCTTCTTCTCATGGTTCACCACTTGGTAAGGAAGAAATTAAGTTAACGAAAGCTTCTTATAATTGGAATGTAGAAGAACCATTCTTTATTCCAGAAGAAGCAAAAGAGCATTTTGAGCAATTTACAGCAGTTGGCCAAGAAAAGGAAAATGCTTGGAATGAATTATTTGAAAGTTATAAGAACAACCATCCAGAGTTAGCTAAGCAATTTGAGGCTGCTTTAGCAGGAGAGCTTCCTGAAAATTGGCAAGAAGCATTACCAACCTTCACAGAAGGGGATGTAATCGCGACAAGAGATTCATCAGGGAAAGCACTGAATGTTGCTGCTAATGTGATTCCACAATTACTTGGTGGTTCTGCAGATTTAGCAGGATCCAATAAGACTTTCCTTTCATCTGAAAAAAATTACAAGATAGATGGATATGCAGGTCGCAATATTTGGTTTGGCGTACGGGAATTTGCGATGGGAGCGGCTCTTAATGGGATGACCCTTCACGGCGGCGTTAAAGTATTTGGTTCTACGTTTTTCGTATTCTCAGACTACCTACGCCCAGCTATTCGCTTAGCTGCACTTATGAATCTTCCTGTTACGTATGTATTTACACATGATAGTATTGCCGTAGGGGAAGATGGACCAACACATGAACCAATCGAACAACTTGCAGCTTTACGTGCAATGCCAGGACTTTCAATTATTCGTCCAGCTGACGCAAAAGAAACAGTTGCGGCTTGGCAATTAGCTCTTGAAAGTACAGATACACCTACAGCACTTGTTTTAACACGTCAAGGCTTACCAACATTAAACGTTGATGAACAAACGGTTTACGAAGGTGTGAAAAGAGGGGCTTATGTAGTTTCAAAGGCAAAAGGCGAAGTCAGCGGTTTATTGCTTGCTACTGGATCAGAAGTTTCCTTGGCAATTGCTGCTCAAAAAGAACTTGAAAGTGAAGGGGTTTTTGTATCGGTTGTCAGCATGCCAAGTTGGGACCGTTTTGAAAAACAGCCGATTGAATATAAAGAAAGTATTCTTCCAAAAAATACAAAAGCTCGTATTGGGATTGAAATGGGTTCATCTATTGGTTGGAGAGAATACGTTGGAGATCATGGAGCAGTAATTGCGATCAATCAATTTGGAGCATCTGCACCAGCAAATAAATTGCTCGAGGAATACGGATTTACCGTTGAAAACGTAGTGAAAAGATTTAAAGAAGTTACCTCTGCAATGAATTGAACGTTTATTCATAATGAGCCGATTTTCAGAACTGGATAAGTAAAAAGAAAGAGTTGATGCTTTAATAGAGCATTCAACTCTTTCTTTTTGAAAAAAACGATGTAATCAGCTTTGATGTAAGTATTAAGATTTCCGATATTGGCGGTCATAATAGGCATTTGGGACTTCGCTAAATTTGTATTTCAATATCATCCTCGCTAGAATATTAAAATATTCTAGGAATCTTAGTTTTATGTTCCCACTTAATGATTAGCAACTAATAGATTTCAATTCTTTTTACATGACTCCTCCTACAGTATATCTTCCCTTAAGTAAACTCCATTTATCGTTGACAGGATTCCTCGAGGGAAAGAAGCACCCAATTCCAAACAAGGAAACAAACAATCATTGTATGTAAAAGTATGCAGAAACGAATGATAGACTTTATTTTAACAATTGATAAAAATTGATCTGACAAAGTGAAATTTCTTTAAAATTCTATTTCATGTAGCTCTTTTACATTGGCAAACCATTGATGAAGGATTTCATTATGGTGATTAATAATTTGGGGTGCCATAAGGATTTCTGAATCGTAAGTAGTGTGTCCATCTTTTACAAGAACTACGTCATAACCAAGGCTGAATGCGCGGCGGCATGTCGCATCCACACACACTTCCGTTTGAATTCCGGTAATGATGATTCGCTTTACTCCCCTAATAGCTAATTCTTGTTGAAGGTCTGTTTCTTGGAATGAATCTGGATGATTCTTTTCAATAATGATATCCTCTTCAGTCGGGGCAATATAAGGATGAATATTCCATCCCAAGGTTCCACGTTCAAGAGGTTTTCCAGGTTTATCGTTAAATTTCATGTAAACAATGGGAACATATTTTTTACGAGCGTTTGAAATGAGCAAACGAATATTCTTTAATAATTCATGTCCTTTATACAAAGGTTTGATTTCTCTAAATGAGCCGACTTGCACATCAACGATTAACAAAGCCGTTTGATTTTCTTGCATAGTGAATTCCCCCCAATTCTTATATTTCCATTAGATTTTAGTTTGTGTTTTTGATAATGATTTATCCAATGAATAAGGAAAGTGTAAAGCATAATAAATAAAAATTTTCGAATGGTAACCATATAAATTCCTCAATCACAAGACATATTTTATTTTGATAATATTTTTAACAAGGAATTGTATTAAAGATTGAGATTAATCGTATAGATTATAAAAACGATCCTATTTGCTAAAATGAAATAGCTGAAATTTAAAACTGGGCTGGAATGTTCTTATAGTTGAAAAATAGATGTTTATACAGATGAAATAAAAAATATGTCTAATGAACAATTGTTAGAAATACCAACTGATTTTGGGTAAGCGTTTTAAGTTTCAATTCTTTTCTTTTTCTTAGTACCTAAATATGGTATTCTATAGACACTTATTAAATAAGTTTAATAAGTCCGTTTGTATAGGTGCTAGCTTTATGAAAAAACGATTTGTAATTTCTTTTTCAATTTAAAAAAATTTACTAGGAGATGATTATCATGAAAACAGAAAAAGAAAAAATGTTGAACGGTGAATTGTATAATGCTGCAGACACTGAATTACAAAGAGAACGCATAAATGCCAGAAGACTAACCAGATTATACAATCAAACGATAGAAACAGAAGAAAGCAAACGTACTGAACTTTTAAAAGCTCTGCTAGGCTCGACTGGAGATCATGTATACATTGAACCAAGTTTCAAATGTGACTATGGGTACAATATACATGTTGGCGAAAACTTTTATGCGAATTTTGATTGTGTGATTTTAGATGTTTGTGAAGTTCGGATAGGTGATAATTGTTTTATTGCTCCGGGTGTACATATTTATACCGCTGCTCATCCATTAAATCCACATGAACGCATTGCAGGACCTGAATTCGGCAAAACTGTTACGATCGGGAATAATGTTTGGATTGGTGGTAGAGCCATAATCAATCCAGGTATTCATGTTGGAAATAATGTGGTTATTGCATCAGGTGCAGTTGTCACAAAAGATGTACCTGATAATGTTGTGGTAGGTGGAAATCCTGCAAAAATTATTAAACAAATTGACAATTAATTTGATATAAAGTAACAAATATTTGTAGTATTCTGTACAAGCCTTTGAAACTAATTTAATAAGCTGGTGAATATTATGGATGAACGATTTGCTACACCAAAATCAATGAAAAAGGTCATTCTTCGTGTAATACGAACAACACTGTTACAGCTTGGTAGTGCTACAAAAGTTGAACTTAGCAAGCAGTTAGGAATCAGCTTTCCCACTGTCAGCAAGGTAATTGCTCAAATGGAACAGGATGGAGAGGTTTATGAAGTCGGATTGGATGATTCCAGTGGTGGAAGAAGAGCAAAGCGATATGTATTTAATCCGGAGCATATGCTAGGTCTAGCTGTCTTTTTGGAGCAAAATGAGACTGTTTATGCCGTTTTTAATTGTGTGGGAGAAATGAAGGAACAGAGAACACGACCAAGTGTATTCCAAGATGACTTACACTCGTTGATAGAGTTAGTACAGGAAATCCTATTAGAATTTCCAAAAATCAGTTCGATGGCGATAGGTGTACCTGGAGCTGTCGATAATGGACGAATATTTCACATCCCTAATTATAAGAGTTTCCATGACTTTGAATTGAAAACATACTTCGAGGATCTGTTTTCCATACCTGTTGTTGTAGAGAATGATATGAATGCTGCAGTTCTAGGGTTTCAAAAAATGAGTGGGAGAGAGGATAAACAATCGCTTGTATATTTGTACTCTGGGAAGAATGGCCCTGGAGCTGGGATTCTAATTAATGGTGACGTTGTACGTGGGAGTACGTTCTTTACTGGAGAGGTTTCGTTCTTGCCATTGTATGATAACCAAAACTTCCATCAAGCTATGTACCAGGGGCGCAAGAAGAGTAAGGATACCCCTATTATTGGTGAAGAGCATGAGATTCAGGCTATTAGTCGCTTAATTGCTTCCTTAGTAGCCATTATCAATCCTCATACAGTCATTTTTTCTAAAGAGGAAATGAATCAGATAGCAATAAATCGAATTGCGATAGAAAGTGCTAAGTATGTTCCAAAAGAACATCTTCCAGAGCTTATTGTGAGTGACTGGAAACGAGACTATCTTCATGGATTGCAGCGACTTGCGCTTGACCGTATGATAACTGGTATCCGGTTAGTTAATGTATTAGAGTAAGCAAAAAACACAAAACCTAAACTATACAATGAATATATGAAAAATACAGGGGGACTTATAATGGCTACTTTATTTTTAGTCATCATATATATGGCGTTCATTAGCTTAGGTTTGCCTGATTCAATGTTAGGCGTAGCATGGCCTGTGATGCAATCAGATTATGGGCAACCACTTGAAACTGCTGGCTTGCTTTTCATGGTAATTGCAGGCGGTACAATCGTTTCAAGTTTAGCTGCCGGATCTGTTATTAAGCGGCTGGGAACTGGAAATGTCACATTAATTAGTGTTTTAATGACAGCCGTTGCACTTTTAGGATTTTCTTTTTCACCATCGCTCATATGGCTTATTATATGTGCCATACCACTTGGATTAGGCGCAGGAGCAGTCGACGCAGGATTAAACAACTATGTTGCTACACACTATAAAGCACATCATATGAGCTGGTTACATTGTTTCTGGGGAGTTGGTGCTTCTCTTGGTCCTATTATAATGTCCCAGTTTATTACTGGTCAAAATTCTTGGAGACAAGGATATGTTGCCATTGCCATTATTCAGTTTACTTTAGTCCTAGTCCTCTTTTTTACTCTTCCGTTATGGAAACGAGTGGCAATAAACAGTCAGGCGAATTTAAGCGAAGATCCAGATGACAAAGAAATTGTTTTGCCTGATGAAACAGCGTTGAAGCATGTGAAACCATTACATATTAAGGGTGTAAAGCTAGCGCTCGTATCTTTTTTATTTTATTGTGGCGTGGAATCAACGATGGGGTTGTGGGGAAGTAGTTATCTTGTAAATGTTAAGGGACTATCTGTAGTAGTAGCAGCTCAATGGGTTTCCTTATACTACGCAGGGATTACAGTAGGCAGATTGATTACAGGATTTATTACCATGAAGGTGAGTAACCGTATTCTCATTCGTGCAGGACAAATCACAGCATTGATGGGAGCTGCTTTTCTTTTATTACCCTTGCCCACTTCTTTTTCTCTTATAGGATTTATTTTGGTTGGCTTAGGATTGGCGCCGATTTTTCCATGTATGTTACATGAAACGCCGGCTCGTTTTGGGAAAGAACATTCTCAGTCCATTATGGGCTATCAAATGGCAGTTGCCTATACTGGGAGTACGTTTTTGCCACCGATTCTAGGGATGGTTGTATCGTATTCTACAATGGAGATTCTTCCTTTTTTTATTGTGGTTTATATAATCACCATGCTTCTTGGTTCGGAAAAAATAAATACTTTAATGAAATCGCGTTCGTTTGAAAAGAACATTAATGTTTAATTTTATGGTTCTCAGTCCAATGGAGAGTATAATAAAGGTGATTATGTTGTTTTATTGTATAATTATTATGTAGTTATTCGACTTAGGTGCCAAAGTATAATGCAATGCTTAAAAGAAGAATGATCAATATTAACTGAACTAGTAGGAATGGAGAGAAGCAAATGATTAATAAAATTGGTCAAATTATGTTATATGTGAATAACCAAGATGAGGCATTGAAATTTTGGACAGATAAAGTAGGGTTTAGTGTAGTGTCTGAAGAAGATAACGGCCAAGGACTGAGATGGTTTGAAATTGCTCCAACAAAAGAAGCAGAAACGAGTTTCGTTCTCCATAATAAGGAATTAATTGCTAAAATGCAGCCTGAATTAAATCTACATACACCTTCGATAATGTTTTACTCGGAAAATCTTGAAAAATTATATAAAGACTTTTCAGATAAAAATATTAAAGTCGGAGAAATTGTCACTATGCCTTTTGGTAAAGTGTTTAACTTTGCTGATAATGAAGATAATTACTTTGCGATTATGGAAAAAAAGTGAACATAAAAAACTAACATCAATATGACTAGAAAAACTAATTTTAGTCGTGTTAGTGTGTAATGACAATAATTTTTTATAATACCGTCCTTAATTGGACGGTTCTTTGTAATTTTACAAAAGCAAAATAACTTTTTTGCTATTTATCATTTGGCGCTTATTTAATAATCCACTTCTACCTGAAGTTAAAGTCCAGTTAAGCGTCTTCAGTACTTATTGAAGGAACTAGTTATATGCTCAACGTCGACTTTTTTATGGAACTAATAGGATATAATAGTAAAGAAAGACAACGTGATAGGTAAATAAGTTTCTTAAAAGGGTATCTACTATCGCTGAATACTTTAAGTTTAATAATAAATTTGACATTCTGCTTGCAGGAAAATTTAGCAATGTGGCAAAGAGGTATCGAGTCTGGTCGTTGTCGAATAGATACAAAAATCAAGCTTGATCTATTTCTAAGATTTTGTATTTTTGAAAGGAGAAATTATGGAAGGATATAAAATTACATTTAAATCAATTGATGAATACATTGAACAATTTCCTCTTGAGGTCCAGGAAATACTAAATACGTTAAGAAAAGTTATAAAAGAGTCGGCACCAGATGCAGAAGAAAAGATAAGTTATCAAATGCCTACTTTTGTTTTACATAGAAATCTGGTGCATTTCGCTGCCTATAAAAATCATATAGGGTTTTATCCAACTTCTAGCGGGATCGCTGCTTTTAAACATGAACTTTCGGAATATAAAGGAGCAAAAGGGTCCGTGCAGTTTCCGATTGAAAGGCCTCTGCCTTATGAATTAATAAAAGAAATCGTTAAATTTAGAGTTGCTGAGAATATAAAGATAGAAGAAGCTAAATTGAAAAAGAAGAAATGATCTCAAAAATTCCGGAGGGCATTATATTGTAGTACGTAAAAGTAGAAGCCAATTGAATGCATACTGATCTTAATGGAGAATTATCTATAAAGAAATATAAATATGCATTGAAATACGCTTTTAGACATTGATTGAACTTTAGTTAAGCACGCAAGACAAGTCGTAATAAAAGTTGAAGTAGGGATTGGAATAAAGACAGTTTTACCAGTAGTAGTTTCCATGCCGAATATATAACATTGGATATGGAGAATGGTTGGGGTGGGGACAGCATTAAATGAACAATAAAATTGGTATTTACTTATTAGGGCTGTCTTGTGGCAGCTCTTTTAGGCATTAAGTATTATTAAATTTAAAGTAAAAACGAAACAATCATCCGATAGTATATCAATGATTGTGTAATTTTTAAGGTAGAGTAGTTTGAATTTTTATGTAACTTTAGATGTTCTTGTTTTTTTACACAATGCACTTGACACTCTCGAAAAATTACACAGAAATTTAGACATTTCTGTACTACAACTATGGTTATCAGAGAATGAAAATTTTAAGGATTTTGAATAAAGTTTGATCATAAATCCTGTTGTTACAGGTTTTTTTCATATTCAACAAAAAGGACATTATGTGGAACAATATCTATTAAGAAAATTGGATGTCTATGTTAAAGTTTAGAGGCGATTGTGAAGGTTTGTACTTAAAGTACCGGGGCAGGTTTGTGAAAGATGGAATTAGAAAGATTGAATACGAATAAAACATAGTAATTCATTTAACAAGATCGTTTATTCCAGAATCAAATATATGAAACATATCAAATTAAAAATTCGTCTATAAAATAAAAAGGGGGAGTGACTATGAAACTAAAACATTTTCCTATCCTGTTTTTTCTTTGCGTTAATCCTTTTTGCTTGTAATAATGGCGCTAACTCGAAAGAAGATTAGGAGAAATATATAGTGTTGCATTGAATTCTATAATGGAGTATGACGAAGCATTGAGTAGCAAAAAGGAATTTATAGCAATTGATATGAGTAATTTTAATGAGGCGGACGAACAAGCAAAAAAGAAATTTTAAACTTCTTTGAAGAAAAATATAAAGAGGAGACAATAAGAGTAAGAATACTCATAAAAGATTGTTTGTGAAGTGTTAAACTCAGAAAAATAGTCAGAATAGTTAAATAATAAAACGAAAGCAATTGCTAATTCTGAATTAATCCATCAAAAGAAAAACTTAATGAAACTTTTACATATAACCACTCAATTATGTAAATAGTTAAATTAATATAAAATTAGGAAATATTCTAACATCCAAACCAAGGAGGTAGATCCTATGCGAGTTCCTAGACAGGTGCTACAAATGCGCCTTAGTGCTACAACTCTTGTGATCTCTGGAATCTTGTTTGTACTTTATCCAACGATACGACCCTTTTCAGATGAAACATCCTTGCAAGGTGCCTCAGCTTTCGCCTCCACCGATTGGCTTTTGGCACATATACTAGCCATTGTCGCTTTTACACTCCTACCATTAGGTTTACTTGGGCTTCACAACTCTTTACAAGGAACAGCCGTAAACTCACTTGCGTTTTGGGCGGTTGTACTGTGTTTGATAGGAATAGGTTTAACATTGCCGTTTTACGGAGGGGAAACATTCGGTCTACACGCTATAGGGAAAGAGGCTATAAGGCAACAGGCAGCCACCCTTGTTAGTTTAGCAACTGTCGTCCGTTCTGGTGCAGGTCTCGCTATGTTCCTAGTAGGACTCCTCCTACTTGCCATTGCAGCGATTATACTTGCTATCGCAATTTGGCGGTCTGGCAGGTACCCGAAATGGAGTGGTATTCCTTTCGCCTTCGGGATGGGATTATATATTCCGCAATTTCTCGGTGGGCAACCGCTACGAATAGCCCATGGAATTCTGGTCGCCATAGGTTGTCTGTGGATAGCGGTAGGTTTGTGGAGGCAAAGTAACGAGAATATTGATCAGAAGATAGAATCTGTAATTTTCGGCTCCGAAAGTTACAAACAGTCGACAAATTCGGACTAGGGAAAGGATAACATACTTTATTACTAAAGATTGTGAAGGAATGTACTTAAACTATAGGGTGCGTTCGTATTAAAAGGTTAACCAGTAAAAAATACTGGTTGACCTTTTTTAATAGAATCTATTATATCAGTAGCCAGGGTAGGACGTAAGGGTACGTGGGACATGATCCCGTGAGCTAAACTGTCCGCCTCCCTACTTGTAGAAACATGTTTGAGGTTGGTTGGGACGTCGATCTCGTATAACAAGCGAAGCTATGACACTATACATAGAGGACTAGGGGGTACTGGTTAGTACGTAGAGGAGGAAAAAACGATGAAGCCAGTAGTTGGTCTGGATGTGGCAAAGGGAGAGAGCCAAGTTCAGGCATTTTTAAATAAATCAAAACCGTATGAACGGAGTGGTTTTTTATGGTAAGGTGAAGCGAAGATAAAAGGAGAGATTATTACTTTGGAGCCGGAACCTAAAGAAGAAGTGAATGTTAAAGATGAAAAAAAGAAATTTTATAAAAAATTGTTAAAGGGATTTATAATAAGCGGTTTGTTATTTATTGTATTGGTCGGGTATGGGGTTTATTCGTTGTTCTGTGATATGAATAGATTGCCGACAGGAGAATACCTTACAGAAGAGACATCACCTGATGGAAAATACACCATAAAAGCATATGTCAACAACGGAGGTGCTACATCATCATATTCTGTTCGTGGTGAGTTGGTCTTTAATAAAAAAATAATAAAACCAAAAATATTTATTGGAATTATCGAGAAAATACTGCAACTATTACTTGGACAGACAATGATACAGTAGTCATTAATGGGCATCTATTAGATGTACCAAATGAAAAATTTGATTTTAGAAATCAATAGTTACTTACTCAACTAACGGGTTCTATAGCATGATAAGGGGTTGCTAAGGCAGGTTAGTTCAATAGAGTATGTAATAATAATCTTTATTATTTTACTGTTTTTACGAACGAATGGGAAGAAAGGAATATATTCATAGATCTAGTACGTTTGGAGGAACCAAAGTAGAGGATGTTGCGTATGGCTGGCAAGATATCTCAGTATTATGTGTTGAATATGAGAACACAGATTTAATCGAGTGTACCTTGTTGAACTAACAGGTGCAAGGTTGAATTAAAAAACGAATCAATAAATGTAAAATGTTAGGATGAATCATTTGAAAAAAGATTTTAAAAAGTAATTTGCCTGTAATCAGAATATTAAAGGATACAGGCTTTTTTGATGATGCTATGCTCATTTCACTAAAAGTCAGTCTGCATAATCGTATTTTTCAAGTACTTATTAAATTTCGTACATTCAAATTCCGAAATATTCCTTGGATAGCTTAAGATGACAAGTTCATGAGGTGAATTCTGTTTTCGATACGCGGGATGGTTATGTTGGTAATTATTTTCATGAAAGCCAAGTCGTAAATAAAAGTTCTTGCGTCTAATAGAAATAGGATCTACTGGAGGGTCAATTTCTAAAATTACAAGGCTGTGCATATCACAAAACTTTTTTAAACAACGAGAACCTACGCTATTTCCTCGCTTATCAGGATCAATTGCAAAATGTTCAATATAACAATAATATGCGGTTTCCCAATAAAAGATAATGCCAACAAATACGCCTTTTTCTAAGACTACTTCGCAATGATATTCAGGATTATTTAATGCTGCTAATTGATTTTCAAATAATCTTTGTTCGTGTTCTGGAAAGCTGACTTCATATAAATCAAATGCTTTATTAAATAATAAATCATCTGATCCAGTCAATCGGAAAAATTCCATAATTAGTAGCCTCCCTTATTTCTTCAGTATAATGCTCTTTTATTATTGTCCATATATTACTATAATTTTAACTGTGCTTCAAAGTGAAAAGTCCTTATCTATTGAGTTTTTATTAAAAGTCAAGGGATAAAGTAATGCACTTAATATATCAGTATCCATTATACAATGTGTAACATATTGAAATTCCCTTTAAGTTGTAAATCAGTAATTTACTAACTCTATCCCATAATAATCTGAGTTTGCGAATAAATAAACTCTTCGTATGAAGCTTCTATTTTGAAAGTTATTGTAAAATAAAAGATTGACAAAATTAAAACAGGTCGGTATAGTTTTGGATAATAATTAAAACTTTTTAAATATAATTTTATGAAACGCAAAGATTAGGAGTAGTAAAAGCTCATTATTTGGTGAAGAGAGCTGCGGGTTGGTGCAACGCAGTCCAATAAGACTTTGAACTTGCCTAGGAGTGGTAAGGTAAATAGAATTGACTGACTATTCTATTTGCTAAAACGATTAACCTTCGTTACAAGGTTTTTAAGTAGGGTTCATGAAGAACCAATTAGAGTGGTACCGCGGTTTGCTTAAGGCATATCGTCTCTTATTTCATTTGATGATGAAGGAAGAGACGATATGCCTTTTTTGATTTTAGGAGGTAAAAAATGAAAGATAACAACCAGGAATTACAGAGAACAATGACCTCGCGTCATATTACGATGATGGCATTAGGTGGTGCCATTGGTGCAGGATTATTTAAAGGAAGCAGCGCAGCCATTGACATGGCTGGTCCATCAGTACTTATTGCGTACTTAATCGGAGGTATTATTCTGTTATTTGTTATGCAAGGTCTAGCAGAAATGGCAGTTCGCAATAGCGATGCAAGAACCTTTAGAGATTTAGTGCAATCGATTCTTGGAAAATACCCCGCTTATTTTTTAGATTGGATCTATTGGAAAATGTGGGTTTTAAATATTGCAGCTGAATCGGTGGTTGCGGCTATTTTTATTCAATATTGGTTGCCAGACTATCCGATTTGGATACTTGCTTTATCTGTCTCCTTGTTAGTTACAGCCGTTAACTTGTTATCAGTGAAGGTTTTTGCAGAAACGGAATACTGGCTTGCGTTAATTAAGATTACCGTAATTGTGGTGTTCATCATAGCAGGGTTAGCATTGTTACTTGTAACATTTGGTAATCATACAGCTGTTGGTTTTTCAAACTTAACAGATCACGGTGGTTTCTTTCCAAACGGACCAACAGGCTTAATTGCTGCAATGCTTGTTGTTATCTATTCTTATGGGGGCACTGAAATTATTGGTATTACGTTAGCTGAAACAAAAAATCCTGAAAAAGTGGTACCAAAAGCTGTGCGCAGTACATTAGTACGAATTACTTTCTTTTACTTGCTACCATTCTTTATTATCGTTAGCTTAATTCCTTGGAATGAAGTAAACGGAGTAGCAGAAAGTCCATTTGTGATGGTATTTAATATGATTGGGATCCCTGGTGCAGATCATTTTATGAATGCTGTTGTTTTACTCGCGATTATTTCATCCATGAACTCGGGCTTATATGGCTCATCACGCGTTCTGTATACACAGGCTGTGGACGGGCGTGTTCCTAAAATTTTTGCACATTTATCAAAAAATAAAGTTCCAGTGTATGCTATATTAATGTGTACGTTAGCTTTATATATGGGAGTAATCATTTCTTTATTTGCAGGAGAAAAAACCTTTGAATTCCTAATGGGTTCACTAGGATACACCGTATTATTTATTTGGTTAATCATTGCGGTTGCACATCTGAAATCACGTAAAAAACAGCCAGAAAGAAAAAGTGCCTATATTGTAAAATGGTTCCCCTATACAACTTGGGCAGCTATTATTGCTTTAAGCACGATCCTTATTGGTATTATTTTCACAACATCTATTATCGTAACAGGTATTACGTTAGCCATTTATATTTTTATTACGTTAACTTATATATATAAAGGTCGTTTTCATGAAGATGAAGTTAAATAGAAAATCATCTAAACGCTTTTTTATTCGTGGAAAAAAATTGTGAAATTTTGTACTTAAACTATTGGGTGCTTTACTTCAATAAGGAGTAGAGCATTTTTCTTATTGAGTTAACGGGGCAGGTTAATTCAAGATAAAAAATATTAAAATAGAGTGTTGGAAGGTGATGATTAAGAGTGCATGGATACCCAGAAGAAATCGATTTAATTTCGTTATTTGAGTGTGAACCTACATTGTCCGATACAACTTCGAAAAATTTTTTTATAATGAAGCCACATATCAATTTTCTAATAGAGAGGAAGATTTCGTTGTTACACTCTCACCATCTTACTGTGAAGTAAAAATACAAGTTGCCCAACGGACTTCTAATAAATTGATATCACTCCTTGATTTAAATAGGGTTGATAATTTTGAAATTAAAGCAGATAAAAAAGATTGATCAAGTGTACTTTTAAGGATTCAAAATGATGATTTTACACAAACAATTGAAATTGATTTTAAACCGAAATTTAAACTGATTTTTAAAGAACATTTCGCAAAGTACAGCAGAGTCATCTTCAAGTAACGGGTAGCGTTTCTACAATAAGTGGCAACGCTTTTTTACTAACGAGTCAGTTTAGTTAGAGAACACTAAAATGAGGTGTCTCCTAATGAGAAAATACATTATCTTACTGTTAATAATTTTTTTTATTTTTGTACCTGACAATACAGAAGCTAAAAATGAAGGTTATGAAATCGTTTCAAAGTTAAGCAAAGAAAATATAACCTTGTATGCTAAGAAAATTGGGAGCCTATACCTCTGCTAAATCCACTATAGTGATGTCTTTATAATCTTTTTTACTTCCTCCAAATAATCAATGTACTGCTTTCGGGCATAACAGAATGTTTTTAGTGTATTGCTGCTTTTTCCTGTTACTTCTAAATACTTCATCATAGGCACTACAGGCATTCGACCTTTATCAAGAGGCATATATCTTTTCTTAGTACCATCTAGTAATACTTCCTGTACTCTCATAATATCCTCCACCTTAAATCATAGGATTATAAAATTAACTTATTAAACTAGCATTTTTTAGTATAGTTTATAATTCTAATATGCATTAAAAAAGAGGATATTAGCTTATAAATTGAACTAATTATCCTCTAATAATCATAGTACAGTTAATAGTAAAAAGATTGATCAAAAGTCCTGTATTGATTTTTTTGTTCCGCAATTGGACCAGTTTGCTTAAAATCAGAAAGGTCTTATAAATGTTGCATTTTGTTTAATAAGAAAAAGGAGAAAACTCTCAAATGAGGAGACCACTAAAATATATACTAAGCTAAATTCTTCTCTTAGTAACTTCTTGACTTCACTGTTTCCTGTTAGTTCTAATCTTATCGAGTCTGCTTCACCACTTACATTTAGTGAGAATTTTATGAATGGACAACATAGATTTTCGTAAGAAATCCATTCAGCAATTTTTTATAACATCGAGGGGTGATTGGGATAACTAAAAGTATAGGAATTGGTCGACTTTTACACTTTTTTCTATTTTTTTTGACGTAATAGCAGATTAGGTACTAATCGAATGTAAATTAGTTCACCTGCAAGTTCAACGATCGTCTGTGTTACGATTACGGCGGCTACCAACGTGCTTAAATCATCGGACAAAGCTAAGGCAAGAGGAAGAACCACAAGCGAATTTCGTGTTGATCCACTGAAGATAAGGGCACGACCTGATCCTGTATCGAGGTTAAACCACTTAGCAATGAATCGAGAAATAATTGGCATGATGATCATAAAAGCAATATATATCGGAATTACTTTGATGATTAGGTGATTGTAGGTAGATAATTTGCCAATTTGAGATGCTACGACAACAAAAAGAGTAAGTGCCATGAACGGAACAGGTAGCCATGCTGATAGATCTAATATTTTATTGCCGACAGGTGCTTTTCTTGCAAATAGCTGTATGGCAATAGCGATTCCCAGTGGAATAACGATGAGACCGAAAAATGCTTCCAAGAATGGACCTGGTTCCACTATTCCTTCTGCTTCATCTCCCATAAACAGCCATAAATACAGAGGCAAAAGAAGCATTTGTGTAATGAAAAGAATTGGTGTAGACATAAGGATAACCTTCTCATTTCCACGGCCTAGAGCTGTAAAAACAATGACATAATCAATACAAGGGGTAAGTAAAACTAAATAGACCCCCAGCAATAACGGTGGATATTCGGGTAATAACTTTGATAGAATCCATACTACAATGGGTACTGCTATATAGTTAACTGTTAATAGAGCCAAGATAAAACGTCGATTAGCAAACGACTTTTTTAAAGATGTAAAAGGAATCTGTGAAAACATACTATACATTAAAATAGCGATGACAGCAGAGATCATTACATCTAATTGTCCTGCAAAATCTGGAACTATTAATCCAAATCCGGCTGCTATCACTAGTACAATGACATATAGCCAAACTTGATTATTTTCTAATTTTTCTCTAGTAATCATTAGTGGTTCTTCCCCTTTTATTTTATATAACAATTCTTTCTAACTATAAACATTGTAAAATTAGAAATCAACGATTCTAACAAGGACTGGAAAATGTATTATCATGGGTTTTGTGTAAAAATGTTCATGTTCACCCTTTAGGAATGCAGTGGATAAAAATTATAAACTAAATCAACTACAGAATAAATTAAACATAGTTATTCAACTAAAGTGAGAGATTGTTGAACAACATAGGTAGAAAATGAATAAACTTTTTTATAAAAACCAAACTAAAATCTAATAAAGAAAAAGCCATTTTGATCAATCTTAATTCAAAACACGCTCTTTCCTTTTGTTCGTTTATTAAGGTTAATAGCATCATTTTTATCAAACTTTATTACAAAGCTACACTAGTAATTATTTGATTTTCTTAATAAGCTAACGAAGCAGATTAGTTTAACAAGGTTGATAAAGATAATTTATTCCGGCAAAAAATAAGACCCTTCGATTTAGGGAAATCAAGGGTCTTACCTTATAGATAAAAATAATCTAATTATGAGTCTTTTCAAGAGCTAGTTTTATACCAAAACCTATGAGTATAGTACCTGTGATTCCTTCAATAATATTTTGTGTTTTAGGTTTTTTCATAAAAGTACTAATCTGATTAATTAAATAGACATAAAGTAAAAACCATATGGCAGTCAATACAGTATAAGTGATACCCATTATAAGAAACGGTAAAAAGTTATTGCTTCCAGAGTCCACGAATTGAGGCAAAAAGGTTAAGAAAAAGACAGAAACTTTGGGATTTAGGATATTTGTAAGGAACCCTTGTTTAAAACAAGATGTGTTTACAAACTGGCTTTTTGTGTTCATCTCAACCCTTGCTGCTTCTTCCTTTTTCTTCATAGACCATAATGTCTTAATACCCAAATAAATTAAGTAAACAGCACCAACGTATTTGAAGACTGAAAATAATAATGCTGATTTCACAATGATGGCTGAAAGTCCTAATACAGCAGCAGAAGTATGGATAAGAAGGGCACAACAAGTACCTAAAGCTGTTTTAAGACCCCCGATACTCCCAAAGGTGACAGTATTTTTTGTAGCAATTGCAGTATCGGGACCGGGTAAAATAATTAAAAAAATACACATGAGGACAAACAGATAAAAGTGTTCCATTTTTATATCACCTTTCTGATTATGTAATTCTTACATTGTATTATATATAAAACGTGTTATTAATTGAACATAAACATTATTTGTTTGATGTCCTTGTTGAACTAACGGGGCATAATAATTCAAGAAGTTAATTGGATTATTATGATGAAAATAAAGGTGAGATAATGAAATATGAGTAGTTGGCTGTATGGTTTGTACGCTTTAAATTAGAGGTAGTCTCTTTTTTTACAGGAGAATTAATAACCTTTGTTATACTAGGCTTTATATTGTTAAGCCTTAACAATATAAATTCAACATTAAAGAAAATATAAAAAGCAAACGATGTAAAGGTGATTAATGGGGCGCACTTTACATACAATATTAGGTAATTTGTATTTAATTTAGAGAGCTATTTAAAAGGAGGGTTTTTTTGCGTAAATATTAATTTATATTTTTATTATTACCCTTAACTTTATTTATAGGTTGTAACAATCAAAATGTTGTAAAACATGATTATAACTTTCACGGTGAAAGTGAACATTGGTCTGCTGAATATGTAGTGGATGGCGAAGGAATTTTTTCTGAAAAAGAAAAAAACACATTATGTTAGTGAAGTTTCAACAAATTTCACCCTCACTTTTAATGGTAGTTCAGACGAAATCTCATCAATGAAAAATTTGAAGTAAATTAATTGAAGCCATTGAAAAAACAATGCTTTATAAAAGTTTCGAAGATTTTCATAAAAATACAGATAGTAAAAGGACTTTTTATTAGCCGATGATGATAGAAGAAAATATTGAAATTAATAATATGTGATTAAAAAGTCGATTCCTTAATGGAGAATGGGCTTTTTTTTGTGTCATCACTTAGAAGAATTGGCATCTATTTTAAGATGCACTATTTTCAGTACTTCAACGGGTGTCATAACATAGTGTTGTAAATAAAGGCAGAAAAGAGGTTTTTACATAAAAAAATAGGGACATGCAGGGGAGTCAATCTGAGGATCTTTCAATTGAAGCTTCTTTTTTCATTGTCGTTAGATAAGGTTAACTATGTGAATGGACTTAAGACTAAAATCATACATATAAATTCTCTAATAGGGATAGTTTAAGTTTATTCTGATATCTGGTATTGTTTGAAAGATTTTGAAGTTTATTTACAATAAAGGAATGATTAGTAAGAGAAAAAAGGAGAGTTTTTATAGAAATCCGTAATCTTATCTTTAATTTTGTATGATTGATTTGCGTAGTCGGTTTATATCTTTTATTAGATTTTGAAAAGGCTTTTAGCAAACTTTCAATCGTAGAGTTACACGAGTTGGCGGAAAAAGAAGATGCCGAAGAACAAGGGATTCATCATAAGAATCCTTTCTTTTGGTATTTGTTTAGTCGCAATAACCTTAGTAGAAATAGCTTCTTTTTTCATCTTTTGAGTGAAAAAGAAAATCCCACGAAAAAACTGATAGATCAACCCTTCCATGGTATTTTTTATATGTTGGTGAATAATCTAGGCTTATTTCTTTTGAATATTTTCGCTCATAAAATTATTTCCTCTTTATTTATCCTTACTTGTTTATCGACTGTTGATAATGCGAGTTGGCATAACTCCAACAACTGTAGTATCATCAAACTAGAAAAACTAAAAAAGTATTTGAAGTTTTCTTTTCTTAAGGGGGAGTATAAGTTGAAGACACGAATCATACAAGCATTCATTGAAGAAACTAGAAATAATGGCATTAAGTTCAGAATGGATGATCTGGCGAAAAGACTTGGGATAAGTAAGCGTACGTTATATGAAATTTTTTCATCAAAGGTAGATATTCTTGATTCCATTATCGATTTGACGCTTAGTGAGTTTGACGAACAGACTCGCCTAATTATCGACAATCCTGAATTCACACTCGCGGAAAAAATAAAAAAAACTATTGTTGTCTTACCTAAATACAATGAGTTTTACGATTTGCGTATTTTGGAGCAATTGAAACGGTTCTACCCTGAACAATGGGAACGCGTAAATCGCGAATTGAATCAGTGGAATGATCTTAAAGCACTTCTTGAAGAAGGAATCCAATCGGGGATCATTAAGGACATGAACATCGATTTATTGATGAAACTAATTATTGGGGCTTCGAATATAACGCTTGATAGACAATTCTTTTTAGGGCATAGTATCTCAGTAACAGAATCATTTGAAACCATTGTGGATGTATTATTGAGTGGAATT
Organism: Peribacillus sp. NPDC096379; assembly: GCF_044762875.1. Taxonomy (NCBI): domain Bacteria; kingdom Bacillati; phylum Bacillota; class Bacilli; order Caryophanales; family Bacillaceae; genus Peribacillus; species Peribacillus sp. NPDC096379. The sequence continues at coordinate 969,302 of NZ_JBIWFD010000002.1, forward strand.
CTGACTGAAAAAAATGATGAATATACTGGCACATAATATGCCAGTTTCTTTTCTCTCTAAGAAAACTATAAAAACAAAAATATTTTTTAGGGTTTTTTTAACCAATTAATAGACAAGGATTTGAAATAGCGATGGAAAAAGAACAAATAATAAACCGTTTAGATACAGAATCAGTAGGGAAATCTTTCCTAAGGTATTTAATCCCCTCAATCGTCGGAATGTTGCTGATGGCTGTCAATATCGTTATTGACGGAATTATGGTCGGCAACAAGCTAGGTCCAGTCGCTCTGGCAGGTGTGGGTATTGCTGGACCAGTCTATACCATTTTTGTCGCCATGTCATTGTGGGTTGGTATCGGTGCGGCAACTCGTTATTCCGCTATGATGGGCGCAAAACGACCAGATCAAGCACGTATCATTTTTTCACATGCCATAAGTTCTATATTTATCTTGACGATGATCATCGGGCTTACTGCCTTTGTATTTAGAACAGAACTCGCGTATTTACTTGGCGCGAATGTTGATACGTTTGAATATACATCGGATTATCTGAACGTCATGTTATTGTTTGGGTTTGTCTTCACTGTAGAAAATGCTTTTAGTATTTTAGTGAGAAATGATGGCGGTCCAAATGTAGCAATGATTGCGCTTATTACCACGTCAGTTGTCAATATCATTTTGAACTATGTGTTTTTATTCGTGCTTGATTTTGGCGTGGAAGGTGCAGCTGCTGCAACAGTCTTAGGGGCATTTAGTGGACTTATCATACTTTGTACGCATTTTTTCAGAAAAAAAAGCAACTTACGTTTCGTGCGTTTCAAATTTGATAAGAAGCTTGCTCTGCTTATATTAGTCATTGGTTTCCCAAGTTTTCTTGCAGAAGTCGGGATTTCAGTTTTTACGATTTCGCATAACCTCGCGTTTAAAAATCTCGTCGGAACTGTCGGTGTATCAGCATTTACCATTTTGAATTATGTTCATAGTGTAATGTTACTATTATTTTTAGGAATGGGATCCGCCATCCAACCACTGATTAGTTATTATAGTGGAGCCAAAGATGAAAAGAAGATGAAACAAACAATAAGGCTTGCGATCGGGACAGCTTTGGTAGCTGGTATCTTATTTGTGTTAATCGGCCAATTTGCAGCAACACAGATTGTCAGTTTGTTCGGTGATTTCTCTGAAGAAGTGGTGACACTGGCTGTATCGGGCATTAAACTATTCTTCATCGCATATCTCTTTATGGGAACAAATTTTGTCATGATGACATATTATCAATCTATTGGACACATCCGAATGGCAACATGGATTACTGCAGCACGTGAAATTATCGTTTTGCTAATCTTGCTTATGATCATGCCTCGACTATTTGGATTAACAGGCGTCTGGCTCGCAATCCCAACATCCGAATTCATCGTACTTCTGACAATTTATTATTATCATAGAAAATGGTATCTCTAAGATATGGATTTGGTGCAGCGTTCCTGTAATAACTATCATCAATTGTTAATGCTCGAAAGGGTGCTTTAGTAAAAAAAGACTTATCTATGGAATGAAGAGATAAGTCTAGACTTTTATGTTGAGAAACTTACGCATGTTCCTGACGTTACCCCTTATAAAGAGGAATCCTTTAGTGTTTCGTCGATTTCGTCTTGCGTAATCCCGATATATCGTTTAGTGATCGACGGGGCGGAATGGTTAAAGCTAATTTGCAGGAATGCCAGGTCTTTCGTTCTCCGATAATACGCATATCCGAATGCTATGCGTGCCGATGTCATCTCTAGCACTTCGCTGGCCTTCACAAGCGCTCTGTAGGCTTGTGTAGGAGAATGGGGAAAAAAATTGCCCTTCCGGTTTAGAAACAGGTACTCTCCATCGCATATATGAGCCGTATAATTCTCGATTTCTTACCCTAGCTTCACTGGCAACATAAATCGCTTCGTTTTTTTCTCTAGAATCGCCACATGCGTTTTCTCTCGGACATCGCCAACAGTCAACGGTACAATATTACTGACCCGAAGTCCGGTATTGATCCCAAAGACAAATAAAAAATAGTCCTGTTCGGAACCATATCGCCGTAGCGTCCATTTCATAACCTCGATTTCTTTGGACGCTCGTAACGGCTGCACGTTCTTTTCTTTCATAATTATCCTCCGATATCGTACATTCAACGTATGATATGGATAGTTTATCAAGAGGGACCAGTTATATCAACGAAATGAATGTGCGAAAATATATAAAATCATACATTCAAAAAAACTTTTTCAACTAACGAAGCAGGATAATTCAACAAGAAATTTTTTATGTATTGTTATTTCTATTTTTTATTGTGCTAAAATTCATATAAGTATTTTATGGACAAAAAACTTTTGATAAGTCTACATCCCCCAGATTTATCTGATATTTGAAAGGAGTAAATGTTTAGATGAATAGTCCAATTTAATATCTCCCTAAAATTCAAATTTCAACTGAAATATTGGGGGATATGTAATGAGATTGAATAAAAACTTTTCTTTATTATTGTCGGGTCAATCTCTCGCTAATATAGGCGATGTATTATATATGGTAAGTGTCATAAGTACCATTTTTGTTTTAACAGACTCTGCAACGGCTGCATCCTTTGTTCCATTTACAATTACTTCATCAATGTTTGTTTCTAGCTTATTAACGCCTCTTTTGATCGGAAAAGTAAATTTAAAGTGGTTAATGGCTGGGTCCCAAATTGGAAAAACTATCTTACTTGTTATTCTAGGGTTTATGTTTATTGGTATAACAGGATCTAACTACTATTTAATTTTTTTATTTATAGGATTGATTGCCTTCCTTGACGGCTGTGCAAATCCAATAATGCGGACATTGATTCCGCATTATGTAAAACCTGAACATTTAGTACAAGCAAATGGAATCGCCGAAACAGTTACTCAAATAATTCAAACAGTAATGTGGTTTATAGGTAGTTTGTTTTTAGTCATTTTAAGTTCACAACAACTTATTTGGTTTGTTGGAGGTATATTTGTTTTATCAAGTATTTTATTATGTCTTTTAGAAAACGTAAGTCACCAAACAACTGAGTCAAAAAGAAAGTTAGAACAGATAAAAGAAGGGTGGAAAACTTTATCTAACACTCCAGTTTTGAAAAGGATTGCTTGCATAGACTTTTTCGAAGCCATTGCAGGAACGGTATGGATCGCTGCTATTTTATATGTATTTGTTAGTGATGCTTTAAATGTTGATGAAAAATGGTGGGGTTATATTAATGGTGCTTTCTTTTTAGGCTTGATTTTAGGGAGCATTTATTGTATTAAATACTCTTCTTTTATTGAGAAGAAATTGGGTACTTTTATTTTTGTAGGGTCATTTGCAACTTTTTTAATCACAATATTGTTTAGCCTAAACAGTATTCCGATATTTTCCTTATTTTTATCGCTTTGTGTGGGACTTTTTGGACAAATAAAAAACATTCCACAACAAACCGTTATACAAACCAGTGTATCAAAAGAACAATTGGCAACCGTTTATACCTCATTAAGTGCCATTGGAACAGGAATCTTTGGTATTGGTTCTCTGATTATGGGTATATTAGCAGATTTGTGGGGAATTAGAATCGTATTCATTATTTCAGGACTATTGCTTGCGGTAGTAAGTGCAATTGTTCATAAAAATAAGCAATTGTTTGTTAGAAATGTTAAGCAACAATAAAATTATAAAAGAAGGATTTTGTTAAACTACAAAGTCCTTCTTTTTTCAAATGACTCCGTAATAGTTTGTGGAATAAGAAAGTATAAATGGATCCTTCTATTGAAAGATCTTTTTTTATTGCCTATAAGGTCAATTATCGTGGCTAAATCACAGTCAATGTACGAAAATATACTAAAACGTACATTCAAATGGAAGTAGAAAAAAACCTTATTATGAAGATCCGGATAGTTGTAGAAGAATTGATAGGATAATGGTAATATACTTACACGTCGTACCATTATCTGTAAATTAGGGGATTTTATGAAGAAAATTGTTTTCCTTTCTATTTTTCTAGTATTTACGTTAACCGCCTGTATTGGTCCTGGATTAGGCGAATCTGAAACTGAAATTACAAAAGATTATGTATTGATTAACACTGGTAGAAATAAATCTCTTTTAGTGAAACGAAATGGAGAGTTTTTTGATTTTGTTGTTCCAGCTACGGTTATTGCAACAGCTACTAAAGATCAATATATTTTCGCTAAACAACAAAAATATATTGATGATAGTAATAGTGAAAAAGATGGTCAAATTGATACCTCTGAAGACTTCTATTGGATTGTTACTGTATCCTCAGAAGATGTGAAAGGGCCTTTAAGTTTAGATGAGTTTAACGATACCTTACAAGAATTAGGTGTAAATTCAAAAATGAAATGGGTAAAGAACGAGGCTCTAAATTTAAAATAAAACTACTAAACGGCAGTGGATGCATTTAGTGCCAGAAGACCACTGTCCAATTTGGCGACCTTTTGAATGTACGATACATACAAAATCACACATTCGAAAAAAAACTTATTCAACTAACTTTGCAGGTTAGTTGAACACGGAAAGGGGGAGTTATTTGAAGAAAAGATATAAAATATTCTTGTTTTTAATCATTGGAATCGTATTGATATTTGTATATAGCAGATATATTTATACATTTGAATTTAGCGACGGAGAAGTTTATAAAGGACCTGTGAAATCCCCAACAGGAGAATATACCGCAAATGCTTATTATAAACCATATGGTGGTGCAGCAGGCGGTGTTAATGTATGGATGGAAATCACCTACAATGAAGAGGATGATAAAACTAAAACAATCTATTATGCTCCAGGAAAAAGTCATTTTTCGATGAAATGGAAAGATGAGGATACTCTTGATATCATAAATCAAGCACCTGAATTTCCTAGTGAGGATAGAAGTGTTGAATTACAAGTAGGAAAAGAAATTTATGATGAAAGTGGTGCGGCTTGTAATAGTATAATAATGAAAGATGAGTATGAAACTTGTTATGAAAGAGATGAGGATGCTTTCATTTTGAAATAAAGGGTGCTTTAGTGAAAGAAGAATTTGCATAAAACACCCCTTTTTTATACAGCTACCAGGATTCTTCAGAAGCCGACAATGTTGATTCATCAACCATGTATAAAATCATGTATAAACGATAAAAATGGACCATTCGGAACCCCTTGAGTACCAAGGGGTTTTGTGTTTCGGAACTTCTAATAATTGACTTTATGTTAACTAGATTTGTATAGAGTATGCATATAATCTTTTCAAGAAGAAGTGGGTTTAATATATAAAGAATATGTAATAAGGGAGGCGATGAAAATGATAGGGAAAGGTAAAGGAAAAATTAACAAAATAGTTTACAATAACACTGTTTACTACAATGGAAAATATACATATTTCCCAACTATTACAAAGTTAAAAAGAATATTAGATGAGATTATTAGTTCTGATTCAACTACCGAATACATTAGGATTACACCATTCTATAGAAATGAAGAAGTAGAGATGCAAATTGAATTCGAGGAATTTATGTTTTATATAGAATGTAGAGATTGGTTTGATGAGAAGACTCAAGATTTGCACATCTTAGATTGTCTCGAACCCATTGATACCCAAAGAACACTTAATAATTTTAGATTAGGGGCAATTTTATATCCTTTATGTAAGAATAATGATGTGTATTCTTATCAAAAAGCACTTAAAAAATATAAAGAATCTCTAAGGGAAATCATGCCTCAAATGATGGAAATTGCAAAATCAGAAATGGAATTAAAAGAAGAACATTTGTCATTTGGATATTTCTGCTTTGAAATTCATAGTGGGTAATCCGTTGTTCAACTAACGGATGCGTTAATTTAACAAGCAGCATAAAAGGATCTTTAATCGAAGATCCTTTTTCAATACCGATAAGGGACTTTATGTTAACTAGATTTGTATAGAGTATTCATGTGTTCCTTAGAAACCTTATTCAGCAAACGGTCCAGATTGTTGAATAACATGATAAATTGTATCGTGAAGATATGTACTTAAACTAAAAGGTAGGTTTGTTAAACAAGAAATTCATTGATAGGGGGCTGAAATGAGTGAAAAAGGATAAAACATATCTCACTGACTTATTTATTGAAAATGCAATTATTCAAGGTGAAGCAACCATAGATGGTAATTATAAAAGAGGTAATAAAGCAAGCGACAAACTTTATAAAATAGAAAATGTAATGAAAGAGGATAAAGAGTTTGCAAAGGATATACTTGATATTCTTATGATAAATCCAGAACCTAATGTGAAAATTTGGGCTTGTGGAATTGCAATGGATATAGACTATAAGGCATACGAAGCTGAAAATATATTAACAGAAATATCTAATACAACTGAATTAGGCATTTTGAGGTTTAATGCTGAAATGACTTTAAAAGTGCAAAAAGGTGAGGCATAACTACTTCAACTAAAGGGTGCCATAACACAATATCTAAAGAGCAATTTTTGAAGCTCTTTTAAATTTTTCAATATTCAGCAACCGGGCGCTTTAATTGAACAAGTAGCTAAAAGGATCTTCACTGAAGATCCTTTTTCAATGCCTATAAGGGTGATTATGTTAACTCACTTGAAGGTCATACGTATTTCACATGGAATAATACATATATGATTTTAAGTGAAATGAGGGTGAACAACCTATGAGTGCAGATCAAAAAGCATCCATACGAAGCATTTTAGTTGAGGAAGGAAAACAAAAATTTATTGTTGAATTAATATTGGTGATGAACGATTTACAAATGGGGTGAAATACGTGTTAACAGAAAATGTGAAAGAACAATTAGTATTACAATTAAAGGGATTAATTAATGATTTGGTAGAAGGAGAAATCTCGAAAATTGTATCTTCAGGTCGTTCTCTAATGTCGATTGAAGAAATAATGGAGGAATTAAACTATTACCCTGGTACAATGACACTTCCTCCTGATAGTACCTATGAAAACTGGGAAGATGAAATTGACATTTATGAAGTCGCATTTGAACCACCACCAAGTTACCAAGGGGAAATTGTTTTGTATTATGACAATGAACAAAGCGATTTATGGCTAAAATTTGATGTGATTCAAGAACAAAATGAAACTACTTTTGTAAAAATAAGGGGTTTAGATGTGATGTAACAGAGACCACCAAATTGGTGGTCTTTTGAATGTACGAAAATAACTAAAATCATACATTCGAAAAAACTCCTTACTCAACTAAAGATAATGCAGAACCATCCACTAAAAACGCTTAAAAGGCGATTTATAGCCTTCGTAGTGTTGGTTTGAAATAAAGTTTGATCAAAAATACCTCGTAAACTCTTATTTTACAATAAATAAAAAGAAACCGTTTTGAAAAAAGATTATTCAAAATGGAGTCTTTGCCAGCGGATTTAAGTCTGGTTTTATAAAAAAGATTGATCATTTGTAAATATAGTCCTCCACAATCGGGAGCGATTGTGGAATACTAAAACCAGCTCATCCAAACTAGAAATTTAAATTTTTTAATCCATTCATACTGTTTTTAAAATATGTCCATGGAATTCATCATGCTGGGCAGTTGGATGCCGTGCCAGCGGCTTACATCGCATTGGCCATATTCATTATCACCCACAGCAACCACCGTGCCATCAGATCTAAGCCCGATGGTATGAGCGCAACCCGCCGCAACCGCCACAATATCGCGCCACCCACTTACATTGCATTGTCCATGCTTATTCAAACCCACAACCGCCACTGTGCCGTCAGATCTAAGCCCGATGGTATGATTACTACCCGCCGCTATCGCCACAATACCATTCCATCCGCTTACATCGCATTGGTCATGCTTATTCAAACCCACAGCCGCCACTGTGCCGTCAGATCTAAGCCCGACCGTATGAAGGTAACCCGCGGATACCGCCACTATGTCGCTCCATCCGCTTACATTGCATTGACCATACCGATTATTACCCACAATCGTCACCGTGCCATCCGATTGAAGACCGACGGTATGCCAGTCACCCGCCGCAACTGCCTCCATATCACGCCAGCCGCTTACATTGCATTGGCCTTCATTATTTCGGCCCACAGCTACTACCGTGCCATCCGATTGAAGACCAATGGTACGACGCCAACCTGCCTCAACCGCTACAATATCGCGCCAGTCGTTTACATTGCATTGGTCATGCTTATTCCAACCCACAGCCGCAACCGTTCCGTTAGATTTAAGACCGATTGTATGAGCATTACCCGTGTTCGTCGCCATATGAACATTACCCGCCGCAACCGCCACAACATCGCGCCAGTCACTTACATCACATTGACCATATTTATTATCACCCACAGCCGTCACTGTTCCGTTAGATTTAAGAGCAACTGTATGACGACGACCCGCCGCTATGCTATCTTTAGGCCACCGTTTCACCTTTAACGTCGCCTCTTTCGGTGAAATGTAATCCATGTTTTACCTCCTAAAAACAAGACCTATTTTATTATAAAACGGCAATTTACGAATTGTACTATCCATACAAACGCCCCTTATGTAATTTAATGGTATCACTGTAAATTCAAGATGTACCTCTGAATCCTCTATACACCACAAAATGGCCCTTTAATGGAATAACTTTATTATCACTTAACATGTTCTTAAACTACAAGAAAAACCGAAATCCCTTCTTTATAAAGATAGGAAACTCCGGTTGACCTTTTTTATATTATCAACACAAAGATTGATCAAAATGGAGTTGAAATTTCTATAACATGGTGCGAAAAATACCCTTAGACAAAGATTATTTAAGGCAAAGGTTCTTTTTGCAAAGATTGTTGTTTTTTAAAATATATAGGATAATTTCGAAACTTTTCCAAACACCATCCGTCTTATAATAAAAAGGGGGAAAGACCTTGAAAAAAATTTTATTTGTCTTTTTTGGAATAATTTCAATTTTCATCGTTGGTTGTTCGAACGCATTAGAAAATGAAGAACAGAGTATTAAAGTCCAAAAACTTATTGGTGATGAATATAATTACGAGGACTTCAAAGAAATTATTAATAGTGAACAAGTTATAAAAGCGAAAGAAGTATTAAATGATATTGATTGGGAAAATGCAAAAGTGGAAATGGAACGACCTTCTGATTACAGATTTGGTTTTCAATATAAAAATCCAGATATTGAAGCGAAAGCAGTGTTGTATGAACTTTGGATAAGTCCAAATAAAGACAAAGTAGAACTTGTAATCGATGCTGAAAGTAAATATGCTCAATTAGATAAGAATAAGTCAGCAATACTATTTGAAATTATTACAGGAGAAAATCTATCTGACCTAAAGTAAGTAAATGAACTCAGATTAGAGGTCTTTTTTATGCTCTCCTAATCATTTCAACAGTTGTAATGACTGATTTTCGACAAGCTGAAATAAGCATCTGTTCGACTCGATTTTCAAACGCTAAGTTCTTGCCGAGTTCAAGCCATCGGAACCAGTAAAGGTTTAAATAAAAAAAGACGACCATCAATGGCCGTCCTTATTGTTATTTACTATCAAAAAAATCCACCGCAGAAGCTGGCTCCAATAATGATTAAGAGTATGAACAATACGATTAATAAGGCAAATCCTCCACCAAATCCGCAGCCGCCATCAACACCACAACCTGACATATACAAACATCTCCTTTTGTTATAAAGGAGGAACTAACTATTTGCGTGGGCTAATTAATAGTATGTTTGAAACTAATAAAGTGACACAAATATGTATGAATCAAAAACCCACAGAGTACTTTGATAAGGATTTTCACTTTTATGTCGAAACTTGCGTTCTATTAATAGTAGTAAATGTAAGCGTTTTCTATTATAATGATAATGGGTTGGATGGCATGTGTGGCCGTCATAGTATCTGGCGTAGGTGGGGCCGATACCAGGGAGAGGGCTTAGATGAAATGTCCTTTTTTATTAGTTTAAAACTAGCATTTTTTATGAAGTTGAGAGGTTTCTTCAGAAGACGAAAATGCTGATGTACCAACGATATATAAAATCATGCATAAATAATAAAAATAAAAGACATTAACCCCCTTGGTACTCGAGGGGTTTTTGGTACGGTTACTTCCTGAAATTGCGATTATGTAAACTCTTCTTGAAATAAAGTTTGTTTGAATTGTCACGAATTTTCATATCATGAAGCATATGAATTTACATATCTAATAAAGTGGATATAATAAGCGTATGGATAAAATATTAATATTTAAAGCTTTGTCGAATGAGACACGGAATCAGATTTTAGAGTGGTTGAAAAATCCGGAGCAACATTTTGGTGTTCAGCACCATCTTCCAACCGACACGGATTTTACTAACAGTATATGTGTAGGAGATATACAAGAAAAAGCTGGGTTAGCACAATCAGTGATTTCCAGTTATCTAAATACGATGAGGAATGCGGGATTGTTAGAGTCAAGACGTATTGGGCAGTGGACTTATTACAGAAGAAATGAAGAAACCATCCGCGAGTTTACGATGTATTTGCAAAATAACTTATAGAGAAAAGGAGGTTCTTCTTTTTTTGTACATATAATCTACTTATATAGATATACGAATATTCATGTTAGGGGGAGTTTTCTCCTAGTTCCAAAGGAAAGGATGCAAGACAATATGAAAAAACAAACTAAAAGAGCCGCAATAGAAGGTGTTTTCGGGCAGTTTTTATCAGGTATGGAGGCTGGAGATATCTCACCGATAGCGAAATTGCTGTCGGATAATGTGAAAATCAGTTTTAGTAATATTGGCGATTTAGAGGGTAAGCAGGAAGCGATTAAAGGGTTGTCAAACCCAATATTTCCCAAGAGTGTTGTAAAGCATTTCATATCAAACAATTATACTGCCACAGAAGGAAATATAGGGAAACAGTCAGCGTACCTAACTGGCTTTGTTGTAGATACATTAGAAGAGGATAACCAAGAAGCCTGGTTTGGTGGTTATTTTACTAACTCATATGAATTGACAGATGAAGGCTGGGAAATTGTTGATCTACGATTTGAGCTGGACTGGTTGATAGGATCCAACCCAGGTATTCAGCATTGGAAAGAACCACGCAGAACCATCGGATGGTCTCCAAACATGACACTTCCGAAAATAATTAGCGAATTAGATTCACCGTGGCGTGTGTTCCCAAAATCGGATGAGTTTGGTTCTGATGAGGAACAAATATTAGATGCTTATACCCAATATGCTTGGGCTACCGATCATGATATTGGTCTTATGAAAGACCTTTTTACAGAACAATTAGAAGCGAATTTAGTCCCTGTTGGGAGAATAGACAATAAAAGAGAATTAATGACTGTGATTTCGACTTTTAGATCTGGTCGTGTTTCTTCGCATCATGCAATTGGAGACTATGAAATAGAAGTGATTGGGGACGTTGCAAATATGAAAATCTTTAGACGCACTCCAGTTCACGTAACGAAAGATACGATTAACCGGAACTTTTTTAGTGCCACATATGATTGCAGTTTACGTAAGATTGACGGTAAGTGGAAATTTGAGAAGTTCTTTTATACCGAGGGTAACGTATTTGAAAGGGGGAATGCTTAAAACGACCTGCGTATTTATTTTGACCTAATGGATGTACTGTGTGTGAAAAGGTCCCTATTTACATACTTATAATATTTTTAATCAATTAAGATCTTCAAGACAGAAAGGATGTATATGATGATTGCAAGAATAGATCTATTTAACAAAAAAGAAGGGGTTTCCTCAGACAATTTCCGTAAACATTTAGATGAACATGAGGTAAATATGTCCCAGATGGATGGATTCCAAAAGTACGCACAAAATTATGTAGTTGAATCTACACAACCATCAGGTCTTGGAAACGAAGACTACCCTAGAAGCTCTGAACGGGTGGAAGCCTTTTTTAAAGTATGGTTTGATGACCAGTCATCAGCAGAGGAGGCTTCAAACTCTAATGCAATCGATGCATTGAATAGAAGTGATATGGGTGACTTAAAATCAGTAGTAACAAAGCAGAATATAGTTATACCTACAGCGGAAGACAAAGGTATCTATAAAATGATGCAAGTTCTGAAACGTCCAGCTGATGTTAGTCCGGAAAAATTTGAATATGAATGGTGTAAGGTGCATGCGGAAATGGTTCCACATACATTTCCTGGTGTTTTAGGTTATACGCAAAATTTAGTTTTAAATAGACTTATAGCAGGTAAATCTGTACCTTACGAAGAGCTTCCAATTGACGGGATTGTAGAGTTTTGGTTCAGGGACAAAGAAAGTATGGATGCTGCGTTTTCTGCTCCAACAGCAATAAAGGCAATAGATCATGCCAGAGTGTTCATTGATGAAATTTCGACTTTTACTATAGAAAGTCATTAAAGCTAATTCTAACTTACTGGAGTCTTGTCTAAGTATGGACGGATAGTAGAGTACCAATTAATTAATAGTAATCAAACAGGGAGTGGAAAATAATGATTTCATTAAATATACTGGATTATTCTCCAATAGATGAAGGTCATAATGCACGCGAAGCGTTACTTCAAACAACTGAATTAGCAAAGACAGCTGACAAACTTGGCTATAGTAGATTTTGGGTATCTGAGCATCACCAAATGTTATCGCTTGCTGGTAGCAATCCTGAAATGTTGATGACGCACCTAGCGGCGTCAACGGAGCGTATTCGAATTGGTTCAGGAGGGGTTATGCTTCCGCACTATAGTTCATATAAAGTAGCTGAAAATTTTCGTATGTTAGAAGCATTGTATCCAAATCGTATTGACTTGGGGATAGGGAGAGCGCCTGGGGCAAACCGTTTAGTAAGCTATGCTTTAAACGAAGAAAAATCAAGACCACTTCAATATGAGCAGCAAGTTGTAGATTTGAAAAGTTTTTTAACAGATGAATTTGCAGAAGGCCATCGTTTTAATGGATTGATTGCTACGCCTGTCATTGATACAAAACCAGAAATGTGGGTTTTAGGAGCTGGCGGAGGGAGTGCAAGTATCGCTGCTGAAAATGGCACTGCATTTACATTTGCCCATTTTATTAATCCATTTGGAGATGGCTTAGCTGCAGTTAAACATTATCGAGAGAACTTTAAACAGTCATCCTTATTTGACAAACCTAAAGTAATGATCGGGGTATTTGCTGTTGTAGCTGAAACAAATGAAGAGGCAGAAGAGATTGCCAAGGCTTTTGATTTGTGGCTTCTCAAATCTGAATCATTACAACCACCCACTTCTTATCCATCTATTCAAACAGCAATGGACTATCCGTATAGTCCGCATGAAATGGAACGTATTTCGGGAAATCGAAATCGTGTACTTGTTGGGAATGCTGAAAAAGTGAAAGATCAAATTGAAAAATTAGCTCAGCTTTATGGTACGAATGAAATAACAATCTTACCTAATATTTCTGGAGCCCATAACCGCATGAAGTCAATTCGGTTACTGGCAGAAGCATTTAACTTATCTAATCAATAACATATATCTTCTATCAACCTTAGAGTAAGAAAGGAGTAATTAGATGATATGAATGTTCGAGAAAAAATTAGAGAACATGCTGCACGTGATATTGCACATCGTTGGTTTGCCTATTTTGAAGGGGAAAATAAAGATATAAACAAACAACTAGAAATTTTAAGTGAAGATATAAAAATTCTACATGCTTCTTCACACTTGTTGGCTGATGGAAAAGACTCAGCTGCTGAATGGGTGGCAAACATCCCTGAGGAAGTAGATTCTCATTTTATTAAAGAATTTATCTATAATCCATTAAGTGAAGATTTAGCTGAAGTAAGAATGAAAGTGGCCTATCAAGTCATTCAGGCAGGTAATCAAGTAGGTGGAGCAATCATTCATTATCAGACGTTGGTAACATTCACTGGAGATAACTCAGCTCTTTTCACATTTATTAACAAAACACCTGCCGAGCATAACCCTAACAAAGTATTTGCCGATTCATACCAGGAAAATCGTGTTCACTCTTTCGTATATCGATGGGTTTATTTACGTGAAAATTTTAATCTTGAAGAAATTAAAGAATTATTGGTAAAGGATGGACAACCTTTTATTTTCGCTGAAGGAGGGGGTATAAAAGTTATGAAGGGTGGACTAATTTTAGGAGACAGTTACCAGACCAAATACAACATGGCCACTATGAAATAGAGAGTATTGACACTGAAACACTGAGTGATCATAGAGTGTTAGTTGAAATTAAAGCAATATGGAAAAGGGTTGTAAAAGGAGAGGCTCTAAGTTCTTCTGTACAATACAAATTAAAACTTCAAGATAGTGGAGAGCGCTATCTACAAATAGATGAATTGCTAGAGTAAGAAATAAGCATTAAGAAGAGCTAAGTCAGCAAATTAAGATGAGATTGTGTGCAATTTTATTTTTAGAAAGGGTTGAAGAAAACATGAAAGCACAATATAAACCGCTTTTTGAACCATATGTTTTTCGTAGTGGTGTGAAGATAAAAAACCGTATTTCGATGGCACCAATGACGACTAAATCAGCTTATGATGATGGTAGTGTGTCCGAAGATGAACTTAATTATTATAGTCGTCGCGCAAATGGGGTTGGAATGGTCATTACTGCTTGTGCGCACGTAACATTAGACGGGAAAGCTTGGAATGGTGGATTCGGAGCAGATACAGATGTCACCATACCTAGCTTAACTCGGCTGGCATCTACATTAAAAAAACAAGGTACCACGGCAGTTTTACAAATTTTCCATGCTGGCTTTCAAAATGTATTTCGTGATCGAACAAGCCCTCAACACGAATATCTCAGTGCATTAAATAGTGGGGAAATTGATCAACTTATAACAGATTTCGGCGAAGCAACTCGACGTGCAATTGCCGCGGGTTTCGATGGTGTTGAAATTCACGGTGCCAACCATTATCTCATCCATCAATTTTTCTCTGCACAGACGAATAGAAGGGACGATCACTGGGGTGGTTCATTTGAAAAACGGATGAAATTTCCATTGGCTGTAGTTGATCAAATTCTGCAAACTGTCAAACAACATGCAAAAAAGCCTTTTCTTGTAGGCTATCGTATTTCACCTGAAGAAACAGGTCCATTAGGATTTACAATGGCTGATTCGTTAGAATTAATGGATCAATTGTCATATAAAGAATTAGATTATCTCCACATATCAAGCGGTGATTTTTGGTCAGTTCCTAGGAGAGGAGCACCGGCTACAAATAGTCGTCTGCATTGGATTATGCAGAAAGTAGGAGATCGTATACCTGTGATGGGGATAGGTTCCATTCAAACAGCCGATGATGCACTTAAAGCGCTGGAATCTGGAATACCATTAATTGCGTTAGGAAGAGCACTTCTTATGGAGCCGGATTGGATTAAAAAGATTGAATTAGGGAATGAAAGTGAGATTATAACAGAAATGCGCTATAGTGATCAGAATCGATTAGTCATTCCCGCACCTATGTGGAATGTGTTTTAACAGGTTCTGGTGCAAATACTTGAAGAAAATATAAAAAAGCGAAAGTTTTCTAGTGACCCCTGATCCTAAGCAATTAGTCCAAACAGTTGATGGATGAATTCTTTTTGATTTTGGACAGACATCTCCCTTTGGAGAGTCTGTCCTTTTTTGATCATGTGCATAGCCTCTATCCCCGCAATAATTCGTTTGGCAGTCCGTAAGGACTTTAATCCAAGCATCGGGTGAATTCGTTTTTTAATAAGCGATGATCCTGCTCCACGATATTGTTGAGATATTTAACTTGCCTTAGTTGGATGCCTTCAGGCATCTGCTTTTCTTCTTTTAACTGTTCAATGGCTAAAGGATACGCTGGATTTTTATCAACAGTAACGACACGTGGTGTTGTAGAATGACAAACAGCCAAGGCTTTTTTGAAAAATCGCTTGGCTGCTTTGGTATTTTTAGATTTACGACGACGGATTCGTTTATCTAATTTGGGACTATACTGATGAACCCAACGCATAATGGTTGTATGAGCGATCAACAGGCCTCGCTCCTCCATCATTTCCACTAAATCACGAAAATTAAGGTTGTACCGTAGGTACCATCTCACCGTTAATAAAATAATATCAGGTTGATAATGTTACCATTTGACCAAATTTTGTTTTTCCATACTGATCCCCCCCCTCTTTTAGAGTAATAGTATCAGTATGTCCAAGATTTAGAGATTACTTGCAATCAATTTAATCTTTTTGCACCAGAACCGGGATAACAATATTTATGAAATGATCGCAGAATAATAATCATAGATATAGTTTAAAACTATAACAAGCGATAGAATTCAGGTGTTATGCTATATTGATTTATCAATGTCATAATTAACTTACATCTAAGTGGTAAACCGAGCTACACCTCGGTTCTATAATTCTGAAAATTAACAAAAATATTAAATGACCAACTGACTAATAGCCATCCCGCAAAACAAGTCGGCCGCGTAAATATTACATCATAAAAATACAACAGCCACCCGCTCAAAATGAACTGCACCCCAATTGTTAGACACAACTAACAAATGGAGGTGCACTTATTGGCCAGCCCGATGTCTTACTTCTTGACGAACCGTATAGTGCGCTGGATGCTTTCACTAAAATGCAACTGCAAGATTTATTGTTAAAAATTCAAAAGAAACGTTTAACGACGATGGTGGTCGTTACGCATGACATTGACGAAGCACTTTACTTATGTGACGGGATTTTCATCCTCGTGGTCAGCCCGGGACATTGCAGGCGGAAATGACGATTGATGTAGTGAAACCACGGGATCGAGGTAATTCGTTTCTGGCAGCGAAAAAGGCGGAAATACTAGAGTTATTACATATCGAAAAGGCGGTTGATTAAACATGGCAAATGAAGAAGTGATTTATCCATATGAAGGAAATTATAATATAACAGCTGACCTTCCATCAAGAGAGGATTTCACATGGGAAAAACTTGAATCGAATTTTAGTTGGTCTGTTACTGGAAAAGTGAATATGGCCTATGAATGTGTGGATCGCCATGTCGTGGAAGGGTTTGGGGAGAAAGTCGCGCTACATTATTTTGGGGAAAATGAAGATTATACATTAACGTATCGCGAATTGAAAGAGAAATCTGATCTCTGGGCTACTGTTTTGAAAAAGCAAGGGGTGAAAAAAGGGGATTTCGTCTTTATATTTTTATCAAAGCATCCCGATTGCCATATCGCAATGCTCGCCGCAATTAAGCTTGGTGCTGTTGTCGGACCGCTTTTTGAAGCGTTTATGGAAGATGCAGTGAAGGAGCGGATTGCTGATTGTGAGGGGACTTATTTAATTACTTCACCAGAGTTGATGAAACGGGTGCCGCGTGCGGAATTGCCGTCACTGAAAACGGTTTTGATAACGGCGGAACCAGAACAATGCAATAGTGATGAGATTTCGTTATTTGCGGAGGCGCGAGCTGTTGAAGTTGAAGAAGAAATCATCGAGTGGGTGGATTTAGAACATGCGCTTAATATTCATTATACGAGTGGTTCGACAGGTCGCCCGAAAGGAATTGTCCATGCGCATCGAGCAATGATCCAACAATACATTACAGGCAGATGGGTATTGGATTTGAAAGAAGAGGATGTGTATTGGTGCACCGCCCACCCTGGTTGGGTGACAGGAACGGTATACGGTGTTTTCGCACCACTACTTAACCGGGCAACGATTATAATTCACGGCGGTAGATTTAATGCCGATGAATGGTATTCCGTGTTGGAGAAATCTGGTGTCACAGTTTGGTATAGTGCGCCGACGGCTTTCAGAATGTTGATGGCGGAAGGGGATGGAAAGACAGCGACTTATGATTTGTCAAAGATCCGGCATGTTTTAAGCGTGGGCGAGCCGTTAAATCCAGAAGTGATCCGTTGGGGGATCAAAACGTTGTCCAATCGTATCCATGATACGTGGTGGATGACAGAAACAGGGGCTCAACTCATTGTTAATCTGCCATCCGAGAAGATTATTCCAGGATCGATGGGAAGACCATTTCCAGGAATTGAAGCGGCGATTCTAGGAGAAGATGGCGAAAAGCTTGCGCCTGGTGAAGTTGGTAATTTAGCTTTGAAAGCAAATTGGCCTGCCATGATGCGGGAAGTGTGGAAAGACCCTGCTAAGTATTCGATGTACTTCCCGTTCGAGGGGTGGTTTGTGTCTGGTGATTTGGCGACAATCGATGACAACGGCTATATCTTCTTCCAAGGCCGGAGCGACGATATGATCAATTCTTCAGGTGAACGAATCGGTCCGTTTGAAGTGGAGAGTAAATTGATCGAACATCCAGCTGTTGCAGAAGTGGGTGTCATTGGAAAACCAGACGCGGTGAGAGGGGAAATCGTGAAGGCGTTTATCGTCTTAAAGAATGGCTATGAAGCAAGTGATGGGTTACTGCAAGAGCTCCGCCAATTTGTACGAAGTGGACTTGCAGCTCATGCAGCACCAAGAGAAATTGAATTTCTTGAGGAGTTGCCTAAGACGCCGATTAGCGGAAAAATCCTTCGACGTGAATTAAAGGCAAGGGAACTTCAAAAAGTCGGTGTCTAATCTTCTGAATTGGGACAGATGAGTCTGCTAAACAAGACAAAGTCCAATACTGCCCGAATTCTAGTAGTGAACGGATAAAGAAGTCACTTTCTACTTTAAATAGCATAGATATCGTTAACCCGTTCGTAAAAGTGCACTTTTATGAACGGGGTGTTTCTGTTTGAAAACAGTTGATATTAACGTTCGTAAAACTTATAAAACGCTTTATGAACGTCCGTTGAATTTCACATACTTTTATGAACGTTTTTGATAGACTAATAGAAAAAGAAGCAAAATGGAGGCGATTTAAATGGACGTTCGAAAGTTTGGATACATACGAGTTAGCAGCAAGGATCAAAACGAGGGACGACAACTTGAAGCCATGAAAGCAAAGGGAATAGGCGAACGAGATATTTTCATGGACAAACAAAGTGGAAAGGACTTTAATCGAACTCAATATCAGTTGCTTAAACGAATGTTGAGAAAAGGAGACGTCCTATATATCCATTCCTTAGATCGTTTTGGCCGGAACAAAGAAGAAATTTTACAGGAGTGGAATGACATCACGAAGAATATCCAGGCTGATATCGTGGTGGTAGATATGCCTTTGCTCGATACAACTCAATTTAAGGATAGTTATAGAAGAAACACGTCAAAAAAGGAGAAATTGCCGATAAGCAGATCCCTTTTCAATAATGTACCATATACAAATAAACAAACAAACAAACAGGCACGTGGTTTAGGGGGAAGCAATTTGAATAATTTTATTGTAATGCAAGGGCACACTTACCAGGAAGAAAAAGATCTAGGTATTATTTGGTCTCCACAACAAGATAAAGGAGGCAATGTACCACATTCATGGAAACGGATGACGGAAGTAAAGGAAGGAGATCGAGTATTTCACTATGTGAAAGGAAATATCGTTGCTATTAGCATTGCCAGTGAAAGCTGTAAAGCCGGTAGCAAACCATCTATCTTGCAAAGTCATAATAGATGGAATGACGATGGTTATTTAGTGAATTTAGAATGCCATGAATTAGACAAACGGGTTAATGTGCGAGAGATTATACGTCATTAAATATATTAATTCCAATATTAATATTAGCTCTACTTGTCGGTCTGGGATACCTAATGGTTAAGGTATTAAAAAATAGAAGAAATATTATGTGTTTTACCTTATTGTAGTAAAGGGGCAGGTTAGTTGAAGAAGGAAAATCTATGAATGGAAATAATTCTATACAGATTGTTATTATTTATCTTTGTAAAAGAAAGTGAGAGTGAAAATATGGATATTAGAGTAGCAAGTGAATTAGACTACCCTGCTTTAAGACGTATATATTTAGAATCACGTCGTAAGAGTTTTTATTGGGCAGATATAGAAGAAATGACTTTAGAAGATTTTGATAAGCATACTGTAGGAGAGTGTATAATTTTAGCAGAGGAAGATGCTAAAATTCTTGGATTTGCTTCTTTGTACTTGCCAGATAATTTTATACATAATTTATTTGTTCACCCTGATTTCTCAGGTAAAGGTGTTGGTGGTCAACTGGTTAATGCCTCTATAGAAAAAATGAATAAACCAATAAAATTGAAGTGTGTGTCTGAAAATCAAAAGGCAATGAAATTCTATGAAAATAATGGTTGGAAGAAAGTTGTTGAAGAAGGTAAACCGGAAGAAAAATATTGGGTTATGGTATATGAATAAAATATATAAATGATAGCCTGTTTTATTAGGTCCTTTTTTGATGTTAAGCTAACGGGTGCGTTAGAGCCATAAGAAGACCGCCGATTGGCGGCCTTTTTTACACTCTTTTGAATGTATGAAAATATGCAAAATCATACATTCGGAAAGACCCCTTCTTCAACTAAAGAAGCAGTTTAGTTAAAAAAAAAAGAAGTTAAAAATAAGAGGAAATGATGATATAGGAAGTGAGAAGCTTGGATGATAAATTGTTGGAACTACTGTATTTGTTGAAAAATATTAATTCTGAAAATAACTTAATATCTAATGAAGATATTGAGGAACAGTTTCAAAATTTAATTGATTTTAAAGACGTCATTACTGATTTTGAGACCGTATTAAGTTTAATTAAAGAAAAGGATTTAAAGAACTTAACTGAATTAGAAATTAACCTTTTTGAAGTACACAGAGTATTAACAACATTAGAGTGGCATCTTTCCGAAATCAGTGAATTAAATACAAAAATTATTAAACGAATTAAATAATTCTTCTTACACTAAGGTGAGAACTACCGAACGTGAGATAGCATTTTTTTATTCCGAAGCAAGATAGTTGAATAAGGATTTTTTCCAAACAAGAAGGAAAGATTATAATAAGCATTGAAGTTATATAGGGGTGAGTGATTGCTGCATCTCTATATCAGGAGGTTGTTAGGTATGTCGAGAGAATTATGGTTGAACCTGCCAGTGCGAGAACCAGAACGGGCAAAGGAGTTTTATACCCAGCTCGGTTTTCGGTTGAATGAGCAGTATGCGAGTCAAGACGGCTCATTCAGCTTGATCGTCGGCGACAATCAGGTTGTTTTGATGCTCTTCCCGGAATCCGCGTTCCGCGGTTTTGCTGGTAATGCGGTTGCGGATTCGTGGCAGGGCACTGAAGTGTTATTCTCTCTGGGGGCGAACTCCAGGGATGAAGTTGATGAGTTCGCCTTGAAAGCTGAACTTGCCGGCGGCACTGTATTCAGCAAGCCGGGCGAAAAGGGTGGCGGGATGTACGGCTGCGGTTTTGCCGATCCGGACGGTCATCGGTGGAACGCGTTGTATATGGATATGAGCAAAATGCCGCAAGGCTGAAAACCCGATTCGCCATTTTGTGACGAGTGTTTAAACAGAAAGTCAAATAAAGTTACTTAACTACCGGGTGCGATTGTTTAATAAGAGCAATCGCACCATATTAAGTTTGTGAAGAAATTGAGTAGGAATAATAAAGTCATTAAAATTCACTTATAAAAACGTAAAGGAGACACTACTTAAATTGTAGTATCTCCTTTTAAAGTTCTTTAAAAAGATTAAGTTCAGCTTTACTTCCGAAATTAAAACGGATAATAAAGTTGTTTATTTCCTTGTGGAACTAAAGCTACCATATAGTTGAACAAGATGAAGTGTGTTATTCATTATTTGGTTTTATCATTGGTTTTCCATCCTTATCCAATAACGGGGTAATTCCCCCTGCATATCCACTCCAACTAAATAAATAATGAATTCCTGTTTCTTTATCTACTATTATTCTGTTTCCATTAGCTATTTTGCTTCCATTAGCCACACCATTTTCTGTAAGGATTTCTTCAAATCTCATCTTGGAGTCTTTATTCTTCTCTGAGTCTTTATTAAACATTTTTTCGCCCCCATATTCATTTGAATGTTAACACTATTATTGAAATTTCAAATAACACCTTTTTATACTACGATCTTAGCAGGTAATTATTGAAAAAGTAGTAAAAATGAAACAATTTTTTTGAAAACAGCCCATTGTATTAACCTCCCCCGTTCGTTTAAGTACAATCCTTCATAATGGAATAACACGACTGATATTTATAAACAACTTTATTATGTTTTAAACGACTTTATTGTAATTAAAGAACTTTATTATTCGTGAACAGAAATGTACTTAAAGTAACGGGTGCGTTAATTCAATAAGCAGCTAAAAGGATCTTCCAGTCGAAGATCCTTTTTCAGTACCGATAAGCAATTTTATGTTAACTAGATTTGTATAGAGCATTCATGTGTTCCTTAGAAACCTTATTCAGCAAACGGGCCAGATTGTTGAACAACACCTTTTAAGAAAATTGGGTATCCATGTTAATAATTAGAAGAGCTTGTGAAGAAATGTACTTAAAGTAACGAAGCAGGATAGTTGAAGAAGGATTCAAATGGAAAAACTGCGGTTTTTTAGGGTAAACTTTAATGAAGAAGAAAATACTCATAAATTATCTACACTCCTTGAAACAATTGGACAAGGAGAAATTGAAATTGAAGATTGTTCTCAAATCATTAAATTCATTAACGATAAGCGTACAGCAGTCAGACACTCTGCAATTGAGGCATTAAGGGCATGTAAAAGTTCTGTTGCAGAGGAGGCACTCATTAAAATTATAACGGAGTCAACAGATGTATATGACCTAACCTATGCAAATGCTGTATTATCTAAGATTGGTACAAATAAAGCTATTTCTCATCTTATAAATTTACTTGAACATCACAAAGGAGGCGTTAAATGTTCAGCTTTATGGGCACTAAATGAAATAAATAGGGGATGATTCTTTACTTCCGACTTTTTTAGAGGCTTTACAAGACCGTTCTGTTGCAGTTAGAGGCTATGAATTGTTAGGTATCAATAGACAAGGAAATGAAACTGCCATTAAACCTGTTATCGAACGTATAAAGACTATGTTAAAAAGAAAAGGAATGTCGAAAGTGATGACCTAATATTAGCACTTGGGTTTCTTATTCGTTTTGAAGAAGACAATAAGGAAATTAATGAGTTATTTGATTGGATAAAATCTAAAAAGTGGGATTTCCTTTTTGACATAGAAAAGGAATGGGTAATTAATAATATTACCCATTATAAATGAAGCATTTTAAACTAACGAGGTGCTTTAGTGAAAAAAAAATCTGTCTTTTTGACGGTCCTTTTTTGGTGAGATTAACACAAATACATTTTTGTAAAGTGCCTGCTACTTATTTATAGAGTTATTATTGCTCTCATCATGATTTTTGGAAGCTGTTTTGTCATCGACTTCAGCCCCCTCTACAATCTGGTTACCAATAGCACCGCCTGAAACACCGCCTATTACAGTACCAATTAGTCCAAATTGAGCACCTATCATAGCACCCGCAACGGCTCCATTAAGAGTTCCTGCTGCTGCTGCTTCACCAAAGTCACTCGCACCTTGATTAGCATTACTACCAGCTTGATTGTTGCCACTTTCTTCTACATTTCCATCAAAGTTATTGCGTTCGTTACTCTGATTCATCTATTCACTTCCTTGTTTATTAATGGGGAATATGCTAATGATGAAAGCACACCATCCTAAACATATACTACCCAGCTGAAGTAGTTTTACTCACTATATGTTGGTTCAAAATATGGTTGTTTTATCGCAGCCATTTTTTCTTGTTCAACTAACGGGTAGCGTTAGTTGAATAAGAATTAATTAATTTTAAGACTGAGGTCAAATTTAGTTACTCCATTCTGGGATTGTTGGGCTAATTTTCTGCATAAGGGGGAGAACAATATGGAAATAGTATATTTTGCAGGTGGATGTTTATGGGGAGTACAAGCTTTTGTAAAAACTTTACCTGGAGTTAAGTTTACAGAAGCGGGAAGAGCTAATGGAACAAGTCACACTCTTGAGGGTGATTATGATGGTTACGCCGAATGTGTAAAAACAGGATTTGATCCAGCGGTGGTAACTTTCAGGAGATTAATGGGATATTTTTTCGGAATAATTGATCCATACAGTTTGAATAAACAAGGACAGGATGTTGGTAAAAAATACAGAACAGGAGTATATAGTGAAAAGCAAGGCTTCATTACCGTTCAGAATAGCGTTCAAGGTGGAGCATATACAAAGGTTGTCGTTAAAGCTTTGACGTAATCATAGCACCATTGCAAGTTATCATCATCCCTACCAGAAGAATATAGTGTATGAGATATAGGTATAAGAATCTCTCTTTTAAGGCAACTCAGTAATTGTATCTATGCTTTAACAACCTAATTTAACCCTGTTCATGAATTTTTGAACGGTGTTATGTGTGCTGCGGTTTTGAGAAGATTAATAATTGTTTGTACTCAAATTCATGTCCTCAATGTACATAACTTTGTTTCCTCATACAGAGGTCGTTCAATTTAGTAGATCCAGTATGTTGTAACTACCTGAGTACAAGTTTACATAATACACCTTATCAGTCTTTCGCAAAGTACTACTCTTAGACAGACATGACGAACGTATGTTGTGTTGATGGTGGAACTACTACATACCAATAAGAATAAAAGACGAGGTGTTTGACGATGAACAAAACAGATCTAGTGAATGCTGTGGCAACACAAGCAGAACTAACAAAAGAAGACGCTAAAAAAGCAGTGAATGCATGGATTGAAACAATCTCTACTACGCTTGCTAAAGAAGAGAAAATCCAATTGGTTGGATTTGGCACGTTTGAAGTGCGCGACCGAGCAGCTCGAACGGGTAGAAACCCACAAACAGGAGAAGAAATACAAATTGCTGCTTCTAAAGTGCCTGCCTTTAAACCAGGTAAGGAATTAAAAGAAGCTGTTAAATAAGATTAAAATATATTTATAATAGTGTGAAAATACTCTGGGGATGAGATATTCTTCAGAGTATTTTCTATTTAAACAAGTATACTTTTCCTTAATGATTGCTCCAAAGTGTGTTTTCTTTCTTATTTTTAAATTCCTTTAGAATACAACTATCTTTTAAAAACCGGATACTATCTATTTTCCATGCATCTGCGGGGGAAAAACGGAATAAGTAAATATCCCCTTTGAAGTATTTTATTTCCGAATTATTACTTACCCATTCGATTTCAACTGGCACTTCAAGACTTATTTTATTTACTAGGTCTTCAACAGGAAAAACAGACATACGTTTCAAATTTATATTTTCAACCGATTGAATATGCTCTTTCCAGTCAATTTGCTGAAGGGAAATGGTTGAGATTATCCGGGAATCCTGCTGCTTAAATCCAGCTACATATGCATTAATTAGTTCAAACGGGTCAGCGCTGGTAACATACTCTTGAAGTTTGCCTGCTGCTTTTAAAATCATTAGTTTATGTGATAAATCTATGGAGTTTGTGCGGTGGGTCTTACTTCCATAAAAGTGGATGCAAAAATGACCAGGAAAATCATTTCCTAATGCACCAGCACCATGTGGCATCCCATGCATTGAAGCCGCAATCCATTGATCATGTTGAATGACAATAATAGCTCTTCGTTTCCAGCTCCATTTCCCGCCATATATCACTTTCATTATTTTCGTATCCTTCGAAGTCAAGGGCTGAACGTCCGCATGGCGGTTTCCTGCCCGTCTCTGCACCTTAAACATTTTCCCTGTTTCCACATCCAACACTGTAAATTTGCTGTACTTCGGCAAAACCCCATCCACTTCCCCCCAAGGGAGCATATCAATCCGAATGCCCACACTTTCATCTTTTGCTAAAACATTGGAACAGTTAATGAACAGGGTAATTGATAAAAGAATGCCCGTAATAACAGATCGCATTTATTCCACTCAATTTCATTATATTTTGAAAAAGCTTTAGACTACATACAAAAAGTTTTCCTAAAATAGTCTGGATGTATTCATCACTTACTGTAATTTAAAGAACAATGGAAAATGCTAATAAAAAACGAAGAGTGATGAGATGAAACTATGAATTAGCAGTGTCTTTCTTCTTTTTTTCTTTATCTCAGCCAGTGTTAGCTGAATCTCTTTCTTCACCGAAGAGTTATTTAGCCATAGTTATTGATGATTTAGGTAATAATATGAAGGGAACGGAGGAGATGATTAAGCTCCCAGTAAAGCTAACCATTGCAATTATTTCCTTTATGCCATCAACGAAAGAAGATGCGGAGCTCGCTAGCCAATATGGGCATGATGTTATTGTTCATTTACCAATGGAGTCGATAAAAGGGAAGTAAAGCTGGCTTGATCCAGGCGCAATTACTACTGATTTAAGCAATAAGGAAATACGTAAGCGTGTAGAAGCTGCAGTTAAAGATATACCTCACGCTGTCGGAATGATTCATCATAGGGGTTCAAAAGTAACACAGGATGAAAGAGTGATGAAAATTGTTCTCGAGGTGTGTAAGGAGAACGGTCTTTTTTATCTCGATAGCAAGACGACGGGAAAAAGTGTCGTCAGTAAGCTGCTAACGAAATGAACGTTCCTTTTTTGGAAAACAATTTCTTTTTTGATAATGTATATACAAGCCAACATATTACAAAACAAGGCAAAAACTGGCGGGGAAATTAACCGAATATGAACAGCTAGTTGCTATTGGTTAAATGTTAATTTGTGGATGGAAATGGTTGGTGTTTTAAAAGAATATATTCCCATAGACGAAAAAAGGCGGACGTTGTTTCATTGTCAGAATTAATTTCAGAATATAAATTGATTGAATAAAGGACCGATTAATAAGAGTAGATTTATTGACGCTTAATTCCTTTGCGATCTGTTAATAAGGTACTTTTTCGCTCTCTATGGGGTTCTGCTGACAAACCCATATATTATACACTAAGACACTTATTGGAATGTATAGCTGGCTTCCCTATGTTGAGGCTATCTTGATCAAAAATAATAGCAAATAAATAGTTGGTAGTATTCCTACTTATATTTCATAGGAGTGTATTATTCGTGAAAAAAATTTGGATGTTACCCATTCTTTTATTCATTTCTTTTTGTTCCACAAAAACACTCGCATACGCTTTCACAGATAGTCGTGAGGCGTATGAAAAAACAGGTCACGTAATTTGGGAAGTAAACACTAGGGAAAAAATGGTTGCAATCACATTTGATGATGGACCTCATCCCATTTTCACTCCTCAAATACTTGATATATTAGCTAAATACAATGCAAAAGCAACCTTTTTTGTAGCAGGTAATAAAGTTAAAAGATTTCCTGCTATTTTAAAAAGGCAAGTAAAAGAAGGACACGAAATTGCTAATCACACTTATAATCATATTTATGACAGAAATATTACAGCTGCTAAATTAACAGCAGAATTAGATCAAACAGATAAAATTATAAAGCTGTTTACTGGTTATAAACCAACTCTTTATCGCCCAGTTGGAGGCCTTTACAATGATTTAATTATTAATTCGGCTATAAAAAATGGCAAACTTGTTATTCTGTGGTCATGGCATCAAGATCCACAAGATTGGAAAAGCCCAGCAGCCAGCCAAATTTCTAGACATATAACAAAAGGTGTTAGACCTGGTAATATCATTCTATTCCATGATTGGACTGGTAGCGAATTTTCTCAAACATCTCAGACAGTTAAAGCATTAGAAAATATCATGGAATATTTATACAAAAATGATTATGAATGTGTAACAGTATCTGAAATACTCTATCGTACAACAACAATCATTCCATACCCCTTTGATTTTTTTCATGTAGGGAACGATTAAGATAAGATATAAGGTTGATTTTATTTTTTATGAGGTTTGCTAAAGCTAATATCTTGGTATAAACGAAAAACATTAAAAAAGTCATAAAATCATTTTTGGTATTTTGTCCGAAAAAGACCTGTTACAAGTCCAGGACTTGAACTGTACTACAAAAATAAACAGCCAAAACCTATATGCAAAGTTTTGGCTATTTTTATTAAGCGTCCCAGATAGGAATCGAACCTACGGCCTACAGCATAGGAGAAGTTATGAGATTCATAAGCGGGTATCAGGTTATCTTAAGAGACTTATGGAGATATCGGTGATTGTATCTTAGTAGATTATCAAGATAACGTATACAGATGTGTTAGGACAGTTAGGAGCAGGGGCTAAAAGGCTTCTTTTTTTTGTTGAGGAAGGCAGGTTGAAACCCTTTACTTATTTCCTGGATCTTGCTGGCCAACACCCTCGGAACCATATCGCCGCAACGCCCATTTCATAACCTCAATTTCTTTGACCGTTCGCAACAGCTGCACGTTCTTTTCTTTCATGATCATCATCCGTTATCATACATTCAACGTATGAAAATGATAGATTATCAAAAGGGCCCAGTTATATCAAGGATTTTAATGTACGAAAATAGCTAAAATCATACATTCAAAAAAACCTTGTTCAACTAAAGGGGCAGGATACTTGAATAAGAAAACAAGTTAGGGAACACTAAAATGAGGTGTTCTCTATGAAAGCATACATCCTTTTAATAATAGTAATTATTTTTGTAATTGCTCCTAATAAAGCAGGATCAACAATTCCAGGACATACTGCCATAGCAAAATCTGATAAAGATAATATAACTGTTTATGCAAAAAAGATGGGTAGCCTATATCGCGATTTTAAAATTGATTTTAAAGGGGAGACTTACTTCAGACCTTTTTGGATGAACGATACTAGTCCTACCTATGCCCCAAAAATTTTCTATGAAGATATTAACAAAGACAAGAAGAAAGAACTAATCATAATCTTGACGCAAAGTTATGGTACTGGTGCTTTAGATGAAGAAGTTTATATTTATAGTTATACTAATGGATTGATTGACGTCCTTGTTGATAATCCTATTGCAATTATATATAAAAACGTAAAAACAAAATTATCGACTGAAAAAGCCGAAATCAGTGTGGGTGACAAGGTATCTATTGTCGATATAACACCGTTAAAAATACGACCTACAAATTTATTTGCGGATATAGGTTTTGGCAGTATTATTGATTATGAAGTAAAAGACAATCAGCTTATTGCTAAAATCCCAGGTAAAATTTTTCCAGCTGGCTTTATTGGTGAAATTGTTATTGTTTATGAATATCGAGATAAAATGTATCAAGCAAAATCAATTGAATTTCAACCAGTAGATTTATGAGTTGTTAAACTAACTGGGCAGATTAGTTTAATAATATATTGTATAATATTGGAGTGTGTTTATCAGGTAAAGGAGGAATCTAATGTTAATTAGAGAGATAAAGCCTGAGGATGCTGAAAGTTTTGTAAGTCTAATTCGGCAAGTTGAATCTGAGGCTGATTTTATGCTTATGGAAGCAGGAGAAAGAAAAATTTCTAATGAGCAACAACGTAAACGGTTGGAACAAATGGAAGAAGAGGCTAATTCTACGATATTTGTCGCTGAACAAGATGGTGGAAAGTTAGTAGGTTATTTAATAGTCATTGGTGGAAATGCAAGGAGAAATAAACACTCTGTCTATCTTGTTATTGGTATTTTAAAAGAATACAGAGGGCGTGGTATAGGTACGAAACTATTCCAAAAGATAGAAGAGTGGGCAATAACTCATAATATATTACGATTAGAACTTACAGTGGTCACTCAAAATGAAGTAGGAGTATCTTTATATAAGAAAATGGGATTTGAGATAGAAGGAACAAAAAGAAACTCACTTATGATAGAGGACACACTTTTCAACGAGTATTATATGTCTAAATTATTATAGTAAGTTGTTCTTTAACTAACGGGTGCACCCTTTTTTTATGCAGCTACCAGGCTTTTTCAGAAGCCGAAAATGTTGATTCATCAACCATGTATAAAATCATGTATAAACGATAAAAATGGAACATTCGGAGCCCCTTGAACACCAAGGGGGTTTATGTTTCGGAAGTTCCGGAAATTTCCTTTATGTTAACTAGATTTGTATAGAGCATTCATGTGTTCCTTAGAAACCTTATTCAGCAAACGGACCATATTGTTGAGGAAGAGCAGCAATTAACCATATATTTTAGAAGATAAATGAGTTTAGGGTTAAATCGGTCCGAAAAATGCACTTTTTCGGACCGGGTTTTTGAGGCGTTTTATAGATGGCATTCGCCATCATGCTATTTTATGATTATTTCTTGTTATAATTTGTAAGTTGTGGTGGCGGTTTTAATTGAGTATTCCTGTACGGGGATTAATTTTACAAGCCCTATTTATCTTGGTTATTTCTATCTTTAACAATATTAGAATTTTTGTAATGGAACATTTCTCTGTATATCCAGTGGTATTTTTTGAGTTATTCCTTGGCTTAGCCACCAGCTTTGTTTGTGGAATATATGGAATTATAAAAAGAGTCAATCCTTTACTTTCTATTTTGGTTTCTCTTTTGGGTGTATTAATTTGTTTGTATTTCGTCATTGTTTATCTTTTACCGGAAGCAGGAATCCCACCAGCTATCCCTTGGTTCTATTCTGAATAAATTATGGTTTCTTTTTTCAACTTAAGGGCACTTTAATCGAAGGTCACTTTTGAATTTTAGATGATCATTAACAAATAACAATCCATGATTTTCACCGTAATCGGGCGTACTTTAAAGGAGCCTCTTTTTTGTATGAGGTGATTTTACAGAACAGTGAAGAGTTTGCGGTAACATAAATAGAAAGTATTGGTATCTTCATGAAAGGGGATAAAAGTATGGAACATGAACAATTAAGAATTTTTGACAAAGAAAGAAATCAAATAGGTGTTGCTTCTCGTAAGGATGTACATAGAATTGGATATTGGCATGAAGCGTTTCATTGCTGGTTCGTCAGCAATGAAAAAGGAATAGATTATATCTATCTACAGCTTCGTAGTGATATAAAAAAAGACTATCCAAATCTTTTGGATATTACTGCTGCTGGACATTTATTGGCTGATGAAACAGTTAGGGATGGTGTAAGGGAAATAAAGGAGGAAATAGGAATTGATGTCCCATTTGATGAATTAGTACCGTTAGGAGTATTTGATTATTGTGTAATTAAAGAAAACTTTATTGATAAGGAATTAGCAAACGTTTTTTTATATAAGAGTGCGAATACATTTGATGACTTTACACTTCAAGCAGAAGAAGTTGCAGGTATTGTGAAAGCAGAATTTAACGACTTTACAAAACTTTGGTTAGGTGAAAGAGAAACAATTGAAATAAAGGGATTTGAAATAAATAAAGATGGTAATAAGACTTTGATTGAAGAATATGTGGGAAGGAATAAATTCGTACCACATCAAATTTCATTTTATAAAGCAATTATCCAAAAAATAAAAGAACATATTAAACAGATATAGACCTCTTAAGTAAAGGGGCGTTTCTTTAAGGTGAAATAATATTCAGCAATCGAGTGCTTTAGTCGAACACAGATTTATTTTAGGCACCATAATAATAAAACGTATGATATAGAACTGCAGCGAGAGCTGCGAATTCCTGAGTAGTTGCTTTTATAATAATAGTATCAAATTCCAAAGAAATATCTTTCTTAATGGTCATTGAAACAGTAGCAACCTGTTGATTGTCATATTTTAAGTAACCGGAACTTGTATAGTCCTTTTCAAAATAATATTCGTGGCTATCAAGTCTAAACGAGTACGCCTTTTCAATTAATTGAACTCTATGGGGGACAATCTGCACTATTTGTGAGGATGAATGTTCGGTCAATTTATAGCGAATTCCAGGGAATATACAGTCTATAGTATAAAGAGGTTTTGTATACTCATTTGCAATTTTATAACAATAGGGTATGCCATAGCGTAATAACCCATTAACGATACGGGCAAGGAATCTATGTTGCTGTTTTCGCATTTCGAAAACAGTTTTACTATGTTCATTTATTATCGGCATTATTGTTGAAATATGTACATTACTAGGTACTTGACAAGTAAAACGTTCCATAGTGTGCCTCCAAATCATTCAATTCATCAATTATCATAACATAACAAAGATGTATTATTGAAAGCCATTTGTATTGGTACTTTTTCTTCCGCAATCGGGCGCTTTAATTGAACAAGCAGCTAAAAAGATCTTCCAACCGAAGATCCTTTTTCAGTATCTATAAGGGTGATTATGTAAACTCTTTTTGAAATAAAATATGAGGAGTTTTTTAAGCTAGCTTATTAAGCTAAAGGGGGAAATCAGTTCAAGAAGAAGCCCCCATCTGCAACTAACTGGCAGATTAGTTGAACAGTGTTGTTTAACTTGTGTTCAACAATCGGGCCATTTTACGGTATAACACTTTTAAAGTAGTATGGTTATATATTGTACCTTGCAATATACAGTACCTATCTGTAAAATATAACCATATACTGTATTTTATAGATAGGTACTATATATTATGTGGTACCTTATATTAAATTGTACATAACAATAAAGAGAAGGGGTGAGTATTCCTTGAATGTGCAATTTAAAAAAGGCGTTCTAGAACTATGCGTACTTGTACTGCTTGATAAGAAGGATCGATATGGATATGAACTCGTCCAGAGGATTTCTGAGCAAATTGAAATATCGGAGGGTTCTGTCTATCCTTTATTAAGAAGATTAACAAAGGAAGAGTATTTTACAACATATTTACAAGAATCCAGTGAAGGCCCTTCAAGAAAATATTATAGGCTTACTGATAAAGGTCGTGCATACTTACATCACTTAGTGGACGAGTGGAAGGAGTTCTCTAAGGGAGTAAATCAATTAATTATGGAGGCGGATCTCCTTTGAGTAAAAAACAATTTTTGTTAATTTTAAAAAAGTATTTACGGAAGCTACCCAAAAATGAAAAAGAGGAAATCTTACAAGATTATGAGGAATATTTTATGATTGGTGTAGGAGAAGGAAAAATAGAAAGTCAGATTGTAGAAGCCCTTGGTTCACCTAAACAAATAGCTAAAGAATTGAACGCTGTTTATGCTATTAATAAGGTTGAAGAGAAAAAAAGCATTAGAAATATGTTTACGGCATTGTTTTCAATTATGGGATTAAGTGTAATGAATTGTATTATTATTATAGTGAGTTTATTTATGCTGCTAATACTTACACCATTTATATTAGCTTATATCATTGGGGTTCCTATCATGATTCTATCCCCACTAATTTTAATTGTAATGGGATTTATTAATGGATTTAGTACAATTGGAAGTGGAGAAATCCTCGAGTCCATAAAAGGGCTTATTATAGGTTCTCTTTTAGCATTCCTAGGGTATTATATAGCAAAATTCTCTTTCATACTATTTACAAAATATTTGAGATGGAACATGTCAATTACAAGGGGGAAGAAATTATTATGAGAAAATTGTGTTTTAGTTTTTTAATTCTTTTTATATTAAGCGCATGTTCTCAGGGAGAAAATATTGACGCTACAGAGGATGAAATTCCTTCTACGCAGACCGTAGAGATTCCTGGTAAAATTTTCACCTCTGAAAAACAAAATAGTGTAATTGACGAAGAAGAAATGAAATTAAGCATAAAAACATATCTAGACAGTCATGACGAATTAGATAATGCTAGTTACCCATTTCAAGAGATTATAGATGAAGAAAAGGAATTAAATAAAAATGAATTAGAGAAGTTAGCCAAAATTACCAAGCTTACAAAAGAAAATGATGAGAATTTTTCTAACTATATCTTAAATAATACATTACCTGAAGGATATCAAGAAGAGTCTGAAAGAATTAGCCAGTACATTACAGCTTACAATGAGCTTCTTTCTGAACTAGATGAAATCCTCAGTAATTTTACAGATGACATAAATAAAGAGATCTTTTCGAAAATAAACATTGAATCAATAATGAATAAAAGTGATGTGGTGAATGGAAGAGAACAGAAAAAAATAGAAGAATTTCTTGATAAGAAAAATATTAAGACAAAAGCATTTGGGCGGGACCATTAAAAATAAAGAGAATAATTCATTTGATCTTAAAGTAAAGATGAAACATCGTTAGATTTAAATGTTTAGAAGTTTAACCTAAAAGCCACTATGAGATTTTTGGAATGGAAACCATCAGTAGAAAAATGACAATGCTTTTGAATAATTAGACATAGGTCAATGAGGTATGTAAATACAAGTTATTGTTTTAGTTCCCCTATTTCTTCCATTATCGGACGCGATTGTTGAATTAGCGTCGCTGTTCTTATTAAACTAACGGGTGCTTTAGTGGAATAAGGAGATTTAAAGTAATCAATCTTTTTTATAAAAAACAGTTCTTAAAAATAATAGAAAGCAATCGTTTTGATTAATCTTTATTCAAAACGATTGCTTTTTATATGCAGCAAAATCAAGGATTTAGAGCGTTAATAATCAAACTTTATTCTAAACCAACATTAGGCATCACAGATAAAGTTTTTACAATAGTGCGTACAGTGGCTATTGAAGACGACAGTGCAGTGTATATTATTCAAATCACAATTAAGTCTTTTATATCTAAGTGTTACTAGACAATCGTACCCGATTGTGGAATAGTGACTAATTTTATTGTTTTATTGTTAAATGGCAGTGAAGTATCCAACAGCAAAAATTAAACAACTATATTTAACTCCGTTCTTACCAGAGATCGGGGGATTTTTGTCTGTGATTATATAATTAAAAAACTTTATTGTCTATATATAATTAATTCTACAAAAATTAGCATATTGTCGATTTGAAACAATGTTATACTATTTATAAAAAAGTCGAACTGTTTTGAAGAAAGTTTAACCGTTTATAAAAAAGATGAACTGGAATGATTCACACTCCGATTTTTCTTATATAACTATTGGGAGATTAGTTGAAGCAAGGTTCCATTGAAATAGCCTTATTAGCTCTAGATTTCAAAAGAGGATTGATAAAAAACAAATATTTTAATTCTCATCTTGATACATAGTTAAAATTTCTTCAGCTTGTTTACGTAATCCAACTATTAATTCCTTTGGTTCTAAAATTCGTGCATGACTTCCAAGTCTCAAAAATAATGATGTTATAAAACTAAGTTCACCTTTATCAATGATTGTATCTATATATCCAGTTCCATCTTCTTGTGTAACTACAAAACCATCAAAATAAGGAACACTTTTACATTGACGAACACCTTCCGTTGTTAAGCGTATATGCAGTCGAATCGGTTTTTTTACTTCATGAGAGTTGAACCATTCTTTTAAATTCATGAATTCATCTTCACTTTTTTCAGTGGATAAGATTGAAAGAATGCGATCTACACGATACATTAATATTTTTTTCTTATGATAATCGTAAGCAGGCAAATACCATAATCCATCATGAGCATATACACCGATAGGGCGAATGTGTTTTTTTCTCATACCTGATTTAGATTCATATTGAATGTGTAAATTTCTATTCTCAATAGAATGCTCTAAAACATCTTTTAAAAATGGGGCATCAATGGTTCTTTTAGGATTCCAAAAAGCAATATAAGAATGAATTTTATCCACTTTTATTTTAGCTTCACTCTGAAGTGAACTATATAATTTATGTGCAACCGAGGTAATTTCAGCATCAAAAGGCAAGCTACGATAGTAATTTAGAGATTGAAATGCAAAGAAGATTGAAACAGCTTCTTCTTCTGTAAATAGAATAGGGGGAAGAAGTCTACTTGTTAATACGGTATATCCCCCATTCCGTCCTTGTTCAGCGTAAATTGGCAATCCCATATCACATAAATCTAATATATATCTATGTACAGTACGAATGGATATATGAAATTCATCTGCTATTTCTTGTGCTGTAAACTTTTTTTTAGCAGTAACAAATATAAGTATATCTAATAGACGCTTGGCTTTTGACATTTTTCTCACCCTTTTTTATTTAATCATGCCATTACTTGTCATGTTTTACGGATAGTATAGTTTATACCTTATGATTTTATCAACAAGGGAAATTCTATAAGATAAAAGGAGATAAAAGTATGGCCATTAACGAAAGACCAAGAAGAATAATTTTAGATTTAGCAGTTACTTTAGATGGATTTATTGAAGGGCCCAAAGGGGAAGTTGACTGGTGCGTTATGGACCCTGATATGGGGTTCATTGATTTTTTAAATCATATTGATACGATACTATATGGAAGAAATAGCTATGATTTATGGGGGCAATATATTCCCAATAATGAAGATTCTGATACCGAAAAAGAACTGTGGAATATAGTTCATAGTAAAGAAAAATATGTGTTTTCGAGAACGCAACAAGCGACTGATAAAAAAGCAAATTTCATAAATGATAATATTCTTGAAGAAGTAAATAAATTGAAGATCCAACCTGGTAGAGACATCTGGTTATATGGTGGGTCAAGCCTTATTACAACTTTTATAAATTTAGGGCTGGTTGATGAATTTAGGTTATCTGTTCACCCTGTTATTTTAGGGGAAGGAAAACCTTTGTTTATTGACATAAAGGAGAGATTGAATCTAAGCCTGGTTGATACAAAAAGATTTTCCTCTGGCGTTGTTCAACTTTGCTATCATTTTAGTGAAGAGTGATTGATAAGCATTATGATATGCTTAATCCAAGGTGAAAATAAATTTCTTCTTCAACTAATGGAGTTTGTGGAATAAGGATCATTGAAAGGATCAAACCTTTTTATAAAAAATTCATATTTAAATAAAAAGAGTAACTCCATTTTGATCAATCTTTTTTCAAAATGGAGTTTTTATATTTGCTGTTAAATAAGTATTCAAGGTAATTATTTAATCAATCTTTACTTTAAAGCTACACTATGAAATGTAATTAGATTTGTTTGATGTGGACGGATGGAAAAAACGAGAACTTGGCTATGTAGTAGATAAGGTTAGAAATAAATGTGGTTCTGCTTCCTTGTTAAGAGCTGTATCATATACCTCTGCTAGAACTGCTTTACATCGAGCTAGGTTGGCAGACACAAAAAATAGCCCATACTCAATTTAATGAGGAGTATGGGCTATTATAATTTCTGAACTAGATTGTTCAACCTAGTTCCTTATGATTCAAGTGCATTCCTTTCCTTTTGCTCATTCTATCAAACTCGTAACAATACATAGATGTCGACTGGAGTTTAAACAAGTTGACCGTAAACGTTAGACTCGTGATCTGCCAAAATGCAACGACTAAATTTACCACCATACGTTTCTTCTAAATATGGTCCGACTCGATTATGAATTTCATGTACAACTTTACCATATATTTACTGATTGAGACGATAATCTTCGATGTCGACCTGTTATCCAAGTAGGTCCATTATATGCTTCATCTTGCCCAACTACCGTTACCATTTGCAAATCTACAAGAATGAGCTTATGAAAGTACACCTTGTCCCTATAGACCAGGATAAAAAACTGGTCCTCGAATACTCTCCTTTCCTCTACTAGCAAAATGTCCACATCATTTACGACTTTAATCATGCGTATCACCCCTTCAATATTTGCCTTTAGATTATATGAGAAAGAAAAAAGAAATTCACTATACGCAGTTTCTATGGCACACATTTAGTTACAACGTATTACCAAGTTAAAAAAATGAAGCAGCGATAGAAGCATTTGATGTCTTAAAAAAAAATGAATGTTATATTTTTTATCAAAATAGTGAACTTGTTTTGAAACTTGATAATGCTGAAAAAATAAAAGCTAATGATTTTAGGAGCCAGGATGATATTTATATTGTTGATACCAATTTTAATTGGACATATGTAAATACACATGAAGATAGCTGTGGACCTTATTTTTACGAATCATCCTAAGAAAAATAAAAAGACATTCCTTGTACAGAAAAATTAATCAACTAACGGATGTTATAGCATGATAAAGGGTTGTTGTGGTAGTCTTTTGAATGTAAGAAAATAACTAAAATCATACGTTCAATAAAACCCTCAAAAACGCCCTTGTTCCACTAACATAGCAGGAGAGAAGTTGATCCGGCATTATCAAGGCTGTTTCAGCGTGGTTTAATTGCCGTTGCGAAGTATATTTCCGGATCTAGTTAAATACCCAAGAATTCACACGAAGTCTTACATATTATTTATTGTGTTTAAAAAATAAAATAGAGGAGGGATTATGTTGAACACAGAATTACAATATTGGACTGACGAAGTTGATCAACGGAACCAACCTCAACAAATAGAAAATGATGAAAGAATTATTAGCCATATGGGATTCGGTAGACCTGGTATGGGATTTGGAGGATTCGGTAGACCTGGTATGGGATTTGGAGGATTTGGTAGACCTGGTATGGGATTTGGAGGATTCGGTAGGCCCGGTATGGGATTTGGAGGATTCGGTAGACCTGGTATGGGATTTGGAGGGTTCGGTAGACCTGGCTTTGGGTTCGGTAGCCCATTCTTTGGAGGGTTTACAGGAGGCTTATTAGCTGGTTCTTTGCTAAGTCCTGGATATGGGTACGGATATGGTTATCCTCAATATGATCCGTATGGTTATGGATATGAATACCCATATAATTATGGATATGAATACCCATATAATTATGGGTATGGGTATTGAGGAAGTCAGTTAACATTAGAATTAACGAATTGTAGCTAGATGGTGCTGTCCAAAATAAAAATTTTGGGTAGCGTTTTTGCTTGAGTTTTTTTATCTAGCTTAATAAGTTAACGGGTGGCGTTGGTTCAAGAAGAAAACCCCGTCTTGGAAATCTTTTGAATGTACGAAAACATCTAATATCATACATTTGGAAACCCATTCTTCAACTAACAAGGCCCATAGTTGAAGAATGGTGCTATAATATCTTTAATAAAAATGTGAGGGAATTATTAACAATAAAATCAAGTGTATTATTAGGGAAATTCCGGTTAAAGAAAGGGGATTTATGAACGTAATTATTAGAAGATTATATATTGGATTATTGCTTGGAATTTTAGTGTTACCAACTGTTGGATGTGAACTATCTAAGAAAAAAGATGTAGAAGCAAGTAGCAAATCTCAATTTACTTTAGAAGTAAAAGGTTTACAAAGTTTAAGCGATAAAACAATATTCTATACAGAATCAAGTGAGGTTATATCAACCTCAGGAATAAATAATATATTCTACAATATTCAAGAGTATTATAACTCCAATAAAAAGGAATATCATTATGTTTTAACTCTCAAAAAACAATCCCTGTCAGACTATCAAAAAGAAATGGAAATTATTCCATACGATATAATTAAGTTCTCGGTAGGGGCAACACAAAATAAAGATACCAACTCATTTATCCACACTGTATCCTCGCCGGTATTTATTGAATTTGAAAAATCGTATGTAAAGGATGGTTCTTACTATTTGTTTAGTTCAAATAAATCAATAGATACCAAGGATTTTCAACTGGAAGGTATTTTTGTGAACTCTGTACCGATAAAGGATAAAAAGGCGGGGGAAGAAACCTTTCGTTTCATTACAAATGTCAATGAAAGCCTACTTACTAATTAAAATGGAATTTAAAAGACTTTGCTACTTCAACTAACCGGTGCTTTAATTCAACAGCGCGACCACCAATTTGGTGGTCTTTTTAATGTACGAAACTATACAGAATTATACATTCGTATTAGGGGGGAATAGTACTTATTTCACTAATATGGCAGTTTAATTAAAAAAGATACTGTACAATATTGATAGATTTAACAATTCGGGAGGTTTGAAATGATTAACGGTGGAGATAGAGTATTTGCTCTTTTTGCTTTGTTACCTATTATTTTTTATTTAGTTCTTACTGGTTTTTCCATTTATTTTGTAATCAAAGTAATTAAGTTCATGAATGAAAAAACAAAATTAGACCGAGAAAAAAATGAGAAGCTTGATGAATTAATTAAGGCCACTCAAAGTAAAAAGGATTAAATAAATTTATATTTGTATAAAACTAGCTTTTTTTATGCAGTTGAGAGGTTTCTTCAGAAACCAAAAACACTGATGTACCAATGGTACTCAGGGGGCTTTTAGTATGGTTACTTTCTGGAATTCCCTTTATGTAAACTAGATTTGTATAGAGTATTCATGTAATATTTTAAGACCTTGTTCAATTAAAGGGCCAGATTGCTGCATATTGTAGATAGATTTGGGGTTGTTTCCATGACTTTTCTATTGTTCTTGGTGGGAATTATTTTTTGTATATGGCAGTTGTCCTTAGCGAGAAAAGGAAAGGTAAAAATATCTTTACTTATCGCGTCCCTTTTTCAGAAACGGGTCAGAGTGCGGAATAAGGGGCTAGGATCTACGGTTTATAACGAGAGGAGTAACAGAGGTGAAAGGGATTAAAGCATTTATCGCAGTATCCTTATTGGGTATTTTGTTGGCCGGGCTGTCTGCATGTGGAGAAAATGATAAAGGTAGTTATTTTTCCAATGAAGAAGAGGCTCTTAAACATTTTATTCAGAAAGAAGATGTTAAAGGGAATATTGACTTGGTTACGACAGTCAAAGATGAAAAGTTATTAGTAACACAGACAAGGGAAAAGACATACTTTGTGGGCGAATTGGCGAAGGGCAAAAATGGATATTACACCGAGAGAATATCAGACAATGTCGCAATGGAGGATGGCGGTAGCTGGGAACTAAATACTTTGGGTGGCAATGAATACACCATTTATTTCGAAAAGGATAAAGAAGATTTAGGTTATATACAGTTATCCAATGGAGAATATAATACCCTGCTCGTAAAGGGACATACGATAACTAAAAAAGGCTTAACCTTGACAAGTGCAATAAAAAGAGTTGAGGTAGTAAAGGACTAATTCCGTTAAAGGGGGCTTTTCGGTAGAAAGAATTGGGTTCCATCTTTATGTATCGGGCTATAATAAATAAGTTTATATTAAACTACGGTGAACCGTATATAAGTAAATGGAATTTTAAAACAAGCACATTCGCATGAAACGAATGTGCCTATTTGATTTGTATTTCTAGTAAAGTATCTGCTGCATCTAAGTAAGTCACTTTACAGGCGACTGTTTCTTCATTTAAGAAAGAAAATTCTTCGCTATCTGCTGAAATATTTAAACCGTCAATGTAAATATTATAGTAGCTCGGATGTGAACCAAAACGACCACTACTTTCTTCAAAAAATGCAATTTCACAAATCCCCTCAGCAGATTGATAAATCCCGAGGTTATTATTAATTATGTCTATTATTCCTGTAACAAACAAGTACAGCGCACATAACATGAAAAAACCACACACGATTATCACAAGATAGAAATCTTTATGAGTTCGTTTTTTCATAAGAAAGTGTGCAAGGATACTGATTAAAACGATTAGACCCAATCCAGCTAAAATCGTTATAGAATAAATTTCACTCATTTATGATTACTCCTATCACTGATTATATTACTATAGAATATAAAGTAATAAAAAGGTTTCAATAAGGTTAAAAATTATCACAGGTGATCGCTTTTCGCACAGAAAGGGAGAGTATTAGGATTTTACCTGAGTTAGTAGCGAAAGTAGTAGAATCCTCATTGGATCTTTATTTATGTATGGTGAACTGTTCGTTAAAAACCGTATTTAGAACAGTAACGGTGAACCGTATGAATAGGCGTGGATTAGACCTCTTCTTGCTAAAAAAATGTTAAGGAGATTTAAAATGTATGCTAGAAAAGGTTTTTGTAATTACAGCTGAAACAGGTATTCATGCACGTCCAGCAAATTCGATTCAGATGTTAACTTAGATTACATAGAAGAAACTCGTCAAAAAAGTAGCTTTTTCCACGGGAGAAAGGAAAGGGGGGATTTTAATGAACCAGAAATGGCTCGGTATTATTACCGAGTTGAGGTAAAGGTTTAAGAAGAGCATTTGTATATCTTACTCATTGGTATATTTCTTTTATAGCTTTCGCATCTTCAGTAGTGCCAGGAGATATTACATTTGTTGATAATGAGCACTTGTTTAGTGAATTTAGTCAGCTGTATAGGGTACTATATTTAAGTGAGTTAAATGAACCATTAGTACTGAAAGATACTAATGGAAGAATTTTTGTAGAAAATGAAAATGAATTAAATGATGCAGAACTATATAACCTAAAACATTGGAAAAATGTATATTGAAAACCTATGAGAGTTGGAGATATAGTATTCAACTATTGGGGGTAAAACTTATTTACAAACACTTTTCAATTGCTTTTCTCGGTAATTGTTTAGTTTTTGATAAATGACATTTCCAATACACCGTTATAATTCTAATTGTTTTACATGAAAAATTATAGAGATTACTCATTAAGAGCAGTCTCTATGTTAATTGTTGCTTCATTTTTTACCATAAAATCTCCTATTGATTGATTAATTGAATCAATCTCACACTGAAGAACTTTCAGGGGATTTTTTCAATTGTTTTTTTCGGATGGCATATACGACTACTAGCAAAAGAGGTAAAAACAATCCAATCGAATATGAAAAGAATATACCTGTTGTCGTGTTCCAATTTTGTTGGTAGACGACATTGGGATAGATCACAAGAGAAAGGACTACGACAATCATTCCTAATGGTATTGTTAAAGGGCGGTAATCTTTCAAATTTAAAATTTGTGCAATCCCTAAGACGGAAGCATAAAAATAAAGGGTTGTCTTAAAATAGAGGGCGATAATCCATAGTGCAGCCATTAGTGCCTCAATACGCTGTATAAAATCCCCAAGATTTATTCTTTTGGCTAATTCATAACTCGGATAAAACTCCGCAGCAGTATTATCAGCACCTAACACTGAAACACTCAAAAAGGTAAGGATAATGATGACGATCCCGCCTATTAAGTTTCCAATTAAAAAGGATTTTTTAGCTTGTTTAAATTTGTTAATAAAGGCAGGGAAAATCATTAATAAAACAATAGCATTGACTGAAGTTACTTCGATAAAAGATAAG
Source organism: Peribacillus sp. NPDC096379 (assembly GCF_044762875.1). NCBI lineage: Bacteria > Bacillati > Bacillota > Bacilli > Caryophanales > Bacillaceae > Peribacillus > Peribacillus sp. NPDC096379. The sequence goes on from NZ_JBIWFD010000002.1 coordinate 1,012,050, forward strand.
GATGATTGAACGATCGTTCTTGTCCCTGCCTCATATACAGGCTGTACGTTTTCAAACTTGACTTCAGGTGAAATAAATAGCACTAAAAAGAGAAAAAGAACGAAGAAAAAAAGGATTAATATTTCAGCAGAACGAGCAATTGTCTCTAATCCAAGACGGACTCCCATCACGATAATTATCGCCATAAGGATATTAAGGGCTGCCATTGGAGTATTTGGCATCAAATGTGTGTTGAGGAATGTCCCAGAATAAAATAAAAGACTTGAGGCATAGATAAAAGACATGAATACAAATAAAAGAGATACGGCTTTTCCTACCCATTTCCCTAAAATTTTTTCGGTAACTTGGATAAAGGTGAGATGAGGGAACCACTGTGCTAGTGTGCAAAATAGCCAAATAACTAATAATCCGATTCCCGTACCGAATATCGCGACAATCCAAGCGTCTTGTTTTGCTGCTGTAGCTAAAACTGATGGAATAATTAAGATGCTCGTACCAATCGAAAATAACGTGACTAAAACTAGAAATTGGTACGAATTTATTTTAACGTTTTGCATCATTTCATATCATGCCGTCCTCTCCATAAGGTTCTTTTACTTCGACAAATGTGCAATAACATCATTAAGCGGTTTAAACATATAAGTTAGTAAGTCCATTGGATTCGGAATAGTTTTTCCTACTCCTTGTGCAATACTTAACCCTACCCCAATAACAAGAAGAATTGAAAAAACTAACAACTCTTTTTTATACTTTTTTTCCAAGAGAGGTGGAACTTCAATCAACAGAATGACAGTTGCAATCAAAAGTATTCCCATACTTTTCAGCATGTTTATTTAGTCCTTTATCTTTTCTAACAAGGAATTATTTATCGTACCCGTACGATGAAGTTTCATGTCTACTTTAACATTTACTGTTAAATTAGAAAATTCCTCATCCCAATTTTCTTTCATCTTATTCCACTCTTTCGGATTGGAACGATGGATGGCTTCACCAAATCCAAATATGTCCGTTTTATATTGTTTTTGTAACGTGTCCAAAGTCTCATTAATGATTTCTATCACTTCTTTTTCGTAAATTTTCTCAAGCTCATCAATTGTTCCTAGTTTGGTAAGATTAATTTTACATTCTACCTCTCCTACATTCCCTTCTACTTTAATATTGATATCCACTTCAGGTTTTCCATTGTTTATATTACCTTTAACATCAGCATTGGATTGAATGACCTCTATAGTGGCTTTTCCCTCTTTAGGACAAGATATTGGTGTTACTGTTGTTTTTACTGAGTTGGTGATATCACTATAACCTCTACTTTCCTTTTCAGTTAACCAGCTCACTAGTTTATCTTCTTTAAACACAGCTAAATTATCATATTTAATGCGAGCAGCAGGAGAAATCGTTTCCACATTCTGTTTGCTTGATCCTATTTCTTTGTTTCCTATTAATTGAATTCCTGTTAGTACGGCTTCCTTTCCGTCACTTGTAAGATCTGCTATCAACTCATGTAAAGTAATGCTGTGCGTACCAGCCCAAGCTTTTTCTGACATTTTAAGACTGTTAAACATTTTATTGGCTGGTATGCTTTCTATAGCTGTTGTGACATTCAGTATTTCTTTAGCGGGTATATCCTTAGCAACAACAACATAGAAATCCGGTCGAAGTTCCCAATCCCGTGACAGTAACTCCAAGGATTTGCCTATCCCTTCTTTAGCTAATTCCTCACCAATCACAAGCATTCGAAGGTGTCCAGGATATATTTTTCGTGGCGAGTCCTTTGTCATTCTCCGAATGGCTTCATAAACCGTTTCCCCGCTAGCAGTAAAAAGGGCGACCGTTGTACTCCCCGTACTTCCTTTCATGGATACTTCCGAAGGTACAACCACTTGAGTGGTTACTTGGTATTCATCTTCAACTTTATCGATACCTATTGCCAGCGTAATGGCGAGTTCATTTAATTCCCGCCGGTCCCAACACCCCGTAAGAAAGAGGCTGAGAATTAGGAGACCAAAGATGCACTTTTTCATCGTTAAACCCCTTCATACTCCTTATTTTTTTGTTGGTGCTGGTTTTGCAGAGGCTGAATCTTGTTGCCTAACCCTATTTTGTTGATTGATTAGGCGAGGTCGAGTAAACATTTTCCATATAGGCAAAACAATAAATGTATCCTTTTGATCGGAAACATTAAATGGAGCTATCGGAGACATATAAGGTACGCCAAAAGAACGCAAACTGCATAAATGCAGAATAAGGGCAATTAAACCAACCGTAATTCCAAATAAACCAAACGAAGCAGCTAACGCCATAAATGCAAAGCGCAGCATCCTTACAGCAATCGCTATGTCGTAAGAGGGAGAAACAAAACTAGATATGGCGGTTATTGAAACGACGATTACCATCATAGCTGAGATTATTCCTGCTTCAACCGCTGCTGTACCAATAACAAATGCACCTACAATAGACATGGCTGAACCGATGGAGCGTGGCATTCTTACGCCTGCTTCCCGCAAAATTTCAAAGGTGACTTCCATTATGACCGCTTCAATAAATGCAGGAAATGGGACACCTTCTCGCTGGGCTGCCAGACTAATGATGAGTGCAGGCGGTAGCATTGATTGATGAAAAGTTGTGATCGCAATAAATAATGCAGGTGCAAGCAAAGAAATCCCGGATGCAAAAAACCGAAGAAGTCGAATAAGACTCCCAATAACCGTACGCACATAGTAATCTTCAGCAGATTGGAAAAACTGAACGAATAATGCTGGAACGAGTAACACAAATGGTGTTCCATCTACCAAAATAGCTATTCGTCCCTCGATTAGTGCTGCAGCTACTACATCCGGACGTTCCGTGTTATAAACAGTGGAAAAAGGTGAATATGGTGAATCCTGAATTAATTCCTCTATATTACCACTTTCGAGAATTCCATCAATGTTTATTCGGTCCAAACGTAAACGGACTTCTTTCACTATTTTGTCATTTGCAATGCCATTGATATAAACTATGGCAATGTTCGTTTTCGTGCGTGTTCCAATAATTTTTGACTCCATCCAAAGGTTCGGATCTTTAAGTTTCCGCCGAATTAAGGCCGTATTTACACGTAAATTTTCGGTGAATCCTTCGCGTGGTCCTCTAACTACCGTCTGAGCCGCTGGTTCAGTTACCCCACGCTCGACCCAGTGCTTATTGGAAATGATTAAGCCTTGGGCATATCCGTCGATTAAAATAATGGTATCCCCTGACAAAAGGCTGGTAAAAAGAACATCAAGATTAGTTATTTCTTTAATTTCTCCTACTGTCAAGGCAACATCTTTTAATATGCTAATAAGATTTTTCTCAGGAGAAGTTTTTTTCTGTAATTCAATCCCCTTGATATCTAGCATGAGCGTTTCCAAAATAAAATTTTGTAATGAGGGTGTATCGGTTAATCCGTCTGTATATATAATACCGGCTTTAATGGTTCCTTCTTTTCCAATTCGAATTTCACGAATGATAATATCCGAACTTTCCCCAAGGGTATCCTTTAGAGTTTGTATGTTTTGTTGAAGACTAGTTTTTAAGGCATCTTTTTTTGGGGGGGCCACCGCTTGACTAGGTGAAGGGGGAGAGGGATTTAACTCTTTTATATTTTTTTTCTTTAAAAACCACATAGTCTCCCTCTTTTCCTCTTTTAACTTTTTTATGGTATCAAAAAGTCTTTTCTAATTTCACTATATATTGGATAGGAAAAATCACTGACTATGGCCATCGCTATTGGTTAATCATGGCTATCTATATTATTTAATATGAACTACTTCAATTTTTTTATACGTTCAATATAGATGTAAGCGTCAAATAGATCACCTTGTCGACAATTAAAATCAGACACTGGTTTATATTAATCAAAGGGAGCAAGGAGTTTATAAGTCGAAGCCAATTACTAGTAAGAAGAAATTGAAAAAACGACATGAACCGAAGTTCTTGCCATCTGTTTTTGGTATTCACATGTATGAGACCCAGGTAGACTAAGGAGCCTCCAAGTAAGAGATACCTTATTCTAAGTTATCCGAATCGGGCGAGCGTTTTGTACTCTTCACTACCGTTGTATAACATACAGTAAAATCATATATGGTAAAACTCGGAAATGAATTTATTCGAGTAACGAAGGGGGGAGACACAAAATAAAATTACAAAAGTAGAATAAGAAAATTTAAATCGTCTTTAATTAGCAGTTTTTTTCTTCTTGTCTTTATTTCTAATCTATCACGATTTAGTTTACATAATACACCTTATCGGTCTTTCGCAAAGTACTACTCTTAGACAGACATACCGAACATATGTTATGTTGATGGTGAAACTACTACATACCAATAAGAATAAAAGACGAGGTGTTTGACGATGAACAAAACAGATCTAGTGAATGCTGTGGCAACACAAGCAGAACTAACAAAAGAAGACGCTAAAAAAGCAGTGAATGCATGGATTGAAACAATCTCTACTACGCTTGCTAAAGAAGAGAAAATCCAATTGGTTGGATTTGGCACGTTTGAAGTGCGCGACCGAGCAGCTCGAACGGGTAGAAACCCACAAACAGGAGAAGAGATGCAAATTGCTGCTTCTAAAGTTCCTGCTTTTAAACCAGGTAAGGAATTAAAAGAAGCTGTTAAGTAAAATAAATATAGTTATAATTGTGTAAAAATGCTCTGGGGATGAGATGCTCTCCAGAGTCTTTTCTATTTAAATAAGTATGTTTTCTATTTTTTTCAATAGATATGAATTTGTAATAACCCTTGCAGGGATACATAATCCAATCATGAACTGTCTCGTGATGAATGGGCAGTCATGGGAGCTACATAAAAAACCTCTTACTTCTTTTTCCACAATAGCGCCCTACAATGTAAGTCCTGTATGGATATGTAGGATTTTATCTTGTTCAGCAATCGGGCCAGATTGTGGAGTAACAACAAGCCCATTTCTCATATGTAGTTACAAAAATTGACGCTGTTATTGGTCTAGCACATGCTATTTCTTATTCAAGCCATGCAAACGTTAGATGCGCAAAAGGAATAATAGTAAAAGTGTGTGTAGATAAGTATTACATGATAAATGCTAATGCCAAAATTATGCAGATAACTTTAGTAATAAAATTATTATGAGATTGTTTATTTTGGAAAAGCCTCATTATTGATTCGATATTCCTTCCTTTTTGAATAACTCAATAAAGTTCTGAGCAGACCTGGATAAGCTATGGTTTTTTAGCCATATCAAACCGATTGGGGTTGAAAACTTGGTATCGGAAATTCTGTAAGCATGTATAGGATATCCTTTATGCTGATTAAGTACCGTTTCCGGAACAATAGATGCGCTAAAGTTGGCCGAAACTAAATCTAATAAAAGCGTAATATCGGAACACTCACCAATGATGTGAGGATGTAATTGAAGCCGGGAAAAAGCTTCTAAAATTAAATAATGAACACCTAATCCCTCTGTACTTGGTAAGAGGAGTGGGCAGTTTAGAATTTCATCAAGCGAAACACCATGGCTGATTGATTTCTGCTTTCTAGATGTAATAAAATAAAACGGTTCTGTATAAAGATGAAGAATTGAAAAATCATCCAATTTAAGTGGCAATCGTATAAATGCCAATTCTAAGGCTCTATCTCTTACGAGTTGGCAGAGAATCGATGATTCATTTTGTTGGATTTTATAGGTAACTTTGGGGTAACTTGTGTGAAATTGTTTGAGAATTTCAGATAAGTTATCCACAGAAAAGGTGTTAACACCGATCATCAGTGTTCCGCTTACCCCAGCCCCTACTTCTTTTACCTCTAATTTGGTTTCTTCCATTAATTGAGTCATTTGTAAGGCATATTTATATAACGTTTTTCCCGTCTCAGTTACTTCAAAGTATTTCCCACCTCTTTCTACTAACTTGGAGCCAAGTTCCTCTTCCATTGATTTCAGCTGTTGACTTAATGGTGGTTGAGAAATGTGAAGCCGTTTAGCAGCGGCAGAGATTTGCCTTTCCTCAACAATTGCTATAAAGTATCGTAGCTGTTTTATATCCATCGTCAAAAACACTCCTTTTTAATATACGAAAAACCTAAGTTAAACTTACTTTTTTAATATTTTACATATACATATCTTCATGATACCATTTTTACAAAGAGGGGAAAAGAAGCTATGAAGGTGGGGCGAATGTTTTTAATTCTGCTGTTCGTTTTTTGCTTACCGCATGTCAATCAACATCTGAATCATTGGAAAGCTTGTAAAAGATTGAATACAACCAATCTGGAAGGTTACGAAATATATGCAAGCACCTGGCCATGCCCGATGGGTATGAGTGCCATTTATTATACCCAAATCAAAAGAGTATATTTTTATACCCCCAGTAATCCAAGCCAAGACCATGTATACAAGCAATTTTCTCTATCAGATGAAGAAAGAGCCATTTAGATGGTTCAACTGAAGTTATAACTGACTTAGAAGCTTATTGATAAACCCGAAGCCTAAGGCAATACGTTTAAAGATGAAAATGAGGAGAAATTTAATGGATTTTGTGAAACATACCATCGAATTGGCACGCGAAAATGTAGAAACAGGAGGTCGTCCATTTGCTACCGTGATCGTACAGAATGGAGAAATTATTGCCGAAAGTCCAAACTTGGTAGCTCAAACACACGACCCAACAGCTCACGCTGAAGTGCTTGCCATCAGAAAAGCATGTAAAAAACTGCAAACGGAACATTTAATAGACTGCGAAATTTATATTCTTGCAAGTCCGTGTCCAATGTGTTTAGGGTCTCTTTATTATTGCAGCCCCAAAAAGGTAATTTATATTACTACACGTGAGGATTATGCACCTTATTATCAAGACGATCGCAAATACTTTGAACTGGAAACATTTTATGATGAATACAGTAAACCAATTGAAGACCGCCGATTGCCCATGGTTCAACAACCAGATGAAGAAAGTATTAAGGTATACCAACGCTGGTATGAATTAAACTCTAAATGATTGGATTGACATAATAAAACGTTGGAAAATCATAATTTTAGGAGGCACTGGACATGGCAGGTAAAACTTATTGGTTAACCAATGTTAAATTAGAAACGGGCTACCGATATGAAAACGGTTCAGTAACCGGAACAAAAACAGAGCAATTTCATGTACGGATTGAAGATAGAACGATAAGGGAAATTGTCTCCGCCGATAAACTGTTAATAACGGATTTGCCTATACAAGATGCAAATAATTATTTAATGCTCCCATCATTTAGGGATATGCACATTCATCTTGATAAAACATACTATAGTGGTCCTTGGAAAGCGCCAACGATTCCATCAAAAGGTATTATCACACGGTTGGAAGAAGAGGAAAAATTACTACCACGCCAGCTGCCTGTTGTCGAAGAAAGAGCGAAAAATTTACTGGACTTATTGTTGCGTGCAGGTTCAACGCACATTCGTACACATTGTAATGTTGACCCTGTTATCGGATTAAAAAACTTGGAAGCTACTTTACAAGTGGTGGAAGCATATAAAGGAAAGGCTTCTGTAGAAGTTGTCGCTTTTCCGCAGCATGGATTATTACGAAGTCAGTCTGTTTCACTTATTAGGGAAGCACTGAAAAACGGTGCTTCCCTAGTAGGGGGAGTTGATCCGGCGACCATTGATGGAAATATTGAAAAATCATTACAAACGGTAATGGAGTTAGCTGTAGAGTCTAATACAAATATTGACCTTCATATACATGATCCGGGGCATCTTGGTATTTTCACGTTTAAGCGATTAGCAGCTCTGACTGAGGAAGCAGGCTGGCAGGGGAGAGTTACCATTAGCCATGCATTAGCGCTCGCTGACATATCACTTGAGGAAGCAAGTGATGTTGCAGATATGCTTGTTCATCAAGGTATTTCCATTACCTCATCGGTTCCTATTGGAAAGACGATCCCAATTCCTCTTTTACAGAAAAAAGGGGTAGAGGTATCCCTTGGTGATGATAGCATCACGGATCACTGGTCACCATTTGGAAAAGGCGACAGTTTGGAAAAAGCGGGGATATTAGCGGAACGTTTCAGGCTAAGTGATGAATTTTCACTTGGACAAACCTTACGTTATATTACAGGTGGTGTCACAACTTTAAACGCCGATGGTCAACGGATTTGGCCACATGTAGGAGACGATGCAGATTTTGTTTTTGTTGACGCGAGCTGTTCGGCGGAATCTGTTGCAAGAAGAACTAGTAGAGTGGCTACTTTCTTTAAGGGAAATTTAGTTGTTGGCACATTGTAAATTAAAGATAGAAAGGACTGATCATATGAGTACTGCCTTTTGGTTAACGAATACGACATTAGAAACCGGGTATCAAAATAATAATGGTGTGGTAACAGGTACAAATACGGAACGTTTTCATCTATTAATTGATGGCGGAAAGATTTCGAAAATCATACCTGTCACTGAAGCAATCACAGATGATTTTCCACAAAAAGATGTAAAGGGGTTGCTGATGCTTCCATCCTTCGTTGAAAAACATTGTCATCTGGATAAAACGTTACTTGGTGATCGATGGCGTTCAGTAACACCTGTAAATAGTATTTTTGAACGCCTTGAAATCGAGAAGAAAGTTCTCCCTTCTTTGGAAACAACGACACAGGAACGTGCAGAAAAGTTACTTAATCATTATCTGACATCCGGTGTGACACATGTACGAACTCATGTAGACATTTATCCGGAGGTTGGGCTAAAGAATTTGGAAGAAGTTAAAAAAGCATTGCAAACATTTGAAGGGAAATTATCGTATGAAATTGTTGCATTTCCTCAACACGGTTTATTACGCTCGAATGCCAAGAATTTAATTAGTGAAGCCCTTCATCAAGGGGCAAACTATGTAGGGGGAGTTGATCCGGCTACTGTAGATGGCGACATCGAAGCCTCTTTACAACAGATGGTTGACCTCGCTGTTGAAGGAAATGCGGGAATCGACTTGCATTTACATGATGCAGATCATCTAGGTATTTTCACAATGAAAAGATTGGCTCGGTTAACGAAGGAAGCCGGTCTTCAAGGTAAGGTTGCGATTAGCCATGCATTTGGACTCGGGGATATTCCTTTATCTCAAGCAAAAGGAGTGGCGGAAATACTAGCTGATGCAGGAATCTCCATCATTACGAGTGTGCCGATCGATCGGAAGTTCCCGCCTGTTGGCTTATTGCGCAAAAAAGGTGTACCGGTTGCTGTCGGGTGCGATAATATCTTTGATGTTTGGTCACCCTTTGGAAACGGAGATATTTTAGAACGGGCTGGTCGTTTGGCAGAAATTTCAGGCTGGGTAGATGAACAATCATTAGCCCAAACGCTCTCCTTTATTACAGATGGAAAAACACCTCTTAATCATCAAGGTGAACAAGTGTGGCCAAATGTAGGAGATGATGCAAGTATCGTACTGGTTGATGCATCTTGTTCAGCGGAAGCCATTGCAAGGAGACCTGGACGAGTAATGACGATGCACAAAGGAGAGATCGTTTCAGATTCATTTGAAGAAAGAATTGATGAAAAGTAAAGATTATTTCATTATCCGCATTTTTCAATGGAAGGATGCGGATTTAAGCAGTTAATTATACAGATTTTTGTTTGTATTCAGCAATTATTTTAAATAATTTAACTCTCGCAAAAAACTGTCGTGAAAAATTTAGTCGTTGCATCTCGCTATTCAGCATAAAATATGAAATTTTCAAACTTATATTTAAGTTTGGTAGTTTTGACATTGATGATTTAATTTTAAATACTCTTGGAGGAATTTTAGGATATTTACCAATTAAACTTTGTCAGCTATACATTAATTCTAAAAGGAAACATCTAAAAAATAATGTATTTAGTAGATAGAGTTTGGCTTATGAGCACCTAAAGAAAACAAAGGAAATTTTAATTCAACAAAGCGACCACCAACTTGGTGGTCTTTTCAATGTACGTAAATATCTAATATCGTACGTTCACACCTCGGTATTCAACGAACGGGCAGTTTAGTTGAACGAAAAAAATTGGAAGTGTATGGTAAAATTAATGCGAATGAAAAAGTTGGAGAGTGATACTAATGAAGGTATTATTGGAGTTAGTACGAATTGCTTTTATATTTGTATTTTTTTGTGGGATTTTAAGTGTCTTAATAAATTATGTATACTCAAAATTAGGAACTAACACTGTCACATATGGCTGGATGGTATTAATAGCAATTCTTATTTTATTCTTTGTACTATATAGGAATAAATTTCAGTTTAGTGGATGGTACACGGGTAAAGGTCGAGAAAAACTCCCAAAAAAAGTATCAAAAGTGCTTATTACCATTTCAATATTATTATTGTTATTGTGTCCGATTCTAAGTTTCTTCTTAAGCTAAATGGAGGATATAAATGGTTGGAAAAACTCAAACAAATAGTAATTCGATAATTTCTTTAATTAATGGTATTCTATCAATTTTAATTCCATTCCTTGGTTTAATCCTCGGTATTATTGGGATTCTATTTTCAAGAAAAGCTGTAAAACAAATAGAAAAGACAAATGAAGGTGGTAGAGGGTTAGCGATTTCGTGTTTAATTTGTAGTGTTGTTGGAATTATAATTCAATTTTTTTTGTGTTGGGTATTATTCTTTATAATTTAACTACTACTACTACGATAGGTTAATATCAATACTTAGAAATTCTTTTCAATGTATGAAAATATACAAAATCATACATTCGGAAAAAAACCTTATTCACCTACCCTGCCTGGTTAGTCGAACAGTAAACTGGATACTAAACCTAATGTAAACAGGAGTAATGATAAGATTGTAGTAAAGATTCTTGCTATAGGAGGAATTACAATGGATACAACACAACAAAACAGTATCGCTTGGGATAAGAAGGTTGAAGAGGGTTCTAGATACACCCAATCTGTAAGTAGCGAAATCATTGATAAAAGTAAATCTGGTGACTGGGAAATTACTGTCACTACTGAAAAAACAGTTCCAAGAAATTGGTTTCCTAAATCTTTAGACGGATTAAAAATACTTTGTTTAGCATCTGGTGGGGGGCAACAAGGACCAGTTTTAGCTGCGGCTGGAGCAGATGTAACAGTTACTGATATATCTAAAAAGCAATTGCAACAAGATGAAAAGGTAGCTAAACGTGATGGATTAACTTTAAAAACGGTTCAAGGGGATATGTCAGAACTTGGTGACTTTGAAGATGAGTATTTTGATATTATCGTTAATCCTGTTTCTAATTTATTTGTAAAAGATGTTCAACCTGTATGGAATGAAGTTTCAAGAGTCTTAAAAAATAGAGGAATTTTAATTGCTGGATTTACTAATCCTCTATTATGGATTTTTGATGATAATCAAGAAAGAAAAGGGATTCTTGATGTTAAACATTCTATACCTTCATCGACATTGGATTATCTGCCAAAGGATGAAGTTCAAGATTATATCAATTCAAGTCAAACAATAGAATACGCACATACTTTGGAAGATCAAATTCAAGGGCAGATTGATGCAGGGTTTGTGATTTCAGGTTTTTATGAAGATGATTTTGGCGGAACAAGGATTTTAGACAAGCATATTAAAACTTTTATTGCTACAAGAGCGATAAAGCTAAAGGTCGATTAATAATTCTCATTTTAACTAATTGGTACTTTAGTGAAAGAAGAATTTGCATAAAACATCCCTTTTTTATGCAGCTACCAGGCTTCTTCAGAAGCCGAAAATGTTGATTCATCAACCATGTATAAAATCATATAGAAACGATAAAAATGGATCATTCGGAGCCCCTTGAGCGCCAAGGGGGTTCATAGTTTGGAAGTTTCGGAAAATTGACTTTATGTTAACTAGATTTGTATAGAGCATTCATGTGTTCCTTGGAAACCTTATTCAGCAAAAGGGCCATTATCTTCAATAAGCTTTATCATTTTATTGCAGTTCTTAAGGAGGGATTGAATTGGATTGGTTGTGGGCGTGGTTTGCGTTTTCCCTTGCAGCAGGAGCGTTTTATAATTCATACGAAGTAAAAAAGGAAAATAGACAGTTGAAACAGAGAATTGAAGAGTTAGAAGATGAAGTATTTAAATAGTGCCGAAATCGGGCGTTTTAATTGAACTAACAACTAAAAGGATCTTCCAACCGAAGATCCTTTTTCAATACCGATAAAGATGATTATGTAAACTCTTCTTGAAATAAAATAAGAGGAGTTTTTTTATCTAGCTTATTAAGCTAATGGGTGACATTAGTTCAAGAAGAAGACCCTTTTTGGTGTTCTTTTCAATGTACGTAAATATACAAAATCATACATTAGGAAAAATGTGGATGTTTCAAGGGCGAAAAAGGGTGGGCATCATTTAGATACCCACCTCTTATATATTAGTCTATTGATGACATTCATGAACTTGATTTTCGAACAATGATTTTACTTTAAAACCTTGATATACGTGGTTAGTCATCAAGTTATACACTTTCGATTCCAAATCTTGAAGGTCATCTTCTTCTAGGTTGTTTTGGGGTTGAGGATGAAACCATTGAATTTCTTCATCGTGGAAAATCCCATGATAATTATCCCCTTCAAAGGTTAGTGTAAATTGATGACGTTCATGAACTTGATCTTCGAACAATGGTTTTACTTTAAAATCTTGATATACGTAGTTTGTCATTAAGTCATACACTTTAGATTCCAAGTTTTGAAGATCATCTTCACCAAGATTATTTTTAGGTTGAGGATGAAACCACTGAATTTCTCCATCGTGGAAAATCCCTTGATAATTATCGCCTTCAAAGGTTAACGAAAACTGATGACGTTCATGAACTTGACCTTCAAACAATAGTTTTACTTTAAAATTTTGAATCATGATAAAACCTCCTACGGTTATTTATTGGACTTTTCTTTAAATGATTTTAAATCGTTCGTACCATGGCTCTATCAATTTTTTGTGTTTGGATCAACTTTCAAAATATCACCTGTTGATGCATCAATATCCACAACATATTCTGTATCTTGATTTACAATAGAAATTTCGTATTTTTT